>CAWHBV010000001.1:0-190877 GCA_963827635.1 uncultured bacterium
GCGCCCAGGAGATCCGGGGGAGGAACACGGTGCCCAGGATGAACTGCATGACCAGGACCAGGGCGTGGCCGTTCCAAAAGGCCAGGTGAAGGGCGTAGGACCTCAGAAAAGCCTGGCCGCGGTCCCGGAACATGCGGTCGGCCAGAAAGACCCCGAGTCCCGCCAGGCCGAAGAGCAGAAAGAACGCCAGCAGAGGCCCCGTGCTCATGCCCCCGAATTTACCACAAAAAGAGGGGGGCGTCCCCCAGTTTTCCACCTTTGGGTAATAGACAAAACGCCGGCCGGACGCTATCCATGAGGGCGAGGAGGCCATTCCATGATCAAATCGAAGCTGCTGATGCTGTTGGTCGCCGGGCTGCTGCTTGCCGGCATCGCCGCGGCCCAGGACGTCCCTGACGACGACGCCGTTTGGAGCGCCTTCACCGGCTGGTTCCGGACGGCGCCGCTCGAACGCGACCTGTTCGGGATGTATGCGGCCAAGCTGGGGGCGGAGGGCGTTCCCGAAGCCGAGGTGCAGCGAAGACTGGCGGTCATCGCCAGGCTGTTCGCCGAGAGGCCCGAGGGCGCCGAGATCCTCTACGACCGGACCTACTCCCGCCCGCTGACGGGCGATCCGTCCCTGGATTCGCCGCGTGCGCCGAGCGCTTTCGTCGTCGAGGCGGCCAAGGGACTGAAGCCCGGCACGGCGCTCGACCTCGGCACGGGGCAGGGCCGGAACGCCGTCCACCTCGCCGCACAGGGCTGGGACGTCACGGGCCTGGACATGTCGCAGGCGGGATTGGACGAGGCCCAGGCCAACGCGGCCAAGGCCGGGGTCCGCATCCGGACGGTGAAGGGCACATACGAAGCCTACGATCTGGGCGTCGACCGGTGGGACCTCATCGTCGTCGTTTTCGCCTGGGCCCCCGTCGAGGACCCTTCCTTCCTGGCCAGGCTGAAGGCTTCGCTGAAATCCGGCGGGGTCGTCCTTTTCGAGCACTTCGTCGCGGACAGCGAGCATCCGCACGCGCCGATGGTCCGGGCGCTCAAGCCGGACGGGTTGAAGACGCTTTTCGCGGACTTCGAGCTGGTGTCCTATGAGGAGAAGGAGATGACGGCGGATTGGGGAGGCCCCGGTTCCCTGGTCGTCCGCATGGCCGCCCGGAAGAGGTCCTGAGAGCTCAATAGACGTCGCCGGACCGATCGATAAAGACGCGGGAGGCGTGGCCCAGCACCGCGCGCTTTCTCTCCTTGAAGTCCAGGATCTTCTTGCGCATCCGGAGCGAGGTGGGCGTGACCTCCAGCAGTTCGTCCTCGTTGATGTAGTCCATCATCTGGTCCAGCGCCAGGACGGCGGGCGCGTCGATCTTGATGGCGATGTCCGATGTGGAGGACCTCATGTTCGTGAGATGCTTCTGCTTGGTGGGATTGACCGCCAGGTCGTGGGCGTGCATGGTTTCGCCGACGATCTGTCCGGCGTAGACCGTGTCTCCGGCGGAGACGAACAGGCGGCCGCGGTCCTGGATGTTCGATACGGCATAGGCGGCGACGGTCCCGGTGCGGTCGGAGACCAGGACGCCGTTCCTGCGGCCGCAGATCTTCCCGGCCCACTCCCGGTAGCCGAGATAGGTGTGGGCCATGACGCCGTTGCCCCGGGTTTGGCTCAGGAACTCCATCCGGAAACCGAATAGCCCGCGCATGGGCACCGTGAAGGTCAATCGGGAATAGGTCCCCTTCAGGTCGATGATCCTCTCCAACACGCCCTTTTTCTCGCCCAGCATGCGGATGACCGTGCCGGAGCACTCTTTCGGCATGTCCGCGACCAGGGTCTCGTAGGGTTCGAGCACCTTGTCTCCGTCCGTCTTGGTGATGACCTGGGGCATCGAAACCTGGAATTCGTAGCCTTCGCGGCGCATCTGCTCGATGAGGACGGCCAGCTGCAGCTCGCCGCGGCCCGCGACCGTGAACCGGTCGGGCGAATCGCCCCAATCGACGGAGATGGAGACGTTCGTCCGCAGTTCCTTCTCGACGCGTTCGCGCAGCTTGCTGGAGGTGACATGCCGGCCTTCCCGGCCTCCGAGCGGGCTGTTGTTGACGAGGAAGATCATGGAAACGGTCGGCGGCTCGATGGTCAGGACGTTGAGCCGGATGGGCCTCTCGGGATCGGCGAGGGAATCGCCGATGGTCACGGAAGGGATGCCGGCGAAGGCGAAGAGCTCGCCCGCCTCGACAACGGGAACCGCCGTCCGCTCCAGCCCCTCGAAGACGAACAATTTCTGGACCTGCCCGAGGACCTGCTTGTCGTCCCCGGACAGGACCGCGATCGGGTCTCCGGTCCGGACCCGGCCTCCCAGGAGGCGGCCGATGCCGATGCGTCCGATATAGTCGTCGTAGCCGATGTTGGTGATCAGTCCCGAGAGGGGACTCTCGGGATCGTATTCCGGGGCCGGCACGTGATCCAGGATGGAGCGGAAGAGCGGGGTCAGGTCCCGCGCCGGCTCGGCCAGGTCCGCCGTCGAGGTGCCGTTCCGGCCCGAGGCGTAGATGACCGGGAAATTCCACTGCTCGTCGTCGGCGTCGAGCTCGATGAAGAGGTCGACGGTCTCGTCGAGGACCTCCCGGATCCGGGCGTCCGGGCGGTCGGTCTTGTTGATGACGACGATGGGCCGGAGGCCCAGCTCCAGGGCTTTCTTGAGCACGAAGCGGGTCTGCGGCAGCGGGCCTTCCGCCGCGTCGATGAGGAGCAGGACGCCGTCGACCATCCGGAGGACGCGCTCCACTTCGCCGCCGAAGTCGGAGTGGCCGGGCGTATCGACGATGTTGATCTTGACGCCCTGCCAGACGAGCGACATGTTCTTGGCGACGATGGTGATGCCCCGCTCGCGCTCGAGATCGCCCGAATCGAGGATGCAATCGCCCATCTGGTCGATATTGCGGAAGAGCTTGCACTGACGCATCATCGCGTCGACCAGGGTCGTTTTCCCGTGATCGACGTGGGCGATGATGGCGACGTTGCGGATATCTTGCCTGCGCACAGGGCTCCTTTGGCTTTGAGTTCTCCGTCCGGGGATAGATCACCAGGGGAAAACAGGAAGAGTGACTATTATACACCCGGCCCGAAACCCGGGGGCGCGTTTTGGGCGATTCGCGATCCGTCTTATCGCCCGGCTAGGGTGTTGCAAGCATAGAGACACAAAACTCCGAATCTGCTCGTGGAACCACCTCTTTGAGGGCAGAATAATGAAAAGGGTCTTTTTGGGAAATCCGGGAAGACGCGGAATGGATTGGGCAGTAAGACCGAAGCTCCTCCAGCTGTTCTGGCGGCGATTCGGGCTCCTCCCAAAGCCTCTCCATAACCCACGTCGGACGGCATACTTTGGCCAAAGGGAGATGGGAATAGAAAACGGGCATTATGGTATGAAGATCATTGGGCTATTGACGCTTTTGATGCTCATGATCGCCGGATATCGCGGTGATCACTGGACGGGGGCCGCAGGTTAGATCATGGTGGCCTTCTCGTTTTTGGAATCACACTCGCTGCTGTCGGCGCGATCATAGAGCGAGAGTTCGAGTCGGAAACTTGTTCTGTGGGGTGCAGGCGGGACCGCAGCAAGCATGATTCCAGGGCTTATTTCAGGCCATGAGAGTCTGGCACGAGCGATCCGGGAACTGTCGAAACACCCGAAATCCGGACGGCTCGCCATCATCGTGAGGAGGCTATTTTCATCCTGTTAGTAGGATTCCGCAGCCAGGGCCGGCGTCCTCATGGTCTGCTGGATATCGATAGTCACCATTCGCCCGTCAGGCCGAGACGGCGACCAGCGAAGCCGTCCAATCGCGAGCCCATCGGCATTGGATAGGACGGGCCTCATGGAAGCGATCCCGGACAGGCACCGAAAGCCCTCTTTCTGCCGCGGAGGTCAAAAATTATGGCCGGAAGAAGGGCCTGGTCTGGGGGGCCGTATTGGTAGCGGTGCCTCTTCTCGTCATTGGCATCTTTCTATTGACGAGAGGCGGAGAGAAGACTGACGAGCCTCAAAAACTCTATGCCGAGGGTCAATATTTCACAATGGGTTCAACGAGAGAGGAGGTCCTGAGGATTCAGGGGCCTCCGACATTCAAACTCGAATTGGTCTGGTTCTATGGGGATTCTCAGGTGCAATTTGACAGCGACGGCAAGGTCACCAACATATGGGACGTTTCTAAGAATCTGAAGGTTAAGTCTGAGAAACTACCTTAAGCCGCTCAGTAGGAACCGAGGTTTCGTCCCCGCTCTCAATCAATCGATTCAAGATGTATTTTCGCCAAACGGGTTCTTCCTTATGAGCAGGGAGGGATGCCAATCTTCATCGCTCTGGCCCTTCTCTCGTTGTATTAAATATATATTTCAGGGGGGTTAGAACGGGGTAGGTTAGTTACGCGATTTTTAACCCTGGTGCGCCATGTGTCGACGAGGCCTGTGATGACCGATTTGAGGCTGAAAAAAGACCGGGTCCGTCCTATTGACTCTGGGACCGAGCCTCAGTATTTTGATGCTCATAGGGAGGAAGCGCGATGGGACATCACGTTTTCGTTACTGAGCCTTCCGTTCTCGTGATTGAGGACAGCGCTCTAGAGCTTGTAAGGCATTTCCTGATCCTAGGTGCGATGAACCTCGGGCTGGATGAGGCGGCGAAAGCATTAGAGCGTTGGGAGTGGATTGGACCGGGTGTATGGATCAATGTCGAAACCCAAGTATTAGTTGCCCATCCGACTATTTTCGAAGCGGCGGTTCATGCCATTGATAGACTTGGGACCACAATCGATATCGCCTACCTGAATACAAAACTCAGACGTTTTGGCACCGAATGGCTAGGGCCGCAGGAAGCCCATCTCGTCGTGCGTGATATCAATAGGCTAGGACGACATGTCAGCGTGGGGGGCGCTGAAGCTTCCGATGGCTGGATTAGGAACAATCTCCAGAAACTCGCCAAGCCACGAACGAAATAGTGGCAGTTTTGGAGAGATTAGAGTGGGGGGAGTGAGGGGACTCGAACCCCCACCTTCTGATCCACAGTCAACACTTCCCCTCCACTCACCGCATCCTCAATTGATTGAATCCACGGAAGAAACAGTCACGGGTTGTCCCTTCATACTTGCCGTGTCACACGGGCGTAACAGACTGATCTCACTTTTGTCCTCTTCGAAAGAACCGGCGTAGCCAACCCAAGATCTTGCCACTCTTTGCCGGCGTTAAGCCGGGCCATGCCGTATCGAATGGTGCAACTTTCTCAATGAAGAAGTCGATGGGTTCTCCCCTGAAGGATTCCGGGTCTAGAAAACAGTCATAGATCCACGGTATGAAGGCAAGGTCCTCGGGTAAGTCAGCAGGAAGTTCTTCCCTCCAGAGGCCGTCCAACACCTTCGCAAATTCCCCGGCCCGCAACTCGTTCGATAGAAGAAACTGATGCATCCGACCGAGGAGGTCCCGGATCGCTCCAAGTTTGTCGGCACCCGCACTTGCCTTGCGGAGCCTCAAATCCATTTCGGCCATCGAAACCTCTGCCCCGAGCGAGATTTCCGCGAGGTCATCGTCGTATTCGGGGAGTGTCAAGATCTTCTGGTCCGCCCACGCCACAACATCGTCAACCGATGCAATGCCGGCAATGAAAAGCAGTCGCAGATTCTCGGCCTCTTGGGCGTAGGGTTTCATGCCCGGATTGTACTCCCTGCCTCCTGCAAAGCACAACGGGGTGACGGCCAGTCGCCGGTCCGGTCCGTTTGCGGCTGGGGCTTGGCCCTCATAATCGACCTTTCCGTATTTCTTTACAAAAAAGAATCTAGATAGATTGAATCCGGCCAATCTGGACTAACTGATTCCGTGAACAAGAGTAGCAGCTAAGTTGCTGTTTATATGAGGATAAAGGAGTGGGGTCAGTTAGTTAAGCGATTTTTAACCTTTTTAGGACACTCATCCCAACGACTCTCGATCCGTTTGCTTGGACATACTATTCATAGTCATCCTTAACAAAACCGTCGCTTATTATGTCGTCAGGCTCGGCAAGAACAAAATCTTCAGTTTTGGTTATATTGCAACTCGGGCAAATGTCAGCGAATCCCTGCTCCAGGTTTCTTGGATTAAGAAAAGTATCACTTGTCTCCAGGCATGTTACAGTCAAATAGCCGCAGTTTGGACATTTGTAAAAAGCTGGAAACCCTTGGCCGCAATGAGGGCAAATCGCCTTTAGATACCAGATAGGTTTATCGATTTCCATGGCAGAGCAATTCTATTATAGTCATTTCGACTCACCGCATCCTCTATCGACTGAATCAATAGAAGATATAGCCACAGATTGTTCCTTCATCCTTACCGTGTCACGCGGGCGTAACAGACATGATCTCGCTTTTGCCTCGACGGCCACGCCTGTGAAGCCCTTCTCTGCCACCTTCATCCCTCTTCGCCGTCGCCCTTGTCGAATGGTGCTGTCGCAACAATCAGTTCGTCGATGACCTCTTTGAGCGATCCCCAAGTACCCTGTTCCGCTAGAGCGAAGGCATCGCCTATTCGAGCCATAAAGGCCAAATCCTCCGGAACCTTGAAGTCGCTCTCGACCCACAAGAGTTCCAGCAGGCGGGTGAAATCACCGGCTCGTGACCTGCCTGATAGGAGGGTTCGGTGCATCCGTCCGGCGAGACTCCGGATCGCTACGAAATCGTCGGCTCCCCAACTGACTCGGCAGAGTCTCGAATTCATCTCATCCCTCGGAACCGTCGCCCCGAGCGAAACCTCCACGAGGTCATCGTCATATTCGGGGAGCGTCGAGATGGTTCGATCCGCCCACGCCACGACATCGTCAATAGATGCAATGCCAGCAATGAAAAGCAGTCGTAGATTCTCTGCTTCTTGGGCGTAGGGTTTCATGACGGAACGATATCCCCTTGCCCCCTAGACCAGCGTGCCTATCTTCAGATGAAAAGGATGGTCAGGCATATCAGGCCCTTTTCAATATTCGGCTTGGCTCTACTTGCCGAGGACTGCTGATGATCTGCATCACAAGCAGACTTGTATTTCGGCTCTTTGATGGCGATATCAGCGGTAGATCTCGATCATCTTGCTTATCTCTTTGTGGTTCCCTGAGAGGGCCACGGCCTCGCAATGAGAACCCATCCCCTGTTGTTTTCGATTCCAGTCCAGTTCTCTAAGATGAACAGAGGCCGGTCGTGTAGGAGCCCCCACATTTGCTCACTCATTACTTCAGCAAAGGCCCCGTCAGAGGTAGCCAAGAATTTCTCATAAACAAGAAGTGCCTCATTGTCGTTCTCGAATACCTTGTCATATAGATAATGAATCCATAGCCACGGGCCTTCGTGGTTCGCCAACCACCAAGCCGGGACCGGCTTTGAGTCGATAATCCCTGCGACAATCATATCTGGGAGTGGCCTTTTCCAGCAATCGGATGAGAACGGAGCGTGTATGCATTGGGATCCGTGATCCAGGATTACTGACTGCATAGGGCAAGGACGCGCTTCGTCTCTTTTCCTCGGGATCTCGAGCATTCTCGGCATCGCTGGCTTCGAGCCGGAGACTCGTGCGGCCATTGGAACAGAGCTAGGATCGACGGCGCAACAAACCATTGCTCTTGTGGAACTTCCGGCTCAGGGAGCAAGACTCGGTGACTTCTCTTACTTGGACGCCAGCGGGAATATATAGAACGAACTCTCCACAAGGTACATTCTCGGGAATACCTGTCTGCTCCCAGCTCAGAAAAAAGCAATCAGTCCTGCCTTTGCCGGTTGCCACCAAGATCCCAGTCTGTACTCCCAGTCGACGACTATGGTATTCGGACGTCTTCTCCCGGTAGCCATTGAAAGCTCAGGAGGACTCTCGCGCTCACGCGTGACCGGCGGGTCGATACCGGTGGGAGGAGAGTACTTCGCGAAGAGATCGATCTGATAGAGCCGAGAGCTCAGGTGTCGGAGACTTTGGTCGATATGGAGCAAGCGACTCGCAGATGTCTCCCGATGAGGATACGAGTCTTATAATCTCGCACTTCAAAACAGATGGAGAGGATGAAAAGAAAAGATCTGAAATGACTTTAAAGGATAGCTCGCTCAGATGTAAGCGGCAGAAGCAGAAAAATACGGGACGAAATTTGAACGGCTATGGGGAAATCGATGTGAAGCGGCTTAGAAGGACCAAAGCAATCTTCCAGCCACTAACCGTAAGTAAAAAACCCCAGTTGACGATGAATGGTATTCGGGTGTCTTTTCCCGGTACCCATTTGAAGCTCACGGAGGTATCTCGGCCCTCAGGGTGGACCAGCCTAGTCGAAACCCGGCGGAGTATTGAACCTTCCGAGAATATGAACTTGATAGAATCGCCAGTTCTCACTTGCTCAGGGAGCAGATTGGCGGTGACAGGGCAGGCTAGTTCATCCGGGCGTACTGTCTTTTCTTGTGCTTCGAGGCTGGCGATGGCGCAAAATGACAAGGAGATGAATATAAGCAGCTTTCTCGGCTTGCCGGCCCTATTATGGGAGTGCATTGTCGTTGCCATCTGGCAGTTCCTCCTTGGCCAGCAAAAGGGTAGCATAGGGCAGGGAAGTGGTGCAAGTATGGTGGCAGGCAGGGTAGACCAGTCCGCCTGCGTAACAACTGCGTAACAGAAGTTGTCTTTTCTCGCCTATTCCGGCGTACTGGTGTCTACAGAGAAGCAAGATGCAACTTGCTCAATCATATGGGGAAAACGGGAAAAACAGGTGGGGTGAGTGAGGGGAATCGAACCCCCAACCTTCGGATCCACAGTCCGATGCTCTAACCGTTGAGCTACACTCACCGTAAGGTTGGCGTTAGATTATCGCATTAGAGGAAAAAGCTAGTCAAATAAGCTCGTTAGAGAAAAGCGGGGACACGTACCAAAGGTACATGTCCCCGATCTCAGCCTTTCTGGCCCTCGATGAGGTCGAGGACGTCCTCGGAGTCGCGCCAGTTCTCCCGCACCTTCACCTGGAGCTCGAGGTAGACCTTGTGGCCGATGTACTCCGCGATCTCCTGGCGGGCCTCGATGCCGATCTGTTTGACGAGCGAGCCGTGGCGGCCGATGATGATCTTGCGGTGGTTGTCCTTCTCGACGAAGATGGCGGCCCGGATGTGGGTCAGGGGCCGCGTCTCGCCGGGCTTCTTCCAGTCCGGCTGGTCCTTCTTCTCGATGGACTCGATGTAGACGGCCGTGACGAAGGGCAGCTCCTGGGTGACGTATTTGAGGATCTTCTCCCGGACGATCTCGGCGAACAGGAAGCGCTCCGACTGGTCGGAGATCTCATCGTCGGAATAGAGCTTGGGCGCGTCCGGCAGGGCCTCGGTGAGGAGCTTCTCCAGGACGTCGAGGTTGACGCCCTTGAGGGCGGAGATGGGGATGATCTCCCGGAAGGGGAAGAGGTCCTTGTAGCGGTCGATGATCGGCAGCACTTTGTCTTTGCGGACGATGTCCACTTTGTTGATGAGCAGGAAGACGGGCGTCTTGACCCTGCGCAGGGTCTCCAGGACGTACTCGTCGCCGTGGCCGAACTTCTCGGTCGCGTCGACGAGCAGGCAGACGAGGTCGGACGTCTCCAGCGCCGAGTAGACGAAGTTCATCATCCTCTTGTTGAGAGTGTGGAGCGGCTTGTGGATGCCCGGATTGTCGACGAAGACGGTCTGGCCCTTGTCCGTCGTCTTGATGCCCAGGATGCTGATCCGCGTCGTCTGGGGCTTGTCCGAGACGATGGCCACCTTCTGGCCGAGCAGCGCGTTGAGCAGGGTCGATTTGCCCGTGTTCGGCCGGCCGACGAGGGCCACGTACCCGGTCTTGAAGACCGGCTTCGGGGCCGCCTTCTTCCGGGCGGGCGCCCGCTTCTTCGGGGCGGGCTTGGCCGGCTTTTCCGCCTCTGCAGATTTCTTGGTCGTCCTCGGCATTGTTCCCCCTCGGCCCGCGTCAGGCCTTCCGGATCCTCAGCTTCTTGACCTTCTTCTGGTCGACGTCGATGACCTCGAGCACGAGGCCCTTGATGGCGAGCGACTCGCCCTTGTGGGGCAGCCGGCCCAGCTCGTGGGTGATGAGGCCGCCGACGGTGATGAAATCGTCCTCGGCCAGCTCGACGTCGAACAGCTCCTCGAGCTCCTCGACCTCGGTCGCCCCGGACACGGTGAAGTCGAGGGGCGCGTTCTCGAGGATCGTGGCCTCTTCGGTGTCGTATTCGTCCTGGATCTCGCCGACGATCTCCTCGACGACGTCCTCCATGGTGACGAGGCCGGAGACGCCGCCGTGCTCGTCGACGACGATGGCCATCTTCTGCTTGACCTTCTGGAACTCGCGCAGGAGGTCGGGGACGGGCATGGATTCGGGGACGTAGGCGACGGGCCGGATGAGGGCCTCGATGGGCTGGAGCTTGTGCTTGTCGTCGGAGTACTCGAGGATGTCCTTGGCCATGACGATCCCGTCCATGTTGTCGAGCCGGTCCTTGTAGACGGGGATCCGCGAGTACTTCTCCTTGATGATGAGGTCCTTGAGGTTGTCGATGGTGGCGTCGCGGCGGATGCAGACCATGTTGCTCCGGGACGTCATGACCTCGCGGACGACGGTGTCGCCGAACTCGACGACGCTGCGCAGGAGCTCGTCCTCGCCCTTGTCGATGATGCCCTCCTCGGTGGCCTCGTCGATGAAGGTCTCGATCTCCTCGTCGGAGGCCTCGCGGTCCTCCTCGTTCTCCTCCCTCTGCTCCTCGCGCTCCAGGAGGTTGCGGGAGATGACGAGCAGGGGAGAGGCGATGAACCGGACGGCCGGGAAGGCGGGCAGGAACGTCTTGAGGAGGGCCGGCTTGCCGACGAAGACGAGAAGCCGCGGGACGAGGTCGAGGCAGACGCCGTAGACGGCGAGTGCGGCCAGAAAGAGCCAGATCGGCCTGATCCCGGCGCCCTGAAAGGCCATAAAGCCGTAGACGACCAGGGCCAGGAGGGCGACGATCCTCAGGAGCTCCACGGCGAGCCGGGTCTCCTCGAGGCCGCCGAGGATCCGCGTGCGCTCGGCCTTGTCCCGGTTCTCCAGGAAGCGGCTGAGGGCGATCTTCGAGTAGGCGCCGAGGACGATGTGGAAGAGCGACAGCAGGAAGGCGGCCAGGAAGGCCAGGCCCAATCCGATCCAGGTGACGGCCGACGCGGTCATGCCAGGTAGAGCCCGTGGGCCTTCCGCTCCTCTTCCTCGATGCCGGCGAAGTGGTCGAAGCCCAGAAGGTGGAGATAGCCGTGGATGGCGAGCAGGCGCAGCTCGCGGTCGAGCGCGTGGCCCTTCTCCCGGGCCTGGCGGGCGGCGACCGGCACGGCGATGACGATGTCGCCCAGGTAGTACTTGCCGTCCGGGCCCTTCTCCCCGAGCGGGAAGCTGAGGACGTCGGTCGGCCGGTCCTTCTTCATGAACTTGCGGTTCAACGTTTGAATGGCCCTGTTGCCGACGAAAGCGAGGGTGACCTCGGGGTCGGCGAGCTTGTACTGCCGGCCGAGGTCCGCGAGCAGGCGCTCAAACGCTTTTGTCGGGATCCGGTGCTTTTTCTGGCGGTTGATGATCTCGATCATGGTCCTTTTTCTTGTTGCCGTTCGCCCCGTTCTTCCGGGCCGGCCGGCCGTTGAAGCCGAAGCCCGGGTATTCGATGCGGGGATGGTAGATGGCGTAGAGGATGCTCAGGAACGACGCGGCGACGTTGCGCAGCTCCCTGAGGGAGAAATCGCAGGCGTCGAGCTGCCCGTCCTGGAGCGTGCCGTTGATGATGTCGGTGATGACCCGCTTGAGGTTGTCCTTGGTCGGCGCCTTGAGGCTGCGCGAGGCGGCCTCGACGGCGTCGGCCAGCATCACCAGCCCGGCCTCCTTCGACTGGGGCGGCGGCCCGGGGTAACGGAACGACTCCTCGCCCACGGGCTGGTCCATCGGCTCGTAGAGCTGCTTGGCCTTGGCGTAGAAGAAGCGGACGAGCGAGTTGCCGTGGTGCTGCTCGACGATCTCGCGGAGGGGCCGGGGCAGCTTGAGCTTGCGGGCGATCTCGGCGCCTTCCTTGACGTGGTTCTTGATGACCAGCGTGCTCATCGAGGGCGTCAGGTCCTTGTGGAGGTCGAACTCCCGGGACCGGTTCTCGATGAAGTACTCCGGCATCTTGGTCTTGCCGATGTCGTGGTAGAGGGCCCCGGCTTTCGTCAGCTGGGTGTCCAGGCCGAGCTCCTCGGCCGCCTTTTCGGCGAGCGAGGCGACGACGAGGGAATGATGGTACGAGCCCGGGGCCTCCTCGGAGAGCTGGCGGAAGATGGGCAGATCCGAGTTGGTCAGCTCCAGGAGCTTCGAACCGGTCACGAAGCCGAAGGCCGATTCCACGAGGGGCAGGAGGAGGAAGGCCAGCACGGCGCTGGACGCCCCGCCGACGACCCCCATCAGGATCCCGGCCGTGAGCCCGCCCAGGTCCCCCCCGCCTTGGATGAGGCTGAAGGCGAGGAGGATGAAGGCGTTGGCCGCGGGCAGGACGATGAAACCGGCCCGGAGCGTCGCCGCCCGGAAGCGTCTCTTGTAGAGCTTGACGCCGTAGCCCGCGGCCAGTCCGCCCAGGAAGGCGAACATGGTCAGGGTGAAATCGCCCCCGAACAGGATGCCGACGGTCACGGTGTTGAGGATGATGCAGAGGAGCGTGATCTGGGCGGGGACGAGGAAGGCGAAGATGAGGACGGCCGCCTGCAGGGGGAAGGCGAAATAGAAGGTCTCGACGCGCGAGAACGCCGGCGTCGCGAAGGCCCCGGAGACGGCCGCGGCCAGGACCAGGAAGATCTTGTAGAGGACGAGGCTGCCGAGAAGCGCCGCGCCCATCATCCGGAACTGACGCTCGGCCTCGCGGGGCTTCTCGGTGGCCCGGAGATAGCTCCAGAGGGCGAAGAAGAGGAGGGCGTAAAGGAGGAAGGCGCCGGCGAAGCGCGGCAGCCAGCTCGAGCGCCTCTTCATCCTCTGGTTGTAGGGCTCCAGGACCTTGAGCGTGTCGGCCGTGACCTCGTCGCCCTTGCGGACGATGACCCGGTCCTTCTTGACGGTGAAGGTGACCGTGTCGACCGCGTCCCTGGCCTGCGCTTTCCTCTTGTCGGTCTCGATCTTGCTGTAGGTGACGTTGGAGGTCAGGAAGATCTGTCCCAGGTTGGTGAGCAGCGTCCGGTCCCTGGCCGCGAGATCGATCTTGTCGAGGTCGGCGGCGAAGCGGCTTTCGCTCTCGCGGATGTCGAGGAGGTCGCCGACGCGGACCGTCCGCTCGCCGCCCTGCCCGTCGAGGAGGGTCATGCCCCGTTCCGCTTCGCCGTGGATGAAGAGGTTCTTGGCGACGATGATGCCCTGGTCGAAGGTCTTGGCCGTCAGGTTGACCAGCATCTCCTCGAGCGCGGCCGGGAATTTCAGCCGGGCCAGGGTCGCGACGTCCGCGACCTCGAGATCGACGCCCAGCTTGTCGATGAGGACCGTCCGGAGCTCCTCCGGGGGACGGTTCCCGGGGGCCTTGGAGGTCCAGTCGCGGCCTTCGGCGAACAGCCGCCGGATCTTGTCCTCGGTGACGGCGAAGACGTTGGGATCGTACGTGTAGACGGGCAGGATGGCGTCCGCGGCCTCGGTCTTTCTCTGGAGCGTCGCTTCGGCATCCTCGATGAGCAGGTCGAAGGGCGCGACGACGTCCGCCGGAGCGATGTCGCCCCGGGCGAGCGCCGACAGGCCCTGCGAGGGCAGGCGGACGAGGAAGAGCGCGGCGACGACGGCGACGATCGCCAGAAAGAACCAGGGGCTGCCGAACAGGCCTCGGCCCGGGGGCTGGCCCTTCTCCTCTTCGCCGGGTTCGGCGGCGGGCCGCCCGGGCTGGATCTCGGCGCCCTTGAAAAGCTTGATCTTGTCGAAGAAGCGGTCGGGCATGGCGCCTCAGCTCTCCCGGGATTCGGCCTTCTGGTAGGCCTTGACGATCTTCTGGACGAGCGGGTGGCGGACGACGTCCCTGTCGTTGAACTGGATGAAGGCGATCTCCGGGAGGGAGATGAGGATCTTCATCGCCTGGAGGACGCCCGACTTGCGCGGCTGGGGCAGGTCGATCTGGGTGATGTCGGCCGTGATGACCAGCTTGGAGTCGAAGCCGGCCCGGGTCAGGATCATCTTCATCTGTTCCCGGGTCGTGTTCTGGGCCTCGTCGAGGATGATGAAGGCGCCGTTGAGCGTCCGGCCGCGCATGAAGGCCAGCGGCGCGATCTCGATGACCCCCCGTTCGATCAGGCGGTTGGCCTGGTCGTACTGGGAGAGGTCGAACAGGGCGTCGTAGAGGGGCCGGAGGTAGGGATTGATCTTCTGGATGAGGTCCCCGGGCAGGAAGCCGAGCTTTTCGCCCGCCTCGACCGCCGGGCGGGTGAGGATGATGCGGTTGACGGCCTTGTTCTGGAGGAAGGCCAGGGCCATGGCCATGGCCAGATAGGTCTTGCCCGTGCCCGCCGGGCCGATGCCGAAGACCAGGTCGTGGGTCTTGATGGCCTGGAGGTAGGCCTGCTGGTTGAGGCTCCTGGGAGTGACCGACTTCCGGGACAGGGCCAGGGGCTCGGCCGGCGCGTAGCCTTCCAGGCAGGCGGGCGATCCCTCTTCGACCATGTCCAGGGCGATCAGGAGGTCCTCCTCGTGGAGCTGGTGGCCCTTCTCGCCGAGCTGGCGGAGGCGGTCGAAGTAGCTCTTGGCGAAGGCGACCCGGTGGGAGTCCCCGTCGATGAGGAGCTGGTCGCCGCGCAGGGCCAGGCTGACGCCCAGGCGGGATTCCAGCTTTTTCAGGGTTTTCCCCTGGACGCCGGACAGGGCAGATTCGTTCATCAGAGGCAGAGTGATCTTTTCCATGTTCTCAGGGGCGGGGGGCCCGGGGGGGTTCGGTTTCGGTCATTATCACGGCATTATACCCATAACGCCGCGCCCCTTGTCAAGCGGGACCCCCTGAACACAGGCCCTTGAAAATCGGGCCCGTCTGGGGTATAAATTCTCCATGGACAAAGAATTCACGACGGTATCGATACCCACCTCGCTCCACAAGAAGATCGAGGAGTTCATCAAGGGGACGGAGTACGCCTCCGTCTCGAGCTATGCGGCCAAGGTCCTCAGGGAGAGCCTGTCCAAGCCGGAGCCGGCGACCGAGGTCTTCAGCAAGGACGAGGAAGAGAAGGTCAAGGAACGCCTGAAGGCCCTGGGATACATCGACTGACCCGCCCGGCCGCCCGATCGCCCTATCCTTCCGGAATAGGAACAAGGAGAGAACCATGATCCAGCCTCACGGCGGAAAGCTCGTCGACAGGGTCCTGACGGACAAGAAAAGGGACGCGGTCCTGACCGGGGCCGGGCGGCTGGCCCGCCTGACGGTCGACTCCGAGATCGTCTCGGACCTCGAGAACATCGCCACGGGGGTCTACAGCCCCCTCGAAGGCTTCCTCGGAGAGGCCGACTTCCGGAGCGTCCTCGCCGGGAGCCGCCTGCGTTCGGACGTCGCCTGGACCGTGCCCATCGTGCTCGACGCCGACGAGGCGACGGCCGGCAAGCTCAAGATCGGGGACGAGGTGCTGCTCGCGGCCGAGGACGGGCGGCCCGTCGCCATCCTCCATCTCGAGGAAAAGTACGGCTACGACAAGGGCGAAACGGCCGAGAAGGTCTTCGGGACGCGCGACGCGGCCCACCCCGGCGTCGCCAAGGTCCTCAAGATGAAGGACGTCCTCCTGGCCGGGCCGATCGATCTCATCGAGATCACGCCGACGCCGTTCGACCGCTGGAAGCTCGCGCCGAAGGAGACCCGGGTCCTGTTCGAGGCCAAGGGCTGGAAGACGGTCGTCGGCTTCCAGACGCGCAACACCCCCCACCTGGGGCACGAATACGTCCAGAAGGCGGCCCTGACCTTCACCGACGGCCTGTTCATCAACCCGGTCATCGGCCGCAAGAAGAAGGGCGACTTCAAGGACGAGATCATCCTGGCGTCCTACGAGGAGGCCATCCGGCGCTACTACGTCAAGGAGCGGACGGCCCTGGCCATCCTCCAGATGGAGATGCGCTACGCCGGGCCGCGCGAGGCCATCCATCACGCCATCCTGCGCAAGAATTTCGGCTGCACCCACATCATCATCGGCCGGGACCACGCCGGAGTCGGATCGTATTACGCCCCGTTCGCCGCCCAGGACATCTTCGCCGACTTCCCCGACCTGGGCATCGCGCCGATGTTCTTCCGGTCGTTCAGCTGGTGCAAGACCTGCGGCGCGGTCGTCAACGAGAAGATCTGCCCCCACCCGCCGGCCGAGCACATCCAGTTCAGCGGCACGAAGATCCGCGACCTCCTGGTGAACGGCGAGTGCCCGCCGCCGGAGCTCATGCGTCCGGAGGTGGCCGACGTCATCATGCGCTTCAAGGACCCGTTCAATGAATGACCGGAAGGTCATCGTCGTCGGGCTCGACTGCGCGCCGCCCGAGATCGTCTTCGACCGGCGCGCGGAGTTCCCGGTCCTGAACGGGCTGATCGAGAAAGGGCTGTGGGGCAAGCTCCGCAGCTCCGATCCGCCCATCACCATCCCGGCCTGGATGGTCATGGCCACCGGGCTCGACCCGGGACGGCTGGGGCTCTACGGCTTCCGCCACCGCAAGGGCTATTCCTACGACCAGATGTGGATCGCCAACTCGAAGGCGGTCAAGGAGAAGCGCCTCTGGGACTACATCGGCGAGGCGGGCGGGACGAGCACCCTCGTCAGCGTGCCGCCGAGCTATCCGCCCTATCCCGTGGCCGGGAACCTCGTCTCCTGCTTCATCACGCCTCCGGGGCCGGGCAAGGAAACGACCTGGCCGGCCGGCCTCAAGGCGGAGATCGAGGAGAGGTTCGGGCCCTACATCTTCGACGTCGTCTTCCGCACGGAGGACCGCGACCAGATCCTGCGCGAGATCTACGCCATGACCGACAAGCGCTTCGAGGTCATGGAGTGGCTCATCGAGACCAAGCCCTGGAACCTGTTCATGTTCGTCGAGATCGGGGTCGACCGCGTCCACCACGCTTTCTGGAAGTACATGGACCGGGAGCACCATCTCTACGAGCCGGGCAACCGCTTCGAGACGGCCATCGTCGACTACTACAAGCACCTCGACGCGAAGATCGGCCGGCTCCTGGCCAAGGCGGGCGACGGCACGGCCGTGCTGGTGGTCTCCGACCACGGCGCGAAGCGGATGAAGGGCGCCTTCTGCGTCAACGAGTGGCTGATCGAGAAGGGCTGGCTGGCCGTCAAGGAGCGTCCGGCGAAACCGACGAGCCTCGACGACCTGGCCATCGACTGGGAGAAGACCCGGGCCTGGGCCTGGGGCGGCTATTACGCCCGCGTCTTCCTCAACGTCGAGGGGCGCGAGCCCAAGGGCGTCATCCCCGCCGAGGATTACGAAAAGGTGCGCGACGAGCTCCTGGCCGAGATCGAGGCCGTCCGGGGGCCGGCGGGGGAGGCCTGGGCGACCAAGGTCATCAAACCGCAGGAATATTTCGAGGTGCTCGAGGGCGAGTATCCCGATCTCATGGTCTACTTCGACGACCTCTACTGGCGGTCGGCGGGGACGCTCGGCTACGGGACGATGTACCTCCCCGAGAACGACACCGGGCCGGACGACGCCGTCCACGCCCAGCACGGGATCTACATCCTGAGCGATCCGGCGAGCGGCCGCGCGGGACGGCGCGACGGCGACATCCTGGACATCGCGCCGACCGTCCTCGACATCATGGGCCTCCCCATCCCCGAAAAAATGAAAGGCCGGGTCCTCCGGCCGGAATGAAAGGAAAGAGAGCGCATGTGCGGAGAACATGAAGGCTTCACGCTGTGGTTCACGGGACTGCCGTGTTCCGGGAAATCGGCCGTCGGCGACCGGGTCGCCGAGATCCTCAAGGAGAAGGGGCATCACGTCGAAAGGCTCGACGGGGACGTGGTCCGGCAGGACCTGACCCGCGACCTGGGCTTCTCGAAGAAGGACCGGGACGAGAACATCCGCCGGGTCACGTTCGTGGCCAAGCTCCTGTCGCGCAACGGCGTCGCCGTCCTGACCTCGTTCATCTCGCCCTACCGGGAGATGCGCGACCGGGCCCGGAAGGAGACGACCAACTTCGTCGAGGTCTATGCCAAGTGCCCGCTCGAGGTCTGCATCCAGCGCGACGTCAAGGGCATGTACCAGAAGGCCATCCGCGGCGAGATCAAGGAGTTCACGGGCATCTCCGATCCGTACGAGGAGCCGACCGGCGCGGAGATCGTCCTCGAGACGGACAAGGAGACGATCGACGAGAGCGTCGCGAAGGTCTTCCGCCGCCTGGGAGAGCTGGGCCTGCTTTAAGAAAATGGGGACGTTTCTGGTTTTCGGGGCGTAAAACCAGAAACGTCCCCATTTTCCGGCTTGAACGACTAAATAGACTTAATATAATCTTATCTTTAGGGAACGACCGTATGGCGAGATGTTTGGTGACCGGCGGGGCGGGCTTCATCGGCTCGCACATCGCCGAGAGCCTCGTCGCGAGAGGGGACGAAGTCCGCGTCCTGGACAACCTTTCGACGGGGAAGCGGGAGAACCTCGCCTCGGTCGCGGACCGCATCGAGTTCGTCGAGGGCGACATCCGCGATCTCGCGACCTGCCGGCGGGCCGTCGAGGGGGTCGAGACCGTCTTCCACGAGGCCGCCCTGGCCTCGGTCGCGCGGTCGGTCGAGGACCCGCTCCTCAACAACGCCATCAACGTCACCGGGACGCTCAACATGCTCGTGGCGGCCCGGGACGCCGGGGTCGGGAGCTTCGTCCTGGCCTCTTCCTCGGCCGTCTACGGCGACGATCCGGCCCTGCCCAAGGTCGAGGGCCGGGAGGGGCGCCCTGTCTCGCCCTACGGCGCGAGCAAGCTCTTCGACGAGAAATACGCCCAGGCCTTCCACGCCCTTTACGGCCTGAAAGCGGTCGCCCTGCGCTACTTCAACGTCTTCGGGCCGCGCCAGGACCCGCACTCCGAGTATTCCGCGGTCATCCCGCTCTTCATCTCCAGGATCCTCGAGGGCGGGCGTCCGACGATCTTCGGGGACGGGGAGCAGTCGCGCGATTTCATCTACGTCGGGGACGTCGTCCGGGCCAACCTCGCGGCCGCCGCGTCGGCCGCCGCGGCGGGGGAGGCCCTCAACGTCGCCAGCGGGACGGGGACGACCGTGAACGGCCTGCTCGACGCCGTCAACGGGGCCCTCGGAACGAAGGTCGAGGCCGTCCGCACGGCGCCCCGCCCCGGCGACATCCTCCACTCGACAGCCGACATCACCAAGGCCGGGCGGCTCATGGGATTCGCCCCGAGCCTGTCATTCACGGACGGTCTGAGACAGACCGCCGACTGGTACAAGAAAAGGAGTTCACGGAATGAACGCTGAAGCGACCAAGCTGCTGAAGAAGATCGAATCGAAGAGCGCCGTCGTCGGGGTCATCGGGCTGGGCTACGTCGGCCTGCCCCTGGTCAAGACGTTCCTCAAGAAGGGGTTCCGCGTCATGGGCTTCGACATCGACCCCAAGAAGGTCGACATGCTCAACCGCGGCAAGAGCTACATCCGCCACATCTCGGCGGCCGAGCTCAAGGATTTCCTGGGCCGCAAGATGTTCAAGGCCTCGGCCGATTTCGGCGGCCTCAAGGACGTCGACGCCATCCTCATCTGCGTCCCGACGCCGCTCGACGGCCACGGCAGCCCGGACCTGTCCTACGTCCTCAACTCGACGATCAGCGTCGCCGAGAACGTCCGCAAGGGCCAGCTCGTCGTCCTCGAGAGCACGACCTACCCGGGGACGACCGACGAGGAGATGCGGCCCATCCTCGAGGCGGGCGGCCTCAAGGCCGGCAAGGACTTCTTCCTGGCCTTCTCGCCCGAACGCGAGGACCCGGGCAACAAGAACTTCTCGACGGCCACGACCCCCAAGGTCGTCGGCGGCCTGACGCCCGACTGCCTGCGCGTGGCCAAGGCCCTCTACGACCAGATCATCGTCAAGACCGTCCCGGTGTCCTCGACCCGGGCGGCCGAGTCGACCAAGCTGCTCGAGAACATCTTCCGCTCCGTCAACATCGCCCTGGTCAACGAGCTGAAGATGATCTTCGACCGCATGGGCATCGACGTCTGGGAGGTCATCCGGGCCGCCTCGTCCAAGCCCTTCGGCTTCATGCCCTTCTATCCCGGGCCGGGGCTCGGCGGGCACTGCATCCCGATCGACCCCTTCTACCTGACCTGGAAGGCCAAGGAGGTCGACTACCAGACGAAGTTCATCGAGCTCGCCGGCGAGATCAACACCTTCATGCCCTATTACGTCCGGCAGAAGACGGTCGAGGCCCTGAACGACCGGGGCAAGTCGATCAAGAACGCCAAGGTGCTCGTGCTCGGGCTGGCCTACAAGAAGGACATCGACGATTCGCGCGAGTCGCCCTCCCTCAAGATCATCACGCTCTTCCAGGCGAAGGGCGCCAAGGTTTCCTACAACGACCCGTACGTGCCCCACGTCGTCGGCCACCGCGAATACCCCGGCCTCGAGCTCAAGTCGGTCCCGCTGACGAAGGCCCTGCTGAAAAAGGCGGACGCCGTCGTCATCGCCACGGACCACACCGCCTACGATTACGACATGATCGTCAAGAACGCGCCGCTCGTGATCGACACGCGGAACGCGATCAAGAGGCACAGGAAGAACGTCGTCAAAGCCTAAGAGGCCGAACCCTGCTACGCTCGGGGTATTCCCGACCGTCGGGCCCGTCCCGGGAGCGTCCCTTCGGTCCGGGCTTCACTCCTGCACCGAAGGACGTTTTGTTCGGGCGTGTCAGGGATCTGGCCCGCTGCCCTCCACCGGCTTCGGGAACACGTCGCTTCCTGAGAGCTGAAGCGGATGCGCGTAACAGCATTTGATCCGAAGATGGACCAGGTCTTCGCAGCTCCAGAGGAAAATTGGCGTCTGCGAAGACCTGGTCCCTTCTTTTTTAGCAGATGCGGGGGAGGAGCTCGGAGGTCAGGGGCTCGAGGAGGCGCAATCCGCCGGCGCCCGTCCGCAGCAGCAGCTCGCCCGGCCGGCCCACGCCGTCCTGGACCTCGCCGATGACCGCGGCCTTGCGGCCGAGCGGATGGCGGCGCATCAGGCGGACGAACTCGTCGGCCCGCTTGCGCCGGGGCGACGACGACCGCTTTCCCCTCGCAGGCCATGTAGAGGGGATCGATCCCGAGCAGCTCGCCGGCCGCCCGGACCGGTCTCGATAGGGGAATCCTATCTTCTTCGATGAGAAGGGGATAGGGGAGACGTTCGGCCAGCTCGAAGAGCACGGTCGCGAGGCCGCCCCGGGTGACGTCGCGCATCCAGCGCGCCCCGCGCTTCCAGAGCGGCAGCAGGAAGAGAAGCGGCGCGCAGTCGCTCCGCACGGCGGACTTCAGGCCGAAGTCGCCGCGGGCGAGCATCACGGCCAGGCTGTGGTCGCCGAGCGTCCCGGTCAGGACGATCTTGTCCCCGCGGCGGATCCCGCCGATCCGGGGCCGCGCGACCGACCGGCCGACCCCGGCCGTGTTGATATAGACCTTGTCCCCCTGCCCGCGGCGGACGACCTTGGTGTCGCCGGTCACGATCCGGACGTGCGCGGCGCGGGCCGCCGTGCGGATCGAGCCGATGACCCGGTCGAGAACGGCCGTCTCGAGCCCCTCCTCGATGATCAGGGCCAGGGACAGAAACCGCGGCTCGGCCCCCGACACGACCAGGTCGTTGACCGTCCCGTTGACGGCCAGCCGGCCGATGTCGCCGCCGGGGAAGAACAGGGGATCGACGACGTAGCTGTCGGTCGTGAACGCGATGCCCCCCGGCAGGTGGACGGCGTCGGTGAGCTCTCCGAGCAGGGGGTCGCGGAACGCGGGCACGATCTTCTCCGCGATGAACTGCCGCATCAGGCGGCCGCCGCCGCCGAGGTCCAGGCTGATCCTTGTTCCCGCTCACGATGCCGGACCTCCCCGGGCTGCCGTACTTGAAGTGGATGAGGCAGGCCCCTTCGAAGGACACCATGCAGGGCCCGAGAGGCGAATCGGGGCGGCACTTCTTGCCGAAGAGCCGGCAGCCCTCGGGCCGGACGACGCCCCGGAGGACCTCGCCGCACCGGCAGCCCGGCAGGTCGCGTCCGGGGTCGGCGGTCCCGAGCCCGAGCCGCGCTCCGGCGTCGAACGGGGCGTAGGCTTTCCGGAAGCGGAGACCGCTCGCCGGGATCTTCCCGAGCCCCCGCCAGACGGCGTCGAAGGGCTCGAAGACCTCGTCCATGAGCGCCCGGGCCACGGGATTGCCGTCAGGCGCGATGGCCCGCGAATATTCGTTGGCCACGCGGGGCTTGCCCTCGACGGCCTGCTCGAGGACCGACCGGACGGCGAGCAGGATGTCCCCCGGCTCGAATCCGGCGATGGCCCCGGGGATGCCGTGGTCCCGGGCCACGAACTCGTAGGGACCGGCGCCGATGACGGCGCTGACGTGCCCCGGGTAGATGAAGCCGTCGACCGCGGCCTCTCCCGCGTCCAGGACCGCCCTGCAGGGCCGGCGGGACGAGCCAGAGGGCCGGAAGGACGGAGAAATTCCGCAGCCCCTCCGCCGCGGCCCGCTTGGCCGTGTAGGCGATCGACGGGATGGTCGTCTCGAATCCGGCCCCGAAGAAGACGACCTCGCGTCCCGGGTCGCGGCGGGCTTCGTCCAGGGCCTCTTCGGGGGAATAGACGATCCGCAGGCGCGAGTCCCGGGCCGGGACGGCCGTCTGCAGGGACCCGGTGCGGGTCGGCACGCGGGTCATGTCGCCGAAGGTGGCCAGGGTCAGGCCCTCTTTCTCCGTGACCGCGGCGATGGCGGCCTCATGGATGCCGTTCGGGGTGATGCAGACGGGGCAGCCGGGGCCCGAGACCATCTCGACGCCGGCCTCGGCGAGCAGGGGAGTGAGGCCGCTCTTGAAGAGGGCCATCGTATGGGTGCCGCAGACCTCCATGAGGCGCGGCCTGCGGCCGAGGGACCGGGCTTTCTCCCCGATGTCCCCGAGGAGCCGGCGCAGCGCGGCGGGGTTCCTGAGCTCCTTCATCGGTCGGACGCGTCGGCCATTTCCTTGAAGAGGCGGAGCGTCTCGCGGGCCTCCTCTTCGTCCATGACCGAGATGGCGAACCCGGCGTGGATGATGACCCAGTCGCCGCGCTTGGCCTGGGGGACGAGGCTGAAATTGGCGCTGACCTCGCTGCCCATGTACGCGGCCGTGCCGTGGCCCGTTTCGTCGAGCCGGGTGATCTTGGCGGGAACGGCCAGGCACATCGTCGTTTCTCTCCGGCTCACCCACTTTACCAGATTCATCCGGTCCGGTCCACCTTATGCTATAATGGGGGGCCGATGGAGCCCTATCTCGAGGAATATTTCCCGCCGGGGACGGAGGAACACCGGCTCCTCCTCCAGATCGATCTCGCCCGCCTGCCCCGCCACGTCGCCGTGATCATGGACGGCAACGGGCGCTGGGCCCAACAGAGGGGACTCACCCGCATCCAGGGGCACGACGCCGGCTCGGCCTCGGTCCGGGAGGTCGTCGAGGCCTCGGCCCGGCTGGGCCTCGGCTTTCTGACCCTGTACGCCTTCTCCAGCGAGAACTGGAAGCGGCCGCGCCAGGAGGTCGGGGGCCTCTGGCGGCTCCTCCGGGAGTACCTGGGCAAGGAGGACAGCCTTCTCGTCAAGAACGACCTCCGGCTCCGGGTCATCGGCCGGAAAAAGGGCATTCCCGGGCCGGTGCTCAGGGAGCTCGAGCGGGTCGAAGCCCTGACCCGGGACAACAAGCGGATGACGCTCATCGTCGCCCTCAACTACGGCGGCCGCGGCGAGATCGTGGACGCCGCCCGGCGGATCATGGAAGAGGGGAAGGTCCCGGCCGCCCGCCTGGACGAGGCCACCTTCGCCGCCCACCTCTCGACCGGGGACATCCCCGACCCGGACCTCCTCGTCCGGACGAGCGGCGAGCTCCGGATCTCGAACTTCCTGCTCTGGCAGATCGCCTACGCCGAGATCTTCGTCACGCCGGTCCTGTGGCCGGATTTCCGGCGCCGCCACCTGCTCGAGGCCGTCATCGAGTATCAGAAGCGGGAGCGCCGGTTCGGCGACGTCCGGCCGGCCGGGAAGAAGCCCCGGGGGAGGAGATGAGCTGACATGAACCTGGTCAAACGCACGGTCACGGCCGCGGTCCTCCTCGGCATCCTGTTCGTCATCGTCCAGTACGCGCCCCGGGCCGTCTTCTTCCTGTTCGGCCAGGTCTTCATCGTCGCCGCCCTGCTCGAATTCTACAGCCTGAACGCCAAGAAGGACCTGGCGCCCCAAAAGGCCCTGGGCGTCGGTCCTGGCGCTCCTCGTCGGCGTGCCCTTCTTCTTCCGCGCCATCCCTCTCGAGGCCGCGCTCTTCGCCTGCCTCCTCGTCGCGGGCGTCTATTTCGTGGCGAGCGTCAGACACGGCCGCGAAGCTCGACCGGTTCCCGGCCGCGTTCGCCGTCACCCTGGTCGGGGTCTTCTACATCGTCTTTCCCCTGAACTTCCTCTACAGGATCCGCCTCGAGATGGGCCCGCTGCCCCTCTATTTCCTCTTCGCCGTCATTTTCCTCGGCGACACCGGGGCCTTCTTCATCGGCAAGCCCTTGGGGCGCCACAAGATGACGCCGATCGCCAGCCCCAACAAGAGCTGGGAGGGGAGCGCCGGGGGGATCCTTTTCGCCCTGGCCGCGGCCGTCTTGTCCCGCTGGCTCTTCCTGCCCGGGATCCCGCTTGCTGACGGCCCTCCTGACCGCCGTCGTCGTCCACGCCGCCGCCCAGGTCAGCGATCCGCTGGAGTCCCTGTTCAAGCGGGCCGTCGGGGTCAAGGATTCCTCCAACGCCCTGCCCGGCCACGGCGGCTTCTTCGACCGCATCGACAGCCTGATCCTGGCCGGCCCCCTGTTCTATTTCATCGTCGTCACTACCTCTGGAAATAGGCTTTGGGACAGACGACGCGCGGCCTCGCCATCCTCGGCTCGACCGGTTCCATCGGGACGAGCGCGCTCGACGTCGTCGACCGCCTGGGCGGGCGCTTCCGCGTGGTCGCCCTGGCCGCCGGGTCCAACACGGCCCTCCTCGCCGCCCAGATCGGGAAGTACCGGCCCGCCCTCGTCTCGGTCCGGGCGAAGAAGGACGCCGACCGGATCCGCGGCCTGGGAAAAGAGTGGCGGATGCGCGTCGTCCACGGGCCGGAAGGGGCGGTCGAGGTCGCCCGGGCCGAGGGCGCGGACACCGTCCTCTCGGCCATCACCGGGATCGCCGGTCTGGAGCCGACCCTCGAGGCCGTCCGGGCCGGGCGGCGCGTGGCCCTGGCCAACAAGGAATCCATGGTCGTCGGCGGCGGCCTCCTCAGGCGTGAGGCGGCCCGTTCCGGCGCCCGGATCATCCCCGTCGACAGCGAGCACAGCGGCGTCTTCCAGTGCCTGGGCCGGGACAGGCGGCACGTCCGCAGGGTCATCCTGACCGCTTCGGGCGGCCCCTTCTTCCGGACCCCCCTGAAAGACATGGACCGCAAAACCCTCGAGGAGACCCTGCGCCATCCCCGCTGGGTCATGGGCCGGAAGGTCACGGTCGATTCGGCGACGCTCATGAACAAGGGGCTCGAGCTCATCGAGGCCCGCTGGCTCTTCGATCTGGAGCCGGCCCGCCTCGGCGTCCTCATCCATCCCCAGAGCGCCGTCCACGCCCTGGTCGAGATGACGGACGGCTCCGTCCTGGCCCAGCTCGGCGCGACCGACATGCGCCTGCCCATCCAGTACGCCCTGACCTGGCCGGCGCGGCGCGACACGGCCCTGCCCGGGCTCGATCTGGCGGCGACCGGGCGCCTCGAGTTCTACGAGGTCGACGAGCGGCGCTACCCGCTCTTCGCGCTGGCCCGCCGGGCCCTGGCCGCCGGCGGCAGTCTGCCCGTGGCCCTGAACGCCGCCAACGAAGTGGCGGTCGCGGCCTTCCTCGAGAAGAGGGTCCTCTTGCCCGGCCTCCGCGCCGTCGTCGCCGGCGTCGTCGAGGCCCACCGGCCGCGGCCGGCCGATACGCTCGCCGAGATCCACGACATCGATCGAGAGGCGCGGCGCGAAGCCCGCCGGCTCGTCCCGCAGAGGTAGACATGGTCAACATCCTGGGAACGATCGTCTCGTTCGCGATCGTCTTCTTCATCGTCACGTTCGTCCACGAGTTCGGCCACTTCATCATGGCCAAGCGGTTCGGGGTGCGCGTCAAGGCCTTCTCGTTCGGCATCGGGCCGCGGCTCTTCGGCGTCCGGGACCGCAAGTTCTCGTTCGGCAAGCTGACGGAGGGCGGGACCGGCACCGACTACAAGGTCTGCCTGCTCCCGGTCATCTGCTACGTCCAGATGGAAGGGGAGGGCGTCTTCGAGAAGGACCGGCCCATCCCGCCCGACGACATGATGGCCAAGTCGCGGGGGCGGCGATTCCTGATCATGGTCATGGGCTCCGTCATGAACCTGGTCCTGGCCGTGGTCCTGATGTCGGTCGTGAGCGGCATCGGCACGAAGGTCGTGAAGTACATCGACGACGCGCCCGTCGTCGGCTGGATCGATCCCGGCTCGCCCGCCGAACAGGCCGGCCTGAAGGCGGGCGACCTGATCGCGAGCGTCGCGGGACGGGAGGTCCGGACCTGGAAGGACGTCCAGGTCGCCGTCGGCATCGCGCCCGACCGGCGGATCGCGATCGGGATCGTCCGGGACGGAACGGCATCGAGCGTCGACCTGCAGACGGGATCGGACAAGCAGACCGACGTCGGCTACGCCGGATTCAATCCGCAGATCTTCACCCAGGTCCGGATGGTCCAGCCCCGTTCGCCGGCGGAAGCGGCGGGCCTTGAGGCCGGGGACGTCATCCGGGCCATCGACGGGAAGCCCGTCTTCTTCACCGGCTTCCTCGAGGTCGTCCGGGCCAATCCGGAGAAAGAGCTCCTCTTCACGGTCGACCGGGCCGGGAGCCCGCTCACGTTCCCCGTCACCCCGCGGCTCGAAGGGAAGATCGGCTGGATCGGCATCCAGCACAGGGCCGAATCCGTGACGAAGAAGTTCGGCTTTTTCGGCGCGATCGGGAACAGCCTGAAGGAGAACTCCTACAACGCCCTCCTCATCGTCCGGATCATCAAGGGGCTGTTCACGGGGGAGACGCCGGCGACGCAGCTCGGCGGCCCCCTGGCCATCGCCGACGCGTCCTACGCGTTCCTCCGCGAGGGCTGGATCTCCCTTCTGACCTGGATCGCGTTCCTGAGCCTCCAGCTCGGGGTCATCAACCTGATCTTCCCCATCCCGATCGTCGACGGGCCCCAGATCGTGATCCTCGGCCTGGAGGCCGCCTTCCGCAGGGACGTGAGCCCGAAGTTCCGGATCGCCTACACCTATGTGGGCTGGGCCATGATGATGGCCCTGACGGCGTTCGTCGTCCTGAACGATATCGTCAAGAAGCTGCCGAACGGCTGGAACAGCGTCCTGCCGTTCTAGGCTGAGGAGGAGCGGATGTTCCCGCGCCGCAAGACCCGTCCCGTCGCCGTCGGCCGATGTCGTCGTCGGCGGGGGAGCCCCCATCGCCGTTCAGACCATGACCAAGACGGACACCCGGGACGTCCGGGCGACCGTGGCCCAGATCCGGCGCCTGGAGAGGGCCGGGGCCGAGATCGTGCGCCTGGCCGTTCCGGACCGGAAGGCCGCCGCGGCGCTCCGGGAGATCCGGAGCCGCGTCCGCGTGCCCCTCATCGCCGACATCCACTTCGATCACCGGCTGGCCCTGGCCGCTCTCGACGCGGGCGATCGACGGGCTGCGCCTCAATCCCGGGAACATCGGCTCGGCCGCCAAGGTCCGGGAGGTCGTCCGGGCCGCGGCGGAGAGGCAGGCGCCCATCCGCATCGGGGTCAATTCCGGCTCTCTCGACAGGGACATCCTGGCCCGGGCGGGCGGCGCGACGGCGGCGGCCATGGCCGAGAGCGCCCTCGGCCACGTCCGGCTGCTCGAGGATCTCGGATTTCCGGCTGATCAAGATCTCGCTCAAGGCCTCCGACGTGCCCCGCACGCTCGAGGCCTACCGGCTCCTGGCCGAACGCGTGGATTATCCTTTCCACGCCGGGATCACGGAAGCCGGGCGCCTTTTCGCCGGGAGCATCAAAGTCCTCGGCGGGCCTGGCCCTTCTCCTGGCCGAGGGGCTGGCCGACACGGTCCGCGTCTCCCTGACGGCCCCGCCCGAGAAGGAGGTCTTCGTCGCCTGGCAGATCCTCCAGGCCCTGGGCCTCCGGAGCCGGGGAGCGAACTTCGTCTCCTGCCCCACGTGCGGGCGCTGCGAGGTCGATCTGATGCCGGTCGCCGCCCGCGTGGAGAAGGCGGTCCAGGCGCTGCGCGTCCCGCTGACGGTGGCGGTCATGGGCTGCACCGTCAACGGCCCCGGCGAGGCCAAGGAGGCCGACATCGGCCTGGCCTGCGGGCGGGGGAGCGGGGTGATCTTCCGGAAGGGCAAGCTGCTGAAGCGGGTCCCGGCCGCCCGCATGGCCGACGAGCTCATCGCCGAGATCGAGAAGCTCGCCTCCGAGTAAAAAAAAGGGAGCGGAAAGCGATCTCTCGCTTCCCGCCCCCGTGACTTCAGCGGTCAGAGTGGAAGGTGCACGTGGGGGTGCGCCGCGCGCTCAGTCGCCCCTTTCCGTTTTCTTCTCCGTGATGATCCCGACGGACTCGACGCCCGCCGCTCGGATCGTATCCCAGAGAAACTCTGCGAAGACGCCGTACTCGAGATCCTGATCCGCCTTGAGGTAGAGCTTCTTTTCCGACACGGTCAGGAAAGCTTCTTCGAGCGCGTTCTGCAAGGTCTCCAACGTCACCTTGTCCTGGTTGACATAAAGGAGGTAACCCTTGGGGTCGCGCGCGTCCTTCTTCACGGCCAAAACGACGTCCGGGTTCTCCGGCATGTTGGCGGTGAACTGGGCATTCGGGAGCTTGACGTCGACGCCCTTCTGGATGAGGGGCGTGACGATCATGAAGATGATGAGAAGGACGAGCAGGACGTCACAGAGAGGGACGACATTAGGTTCGGATCTGACGGGCTCTTTGCCGCCTGACGAAACTGAAAATCCCATAGTATGCCTCTCTCTCGTTCCGGCCTGACGGAGGCCGGAGCCTCAATCCTTAACGGGCTTCGCTGGTCTTGATGAAGAAGTCGACGACCTGAGACTGGGTGTTGGCCATCTCGGCGTCGAAGACTTCGATCCTGCTGTTCAGGATGTTGAAGACCCAGAGGGCCAGGACGGCGACGCCGATGCCGACGGCCGTGGTGACCAGGGCTTCGGAGATGCCGCCGGCGACCGCGCCGATGCCGCCCGAGCCGGTCAGCTGCATGCCGCGGAAGGCGTTGATGATGCCGAAGATCGTTCCGAACAGCCCGATGAAGGGGGCCGACGTGGCGATCGTGGCCAGGATCGGCAGGCCGCGACGGAGCTCCTGGTTGAACAGGACCTTGGCGCGCTCGCTGCCGCGGGACGCCGTCTCGATCTGTTCGTCGACGCCGAGCTTGGCTTCCTTGGCCTCGATGATGTTCTGGATGCCGCCGGCGGTGACGCGGGCCAGGTGGCTGCCCTTGTACTCCTTCTTGGAGGACAGGGCCAGGGCGTCCTTGAGGTTGCCGTTCTTCAGCAGGTCGGCGAGCTTGGGCGCCACGGCGCGGGACGTCTTCTTCGCGCGGGCGAAGACGAGCAGCCGCTCGATGAGCATGTAGATCGACACGATGGACATCACGATCAGCAGGATCGCGACGGTCTTGGCCACGGCTCCCATGGCCGCCCACATTTCGAGAAGACCGAATTGCATGGGTTATACCTCCTGTAGAATATCGAAAGTCTTAAACCGACTTTTCTGACCTATTTCAGCTGGAACCTGACGGTGACCGTGAACACGACGGGCCGCGGACGGCCGTTGAGGATCATCGGTTCGTAGACCCACTGCCGGACGGCGTCGATGGCCGCCTGGTCGAGCAGGGGGATGGACCGCAGGACCTTGACGCTCGTGACCCGCCCGTAGACGTCGGTCGTCGCCTCGACGATGACGATGCCCTCGACGCGGGCCTGCCGGGCGATCTCGGGGTAGACGGGGGCCACTTCCCGGACGAGCTTGGGCGGCTTGACGTCGCCGATGGCCCGGACCGGGGCTTCGACCTCGCCGACCACGCCTCCCAGAACGCCGCCGACGACGCCTCCGAGGACGCCTCCGACGACGCCGCCTTCGACGCCGCCTTCGACGCCGCCCTCGACGCCGATGTCAGAGAGCGTCTCTTCGGCGATCTGCTCGGGGATCTCGACGGGGGCGACGAGCCGGCCCGCTTCGACCGGAGCCGTGGACTGGACGCGCTTGATCCGCGCGCTGACCGTCGACGCTTTCCGCTTGGCCGGCGGCGGCGGGGGCGGGGGGGGCGGCGGCGGGGGCGCGAGGAAGGCGCTATAGACCTCGACCGTGGGCAGATCGCCCGTGGAGAGGAGGGGGAGGACGATGGCCGAGATGATGAGAGCGACGTGCAGGATCAAGGCGATGGGAAAGACGAGGGCTTTCCGGGCCGTGCCCTTCTCGCTCTTGAAGAAGGAGTCCTTGAAGAGCGCGGGCACATTCGTCGCGTTGACCTGCTTTTTAGCTTCCGCCATGATGCTTACCTCATGCACGTGATATTACAGAACAACACAATCGGTAGTATAGAAGAAATAAATCCATTTGACAAGGGAAATTTAGCGCTTTCCCGCTTTTTTCGGCCTGAACCATTTCTGCCAGAAAAGGACGACCGGGCAGGACAGATAGATGGTCGAATAGACGCCCTCGATCGTGCCGATGAGCATCAGGAAAGCGAAGTCGTTGATGACCTCCCCGCCGAAGAGGAACAGGGCCCCGACGGTCAGGAAGACGGTGCCCGAGGTGATGATCGTCCGGCCCAGGCACTGGTTGAGGCTGACGTTCATGACCTCTTCGAGGCCCTTGCCGCGCATGATCTTCTGGTTCTCCCGGACGCGGTCGAAGATGACGATGGTGTCGTTGATCGAGAAGCCGACGATGGTCAGGATGCCGGCGATGATGGGCAGGTTGATCTCGCGGTTGGTGAACGAGTAGAGGCTCATCGTGATCAGGACGTCCTGGGCCAGGGTGAAGATGGCGGCGACGCCGTACTCGAGCTTGAAGCGCAGGGCGATGTAGACGAGCATGCCCAGCAGGGACCAGATGGTCGCCTGGACGGCCTTGCGCCGCAGGTCGGCGCCGACCTGCGGGCCGACCGTCTCGCGGCTGAGGACGGTCATCTTGCCGAGGTAGGTCTTTTCCTTGAGGAAGGTCTGGATCTCGGGCTTGAGGCCGATGCCGGAGATCTCCTCGAATTCGCCGATGATCCCGGTCTGGTTCCGGTAGGAGAGGACCTTCAGGGCCGCGTCGGGGCCCGAGCCGGGGAAGGCGCTCTCGAGGAGCGCCGTGAGCGACTTCTCGTCGAGCGTGTTGAGGTCGACGAGGCCGCGGGCCTTTTCGGCTTTCCCGTCGTCGCCGCGGAGGGCCTGCGATGACCTTGTCGGCCAGGGCCTCGTGGGCCTCGAGCTGGTCCGCCTCGGCGGCCTTGGTATTGACGGATTCCATGGCCCGGATCTGGAACTCGCGGCCCGAGCTGCCCGAGCTCTGGACCTGGCTCTTGGCCAGTCCGACCTGGCCGAGGAGGTCGCGGATGACGCCCTCGTTCGAAGGCGTCCGGGTCATGATCCGGAGGAGCGTGCCCTCGCCGAAGTCGACGCCCAGCTTGAGCCCCTTGAAGGCCGTGATGTTGAGGACGCCGGCCAGGACGATGACGGCCGTGACGCCCAGGGCGACGTACTTGTATTTCAGGAACTGGATATGGGGGGTTTTGAAGAGTTGCATGTCAGATACTCAGTGTCTTGGCGGATTTCCGGACCGTCAGGTCGAAGATGAGGTGGGAGACGAAGACGGCCGTGAACAGGTTGGCGATCAGGCTGATCGTCAGCGTCACGGCGTAACCCCGGATGGGGCCCGTCCCGAACTGGAACAGGAAGATGGCCGAGATGATGGTCGTCAGGTTGGAGTCGAAGATGGCGGTGAAGGCCCGGGAGAAGCCCTGGGAGATCGCGCTGGCGACGCCCTTGCCGAGGGCCAGCTCCTCCTTGATCCTCTCGAAGATGAGGACGTTGGCGTCGACGGCCATGCCGATGGCCAGGATGATGCCGGCGATGCCCGGCAGGGTCAGGGCGGCCTTGAAGTAGGCCAGGGACCCGAACAGGATGAGCACGTTGAGGAGCAGGGCGACGAGGGCGTTGATGCCCGAGAACTTGTAGAAGACGATCAGGAAGGTCATGACCGCGACGACGGCCACGAGGCCGGCCATGAGCCCCTGGCGGATGGAGTCGGCGCCGAGGGCCGGTCCGATGGTCCGTTCCTCGAGGTAGCGGATGCCGGCCGGCAGGGCGCCGGCCTTGAGGACGACGACGAGGTCCTCGGCTTCCTGGGCGGTGAACCGGCCGCGGATGATGCCGCCCTGGGCCCGCATGATCTTGGTCTCGACGACCGGGGCCGACTGGACCTTCTTGTCCAGGATGATGGCGATCTGCTTGCCGATGTTCTCGGCGGTGGCCTGTTCGAACCGGGCCCCGCCGTCGGCGTTGAGGGAGAAGGAGACGGCCGCGTTGTTCCACTCGTCGGTCGTCTGGCGGATCGTCCGCAGGTCCTTGCCGGTGACCACGGCGACCTTGTCGACGAGGTAGAAGCCGCCCTGGCCCCTCTTGGGATCGCCCTTGATGACCTCGGCGTCGTCGGGGACCTGGCCGTTCGTCGCCTGGAGCAGGGTGGCCTCGTCGGCCGCGGGGCCGGCTTTGACCAGCTTCCATTCGAGGACGGCGGTGACCTTGATGAGCTCCTTGACCCGGTCGGGGTCGTCGACGCCGGGCAGCTCGACGATGATCTGGTCCGAGCCCTGCCTCTGGATGAGGGGCTCGGCGACGCCGAGGGCGTTGACCCGGTTGTCGATCGTCTGCTGGGCCTGATCGACGGACTGGTCGCGGAGGAACTGGACGGCCAGCGGCTTGAGGGTCAGGTTGGCCCGGTCGCCGCTGAATCCGTACTCCCAGTCCCGGCTGTACTCGTCGAACAGATCGCGGGTCTTGCCTTCCTGGTCGGCCATCACGCCCTGGACGGCGATGCGGCCGAGGCCTTCCTTGGTGACCTTCTGGAAGGTGATGCTGTTCTTCTTGAGGAGCTCCTCGAGGCGGGAGATCTCCTGGTCCGTCTCGATGTTGATGGAATCGTCGGTCATGACCTGGAGGGCGAGGTGGATGCCGCCCTTGAGGTCGAGGCCGCGCTTGATCTTGGCGTCGTTGAACGGGTAGGCGAGGAGGAACGCCCCGACGATGACGGCCAGCGTCAGGACGACCTTCCATTGCAGGTTCTTTTTCATGGGACCTTCACTCTCTCGAGCATTCCGGCGCGGGGGAGGGGCCGGGGGGCCCTTCCCGCGGCCCTTACTCGGCTTGGGGCTTGTCCGAGGCGCCCAGGATGACTCCCACGGCGCTCTTGGTGATCTTGATGTTGGTGTTGGAGGCGATCTTGAGCTCGATGCGGTCCTGCTGGACGCCCATCACCGTGCCGAAGATGCCGGCGGTGGTGATGATCTGGTCGCCGGACTTCAGGGCTCCGACGAGCTCCATGTGCTTCTTCTGCTTCTTCCTCTGGGGCATGATGATGAGGAGGTAGAAGATGACGAAGACCAGGACGAAGGGCAGGAGGGCGCCCAGCATGTTGGGCCGGGTCCCGGCGCCCGCTCCGGCCTGGCGGGCCAGGTCGGCGATGGTGGCGAAGATCATGGCATTTCTTCCTTTTGTAAGGCGTTCGAGATCAGACTCTTCTTCAGGGAATCGAAGGAGTCAGACGCAATAGAATGGCGTATTTTCCGGAAGATGTCAAGATAGAAATGGAGGTTGTGGACGGTGTTCAGGACGGCCGCCGTGATCTCGTCGCGCTCGTAGAGGTGGCGGAGGTAAGCCCGGGAAAAGTTCCGGCAGGTGTAGCAGGCGCAGGCCTCGTCGAGCGGCCCTGCGTCGCGGGCGTACTTCCTGTTCTTGATGGCCACCCGGCCCCGGCTCGTGAACAGGGTCCCGTTGCGGGCGTTGCGGGTCGGCAGGACGCAGTCGAAGAAGTCGACGCCCCGGGCGACGGCCTCGACGATGTCCTCGATGTAGCCCATGCCCATGAGGTAGCGGGGCCGGTCGGCCGGCAGGAGTCCGTGGCCGAGCTCGAGCGTCTCGAAAAGGCGGGTCTTGGGCTCGCCGATGCCCAGTCCGCCGTAGGCGTAGCCGGCGAAGTCCTGTTCCATCAGGCCCTCGATCGACCTCGTCCGGAGGTCGGGGTAGACGCCGCCCTGCGAGATCCCCCAGAGCTGCTGGCGCGTGTCGTGGCGGGCGAAGGCCGCCATGGAGCGGCGGGCCCACAGTCCGGTCAGGCGGACCGACTCCTTCATCGTCTCCTCGGAACAGGGATAGGCCGGGAAATGGTCGAGGCACATCAGGATGTCCGTGCCCATGCGGACCTGGAGGTCGACGGCGTCCTCGGGCCGGAGCAGGATCTTCGTCCCGTCGAGGTGCGAGGCGAAGCGGACGCCCTCGTCGGTGACGCGGACGAGGGGCGACAGGCTGTAGATCTGGAAGCCGCCGCTGTCGGTCAGGATGGGCTTGGGCCAGGAGATGAAGCGGTGCAGGCCGCCCAGGGCCTCGATGTCCTCGACGCCGGGGCGCAGGAACAGGTGGTAGGAATTGAGAAGGATGATGTCGGCGCCGAGGCTTTCGACCTGGGCGTGGGTCAGCCCCTTGACCGTACCCTGGCTGGCCACGGGCATGAAGGCCGGGGTCGCGACGGTCCCGTGGGGGGTTTCGAGGAGGCCCGTCCGGGCCGACGAGTGCGGGTCCCGGGCCGTCGTCCGGAAGGCGGCGTTCATGTCGCGAACCTGAAGTAGACGACGTCGCCGTCCCGGACGATGTAGTCCTTGCCCTCGAGCCGGATGGCCCCGGCCTCCTTGGCGTGGGCGAGAGTTCCGTGGCGGAGCAGCTCTTCGGCGGCGACGACCTCGGCCCGGATGAAGCCCTTGGCGATGTCGGAGTGGATGGCCCCGGCGGCTTCGGCGGCCGTGGCGTCCTTCGCGACCGTCCAGGCCCGGACCTCGTCCTTGCCCACGGTGAAGAACGAGATGCGGTCGAGGAACGCGGCCGCCTGCCCGGCGAAGAGCGGAGCGCTCAGCCCGGCCAGCCCGTATTCGGCCATGAAGGAGGCCCGCTCGGTCTCGTCGAGCTCGGCGAGGTCGCTCTCGATGCGGCCGCAGAAGGCCAGGAGCCGGCGGGACCGCGTCCCCGGCGGCCGGGGCGGCGAGGCCGGGGAAGAGAGACTCCGGACTGCGGACGGAGGCCAGGTCCTTCTCGTCGATATTGACGAAGTGGAGGAGCGGTTTGAGGCTGAGGAAGGCGAAGCTGCGGATGAGCTTCTCCTCGGCCGGGGCGATCGGCAGCCCGCGGAGGCCGCGGCCCGACTCGAGCGCCGGGCGGAGCCGGAGCAGGAGCTCGCGCTCCTTCTCGCCCTCCGGGTCCTTCATCTTCTTGAGGTCCTTGTCGAGCCGCTCCAGGCGCGAGTCGGCCAGGACGAGGTCGGCCAGGACGAGCTCCTCTTCCATGCTCCGGACGTCGGCGGCGGGATCGATGCGGCCCCGGGCGTGCGGCAGGTCGTCGTCGGCGAAAGCGCGGACGACGTGGACGAGGCCGTCGGCCTTTCTCAGGTGGCCGAGGAAGAGGCTGGTCTTGACCTCGCCGAACGAAAGGCCCGCGAGATCGGTCAGGTCCATCGACGCGGCGACCCGGCGCCGGTCGGGGTAGGCGGCGGCGATCCGGTCCAGGCGCGGGTCGGGCAGCGGCACGGCGCGGACGTTCGGCTCGCGCTTCCCGTCGTCGTAGGCCTTCACGGCGGCGTGGGCGCCGGCGAGAAGGTTGAAGAGCGTCGTCTTGCCGGTCTTGGGATAGCCGAAGAGGGTGACGTTCACGCGTCTAGTAAAGCGGGAATGGGGGGGAGTGTCAAGGCGGGAACGTCGCGGCGCGCCGGCAACGTTCTTGATGTCCGCCGGGTTTTCCTTTATATAGCTTTTCATGCCGCCGTGAGCGATATGGACAAAGAGAAGAAAACCAAGGACAAGAGCCTCTTCCGGGAGTACTTCGAGCTCATCGCCGAGACGGCGGTCTTCGTCTTCTTCGTCATGACCTTCGTCGTCCAGGCCTTCCAGATCCCGACGGGCTCGATGGAGCCGACCCTCCTCGTCGGGGACTTCCTCCTGGTCAACAAGCTGGCCTACAACCGGCCCGTCCTGCCGCTCGAGGGGGCGATCCTGCCCCGCAAGCCGGTCGAGCGCGGCAACATCGTCGTCTTCAAGTATCCGAAGGACCTGACCAAGGACTTCGTCAAGCGGGTCATCGCCCTCGAAGGGGAGAAGCTCGAGGTCAAGGACAAGCAGGTCTTCGTCAACGACCAGCCGCTCGACGAGTCCTACAAGGTCCACATCGACAGCCAGATCAACTCCAAGAGCGACGTCTACAACTACGACGACGTCATCCGCGACAACTACGGCCCGGTCACCGTGCCGCCCGGTCACTGCTTCGTCATGGGCGACAACCGCGACAACAGCATGGACAGCCGCTACTGGGGCTTCCTGCCGGTCGACTCGATCAAGGGCAAGCCCTGGCTCATCTACTTCTCCTACAAGGCCGAGCGCGACGCCTGGCAGAAGACGGGCGTGCGCGACCGCCTCAAGAAGCTGGTGAGCTTCATCCCCAAGGCCCGCTGGGGCCGCATGCTCCGCATCATCAATTAGCCTCGGGGTATCCTCTCCGTTCGCTGGGCTGATCCTTCACGCCGTTCCGTTCGACGGACGCTGGCGCCAAAACAACTCGGTCGGCGTGCGCTACGCCTCCCTCGAACAAGTTTTGGCGGTTTCCGGGGAAACTGCCCAAGTCCGTCTCCGGAACGGCTGGATCAGCCCTTATGCTCACTCCGAGGACACCCCTCGGCTCTCCTTTTAAAGGAGGGCAGGACTTTCTCAATCCACACGTCCGGCATGGCAGGTTGACGGGCCTCGGGGGAAACGCATAACATGGAGTCATGAGGAGACCGGAGTGAAGAAGGCGGCGGCGCTCGTCACGGGCGAGGAGTTCGTCGAGGGCGCCGTCGAGAGCATCGTCTTCTACAATCCCGACAACGGCTACACGGTCGCGCGGTTCCAGCCCGGATCGGGCGAGCCGATGACGATCGTCGGCTGCTTCCCGCCCCTCTCGCCGGGCGAGGTCCTGCGCGTCTACGGCGGCTGGACGCTCAGCCCGCGCTTCGGCCGCCAGTTCAAGGTCGACCGCTTCACCATGACCCTGCCGGCCACGGCCAAGGGCATCGAGATGTTCCTGGCCTCGGGCCTGGTCAGGGGCATCGGCCCGGTCCTGGCCGCGCGCATCGTCGCGGCCTTCGGGATCGGGACGATCGATGTCCTGACCGACGACCCGGACCGGCTCCGCGAGGTCGGGGGCGTCGGCGCCGTCAAGCTCAAGGAGATCAAGCGCTCCTGGAACGAGCACCGGGGCGTCCGCGAGCTGACCATGTTCCTTCACGAAAAGGGCGTGACGACGGGGCTGGCCGCGAAGATCTACAAGCAGTACGGCGAACGGTCGATCTCGGTCGTCCGGTCGAACCCCTATCAGCTCAGCCGCGACATCTTCGGCGTGGGCTTCAAGACCGCCGACCAGCTCGCCCTGAAGCTCGGCATGGACCCGGCCTCGCTCGAGCGGGTCAAGGCCTATATCCTTTATATACTCGAAAAGGACAACGAGCAGGGCCACGTGTTCTCCTTCGCCGCGGACGCCGCCGCACGCGCGGTCGCCGATCTCGCTGTCGACGCCGACAAGGTCGAGACCGCCCTGGCCGTGCTGGTCAAGGGCGGCAAGATCGTCGCCGAGGACGAGACGGGCGGCCGGGCCCTCTACCTGCCGTTCTTCCACCAGGCGCAGGAGGAGGTCGCGCGGTCCATCCACAAGCTGGCCGGGTTCCCCTGCAAGGCCCCGGACATCGATCTCGACAGGGCCGTCGCCGCGACGGAGAAGGACCTGGGCATGGAGTTCTCGCCGCTCCAGCGCCAGGCGATCCGGGAGAGCATCGAGCGCAAGATCCTGGTCATCACCGGCGGGCCCGGGACGGGCAAGACGACCATCATCCGGGGCGTCGTCGACGTCTTCCGCAAGTGGGGCAAGGAGGTCCTGCTGGCCGCCCCGACGGGCCGCGCGGCGAAAAGGATCTCCGAGGCGACGGGCCAGGAGGCCCGGACGATCCACCGCGTCCTCGAGTTCCAGCCCAAGAAGGGGACCTTCAAGCGCAACGAGTCCAATCCCCTCCGCGGCGAGGCCCTGGTCGTCGACGAGTTCTCGATGGTCGACCTGCCGCTCATGTACCACCTCCTCAAGGCCATCCCGCCCTGGATGAGGCTGGTCCTCGTCGGCGACAAGGACCAGCTGCCCTCGGTCGGACCGGGCAACCTCCTCCACGACATCATCGGCTCGGGCGCCGTCGACGTCGTCCGGCTCGACCAGATCTTCCGCCAGGAGAAGGAGAGCCTCATCGTCGTCAACGCCCACCGGATCAACCAGGGCCAGTCGATCGTCCGCGCGCCCCACGGCGACAAGGACGCCGACTTCTACTTCATGAGCCAGGAGGACCCGGACAAGGCCTTCCAGACCATCCTCAAGATGTGCTCCTCGAGCGTCCCCGACAAGCTCGGCCTCAGCCCGCTGTCGCCCCAGATCCAGGTCATCAGCCCGATGTACAAGGGCGTCGTCGGCGTCGACAACCTCAACACCGAGCTCCAGAAGAGGCTCAATCCCGGCGGGGAGGGACTGCAGGCCGGCCCGCGCGTCTTCCGGGCCCGCGACAAGGTCATGCAGGTCCGCAACGACTACGACAAGGACGTCTTCAACGGCGACATCGGGTCCGTGGTCCACGCCGACAAGGCCAAGTACCGGCTCTATGTCGATTTCGACGGCCGGACGGTCTGCTACGAGAAGGACGAGCTCAACGACGTCACGCTCGCCTACGCCGTCTCCGTGCACAAGGCCCAGGGCAGCGAGTACCAGGCCGTCATCATGCCCCTCGTGACCCAGCACTACATCATGCTCCAGCGCAACCTCTTCTACACCGCCCTGACCCGGGCCAAGAGGCTGAGCGTGATCGTCGGCTCCTACCGGGCCCTCCACATCGCCATCAAGAACGACGATCCGGTCAAGCGCAACTCCCTGCTCAAGGACAAGCTCGTCCGGCTCGGCGTGAATGGTTGACTCGCCTCCTTGTTAAGTTATAATGGTCCCATTCCCTGGCCGCGAACGCACGAAAGGAGAACTCATGGACAAGTATGAATGCACGGCTTGCGGTTACATCTACGATCCCGCCGTGGGCGATCCGGACAACGGCGTCCCGCCGGGAACGAAGTTCGAGAGACCTTCCCGACGGCTGGGTCTGCCCCCAGTGCGGCGTCGGCAAGGAACTCTTCTCCAAGCTCGACTGATCCGGGACCGGAGCCCTCTTCCCGCTGTGAACATCATCATCGTCGGGGGCGGTCTGGCCGGCACCCTGGCCGCCAAGGCCCTCCGTGAGCTCGACCCGGAGGTCGGGATCGAGATCTTCGGAGAGGAGAAACAGCCCTACTACCCCCGCCCGAATCTGATCGAATTCCTGGCCGGCCGCCTGCCCACGGAGAAGGTCTTCGCCTTCGCGGAAGGCTGGGCCGCCAAGCAGCGGATCGGGCTCCGCCTCGGCGAAACGGTCGTCCGCGTCCGGCCCGCCGACCGGACGGTCGAGACGGCGGCGGGCGAGTCCCGCCCCTACGACGCCCTGCTCCTGGCGACCGGCGCCCGGGCTTCTCTGCCCCCCGTCCCGGGGACGGAGAGGAAGGGCGTCTTCGTCCTGCGCACTCTCGACGATGCGATCGCCCTCACCGACCACCTCCGGGACCACCGGCGGACCGTCATCCTCGGCGGCGGGCTGCTCGGCCTGGAGATCGCCCGGGCGGTCCGGACGCGCGGCGCCGAGGTCCGGGTCGTCGAGTTCTTCGACCGGCTCCTGCCCCGGCAGCTCGATCCCGCCGCGGCCGCCATCCTCAAGGGCCAGTTCGAGAAGATGGGCGTCTCCGTCGTCCTCGGCGCCGTCACCCGGGAGATCTTCGGCGACGGCTCCGTCCGCGGCCTCAGGCTCGAAAGCGGGGCCTCGTTCGAGGCGGACGCGGTCGTCGTCGCCGCGGGGATCAAGCCCGAGACGTCCCTGGCCCGCGAGGCCGGTCTCACCGTCGCCAAGGGCATCGTCGTCGACGACCGCATGCGCACGTCGGACCCGGCCGTCTTCGCCGCCGGCGACGCCGCGGAACACCGGGGCCGTGTCTACGGCATCATCCCGGCGGCCTTCGAACAGGCCCGCGCGGCCGCCCGCAACATGCTCGGCCAGGACCTGGCCTACGCGGGCACGGTCCCCGCCAACACGCTCAAGGTCGCCGGCCTGGCCGTGACCTCGATCGGCGAGTTCGGCGCCGAGGGCCCGGGCTTCGAATCGATCGTCCGCGCCGAACCGGAACAAGGGTTGTACAAGAAGATCGTGCTGCAGGAGGGCCGCGCGGTCGGCGCCATCTGGATGGGCACGAGCAAGGGGGCTGCGGACATCGGCCGGCTCGTCACTTTCAAAAAGGACGTCGGAAGCCGCAAGCGGGACATTCTCGAAGACGCTTTCGATTTCTCGGAGATCGCATGAAGAACAAACACGCCGTCATCGCCGTCGTCGCCGTCCTGTGGCTGGCGCTCCCGGTCCGGAGCCAGGTCCAGGCCGGAGGCTACCTGTCGCTCGAGTACATCAAGGGGCAGGCCGAGAGCGCGTATCCCAAGGGGAACACGGCCAATCTCCTGGCGGGAGTGCTCGCCCAGGGCCGGGTGGGCCAGAAATTCGGCTTCGCCGTCGAGGGCCGGACCTTCGGCGTGTCCTCCTTCGGGCTGGTCGAGGCCTGGGCCGGGTTCATGCCGGCCGAGACCTTCACGGTCAAAGCCGGGCTCTTCCTCGTGCCCTTCGGGACGTGGAACCGGTCCAGCCGCCCGCATCAGACGGTCCTCGTCCGGACGCCGCTCAACCTCGAATATCTCTATCCGGAGAGCTGGCGGGATATCGGCGTCGTCGTCGAGGGACAGGTCGGCGTCCTGACCTACTCGGCCTATCTGGGCAGCGGCCTGGCCGAGGCGGAGCAGCTCGGCGGCGGGCAGCAGTTCGAGGACAACAACAGCGACTGGGCCAAGGGCGGCCGGTTGGGCCTCGTCTTCAGCGATCAGATCCGGGCCGGCGTTTCCTATTACACCGGCAAGATGGACGAGCAGGGCCTGCGCGACCTCACGCTCGAAGGCGCCGACCTGGCCTGGATCACCCCCCAATGGGAGGTCCGCGGCGAATACACCAAGGCCCTCATCGACAACCCCGAGCCGTTCGAGCGCGGCAAGTCGGAAGGCTGGAGCGTCTGGATGACGATGAGCTTGCGGAGCATCCAGCCCTTCGGGAGCTACCAGACGGTCGCGTACACGGACGCCTACCACGGCGGCGGCATCGCCCTCGACCGCAGCCGCTGGGCCGCGGGCCTGCGCTTCGTCCTGAACGGCACGCTCTTCATCAAGGCCGAGTACGACTGGAACAAGGAGAAGGGGACGGCCCTCAAGAACAACCAGCTCCAGGTCCAGCTCGGGCTGAGCTTCTGAACGAAGGGAACAGGAATGGCCAATCTGCTCGTTCTCGGGACCCAGTGGGGGGACGAAGGCAAGGGCAAGATCGTCGACCTGCTGACCCCGGCCTTCGACGTCGTCGCCCGCTACCAGGGCGGGCACAACGCCGGCCACACGGTCTACGTCGCCGGCCGGAAGATCGTCCTCCATCTCATCCCTTCGGGGATCCTCCGGCCGGCCACGTTCTGCGTCATCGGGAACGGCGTCGTCATCGCGCCGGCCGCCTTTTTCCAGGAGACCGCGGACCTCGAGGCCCGGGGCATCCGGGTCGATCCGACGCGCCTGGCCGTCAGCCGCGGCGCCCATCTGATCATGCCCTGGCACCCCCTCGTCGAGCGGATCTCCGAGGAGAGTCGCGGCGAGAAGAGGATCGGCACGACCTGCCGCGGCATCGGGCCGGCCTACGAGGACAAGGCGGCGCGCCTGGGCGTTCGGGCCGGCGATCTGGCCGATCTCCGCGTCCTTCGGGAGAAGATCGTCGAGACCGTCGCCGCCAAGGCCTGCGTCCTGGGGGCCGCGGGGCTCGCGGCCCTCGATGCGGAAGCCATCTACCGGGAGTACGCGGGCTGGGCGGAGAGGCTCGGACCCTATCTCTGCGACGTCTCGGAGCTTCTCCACGAACGGATGAAGGCCGGAGAGAACGTACTCTTCGAGGGCGCCCAGGGCGCGCTCCTCGACCTCGACCACGGCACCTATCCCTTCGTCACGTCCTCGAGCTCCACGGCCGGCGGCGCCGCGACGGGACTCGGCGTGGGCCCCCGGACGATCCACGGCGTCCTCGGCATCACCAAGGCCTACACGACGCGGGTCGGCAGCGGGCCGTTCCCGACCGAGCTCTTCGACGACACAGGCAAGGCGATCGCCTCGCGCGGCGACGAGTTCGGGGCCTCGACGGGCCGGCCCCGGCGCTGCGGCTGGTTCGACGCGGTGGCCGTGCGCTACGCCTGCCGGGTCAACGGCATCGACCGGATCGCCCTGACCAAGCCCGACGTCCTGGCCGGCCTCGGCGCTATCTCCGTGTGCACGGGCTACCGGCGCAAGGGCGAGCTGTTGAAGTCCTTTCCGCCGGAGGCCTGGATGCTGGAAGGGGTCGTCCCCGAATACAGGTCGCTTCCGGGCTGGCCCGAGTTCCCGCGCGCGGCCGCCGGGCTCGAGGACCTGCCGCCGGCCTTCGTCGATTACGTCCGCGTCCTCGAGGACCTGATCGAAACGCGCGTGGCCATCGTCTCGACGGGCGTCGCGCGCGAGCAGACCCTGTTCGTCGAATCGGAGATCCGCGACTTCGTCGATCTCGGCCGCGTCCGGGCCGGCGGAGCGGCCTAGGGGACGGACATGCGACGGCGGCCGATCGAGCGCGTCGAGATCGCGAAGCGGGCCCTCGTCGGCAACATCGGGGAATTCCGGCGGCTCATCGGGCCCCGGAGGAAATTCCTGGCCGTCGTCAAGGCCAACGCCTACGGCCACGGGCTCCTCGAGGTCGCCGGGATCGCCGTCGCCGAAGGCGTCGACTGGCTCGGCGTCAACTCCGTCGAAGAGGGGACGGCGCTGCGCCGGGCCGGGATCGCGGCGCCCGTCCTCGTCCTCGGTTACGCGCCCCTCGACTCGCTCGAGGAAGCCGTCGCCGGCGACCTCCGCCTGACCGTCTACAACCGGGAGACGGTCGAGCGTCTCGCGGACCTGGCCGCCCGCCTCCGCCGGACCGTCCGCCTCCACATCAAGGTGGAGACGGGGACCTGGCGCCAGGGTGTCGATCCCAAAGACCTGGCGGCTTTCGTCCGGGACGTCCGGCGCCGGCCGGGCCTCGCCGTCGAAGGCCTGTCCTCGCATTTCGCCAATATCGAGGACACGACGAAACACGACTACCCCCGGCGCCAGCTCGCGGTCTACCGGTCGGCCGTCCGGGACCTCGAAGCCGGCGGTCCCCGCATCCCGCTGAGGCACATGTCCTGCACGGCGTCGACCATCCTTTTCCCGGAGCCGGGCTTCAACCTGGCCCGGGTCGGGATCGGGCTCTACGGGCTGTGGCCGTCCAAGGAGACTTATCTCTCCTGCCTGCTCGACAGGAAGGAGCCCCTGTCGCTCGAACCCGTCCTTTCGTGGAGGACGGGGATCGCCCAGATCAAGAAAGTGCCGGCCGGTGCGGACATCGGCTACGGGTGCACCTACCGCACGACCCGGCCGACGAGGCTCGCCGTCGTGCCCGTCGGGTATTACGACGGCTACGACCGCGGGCTGTCGAACACGGCCCACGTCCTGGTCCGGGGCCGGCGGGCCCCGGTGCGGGGGCGGGTGGCCATGGATTTCTTCATGGCCGACGTCACCGACGTGCCGGGGGTCGGGCTCGAGGACCGGGTCACGCTCCTCGGCGCGGACGGCCGCGAACGCATCACGGCCGAGGACCTGGCCGCCCTGGCCGGGACGATCAGCTACGAGATCCTCGCCCGCATCAATCCGCTCGTTCCCCGGATCGTCGTCTGAAAATATTTTTCTATACACTACTAAAGAAGTAGTAATTGTTGTATGATGTCCGCGGAGCGTGAGGAGAGGACATGACGATCGACGCCAAAACCAAGCTCGCCGACCTGCTCAAGGCTTATCCCTTCCTGCTGGATTTCCTGGCCGGATGGTCGCCCAAGTACGACAAGCTCCGCAATCCCTTGTTGCGTAACACCGTGGGCAAGCTGGCCACGCTCGACCAGGTGGCCGCCCTGGGCGACGTCGCGCTCGGGGACCTGTTCGCCGCTATCGGCGGGGAGGTCCGCCGCGTGACGGGGGAGTCCGTGACCGGGGCGGAGGGAACTGCCGCCGGCCCCGCGCCCGCGTTCACCGACCGGGCCGCGAAGAAGGAGGTCCTGAAGGACATCATCCGCGACCTGCACCGCGGCGGCGACGTCGACGCGCTGAAGACAGCGCTTCGCCGGCCTCGTCCGCGACGTCTCGGGCGCCGAGATCGGGGCGATGGAGCAGGAGCTCATGGCGGAGGGCCTGCCGGAGGAGGAGATCCGCAAGCTCTGCGACGTCCACGTCAAGGTCTTCGAGGAGTCCCTCGACGCCCAGCCCGCGCCGCAGGCCGCTCCCGGTCATCCGCTGCGCACCCTCGCCGACGAGAACCGGGCCCTGGAGACGCTCGTGGCCGAGACCCGGGCCGTCCTCGATCACGTCCGCAACGAGCCCGGGCATCGGGATTGGGCGGCCGACCGGGCCCGCCTCGCTTCGCTCGCCGGGTCGCTGGCCCTGATCGAGCGCCACTATCTCAAGAAGGAGAACCAGCTCTTCCCGCGGCTCGAGGCGAAGGGCGTCAGCGGACCGTCCAAGGTCATGTGGGCCATCCACGACGACATCCGGGCCCATCTCAAGGAATTCCGTCGCGTCGTCGAGATGGGGGACGCCGCTTTGGTCCTCAACACCGGCTCCTGGGTCCTGCAGGAGATCTCGGACATGATCGGCAAGGAGGAGAAGGTCCTGTTCCCGATGTGTCTCGAGATGCTGGACGACGCCGACTGGGCCAAGGTCAAGAAGGGGGAGGAGGAGATCGGCTACGCCTGGATCGCTCCCGCCCCGGCCTGGCCCGCGGCGGCGGGTCCGGCCGTTCCCGCCGCTCCGGCGGCGGACACGGGGACGGATCTCGTCCTCGACACCGGGGTCCTCACCGCCGAACAGATCGACCTGATGCTGACCCACTTGCCCGTGGACATCTCCTTCGTCGACGAGAACGACACGGTCCGCTACTACTCGGCGACGGCCGAGCGCATCTTCCCGCGCTCCCCCGGCGTCATCGGACGGAAGGTCCAGAATTGCCATCCGCCCAAGAGCGTCGACGTCGTCGAGCGCATCCTGGCGGCCTTCCGGGCCGGGGAGCGCGACGAAGCCGATTTCTGGATCGAATCGAGGGGCAAGTTCATCCACATCCGCTACCTGGCGATGAGGGACAAGCAGGGCACCTACCGGGGCACCCTCGAGGTCACCCAGGACGCGACCGCCCTCCGGGCGCTCCGGGGAGAGAGGCGTCTGCTCGATTGGGACAAGGAGTAGGCCGGGCTTGCGAGGTCCGGCCGCTCGGCGTAATATAAAGGTTCCACTTCCGGAACATGATGAGGAGTCGTCGATGAAAGAAAAGATCGAAAAGGCATTGGACAAGATCCGCCCCTCGCTCCGGGCCGACGGCGGCGACGTCGAGCTCGTCGAGGTCGGCGAGAACGGCGTCGTCAAGGTCAGGCTCAAAGGGGCCTGCGGCGGCTGCCCGATGTCCCAGCTGACCCTGAAGATGGGCATCGAGCGGATCCTGAAGAAAGAGGTCCCCGAGGTCACGTCGGTCGAGGCCGTCTGAGCCCCGGGCCGTCCGTCCGCCCGGCCGGCCTGCGGCCGCTTCGGAACACGCCATGAGGAAAGTCTATCTCGATCACATCGCGGCGACCCCGCTCCTCCCCGAGGTCCGGGAAGCGATGCGGCCGTACTTCGAGGAGTCCTTCGGGAATCCCCGCAGCCTGCACGCGGCCGGCCGCGAAGCCCAGGAGGCCGTCGAGTCCGCCCGCGGCGACGTCGCCGCCCTGGTCGGCTCGCGCAGCGACGAGATCTATTTCACGGCCAGCGGCACCGAGGCCAACAACTTCGCCGTCAAGGGCCTGGCCCTCGGCCAGCAGGCCAAGGGCCGCCACATCGTCGTCTCGGCCATCGAGCATGCGTCGGTCCTCAACTCGGTCAAGGCCCTGGAGCGGCTGGGCTTCACCGCGACGCTCGTCCCCGTCGACCGGACGGGACGGGTCGATCCGGCCGACGTCGGCCGGGCCCTGACCGGGGAGACGGTCCTCGTCTCCGTCATGACGGCCAACAGCGAGGTCGGGACGATCGAGCCGATCGCCGAGATCGCCGCCCTCTGCCGGGCCCGGGGCGTCCTCGTCCACACCGACGCCGTGGCCGCGGCGGGGACGGTCCCGCTCGACGTCAAGGCGCTCGGCGTCGACGCCCTGAGTCTCGCCGGCGACCAGTTCTACGGGCCCAAGGGCTCGGCGGCGCTCTTCGTCCGCAAGGGCGTCCGCATCCTGCCGCTCGTCGACGGCGGCATCCAGGAGGGCGGGCGCCGGGGCGGGACCGAGAACGTTCCGGCCATCGTCGGCCTGGGCGCGGCCGCCCGGCTGGCCGTCAGGGACATGGAGGCCCGCGCCGCCGCGCTCCGGCCCCTCCGGGACAGGATCCTCGAGGAGCTGCCCCGGCGGATCGAGCACGTCGTCGTGACCGGCTCCCGGACCGACCGCCTGCCCCACCACGCCAGCCTCTGCGTCGAGTTCGTCGAGGGCGAGGGCATGCTGCTGTTCCTGGACATGAACGGGATCGCGGCCTCGAGCGGGTCGGCCTGCACCTCCAAGGCGCTCAAGGCCTCGCACGTCCTCCTGGCCATGGGCTTCGACCACGCCACGTCGCAGGGATCGCTCGTCTTCAGCCTCGTCCATCCGAGCGGCGGAGAGGACGTCGACGCGCTGCTCGAGGTCTTCCCGCCGATCGTCGACCGGCTGCGGAAGATGTCGCCGCTCTACACGGCCTTCCTGAAAGAGAGAGGATCATGATGTACAGCGACAAGGTCATGGACCATTTCGCCAATCCCCGCAACGTGGGCGTGCTCGCCGACGCCGACGGCGTCGGCCAGGTCGGCAACCCCGTCTGCGGCGACATGATGACGTTCTACATCAAGGTCGACGGCGACCGGCTCGCCGACGTCAAGTTCCAGACCTTCGGCTGCGGGGCGGCCATCGCCGTCTCCAGCATGGTCAGCGAGATGGCCAAGGGCAGGACGATCGACGAAGCCATGGCCATCACCAACGATCTCGTCGCCGAGGAGCTCGGCGGCCTGCCGAAGAACAAGATGCACTGCTCGAACCTCGGGGCGGACGCGCTCCACGAGGCCATCAAGAACTATCGGGACAGGAAGGCGGGGGTGGCCCCCGCGGCCAAGCCGGAGTCGGACGCCCACGAGCACGACGACGGCTGCGCCTGCCCCTACTGCGATTCGGCCCTCGAGGAAGAGGACAAGAAATTCTGCCGGGCCTGCCGGGTGGAGTTCGAGGAGTGCCCGGCCTGCGGCGGCATCACCAAGAAGGGCGACAAGACGTGCATCCACTGCGGCGCGCCGTTGGGGGCGAAGGGCTGAGATGACGACGGAAGAGGTCCTGTCGCGGATCGCCGACCTGAAGGAACGGAAGAACGCCGTCATCCTGGCCCACAACTACCAGATCCCCGAGGTCCAGGACGCGGCCGACTTCGTCGGCGACTCGCTCGAGCTCAGCCGGAAGGCGGCCGGCCTCGACGCCGCCACGATCGTCTTCTGCGGCGTCCAGTTCATGGCCGAGACCGCCGCCATCCTCGCGCCGGGCCGGACCGTGCTCCTGCCCGAGATCGAGGCGGGCTGTCCCATGGCCGACATGATCAACGGCCGCGAACTGCGCGCCTGGAAGGACAGCCATCCCGGGCTCAAGGTCGTCTGCTACGTCAACACGAGCGCCGAGGTCAAGGCGGAGAGCGACATCTGCTGCACCTCCGGCAACGCCCTGGCCGTCGTCCGGTCCCTGGGCGTCGCGAAAGCCCTGTTCGTCCCCGACAGGAACCTGGCCGCCTACGTCGCCCGGGAGACGGGCGTCGAGCTCATCGCCTGGGACGGCTACTGCCACGTCCACAACCGGTTCACGCCGAAGGACGTCCGCGACGCCCGGGCCCTCCATCCGGGGGCCGAGGTCTGGGTCCATCCCGAATGCCCGCTGGAGGTCATCGACGCCGCCGACCGGGTCCTGTCGACGGGCAAGATGGTCCTCGAAGCCCGGACCACGAAGCGGCCGGAGATCGTCATCGGCACCGAGAAGGGCATCCTCTACCGCCTGGCGAAGGAGAATCGCCGCGACCGCGTTCTTCCCGATGAGAGAGACCGCGCTCTGCCCCCACATGAAGATGACGACCCTGGCCAAGGTCCTGCGGGCCCTGGAGACGGACACCTACCGGATCGAAGTCCCCAAAGACATCGCCGACCGGGCCCGCGGATCCATCGAGGCCATGCTCAGGATTTTCTGAATCATAAACCAAGAGGAGATCGCCGCATGAAGAAAATGACCGAAGAGAACGTCAAGGCCGCCCTCGCCGGCGAGAGCCAGGCCCACGTCAAGTACGCCGCCTTCGCCGAGAAGGCCGCCGCCGAGAAGCTGCCCAACATCGCCCGGGCCTTCAAGGCCAACTCCTACGCCGAGCAGGTGCACGCCACCAATTACGTCAAGACCCTGGGCGCCCTCGGCACGACCAAGGACAATCTGGCCGCGGCCGTCGGCGGCGAGACTTTCGAGATCGAGGAGATGTACCCCGCCTTCATCCTCGTCGCCGAGTCCCAGGGCGAGAAGACGGCCGTCACGTTCCTCAACGCGGCCCTGGCCGCCGAGAAGGTCCACGCCGGCATCTACAAGGCCGCCCAGGCCGCCGTCGACGCGGGCCGGGACATCGACTTCAAGGCCATCCACGTCTGCGGCGTCTGCGGCTTCACCATGGAAGGCGAGGCTCCGGACAAGTGCCCGGTGTGCGGCGCCCCGAAAGACAAGTTCGTCACGTTCTGAAGGCCGTCGCGGCCGAAGGAGGTTCCCATGTCCATCGATAAGGATCTCGCGGCCTGGCAGGTCCTCGGCGTGGCCATCCGGTCCGAGGTCGACGCCGCCGCTTTCTACACCCGCCTCCAGGGACGGGTGAAGAACCTGCTCCTCGTCCAGAAGCTCAAGTTCCTGGCCCTCGAGGAGGAGCATCACCGGAAGATCCTCGAGCGCCTGCTCGGCCAGAGGTATCCCGACAAGCCCAAGGACGTTCCCGAAGCTTCGCTGATGCCCCCGATCGGCGTCTCGCTCCCGGCGGAGCCGGCCGTGCCCGAGCTCTTCCAGGCCGCGCTCAAGGCCGAAGAGATCGCCGAGGCGTACTACAACGACGCCGCCGCGAGGGTCGAGGACGAGGCCGGCCGGAAGATCCTGGCCTACCTCGGCCGGGTCGAGCGCAGCCATCAGGCCATGATCAAGTCCGAGCTCGATCTCATCGTCCGCTTCCCGGATTACTACAACGTCGAGGACTTCCACATCGGCGAGGAGCTCTTCCACGTCGGGCCCTGAGCGGGCCGCGAAGGAGGCTGCGATGGAAAGCGCCGCGCGGCGCATCGGCCCGATCGTCCGGCTCCTGCGGCGGCACTACCCGCAGGCGCGGACGGCCCTCGAATTCGGCAACCCGCTCGAGATCCTCGTCGCGACCATCCTGGCCGCGCAGTGCACCGACGAGCGGGTCAACACGATCACGCCGGGGCTCTTCCGCCGGTACCCGACGGCCGCGGACCTGGCCCGGGCCGACCGCGCCGAGCTCGAGGGGATCATCCGTTCGGCCGGGTTCTTCCGGAACAAGGCCAAGTCCATCGTCGGGGCCGCCAGCCGGATCGTCGAGGTCTACGGCGGCGTCGTCCCGGACTCGATGGCCGAGCTCGTCACCCTGCCCGGGGTGGCCCGCAAAACGGCCAACATCGTCCTCTCGGCGGGTTACGGCAAAGCCGAGGGCATCGCCGTCGACACCCACGCCGGGCGCCTGGCGCGGCGGCTCGGACTGAGCCGCGAAGAGGACCCGGTCAAGGTCGAGCGCGATCTCATGGCGCTCCTGCCCCGGAAGGATTGGCTCGACTTCAACGTCCTTCTCGTCGAGCACGGCCGGGCCCTCTGCCGGGCCCGCAAGCCGGACTGCCCGGCCTGCTTCCTCGCCGGGCTCTGCCCGTCGGCCGGGGCCGTCGTCCCCGCCAAGAAGCGCCGATGAGCCGCCGGGAGGCCATGCTCTGGGACCCGCTCGGGGACGGGCGCGTCGCCTGCCGCCTCTGCGCCCACCGCTGCGTCGTCGCCCCCGGCCGGCAGGGCGTCTGCGCGGTCCGCGAGAACCGGGACGGGCGCCTGGAGACGCTCGTCTACGGCGAGGTCGTGGCCGCCCACGTCGATCCCATCGAGAAGAAACCCCTCTATCACTTCCTGCCCGGCTCGAAGGCCCTGTCGGTGGCCACGGCGGGGTGCAATTTCCGCTGCGGCTTCTGCCAGAACTGGCAGATCTCCCAGGCGCCGCGGCGCGAGGGCGGCGGTATCGCGGGCGAACCGTTCCCGCCGGAAGCGATCGTGCGGGCGGCCCTCGACGCGGGCTGCCGAAGCATCTCCTATACCTATACCGAGCCGACGATCTTCTTCGAATACGCCCACGATACGGCCCGTCTGGCCCGCGAAGCCGGGCTCCGCAACAGCTTCGTCACCAACGGGTACATGACCGCCGAGGCCCTGGAGACGATCGCTCCGCTGCTCGACGCCGCCAACGTCGATCTCAAGGCGTTCCGGGACGAGACCTATCGGAAGGTCTGCGGCGGACGCCTGGAGCCCGTCCTCGCATCGATCCGGCTGATGCGGCAGCTGGGCGTCTGGGTCGAGGTGACGACGCTCGTCGTGCCCGGTCTCAACGACGGCCCGGACGAGCTGGCCGCGATCGCCGGGTTCATCGCCTCGGTCGGCCCGGAGGTCCCCTGGCACATCAGCCGCTACCATCCCGACTTCGAGTACGACGCGGCCCCCCCGACGCCCGTCGCGACGCTGCGCGCCGCCGCCGCGACCGGACGGCGGGAAGGCCTCCGCCACGTCTACGTCGGCAACGTCCCCGGAGAAGGGGAGGACACGCTCTGCGCGAGTTGCGGCACGGCCCTCATCCGCCGCCGGGGCTTCACGGTCACAGCGAACGTCCTCCGCGATGCCCACTGCCCCTCCTGCGGCGCCGTCCTCGCCGGCCGCTTCGACTAGCCGGATAGAGGCGCCTTCCGGAATCGGCTATAATGGATCTTCGTCGAGGAGGCTTCATGAACATCAAGACGCTCGCCCGGGCGGCCGCCGCCCTCTCGCTCATCCTGGCTTTCGTCGTATCGGCGGAGCTGGCGGCCCAGGGCCGTCAGGCCGCCCCCCCCGAATACAAGGAACTCGTCGCCGCGTCCGAGGTCAGGGACCCGGCGCTCCGGCTCAAGGAGTTCGAGAGGATCAAGGCCGCCTATCCCGAGACCCGCTACCTGGAGGCCATCGACGCCAGCATCCTGCAGGCCCGGGTCGAGCTGGCCGGTTCGCTCGAGGACGTCCTCGCCCTGCAGGCCGGCTTCATGGCCAAGGGGCAGGGCCCGGCCCGCCTCCTCAATCCCAGCACGATGGCCGTCCAGCTGGTCAATCATCCCAACCTCGCCGCCTTCGACGCCCCGAAGGTCCTGGCCGCCGTCCTGAAGTACCGGGACCAGGCCCTCCGGATGGCCGGGGACCCGGCCTCCTTCGAGGGGATCCCGAAGGAGCAGCAGGAGTACTTCAAGACCTATGCCGTCAGCGCCGTCGAGCTCATCGCGGCCCGGGCCCATCTGAACGCCGGGGACGCGGCGAAAGCGCAGGCTTCGCTCGAGACCTACCGCAAGTCCGGCGGCGGGACGGGCGGCAACTATCTCTCTGTCGTCGGCAACGTCGCCGAGAAGCTGGGCCGGGACGCCGAGGCCCTGGACGCCTACATGGCGGCGGCGCTCGAGGAATACCCGGGCTCGGCCGAAAAGGCCCGGGAGCTCTACACGAAGATCCACGGCTCGGCCGACGGCTTCGTGGCCGCCTACGAGGCCAAGGCCAAGGCCCTGCCGTTCCGCCCCGAGCCCTTCAAGGCCCCGGCCGGCTGGAAGGGGAAGGCCGTGCTGGCCGAGCTGTTCACGGGCTCGGAGTGTCCGCCGTGCGTCGGGGCCGATATCGCCTTCGACGCGCTCGTCGAGACCTTCCCGTCCCAGTACCTGGCCGTCCTCGTCTATCACCTGCCCATTCCCCGGCCCGACCCGATGATGAATCCGGCGGGCGAGGTCCGGCAGAAGGCCTATGCGGTCAACAGCACGCCGACCTTCGTCATCGACGGCACGGGCAAGTCCGCGGGCGGCGGGGGCCGCGGGGCGGCCGAAGGCAAGTTCGCCTCGCTCCGGGCCGAGATCGAGAAGCTCCTCGCGGAGGCCCCCGGCGTCGCGTTGAAGGTCCGGGCATCGCTTTCCGGCGACAAGGTCCGGATCGTCTTCGACCACGACAAGGTCGTGCCGGGCGCCGAATACATCCTCGTCCTGGTCCAGAACGAACAGGACCACAAGGGCGGCAACGGCGTCGAGCATCACCGGATGGTCGTCCGCGACCTCTGGGTCGCCGATCCGTCCGGCCCGAAGTCGGCCGAGTTCGACCTGGCCGTCTCGGAGAAGGCCGCCGACGCCTACCTCACCGAATTCGAGAAGACCTACACCCGGGTCCCGAACTTCAAGTGGGAGACGCGGCGCAACGCCATCGCCCGCAGCGGCCTCAAGGTCGTCTATTTCGTCCAGGAGAAGGCCTCCGGCAAGGTCCTGAACGCCGTCGTCGCCGACGTCAAATAATCCGCAGTGGACAAGTACCGGTTCCTGCCGCACACCGCCGACGGCAAGTTCCAGGCTTTCGGAAAGACCCTCGAGGAGGCCTTCGGGAACGCCGCCCTGGCCGTGGCTTCGCTCGTCTGGGACTGGGAGAAGATCGAACCGAAGGTCCGCCACTTCGTCCACGTCCGGGGCATCGACCGGGAGCAGGTCCTGGTCAAGTTCCTCGGCGAGATCGTCTACCTCTTCGAGACGAAGCGCTTCCTCCTGGGCCGGGTGGACGGGCTCAGGATCCGCACCGAATTCGCGAGCGTCAGCCTCGAAGCCCTGCTGCTCGGAGACGTCCTCGCGGAGAACCACGAGCTCCACGGCGACGTCAAGGCCGTGACCTATCACGAGCTCAAGATCGAGGAGTGCGACGGCTTCACCGTCCAGGTCGTCGTCGACCTGTAGGAAGGACCATGGACATCGAGAAGATCGGCGAGAACGTCTGGCGGATCCCCCGCGAAGGCGACATGCGCGTGCCGGCCGTCGTCTACGCGTCGGACCGGCTCCTCGACGACCTCCGGCGCGACCAGACCCTCGCCCAGGCCCGGAACGTCGCCTGCCTGCCCGGGATCGTGCGGATGTCCTGCGTCATGCCCGACGGCCACCAGGGTTACGGCTTTCCCATCGGCGGCGTCGCCGCCTTCGATCCCGACGAGGGCATCGTCTCTCCGGGCGGGGTCGGTTACGACATCAACTGCGGCGTGCGCCTCCTCAGGACCGATTTCACGGCAGCGGAGGTCTCCCCGCGGCGCAAGGAGCTTCTGGCCGGGATCTTCGGGGCCGTCCCGGCCGGGGTGGGCAAGGGCGGCGTCACCAAGCTCGACCGGACCGCTCTCCGGGAGATCCTGGTCAAGGGCGCCGAGTGGGCCGTCGCGAACGGATACGGGAGCCGGAAGACCTCGAGAGGACGGAAGAATCCGGCCGCATGAAGGACGCCGCCGCGGACGACATCTCCGACCGGGCCATGGAGCGGGGCCTGCCCCAGATCGGGACGCTCGGCTCCGGCAATCACTTCCTGGAGATCCAGAAGGTCGACGAGGTCTTCGACGAAGAGGCGGCCCGGGCCTTCGGCCTGACCGGGCCCGGCCAGGTCCTGGTCATGATCCACTGCGGCAGCCGCGGCCTCGGCCACCAGGTGGCCTCGGACTTCATCGAAGCGATGGAGAACGCCTTCGGCGTCGCGGGCCTGCCGGACCGCGAGCTCGTCCACGCGCCGTTCAAGTCGGCCGAGGGCCAACGCTACTACCGGTCGATGTGCGCGGCGGTCAACTACGCCTTCGCCAACCGTCAGATGATCGCCCACGGCGTGCGCGGGGTCTTCGCCCGCGTCCTCGGGAGCTCGCGGGGGATGGATCAGGTCTACGACGTCTGCCACAACGTGGCCAAGGTCGAGGAACACGACGTCGGCGGCCGGTCGACGCGGCTCGTCGTCCACCGCAAGGGCGCGACCCGCAGCTTCGGGCCGGGCCGGCCCGGGCTCCCGGCGGCCTACCGTGCCTCCGGCCAGCCGGTCATCATCCCGGGCAGCATGGGGACGGCGTCCTATCTCCTGGCCGGGACGGCGGCGGCCGAAGCCCTGAGCTTCGGCTCGACCGCTCACGGGGCCGGCCGGGTGATGTCGCGCCACGAGGCGCTCCGCCGCTTCCGGGGCGAGAAGATCCGGGACGACCTGGCCCGCCGGGGCATCGAGCTCGTGTCGACCAGCTGGAAAGGCGTCGCCGAAGAAGCCTCCGAAGCCTACAAAGACGTCGACGAGGTCGTCCGCGTCTCGCACGAGACCGGGCTGGGACGGCTGGTCGCCAGGGTCGTTCCCATCGGCGTGATGAAGGGCTGACCGTCAGCTCCCGGCGGGGGGCGGGACCGGGAGGACCACGTCGAGGCAGATCTTCCAAGGCGCCCGGCGGCACCCGGCGCCAGATCCTCAGATAGGCCGTTCCCTCGTGCGCGGCCCGGCCGCCCACGGACTCGACCGTGCCGTAGCTCCAGGCCAGATCGCCGGACCAGGCGAGGCCCACTTTATAGGAAGTCCTCCGGGACTCGGGGTTCCGGCCCGCCCGGCTGACCTTGCCCTCTTTCGCCGGGATGAGGCTTTTGGCCGCGCTCAGCCCGACGGCCGGAAAGCTGCCGGGACCGGTAGACCCTGACGTCCTCCGTCGCGAATTCGGCCAGGGCTTTCCGGGCGCCCTTGTCGACGAGGGCGTTCTCGAACGCGCCCGCCCTGAGCCCGAAGGCGTGCTCCTCGTCCCGGAGCGCTTCGGGCGAGAGGGGCGGCAGGGGAGCGGCGGCGGGAGAGGCGACCCGGTCCGGCGCTCCTGCCGGGCCGCGGGCGATCGTGCCGGACGCCGATGTCGAGGAGGACTTTCCAGGCCCCGTCCGGCTCGCGCTGCCAGACCGAGACGTAGTGGCCGAAGGACGCCGGCGCGGCGTCCCGCTTCGGCCTGACGGAGTAGGGCCCCGACGTGTATCCGAGCTCGCCCGACGAGGCGACCTCGGCGATCTCCGGCGCCCAGGTCAGGACGGACGGATCGCCGGCGGCCATCTTCTCGTAGACCGGACGGCCCGCGACGGGCGACGGACGGAAGACGACGGCGTCGCGGGACAGGAACGTCAGGAAGGCCTCCCGGGTGCCCCGGTCCTCCGAGGCCTTGGAGAAGGCGCGCTCGGCCTCGACGAGCGAAGCCACCGCCCGTTCGCGGTCGACCTGGCCCGACGGCGGGCCCGGAACGGCCAGAGCGAACGCGGACATCACGGCCACCGCGCCGGCCCTCGATATCAGCGTCCGACTTGCGCGCATGGCGCCTCCACTCGACGTTAAGACTTCCGCCGGCCGCGTTTCTTCGCGGCCGCGGGCTTGCCCAGGAGGTCTTCGACCCCGAGGCAGTTCAAAATATCGTCCCGGCCGAGCCAGGCCCGGCGGGCGATGCCGAGGCCGAAGCGGATCATGGCCAGGCCGTCGGCGGAATGGGTGTCGGTGCCGATGGTGATCTTGACGCCCCGCTCCCTGGCCTTCTTGAGATTGAATTCATCGAGGTCGAGGCGGTCGTAATGGGAGTTGAGCTCGAGGGCCTTGCCCCGTTTCGCGGCGGCATCGATGACCTTGTCGATGTCGACGTCGTAGCCCCCGCGTCCCGAGATCAGCCGGCCCGTGGGATGGGCGATCGTCCGGACGTAGGGATTGTCCAGGGCTTTGATCATGCGCCCGGTCACGTCCTTCTTGAATCCCGAATGGACGGCCGCGACCACGAAATCGAGCCGGGCCAGGAGCTCGTCGGGGAAATCGAGCGAGCCGTCGGCCAGGATGTCGACCTCGCTGCCCTTGAGGATGCGAAAACCCGTGAGCGTCCGGTTGAAGGCCTCGATCTCCGCCATTTCGGCGGCCAGGCGCTCGGCGGCCAGGCCGTGGGCGTATTTGGCGGCCTGAGAGTGGTCGCAGACGGCGATGTAGGCGTAGCCCCTCTCCCGGGCCAGGGCGACGACCTCCTTGAGGGACAGGTCGCCGTCGCTCGCCCGGGTGTGGACGTGGAGGTCGCCCTTGAGGTCGGCCGGCTCGACGAGGCGGGGCAGGCGTCTCCTCCATGGCCAGCTCGATCTCGCCCCGGTCCTCGCGCATCTCCGGCGGGATCCAGGGCATGCCGAGGACCTTGTAGCAGTCTTCTTCGTCGCGGGAGGCCAGGCGTTTATCGCCGCGGAAGACGCCGTACTCGGAGATCTTGAGGCCGCGGTCCTTGGCCAGCCCCCGGAGCTTGATGTTGTGGGCCTTGGAGCCGGTGAAATAGAGGAGTGCGGCCCCGTACTCGGAAGCGTCGACGACCCGGAGGTCGACCTGGCGCTCGAGGTCGCCGGCCCGCACGATGATCGAGCCCTTGGTCCCGCCTTCGGCCAGGACGCGGACGGTCCCGGGATGCCGGACGAAATGGCGCACGATCGCCGCGCCGTCCTTGCCCGAAGCCAGGACGTCGATATCGCCGACCGTCTCTTTCATCCGCCGCAGGGACCCGGCCGCGGAGACGCGGCCGACGCCGGGCGCGCCGGAGAGGTAGGCGACGACCTCGTCGGCGACGAGCGCCGCGTCGCGGATGGAGATGCGCTCGGCGGCCCGCTCGCGGGTCTCGATCCCCCGGCGGATGTTCTCGACCTTCTTCTCGCCCATGCCCGGGAGCTTGGCCAGCGACCCGTCGGCGATCGCCCGCTTGAGGCCCTCGAGGTCTTCGACGCCGAGCCTGTCGTGGACGAGGTGGACGGTCTTGCCGCCGAGCCCCTGGATCTCGAGCAGCCCGAGGAGCGTCTCGGGCACACCGGCCATGACCTCCGCGTACTTCGCCATCCGGCCGGTCCGGACGTACTCGTCGATCTTCCCGGCCAGGCCTTCGCCGATCCCGGGGAGCGACTCGAGCCGGCCCTCCGCGGCGACCTGGGCGACGTCCTCGGTCATGTCCTGGAGGATCCGCGAGGCCTTGCGGTAGGCCACGACCTTGAAGCCGGTCTCGCCCTTGATCTCGAGGGCGTCGGCGATCCGGTCGAAAAGCTCCGCGATCTCCCGGTTCTTCATCGTCCTTCCCTCGCGACATAGGTTACCGCATTTGCCCTCGACAGGGAAGAGCGCGCCGGTCCCCATTTTCCGTTGACAATTCCGGCCGGGGCCTCTAAGGTAGAGAAACCATGAGGGTCGTTCTCGCCGGATACAACGTCGACAGCGCCGTCATCGACGAGCTGAAGCGGAACTCGCCGCCGCGCGAGGACGTCACGCCCGAGACCCTGTCGGCGTCCTACGCCCGGATCTCGCGCGACCCCCGCCCGGTCGACGAGCTGCGGGCCGCGGCCCGGGCCGAGGTCGACCGGACCCGGCGGTCCAACCGGTCCATCATCTTCAAGATGGGCCACCACTCCGTCGCCGAGCACGCCGTCTTCAACTTCGACGTCGTCGGCGTCAGCCGGCTGGCCATCGAGGAGCTGGAGCGCTTCCGCCTCCTGTCCTTCACCGAGAAATCGCAGCGGTACATCACGCTCGGGGAGGACTTCGTCGTTCCGGAGGAGATCCGAGCGGGCGGGCCGCGAGGCGCTCTTCGTCGGGACGGTCAAGGCCCAGAACGCCCTCTACCACAAGCTCTACGCCCGCCTCAAGCCGTTCGTCTTCGCCAGGAACGCCGCCGCCGCGGCCGAACCGGGGAACCACGCCGTCCTCGACGGCTGGGCCAAGGAGGACGCCCGTTACGCCGTCAGCCTGGCGACCCAGGGTCAGCTCGGCCTGACGGCCAACGCGCGCAACCTCGAGCTCCTCATCCGGCGCTTCGCCGCCAAGGGCCTCGCCGAGGTCCGGGAGCTCGGCACCCGGCTTTACGAGCTGGCCAAGTCGGTCGCCCCGTCCATCATCCTCTTCACCGAGCCGAGCCCGTTCGACGCGGAGACGTACGCGGACCTCGCCGCCGCCGCGGAGGGCTGGAAGGTCGCGCCGGGCCGGGGACGGGCCGGCGCGGGCCCGGTCCGGAGGGTCGTTCTGGCCGGGTACCCCGCCGACGGGGATTCACGCACGATCGCGGCCCTCCTCCATTCGGTGACGCGCCTCTCTTATAAGGAATGTCTGGCCCGCGCGGCGAAGGCCGGCCCCGCGGCCCGCAAGCGACATCGTCCGCCGGGCCTGCGAGCGCATGGAATTCTACGATTTCCCGCTCCGGGAATTCGAGCACGCCGACCTGGTCTTCGATCTCGTCGTCTCGGCCTCGTGCTTCGCCCAGCTCAAGCGGCACCGGATGGCCACGCTGACCTGGCAGCGTTACGATCCCGGCCTGGGCGTCACCGTTCCCCCGTCGATCCGCGAGGCCGGGCTCGAAAAGGAGTTCCTGGCGGTCGTCGCGCGGACGAACGAAACCCACGCCCTGCTGGAGAAAGCCGTCGGCCCGGCCGCCGACTACGTCCTGACCAACGCCCACAGGCGCCGGGCCCTGCTCAAGCTCAACGTCCGCGAGCTCTACCACATTTCGCGGCTGCGCGAGGACGCCTCGGCCCAGTGGGAGATCCGGGAGGTCGCCGCGGAGATGTCCCGGCTGGCCAGGAAGGTCCTGCCGCTCTCCTGCCTGCTTCTCGGCGGCAAGGACGCCTTTCCCGGGAGTCTATGCCGGAGTTTACGGACGGGCGCCGAAGATGGCCCCGCCCAAGATCCTCAAGTAGTCCCGACGCCGCTCGCCCGGGCCGGGGCGAAGGCCGCCGCGAGCAACGTCACCAGCGCCGCCGCGCCGCGGGCCGCGTCGACGGGCGAGACGCCGTGCCACAGCATCCCCCGGGCGACGTCGACGGCGTGGAACGAGAGCACGCTGACGAACGACAGGGCCAGGTACGCGGCGAGACCGAGTCCGGCCCACCACAGGGAACGGTGCGGGCCCGGTTTTCGGACCTCCCTTATAAAGAGGAGGAAGATCCCCAGGGACGCCGCGGCCACGGCGGCCATGATCGCCTTCTGGAAAGGCTTCCGGGATTCATAGATGTTCGTCTCTTCGGCCAGCCGGCGGCCCCACGCCGCCACGTGACCGGCGAGACCGCTGAGCTCCAGGACGGCGCCCAGGGCGAGCGCGGCCGCGAACACGAGCCAGAGCGTCCGTTCGCCTGCCGGCCTTTCCCCGGGAGCCCTCCGGCCGGCCTTGGCCAGGCAGAGCGCCGCCGCGGCGAGGAGGATCGCGGCGAGCGCGGGATGGACCCACGCGGCGGGCCGTCCCCGGGGCCGCCTCTCTCCCTGCCTCGCCGCTCTCGCCGCCGCTTCCGCCGCGGTGGGATAACGATAGGTTCGCGTCTTGCGGAGAACGAGGTCCGCCGGCGCTGCGCCCGCCCGGGACACGGGCATGTACCTCGTGGTCACGGCCCGCGTCCCGTCCTGCCATCGGCCCGTCGGGCTGAGATAGACGAGGGCGAAAGCGACGGCGGTCTCTTCGCGTTCCGGGACCGTGAAGACGAACGAGTACGTCCGCCCTCCGACCGCTTCGCGCGCCGGACCGGAGGAGGCGAGATATCCCCAGCCCCGGCGCTCGGCGTTGGCGCGGTGCAGGGTGCAGTCGATCCAGGCTGCTTCGACGGATCTCTTGAGGGTGACGCGGATCTCGAGGCGTTGGCCGACGACCGCGACGGCCGGAGCTTCGACGGCGAGCCAGCCGGGCCGGTGCTCGGTGCGGTCGAGCGCGAGCCACGTCCCGGCGAAGACGGCGAGGAGGGCGGCGATCGCGGCGGCGCGTCCCGGCCAGCCGGTTCTTGGGACGGTCATCCGCATCTCCGGCCCGGCCGGCCTTCTCAGGCCCCGGCTTCGAGGATGAAGACGCGCCGGCCCCGGACCTCGATCCGTCCCTGGAAATAGAGACCGACCGCCTCGGGGTAGATGCGGTGCTCTTCGACCAGGATGCGCGCCGCAAGGGTGTCCTCGGTGTCGTCCTGAAGCACCGGGACGGCGGCTTGGAGGATGATCGGGCCCATGTCGACCTCGGCGGCGACGAAGTGGACCGTGCAGCCGGAGAAGCGGACGCCCCAATCGATGGCCTTCTGCTGGACGTGGAGGCCGGGAAACGAGGGCAGGAGGGCCGGGTGGATGTTGACGATGCGGTGCCGGTAGGCGTCGCAGAGGCCGGGGGTCACGATCCTCATGTATCCGGCCAGGCAGACGAGGTCGATCCGCCGCCGCTCGATCTCGGCGGCGATGGCCCGGTCGTAATCCTCGCGCGTGGCGTGGAGCTTGGGATCGAGGAAGAGCGTCTCGAGCCCTTCGTCCCGGGCCTTGAGCGAGGCCGGGCGCGTCCGCCTTGTTGCTGAGGACGAGGGCGATGTCCGCGTCGATGCGGCCGGCCCGGACCGCCTCGTGGATCGCCGTGAAGTTCGAGCCGCGCCCGGACAGCAGGACGGCGATGCGGCCTCTCTTTTTCGGGCTGCGGAAGATGACCTCGTCCATGTTCCTCCTCAGGACCGGGCTTTGAAATAGTCCGGCAGGCCGTTCTTCCAGGCCCGGAACGCCGTTTCGACCGGGACCCTCAGGATCTCCCGGCCCGCGCTCTTCACGGCGATGTCGGTCCCGCCCACGCGGCCGATCGCCCGGACCGGCACGCCCTTGGCGCCGGCCGACTCGCATGAACCGGTCGAGGTCCTTCCGGCGGCAGGTGACGAGGATGCGCGACTGGGATTCCCCGAAGAGCAGGGCATCGGCGCGGAGGGCCGTGTCGCCGCAGTCGACCTCGCAGCCGAGCTTCCGGCCGCCGGCGAAGGCGCTCTCGGCCAGGGCCACCGCCAGACCGCCCTCCGAGAGGTCGTGGGCGGAGCGGACGAGCCCGGACTCGATCGCGTCGAGCAGGAAATCCTGGTTGCGCTTCTCCTGTTCGAGATCGATCGCGGGCGGCGCCCCGGCCTCGAGCCCGTGGACGGTCTTGAGATACTCCGTCCCGCCGATCTCGCCGTGGCTCTCCCCGACGAGGACGACGGCGTCCCCGGCGGCCTTGAATCCGGGGGAGACGGCCTTGCCGATGTCCTCCATGAGACCGACGACGCCGAGCACGGGCGTCGGATGGATCGACAGGCCCTCGGTGTCGTTGTAGAAGCTGACGTTGCCGCCCGTGACCGGGATGCCGAAGGTCCGGCAGGCCTCGGAGAGGCCCGTGACCGCCTGTTCGAACTGGCCCATGACCTCGGGCTTCTCGGGGTTGCCGAAGTTGAGGCAGTTGGTGACGCCGATCGGCCGGGCCCCGACGCAGGCCAGGTTGCGGCAGGCTTCGGCGACCGCGATCCGGGCGCCGGTCCGGGGATCGAGGCGGGTGTAGAGGGCGTTGCCGTCGAGGGTCATGGCCAGGGCCCGCTTCGAGCCCTTGATCCTCAGCAGGGCCGCGTCCGCGCCGGGCAGGAACGCGGTGTTCACCTGGACCATGTGGTCGTACTGCCGGAAGACCCACTCCTTGTCGGCGACCGTCGGCGAAGCGAGTATCTTCAAAAAGGCCTCGCCGAGGTCCGCGGGCAGCGGGAGCGCGTCGAGGGCCGGAGCGGGCGGGGGAGGGGCCGGCGCGGCGATCGGCCGGTCGTACGCCGGGCAGAGGTTGACGACGGCGTCGACGGGGATGTCGACGACGACCTCGCCCCGGAACGAGATGCGGGCCCGGCCGCCCTCGACGACCTCGCCGATGACGGGCGCGTCGAGGTCCCACTTGGCGAAGACCGCCTGGACCGCGGCCACGTTCTCGGGCGTGGCCACGAGGAGCATGCGCTCCTGGGACTCCGAGAGCAGGATCTCGTAGGCGGTCATGCCGGCCTCGCGCTGGGGGACCTTGTCGAGGTCGACGACGATGCCCATGCCGCCCTTGGCCGCCATCTCCGTGGTCGAACAGGTCAGGCCGGCGGCGCCCATGTCCTGGATGCCGACGATGAGGCCGCGGTCCATGATCTCGAGGCAGGCCTCGAGGAGGAGCTTCTCCTTGAACGGGTCGCCGACCTGGACGTTCGGGCGCTTCTGCTCGGTGTCCTTGCCGAACTCGGCCGAGGCCATGGTCGCGCCGTGGATGCCGTCGCGGCCCGTCTTGGCGCCGACGTAGAGGACCTTGTTGCCGGCGCCCTCGGCCTTGGCGTAGAAGACCTTGTCCTTGTCCGCGAGGCCGAGGCAGAAGACGTTGACGAGCGGATTGAGGGCGTAGCACGGGTCGAAATAGATCTCGCCGCCGACCGTCGGGACGCCGAAGGCGTTGCCGTAGCCCGAGATGCCGGAGACGACGCCTTCCATGACCGACCTGTTCCTGGGATCGTCGGGCGGGCCGAAGCGGAGGGAGTCCAGGACGGCGATGGGCCGGGCGCCCATGGTGAAGATGTCGCGGAGGATGCCGCCGACGCCCGTGGCCGCGCCCTGGTAGGGCTCGATGTAGGACGGGTGGTTGTGCGACTCGATCTTGAAGACGACGACCTGGCCGCCGCCGATGTCGAGGACGCCGGCGTTCTCGCCCGGGCCCTGGACGACGTGCGCGGCCCTCGGTCGGGAGCTTCTTGAGATGGACGCGCGAGCTCTTGTAGCCGCAGTGCTCGGACCACATGACGGAGAAGATGCCGAGCTCGGTCAGGTTCGGCTCCTTGCCGATGAGCTCGACGATGAGGCGGTATTCGTCTTCGGTCAGGTTGTGCCGGTCGAGGATCGTCTTGTCAATCATGGCGGGCCTTCCTGCTCGCGGCGGGACGGCGCGCGGGCTTCGCGCGCTCGAGGCTGAGGACGATCGAATCGAAGACCGTCCGGCCGTCCTCGCTGCCGAGGATCCGCTCCGAGGCCCGTTCCGGGTGGGGCATCAGGCCGAGGACGTTCCCGGCCTCGTTGCGGATGCCGGCGATCGAGGCCAGCGAGCCGTTGACGTTGGCCGCCTCCGTCAGCTCGCCGCCGGCGTCGCAGTAGCGGAAGACGACCTGCTTCCGCCGCTCGATCTCCCTGAGGACGCGCGGCGGGGCGTAGTAGTTGCCGTCGAAGTGGGCGATGGGGATGCGCAGGACCTGGCCCTTCCGGCCGGCCCGCGTGAAGTCGGTCCGGTCGTTCTCGATCCGCACGTGGACGTGCTGGCAGAGGAACTTGAGGTTCTTGTTCCGGAGCATGGCCCCCGGCAGGAGGCCGAGCTCGAGGAGGATCTGGAAGCCGTTGCAGATGCCCAGCACGCGGCCGCCGCGGCGGGCGAAGGCCTTGACCTCCTGCATGAGAGGGGAGAAGCGGGCGATGGCGCCGGAGCGGAGGTAGTCGCCGTAGGAGAAGCCGCCGGGCAGGACGACGCAGTCGACGCCCTGGAGGTCGTGGTCCTTGTGCCAGAGCATGACGGTCGGCCGCTTCATGACGTCGCGGAGGACGTGGAAGGTGTCGAAGTCGCAGTTGGATCCGGGGAATTGGACGACGCCGAATTTCATCGCCGTGGCCTTCAGCGGACCTTGAGGATTTCCCAGTCGAATTTCTCGATGATGGGATTGGCCAGGACCCGGCGGGCGACCTCGGGCACCAGGGCCTCGGCCTCCTTCCGGGTCACGCCTTCGAGGTCGAGCTCGAAGACCTTGCCCTGCCGGACGTCCTTCACGGCGTCATAGCCCATGGTGTGGAGCGCGTTCTTCACGGTCTGACCCTGGGGGTCGAGGACGCTGTCCTTGAACGAGACGAGGATCCTAACTCTCATGGCGGAACACCCTTTCGAAGATGTAATCGATCTTGGCCAGATAGGGCTCGAGCGAAAAGCACTTGTCGAGCTCCCCGGGCCGGAGGGTCCGGGCGACGTCGGGGTCGGCCGCGACGAGGGCCCGGAAATCGAGGCCTTCCTGCCAGGCCTTGAGGCTGTTGCGCTGGACGATCTGGTAGGCCTCCTCCCGCGTCAGGCCGCTCCGGGTCAGGGCCAGGAGGACGCTCTGCGAGAAGATGAGGCCGCGGGTCGCGCCGATGTTCTCCTTCATCCGGTCCGGATGGACGACCCAGTTCCCGACGATGTCGGCGGCGTCGGCCAGCAGGAAGTCGGTCAGGATGAACGAGTCCGGGAAGATGACCCGCTCGGCCGAGGAGTGGGAGATGTCGCGCTCGTGCCACAGGGCGATGTTCTCCAGGCCGACCTGGGCGTTGGCCCGGACGAGGCGGGCCAGGCCCGAGATCCGCTCGCAGCGGACGGGGTTCTTCTTGTGGGGCATGGACGACGAGCCCTTCTGGCCCCGGGTGAACGGCTCCTCGAGCTCGAGGACCTCCGTCCGCTGGAGGTGGCGGACCTCGACGGCGAACTTCTCGACCGAGGAGGCGAGCAGGGCCAGGGCCGAGAGGACCTCGGCGTGGCGGTCCCGCTGCAGGACCTGCGTCGAGACCTTGGCCGGCCGGAGCTTGAGCTTGCGCAGGGCCATGACCTCGACCTTCGGGTCGAGGTGGATGTAGGTCCCGACCGAGCCCGAGATGCGGCCGACGGAGATCGTCTTCAGGGCGCTCTCCAGCCGGACGATGTGGCGGCCGATCTCCTCGTACCAGACCAGGAGCTTGAAGCCGAAGGTCACGGGCTCGGCGTGGATGCCGTGGGTCCGGCCGATGCAGACGGTCTTGCGGTGCCTGAGGGCCTGGCGCTTCAGGAGGCGGCGGAAGGCCCGGAGGTCGGCGAGGATCCTCTCGAGCGACTCCTTGATGAGCAGGGACAGGGCCGTGTCGACGACGTCGTAGGAGGTCAGGCCGAGGTGGATGTAGCGCGAATCGGGCCCGACGTTCTCGGCGACCGAGGTCAGAAAGGCGATGATGTCGTGTTTGACGACCTTCTCGATGGCGTCGATGCGCTCGACGGAGAACCCGGCCTTGGACCGGATGGTCTTGAGGGCGGTCTTGGGGATCTGGCCCAGGGCGGACCAGGCCTCGCAGACGGCCAGCTCGACGTCGAGCCACTTGCGGTACCTGTTCGCCTCGGTCCAGACGGCCCCCATCTCCGGGCGGGTGTAGCGTTCGATCATGTGCGTTGCGACCTTTCTGGGAGTAAGCGAGATGATAACAGCAGGGGAGAGCGGTTGTCAATTTTGAAAAGAAATCCTTGACAATATCCCTGTTTTCCTCTAGGATGCTCGTGGTCGTTCTGTATATTTCAGATTAAATCTCTGAAAAAAAGAACACATTCGAGCCCGAGGAGAGAAGGTTTTTCTTTTTTTCATCCCTTTTTTCATAATTTTTCCCCGTTGACGACAGGTTTTCGCAGGACAGGTTAAGGCGACGCCAGCGTAGCTCAGTCGGTAGAGCGGCTGATTTGTAATCAGCGGGTCAGGGGTTCGAATCCCTTCGCTGGCTTACGGTGGCGTTCGAGGCGATGACGATGCACCATAATGCGGGCAGGTTCCAGAGTGGCCAAATGGGACGGGCTGTAAACCCGTTGCGGAAACGCTTCGGAGGTTCGAATCCTTCCCTGCCCATTTTTTCGGACGCGGGAATAGCTCAGTTGGTAGAGCGTCAGCCTTCCAAGCTGAACGTCGCGGGTTCGAATCCCGTTTCCCGCTCTTCCACGAGGTGGACGGGCCCAAGTAGCTCAGTTGGTAGAGCACGTCCTTGGTAAGGACGGGGTCACCAGTTCAATTCTGGTCTTGGGCTTTTACTGGATCCCGAACGAGGCCCCCGGGGCCGGGAAGGTGAGACATGCGAGAGATCATCACGCTCCAGTGCGGCGCGTGCAAGCGCCGCAATTACAGCACGACGCGGAACAAGAAGAAGCAGACGGAGAAGCTCGAGACGAGCAAGTACTGCCCCTCTTGCCGCAAGCACACGGACCACAAAGAAGTCAAATAGCGAGGGTCGACAGGTGAGTAGCTCAATTGGCAGAGCAGCGGTCTCCAAAACCGCAGGTTGCAGGTTCGAGTCCTGCCTCACCTGCCATTGCCTGTCGCGGGACGGGCGGTGACGGGCCCCGGAGGCCCGGCCGCGGAGAACGCAAAGAGGACACGCCATGAACGATAAGATCCGATGGTACCAGCGTTTTTGGAACTTCCTCAAGGACGTCAAGGCGGAGCTCAAGAAGGTCACCTGGCCGGCCAAGAACGAGGTCGTCAGCACGACCGTCGTCGTCATCGCCGCCACGATCTTCTTCGGGTTCTACCTGTTCTTCATGGACGTCATCTTCTCCTGGGCCATCTCCCAGATCAAGACGCTGTTCGGCTAAGGGCAAGGAACCGCACGATGGCAAAGAACTGGTTCGTCGTTCACACCTACTCGGGCTTCGAGAAGTTCGTCGCCGAGTCGATCAAGCAGAAGGCGATCGAGCTGCACCTCGAGGACCAGGTCGGGCAGATCATCATCCCGACCGAGGACGTCATCGAGATCCGGGCGGGCAAGAAGGTCGTCTCCACGAAGCGGTCCTACCCGGGCTACATCCTCGTCGAGATGGAGATGAACGACGAGAACTGGCTGATGATCCGGCAGGTCCCGAAGGTCACGGGCTTCGTCGGCTCCGGCCGGACCCCGACCCCGCTCTCCAAGAAAGAGGTCGGCCAGATCGTCGAGCACATGGAGACGACCTCGGAGAAGCCCAAGCCCAAGCACTCGTTCGAGAAGGGCGAAGCCGTCCGCATCATCGACGGGCCCTTCTTCAACTTCAACGGGATCGTCGAAGAGGTCAATCCCGAGCGCAACACGCTCAAGGTCCTGGTCACCATCTTCGGCCGGTCCACGCCCGTCGAGCTCGAGTTCCTGCAGGTCGAAAAGCTTTAGGAGGACGCAATGTCGAAGGAAGTCATCGCCAAGATCAAGCTGGAGATCGTCGCCGGGCAGGCGAGCCCCGCTCCTCCCGTCGGCCCCGCCCTGGGCCAGCACGGCGTCAACATCATGGGCTTCGTCCGCGAATTCAACGACCGGACGAAGAAGATGGACGAGGGCACCGTCGTCCCCGTCCTCATCACCGTCTTCAAGGACAAGTCGTTCAACTTCGTCGTCAAGACCCCGCCGGCCTCGTACCTCCTGAAGAAGGCGGCCGGGATCGCCAAGGGCTCCGGGGCGCCGAACAAGGAGAAGGTCGGCAAGGTCACGATGAAGCAGATCGAGGACATCGCCCGGACGAAGCTCCCCGACCTCAACGCCTACGACCTCGAGGCGGCCAAGAAGATCGTCGCCGGGACGGCGAAAAACATGGGATTGGAGATCATCAGTGAGTAAGCACGGCAAGAACACCGTCAAGGCCCGCGAGGTCAAGGGGACGGAGCTCCGGCAGTACTCCCTCGAGGAGGCCGTGGCCCTGCTCAAGAAGGCCCACTTCGCCAAGTTCGACGAATCGGTCGACGTGGACCTCCGCCTGGGCGTCAACCCCAAGTACTCCGACCAGATGGTCCGCGGCACGGTCGTCCTGCCCCACGGCACGGGCAAGACCAAGAAGATCTGCGTCATCGCGGCCGGGGAGAAGATCAAGGAGGCCGAGGAGGCCGGGGCCGACTATTTCGGCGGCGACGACATCATCGAGAAGATCGCCGGCGGCTGGATCGACTTCGACATCGTCATCGCCACGCCCGACGTCATGCGCGGCGTCGGCAAGCTCGGACGGATCCTGGGCACCAAGGGCCTCATGCCCAACCCCAAGGCCGGGACGGTCACCTTCGACATCCGCAAGGCCGTCGAGGAGACCAAGGCCGGCAAGGTCGAGTTCCGGGTCGACAAGACCAGCATCGTCCACTCCACGGTCGGCAAGGTCTCCTTCGACGAGGCCAAGCTCGTGGACAACCTGCGGACCTTCCTCCAGGCCGTCATCCACGCCAAGCCGCCGGCCGCCAAGGGCAAGTACATCCGGACGATGTTCGTGTCCTCGACCATGGGGCCGTCCTTCCGCATCACCGAAGACATCTTAGAGAATTAGAGGAGAGCGCGCCGTGAAAAAGGAAGACAAACAGCCCATCATCCAGTCGCTCGAGGGCCTCTTCACCTCGAACAGCACCTACTACCTGATCGACTTCAAGAAGATGAAGGTCTCCCAGTCGGTCGAGCTGCGCAAGCTCCTCCGCAAGAACGCCTTCACCTACAAGGTCATCAAGAACCGGCTGGCCCTGCGGGCCCTCGGCGAGAAGTGCCCGGAGGCCCTCCGGCCGTTCTTCCAGAAGCCGACGGCCATCGCCTTCGCGGACAAGGACCCCATCCAGCTGGCCAAGATCCTCAAGGACTTCTCCAACCAGGGCAAGATCCTGGCCGTCAAGGGCGGCCAGGTCGAGGGCCAGCTCATGCCGGCCGCCCGGTTCGAGGAGGTCTGCCGGCTCACGTCCCGCGACGAGCTGGTCGGCCGGCTCGCCTTCATGATGGCCAGCCCGCTCCACAAGCTCATGCGCACCCTGCAGGCGCCCCTGGGCCACGTCGGGATCCTTCTCGGCGAGCTCAAGAAAACGAAAACCACCTGAAAACCCATATTTAAGGAGACTCGTGACATGGAAAAACTCACCAAGGAACAGTTCTTCACCCACCTCGACGGCCTGACCATCCTGGAGCTCTCGGACTACATCAAGGAGTTCGAGGCCCGCTACGGCATCAGCGCCGCCGCGGCCGCTCCCGTCATGGTGGCCGGCCCCGCCGCCGCCGAAGCCAAGCCCGCCGAGGAGAAGACCGAGTTCGCCGTCGTCCTCAAGACCGTCGGGGACAAGAAGATCAACGTCATCAAGGTCGTCCGCGAAGTCACCAGCCTCGGGCTCAAGGAAGCCAAGGACCTCGTCGACGGCGCGCCCAAGACGCTCAAGGAAGCCGTGTCCAAGGAAGAGGCCGAGTCCATCAAGGCCAAATTCGCCGAAGTCGGAGCCGTCATCGAGATCCAGTAAGTGACCCGGTTGGCTGAGCGTCCGTTCGTCCGGGCCCGGAAACGGGGACACCCGATCTCTGCTTGAAGGTGAGGCGAAATGCCCAAAGAACCCAGAAATCCGTACCGCGAGAGGGACGACTTCTCGAAGATCAAGGCCGTCTTCCCGATGCCGAAGCTTCTGGATATCCAGACGCTGTCCTACGCCGAGTTCCTCCAGATGGAGCTTCTCCCCGAGGAGCGCAAGGACACCGGTCTCCAGGCCGCGCTGAAGGACGTCTTCCCCATCTCCGACTTCAAGGAGACGACGGAGCTCGAGTTCCTCAGCTATTCCATCGGGACCTGGGAGTGCAAGTGCGGCCGGCTCAAGGGGGTCGAGAACTCCCGGGCCAAGTGCAACGCGTGCCAGACGCTCCTGCCCGCGGGCATGGAGCTCACCGAGAAAGAGGTCTGTCCTTTCTGCGGAGCGGCCCGGAAGGTCGAGATCCCGCTCTGCGAGCACTGCGGCGACCGCGTCGGACTCAAGATCAAGTACTCGCCCATGGAGTGCATCCAGAAGGGCTACACCTACTCCATCCCCCTGAAGCTCAAGGTCCAGCTCGTTTCCTGGGAGAAGGACGCCACGACCAAGGCCAAGCGGCTCAAGCACATCAAGCAGCAGGAGGTCTACTTCGGCGACATCCCGCTCATGACCGACAAGGGCACGTTCATCTTCAACGGCATCGAGCGCGTCGTCGTCAGCCAGCTGCAGCGCTCGCCCGGCGTCTTCTTCCGCCAGGCCGAGGCCAAGGGCTTCTTCATCGCCAAGATCATCCCGTACCGCGGCGCCTGGGTCGAGTTCGAGCACGATCCGAAGAACCTCATCTGGGTCCGCCTCGACCGCAAGAAGAAGTTCCTGGCCACGGTCTTCCTCCGGGCCCTGGGTTTCGGCACGGACGAGGACATCCTCAAGCTCTTCCACAGGATCTACAAGGTCGTCCCCGAGGAGGGGAAGCTGTTCTGGGAGGTCACGGACAGCCTGGTCGGGAAGACCGCGGCCGACGACGTCACCGACGCCAAGGGCCGCAAGGTCCTGGCGCCCGCCAAGAAGAAGATCACGCCCGACGTCCTGGCCGCGCTCAAGGACGCCGGCGTCACCCGCGTCCCGGCCCTCAAGAAGGAGCTGCTCGGCGCCTACTCGCTCGCCGGGATCAAGGGCAAGGTCCGGGTCAACGAGCCGATCGAGGACGTCCACCTCGACCTCCTGACCGGCCGGGGCGAGCCCTTCGAGGTCTTCTACCCCGAGGACGACCGGTCCGGGCTCATCTGGAGCACGACGCTCAAGAAGGACCTGCGCAAGGACCAGCCCTCGGCCCTCGGCGAGATCTACCGCAAGCTCAGGCCGGGCGAGCCGCACACGCAGGAGAGCGCCCACAACCTCTTCCACAGCCTGTTCTTCAATCCCCAGAAATACAACTTCTCCCGCATCGGCCGGCTCAAGTTCAACATCAAGCTCGGCCTGGAGACGCCGCTCGAGGACAAGACCCTGGCCCCCGGCGACTACGTCGAGGTCATCAAGTACCTCCTCAACCTCCGCTTCGGCGAAGGCTCCGTCGACGACATCGACCACCTCGGCAACCGCCGGGTCCGGTCGGTCGGCGAGCTCGTCGAGAACGCCTTCCGCATCGGCCTGACCCGGATGGAGCGGACGATCAAGGAGAAGATGACCATCACCGCGGACCTGGCGGCGGCCATGCCCCAGGACCTCATCAACTCCAAGCCGGTCATCGCCGCGCTCAAGGAGTTCTTCGGCAGCTCCCAGCTGTCCCAGTTCATGGACCAGATCAACGCCCTGGCCGAGATCACGCACAAGCGCCGCCTCTCGGCCCTCGGCCCCGGCGGCCTCAGCCGCGAGAGGGCCGGCTTCGAGGTCCGCGACATCCAGACCTCGCACTACGGCCGGATCTGCCCGGTCGAGACGCCGGAAGGCCCGAACATCGGCCTCATCTCCTCCCTCAGCTGCTTCGCCCGGGTCAACGAGTACGGCTTCATCGAGACGCCCTACCGCAAGGTCGAGGGACAGCCGGGTCGTCGACTTCGTCAAGGTCCTCCACCCCGGCAGCAGCGACTACAAGATCGGCGACATCGTCAAGAAGGACGAGATGGCCAAGGCCGCCGAGAAGCTCAAGGACCAGAAGGCCCGCCAGCTGCCCGCCGTCGAGCCGTACTGCTACTACCTGACCGCCTGGGAGGAGGAGAAGTACAACATCGCCCAGGCCAACGCCGTGGTCGACGACCGCGGCCGCTTCCAGGACGAGCTCGTCAGCGCCCGGGAGCGCGGCAACTTCAAGAACATCCCCCGCGAGCAGATCCACTACATCGACGTCTCCCCGAAGCAGCTCGTCTCCCTGTCCGCCGCCCTCATCCCGTTCCTGGAGCACGACGACGCCAACCGCGCCCTGATGGGCTCGAACATGCAGCGCCAGGCCGTGCCCCTCATCCGGCCGGAGGCCCCCCTCATCGGCACGGGCATCGAAGGCCTGGTCGCCGAAGGCTCGGGCGACGTCGTCGTCTGCCGCCGGTCCGGCGTCGTCGAGTTCGTCGACGCCGAGCGGATCATCGTCCGCGTCGACGAGAAGGAGGCCGGCCGCAGCTGGGACGTCGGCACGGACCTCTACACGCTGGTCAAGTTCCTCCGGACCAACCAGAACACCTCGACCAACCACCGGCCCATCGTCCGCAAGGGCGACAAGGTCCGCCGGGGCCAGGTCCTGGCCGACAGCTCCTGCACCGACGGCGGCGAGCTGGCCCTCGGCCGCAACGTCCTCTGCGCCTTCATGCCCTGGCGGGGCTACAACTTCGAGGACGCCATCATCGTCAGCGAGAAGCTCATCAAGCAGGACATCTTCACCTCGCTCCACATCGTCGAGGAGACGATCGAGGCCCGCGACACCAAGCTCGGGCCCGAGGAGATCACCCGCGACATCCCCAACGTCCCGGAGAACCTGCTCCGCAACCTCGACGAGAACGGCATCGTCCGCATCGGCGCCCACGTCAAGTCGGGCGACATCCTGGTCGGCAAGGTCGCCCCGAAGGGGGAGACGCAGCTGTCGCCCGAGGAGAAGCTCCTCAAGGCGATCTTCGGCGAGAAGGCGCTCGACGTCAAGGACGCCTCGCTCTACTGCTCGCCCGGCGTCGAGGGGACCATCATCGACGTCCGCATCTTCTCCCGCCGCGGCATCGAGAAGGGGCCGCGGGCCAAGGCCATCGAGAAGGACGAGATCGCGACCCTCAAGCGCAACCTCGACTCCGAGATCGTCATCATGGAGAACGAGAAGGCCGAGAAGGTCCGGGCCCTGCTCAAGGGCTCGGTCGTCGAGAAGACCCAGAAGGTCTCCGGCGAGACCCTGGAGAAGGGGACCAAGCTGACCGAGAAGCTCCTGGAGACCCTGGACCTCGACGACGTCCTGAAGCTCAAGCTCAGCGACGACGAGGACCGCGACCGCGAGATCAAGGACCTCGACAAGAAGATCAAGCGGCAGATCGAGGCGCTCCGCGCCGTCTTCAAGGACAAGGTCGACAACCTCAAGAAGGGCGACGAGCTCGCCCCCGGCGTCATCCAGGCCATCAAGGTCTTCATCGCCATGAAGCGGAAGCTGTCGGTCGGCGACAAGGTCTCCGGCCGCCACGGCAACAAGGGCATCGTGGCCAAGATCGTTCCCGAGGAGGACATGCCCCGGCTGCCCGACGGGCTGCCGGTCGAGATCGTCCTCAACCCGCTCGGCGTCCCGTCCCGCATGAACGTCGGCCAGATCCTCGAGACCCACGCCGGCTGGGCGTCCCGGACGCTCGGCACGTGGATGGCCACCCCCGTCTTCGACGGGGCCAGCGAGAAGGAGATCAAGCAGCTGCTGAAGAAGGCCGGGCTGCCGGAGAGCGGCAAGACCCCGCTCCACGACGGCGTCACCGGCGAGATCCTCGACCAGGAGATCACCGTCGGCTACATCTACATGATGAAGCTCTTCCACCTCGTCGACGACAAGATCCACGCCCGCTCGACGGGCCCGTACTCCCTCATCACCCAGCAGCCCCTGGGCGGCAAGGCCCAGTTCGGCGGCCAGCGCTTCGGCGAGATGGAGGTCTGGGCCCTCGAAGCCTACGGCGCGGCCTTCTGCCTCCAGGAGCTCCTGACGGTCAAGTCCGACGACGTCGAAGGACGGGCCAAGATCTACGAGGCCATCGTCAAGGGCGACCTCGAATTCACGCCCGGGCTGCCCGAATCGGTCAACGTCCTCATCCGCGAGCTCCAGTCCCTGTGCCTCAACGTCGAGCTCGAGAAGGGGGACAAGGAAGACGTCCTGCCCTGGGGCATCGCCGTGCCCCAGCCGGGCAAAGGAGAAGTCTAATGGACATCCGACCGCCGATCACGACGGCGCCGCGGCCCCGGCTCGAGTTCGACAGGGTCCGGATCAGCATCGCCTCGCCCGAGAAGATCAAGAGCTGGTCCTGGGGCGAGGTGACCAAGCCCGAGACCATCAACTACCGGACCTTCAAGCCCGAAAAGGACGGCCTGTTCTGCGCCAAGATCTTCGGGCCCATCAACGACTACGAGTGCCTCTGCGGCAAGTATAAGAGGATGAAGTACCGCGGCATCATCTGCGAGCGCTGCGGCGTCGAGGTGACCAAGTCCAAGGTCCGCCGGGAGCGCATGGGCCACATCCAGCTGGCCTCGCCCGTGGCCCACATCTGGTTCTTCAAGAGCCCCCCGAGCCGCATCGGGCTCGTCCTCGACCTCTCGATCAAGGACCTGGAGAAGGTCCTCTACTTCGAATCCTACATCGTCATCGACCCGGCCGACACGCCGCTCAAGGAAAAGCAGCTCCTCAACGAGGAGGAGCACAAGGACGCCCAGGAGAAGTACGGCGACAAGTTCGAGGTCTCCATCGGGGCCGAGGCCATCAAGATCCTCCTGGAGAAGATCAACATCCAGAAGGAGACCGAGCGCCTGCGCAAGCTGATGAAGAAGGAGACGTCGCAGCAGCGCCGGCTCCGCTACGCCAAGCGCCTGCGGGTCTTCAAGGCCCTCAAGCGGTCCGGCAACCGGCCGGAGTGGATGGTCCTCGACGTCATCCCGGTCATCCCGCCCGACCTGCGCCCCCTCGTCCGCCTCGACGGCGGCCGCTTCGCCACGTCCGACCTCAACGACCTCTACCGCCGGGTCATCAACCGCAACAACCGGCTCAAGAAGCTCATCGAGCTCAAGGCCCCCGAGCTCATCATCCGCAACGAGAAGCGGATGCTCCAGGAGGCCGTCGACGCCCTGTTCGACAACGGCAAGCGCGGGCGCGTCCACCTCGGCGCCAACCGCCGGCCCCTCAAGTCGCTGAGCGAGGCCCTGCGCGGCAAGCAGGGGCGGTTCCGCCAGAACCTCCTCGGCAAGCGCGTCGACTACTCGGGCCGGTCCGTCATCGTCGTCGGCCCCGAGCTCAAGCTCAACCAGTGCGGCCTGCCCAAGAAGATGGCCCTCGAGCTCTTCAAGCCCTTCATCTTCAACAAGCTGGAGAAGGAAGGGCTCGTCCCGAGCGTCAAGGTCGCCCGGGAGTGGCACGAGCAGGAGCGGCCCGAGGTCTGGGATTACCTCGAAGAGGTCGTCCGCGAGCACCCGATCTTCCTCAACCGCGCGCCCACCCTGCACCGGCTGGGCATCCAGGCCTTCGAGCCCCTCCTCGTCGAGGGCAAGGCCATCCAGATCCACCCGCTCGTCTGCGCGGCCTTCAACGCCGACTTCGACGGCGACCAGATGGCCGTCCACATCCCGCTCTCGGTCGAGGCCCAGATCGAGGCCCAGACCCTGATGCTGTCGACCAACAACATCCTCTCGCCCGCCCACGGCCGGCCCCTGACCATCCCCAGCCAGGACATGATCCTCGGCTGCTACTACCTGACCCTGGAGAAAGAAGGGCCAGAAAGGGGAGGGGCGCATCTTCGGCACGCCCGAGCAGGCCCTGCTGGCCATGGAGGCCGGCGAGATCTCGCTCCAGAGCCAGATCAAGCTGCGCTTCAGCGGGCCGTTCATGAACCTGGCCACCTACTACGACGACCAGGGCGTCATGACCTGCCCGATCCAGGAGATCAAGAGCGAGCTCGTCGAGACGACCGCCGGACGGATCATCTTCAACGGCGTCCTGCCCAAGGGCTTCCCCTTCGTCAACGGGATGATCCGGAAGAAGGGCATGGAGAACCTGGTCTTCTTCACCTACCTCCGGGCCGGCCTCAAGGCCACCGTCGTCATCCTCGACGCCATGAAGGAGCTCGGCTTCAAGTACGCCACCCAGGCCGGCTTCTCCCTCGGCATCGACGACTTCGTCATCCCGCCCATGAAAAAGGTGCTCGTCGAGAAGGCCGAGAAGGATGTCAACGACATCGAGCGCCTCTACCGGGACGGCACCATCTCCTCGGGCGAGCGCTTCAACCGCGTCGTCGAGATCTGGGGCACGGTCACCGAGAGCGTCTCCAAGGCCATGATCGAGGAGATGAAGCGGATCAGCCTCGAGGGCAAGGAGCTCAACCCGCTCTACGTCATGTCGGATTCCGGCTCCCGCGGCAACAAGCAGCAGATCCGCCAGCTGGCCGGCATGCGCGGCCTGATGTCCAAGCCTTCGGGCGAGATCCTGGAGACGCCCATCGTCTCCAACCTCCGGGAGGGCCTGAACGTCCTCCAGTACTTCATCTCGACCCACGGCGCCCGGAAAGGCCTGGCCGACACGGCCCTCAAGACGGCCAATTCCGGCTACCTGACCCGCAAGCTCGTCGACGTCTGCCAGGAGGTCGTGGTCGACGAGCACGACTGCGGCACGCTCAAGGGCATCAACGTCTCGGCCATCGTCGAGAACGGCGAGATCATCGAGCCCTTCATCGACCGGATCGTCGGCCGGGTCGCCCTCGAGCGCGTCGTCCATCCCGACACCGGCGAGACCATCGTCGACATGAACGAGGAGATCACCGAGAAGGTCGCCCAGCAGTTCCAGGACCTCGGCATCGAGCGGGTCAAGATCCGCTCGGTCCTGGCCTGCGAATCCAAGCGGGGCATCTGCCAGCTCTGCTACGGCCGCTCGCCGGCCTCCGGCAAGATGGTCGAGCTCGGCGAGGCCTGCGGCATCGTCGCCGCCCAGTCCATCGGCGAGCCCGGCACCCAGCTGACCATGCGGACCTTCCACGTCGGCGGCATCGCCATGGGCGGCGCCGAGCGGTCCAAGATCGAGGCCAAGAACGAGGGCGTCCTCAAGTTCAACAACCTCAAGTCGGTCACGAACAAGGAAGGGACGCTGATCGTCGTCAACCGGAGCGCCAACATCGCCGTCCTCGACCACCGCGGACGCGAGGTCGAGCACTACCAGGTGCCCTACGGCGCCAGGATCCTCGTGCCGGAGGGCCAGGAGGTCAAGTCCCGCCAGGCCTTCGCCGAGTGGGACCCCTTCAACACGTTCATCCTGACCGAGGAGACGGGGACCGTCCGGTTCCACGACGTCGTCCTCGGCATCAGCATGGAAGAGGTCCAGGACGAGTTCACCGGCCTCATCACCCAGGTCATCATCGATCCCAAGGACGAGAAGCTGCAGCCCCAGATCGAGATCCTCGATCCCGCGAGGACCGACGACAAGGGCCGGCCCGTCATCCTGAGGAAGTACTTCCTGCCCTCGGGGGCCAACCTCGAGATCAAGGACGAGGCCAAGGTCTTCGCCGGCACCATCATGGCCAAGATCCCCCGCGAGGCGGCCCGCACCAAGGACATCACGGGCGGTCTGCCCCGGGCCGAGGAGCTGTTCGAGGCCCGGCGGCCCAAGCTGCCGGCCGTCATCTCCGAGATCGACGGGATCGTCCAGATCGGCGGCCTCGTCCGCGGCTACCGCAAGATCACCGTCAAGAACGAGCGCGGCGGCGAGAAGGAATACCTCATCCCGAAGGGCGCCCACCTCAGCGTCTCCGACGGGGAGCGGATCCGGGCCGGAGACGCCCTCCAGGACGGGCCGGTCAATCCGCACGACATCCTCCGCGTCCTCGGGGAGAAGGAGCTGGCCGAGTACCTCCTCAAGGAGGTCCAGGCGGTCTACCGGCTCCAGGGCGTCGCGATCAACGACAAGCACATCGAGACGATCATCCGGATGATGCTCCGCTGGGTCAAGGTCGAGGAGGTCGGGGACACCGATTTCCTGATCGACGAGCAGGTCGACAAGTTCGTGTTCCAGTCGGAGAACGAGAAGGTCATGAAGAAGTCCGGCAAGCCGGCCAAGGCCCGGCCGCTCCTCCTGGGCATCACCAAGAGCGCCCTGAGCACGGACAGCTGGATCTCGGCCGCCTCCTTCCAGGAGACGACCCGGGTCCTGACCGAGGCCTGCCTGTACGGCAAGGTCGATTACCTCCGCCGTCTGAAGGAGAACATCATCATGGGCCGGCTCATCCCGGCCGGGACGGGCTACAAGTTCTACCGCAACGTCGAACTGAAGGAGGAGATGCAGCCGCTCCTCCCCGAGAAGGAAGAGGATGAGGTCCTCCCGGACGCCTGAGGGCCGGGGAGACGGGAAAAGCGTCAAAAATCTTGACAGAGGAGCCGAATTTTGCTATTATCCGTCCATTCGTCTCGGGCTATCCCCCTGGGGATGAATAAAATTTACAATCGGAATTCCAGGTAGAGGAGTATTTTTCATTGCCGACCGTCAACCAACTCGTCCGGAAAGGCCGGATTCCCAAGCACTATAAGAGCAAATCCCCGGCCCTCGATTCCTGCCCGCAGAAGCGGGGCGTCTGCACCCGCGTGTTCACGACCACGCCCAAGAAGCCGAACTCGGCCATGCGCAAGGTCGCCCGCGTCAGGCTGACGAACAACATCGAGGTCACGGGATACATCCCCGGCATCGGGCACAACCTCCAGGAGCATTCGATCGTGATGATCCGGGGCGGCCGCATCAAGGACCTGCCCGGCGTCCGCTATCACATCGTCCGGGGCAAGCTCGACGCCGAAGGGGTGCAGAACCGCTTCAAGGCGCGGTCCCGGTACGGGGCGAAGCGGCCGAAAGAGAAAAGGGCGGCGGCTTAGCCAGGAGCATTTCCCATGCCGAGACGCGGAACCATCAAAAAGCGCAAAGCGCCGGTCGACACCCTGTACGGAAGCACGGTGGTCGCCCGGTTCATCAACCTCTTCCTCCGCAAGGGGAAGAAGACGACCGCCGAAAAGGTCGTCTACGGGACCATGGAGATCCTCAAGGCCAAGACCAAGGAAGACCCCCTCAAGGTCCTGGAGAAGGCCCTGGAGAACATCCGGCCCTTCCTCGAGACGAAGTCGCGGCGGGTCGGCGGCGCCAACTATCAGGTGCCCATCGAGGTGTCGCCCGGGCGGTCCTACTCGCTGGGCTTCCGTTGGCTGCTGAAATACGCCAAGGAGCGCGGCGGCAAGAGCATGCCCGAGAAGCTCTCCGCCGAGATCATCGACGCCATCAACAACCGCGGCGGCGCGGTCAAGAAGCGCGAGGACACGCACAAGATGGCGGAGGCCAACCGGGCCTTCGCGCACTACAAGTGGTAGTCTCCATGAGAGAGCTCGGTCTGTGATACGGTCCGATATGGAGCGAACGATTTATGCGGTCATACCCGATCGAGAGAGTACGGAACATCGGTATCATGGCCCATATCGACGCCGGGAAGACGACCACGACCGAGCGGATGCTGTTCTATACGGGTATGACCTACAAGATGGGCGACGTGGACGACGGGACGGCCGTGATGGACTGGATGGTCCAGGAGCAGGAGCGCGGGATCACCATCACCTCGGCCGCGACGACGTGCACGTGGCGTGACCACCGTATCAATATCATCGATACGCCGGGTCACGTGGATTTTACCGCGGAGGTCGAGCGCTCCTTACGAGTGCTCGACGGCGCGATAGCCATACTGTGTGGAGTTGGCGGCGTCGAACCGCAGTCCGAGACAGTGTGGCGCCAGGCCGACAAGTACCGGGTACCGCGGATCGTGTTCATCAACAAGATGGACCGGATCGGGGCGGACCCGGAACGGGCAGTCCTCCAGTTGAGGACGCGGGTGGCGGCCAAGCCTCTGCCGATCCAGATTCCCCTGGGTAGGGAAGACGGATTCCGCGGCGTCGTCGACCTCATCGAACGCAAGGTCTACGACTGGGGTAGGGACATCCTGGGGACGGAATACGCCGTCCGCGAGGTCGCGGAGGAGGACCGCGAGGAAGTCGACAGGAAACGACAGGACATGCTGGAAATGCTGAGCGAACACGACGACGGCCTGATGCAGAAGTACCTCGACGGGGTCGAGGTGCCTTCGGCGGAGCTGCGGAGCGCCGTCCGCCGGGCGACCCTCGCCCTGGAGGTCGTCCCCGTCCTCTACGGGGCCTCCTTCCGGAACAAGGGCGTCCAGCCGCTCCTCGACGCCGTCGTCGACTTCCTGCCGTCCCCGGCCGACGTCCTTCCGGTCACCGGCCTCCACCCCCGGACCCAGGCCCCGGAGACCCGGGCCGCCTCGGACGAGGCGCCGTTCTCCGGCCTGGTCTTCAAGATCGCCAACGACCCCTTCCTCGGCAGCCTGGCCTATTTCCGGGTCTACTCCGGCAAGGCCAAGATCGGGCAGGCCGTCTACAACTCGGCCAAGGGGGAGGAGGAGAAGCTCTCCCGCCTCCTCGAGATGCACGCCAACAAGAGGAAAGAGATCAAAGAGGTCGGCGCCGGGGACATCGCCGCCATGGGCTCGATGAAGAACATCTCGACCGGGGACACGCTCTGCCTCAAGAGCCACCCGATCGTCCTCGAGTCCATCCGCTTCCCCGAGCCGGTCATCGCGGCGACGATCGAGCCCAAGACCAAGGCCGACCACGTCAAGCTGGCCACGACCCTGGCCAAGCTCGTCCGCGAGGACCCCACCATCAAGGTCAGCCAGGACCCGATGACGGGCCAGACCCTGCTGCGGGGGATGGGGGAGCTCCACCTCGAGATCATCATGGACCGGATGGAGCGCGAGTTCGGCGTCCGGGCCAACCTGGGCAAGCCCCAGGTCGCCTACAAAGAGACCATCCAGACCGCCGCCGAGGGCGAGGGCAAGTACGTCCGCCAGGCCGGGGGCAAGGGCCTCTACGGCCACTGCGTCCTGCTCATCGAGCCCCTCGAGCGCGGCCGCGGCTTCGAGTTCGTCGACGCCACCCGGGGCGGCGTCGTCCCGAGGGAGTTCGTCGGCGACGTCGAGAACGGCGTCCGCGAGGCCCTCGAGGCCGGCGTCGTGGCCGGCTATCCGGTCACGGACCTCCGGGCCGCCCTCATCGGCGGGTCGACCCACGACGTCGACGCGACGCCCGTCGCCTACAAGATCGCGGCCTCCCTGGCCTTCCGGGAAGCCGCCAAGAAGGCCGCCCCGGTCCTGCTCGAGCCTCTCATGAAGCTCGAGATCGTCGCCCCGGACGAGTACCTCGGCGACATCGTCGGGGACATCAACGCCCGGCGGGGGAAGATCGACGGCATGGAGATGCGCAGCGGTTCGCGGGTCGTCGACATCCACGCCCCGCTGGCCGAGATGTTCGGCTACGCGACGGCGCTCAGGACCCTGACCCAGGGCCGGGGCGTCTTCGCCATGGAATTCTCCAGGTACGAGCGGACGCCCTCCGGCGTCCAGGCAGAGATCGTCGCCCGGGTCGAGGGACGGACCCCGTTCCGGGCCGACGCCTAGAAGAGTCTTCGAGCAACGAATAGCCATACAGGAGGTGAGCGATGGCGAAAGAAAAGTTTGCGAGAACGAAGCCCCATGTCAACGTCGGGACGATCGGTCACATCGACCACGGCAAGACGACGCTGACGGCCGCCATTACGAAGGTCCTGGCGACCAAGGGACTGGCCAAGGCCCAGAGCTATGACGACGTCGCCAAGGCCGACGCCAAGATGTTCCGGCGGGACGCGACCAAGATCCTGACGGTCGCCCTGAGCCACGTCGAGTACGAAAGCGAGAAAGCGGCACTACGCCCACATCGACTGCCCCGGCCACGCCGACTACATCAAGAACATGATCTCCGGCGCGGCCCAGATGGACGGCGCCGTGCTGGTCGTGTCCGCGGCCGACGGCCCCATGCCCCAGACCCGCGAGCACATCCTGCTCGCCCACCAGGTCAACGTGCCGGCCATCGTCGTGTTCATGAACAAGTGCGACCTCGTCGACGATCCCGAGATCCTCGACCTGGTCGAGCTCGAGGTCCGGGAGCTGCTGACGAAGTACGACTTCCCCGGCGACAAGGTCCCGGTCATCCGCGGCAGCGCCACCAAGGCCGCCGCGGACGCCAACGGCGAGGGCGCCAAGTGCATCTGGGAGCTGGTCCAGGCGCTGGACGAGTACATCCCCGAGCCCCTGCGCGAGGTCGACAAGCCCTTCCAGATGGCCATCGAGGACGTCTTCTCGATCACCGGCCGCGGCACCGTCGTCACGGGCCGGGTCGAGCGCGGCGTCGTCAAGGTCGGCGACGAGTGCGAGATCGTCGGGCTCCGGGAGACCCGCAAGACGGTCGTCACGGGCGTCGAGATGTTCCGCAAGCTCCTCGACCAGGCCCAGGCCGGCGACAACATCGGGGCCCTGCTCCGCGGCGTCGGCAAGGACGAGGTCGAGCGCGGCCAGGTCCTGGCCAAGCCCGGCTCGATCAAGCCGCACCGGAAGTTCCGGGCCACGGTCGTCGCCCTGACCAAGGAAGAGGGCGGGCGGCACACGCCGTTCTTCTCGAACTACCGGCCGCAGTTCTACTTCCGGACGACCGACGTCACCGGATCGGTCAAGCTGCCGGAAGGCGTCGAGATGGTCATGCCCGGCGACTCCATCAACCTGGGGATCGAGCTGATCACCGACGTCGCCATGGAGAAGGCCCTGCGCTTCGCCATCCGCGAAGGCGGCCGGACGGTCGGCGCCGGCACGGTCACCGAGATCATCGAGTAACCGCGAGGGACGCCGAGGGTCCGCCGGGCCGCGGGGCCCGGGGAGAGCATTTCGGAGAACAGAGGAACGAACGATGGAAAAAATCAGAATCCGCTTACAGTCCTTCGACCACCGCCTGCTGGACCAGTCCGTCAAGGACATCGTCGTGAAGGCGAAACGCACCGGCGCCAGCGTCGCCGGCCCCATCCCCCTGCCGACGCGCATCCACAAGTTCTGCGTCCTCCGTTCCCCGCACGTCGACAAGAAGTCGCGCGAGCACTTCGAAATGCGGATCCACAAGCGGCTCATCGACATCAGCGAATACAACAACGAGACGATCGAGGAGCTGCAGAAGCTCGACCTGCCGGCCGGCATCGACGTCGAGATCCAGGCCTACGGGACGGGAGAGTGACCATGATCCAGGGATTGATCGCCAAAAAGATCGGCATGAGCCAGCAGTTCGACGACGCCGGCAACGTCGTCCCCGTCACCATCCTCAAGGCCGGGCCCTGCACGGTCGTCCAGAAGAAGACGGCCGAGAAGGACGGCTACGTCGCCGTCCAGCTGGGCTTCGTCGAGGAGCGGGCCGTCCGCAAGCCCACCAAGCCCCAGACCGGCCACTTCAAGAAGGCGGGCGTCCCCGTCGTCAAGAAGCTCCAGGAGTTCGGCTGTTCCGACCCCGCCGCCGTCAAGGAAGGCGACCAGGTCCTGGTCGACATCTTCGAGGTCGGGGAGACCGTCCACGCCGTCGGGACGAGCAAGGGCAAGGGCTTCGCCGGCGTCGTCAAGCGGCACCATTTCGCCGGCGGCGGCGCCGCCCACGGCTCCATGTTCCACCGGGCCCCGGGCTCGATCGGCGCCTCGTCCTACCCCTCGCGCGTCGTCAAGGGCATGCGCATGGGCGGCCACATGGGCTCCGAGCGGATCACGGTCCGCAAGCTCAAGGTCGTCGCCACGGACAAGGACAACAACCTCCTCATCGTCAAGGGCGCGGTGCCCGGCGCCAAGGGGGGCTACGTCCTGATCAAGAAAGGGTCGTTCGTTCCGCCGGCGGCGAAGTGAACGGCAGAGAGGGCACCATGGCTAAACTGGACATCATCGATAGGAGCGGCCAGCCGGCCGCCCAGGTCGACCTGCCGGAGAGCGTCTTCTCCCAGGCCGGCAAGGACCACCTGATCTACGAAGCCGTCCTCAGCTACCGGGCCAACCAGCGCCAGGGGACGGCGGCGACGAAGACCCGGGCCTTCGTCAGCGGCGGCGGCAAGAAGCCCTGGCGTCAGAAGGGCACCGGCCGGGCCCGCGTCGGCAGCACGCGCTCACCTCTCTGGAAGAAGGGCGGGACGGTCTTCGGACCCCACCCCCGCGACTATTCCTACGAGCTGCCGAAGAAGGCCCGCAAGAGCGCCCTCCGCTCCGCCCTGGCCGGCAAGCACGCCGCCCAGGAGCTCATCGTCGCGAGCGAGCTCGAGGTCAAGGAGCCCAAGACCAAGGAAGCCGCCGCGCTGATCAAGGCCTACAAGCTCGAATCGGCCCTCATCGTCGACCTGGCCGAGAACGTGAACCTGTTCAAGGCCGTCCGGAACCTGCCCCGGGTCAAGGCGGTCGACGTCACCGGGCTCAACATCTACGACGTCCTCGCCTACAAGTCGCTCGTCTTCAGCCGGCGGGCGTTCGAGGCCGTTCTGGAGAAACTGAAGTGATCAAAGACCCCCACAAAATCATCATCCGCCCGGTCATCACCGAGAAGACGACCCAGCTCAAGGCCACGAGCGGGGTCATCTGCTTCGAGGTGGCCCGGAGCGCCAACAAGATCGAGATCAAGAGGGCCGTCGAGGTCCTGTTCAAGACCAAGGTCGCCGAGGTCCGGACGCAGTCGAAGCCGGGCAAGGTCCGCCGGGTCGGCAAGAACTCGGGCAAGACCAAGGACTGGAAGAAGGCCTTCGTCCGGCTCCGCGACGGCGAGAAACCGATCGAATACTTCGAGGCGGCGTAACATGGGCATCAAGACGTACAGACCGATCACGCCCGGCCTGCGGCACAGGACCGGCAACCGTTACGAGGAACTGAGCGGCGACGGCCCCTTCAAGCCCCTGCTGGTGTCCCTGTCCAAGTCGGGCGGGCGCGACAACCGCGGCCGGCTGTCCATGCGGAACCGGGGCGGCGGGCACAAGCAGCTCTACCGGGTCATCGACTTCAAGCGCGACAAGATCGACATCCCGGGCAAGGTCGAGACCGTCGAGTACGACCCCAACCGCTCCTCCTTCATCTCCCTGGTCAAGTACCGGGACGGGGAGAGGCGCTACATCATCTACCCCGCGGGGCTCCAGGTCGGGCAGGAGGTCGTCTCGACCGACCGCCAGGCCGACATCCTGCCGGGCAACGCCATGCCCCTCCGCTTCATCCCGCTCGGCACGATCATCCACAACATCGAGCTGCGGAAGGACAAGGGCGGCCAGGTCGCCAAGTCGGCCGGGGCCGGGCGCCCAGATCCTGGCCAAGGAAGGGGACTACGCCCAGGTCCGGCTGCCGTCGTCGGAGATCCGCAAGGTCCACCTCGACTGCCGGGCGACCATCGGCCAGATCGGCAACCTCGACCATTCCAACATCAGCTTCGGCAAGGCCGGCCGGTCCCGCTGGCTGGGGATCCGGCCCCACGTCCGCGGCACGGCCATGAACCCCATCGACCATCCGCACGGCGGCGGCGAGGGCAAGGCCAAGGGCGGCCGCCATCCGGTCAGCCCCGAAGGCATCCCGACCAAGGGCTACAAGACCCGCCAGAACAAGCGGACCCAGTCCTTCATCGTCCGGCGCAGGAGCAAGTAACCATGAGCAGATCACTGAAGAAGGGCCCGTTCATCGACGGCCATCTTCTGGAGAAGGTCCAGGTCCTGGCGACGCCCGCCGGCAAGCGCCAGGTCATCAAGACCTGGTCCCGCCGGTCGACGGTCATCCCCGAAATGGTCGGCATGACCATCGGCGTCCACAACGGGCGCAAGTTCATCCCGGTCTTCGTCACCGAGAACATGGTCGGGCACAAGCTCGGGGAATTCTCCCCGACCCGCCATTTCAAGGGGCACACGACCAAGACGGCCAAGATGCTGAAGGTGGAGAAGAAGCCATGACCGCCGCCCCGACCCATCTGTCCCACGCCGTCGCCCGCTACATCCGGATGAGCCCGCAGAAGAGCCGGCTCGTGGCCGACCTCATCCGCGACCGGCTCGCCGGCGAAGCCCTGACCATCCTGCGGTTCAGCGAGCGCAAGAAGATCAGCGCCGTCATCGAGAAGGTCCTGCGCTCGGCCATCGCCAACGCCCAGCAGGCGTCGCCCAACGTCGACGTCGACACCCTGGTCATCTCGCGGATCCAGATCAACGGCGGCCCGGTCGCCAAGCGGATCCGGCCGGCGCCCATGGGGCGGGCTTACCGCGTCCAGAAGCGGACGAGCCACGTCCACATCTATCTGAGCGAAAAGGGGAAGTGACGTGGGACAGAAAACGCATCCTTACGGATTCCGCCTCGGATTCAACAAGCCCTGGACCTCCCGCTGGTTCGCCAAGGGCCCCGACTACGCCCGGCTCATCCACGAAGACCTGAAGATGAAGAAGGCCGTCAAGGAGAAGTACTTCCACGCCGGCATCGCCGGGGTGGACGTCGAGCGCGTCGGGCCGAAGATCCGGGTCATCATCCACACGGCCCGCCCGGGCATCATCATCGGCCGCGGCGGCAAGGAGATCGAGAGCCTCAAGACCTACCTCGAGACGATCGCCAAGCGCGACGTCTACGTCGACATCCGCGAGGTCGACAAGCCCGAGCTCAACGCCCTGCTCATCGGCGAGAGCATCGCCGTCCAGCTGGAGAAGCGCATCGCCTACCGCCGGGCCATGCGCAAGGCCGTCGAGTTCGCCCTCAAGATGGGCGCCAAGGGCATCAAGGTCATGTGCGCCGGCCGCCTCGGCGGCGTCGAGATCGCCCGCTCCGAGTGGTACCTCAAGGGCCAGCTGCCCCTGCAGACCCTCAAGGCCGACATCGACTTCGCCTTCACCGAGGCCTTCACGACCTACGGGCAGATCGGCATCAAGGTCTGGGTCTACCGGGGCGACGTCGAGAAGGCCAAAATGACCTCCCAGATGGCCGAGGTCGAGGAGATCTGACCATGTTGATGCCCTCGAAAGTCAAATACCGCAAGCAGCAGCGCGGCCGCATGCGCGGCAAGGCCCTGCGCGGCGGCACGCTGTCGTTCGGCGAGTTCGGCCTCCAGGCCCTGGAGCCGGGGTGGCTGACCTCCCGCCAGATCGAAGCGAGCCGCATCACCATCACCCGGCACATGAAGCGCAAGGGCAAGCTCTGGATCCGGACCTTCCCCTGGAAGTCCGTCACCAAGAAGCCGACCGAGGTCCGCATGGGCAAGGGCAAGGGCGACCCCGAATTCTGGGTCGACGTCATCCGCCCGGGCAAGATCCTGTTCGAGCTCGAGGGCATCGACGCCGCAGAGGCCCGCGAGGCCATGCGCCTGGCCTCCCACAAGCTGCCCGTCAAGACGCGGTTCATCTCCCGGGAACTGAGGGAGCTCAGATGAAGATCAAGGAATTGAAGGAAATGTCGCCCGACGAGCTGAGGCACAGGGAGGCGGAGCTCGTCGACCAGCTGTTCAAGCTCCGCTTCCAGAAGTCCCTCGGCCAGCTCGAGAGCCCGATGAAGGTCAAGAACGTCAAGAGGGACATCGCCCGCATCAAGACGCTGCTCGCCGCGGCGCCGAAGGCAACGGAGTAGCCCATGGACACCCAAGGACAAGCACGGAAGACGACCAAGGTCGGGACCGTCGTCGCCAAGAAGATGGCCAAGACGGTCACGGTCGCCGTGGAACGCCAGGTCCGCCACCCCCTGTACCGGAAGATCGTCCGGCGGAAGCAGACGTTCCTCGTCCACGACGAGACCGAGAAGTGCAAGGTCGGCGACGTCGTCCGCATCATCGAGACGCGGCCGATCAGCAAGACCAAGCGCTGGCGGGTCCTCGAGATCATCGGCCTGACGCCCGAGCTGACGGCGACGCCGATCGAGAACAACCCGCTGGAGGCCAAGCCGGCCGCGGCGGCGCCGGTCGAGCCGGTCGAGGCCGGCCGAACAGGTCGAGCCGGCCGAGCCCGGGACGGGAGAAGAACAATGATCCAGATGCGCACGATGCTCAAGGTGGCCGACAACTCCGGCGCGCGGCGGATCATGGCGATCACGCCGCTCGGCGGCAGCGTCGGCCGGGTGGCCCGCATCGGGGACGTCATCTCCGCGTCCGTCAAGGAGGCCGACCCCGAGAGCAAGATCGCCAAGGGCAAGGTCATCCGGGCCGTCGTCGTCCGGACCCGCAAGGAGCTCCGCCGCCGGGACGGCTCCTACATCCGGTTCGAGGACAACGCCGCGGTCATCATCGACAAGGCGGGGGAGCCGGTGGGGACGCGCGTCTTCGGCCCCGTCGGGCGCGAGCTCCGGGAACGGAAGTTCATGAAGATCATCTCCCTCGCGCCGGAGGTCCTGTGATGGCCAAGATCCAGCTCAAGAAGAACGACCTCGTCGTCGTCATCCGGGGCAAGGACAAGGGGAAGACGGGCAAGGTCCTCAAGCTCATCCCCGAGACCAACCGGGTCATCGTCGAGAGGATCAATTTCTCGAAGCACTTCGTCAAGGCCGACCGCAGCCGGAACACCCAGGGCGGGGTCATGGAGAAGGAGGCCCCGATCGCCGTGTCCAACGTCATGCTCTACTGCTCGGAGTGCGGCCAGGGCGTCCGGACCCGGACCCGGCGGCTCGAGGACGGCAGCAAGATCCGGCTCTGCCATCGCTGCGAGACCCTGATCGAAAGGCAGAAGTAACGATGAGCCGCTTATACGACAAGTACAAGAAGGACGTGGTCCCCGGGCTCCAAGAGGAGCTCGGCATCACGAATATCATGGCCGTGCCCCGCCTGGAGAAGATCATCGTCAACGTCGGCGTCGGCGATGCCATCACCAACATCAAGCTCCTCGACACGGCCAAGGCCGAGCTCGCCCAGATCACCGGCCAGCTGCCGGGCGTCGGGCGGGCCAAGAAATCCATCTCGGCCTTCAAGCTGAGGAAGGGCCAGCCCATCGCCTGCTACGTCACCCTCCGCAACCGGAGGATGTACGAGTTCTTCGACCGGCTGGTCAACATCGTCCTGCCGCGGGTCCGCGACTTCCGCGGCGTCCCGGCCACGTCGTTCGACGGCCGGGGCAACTACACCCTGGGGATGCGCGACCAGCTGGTCTTCCCCGAGATCGACTACACCAAGGTCGAGCGGCCCCGGGGCATGAACATCACCATCGTCACGACGGCGCGGACGGACAAGGAAGCCCTGGTCCTCCTGCGACGGCTGGGCATGCCCTTCCGGGAATCTGGAGAAGCGAGGTAACCATGGCTACGACTGCGCGCATGGCCAAAATGATCCGCAAGCCGAAATACGAGATCCGCGTCCGCCGCCGCTGCCGGCTCTGCGGCCGCTCCCGGGCCTACTACCGGAAGTTCGACCTGTGCCGCCTGTGCTTCCGCGAGCTGGCCCTCAAGGGCGAGATCCCGGGCGTGACCAAGTCGTCCTGGTGACGGCGGAGAAAGGAATACCCATGGATGCGATGTCAGATCTGCTCACCCGGATCCGCAACGGCGTGAAGTCCAAGAAGCGGGAAGTCAACATCCCGTCCTTCCGCCTGGGGGTCGAGGTCGTCAAGATCCTCAAGGAAGAGGGCTACATCAAGAATTTCAAGGTCATGGACGACAGCAAGCAGGGGGTCCTCAACGTGACCCTCAAGTACACCGAGGACAACCGGAGCGTCATCAGCGGCCTCAAGCGCGTCAGCAAGCCGGGCTGCCGGATCTACTGCACCAAGGACTCCGTCCCCAAGGTCCTGGACGGCCTGGGTCTGGTGATCGTCTCGACCTCCCGCGGCGTCCTGACCGGCCGGGCCTGCGAGGAGCAGGGGGCCGGCGGCGAAGTCCTCTGCAGCATCTGGTAAGCGCGAGGAGAGCAACCCATGTCAAGAGTCGGCAAGAAGCCCATCACGATACCGGCGGGCGTGACCGTCACGATCCACCCGGACAGGCTCGACTTCGAGGGGAAGAAGGGCAAGCTCACGACGCCGCTCCAGCCCGGCATCACGGCCGCGCTGGAGGGGCAGAGCCTCGTCTTCTCCCGGGCCGACGAGAGCCAGCAGTCCCGGGCCAACCACGGCCTGGGCCGGGCCCTGGCCCGCAACGCCGTCGCCGGGGTCTCCGAAGGCTACGTCAAGCAGATGGAGATCGTCGGCGTCGGCTACAAGGCCAAGGTCGAGAAGGGCAAGCTCGAGATCAACCTGGGCTATTCCCGGCCGATCTCCTACGACATCCCCGAGGGGATCGAGATCGTCGCCGAGAAGCCCACCCTGCTCACCATCCGCGGCATCGACCGCCAGAAGGTGGGCCAGGTGGCCGACGACATCAAGAGCCTCCGCATCCCGGACCCCTACAAGCAGAAGGGCGTCCGCTACCTCGGCGAGAGGCTGATCAAGAAAGAACGAAAGGCGGGTGTGACCGGTGCTTAAAGACAAGACGAAGGAAAAACAGGTCCGGGACGACCGTCTCCGGAAGCGGATCCGCGAGAGGGTCGAGGGAACGCCCGAGCGGCCCCGGCTCCACGTGTTCAAGAGCAACGCCTACATCTACACCCAGGTGATCGACGACCGGGCGGGCGCCGTCCTCCTGACCGCCTCGACGCTGGAGAAGGAGTTCCGGGCGAAGGCCAAGAGCACCAAGAACAAGGACGCCTGCGTCCTCCTCGGCGAGATGCTGGGGCAGCGGCTCAAGGCGGCCAAGATCGAGAAGGTCGTCTTCGACCGGGGGACCCACCCCTACCACGGACGCGTCAAGACCCTCGCGGACGCCATCCGCAAGGAAGGGATCCAGTTCTGAGCGGCCGGCCGGACTAAGGAGAGATACAGTGGATGATCGCAGACACAGCCGAAAAGTCGGAATCGTTGACGAAGAGGGCATGGAGCTCAAGGACCAGGTCATCTCCATCCGCCGGGTCACCAAGGTCGTCAAGGGCGGCAAGAACCTGAGCTTCTCGGCTCTCGTGGCCGTCGGCGACGAGCGGGGCCGGGTCGGCATCGGCAAGGGCAAGGCCCGCGAAGTGCCCCAGGCCATCGCCAAGGGCGTCGAAGCGGCCCGGAAGAGCATGATCCGGGTGCCCCTGGCCGATACGACCATCCCTCACCTGGTCAAGGGCGTCGACGGGGCCGGCCTCGTCGTCCTCCGCCCGGCCTCGAAGGGGACGGGCGTCATCGCCGGCGGCGCCGTCCGCGTCATCATGCAGCTCGCCGGGATCCGGGACATCCTGACCAAGTCCATCCGCAGCAGCAACCCGATCAGCGTCGCCAACGCGACCCTGGACGCCCTGCGCCGGATCCGGAACCCCGAGGACGTGGCCAAGATGCGCGGAAAGGCGAAAGGTGCGCTATGACCCCCAGCGACAAGAAGGACAAATACATCAAGGTGACGCTCGTCCGCAGCCTCATCGGCTATCCCCCCGTCCAGAGGGAGACCGCCAAGGGGCTGGGACTGCGCAAGCTCAATTCCCACGCGGTGCTCAAAGCGACGCCGGCGGTCCTCGGCATGGTCAACAGGATCGTCCACGCGCTCAAGGTCGAAACGGTGGAGAAGCCATGAACCTCAGCAATCTGAAACCCGCCAAGGGCTCGAGGACGAACCGTCAGAGGGTGGGGCGCGGCCCCGGCTCCGGCTGGGGCAAGACCGCCGGACGCGGCAGCAAGGGCCAGCTCCAGGGCAGCGGCTATTCCCGCAAGCGCGGCTTCGAGGGCGGCCAGATGCCCCTGATCCGGCGCACGCCCAAGCGCGGCTTCACCAACATCTTCCGCGACGAGATCGCCGTCGTCAACCTGGACCGCCTGGCCAAGCTCCGCAAGGACGAGATCGGGCCCAAGGAGATGGCCGAGCACCGCCTCATCGGCAAGGCGACCGACCGGGTCAAGGTCCTCGGGCGGGGCGACCTGGCCTCGGCCAAGACCGTCCGGGCCCACGAGTTCTCCGCCTCGGCCGTCAAGAAGATCGAGGCCAAGGGCGGCCAGGCCGTCGTCATCGGGAAAGGCCAATGTTAGACAGCATCCGCAATATCTTCAGCATCCCCGAGCTGCGCAAGAGGGTCATCTTCACCCTCCTGCTCCTCGCGGTCTACCGGATCGGCGGCGTCATCCCCAACCCGGGCCTGAGCGCGACGGCCCTGGCCGAGTTCTGGCAGAGCCAGAAGGGCTCCCTGCTCGGCTTCATCGACCTGTTCTCCGGCCGGAACATGTCCCGGATGACCATCTTCGCCCTGGGCATCATGCCCTACATCTCGTCGTCGATCATCCTCCAGCTGCTGACGGTCGTCTGGCCCTATCTCGAGCGCCTGTCCAAGGAAGGCGAGCTGGGCCGCAAGAAGATCACCCAGTACACCCGCTACGGCACGATCGTCATCTGCCTCATCCAGGCCTTCGGCATCGCCATCTTCCTCGAGGCCCTGCGGACCCCGGCCGGGGCCCCGGTCGTCCTCGATCCCGGGCTGGGGCTTCAAGCTCCTGACCATCCTGACCCTGACCACGGGGACCGTCTTCGTCATGTGGCTGGGCGAGCAGATCTCGGAGCGGGGCATCGGCAACGGCATCTCGCTCATCATCTTCGCCGGCATCGTCGTCGACTTCCCGAGCTCCCTCATCAGCCTCTTCCGCGGCCTGCGGACGGGGGAGATGGACCCGCTGAAGATCATCTTCCTCGCGGCCCTGATGGTCGCGGTCATCGGCTTCATCGTCTTCGTCGAGCGCGGCCAGCGCCGCATCCCGGTCTCCTACGCCAAGCGCGTGGTCGGCCGCAAGGTCTACGGCGGCCAGAGCACGCACCTGCCGCTCCGGGTCAACACGGGCGGCGTCATCCCGATCATCTTCGCCGCCTCGGTCATCACCATCCCGGCCACGCTGGCCAACCTGATCAAGGTGCCGTGGGTCCAGTCCGTGGCCGCCCAGTTCGGCATGGGCATGCCCCTCTACAACCTGGTCTACGTCGCGGCCATCATCTTCTTCACCTACTTCTACATCTCGATCATCTTCAACCCGGTCGACGTCGCGGACAACCTGCGCAAGTACGGCGGCTTCATCCCGGGCATCCGGCCGGGCAAGAACACCTCCGACTACATCGACGACGTCCTCAGCCGCATCACCCTGGCCGGCGCCATCTACCTCGCGGCCGTGGCCATCCTGCCCGAGTTCCTGATCACCGGCCTCAAGGTCCAGGGCCTGCCCTGGATCGGGCCCTGGCTCGAGACCAACCTGCCGCGCTTCCTGACCGAGGGGCTGGGCATCAACTTCATGTTCGGCGGCACGTCGCTCCTGATCGTCGTCGGCGTGGCCATGGACACGATGCAGCAGATCGAGGCCCAGCTGGTCATGCGCCACTACGACGGCTTCATGCGCCGCAGCCGCATCCGCGGGAGGCGCGGATGAGGATCATCCTCCTGGGCGCGCCCGGAAGCGGGAAGGGGACCGTCGCCGAGGCCCTCCGCTCGGCCTGCGGCTACCCCAAGATCTCCACGGGAGACCTGCTTCGCGAAGCCGTCCGGGAGAAGTCCGCCCTCGGCCTGGTCGCCGCGTCCCAGATGGGCAAGGGCGGCCTGGTCGACGACGCGACCGTGCTGGCCCTGCTCAACGAGCGCCTGGCCCGGGACGACTGCCGCGAAGGCTACGTCCTCGACGGCTATCCGCGCAACCTGGCCCAGGCCGAGTGCCTGGACACCATCGGGAATTCCGGCCCGGAGATCGTCTTCGACCTCCGGGTCTCCGACGACGTCGTCCTGGAGCGCCTGGCCAACCGGCGGACCTGCCCCCGGTGCGAGGCCATCTACCATCTCGTCAACAAGCCCCCGAAGGCGCCCGGCGTCTGCGACGTCTGCGGCACGGCCCTGGTGCAGAGGAACGACGACACGCCCGAGGTCATCCGGGAACGGCTCAAGACCCACGCCGCCAAGACCGAGCCCCTCGTCGCCCGGTACGCGGCCCGGGGCGCCGTCCACGCGATCGACGCGGACAGAGCCGGCCGATATCGTCGTCCGCGAGGTCCGGCGGATCGTCGACGCCGTTCTCGGGCGTCCGGACGGGGCGGGGAAGTGACGATGATCACCTTCAAGTCCGCGACCGAGCTCGAGGCCATGCGCCAGAGCGGCCGCATCGCCGCGGCGGTCCTCGGCGAGCTCGAGCCGCTCATCCGGCCGGGCATCCGGACGCGCGACCTCGACCTCTACGCCGAGAAGCGGACCCGCGAGCTCGGGGCCGTGCCGGCCTTCAAGGGCTACCGGGGCTACCCGGCCTCGGTCTGCATCTCGGTCAACGAAGAGGTCATCCACGGCATCCCCTCGGGCCGCATCCTCCAGGAGGGCGACATCGTCAGCCTCGATTTCGGCGTCCTCTTCGAGGGCTTCTACAGCGACTCGGCCCTGACGGCCCCGGTCGGCCGGGCCGGCGCCGAGGCGCTGCGGCTCATCGCCGCGGCGGAGAGGTCCTTCGTCCGGGGCCTGGAGCAGATGAAGGAGGGCAACCGCCTGTCCGACATCTCCGCCGCCATCCAGGCATCGGTCGAGAGCGAGGGCTTCTCGGTCGTCCGGCAGTTCGTCGGACACGGCATCGGCCGGGCCCTCCACGAGGAGCCGCCGGTGCCCAACTTCGGAGCCCCCGGGCGCGGGCCGAAGATCAAGCCCGGGATGACCCTGGCCATCGAGCCGATGATCGCCGCCGGCGGCGCCGAGGTCGTGATCCTGGAGGACGGCTGGACGGCCGTCACCCGGGACCGCAGCCTGGCCGCCCATTTCGAGCACACGGTGGCCATGACCGAGAACGGCCCGGAGGTCCTCAGCGCCCGGACGCCGGACGCCGCCCGGGCGGGGACCGGGCTCGCCAAGGAGGTCCCCCATGCCTAGACAGGACATGTTCGAGGCCGAGGGCGTCGTGCTGGAGACGCTGCCCAACGCCATGTTCCGGGTCGAGCTCTCGAACAAGCACGTCATCCTGGCCCACATCTCGGGCAAGATGCGCAAGCACTTCATCCGCATCCTGCCCGGCGACCGGGTCCTGCTGGAGCTGTCGCCCTACGACCTGACCAAGGGCCGGATCACCTATCGATTCAAATAAAGGACGGGACGATGAAAGTCAAAGCATCCGTGAAGAAGATCTGCCGGAACTGCAAGATCGTCCGGCGCAAGGGCGTGGTGCGGGTCATCTGTGCCAACCCCAAGCATAAGCAAAGACAGGGATAAGCGAGGTATCCATGGCAAGAATCGCAGGCATCACCATCCCGCCGGACAAGCGGATCGAGATCGGCCTGACCTACATCTACGGGATCGGCCGGTCCAAGAGCCTCAAGATCCTCGAAGAGGCCAAGATCGACAAGAACAAGAAGGTCAAGGCGCTCAGCCGAGGACGAGGTCAACAAGATCCGCCAGATCATCGAGAAGCGGGAGAAGATCGAGGGCGACCTCCGCAAAGAGGTCACCATGAACATCAAGAGGCTGGTGGACATCGGCTGCTACCGGGGCCTCCGCCACAAGAAGAAACTGCCCGTCCGGGGCCAGCGCACCAAGACCAACGCCCGGACCCGCAAGGGCGTCCGCGGCCAGCGGATCAAGAAGACCAAAGAGACGAAGAAGTAAGGAGGGCCATCGCACATGCCGCCTAAAACCAGCGCCAAGAAGAAGAAGGCACGCAAGGAGATCGGATACGGGGTGGCCCACATCCAATCCACCTTCAACAACACGATCATCACCATCACCGACCACGTCGGCGCGGCCGTCGTCTGGGCCAGCGCCGGGACGTCCGGGTTCAAGGGCGCCCGCAAGGGCACGCCGTTCGCCGCCCAGCTCGCGGCCAAGGACGCCGCGACCAAGGCCCGGGAGTTCGGCGTCCGCTACGTCGACGTCCGGCTCAAGGGGCCGGGCGCGGGACGCGAGTCGTCCATCCGGGCCATGCAGGCCGCCGGCATCGAGATCAAGTCCATCAAGGACGTGACGCCGATCCCCCACAACGGCTGCCGCGTCCGCCGCCGCCGGCGGGTCTGAGGGCCGAAGGAGAGCACCATGGCGAAATACCAAGGAGCCGATTGCCGGCTTTGCCGCGTCGAGAAGAACAAGCTGTATTTCAAGGGCCACAAGTGCCTGACCGACAAGTGCCCCCTCGAACGGAGGGCCTACGCGCCGGGCCAGCACGGCCGGTCGCGCAAGCGGGTGCTGGGCTACGCCATCCAGCTCCGGGAGAAGCAGAAGCTGAAAAGGTTCTACGGCATGTCCGAGGAGCAGTTCCACTTCTTCTTCGAGCGGGCCGAGCGCCAGAAGGGCGTCACGGGCGAGAACCTGCTGACCATGCTCGAGCGGCGCCTCGACAACGTCGTCACCCTGATGGGCTTCGCGCTGTCCCGGGGCCACGCCCGCCAGCTCATCGGCCACGGCCACTTCCGGATGAACGACCACAAGTCCGACATCGCCTCCGCCCTGGTCAAACCGGGCGACGTCATCGCCTTCCGGCCGCGCTCGGCCAAGAGCGAGGACATCCAGGCCGTGGTCGCCTCGAACCGGTCCAAGAACGTTCCCGGCTGGCTCGAGGTCGATTGGGAGAACCTGAAGGGCCGGGTCCTCGCGCTGCCGACGCGCCAGGACGTCACCCTTCCCGTCGAGGAACACCTGGTCGTCGAGCTGTACTCCAAGTAAGCATAGGAGGACCCATGACAGAGACGAATTTCCAGAGACCCAAATACCTGGAGTGCGATTACGAGACCCTGACCGGGCGGTACGGCCGCTTCTCGGCCCAGCCGTTCGAGCGGGGCTACGGCGTGACCGTCGGGAACGCCCTGCGGCGCATCCTGCTGTCCTCGATCACCGGGGCGGCCATCACGTCCGTCCGCCTCCACGGCGTCCTGCACGAGTTCTCGACCATCCCCGGGGTCGTCGAGGACGTCACCGACATCCTCCTCAACCTCAAGAGCATCCCCCTGAAGCTCCAGGGCGACGAGCCGCGGCGGATGACGATCAAGAAGACCGGCCCGGCCACGGTCAGCGCGTCCGACATCGCCGCCGACTCCGACATCGAGATCCTCGACAAGGACATCACCGTCGCCTCGCTCGACATCGACGGGACGCTCGAGGTCGAGATGGTCGTCAAGAACGGCCGCGGCTACATCGCGGCCGACCAGAACTTCGACGAGGACCAGAGCCTCGACTACATCCCGCTCGACTCGTCGCACTCGCCGGTCCTCAAGGTCAACTACAAGGTCGAGCCGGCCCGCGTCGGCAAGCGGATCGATTACGAGAGCCTGACCCTCGAGATCTGGACGACCGGGGCCATCCGGCCCATGGACGCCCTGTCGCAGGCGGCCAAGATCATGCGCGACCACCTGGGCATCTTCCTCAGCGTCGTCGACGAGCCGCTCGAGCACGACGCCGCCCCGACGAAGAAGGAGATCCCGTTCCTGGGCCAGGCCGACGTCATGGCCAAGACGATCGACCACCTGGAGCTCTCGGTCCGCTCCAACAACTGCCTCCGCTCGGCCGGGATCGAGCGGATCTACGAGCTCGTCCAGAAGACCGAGGACGAGCTGCTCAAGACCAAGAACTTCGGCCGCAAGTCGCTGGCCGAGATCAAGGAGACCCTGGCCAACCTGAACCTGGGGCTGAACATCGAGCTCCACCCCAGGCTCGTCGAGAGGATCCAGGCCGACATCAAGACCGGCACGCCCGAGAAGGAGACGGAAGCATGAGGCATCAGGTCAAGAAGGGAATGCTCGGAAGGAACACGGCCCACCGCCGCGCCCTCATGCGCAACCTCGTGACGTCCTTCCTCGAGCGGGAGAGGGTGCGGACGACCCTGGCCAAGGCCCGGTCGGTCCGGCCGGTCGCCGAGAAGCTGATCACGCTGGGCAAGCGCGGGACGCTCCACGCCCGCCGCCAGGCCCTGGCCTACGTGACCAAGGAAGCGGCGGTCAAGAAGCTCTTCGACGACATCGGGCCCCGCTTCAAGGAGCGCCACGGCGGCTACACCCGCATCGTCAAGCTCGACCGCCGGGCCGGCGACGGCGCCTCGATGGCCATGATCGAGCTCGTCGGCTCGGAGTTCAAGGCCAAGGTCAAGAAGAAAAAGGACGCCAAGAAGCCGGCCCCCGCCGCGAAGTAAAACTGTCGAACGCTGGAAAGGCCCGACGCCCGTCGGGCCTTTTTTTTTGTTTTATTTCGGGCGGCGCGCGCCCTGGTAGATCCTCGTCCAGCGCTCCTCGGCCAGGCGGTCGATCTGGACGATCGGCGCGCCGCTCGTCGTCGCGTTGATGAAGTTCCCGTCCTCGATCATCATCCCGACGTGGCTGATGCGGTCGAGGGCGCGGCCGAAGAAGACGAGGTCGCCGGGCTTCTCCTGGCCCTTGGGGACCTCGACGAGGCCGCTCGCGGTCATCTGGATGCCGGCGTCCCGCAGGATCGGGATGCCGCTCATCCTGTAGACGAGCTGGGCGAAGCCGGAGCAGTCGAGGCCGAGCGGGGACATGCCGCCCCAGGTATAGGGCAGGCCGATGAAGCGCTTGGACAGGGCGATCATGTCCTCGACCGGGCGCCGCGGCCAGGACCAGGGCGCTTCGCGGAGGTCGCCGTCGCCCTTCTGGACCCAGGCCCGCGTGTTGCAGGGCAGGTTCACTTCGAGCCAGCGCTCGCCCTTTTCCCCGACGACCTCGAGAACGGTGCCGATGGGGGCCACCTTCACGGGTTTGTGCTTGGTGACGTCGGGCTCGCGGTAGGTATTGGCGAGAAGCGACGAGACGACGAAGACCTTGCCGGCGGCGGCGTAGGGCTTCGCGTCCCGGCCCGAGAAACCTCAGGGACGAGGCCGGGACCCAGCCCTCGTAGGTGTCGGGCGTCGCGATCCGGCGCCAGTCCTCGCCGGCCGGGTTTTTCTCCGTCTTCAGGACCTTGACGTTGTCGCCGAGCAGGGCCTGGCTGACGACGTCGGTCTCGGCCGACGGGCCGCTGTGCATGTTCTCGACGGTATTGACGACCACGGCTGCGGCCGGGGACTCGGGCTGCTGGGCGGCGCAGGCGAGGGCGGGGGAGAGGGCGATCAGGATCGCGGCGATCAGGGTCTTGGCCATTGGGAAACCTCCACGCGGATCTTCGAAGGACTATCATAAGCCCTCTCATTCGGGGACTCAATACAATTTTCGCAAATTGTGTTGTGTCCCCGATTTTGCGGAATTATAATGCCGGGGAGAGGTGCCGACATGGAACGCAAGGAATTCCTCAAGCTCGCCGGAGCGGCCGCGGCCGGCTCGCTGCTGGCCCGGTGTTCGCCCGCCCCCGAGGCCTGGAACGGCGCGGCGGGCGACACGCGGATCACGGTCAAGATCTTCGAGCTCAAGCTCAAGCAGGCCTGGGGCCTGTCGCGGGGGACCTGGACGACGCGGCGGAACGCCTTCGTCCGGATCGAGAGGGACGGGATCGTCGGCCTGGGAGAGGCCGCGCCCATCGCCCGCTACAGCGAGACGGCGGAGTCGGCGGCGGCCTTCATCGAGAAGGCGAAGCCCATCCTCCTCAAGGACCTCCGGGAATACGCCGTCCGGTTCGGCGAGATCGAAGCCCTCGGCCCGGGGGAACACGCGGCCAAGGCGGCCATGGACATGGCCATCCTCGACTGGGTCGGCCGCAAGCTCGGGGAACCCGTCTGGCGGCTCCTCGGCCTGGGCCGGGACAAGGTCGTGACCACGACCTATTCCATCGGCATCGACGAGGTGCCGGTGATGCAGCAGAAGCTCCGCGACGCGCCCGATTTCGGCGTCTACAAGATCAAGGTCGGGACGCCCGACGACCGCAAGATCATCGAGGGCATCCGGGCCGTCACCGACAAGCCCCTGATCACCGACGCCAACGAGGGCTGGAAAACCAAGGAAGAGGCCCTGGAGATGATCGACTGGATGGCCGGCCAGGGCGTCGAGCTCGTCGAGCAGCCCCTGCCGGCCGACCGGCTGGAGGACCAGGGCTGGCTCAAGGAGCGGGTCAAGATCCCCATCTTCGCCGACGAGTGCCTCATCCGGCCGTCCGATCTGCCCCGGATCGCGCCGTACTTCCACGGCGTCAACGTCAAGGTCATGAAGTGCGGCGGGCTCCAGGAGGCCGTGCGCCTGGCCGGCATGGCCCGGGCCCTGGACTTGAAGCTGATGATCGGCTGCATGATCGAGAGCTCGCTCGGCATCTCGGCCGCGGCGGCCGTGGCCTCGCTCTTCGACCGGGCCGACCTCGACGGGAACATCCTCATCTCGAACGATCCGTTCCAAGGCGTCAAGACGGTCAAGGACGTGCTCGCCCTCGGCGACGGGCCGGGGCTCGGCGTCACGGGAGACCTGCCTTAGGGATCCACGGGATGGCCGCCGGCGGCGGGACCTAGGAGGTCTTGCCGACCTGGATGACGAGCTTCTGGCCGACGGAGAGGATGTCCGAGGAGAGGGAGTTCGCGGCCTTGATGGCCTCGACCGTCGTCCGGTGGTTCTTGGCGATCTGGAAGAGATTGTCCCCGTTGCGCACGGTGTAGGTGACCGTCTCGCCCGACTTGGCGGCCGGGGCGGCGGCCGGTGCCGCCTCGACGCCGCCGCGCGAGGGGACGCGCAGGACCTGCCCGACCCGGATGAGGTTGCTGCGGAGCCCGTTCAGGCGCTTGATGGCGTCGACCGAGGTCCGGTAACGGCGGGCGATCGCGCCCAGGGTGTCGCCCGAGCGGACGGTGTGCCGGTCGGTGACGACGTCGGGCGGGATGTACTGGGGGAGCGAGGCGATGCAGGCCAGGCACTCGTCCCCGTAGCCGGCCGGGACGCGCAGGTCGTAGGGGTAATTCGGCGTCGAATCGTGCCGGAGCTCGGAATTGAGGCCGACCAGGACGGCCTGATCGAGGCCCAGGTTCTGCGACAGCGTGGCCAGCTTGACCGCGGCGTTGACCCGGACGGTGTCGAACCGGACCGGGGGATCGGGCGTCGGGAGCTGGAAGCCGTACTTGGCCGGATCGCCGACGATGAGCAGCGTCGCGATGAACCGGGGCACGTGCCGGGCCGTCTCGAAGGGCAGGTTGGCGAAGATGTCCCAGAAGCTGTCGAAGTAGTCGACCTTCTGGGCCCGGATGACCCTCTGGACCTGGCCTTCGCCGCAGTTGTACGCGGCGATGGCCGTCGTCCAGTCCCCGAACATGTCGTGGAGCTCCATCATGTACTGGATGGCCGCCCGCGTGGACTTGGCCGGGTCCATGCGCTCGTCGACGTACTTGTCCTGCTTCAGCCCGTAGCGGTAGCCCGTCGAGCGGACGAACTGCCACATGCCCAGGGCCCGGGCCCGGGACAGGGCCCGCGGCTTGAACGCGCTCTCGATGACGGGGATCCAGGCCAGCTGTTCGGGCAGGCCCTCCTTGCGGAGCTCGGCCAGGATCATGTCCATGTACTGGCCCGACCGGCGGTAGGAATCCTCGAAGCCCCGCCTCTCCACGGTCTGGAACGACTTGATCTCCCTCGCGACCCACTGGTTCTCGACGAGGGGGATGGAGCCGTTGACCGACGAAGCCAGGGTCGTCCGGAAAGCGGAGATCTTCTGGATGCGCTGGGCGACGAGGAGGCGGAGGTCGTTCTTTTCCTGGAAGAGGGGGGAATCGGCCGGGATGGCCATCCGGATCAGGAGGCCGTAGGCCTCGTCGAGCTTGGCCAGGGCCCCTTCCGTGTCCTCGCGTTCCAGGGCTGCCTGGGCTTCCTCGTAGGCGGCGAAGGCATCCTCGAGAAGCGCGGCGGGGTCCTTCTTGGACGTTTCGGCGCCCGAAGGCTGGACCTGATCGTCCCGGAAGGATTTCTGGTCAAGTTGTTGATTTTCTGTCTTTTCCGGGGCCGCCGCCTCGGCGGCCGGAGTTTCTTCCGCGGCGACCGGAGGTGCCTGGACGGCCGGCCCGGGCGCGGTCTTGACCGCTTTCGGCCCGGACGAACAGGCGGCCAGGAGGAAGAAAAGGGAAAGGAGGGGGAGGGTCAGGTAAGGGTGTCGTTCACGCTTCATTTCGAAAGTTATTTATACCACAGAGGATGCGGACCGTCAACCGGGGAGCCTGAAAAACCGCGATTAACCGGCTTTCCGGTGCCAGTTCCAGGCCGTTTCGACGATCGTCTCGAGAGAGGACAGGCGCGGCTTCCAGCCGAGGGCCTGTTCCGCCTTGGCCTTCGAGGCCAGGAGCACGGCGACGTCGCCCTGCCGCCTGGGCGCGTCGAAGCGGGGGACGGGACGGCCCGTGACCTTCTCGGCCGTCCGGACGACCTCGAGGACGGAATGGCCCCGCTCCGTGCCGAGGTTGAAGACGTCGCCGGCGCCTCCGGCGAGGAGCTTCTTCAGGGCGAGGACGTGGGCCGCCGCCAGGTCGGTGACGTGGATGTAGTCCCGGACGGCCGTGCCGTCGGGGGTGGGGAAGTCCGTCCCGAAGACGCCGAGCGGGGGCTTGATCCCCAGGACGGCGAGGAGGATGTTGGGGACGAGGTGGGTCTCGGGGTCGTGGCATTCGCCCGTCGTGCCGTCGGCGTCGGCCCCGGCGGCGTTGAAGTAGCGGAGCGAGATCGCGCGCAGGCCGTGGGCCCGCTCGTAATCCCGGAGGATGTCCTCGACCATGAGCTTGGCCCGGCCGTAGGGATTGGCCGGCCGGGTCGGATGCGTTTCGGGGATGGGCGTTTCGAGGGGCTCGCCGTAGACCGCCGCCGTCGACGAGAAGATGAGGCAGGATGTCCCGGCCTCGAGCATGGCGTCGAGGAGGTTCAGGCTCGTCGTCAGGTTGTGGGTGTAGTACTTCCGGGGATCGGCGCAGGACTCGCCGACCTGGATGAGGGAGGCGAAGTGGAGGACGGCCCCGATCTCGTGCTCGCGGAAAACGCGCCGAAGGACGTCCTTGTCGAGAAGGTCGCCCTCGACGAGCGGGACGCCCGCGACGAGCTCGGACCGGCCGCTCGAGAGGTTGTCGAGGACGAGGACGTCGAAGCCCTCCCGGCGGAGCTCCTTCACCGTGTGCGAGCCGATGTAGCCGGCGCCTCCGGCGACGAGAACGGTCATGGGGCCTTCCTTTCGACCAGGCGGCGGGCCTTCTGGAGGCCCTGGGCCTTGGTCTCGAAGCCGTTGTCGAGCTGGGCCTTGTAGAGCTTCTTGAGGAGCTGGCCCATCGCGGGGCCGGGCGGGACGCCCAGCTTGATGAGGTCGCGGCCCATGACCAGGGGCTTGATGGTCTCCCGGTTGACGCGCAGCTCCTCGAACTTCTTGAACAGCCAGCGGGCCTGCCTGTCGAGGCCCCGGACGAGGCGCGTGCCGCGCCCGGCCCGGTCGGCCGCGTCGAGAAGCACGAGGAGCTCGATCTCGCCCTGGACGTCGGCCGCCAGGCGGTTGAAGGCCTTTTTCGTGACCGACTCGCGGTTCGTCCAGATCTCCCCGGCCCGGTGGTGGGTCCGGATGAGCAGGGGGACCAGGCGGCCGATGTTGGACGCCGCTCCAGGTCTGGACCTTGAACCGGGCCAGGACCCGGCGGGCGGCCCGCTCGCTCTGGATGTCGTGGCCGCAGGAGGTCACGGCCATCCGGCCGCGCTTGTACTCCCAGCGGGTCGTCGAGACCTTGCCCAGGTCGTGGTAGAGCGCGGCGAGGAGCAGGGCCAGCCGCTTCGGCTCGGCCAGGTTCGAGATCCTCCCCAGCGCGGCGGCCTGGTCGACGGAGAGCTTCGTGTGGGCCCAGACCGTGTGGTGGCCGAAGGCGTCCGTCTCCGGATGGAAGACCGAATCCTGGATGACCAGGGCCAGGGCCTGGAGCTCGGGAAACCACCGCTCGAGGACGCCGAGGCGGAACATCTCCTCGAGGCCGACCGAGGGGCGCGGCGAACGGAGAAGGACCTTGAACATCTCGTCGTTGACCCTCTCCGGGCTGAGGCCGGCCAGGTCGACGGAGCGGGCCAGGGGATAGACGGCCGGATCGACCTTGAAGCCCAGGACCGAGGCGAAGCGGGCCACGCGGAGGACCCGCAGGGGGTCCTCGGGGAAGGCGGCCGGATCGGTCAGGCGGATGCGCTTGGCCAGGGTGTCTTTGCGGCCCTCGAACGGGTCGATGAGCAGCCCGTCGCTCAGCCGGAGGGCCATGCTGTTGGTCCGGAAGTCCCGGCGCTCGAGGTCCTTCTCGACCGGCAGGTCGGGGTCGGCGGCGACCAGGATGTCCTTGTGGCCGCGGAGGACCGCGGCGACGGCCCGGTCGGTCCGCGGCAGGGCGACGTCGTAGGTTCGGCCCCGGACCGTGAACTTGATGATGCCGAAGCTCTTGCCGACGAGGTCGACCCGGCCGTGTTTTTCGAGACGGCGGACGATCGTCTCGAGGTCGTGGCGGGCGACCAGGATGTCGACGTCGGGGGAGGGGCACTTGCGGATGAGGTCGCGGACGTAGCCGCCGACGGCGTAGACGTCGTCCCGGAAAAGCCGGACGAAGAGCGCCCGTTCGGCGAAATCGAACACGATCTTGTCCATGGGGCCCCTATTCTAACAGGTCTTCACTTTGCGGCGAACTTCTCCAGGACTTCCTTAGCGGCGTCCTTGTGGACCATGAACATCAGGGCCTTGAGCCGGACGTAGTCGTCCTGGTAGAAGAAGTAGCCCTTGGCCTGACCCCAGTAGGCGTTCTCCCAGGAGTCCTTGATCAGGAACCAGTTGCCCTTCGTCTGCTCGAGGTAGCCGACGCAGTGGACGGCGTGGTCGTCCGAGGTCGTGCCGTTCGCGAACCGGTATTCGCGGCTCGACTGGTCGATGTGGCTCGACGGGAGGTCGAAGGTGGGCACCATGGCCACGTCGCTCTCGCCGAGGTAGCCCGGCTCGGAGAAATCGATCGCGAGCGTCGCGGTGTAGCCCTTGCGCAGGGCCCTGAGGAAGGCCAGAGAGAACTCGTGGAGGGGGAGATTGTGGAAATCGGCGGCGTGCCACCAGTTGTCCGGCACCTTGAGCTCGCCCTTGGTGTAGAAAGGCAGGTACATGAAGCTGATGAAGGCGACGTAGTCGTCGGGGTCGAGACCGAGCTCGGCAAGGTACTGGAGCGGCGTCAGGGAACGGCCGTCCACGGTGATCCGGTCGGGGGGCCGGCCCAGGTGCCGGTCGAGGATGGCCCGGACGCCGGCGAGGGCCCGGTCCTCGTCCCATTCGTTCCGGGCGGCCAGGCCCGCGAGGTGCTCCTTGAATTCGCGGAAGAGCGCGCTGTGGTCGTGGGCGGTCTTCCCGTCGAGGAGCCCGGTGTAGTCGGCGCCGCGGACGAGGCCGTACTGCTTGATCCGGGCCAGGGCCGAGTTGGGCTCGGAGCCCTGGCCGAGGAAGGACTTCCCCTTTTCGCGGACGAAGCGGCGGGCCTTCTCCACGTACTCCCAGTAGACGGTGAAGAGCTCGGAGAGCTTGACCTCGGCCTTGCCCTGGCGCCTCAGCTCGGACTCGAGGAGCGACGTGGCGGCGAACGACCAGCAGGTCCCGGTGTTGCCCTGCTCGACGGGCGGCAGGTGGAAGAACTTGGTGAACTCGAGCGGGGTCGTGGGCCTCTCGAAGCCGGTGAGGTCGGCCGCGAGGAAGTTCCGGTCGGCGCTCGCCGGCGTTTCCTTGGCGTAGACCGCGGAGTCACGCTTGGGCTGTCCGGGCATTTGTACGGCCGGGCCGTCTTCCTTTTTGGCGCAGGAGACGGCCAGGGCGGCGGCGAGGAGCACGAGCCCGATCGCGATCAGGGGGCGTCTGGTCATGGGTGTCCCTCCTTGGGGGCGCATGGACCCCCATTATAGGGCCGGCGCTTTGTCACTGCAACGTCCCCGATTCGGCCGGCGGCTTGTCGGGGAGGGAGCTTTCGGGTATCCTAGATCGTCGGAGCATAGATGAAAGCCACAACGATCCGGCGGATGACGGCCCTGGCGGCCGGCCTCGCCCTCTGCGCCGGCCTCACGGCGGCCCCGCCGGCCAAAGACGATCTCGTCCTGAGCCTCAAGGAAAAGGTCATCAGGAACCTCAGCTCTTCGGGCCTCGTCCTGGCCTTCCACATCGCCGTCGACAACGGGTACGCGAAGCCGCGGGAGCTCGTGCGCTACCGCTACCGCGTCCGGATCGATCAGAAGGAATACATCAACACGACGGTCGCGCTCGAGGCGCCGCTCGTCGTGCCGGCCGGCGGGCAGACGCTCATCGCCCTGCCCGTCAAGATCTCCTACGACCTTCTCCGGGCCGCCCTCGGGCCGATCGAGAACAAGGCCCTCTGCGACGTCGTCGGGGACATGTACTTCCGCAACGAGAAGGGCAAGGAGCAGAAGGTCGGCTTCGCCTACAGCGGCGAGTTCCCCATCTTCCAGGACCCCGAGATCGACATCCTCCCCCTCAAGGTCAACGACCTGACGGTCGGGGGGGCCGACGTCGTCTTCCAGCCCCGGTTCAAGAACCTCAACGGCTACGAGCTCCTCGTCGACACCATCGATTTCTCCCTCTACTTCAGCGGCGCCGAGGTCCTGAGCGGACCGATCGAGGGGGACAAGAACCTGCCGCGGACGGGGGAGAAGACCTTCTCCCTGCCCTTCATCCTGGATTTCTTCGAGGCCGGCGAGGACGTCCGGGCCGGGTTCGCCAAGGACGAATTCCCCTGCCGGTTCGCCGGCCGCGTCGAGATCATGTCGGCCTGGGGCCGCCTCGTCGTCCGCTTCGACAGGACCCAGGCCCTGCGCCTCGAGAAAAAATAAAAGGGGACACGGACCCGGGGTCCATGTCCCCTCGAACGTCCGAACGAACCGGACTTCAGAACCAGTAGCTGAAGCCGGCGGTCAGGGCGAGGCCGCCGAGCTCGAAGTCCTCGAAGCCGACGAACCACTCCTCGAATTGGGCCTTGGCGGCGTGCCAGCGGGCCTCGATCTCGAAGCTCGACCGGTAGCCGACGGGGATCTGGAACCCGCCGAAGGCGTGCCAGCCGAAGGCCATCCCGGACTCGCGGCCGTTGACCGGCTCGACGGGATAGATGTCGACGTCGCCGAGCACTTCGTCGGTGTAGATCCAGGGATCGGAGAAGTTGACCATCTCGCCGAACATCCGGACCCGCCAGAAATTGAGCGAGGCGCCGCCGCCGACGAACGGGATGATCCGGGCCTTGCGGCCGAGCGGGGCGAACTTGACCGAAAGCTGGAGGGGCGTGCTGGAGACGCTGAAGGAGTGCAGGATGTCGTCCCCGTCGTAGTCCGCGTAGGGGAAGGCGAAGTCGCCCTCGTCGAGCGAGAAGACGACCCAGTCGTTGTAGTAGCCCATCCGCGTCCGGTTGAAGCTGTCCAGGGTCAGGGCCAGGCTGAAGTTCTTCGTCGCGAAGTACTCGTAGCTGAAGCCCAGCATCCCGCCCCGGAAATCCTTCATCGGGAAGCTCATCTGATCGAGCTCGATCGTCCAGAGGCTGTCCGGGTGAGCGGTGAGATAGGAATTGGAGAGGGCCCGGGGCATGTAGTAGCCGAGCCGCAGGGAGATCGAGTCGGAGAAGGCGAGCGCCGGTACGAGAATGAGCAGGCCCAAGGCGAGGACGGTGAGTTTTTTCATGTCGTTCCTCCTGTATACGCCGATCATTATAGCAAATTATATGCCAGGTCGGCGCGGGCCCGCTCCAGGGGAGGCAGGGCCAAGGGGTGTGCCCAAAACAGGTCAGGTGTCCTCCGGGAGACCTGCGGGCCTGTTTGACTTTCGGACATGGCCCGGCTAACATCCCCCGCGGAGAGGCCAGTGAGCGAAACCCGGATCGTCGTGGTCGGAGAGAGCCCGGAGGAGTCCCTGCCCCTGGGGGAGATCGCCGAGGCCCTTCTCGGCGGGGCCGTGGCCGCCTATCCGACCGAGACCTTCTACGCCCTGGGGGCGGCGGCCTTTTCGAAGCAGGGCGTCGAGCGGATCTACCGGCTGAAGGGCCGCGACGCCTCGAAGCCCCTCCCGCTCATAGCCTCCGATCCCGACATGGTCGCGGGGATCGCCGCCTCGCTCCCGGCGGCTTTCGCCGCCCTGGCCGCCGAGTTCTGGCCGGGCCCGCTGACCCTCGTCCTCCCGGCCGCCGCCGGCCTTCCGGACTTCCTCGTCGGCCCCGGCCGCACGGTCGCCGTCCGCATCCCGCCCCTGGCCTGGCTGAGGGCGCTCGTCGCGGAGCTTGCCGAGCCTCTGACGGCGACGAGCGCCAACCTGACGGGGGAGAAGGAGCTCGCCGACCCGGCCGACGTCGCGGCGCTCGTCGAGGGGAAAGTCGAATGGATGCTCGACGGCGGCCGCACGCCCGGCGGGCTGCCCTCGACGATCGTCGACATCACCGGCGAAGGCCCCGAATTCTTCGGGAAGGGGCGATCCCCACCGCCTCGATCCTGGCCTTACTCGGTTAGCGCTTACACTGCCCTCTCTCAAGATATTTCGCAGGACCGGGACTCCGGGTGCTCCGTCCCGATCCTGCCTGGTCCGCTCCCCGGAGTTCGCTCCCCGTTGCGAGCAAAGCCGGAGAGGGCCTTCCCCCTACTTGACCATCGCGCCGGCCGGGATGTCCCGGTCGAAGAAGGGGATGAGGGCCTTGTTGTCCGCGGTGATGGCCGCGAGGAGCATGGCCTGCGACTCGATGCCGCGGATGACCGCCGGCTGGAGGTTGACGATGACGATGAGCTTCTTGCCGACCAGGTCCTCGGGGGCGTAGGTCTCGGCGACGCCGGCCACCATCTGCCGCTGCTCCGTGCCGATGTCGATCTTGAGCTTGAGGATCTTGGTCGCGCCGGGGACGCGCTCCGCTTCGATGATCTGGGCGACCCGCAGGTCCATCTTCCGGAATTCTTCGTAGGTGACCATGTCCATGTTCTTGACTCCCTCCATCGTCGTTCCCGGCTTCGCCGCCGGGGCGGCCGGAGCGGCGGGCGCCGCCGTCTCGTCGGCCAGGAAATCCTTCAGGGCGACCCTCGGGAAGAGGGCCTGCGGCATCCCGACCTTGCGGCCGGGGCCGAAGCCGTCGAAGGCGATCTCTTCGTAAGGCACGTCCGCCGGTTTTTTCGTCTCGCCGAGGAAGCCCCAGATGCGGTCGACCGACCGGGGCATGACCGGGTAGACGAGATAGCTCGCGGCGCGGATGGCCGCCGCGGCCTGGAGCAGCACCCGGGCCAGGCGCGGCTTCAGGGCCGGGTCCTTGGCCATGATCCAGGGCTGGTTGTCCGCGAGGTATTTATTGACCGTGCCGATGTAGGCCCAGATCTCCTCGAGGGCCCTGTTGATGGCGCAACCGTCGTAGAGGTCGAAGACGCGGCCCTTGAGCCCGTCGAAGTCCGTCCGGACCCGGGCGTCCTCGGCCGTCTCCTCGCCCGGGGCCGTGATCTCGCCGCCGAAGTAGTTCCCGATCATGGTCAGCGTCCGCTGGACGAGGTTGCCGAAGTCGTTGGCCAGGTCGGAGTTGACCCGGTGGAGGAAGCCCTCGTGGGAGAAGTTGCCGTCCTGGCCGATGGGGATCTCGCGCAGCAGGAAGTAGCGCAGGGGGTCGGGCCCGAAGACCCGGAGCAGGACGTGGGGATCGAGGACGTTGCCCTTGGACTTGGACATCTTGGTGTCGTCCCGGAGCCACCAGCCGTGGCCGTAGACGGTCCGGGGCAGGGGCAGGCCGGAGGCCATGAGGAAGGCCGGCCAGTAGACGGCGTGGAACCTCAGGATGTCCTTCCCGACGAGGTGGATGTCGGCCGGCCAGAACTTTTCGTAGAGCTCCATGTTCCAGTCGTAGCCGATGCCCGTGACGTAGTTGTGGAGGGCGTCGAACCAGACGTAGATGGTGTGCTTGGGGTCGCCCGGGACCGGGATGCCCCACTTGACCGTGGTCCGGGTGATGCTGAGGTCCTTGAGCCCGCCCCGGACGAAGCTCGCGACCTCGTTGAGCCGGCTCTGCGGCCGGACGAACTCGGGGTGGCTCTCGTAGAGAGCCAGGAGCTTGTCTTGGTAGGCCGAAAGGCGGAAGAAATAGGTCTCTTCCGAGACGACCGTCGCCTTCTTGCCGCAGTCCGGGCAGGTCTTCGTCCCCTCCGCGTCGACGGCCACGTCGTCGGGGAGGAAGTTCTCGCGGAGACGCAGTACCAGCCCTTGTACTCGCCCTTGTAGATGTCGCCCTTGTCGAGGAGCATCTGGAAGAGCTTCTGGACGCCCTTCTCGTGGAAGTCCATGGTCGTCCGGATGAAGAAATCGTTCGAGATGTCCAGGGCCTTCCACAGGTCCTGGGCCCGGCCGACGACGGAGTCGGCCAGCGCCTTGGGCGTCAGGCCCTTCTCGGCCGCGGCCTTCTCGATCTTCTGGCCGTGCTCGTCGGTGCCCGTCAGGAAAAAGACGTCCTGGCCGGCCAGCTTGTGGAAGCGGGCCAGGGCGTCGGCGATGACGGTCGTGTAGGCGTGCCCGATGTGGGGCACGTCGTTGACGTAGTAGATCGGCGTCGTGATATAGAACGTTTTTTTAGAATTCTTTGCCACTGCGGAGTCCTCCTCGGATGAGCATCATGGCCTCGGCCCGCGTCGCCGGGTTCTTCCGGAACGAGCCGCGGACGGCCGAGGTCACCGTGACCGACTTGGGCTTCTTCGCCCCGCGCATCGACATGCACATGTGCTCGGCCTCGATGACGACCATGACGCCCAGGGGCTGCAGATGCTCGTCGATGAGGTCGGCGATCTGTTTCGTCAACCGCTCCTGGATCTGCAGCCGCCTGGACAACGCCTCCACGACCCGGGCGATCTTGCTCAGTCCGACGATGCGCCCGGATTTGGGGATGTAGGCCACGTGGGCCACTCCCGCGAACGGGAGAAGGTGGTGTTCGCACATCGAGTAGAGGGGGATGTTCTTGATGAGGACCATCTCGTCGTGCTTCTCGTCCTGGATGACGCGGAGGTTCCGCGCCGCCTCGAGCTCGGTGCCGCCGAGGATCTCGGCCAGCATCCGGGCCACCCGGGCCGGGGTCGCCCGGAGGCCGGAACGGCGGGGGTCTTCGCCGACGCCCTCGAGGACGAGGCTGACGCCTTTTTCGATCTTCTTGATGTCCATAGGGTCTTTCCTTCCGACGGGGCCGCCCGCGGTCAGCGCTTCCCGCGCTTCCCGGCATAAGCGTTGACGGCCAGGTGGGCGAGCTCCTTGAGGGGCCGGCCGGTCTTGCGCGCCGCCGCGACGAGGTCGTCGTACTCCGGCTGGACGTTGACCGTCCGGCCGCCGGAGCGCGCGACCTTGAGGCCGATCTTGGCGCCGCCGGCGCGGACGGTCTCGAACGCGCGTTCGAGGACGCGGCGGCCGACGGGATGATAGCGGACGCCGATCGAGGTCGTTTCCCGGAAGACGGCCTCGACGAGCGCGTCCATCTTATCCGCCGTGACGAGCACCTCGAGCTTCGTGCCGAGGCGGTTCTTCTTCATGACGACGGGGGAGAGGGTGGCGTCGAGGGCGCCCGCCTCGAAAGCCAGCTCGAGGAAGTGGGCCAGGAGCTGGGGCGTCGCGTCGTCGATCGTCGCCTCGACGACGAAGACGCTCTTGGCCGCGTCGAAGGCGGCGGCGTCGCCGTAGTAGACCCGCAGGATGTTGGGGATCTCGGGGAATTCCTTGGTCCCGGCCCCCCGGCCGATCCGGTCGTAGACGAGCTCGGGGAGCTTGCTGTAGCCCTTGGCCAGGGCCGAGACGATGGCCGCTCCCGTGGGGGTGACGAGCTCCGATTCGACCCAGGCCGCGTAGACCGGCGCCTTCTTGCAGGAGCTCGGCGACCGCCGGCGGCGGGACGGCCAGGCGGCCGTGCGAGGTCTGGACCCAGCCCGAACCGACGTTGAGCGGCGAACAATAGAGATCCGCGATGCCCAGCTCGTCGAGGAGGAAGGCCGTCCCGACGACGTCGACCAGGGCGTCGTCGGCCCCGGCCTCGTGGAGATGGGCTTCCGCGAACCTGCGGCCGTGGACCTTGGCCTCGGCCTCGAACAGCCTCTTGAAAACGGTCAGGGCCCGGTCCTTGACGGCCGGCTTGAACCGGCTCTTGAGGACGATCTTCTCGATGTCGGCGAAGTTGCGCTCGACGTGATCGTGCCGCCGGACGTCGACGTCGACCTTGAGGGCGCCGAAACCGCCGCGGCGGACGCGCCGGACCGTGATGCCCACGGGCAGGCGGAGACCGGCCATCCTCTCGGTGAAGAGGGCGGCGTCGACCCCCAGGTCGAGCAGGGCGCCGAGGCACATGTCCCCGCTAACTCCCGAGGAGGCATCGAGATAGACGTACTTCATGGTCACACTAGGATATCCATTTCCCCTGAAAAAAGCAAAGACGGCGTGCCGTCACACGCTTGACTCGGCCTCGGGGAAAAGGGTATATCAAGGCGAGGAGAATCCATGGCCGTGAAGAAAGAGAACGCGAAACACGAGGCCTCGATCGGCATCCTGGGAGGCAGCGGGCTTTACGAGATCGAAGGCATCAAGGACACGCGCGAGGTCCGGCTGCGGACGCCCTTCGGCGCGCCGTCCGATCCCTACGTCCTCGGGACGCTCGGCGGCCGCCGGGTGGCCTTCCTGGCCCGGCACGGCCGGGGCCATCGGCTTCTTCCCGCCGAGGTCAATTACCGGGCCAACATATTCGGTTTCAAGAAGTTGGGGGTCGAGCGCATCGTCTCGGTCAACTCCGTGGGGTCGCTCCGCGAGCACATCCCGCCCCGGGACATCGTCCTGCCGGACCAGTTCTTCGACCGGACCCGGCGGCCGAACACCTTCTTCGGCGGCGGGATCGTCGCCCACGTCAGCCTGGCCCAGCCGTTCTGCCCGGACCTCAACGCGGTCCTCTACGACGCGGCCGCCGGCCTGGGCCTGCGGGTCCACAAGGGCGGGACATTCCTGTGCATCGAAGGGCCGGCCTTCTCGACCAAGGCCGAGTCGCTGGCCTACCGCGCCTGGGGCGCGGACATCATCGGCATGACCGCGGCGACCGAGGCCCGGCTCAGCCGCGAGGCGGAGATCTGTTACGCGACGCTGAGCCTGGTCACGGACTACGACGTCTGGCACGAGACCGAAGAGACGGTCACGGTCGAGCTGGTCATGCAGAACATGGCGGCCAACATCGCCAACGCCAAGGCCGTCCTCATGAAGGCCCTGCCCGCGCTCGGCGGAAAGCGGGCGCGCGCCTGCGGCTGCGGCTCGTCCCTCGAGAACACCATCATGACGAACCCCGCCGCCATGCCGGCCGCGACGAGGAAGAAGCTGGGCCTGCTCGTCGACAAGTACCTCGGCTGATCCCGGAGTCACCATGAGCCTCGTCATCGTCGGTTCCGTCGCCTTCGACACCATCCGGACGCCCTGGGGCGACCGGGAGAAGATCGTCGGCGGCTCGGTCCCGTACTGTTCGCTCGCGGCGAGCTTCTTCACCCGGCCGCGGATGGTCGGCGTCGTCGGCCGGGACTTCCCGCGCAAGACGATCGCCCTGCTCAAGTCGCGCGGCGTCGACCTGCGCGGGCTCAGGATCAAGGCCGGCAAGACGATGCACTGGGAGGGGAAGTACGAGGACGATCCCAACAAGCGCTCGACCCTGCGGACCGAGCTCAACGTCTTCGGCGATTTCCGGCCCGAGATCCCCCCGGCCTACCGCAACTCGAGCATCGTCTACCTGGCCAACATCAATCCCGCCCACCACGATTTCATCCTGCAGGCAGTTCCGCAAGCCCGCTCTGGTGGCCATGGACACGATCCGCCTGTGGATCGACACCCAGCGCGAGGCCCTGCTCAAGGAACTGGGCCGGGTGAACATCTTCTTCGCCAACGACGAGGAGGCCCGGTCGATCACCGGGGAATCCAACCTGATCACCGCCGGGAAGGCCCTCATCCGACTCGGTCCGTCCCTCGTCCTGCTCAAGAAGGGCGAGCACGGGGCGCTCGTCTTCGGCCGGGACTTCGTCTTCGGCGTCCTGGGCCATCCGTGCGAGCACGTCATCGACCCGACCGGGGCGGGGGACAGCTTCGCCGGCGGGTTCCTCGGCTATCTCGACGGACGCGAAGGCGCTCCACGCCCGCGACGTCCGCCGGGCGGCCGTCTACGGCAGCGTCCTGGCTTCCTTCACCATCGAGGACTTCGGCATCGGGCGGCTCGAGACGCTCGATCCGGGGCTCGTCGAGGCCCGCTTCCGGCAGTTCCGCAAGCTGACCGCGTTCTGAAAGAGGATACACATGGCAGAATTGAAACCCCCGATGGAGCCGTTCCGCATCAAGATGGTCGAACCCCTGCGCTCGGTCTCGCGCCGCGAGCGCGAGAATCTGCTCAAGCAGGCCGGCTTCAATCCCTTCGGCATCCCGGCCGAGAAGGTCACGATCGACCTTCTCACCGACTCCGGGACCTCGGCCATGAGCGACGACCAGTGGGCCGGGATCATGACCGGCGACGAGTCCTACGCCGGGGCGCGCAACTTCTTCCACCTCGAGGAGTCCGTCCGGTCGATCTTCGGCTTCAGCCACGTCATCCCCACCCACCAGGGCCGGGCGGCCGAGCGGGTCCTGTTCGGGTCGATCCTCAAGAAGGGCGACAGCGTCCCCAGCAACATCCACTTCGACACCACGCGGGCCAACATCGAGGTCCTCGAGGCCAAGGCCGAGGACCTGGCCGCCGCCCCGGCCTACGATCCCGATTCGGACGAGCCCTTCAAGGGCGACATGGACGTCGCCAAGCTCAAGAAGTTCATCGCCAAGCGGGGCAAGGAGAAGATCCCGCTGGTCATGATGACCGTGACCAACAACAGCGGCGGGGGACAGCCCGTGTCGCTCCGGAACATCAAGGAGACGAGCGAGGTCTGCGCCCGTCACGGCATACCTTTCTTCCTCGACGCCTGCCGCTACGCCGAGAACGCCTGGTTCATCAAGAAGCGCGAAAAGGGCTACGCCAAGAAGAGCGTCCTCGAGATCGCCCAGGAGATGTTCTCCTACGCCGACGGGGCGACGATGAGCGGCAAGAAGGACGCCCTGGTCAACATCGGCGGCTTCGTCACCCTCGACGACGACGCCCTGGCCGAGAAGATCAAGAACAACCTCATCATCAGCGAGGGCTTCACGACCTACGGCGGTCTGGCCGGGCGGGACCTCGAGGCCATGGCCCGGGGTTTGAAAGAGGCGCTCGACGAGGATTACCTCGAGCACCGGACGGCCCAGGTGGCCTACCTCGGCGGCCTTCTCGACCAGGCCGGCGTGCCCGTCCTCAAGCCTTTCGGCGGCCACGCGGTCTACCTCCTGGCCGACCGGTTCCTGCCGCACATCCGCCGGGGCCAGTATCCCGGCTGGGCCCTGACCGTGGCCCTCTACCGGGAGTACGGCATCCGGGCCGTCGAGATCGGCGGGGTCATGTTCGGGCGGAAGACGGGCAAGGGGAAGGAGGAGGTCTTTCCGGAGCTCGAGCTCGTCCGGCTGGCGATCCCGCGCCGCGTCTACACGGCCTCACACCTGCGCTACGTCGCGGATGCGCTGATCGATCTCTACAAGAACCGGGACAAGGTCAGGGGCCTGCGCATCGTCCGCGAATCGCCCTTCCTGCGGCACTTCACGGTACAATTGGAGGAGATCTAGGTTTTGATCAGGGGATCGCAGCGGAGATCGACGCTGCCGATCCCCGCGTCGATGTCGACCTCGATCGTGACCGGGCTCTGGCCGTAGGCCTCGTTGACCCAGGCCCCGCTCTGTTTCGTCAGGCCGTGCGCGTCGACCGAGCCGAGGCCCCCGTCGACCTTGACCCGGACGCCGACTTCGGACGGCAGATAGATCTTGGCGCTGCCGACCCCGCCGTCGATCTTGACCCGGAAGCTCTCCGTCCGCGGGCCCTCGAGATTGAGCTTCACCTCGCCGACGCCCATGTCGATCTCCAGCCGCTCGAGCTTGAGCCCGCGCAGGTCGATGTCGCTCTCGCCCGCGCCCAGGTCGATGGAGAGGTCGAGGGGGACGGACCTGGCTGAGCGCGAGGTCCCAGCGGTTCCGGACCCGGCCGAAGGGGATGCTGTTGCGGCGGGCGTGCCGGACGTGGAGGATGCCCTTGTCGTCGAAGCGCCGGTAGTCGATATCCGGCCGGAGCCGGGCCCGGTTGTATTCGAAAGAGCCTTCGAGGAGGGCTTCCTGGTCGGCGCCGCGGACCTTGAGCTGGCCGGCGCCCATGTGCAGGCCGATCTCGGCCCGGGCGGCGCCCTCGAGGGCGACGGTCTTCGTCTCTGTCTCGAAGTCCATCCGCTCTTCGTCGCAGGCGACGACGAGGGCCGCCAGGGCGAGAACGGCTATTCCCAACTTGATGCGCGTCGAGGACATGGGGGGACCTCCCTTTTTCAAAATGTCGGTTCGATAGAATATACGGAAAGCCCGGGCCCGAAGTTCCCTTTCAGGGCTTCTTGATCTTTCTGGCCGGCAGGTCCCGTCCCCCCTGATGGAGGACGAGCCCGGTCACCCGGCCCGAGGGGTCGACCACGAAATCGACCTGGGCGTCGACGACCTTGAGGAAGAAGCGGAGCTCCGACTCGGGAAAGATCTCGACCTCGGACTGGCCGGTCGCCTGGGAGATCAGCTTGTCGCCGCGCCGGATGATGCTGATGATGAAGTTCGGGGCCAGCTCGTAGTCCCCGGCCAGGCGGTCGTAGAGCTTCGGGTCGATCGTCGACCTCCCGCCGCGGGGAGGGGAGGGGCTTGCCGGTCTTGGCGAAAACCTGGACCGGACCGATCCGGGATCGGATCGCGGAGCCCGGTCACCCGGCCCGCGGCGTCCTTGACGAACTCGAACCGGGCCGGGTTGTCCGCGAGGAAGAACTCGGTCGGCGATGCCGGGTAGAGCTCGTTCTTTTCGCCGCCCTGCCGCTGGGCGAAGAACTTCGCGCCCTCGCGGCTGAACCAGTATTCCTGCTTCGGCGCTCGTTGGCGTAGACGCCGGCGATCGCGTCGAGGTCCCCGGCCGCGACAGTCACGGCCTTGCGCTCCGGTTCGGCCAGGCCCAGGGCCAGCCAGGCGATCTCGACCGCCCGCGGCTCGGGGTCGCGGCCTTCGACGGCGCTGTTGGTCAGGATGGCGACGAAGACCCTGTCCTCCGGGCAGCGTCAGCTCGTAGGACGTGAAGCCGTTGATGCCGCCGCCGTGTTCGATCGAACGGTGGCCGGCGAAATCGCCGACGAACCACCCGTATCCGTAGCCGCTCGATTCGCCGTTCGCGAGCGCGAAGGGCGTGAAGGCCCTGTCGAGCCAGTCCTTGCGGACGAGCCGGCCGGAGAAGACGGCGTCGCTCCAGACGGCCAGGTCGTCGACCGTCGACATCAGCGAGCCCGCGGCGTAAGGCTGGGACATGCTGAGGTAGGGGGCGTTGACGAAACCACCGTCGCCCTTCTGGTAGCCGCGGACGCGGCGGGGGACGACCCGTTCCGTGTCGTCGTAGGACGAGCCCTTCAGGCCCAGGGGCTTGAACATCCTGTCCTGGACGAAATCCGCATAGGTCCGGCCCGAGGCCTTCTCGATGATGGCCCCGAGCAGGACATACCCGGAATTGTTGTAAGCCCAGCTCGCGCCCGGCTCGAACTGCATCGGCTTGTCCTTGAACAGGTCGACGAGCTCTTTCACCGTCATGTCCTTGCGCCAAAGCGGCAGCCACTCGGACATGTCGGTGTAGCTCTGGATGCCCGGAGGTATGGGTCAGCAGGTGCTCGACCGTGATCTTGCGGCCCTGGGTCGGGTAATCGGGCAGGAACTTCGTGATCTCGTCCCGGAGGCCGAGCTTGCCCTCCTGGGCCAGCATGAGGACGGAGACGGCCGTGAACTGCTTGGTGATGGAGCCCAGGCGGAAGATCATGTCGGGCGCGACAGGGACCCCGAGCTCGAGGTCGGCCAGTCCGTAGCCCTTGCGGAAAACCGTCTTTCCGTCCTTCCGGACGATGACGGCGGCCCCGGGCTCGTCCGGCTTGTAGACCTTGGACATGACGGCGTCGATCTTTTTCGCGAGGTCGTCCCATGTCCTCGGCCGGCCGCGCCTTCGGTGCGGCGAGGGTGATCGCTCCGGGGAGGAGGGCGGCGAGGGTGATGAGGGCGGTGAAAGCGGAGATGAGCCTTCTTTTTGATCATGGTCATGCGAACCTCCTGTTCCTATGCCGATACCTTAATACAGGACGGCCCCGCGAGGCAAAACGTTCCTCAAGCCGTCCGGCGCGTTCGGCCGTTCGCGGGCGTAGGCGCCGATATCGAGAAAACCGTGGCCGCTCAGGTTGAAGAGGATGGTCCTCGGCCGGCCGTCCTGCTTCGCGGCCAGGGCCTCGTCGACGGCCGCGGCGACGGCGTGGGCGGACTCGGGAGCGGGCAGGATGCCCTCCGTCTTCAGGAACAGCACGGCGCTGTCGAAGGCCGCCTCTCGCCGACCGTCCGCCCCTCGACGACGCCCAGCGCCGCGAGATGGCTGACGAGCGGGGCCATGCCGTGATAGCGGAGCCCGCCGGCGTGAAGCGGCGGCGGGACGAACTCCCGGCCCAGCGTGTGCATGAAGAGCAGCGGCGTCAGGCCGACGCTGTCGCCCGAATCGTAGCGCAGCTCGCCCCGGGTGAGGGAGGGGCAGGCCTCGGGTTCGACGGCGATGAAGCGCGCCGCCATCCGCCCGGCGAGAGCGTGACGGACGAAGGGGAAGGCCAGCCCGGCGAAATTGGAACCGCCGCCGACGCAGCCGATGACCGTGTCGGGGACGGCGCCCAATTCCTCCATCTGCTTCTCCGCCTCCAGGCCGATGACCGTCTGGTGCATGAGGACGCTGTCCAGGACCGAGCCGAGGGCGTACTTGACGCCCGGCTCCCCGGCGGCCAGCTCCACCGCTTCGGAGATGGCGATGCCGAGACTGCCGGGATGGTCGGGATCCCGCTCGTAGAAGGACCGTCCGGCCGCGGTCGTCGGGCCGGGGCTCTCGACGACGGAGCCGCCGAAGAGCTCCATGAGCACGCGCCGTCCGGGCTTCTGGCGGAAGCTCGAGCGGACCATGAAGATGCGGGTGGCGAGGCCGAAGCGCGACCCGGCGTAGGCGAGCGCCGCGCCCCACTGCCCCGCGCCCGTCTCCGTGGCCAGCGTCGCGACCCCGTCCCGGGAGGCCAGGTAAGCCTGCATCAGGGCCGTGTTCGTCTTGTGGCTTCCGACCGGCCCGGCGCCTTCGTACTTGTAGAAGATGCGGGCCGGCGTGTCCAGGGCCTTGGCGAGGGCCGTGGCCTCGACGAGCGGCGTCGGCCGGAAGACCGAATAGGCCTCGAGGACCGGACCGGGGATGGGCACCTCCCGGGCGGTCTCGACTTCCTGGCGGATGAAGCTCCGGGGGAAGATCGCCTCGAGGTCCTCGGGCTCGAGCGGCGCCCCGGTGCCGGGATGGAGGGGCGGCTTGGGCGCGACGGGCAGGTCCGCCTTGATGTTGTAAAAGGCCTCGGGCAGGTCGGCTTCTTTTCGCGATGCGAAGCGCATGACGGTCTCGTTCCTTTCACGACGCCTCCGGCGTCGTCTCCGTGGGGTCTCGGCTCGGGGGACGGGACCCGCCGCACGCGGTGAGCGCGGCGGACTCGTCCCCGAAAGGGACATGGACGGGGGGAACGGACTTATCGGGCGGGGGAGGCCGCCCACCAGTTCCAGAGCAGAGAGGACGGCACCGCGGGGAGGTTCAGAGCGACGGTGCGGGCGTCCATTTCGGGCGGATTATAGGGAAGCTCCAAGCCGATGTCAAGAAATATCCGGGCCCGGCCCGTCTCAGTAGCTCGTTTTGTCCGGCAGGGCCGTCCAGGCCTCGAAGAGCGCGAGGCATTCGTCGCGCAGGTAGCCGGGCACGAGGACGATCCGGCTCCGGCCGAGCGTCTTGATGGTCCGGTTCGAGATCGCCAGCTCGTGGAAGCCGGCCCGGGCCGCGTCGCGGATGGCCGTGCCGTAATAGACGCGGCCGATCCTGGCCCAGTGGATGGCCCCGAAGCACATCGGGCAGGGCTCGGTCGTCGAGTAGATCTCGCAGCCCGAGAGGTCGAACGTCCCGAGCTTTTTCGAGGCCAGGCGGATGGCGTTGACCTCGGCGTGGCTGGTCGCGTCGCTGATCAGGACGGTGTTCCGGGCCGCGGCGACGATCTCGCCGTCCCTGACGATGCAGGCCCCGAACGGCCCGCCGTCCCGCCGGGCGATGTTCTTCCGGGCCTCCCGGATGGCCCGGCGCATGAAGCGCGGGTCCGGCGTGTCGCGTTTGGCTCGCATGCGTCGCCTCCGCCCCGATTATACTCTGTTGACCGGCGGGACTTAAATCTGATTTAATGGATCCATGAAGACCGTCCGTATCGCCCTGGCGGTCCTGCTCGCCGGGGGCCTCCTTCTCGCGTCGGCCGGCGTCCCCGATCGCGGGGGACCGGTCGGCCTGATCAAGATCCCCAAGGGCCCCGGCTATTCGGCGACGCGCGTCGCCCGGCTCCAGGTCGACGTGCGGCAGGAGCTCGCGACCTGCCTCCTGGCGCTGGCCGACCGGGCCGACATGGCGCTTCTCAGGCGAAGCGGCGTCCGTTTCACCGTCGTCGACCGCAGCGTCGGGCGGCGGGAGATCCTTCTCGTCGGGACGGCCGCGCCGGGCGCCCTCGCGTCTCTGCGCAGCGTCGGCCATGCCATAGCCGTCGAACCGGGAGCCGCGGTCTTCTGGACCGAAAATGGAGATCCTGCCGAAGCGGTCCCGGCGGGATTGCCGCGGAAGGCGCTGGCCGCCAATTCGATCACGCCCTCCCTCTCGACCGTTCCTGGCGGAAGTACGCCGGCTCCGGCCGCCTCCCTCCAGGACCCGTTCGTCGAAACGCTCGTCGGGCTCGTCTCGACCTCGAGCCTCGACGCGACCGTCCAGACTCTCCAGGATTTCCAGACCCGCTACGCTTCGACCACGAACTGCGAGGCCGCCGGGGAGGCCCTCTTCAGCCCGTTCTCGGCCCTGGGCCTGGACGAGGTCCGGTTCGAGCCGTTCACGTTCGCCGGATCCTACAGCTCGCGCAACGTCGTCGCCGAGAAGACGGGCCGAGACCTATCCCGACGACATCTACATCGTCTGCGCGCACTACGACTCGACCTCGCCGACCGCGACGCGCACTGTCCCTGGCCCCGGGGGCCGACGACAACGCCAGCGGCGTCGCGGCCGTCCTCGAGGCGGCCCGCATCCTGGCGCCCTACGACCTCGACTTCACGGTCCGGTTCATCGCCTTTTCGGCCGAGGAGTGGGGCCTCTACGGCAGCCGGGCCTACACCGCGGGCATTCAGGGTTCCGGGCAGCGGATCCGCGGCGTCCTCAACCTGGACATGATCGCCTACGCCGATGCCATGCCGGAGGACCTCCAGATCATCGTCAATCCGCAGTCGAGCTGGCTGGGCGACGTTTTTCTCGCCGGATCGTCCTACGGCCCGGTGAGCGCGACCAAGACGGTCAACGCTTCGTTCGTCTATTCCGACCATTCGCCCTTCTGGGACCGCGGCCTGCCGGCCCTCCTGGCCATCGAGGACAATCCCCTCACGAATCCCTATTATCACCAGACGACCGATACGCGGGACAAGCTGCAGCCGGAATTCTTCACGGCCGCGACGCGGGCCTCTCTGGGCGTTCTGGCCGAGCTGGCCCAGCCGATCCGGAGCGGTCACCCGCAAACGCCGGTCGGATTGAACGGCGTCTGGGTCGTCTACTCCTCGCTCTTCAACCGCTTGGCGGCGGTCCGCTTGAGTTGGGCGGCTCAGGCCGATGCCTCCGGCTACAACGTCTACGGACGAGCACTTCACACCTCGGTTATGTCAAGGTCAACGACGACGCCGTCGCGGAGACGTCCTTCATACGATGACGATGTGACCGCGGGCGGAACCTATTACTACGTCGTCACCGCCGTCGGCGCGACGGGCCTCGAGAGCAATCGGTCCGACGAGATCATACCGGCCGATATGTGGATCGATTCTCCGTCCAAGTCCGCGAGCGATACCGGTTCCGCGGCCTCTCCGGAGGCCCGATGAAAGCGCGGCGGCTCGCGGTCGGGCTGGCGGCCTTCGTCCTGGGCCTTGTCGTCGTCGCCCCGGCCCAGGAGCTCTCGGTCTCCGCCGCCGCCGGAGGCATGTTCCCGCTCGGGGACGTCTACCGCACGATCTACGGTTCGAGCCTCGTCGTTGTCGGGGATGTCTGGTTCAAGTTCAAAGGGCCGCTCGGGCTGGCCACGGGATTCGGCTCTTCTCTCCGACGACGGGCTGGCCACGGGTCCCACCGATCAGTATCCGGTCCGGTTCCGCCGGCGGACGATCCCCCTCGTCCTGTTCTACCAATTCGATGTGGGCCCCGTCGATTTCCGTTTGGGGGCGGGCGCGGGCTTCCATCATTTCCGGGAGACCTGGCAGACGGTCGATCTCGACTACAGCGGGAACAAGACCTCGCCCCGGGCCCTGCTGGCGGTCTCGGTCGAGATCGTCAAGCGCCTGTCGCTTTTCTCCTCCGTGACCTACGATACCATCCGTAAAGAGAGAAGCATCGAGTCAACTGGATTCTCTGAATACTTACGAGGTCAATCTGGACGGGGTCCAGGTCGTCGGAGGTCTCTCCTTCCGGATCTTTTAATGATATACAGACGACAATCCCCAGGAGGTCCCATGAACGACGAGAACAGAGGCCGGAGCCGCAGGGATTTTCTCAAGATCGGCGCGGCCGCCGGATTGGGGGCCGCCGTGGCCGGGCTCGGACTCGAGGCCAAAGGGGCCGTCGCTCCCGGCGAGGCCCGGTCGCAATTCGCCGCGCCGGCCCTCCCGACCGTCAAGGTCGGCTTCGTCGGCGTCGGCGGCATGGGCTCGGCCCACGTCCAGAATTATCTGAACATCGAAGGCGTCGAGATCAAGGCCGTCTGCGACGTCGTCCCGGCCCACGTCGAGCGGGCCCAGAAGTGGGTCGTCGAGGCCGGCCAGCCCAAGCCGGCCGGGTACTCCGAACGGGCCGCGGGACTTCGAGCGGATGTGCGAGACCGAGGACCTCGACCTGGTCATGACGGCGACGCCGTGGGAATGGCACGTTCCCGTCTGCCTGGCGGCCATGAGGACGGGCAAGCACGCGGCGACCGAAGTCCCCGCGGCCATGACGATCGACGACTGCTGGGCCCTGGTCGAGGCGGCCGAGAAACACAAGAAGCATTGCCAGATGATGGAGAACTGCTGCTACGACCGGATCGAGCTCATGACCCTGAACCTCGTCCGCAAGGGCCTGCTCGGCGAGGTCCTCCACGGCGAAGCCGGCTATCTCCACGACCTCCGCGGCGTCAAGTTCGCGAACGAGGGCGAGGGGCTGTGGCGCCGGGCCTGGTCGCAGAAGCTCAACGGCAACCTCTACCCGACGCACGGCCTGGGGCCCGTGGCCCAGTGCATGAACGTCAACCGCGGCGACGCCTTCGACTATCTCGTCTCGGTGAGCTCGCCGGCCCGGGGCCTCCACGAATACGCCGTGGCCACGTTCGGCGCGGACTCGCCGCAGGCGAAGGAGCGCTACGCCCTCGGCGACGTCAACACCAGCCTGATCAAGACCAAGCTCGGCAAGACGATCATCCTCATCCACGACACCAACCTGCCGCGGCCCTACACGCGGATCAACCTCGTCCAGGGGACGCGCGGCCTGGCCCACAAGTGGCCCGACCGGATCTACGTCGAGGGCAAGGCCGACAGGCCGCACGCGTGGGACGACTTCGAGAAGTTCGCGGCCGAGTACGAGCACCCGCTCTGGAAGGCCATCGCCTCGAAGGGGGAGGGGAGGGGCCACGGCGGCATGGACTACATCGAGGACTACCGGCTCATCCAATCGCTGCTCAAGGGCGAGCCGCTCGACCAGGACGTCTACGACGCGGCCGCCTGGAGCGCGGTCGTCGGCGCCAGCGTCAGGAGCGTCGCCGACAGGGGCCGGCCCGTGGCCATCCCCGACTTCACCCGGGGCAAGTGGAAGACGAACCCCCCGCTCGGGATCATCGAGGCCTGATCACTCCCGGGGACACGTACCCGGGTGCATGTCCCCAATTTACGCTTGACAAGCACGGATCCGGGTGTATTATAAAAACTGTGAAAACCAAACGAGTTTCTAAAGTATCCAAACGGGCCGGACTGCGGGGCGGCCACGAAGACGAGGCCGTCCGGGCCCGCATCGTCGCCGCGGCCCGGAGGCTCTTTTTCGAGCGGGGCTTCCTGCGGACGACCGCCGACGACATCGCCGCCGAGCTCGGCATCAGCAAGGCCACCCTCTACAAGTCGTTCCGGAGCAAGGACGACATCCTCGAGTCCGTCGTCCGGGGGAAGATAGAAGAGGTCCAGGCGGGCGTCGAAAGGCTTGATCCGCGACGGCTCGCTCGGCTTCGTCGAGAAGATGGCCCGCCTCCTCGCTTATCTCGCCGGGCAGATCTCCCAGTTCGGCCCGGTCCTGGCCCGCGACCTCCAGAGGGCCGCGCCCGCCGTCTGGCAGGAAGTCCACGAATTCCGGCAGGACAAGATCCTCAAGAACTTCAGGATCATCCTCGAGTCCGGCCGCCGGGAGGGCTACTTCCGCGCCGACGTCGATCTGGACCTGCTCCTCCGGATGTTCCTCAGCCTCGTGCAGCAGCTCGTCACGCCCGAGGAGGTCCGCCGAACCGGACGGGCGCCGGCGGCGATCTTCGAATCGGTCATCAAGGTCTTTTTCCAGGGCATTCTTTCGGACAAGGGCCGGTCGGAGTTCTCGTCGTCGTCTCCGGCCCTGTTCGAGCCCCGCAAGGAGGGCGCGTCATGAAAAGGAAGATCACAGTCCTCGGACTCATCGTTCTCGCCGGCCTGGCCTGCTCGAACGGGCGGGACCCGAACGTCATCGCCGCGTCGGGGACGATCGAGGCCGTCGAGGTCAACGTCGCCTCGAAGGTCGCGGGCCAGGTCCTGTCGCTCTCGTACAAAGAGGGTGCGCGGGTCGCCCCGGGTGACCTCCTGGCGGTCATCGACCATGCGTCGCTCGACATCCAGCTCCGCCAGGCCGAGGCCGGGGTCCGGCTGGCCGAAGCCCAGCTGGCCCTGCTCGTCAAGGGGGCGCGGAGCGAGGACATCCGGCAGGCCGAGGCCGCCCTGACGCAGGCCGATTCGGCGCTCAAGGTCGCCGGGGACGACGCCGCGCGGATGCGGGAGCTCTTCAAGACGGGCAGCGTCACCTCGAAACAGCGGGACGACGCGGAGGCCCGGCTGACCGTCGCCACGGCCCAGCGGAGCGCCGCGGTCGAGGCCCTGGGCAAGCTCCGCCGGCTGGCCCGACCCGAGGAGATCCAGGCCGCCGAGGCCCGCCTGGACCAGGCCCGGGCCGCCGCCGATCTCCTGGCCAAGACGATCGCCGACTGCACCATCACCGCCCCGGCCGGGGGCATCGTCACCCACAAGGCCGTCGAGGCCGGCGAGCTCATCGCGCCCGGGGCGACGGTCGTCACCCTGTCCGGCCTCGACAGCGTCTTCGTCATGATCTACGTCACCGAGCTCGAGGTCGGGCGGATCAAGCTCGGCGACGCCGTCGAGATCAGGATCGATGCCTTTCCCGAGCGGCCTTTCCCCGGGAAGATCACCTACATCTCGCCCGAAGCCGAGTTCACGCCCAAGAACGTCCAGACCAAGGAGGACCGGGTCAAGCTCGTCTTCGGCGTCAAGGTCGAGATCGAGAACAAGGAAGGCCTGCTCAAGCCGGGCCTGCCCGCCGACGCCGTCGTCCGGGTCGGCCCGGAGGCGCGGTAGAGGCGACCCGGCCATGAGCGCGCTCGCCGTCGAGACCCGGGGACTCTCCAAGCGGTTCGAGTCCGTCGAGGCCGTCCGCTCGCTCGATCTCTCCGTCCGGGAAGGCGAAATGTTCTGTCTCGTCGGTCCGGACGGGGCCGGCAAGACGACGACGATCCGCATGCTCTGCGGGCTCCTTCCCCCCACGGCGGGCCAGGCCTCGGTCCTGGGCTTCGACGTCGTCCGCCAGGGCGGGGAGATCAAGAACAGGATCGGCTACCTGTCCCAGAAGTTCAGCTTGTACGGCGACCTGACCGTCGACGAGAACATCGAGTTCTTCGCCGAGATCCACCTCGTCCGCGACTTCCGCAGGCGCCGCGAGGAGCTCCTGGAATTCACCCGGCTCGCGCCCGTTCCGCGGCCGCCTGGCCGAGCGGCTCTCCGGCGGCATGCGCCAGAAGCTGGCCCTGGCCTGCACCCTCGTCCACACGCCCCGCCTCATATTCCTCGACGAGCCCACGACCGGGGTCGATCCCGTCTCGAGGCGGGACTTCTGGGCCATCCTGTCGGCCCTCCTCAGAGAGGGGACCACCATCGTCATGTCCACGCCCTACATGGACGAGGCCGAGCGCGCGTCGCGGGTCGGGCTGCTCGCCGGGGGACGGCTCGTCGCCGCGGACACGCCCGCGGCCGTCAAGCGCCTGATGCGGGGCACGGTCGTCGAGATCGTCTGTCCGGAGATCCGCCGGGCCTTCGGCATCCTGAAAGCGCTCCCAGGGGTTCGCGAGGTCCAGCTGTTCGGGGACAGGCTGAACGCCGTCGTGGACCGCCCGGACGACGCAGTCCCCCGCATCGAGGCCGCCCTGGCGGAGGAGGGGATCGCGGTCGTCGCCGAACGGCGGCTTCCGCCGTCCCTCGAGAACGTCTTCATCTCCATCACCGAATCCGTTTCGTCGGAGGCCGGTCATGTTTAGAAAGTTCGCCGTCGCCGTCGTCGTCGTCCTGGCCCTGCCGCTCGCGGCCGTGGCCCAGAGACGCCCCCTGTCCCTGGAAGAGGCCCTCGCCGCCGGGATCGAGAGGAGCCCCGGCCTGCACGCGTCGCGGCTGGAACTCGAAGCCGCCTCGGCCAGGTCCCGCGAGATCGCCGCCGGACGCCTGCCCTCGGTCAAGCTCGGCGGCGGCTACACGCGGCTCAGCGAAGTGCCGGATTTCCAGGTGACCCTGCCCATCTCGCCCAACCCGATCGTGGTATCGCAGAGCTACTTCGACAATTTCAATCTGCGCCTGGGCATCCAGCAGCCGCTGTTCACGGGCTTTCGTCTCCAGGCGGGGGAAGGTTCCGCCCGCCTGCTCGAGGCGGCGGCCGGCCAGGATCTCGAGAAGAGCCGGGCCGAGCTCGCTTTCGCCGTAAAAAGCGCCTATTGGGGACTCGCCCGGGCCAGGGAATTCGAGACGGTCATCGACGAGAACGTCCGCCAGGTCGGCGAACACCTCAAGGACGTCCGGGCGTTCTTCGACCAGGGGCTGGCGACCAGGAACGACGTCCTGAGGACCGAGCTCGAGCTCTCCAACGCGGAGATCCTGAAGATCGACGCCCGCAACGCGGCCGAGATCGCCCTGACCGCCCTGGCCAGCCTCATCGGCCTGCCGCCCGGCTCGGATGTCGACCTGACGACCACTGTCGAGAGCCGGGCTTCGCGGCTGCCGCCCGAGGCCGGTGAAGGAGGGGCGGATCCGATCGAGAGGGCCCTGGCCAACCGGCCGGAGATCAAGTCGGCCGAGCTCAGGATCAAGGCTTCGCAGATGGGCGTCAAGGCGGCCCGGTCCGGCTTCTTTCCCCAGGTCTATCTCTCCGGCAACTACTACTACCTTCGCCCCAATCCCCGGATCCTGCCCTCGCTCGACCGGTTCAAGGGGACTTGGGACCTGGGAGTGTCTGTCTCCTTCGACGTCTGGAACTGGGGCCAGACGAAGCTCCAGGCCGAGCAGGCCGAAGCCCGATTGGGCCAGGCCAGGGAAGCCCGCAAGGCGCTCGAGGATCAGGCCGTCCTGGAGGTCACGCAGTGCCGCCTGAGCCTCGCCCGGGCCGGCGAGAAGGTCCGCGTGGCCGGGCAAGCCGTCGGACAGGCCGAGGAGAACCTCCGGGTGACGAAGGAGCGCTTCAAGCAGGGCGTCGCCTTGAGCTCCGATGTCCTCGACGCCGAAATGGCCCTCCTCCAGGCGAAGCTCGGCCGGACCCAGGCGGAGATCGACCGGGTCCTGGCCCAGGCCAGGCTGGAAAAGGCCCTGGGGGACTGAGGCGGGAAGGACGGGGAGAAGCGCCATGCCCGACCGTTCGATCGAAGTCCGGTCGCTGACGAAGAAGTTCGGCGGCTTCACGGCTGTCGACGCCGTCAGCTTCGATGTCGGCCGCGGCTCCATCTTCGGTTTCCTCGGCGCCAACGGGGCGGGCAAGTCGACGACCATCCGCATGCTCTGCGGCCTCATGGACCCGACCTCGGGAACGGCCACGGTCGGGGGGTTCGACGTCGGCCGCGAGCCCGACAAGGTGAAAACGGTCATCGGCTACATGTCCCAGAAGTTCTCCCTCTACGAGGACCTGACCGTCCTCGAGAACATCCGCTTCTTCGGGGGGGTCTACGGGCTTCCGGCCCGGGCGATCCAGGCCCGGCTCGCCTGGGTCCTCGAATTGGCCGGCCTGAAGGGACGGGAACGGAGCCTGACCCGGACGCTCTCCGTCGGCTGGAAGCAGCGGCTGGCCCTCGGCTGCGCCGTCCTCCATGAGCCCGAGATCGTTTTCCTCGACGAGCCCACGGGCGGCGTCGATCCGGCCTCCCGGCGGCGCTTCTGGGAGCTCATCAACGGCCTCGCCGAGCGGCAGGTCACCGTCTTCGTCACGACCCATTACCTCGACGAAGCGGAGTACTGCAACGACATCCGGCTCATCCACGCCGGGCGGATCGTCGCCGGGGGCAGTCCGCGCGAGCTCAAAGAGGAGATCATCCGCAATCCCATCCTCGAGGTCGCGACGGACCGGGCCGTCGACGCGCTCGAAGTCCTCCGCAAGGAGCCCTGGGTCCTGGAGACGTCGATCTTCGGGACCGCGCTCCACGTCGGCGTCGCCGACGAAGCGGAGGGCCGCCGGCTCGTCTCGGCGCGGCTGGCCCGGGAAGGCATCGTGCCGGAGCGCATCGACCGGATCGTCCCGTCGCTCGAGGACGTCTTCATCCACAAGATCGAGGAGCCGTCCGGGACGCGGGAGAGCGGGGAGGCCGCGGCATGAGACCTCTGCCGCTCGCGTTCGTCGGCCCGGTCATGCGCAAAGAGCTCCGCCAGATCCGGAGGGACAGCCGCTCGCTCGTCTTCATGATCTTCCTGCCCGCGTTCCTGCTCCTCATGTTCGGCTTCGCCCTCAATTTCGACGTCAAGCACATCCCGCTCGCCGTCGTCGACCAGGACGGCAGCCGGGCGAGCCGCGAGCTCACCGAAAAGTTCGCGGCGACCGAGTATTTCGACATCGAGGCGAGGCTCGACCGGACGGGCGAGGTCGACGGGCTCATGGCCCGGGACAAGGTCCGCGCCGCGCTGGTCGTCCCGAAGGGATTTGCCGAGGACCTCCTGGCCGGGAGGAGCCCCTCGGTCCAGTTCCTCGTCGACGGCGCGAACGCCATGAGCGGGACGACGGCCGCGGGCTACGCCGCCTCCATCCTGCAGAGCTATTCGCAGCGCATCACGCTGGAAGGGCTGGCGCGGCGGGGCGCCGGCGGCCTGACCTTCCCGCTCAAGACCGACGTCCGGGTCTGGTACAACCCGGAGCTCCGGAGCGCCAAGTTCCTCGTCCCCGGCCTCATGGCCTTCATCCTCATGGTCATCCTGACCACGTCGACGGCCTTTTCCATCGTCAGGGAGAAGGAGCGGGGGACCATGGAACAGCTCCGCGTCTCGCCCCTGCCGTCCGTGGCGCTCATCGTCGGCAAGCTCGTGCCCTACATCCTGATCTCCCTCGCCTCGGCCCACCTGGTCCTCGGGCTGGGCTGGGTCCTCTTCGGGGTCGCGGTCGAGGGGAGCTACCTTCTTCTGCTCCTGGCCATGGTCCTGTTCCTCGTCGCCGGCCTGGCCCAGGGCCTCCTGATCTCGGCCTTCACCCAGACCCAGCAGGTCGCGTTCCTGCTGTCCATCCTGACGACGATCCTGCCGACCTTCATCCTCTCGGGCTTCGTCTTCCCGGTCCGGAACATGCCCGTCGTCATCCAGGCGGTGACCTACCTCATCCCGGCCAAGTATTTCCTGGTCGCCCTCCGGGCCACCATCATCAAGGGCGCCGGGCTCCCGGCTTTCTGGGATCAGATGCTGATGCTCGCGGCCTTCGCCGGCCTGACGCTGGCCCTGAGCGTGGTCATGCTCCGCCGGGGGGACAGGGCGGGCAAGCGGCCGCGGCGGGGGAGGGCGGCATGAAGGCCATCCTGTCCATCCTCCGGAAGGAATTCCTTCAGCTCCGCCGCGATCCCAAGCTCTTTCCGGTCCTCTTCATCTCCCCGATCCTGCAGCTCCTCCTCCTCGGCTATGCCGCCAACCTCGACGTCAAGAACATCCCCACGGTCGTCTGCGACCTGGACCGGTCGGCGGCCAGCCGCGGGTTCCTGGACGACTTCGTCAACTCCGGCTATTTCTCCGTCGCCGCCCGGGCCGGGCGGATGGACGAGATCGACCGCTTCATCGACAACGGCGACGCGGCCATGGCCCTGGTCGTCCCCCGCGGCTTCGGCGACGGCCTCGCGGCGGGCCGTCAGGCGTCGGTCCTGGTCATCGTCGACGGCTCGGAGAGCCAGTCGGCGTCGATCGGCGTCAATTACGCGACGATGATCTCCTCCCGCTACGCCCAGAAGATCGTCTTCGACGCCTTCGAGCGGTCCAAGGGGCGCGGCCTCAAGCCCGTCCTCGTCAACCCGGAGCTCCGGGTCTGGTACAATCCGGACCTCAAGAGCCGGAACTTCATGATCCCCGGGGTCCTGGGGCTCATCCTCATGATCACCACGACCACGCTGGCCTCGCTCGGGATCGTCCGGGAGCGGGAAGCGGGCACGATGGAGCAACTCATCGTGACGCCCATCCGCCCCCATCAGCTCATCGTCGGCAAGCTCCTGCCCTTCGTCATCATCGGCTTCATCGACGCGGTCTTCGTGCTCGGCGTGGCCCGGTTGTGGTTCGGCGTTCCCCTCCGGGGGAGCGCGGCCCTGCTCCTGGCCTTGTGCCTGGCCTTCATGCTCACGACCCTGGGGACCGGGCTCTTCATTTCGACGATCTCGCGGACCCAGCAGCAGGCCATGCTGACCTCGATGTTCTTCATCATGCCCCAGATGATGCTCAGCGGATTCGTCTTCCCCGTCGAGAACATGCCCCCGGTCTTCCAGCACGTGACGACGGTCATCCCCCTGCGCTATTTCCTGGTCGTCATCCGCGGCATCATGCTCAAGGGGACGGGCTGGGCCGAGCTTTGGCCCCAGGCCGCCGCGCTCGTCGCGCTGGGCGGTCTCATCCTGACCCTGAGCGTCGCCCGGTTCAGCAAAAAGCTCGACTGAAGCACGCGTGGCCCGGCGGCCTTTCCCCTCGCCGTCGCCGAACGGCATGTTGACAGGCTCCGCGGCTCCGGTCTATCATCCTTCCATCCGGTCCCGGAGGGAGCAAAGCCATGCGCAAGACCGTCCTCCTCGTCCTGACGTTGATCCTGGCCGCCTGGGGCTGCCGCGGCGATAAGGCGTCCGGCCCTTCGGCCCGGGCCGGAGATGCGCTCTCGACCGCTCCGGCGGGCGCCCCGTTCGTGACCGTCGCGAACGGCCGGTTCACCCTGGCCGGCAAGCCCCATTACTTCGTCGGGGCCAATTTCTGGCAGGGGATGAACCTGGGCGTCGACGGGCCGAGCGGCGACCGTCGCCCGGCTCCTGCGGGAGCTCGACCGGCTGCGCGACCTCGGCGTCACCAACCTCCGCGTCATGGCTTCCTCCGAGGGGCCGAACACCGAGCCCTACCGGACGGTCCCGGCCCTGATGACCTCGCCCGGCGAATACGACGGCAGCGTCCTCGACGGCCTCGATTTCCTGCTGGCCGAGATGGGCCGGCGCGGCCTGCGCGCGGTCATGGTCCTCAACAACTTCTGGCAGTGGTCGGGCGGCATGGCCCAGTACGTCTCCTGGCACGAGAAGACGCCCATCCCGTATCCGGGGGACTACGAGAAATTCATCGCCTACTCGGCCAGGTTCTACACCTATCCGGAGTGCCAGGACTGGTTCCGGGCCCACATCGCCATGCTGGTCGACCGGACCAATCCCTATACGGGCACGAAGTACAGGGACGACCCGGCCGTCTTCTCGTGGGAGCTCGCGAACGAGCCGCGGCGCTATCCGCAGAGCTGGATCGAAGACACGGCCGCCTACATCAAGTCCCTCGACCCGAACCACATGGTCACGACCGGCTCGGAGGGCGCGCCGCCCGGCGAGCCGGCCCAGGATTTCGTGAAGACGCACAGCGCTCCGGCGATCGATTACGTCACCATCCACATCTGGCCCCAGAACTGGGATTGGTACGACCCGAAGCGGCCGGCCACCTACAAGGCGAAAGCCGAGCCTCTGGCGATCGCCTATTTCAAGAAGCACGAGAAAGAGGCCGCGGCGATGGGCAAGCCCCTCGTCCTCGAGGAGTTCGGGCTGGCCCGGGAGTGGCTGCCGCTCAAGAACAACCTCGATCCGGCTTCGCCGACGACAAATAAAGACCTCTACTACGCGGCCCTCTACAAGCTCGTTTCGGACTCGATCGCATCGGGCGGTCCGGCGATGGGCGACAACTTTTGGGCCTGGGCGGGGGAGGCCCGGCCGGGCATGTCCTGGGTCGGCGATCCGCCCCACGAACCGGCCGGCTGGTATTCGGTCTACGACGCCGACGCCTCGACCCTGGCCGTCATCAGGGCCCACGCGGCGGAGATCGCCGGGTCGATGAAATGACGCGGCCGCTCTCGATCGTCGTCGCCGCCGACTGGGCGCCCATCCGGGCCCTGGAGCCGGTCGTGTCCCGGTCGCCCGAGGCCGTCTACGGGGACCTGCTCCCGGTCCTCCGCGGCGCCGATCTGAGGATCGTCAACTGCGAGTGCGCGCTGACGGCGGCCCGCAGGCCCGTCTGGAAGAGCGGGGCGGTCTTCAAGGGGCTGCCCCGGCACGTCGCCGGGCTGGCCGCGGTCCCGTTCGAGGTGGCCTGCCTCGCCAACAACCACGTCTTCGACTACGGCCTCGCGGGCTTCCGGGAGACGCTCGATGTCCTCCGCGGGAGCGGCATCCGGACGGTCGGGGCCGGGCTCTCCTTCGATGAAGCGATCGCGCCCCTCACCGTCACCGTCCGGGGAACGCGGGTGACGATCCTCAACTTCGGGGAAGGGGAGGACCTGACGGCCTCCCGCGGCGGCCCCGGCGTCTGCGGCTGGGAGATCGAAAAGATCGCGACCCTCGTCCGGAAAGCCAAGAAGCGCGGCGATTTCGTCGTCGTCGTGGCGCACGCCGGCCTCGAATACATCCCCTTCCCGCCGCCCTACGTCGTCGCGGCCTACCGGGCCCTGTCCGATGCCGGAGCCGACTGCGTCATCGGCCACCATCCCCACGTCCCCCAGGGGATCGAGACGCGCCGGGGCCGGCTCATCGCCTACAGCCTGGGAAACTTCGCCTTCTACCAGCTCTCCGACCTCTATCACCGGAAAACGGGCTTCTTCGTCGAGCTCCGAGCCCGCGGGAACAGCCTGGCGTCCTACAGGATCCATCCCTACAGGATCTCGGAGAAGGGCCTGGCCTCGCTCGACGGGCGCGAGGCGGAGGGATTCCGCAATAACATCGACCGGATCTCCCGGCCGCTGCGGACCGCTTCGGGCGTGGAAGAGGCCTGGCAGGCCTACCTCGCGTATTACGGGCCCGAGGGCTTCAAGAAAGAGGTCCTGGGCATCCTCGAACGGATGGCGGCCGAGCCGCGCAAGGGAGCGGCGATGTTCCGCAACAGGATCACGACCCTCCAGCACTCGGAGCTCTGGCGGGACGCCCTGACCCGGTTCATGGCCGAAAAGAAGGGCCCCGTGCGGCCCGCGCTGACGCGCATCGTCCGGGAGTGGTTCACCCGGACCGTTCCGGACGGCGCGGCTCAGAAGCCGTAGCGCCGTCCGGCCGAATCTAGGATCGCCCCGATGAGCCGCCGGTAATCCTCGTCCTCGCCGAGCGGCGAGCCGTGGTAGAGCGTGTAGATCTGGGGCGACCAGCTCTTGTGCGGCTTGAGCCCGGGGATGCCGTTGACCTCGATGATGCGGAGCTTCCCGGCCCGGTCGACGCGCATGTCGATGCGGATGTGATCGAGGCAGCCCATGGCCTCGGCGGCCGCGTCGCCGAGGGCCTTGGCCTCGTCGGTCCGGGCCCCGGCCAGGCTGATGCGGGTCAGGCCGACGCCCCGGAGGTCGCTCCGCAGGATGCGGTAGTTCCGGAAGTGGCTGTCCTCGACCGTGACCAGGCCCGGCAGGACCTCGCGCGTCTTCCCGTTGCCGAGGACGAGGGCCGTGTACTCGTCGCCCGGCAGGAACTCCTCGACCAGGGCCGGCTCGTCGAACTCCTTCTCGATGAAGGCGATGCGCCGCCGCAGCTCCGCCTCGTCGTGGACGACGCTCTCGTCGGAGATGCCGACCGACCGCGACTCGCAGATGGGCTTGACGAAGGCGGGGTAGGTGACGGCCGCGGCGTCGTCCCCGGAGTGCAGGAGGACGTGCGCAGGGACGGCCACCCCGCCGGCGGCCAGGATCTCATGGGTTTGGAACTTGTCGATCATGGCCTTCATCGTCCGGCTGTCCGAGCCGATGTAGGGGATCTTCCGCTCGTCGAAAACGTCGGCGACCCAAAGGCCTTCGGCGTTGCGGCCGATGAAGGCCTCGTTCGGCGTGATGTGGTAGAGGGCGCTCCAGACGATATCGAAGTCGGGCTTGTCGACCAGACGGAGGAATTCGGCCTCGTCGGCGACGTAGGCGATCCGGGCCGGGTGGCCGAGGGATTCGGCGGCCTGGCGCATCGATTCCGTGACCTTCATGTCACCCCAGCCCTGGGCGTCGCCGCCGGGGCCGGTCAGCAGCAGGATCTTCATGTTCGATCTCCTCAGAACAGCGTGGGGACGTGCGTGTAATCCATGAGGGCCCGCGCGGTGGCGGGCGAAGACCGTCTCGAGCCGGCGGGCCACGGCCCGGCGCTGGGCCTCGGGGAGCTCGACCTTGGAAACGACCGCGACGGCCGGCGAGAAGGGACCGGGCGCGTCCGCGCGGCCGCGGTCCTTCCCGGCGGCCAGCGACATGATCATCCGGCTGTTGGGATCGAGCACGACGGCCCGGCCGCCGGCGAACCCGGCGAGCGATCGGTCCGGAAGAGTGTCGGCGACATAGGCGTAGTGGGTGCAGGCCAGGCCGGCGTAAAGCTTCCCCGGGGGCATGCCGTCGGCGAGTGCCCGCGAGACGCACTCGTCGACGAGGCCGGGAAGGGCGGGATCGTCCGGGTCCTTGTCGATGACGGCGGCGAGTCCGTGGCAGGCGGCGGTCCGGATGCGCCCCGGCTCGATCCCCAGCCCGGTCAGACGGCGGACGTGCTCGCCCGAAGCGATCGTCGTCCTGGTCCCGAAGAGGACGAGGGTCGCCGCCGGGTCCTTCTGCAGCATTCCGGCGAAGAGGTCCACACCCGCGTCGACGATCCCGGCCACGGGGACGGCGGGGGCTTTGGCGAAGTCCGTCAGCCCGTAGAGGACCGAGAGCGTGTTGCAGGCGATGACGACGAGGTCCGGACGGTAGCCCATCATGGCGGCCAGGGCCCGGTCGAAGACCGCCGCCCGCGCGGCGGCGTCGGGGAGGTCGTTGTAGCCAAGGCCCGTTTCGGGCCAGGCGTTGACGTAGACGAGCTCGATCGTCCGCCGGTATCGCCGCATCCGGATGAGCGCGTCGAGGCCGGCGCAGATCGAGAGCCCCCCCAGGCCCGAATCGGTGAGGACGATGCGCCACTCGCGCTTTTCGCCGAGGAGCTCGAGCAGGCTCTTCATCGGGTCCCGCGGCTCATTCGGCCGTCGAAGCCTCGAAGTCCCGGCGGACCCGTTCGAGGAGGGCGGGCTCGGCGAGGAGCCGGTATCCGGCGCAGGCCAGGAAGTAGATGCCGTCGAGAAGGGCGCGTTCGCCGCCCGCGCCGACGGCGTCCCGGGCGAACTCTTCGGTGTGGATGGGCGCGTCGCCGGCCTTGATCATCGGCTCGATCGTCGGGACGATCTGGGAGACGTTGGCCAGGTCGGTCGAGCCGTAGGACTTGCGGACCCTCCGGGGTTCGGACCGGCCGCGCTCCTCGAAGAGGCCGGCGAAGAGGTCTTCGAGGGCGGCGTTGCGGCGGAAGGTCGTGACGCCGGGCCCCGGCTCGGTGATCTGGGTCCGGCAACCTGTCGCCGCGGCGGCGTCCCGGCCAGCGTCCGAGACGCTCCCGACGAGACTGCTCGAGCTTGGCCATGGTGTCGGCGCGCAGGGAGAAACGGCCCCGGGCGTAGTCGGGGATGATGTTCGGCGCTTCCCCCCCGGCCTCGACGATGCCGTGGAGGAGCGTTCCGGCCGGGAGCTTGGTCCGGGGCAGGACGGCCGAATGGTAGAAGAGGACGAGGGCGTCGAGGGCGTTCGCCCCGGCACCCGGCGCGGCCGCGGCGTGGGCCTTCTTTCCGAAGAACTCGACGACGAAGGTCCGCCGGGCCAGGGCCTGGCCGATGACCGTATCGAGCGAGTGGGGGTGGATCTGGAGGACGACGTCGCTCGTCTCGAAAACGCCGCCGGCGATCAGGCGGACCTTGCCGCTGCCCTTTTCCTCGGCCGGCGTGCCGACGACCTCGACGGTCCCGGCGATCTCCGGGCCGAGGACCGCTTTGAGCACGATCGCGGCGTAAGTGCCCGCGGTCCCGATGATGTTGTGGCCGCAGGCATGGCCCAGGCCGGGCAGGGCGTCCATCTCGGCGGTGAAGGTCACGCGCGGGCGGTCGCCGGACCGCGGGAGCAGGGCCCGGAAGGCGGTGGGGATCGACGGATCGATGTCCGTGACCGAAAAGCCCTCGGCTTCGAGGACCGAACGGAGGAGGCGGGAGGTCCCGACCTCCTCGAAGGCGAGCTCGGGCGCGGCGTGGATGCGCCGGCTCAGGTCGAGGATCGCTTCGCGGCGGTCCTCGACGGCCCTGGCGATCCGCTCTTTCATGTCCATCGGATTTCGGCGCCTATGATAATTCAGAAGGAAAATTAATGTCAAAGCGGGGGAATCCCGGGCCGCGCGAAATGTGATAACATCGGGAAAACCGCGATCGAAGACGAGGAGGTCGAGACATGACGTCGGGCGCCAGGATCGTTCCCGTCCTTCTGCTGGGGCTCGGACTGGTCTCCGGGGCGGCGGCGCAGAACGTTCTGGAGACCGCGGGACTCCGGCTGGAGGTCGACGGCCGCGGCGCGATCGTCAAGCTCGTCGATCCCCGGAGCGGCCGGGATCACGCCCCGGCGGGCCGCCCCGGTCATCTCGTCCGGGTCAAGAGCGGCGGTCGGGAGCTCGAGCCGACGGGACTGCGGGCGGACCGGGATGTCTGGACATTCGCCTTCGAGGGCGGGATCGAGCTCCGGGTCCGGGTCGCGCGGAAGGCGGACTACCTCCGCTTCGAGCTGGTCAAAGCCCTGCGCCCCGAGAGGATCGAGGCCGTGCTGTGGGGGCCGATCCGGACGACGATCGGGGAGACGATCGGCGAGGTCGTCGGGGTCGTGCGCAACGCCGGCTATGCCGTCGGGATCCAGACCCTGAACGCCAAGACGTGCGGCGGTCAGCTGGTCAACGACGAAGGGACGACCGGAGGCACGACCACCGCGACCCCGGATGGGTCCGGCTCCAGCCTCCAGGCCTTCTGCGTCAACCAGGCCCGGGACCGGGTCATCACCGTCTGGAACCAGCACAAGAACGTCCCGGTCAAGGCCCTCGAGGGGTTCACCCTGGAGGGGAGCGCCCTGGCCGTCTTCGGCGCGGCGCCCGACGCGGTGTTGCCCCTGATCGGAAGGATCGAGCTCGCCGAGGGGCTGCCGCATCCCGTGATCGACGGGGAATGGATCAAGACCTCGGGCGCCACGGGCCGGCCCTATCTCATCGCCAACTTCGGCGAGAAGAACGTCGACGAGATGCTGGAGTATGCCGCGAGGCTCGGCTTCTACTCCCTCTACCACAGCGGCCCCTTCAGGACCTGGGGGCACTTCGACCTCTTGGAGGACCTGTTCCCGAACGGGCGCGAAGGGCTGAGGCGGTGCGTGGAGAAAGCCCGGGCCAAAGGCATCCGGATGGGGGTCCACACGCTGACGAATTTCATCACCACGAACGATCCCTTCGTGACGACCTCCGCCAACCGGGGGCTGATGGCCGCCGGGACGGCCAGGCTGGTCGAGGGCGTCGACGCGGCCGCGACCGAGATCACGGTGGACCGCGGGGACTATTTCCGCCAGGAGTCCACGCTCAATGCGGTCCTCATCGGCACGGAGATCGTCCGCTACCGGGAGGTCGCCGGAGAGGGCCCGTTCACGCTGAGGGACTGCGTCCGGGGGGCATTCGGGACCGCGGCCGCGCCGCACGCCAAGGGCGAGGACGCCCGGAAGCTCATGGACCATCCCTACAAGACGCTGTTCCCCGATTGGCCGATGCAGGAACGGCTGATCGGGAACCTGGCCGCCTTTTTCAACGAGACCGGCGTCTCGCATATGGATTTCGACGGCCACGAGGGGACCTGCTATCTCGGCCGGGGCGACTACGGCCACGATCACTTCGCCGAGGCCTTCCTCGGGCAGGTCGACCATTTGGTCGTCAACGGCTCGAGCAACGTCGGCCATTTCTACTGGCACATGAACAGCTACATCAACTGGGGCGAGCCCTGGTACGCGAGCTTCCGGGAGAGCCAGTCCGAGCAGCGGTTCAGGCACCAGCCGTTCCTCGAGCGCAACTACCTGCCCAACATGCTCGGCTGGTTCCTGATGACGCCCGACACGCGCCTGGAGGACATCGAGTGGATGCTGGCCCGGGCCGCGGGCTACCGGGCCGGCTACGCCTTCGTCGCCGACCCCGAGTCCTTCGAGAAGAACCCCGCGACGGACGCCATCATCGACGCCATCCGGACCTGGGAGGAGGCCAAGGACCTCGGCGTCTTCAGCGACGGGCAGCGGACGCGGCTCAAGGACCCGGAGAGGGATTTCCACCTGGAGAGAACGGGCGAGAGGCAGTGGGCTTTGCAGTCCTACGATAAGTTCCCGTTCGAGCACGCCAAGAAGATGCGGCAGCCGGGGGAGCCGGCCTCTTCGGAATGGACCTTCGAGAACGCCTTCGGGCCCCAGCCGCTCCACCTGCACCTGCTGCTCACGGGGGAGGGCGCGGAAGCGAAGGACCTCACGATCGAGATCGACCGGTTCTTCACGGTGAAGGTCCCCGCCGCCTTGAAAAAGGGCCAATCCCTGGTCTGGGACGGCTCCGGCACGATGATCCTCTACGACGAGAAGGGCCGGAAGACCGGGACGGTCGAGGTCGGCCAGAGCCTGCCGCTCCTGCAAAAAGGCAAACATACGCTCGCCATCGACGCCGGGTTCACGGCCGGCGACCGGCCGGTCATCAAGGGGACGGTGAAGCTCGCGGGCGCGGTCGAGACCGTCGGGCGTTAAGGCGCCCCGCGGCTTACGATCAGAGGATGAGCATCGCGTCGCCGTAGGAGAAGAAGCGGTAGCGCTCCCGGACGGCTTCGCGGTAGGCGGCCATCGTCAGCTCGTAACCGGCGAACGCCGAGACGAGCATCAGCAGGGTCGACTGGGGCAGGTGGAAGTTCGTCAGCAACCGGTCGACGATGCGGAACTCGAAGCCGGGAGTGATGAAGAGAGACGTGGCGCCGCGGCCGGGCCGGACGGAGCCGTCACGCCCGGCGCTCTCGAGAGTGCGGACGACCGTCGTGCCGACGGCCGTGACCGGACGTCCTTCGGACTTGGCCGCGTCGATCGCTTTGGCCACGGCCGGGGCGATGGCGTACGTCTCTTCGAGCATCTTGTGGTCCGCGACGAGCTCCGCCCGGACGGGCTGGAACGTGGCCAGGCCGACGTCGAGCGTGACGCGGCGGACGTCGACGCCGCGGTCCCGGAGCGCCCGCAGCACGCCCGGAGTGAAGTGCAGGCCGGCGGTCGGGGCGGCGATGGCGCCTTCCTTCTTCGCGAAGACCGTCTGATAGCGGTCGATGTCCTCGGGCCGCGTCCGCTCGTCCTGTTTGGCCCTCTTGATGTAGGGCGGCAGGGGAGCGTAGCCGGCTTCGTGGAGAAGGGCGCGGACGTCGGCCTTGCCGAAGTCGAGGACGCGCCGGCCCTCCTCCGCGAGCCCGGCCACCCGGGCCGTGACGCCGCGGGGGAACAGGATGGCGCCGCCCTCGCGAACCCTTTTCGCCGGCCGGCAGAGGACCTCCCAGAGACCCGGCCCGGTCTCCCGGACGAACAGGAACTCGATCTTCGCCTCGCCGCTCGTCGCCCCAGAGCCTGGCGGGCAGGACCCGGGTGTCGTTGAGGACCAGGACGTCGCCTGCGCTCATGAGCCCGGAGAACTCCCGGAATCGTCCGTGGCGGATCGTACCGGACTTCCGGTCGACGAGCATCAGCCGCGAGTCGTCGCGATGGGGGAGGGGATGCTGGGCGATGAGCTCCGGCGGGAGATCGTAATCGAAATCGGAGACGCGCACGGGTTTGCCGGAGGTCATGGCCGGTCGCGATCCCTTCAGTCTTTGAACAGCTTCTTCTGGCCGGCCGGCCTGGCCTTCCCGCGCGATCCCGGCTCGCGGCACGCGTAGCCCAGGTGGGCGTAGGCCTTCGGGGTGATGACCCGGCCGCGGATGGTCCGGTCGAGGAAGCCGATGCGCATGAGGAAGGGCTCGTAGATGCTCTCGATCGTGTCCTTGTCCTCGTCGATGGCCGCGGCGATCGTCCCGATGCCGACCGGGCCGCCGCCGAAGTTCTCGATGATGGTCGAGAGGATCTTGCGGTCGACGTCGTCGAGGCCGAGGACGTCGACCTCCATCATGTCCAGGGCCCGCTGGGCTTCCTTGGCCGTGATGACGCCGCCGCCCTTGACGTCGACGTAGTCGCGGACGCGGCGCAGCAGCCGGTTGGCCACGCGCGGCGTCCCGCGCGAGCGCAACGCGATCTCGCCGGCCCCGGCCTCGTCGACCTTGACCTTGAGGATCCTGGCCGAGCGCTGGATGACCTGCTTCAGGTCCTCGTCCCGGTAGTAGTCGAGGCGGTGGATGATGCCGAAGCGGCCGCGCAGGGGCGCCGTGATGCGGCCGGCCCGGGTCGTCGCCCCGATGAGGGTGAACTTCTTGATCTTGAGCTTGTGGCTGCGGGCGCCCGGCCCCTGGCCGATGACGATGTCCAGGTTGAAGTCCTCCATGGCCGAGTAGAGGATCTCCTCGACCGAGGGCTGGAGGCGGTGGATCTCGTCGATGAACAGGACCTCTTTGGTCTGCATGTTGGTCAGGATGGCCGAGAGGTCGCCGGTCCGCTCGATGACCGGCCCGGCCGTGGGCTTGATGCCGACGCCCATCTCCTTGGCGATGAGGTAGGCCAGGCTCGTCTTGCCGAGTCCCGGAGGCCCGTAGAGGAGGACGTGGTCGAGCTGCTCGTCGCGTTTGCGGGCCGCCTCGATGAAGACGCGCAGGTTGGCCTTGACCTTGTCCTGGCCGACGAACTCGTCGAAGGTCTTCGGGCGGAGGCTGTCCTCGAAGAGGACGTCCTCCTTCGTCCGGATCGGGCTGAGGATGGCGGGCATGCCGTAGTCTTACTATATTTTGGCCAGGCGCTTCAAGCTGTCGCGCAGGAGCTTCTCGAATTCCGCGCCGGGTTTGGTCGCGGCCAGCGTCTGGTCGACGGCCCGTTCGGCCTCTTTCTGCCGGAAGCCCATGTTCTGCAGGGCCGAGAGGAGGTCCTCCTTCTCGGGCGAGCCCTTGGCCGCCAGGAGCTTCTCCTTCTTCTCCAGCTTGTCCTGGAGCTCCATGGTGATGCGCAGGGCCGTCTTCTTGCCGATGCCGGGCACGAGCGAGATCCGGGCGACGTCGCTCGCGCGGACGGCCTCGGCCAGGTCGTCGGGCGCGATGCCGGAGAGGACGTTCATGGCCAGCCGGGGGCCGATGCCGGAGATCGCGATGAGCTTGAGGAACATGTCCTTCTCTTCGAGGGAGGCGAAGCCGTAGAGGGCCAGGGCGTCGTCGGAGAGGTGGGTGTGGATGAAGAGCTCCACGGTCGCGCCGATCTCGCCGAGCCGGACGTAGGACGAGACGGGGATGGCCGCGGCGTAGCCGACGCCGCCGGTCTCGACGACGACGTGGCCGGGCGTCTTGTGGCGGAGGGTCCCTTTGAGGTAGGCGATCATGACGGTTCCTTCTCTTCGACCTTCATCTGGAACATGCGGGCGTTGAGGTGGCAGATGGCCGCGGCCAGGGCGTCCGAGGCGTCGAGCGGGACGGCGTCGTCGTCGAGCCCGAGGAGCGAGCGGACCATGGTCAGGACCTGCTCCTTGTCCGCCTGGCCGTAGCCCGTGACGGCCTTCTTGATCTCGAGGGCCGAGTATTCGGCGAACCCGCAGCCCGTCCCGGCGATGGCGACGAGCACCGCGCCGCGGACCTGGCCGAGGACGAGGGCCGTCTTCATGTTCTGGGCGTAGAAGGCGTTCTCGATGGCGGCCTCGCCGGGCGCGTAGGTGCGGATGAGCGATTCGATCTCGGTCTTGATCTCGGCCAGCTTCAGGTGGAGGGGCAGCTTGGCCGTCGGCTTGATGACGCCGAAGGCGACGGGCCGGAGGCGGCCGCCGTCCTCTTCGACGATCCCGAACCCCGTCGACAGGAGGCTGGGATCGATGCCGAGGACCCGCATGGAGGCCGCCGGGGCGTCACCCGGCCTGCGAGAAGGCGGCGATCTCCTCTTCGGAGATGTCGAAGTTGGAGGAGACGGACTGGACGTCGTCGTGGTCCTCGAGCTCCTCGACGAGCCGCAGGACCTGCTGGGCTTCCTTGCCCTCGACCTTGACGTAGTTCTGGGGCAGGAACCCGACCTCGGAGGCGGCGATCTCGATCTCGGCCTTCTTGACGGCCTCGAGGACGGCCTCGAACTTCTCGGGCGAGGTCGTGACCTCGAAGAGGGTGCCTTCGTCCTTGAGGTCGTCGGCGCCGGCCGTCAGGGCGATGTCCATGAGGATGTCCTCGGACACCTTGGTCTTCTCGACGTCGATGTAGCCCATGCGCTTGAACATCCAGGCCACCGAGCCCTTCTCGCTCATCTGGCCGGCGTTCTTCATGAAGATGTGACGGATCTCGGAGACGGTCCGGTTCTTGTTGTCGGTGACGGTCTGCATGAAGACGGCCACGCCGCCGGGGCCGTAGCCCTCGTAGGACACTTCTTCGAAGGTCGCGCCCTCGAGCTGGCCGGTGCCTTTCAGGATGGCCCGCTTGACGTTGTCGGCCGGCATGTTCGCGGCCTTGGCGTCGTTGATGGCCTTGCGGAGAGCGGCGTTCTTGTCGGGGTCGCCGCCGCCGGCCCGCGCCGCCATGCTGATCTCGCGGATGAGGCGGGTGAAGATCTTGCCCTTCTTGGCGTCGGTCGCGGCCTTTTTATGCTTGATCGAGGCCCACTTGGAATGTCCGGACATGGTCGTCTCCTTGTCGTTTCGAGCCCCCGAATAGTAACACAAACCCGTGGGCGGTGCAACCGGGCGGAGGCATTTCCTACATAAACACTAGGATATATGATAAAATGGTCAATCTGTTATAATTCACCCGACAGGAAGGAGGTTTTCATGAAGAAGAACATGGGTCAGGCGGACAAGACGATCCGGCTCGTCGCGGCCGCCGTTCTGGCCGTTCTCCTGATCGCCGGCGTCGTCAAGGGCATGCCTCGCCATCGTCCTGGCCATCCTGGCCGCGATCTTCGTCATCACGACGCTCGTCGGAACCTGCCCGGCCTATGTCCCCTTCGGCATCTCGACGAAAGGGAAGAGGCAGGAGGGGCGGGTCCTGCGACGTCTGACCCGTCCGGGGACCGCGGCGGATCCGGGGGGCAGCCATGAAAGAAGATCAGGAACGCGAAGGGTTCCGTCCGCATCGAATTCGCCGTGACCGGCATGAGCTGTGCCGGCTGCGCGGCCAACGTCGAGCGGGCGCTGCGAAAGACGGCCGGCGTTCTCGAGGCCGTCGTCAATATCGCCACGTCCAAGGCGACCGTTCTCTACGATCCCCGCGCCGTCTCGCCCGCCGGCCTGGTCCAGGCCATTCGCGGCGCCGGCTACGGCGTCGCCGCCCCGGCCGAGGACGCCCGGGCGAGAGAGGACAGGGAGTACGGGGCCCTCCGGCGCGATGTCGTCTGGGGCGGTCTCCTGGCGCTCCTCATCTTCCTCGGCAGCATGCGGCACTGGTTCCCCTGGATGCCGGCCTTCCTGCAGGACTTCTTCGTTCTCTGGGCGCTGGCGACCCCGGTCCAGTTCGTCCTCGGGCTGCGCTTCTACCGCGGCGCCTGGAGCGCCCTCCGGCACGGCGCGGCCAACATGAACACGCTCGTCGCCGTGGGGACGTCGGCCGCCTACCTCTTCAGCGTCGCGGCCACGGTCCTGCCCGGGTTCTTCCGCCGGGCCGGGATCGAGCCCCAGGTCTACTTCGACACCTCGGCGGTCATCATCGTCCTCATCCTCTTCGGGCGGATGCTCGAAGCCCGGGCCAAGGGACGCACGTCCGACGCCATCCGCCGCCTCATGAGCCTGCGGCCCGGAACGGCCCGCGTCGTCGGGCCCGACGGAGAGCGCGAGGTGGCGGTCGAAGACGTGCGCGTCGGCGACATCCTCGTCGTCCGCCCCGGCGAGACCGTCCCGGTCGACGGCGTCGTCGTCGAGGGCAAGTCCTCCGTCGACGAGTCCATGATCTCCGGCGAGAGCCTGCCCGTCGACAAGGGACCCGGCGCCTCCGTCGTGGGCGCGACGCTGAACAAGTGGGGCAGCTTCCGCTTCCGGGCCGTCCGCGTCGGCGAGGACACCGCCCTGGCCCGGATCATCAAGCTGGTCGAGGAGGCGCAGGGCTCCAAGGCGCCGATCCAGAGGCTGGCCGACGTCATCGCCGGATACTTCGTTCCCGCCGTCATCGCCGTCGCCGTCCTGACCTTCGCCGTCTGGGCCCTCTTCGGCCCGGCGCCGCGCCTCGTCTTCGCCCTGCTCAATTTCGTGGCCGTCCTGATCATCGCCTGCCCCTGCGCCATGGGCCTGGCCACGCCGACGGCCATCATGGTCGGCACGGGCAAGGGCGCCGAGCGGGGCATCCTGATCAAGAGCGGCGAGAGCCTGGAGACCCTCCACAAGGTGGACACGTTCGTCTTCGACAAGACGGGCACGCTGACCAACGGCCGGCCCGAAGTCACCGACGTCCTGCCCGCCCCCGGGACCGCGGCCGAGGACCTGCTCCGTTTCGCCGCTTCGGTCGAGAGCCCTTCCGAACACCCCCTCGGTCAGGCCATCGTCCGCCGGGCCGCCGCCGCGGGGATCCTCCCCGAGAGGGTGGACGAGTTCCGGGCCCTCGAGGGCATGGGCGTCGAAGCCGTCGTGCGGGGCGCCCGGGTGATCGTCGGGAGCCTCAAGCTCGTGGGCGCGGCGGGCGTCGACGTCGCTCCCCTCGCCGCCGAAGCCGCGAAGCTGGCCGCGGCGGGCAAGACCTCCGCCTACGTCGCCGTCGACGGACGTCCGGTCGGGCTCTTCGCCCTGTCCGATACCCTGAAGCCGAGCGCACGCCCGGCCGTCGCAAAGCTCCGCCGCCAGGGCCTCCGGGTCGTCATGCTGACGGGGGACAACGCCCGCACGGCCCGTTCCGTGGCCGGCGAGGCCGGCATCGACGAGGTCGTCGCCGAGGTCCTCCCCGGCGACAAGGCCGACGTCGTCCGGAGGCTGCAGGCCGAAGGGCGGCGGGTGGCCATGGTCGGCGACGGCATCAACGACGCGCCGGCCCTGGCCCGGGCGGACGTCGGCGTGGCCCTGGGGACGGGAACGGATGTGGCCATGGCCTCCGCGGACGTCGCCCTGATCTCGGGGGACCTCGAGGCGGTCGTGGCGGCCCGCGAGCTCAGCCGGCGGACCATCCGGACGATCCGGCAGAACCTCTTCTGGGCCTTCGCTTACAACGTCGTCGGGATCCCGGTCGCGGCGGGGGTGCTTTATCCCTTCTTCGGCATCCTGCTCGATCCGATGATCGCCTCGGCGGCGATGGCCATGAGCTCGGTTTCCGTCGTGAGCAACTCCCTGAGGCTCCGGCGGGCGAAGTTCTGATCCGGCTCAGAAGATGAAGCGGATGGCCAGACCGGCCCGGAGGTAGGAGGGATTGACGTCGAGCGTCCCGAGCCCGATCGTCGCCTCGATCTCGTCGATGGGCCGGGTGATGAGATCGTCCTCGACCACGTGCAGCTGCAGCGGGGTCCTCGCGGCGGCGTAATAGCGGAGATCGACGGCCAGGATGACGCTGCGGAACGCCTCGTAGGCCGCCTCGACGCCGATGTTGGCGCCGTATTTGGTCTGCGGCCCGAAGTCCACGACCATGCGGTACGTTCCGCCGCTGAGCCGGAACTCGTCGCCGACCTGGGCGAGCTCGAAGAACGTGTAGCCGATGTGCCCGGCCTGGCCCTCGAAGTGGAAGACGCTGGGGCCGGCCGACAGGCTGAGGGACAGCTTGTCGTCGACGCGAAAGCGGGCCAGGGCGTTGAGGCTGAACACCGTCTCGGTGAGGTTCCCGGTCGACGCCTGCCAGTCGACCGAGTCGGCGTAGGTCTCGGGTTCGAAGGCCTGGAACTGCACGCCGATCTCGTAGGGGTCGTTCGCGCCGCCGAACTCGGGGCGGTGGTAGTCGGCCAGGACCTGGAGACCGAAGCTCTCGGTGAAGAGAACGTTGAAGTAGCCGTTCAGGCCGTAGGTGGTCTTGGCCCTGAAGCGGACGGTCTGGTCGGCCGAGCTGGCGATGTAGCGGTCGGCCGGCGTGAACGGCGGCTGATAGCGGTTGACGTAAGTCGTGTCCATGCTCGGCCGGACCAGGGTCCAGCCGAAGCCGAGCTCGAACCGGATGTCGGCCGCGAGGGGAGCGATCGCCCCGAGGATCAGGAACAAAACCAGGCAAAGTGCACGTTTCCGGATCATGGCTGGACGCCTCCTGACATCGGGAAGGCTGTCATGGCCTAACCGAAAAAGACCTTGGCGATCTCGTAGAGCTCGGCGTCGACGGTCTTCGGCTCGGCCAGGGCCTCCTCGAAGGACACGGGGACGATCTTGCCGCCTCGCAGTCCCACCATGTAGCCGAACTTCTCGTCGTGGACGAGCTCGATCGCGGCGACGCCGAACCGGGTGGCCAGGATGCGGTCGAAGGCCGTGGGCGAGCCGCCCCGCTGGATGTGGCCGAGGACGGTGACCCGCGTGTCGATGGCCGTGCGCATCTCGATCTCGCGGGCGATGAAGTTGCCGATGCCGCCCAGCCGGACGTGGCCGAAGGCGTCCTTCTCGCCCGACTGCAGGATCAGGCTCTCGTCCTGGGGCTTGGCCCCCTCGGCCACGACGACGATGCTGAACATCTTGCCGCGCTCGCGGCGCTTCTGGATCTGGGCGCAGATCTCGTCGAGATCGAAGGGGAATTCGGGGATGAGGATGATGTCGGCCCCCCCGGCCAGGCCGCCTTCGACGGCGATCCAGCCGGCGTGACGGCCCATGACCTCGACGACCATGACGCGGTGGTGGGCCTCGGCCGTCGTGTGCAGCCGGTCGAGGGCCTCGGCGACGATCGAGACGGCGGTGTCGAAGCCGAAGGTGTAGTCGGTCCCGGAGATGTCGTTGTCGATCGTCTTGGGGACGCCGACGCAGCGCAGGCCCTTCTCGTGGAGCTTCTTGGCGACGCCGAGCGTGTCCTCGCCGCCGACGGCGATGACGGCGTCGAGCTCGAACTTCTCGACCTGGGAGAAGATCTTGCCCACCCCGTCTTCGACCCTGAACGGGTTCGTCCGGGTCGTGCCGAGGATCGTCCCGCCCCGGGGCAGGATGCCCGAGATCGCGTCGAAGTCGAGGGGCATGATGCGGCCCTCGATGAGCCCGAGCCAGCCGTTCTTGATGCCGAGGATGTCGTAATCGTAATGGATGATGCCCTTCCGGGTCACGGCCCGGATGACGGCGTTGAGACCGGGGCAATCGCCCCCGCCCGTCAGGATCCCGACTCTCATGCTCTTCGACCTCCGTAGAACGCTAGCCCCGGCCCCCGAAATCGGTGTTGATTATACCCGCGAGTCCGCCGGCAATACAAGACGTCCGTATTCGCTTGACCGGCTCCCGCGCTTTTCTTTAAGGTAGGGGAGCGGCCATCGACGCGGCCGAAAGGAGGACGACATGCCGGCGACCATCATCAGCGGAAAAGAGGTGTCCTGCCAGATCCGCGAGGAGCTCAAGGGCCGGGCGGCCCGGCTCAAGGAGAAGGGGCACGTGCCCGGCCTCGCCGTCGTCCTCGTCGGCGAGGACCCGGCCTCGGTCTCCTACGTGACGGCCAAGGGCAAGGCGGCCGAGGAGATCGGCATCTTCGAGACGACCATCCGCATGCCCGCCGATTCCACGGAGGAGGCCATCCTCCGCCAGGTCGACGAGCTCAACCGGGACGACCGCTACAACGGCTTCCTCGTCCAGCTGCCCCTGCCGAAATACGTCAGCGCCGAGAAGGTCATCGGCCTCATCTCCCCGGACAAGGACGTCGACGGCTTCCACCCCGTCAACGTCGGCAAGATGCTGCGGGGCGAGCCCTGCCCGCTGCCGTGCACGCCCTACGGGGTCGTCCAGCTCCTCGTCCGCGGCGGCTACGGCCCGGACGGCAAGCACGTCGTCGTCTGCGGCCGGAGCAACATCGTCGGCAAGCCGCTGGCGGCCATGCTCATCCAGAAGAGGAAGGGGGCCAACGCCACGGTCACGGTCTGCCACACGGCCACGCCCGACCTCAGCCGGTTCACGCTCCAGGCCGACATCCTCGTCGCCGCCATGGGCGTGCCGCGGGCGATCAAGGCCGAGATGGTCCCCGAGGGCTGCGTCGTCATCGACGTCGGCGTCAACCGCGTGCCCGACCCGTCCTCGCCCAAGGGCTTCCGCCTCGTCGGCGACGTCGATTTCGAGCCCGTCAAGGAGAAGGCCTCGGCCATCACCCCGGTGCCGGGCGGCGTCGGGCCCATGACGGTGACGATGCTCATGATGAACACCATCGAGGCGGCCGAGCGCAAGGCCGGCCTCGCGGTCTGAGCGCCGGAGGCTCTCCGTGAAGATCGGCAAGATCGACGAAGCGGATTTCCGCGACCTGATCATGGGCAAGTTCGGGCGCCGGGACCCGACGGTCCTCGTCCCGCCCCGGACGGGCGTCGACGCGGCCGTCATCGATCTCGGCGGCGGCCGGGTCCTGGTCGTGGCCGAGGACCCGATCTTCACCATGCCCCGGCTTTCGCTGGAGACCTTCGGCCGGTTCACCGTCCACATCGGCGCGAGCGACGTCGCGGTGATGGGCGTCAAGCCGCGCTACATGACCTACTCGCTGCTCCTGCCCCCGGAGACCGCCCGCGAGGACGTCGGGCGGATCGTCGAATGCCATCCACGCCGCCGCGCGCGACCTCGGCATCGCCATCGTCGGCGGGCACACCGGGTTCTATCCGGGCTTCACGGCCCCGACGATCGGCGGCATCACCGTCTTCGGCCTGGCCCGCAGGAAGGACGTCGTGACCCCGGCCGGCGCGCGTCCCGGCGACGAGGTCGTGCTGACGAAGGGACCGGCCATCGAGACGGCCGCCCTGCTGGCGGCGCTCCGCGAGGAGGAGCTGCTCGGCAAGTATCCCGCACCCTCGTCGCCAAAGCGAAGGCCCTGACCCGGTCCATCACCGTCGTCGCCGACGCGCTCGCGGCCGCCGCCTCCGGCGGCGTCACGGCCATGCACGACGCGACGGAGGGCGGGGTCGTGGGCGGGCTCTTCGAGATCGCCGCGGCGAGCGGCGTGGGGATGGAGATCGACGAGCGCCTGTTCGTCTACCCGGACGAGGTGCGGATGGTCTGCGAGGCCTTCGGGATCGATCCGGTCAAGGCCATCGCCGAGGGCAGCCTCCTCGCGACCGTCCGGCCGGGGAAGAGCGCGGGCCTCCTGGCCCGGCTCAAGCGCAAGCGCATCGCCGCTTCGGTCGTCGGCCGGGTCGTCGCCGACCGCCGCCGCCGCACGATCGTCCGGCGCGACGGGCGGATCGAAGCGGCTGGCCGTCCCGGAGCAGGATCCCTTCTGGCCGGCCTTCTTCAAGGGCCTGGACCAGGGCTGAGGCGGCCGGGTACGCCGGACGGAGGGGAGACAGGGGAGGGGGCTTCAGCCCGCCTTGGCCTTGCGGGCCTTCTTCTTCTCGGCCCGGACGACGATGTCCTTGAGCGTGAGGGCGTCGAAATAGTCCTTCAGGAGCTCGGTCGCGCCCTTCCAGATCTCGAAGGTCGGGCAGTCCGCCAGGCGGTCGCAGTAGGTCCCGTCCTCGACGCACTCGACGAGGCAGCAGTTGCCCTCGAGGGCGTGGAGGATCTCGCTGAGCTTGATGTCCTCGGGCTTGCGGGCCAGGGTGTAGCCGCCGCCGGCGCCGCGGATGCTCTTGACCAGGCGGTTGATCTTGAGGGGGATGATGATCTGCTCGAGGTAGCGGATCGAGATCCGCTCGTCCTCGGAGATGTGCTTGAGGATGACGGCGTCGTTGCCGTTCCCGTAGTGACGGGCCAGGTTGAGCATCAGGCGCGTCCCGTAGCGGCCCTTGGTCGAAAGTCTGATCATGGCGGGCTCCTCGTTCCATTCTATCTCTCTTTTCCCGCGATATCAACTCGGATTGATAGGAATTATCAATTTACTCAATACGCCGGCCCCCCGGACCGGCTTGACACCCTCCGCGCCCAATGAGTATCCTACCCCCTCGCAAAACTCCCTGAAAAGGAACGCCCATGCCCCGTCAAATTCTGCTCGGTGACGAAGCCATCGCCCTGGGGGCCGTCCACGCCGGCCTCTCGGCGGCCTATTCCTATCCCGGCACCCCGGCCTCCGAGATCCTGGAGTACCTCGTCCGCGCGGCCCGCGAGAGCAAGGCTTTCACGGCCGTCTGGTCGGTCAACGAGAAGGTGGCCTACGAGGAGGCCCTCGGCGCCTCGTTCGCCGGGAAAAGGGCCCTGGTCTCGTTCAAGCACGTCGGCCTCAACGTCGCCGCCGACCCGTTCATGAACTCCGCCATCACCGGGGCCAACGGCGGCCTGGTCGTGGTCAGCGCCGACGATCCCGGCATGCACAGCTCGCAGAACGAGCAGGACAGCCGCTTCTACGCCCAGTTCGCCCACATCTACGCCTACGAGCCGTCCGACCACCAGGAAGCCTACGACATGACCCGGGAAGCCTACGACCTGTCCGAGAAGTTCGAGGTGCCCGTCATGATCCGCATGGTCACGCGCCTGTCGCACAGCCGCTCGGCCGTCGAGGTCCGCGAGCCGCGGCCCCAGAACGCACTGAGGAAGGGCGCGGCCAGGGACTGGATCCTGCTCCCGGCCAACGCCCGCCGCCGCTTCTCGCGCCTCCTCGACCTCCAGGCCGAAATGGTCAAGGCGTCGGAAGGCTCCCGGTTCAACGTCCTGACGCTCAACGAACGGGACCGCTCGTTCGGGGTCATCGCCTCGGGCGTCGCCTACAACTATTTCCGCGAGAGCGTGGCGGGCGAGGCCTCCGCCGCCGTCCGCCCTCAAGGTCTCGACCTATCCGCTGCCCGTGAGCCTCATCCGCGAGCTCGTCGCGCACGTCGACACCGTCCTCGTCCTCGAGGACGGCTATCCCCTGATCGAGCGGCAGATCCAGGGGCTCTTCGGGATCGCCGGCAAGACCGTGCTCGGGAAGCTCAGCGGGGCCCTGCCGGCCTCCGGCGAGCTCTCGCCCGACATCGTCCGCCGGGCCCTCGGGCGGGACGCCCTGCCGTCGCTTCCCCCGAGCAGCCTGCCGCTGGCCAACCGCCCGCCCCAGCTCTGCGTCGGCTGTCCCCACGCCGACACCTTCAAGGCCCTCAACAAGGTCCTCGAGGGGGCCGCCGGGGCCAACGTCTTCAGCGACATCGGCTGCTACACCCTCGGCGCCCTGCCGCCCTACAACGCCATCCACAGCTGCGTCTGCATGGGCGCGAGCGTCAGCATGGCCCGGGGCGCCTCCGACGTCGGCCTCCACCCGGCCGTGTCGGTCATCGGCGACTCGACCTTCGCCCACTCGGGCATCACGCCTCTCCTCGGCGCGGCCGTCGCGGACACGAACATGACCGTCGTCATCCTCGACAACGCGACGACGGCCATGACCGGCGGGCAGCCGACCTACGGCTCCGGCGAGCGGCTGCTCAAGCTCGTCGAGGGCCTGGGCGTGCCCAAGGAGCACATCCGGACGATCGAGCCCCTGCCGAAGAACCACGACAAGAACGTCCAGGTCCTCAGGGAGGAGATCGACCACCGCGGCCTGTCCGTCGTCGTCGCCGTCCGCGAGTGCGTCCAGGAACAGCGGAAGAAGAGGAGCTAGGCCATGAAACAGGACATCATTCTCGCCGGGGTCGGGGGGCAGGGCATCCTGTCCATCGCCTACGTCATCGACAACGCCGCCCTCGCCGACGGGCTCATCTTCAAGCAGGCCGAGGTCCACGGCATGGCCCAGCGGGGCGGGGCCGTCCAGTCCCACATGCGGCTCTCGGACGCCCCGATCTGGAGCGACCTCATCCCCAAGGGCGAGGCCGACATGGTCCTGAGCGTCGAGCCGCTCGAAGCCCTCCGCTACCTGGACTACCTCCGGCCGGACGGGATCGTCGTGACGAGCTCGACGCCCTACCGCAACATCCCCGACTACCCCGACGTCGCCACGGTCCTGGAGGCGGTCCGCCGGGCGCCCCGCTCGGTCGTGGTCGACGCCGAGAAGCTGGCCAAGGAGGCCGGCACGGTCAAGGCCCAGAACATCGTCCTCCTCGGCGCGGCCGCGCCGAGCCTCATCCTCAAGGAGGCCGGCCTCCTCCGGACGATCGAGGAGCTCTTCCGCGGCCGGGGGACGCCCGTCCTCGAGGCCAACCTCAAGGCCTTCGAGCTCGGCAAAAAAGCGGCCCTCGGCTCATGAAGACCGCCTGGACGAGGACCCTCCGCATCCTCGAAGAAGCGGAGAGGGACGGCCGGAGCTTCCTGCTCGAGCCCGAGGTCTACGCGGTCCTGAAGGAGGCGGGCATCGCCGCCGCCCCGCCATCTGGTCCTGCCGGCGGACGGGACGGTCGCGCGCAAGGACCTGGCGGCCCTGAAGTCGGACAAGGTCGTCGTCAAGATCGTCTCGCCGCTCGTCATCCACAAGTCCGACGTCGGCGGCGTCGCGATCGTCCGGGCCGAACCGGCCGCGGTGAAGGCGGCCTGCGCGGCCATGCTGAGGACGGTCGTCGCCCGCACCCGGGCCTCCGACAGGAAGGCCGTCCGGGGATCGGTCCGCGGCTTCCTCGTCGTGGAGAAGGTCGCCTTCGACGACGTCGGATTCGGTTCGGAGATCCTCCTGGGCCTCCGGAATTCCCCGGATTTCGGGCCGGTGCTGACCGTGGGATCGGGGGGCCTCGACGTCGAATACATGAACGCGCGTCTCAAGGAGGGGAGGGCCGTGGGCATCGCCTCCGCCCACCTCCTCGACGAAGCCGGGGCGCTCAAGCTCCTCGAGCCGCTCGCCTTCTTCGGCAAGCTGGCCGCCGCGTTCCGGGGCCGCAAGCCCCTCGTCGCGCCGGCGACGCTGGCCGCGACGCTTCTCCGCTTCCGCGACCTGGCCGTCGCGTTTTCGGCCTTCTCGGCGGCGACCCCGTTCGTCCTCGAAGAGGCCGAGGTCAATCCCTTCGTCGTCCGCCGCGGCCGGCTCGTTCCCCTGGACGGCGTCTGCCGGTTCTCCCGGCGCAAGGCGGCGGCGTCCGCCCGGCCGGTCGAAGCCGTCGGCCGGCTGCTCAAGCCGGCGACGATCGGCATCATCGGCGTCTCGGAGAAGATGAACATCGGCCACGTCATCCTGAACAACATCCTCAAGGCCGGGTTCGCGCCGGCGAACGTGGTCGTGGTCAAGCCGGGCCTCGCTTCGATCGAGGGCTGCCGCACGGTCCCCTCGATCGCCGACATTCCCGGGACGGTCGACCTCTTCGTCCTGACCCTCGGCGCCGACCAGTGCGCCGACGTCATGAAGGACCTCGTCGACCACGGCAAGGCGCGGTCGGTCATCCTCATCGCCGGCGGGATGGGCGAGAAGGAAGGCGGGGCGTCGATCGAGGACCGGATCCGGGAGATCCTCGCCGAAGGCCGCCGGAGCGGCCGGACGACGCCCGGTCGTCAACGGCGGCAACTGCCTGGGCATCGTCTCGAAGCCGGGGCTCTACGACACGCTCTTCATCCCCGGCTACAAGCTGCCGCGTCCGAAGCGGGCCGGTTCGGCGACGGCGATGATCAGCCAGAGCGGCGCCTTCATGATCTGCCGGATGAGCAAGCTGCCGTCGATCGAGCCCGTCTACTCCGTCTCGCTGGGCAACCAGATCGACCTCACGGCCTCCGACTACCTCCGGTTCCTCGCGGACGATCCCGAGGTCCGGACGTTCAGCGTCTACATGGAGGGCTTCAAGCCCGGCGACGGGCTGGCCTTCGTCCGGGCCATCCGCGGGATCACCGCCTCGGGCCGGACGGTCCTCGTCTACAAGGCCGGCCGGAGCCCCGAGGGCCGGTCGGCGACCTCGAGCCACACGGCCTCGGTCGCCGGGGACTACGGCGTCTTCAAGGCCCTCTGCGGGCAGGCCGGGGCCATCGTGGCCGGGAGCCTCTTCGAGTACGAGAGCTTCATGAAGGGCCTGGCCTGGCTCGAGGGGCGGACGGTCCGGGGCCGCCGGGTCGGCCTCGTCAGCAACGCCGGGTTCGAGTGCGTCATGATGGCCGACAACCTCAAGGACGGCTCCGGGCTCGACCTGGCCGAGTTCGCCCCCGCGACCAAGGAGAGGATCCTCGAGAGCCTCCGGCCGCTCGGCATCGACAAGCTCCTCGACGTCCACAACCCCCTCGACGTGACCCCGGTCGCCGACGACGCCGCGTTCATGGAGAGCGCCCGGGCCTTCATCGAGGACCCGGGCGTCGACTGCGCCGTCATCTCCAACGTGCCGCTGTCCAAGGCCCTGCAGACCCTGCCGGCGGGGGAGGGCCACGCCGAGGACCTGGCGCGTCCGGGGAGCTTCGCGTCGCGGACGATCGAGATCTTCCGGGCGACGTCGAAGCCGGTCGTGGTCAACATCGACGCGGGAGCGCTCTACGATCCCCTGGCCGACCATCTCGAACGGGCCGGGATCCCGGTCTTCCGGCGGGCGGACGAAGCCCTGCGCTTCCTGAGGATGTACGTCGACCGCCTGTCCCGGTAGACGGGAGGCGGCCGCGGGTCAGCGGTTCCGGTTCTGGAACCGGTGGGGGAACTCGTAGGGATTGTTCGTGGTGATCGCGCCCGTGTGGCAGACCTTGCACGCCGTCGGCTGGCCGCCGCCGTGGGCGCCCACGATCCCGTTGATCCCGCCGCCCTTCGAGCCGGCGTGACAGACCCGGCAGCTGCCGAGGGACACGGCCTTGTTCTGATACTGCAGGAACGAATAGTGGTCCGCGTACTTGGTTTCGTCGAGCGTCGTCGGGACCTGGGCGTGGGGACTCCCGTGGCAGGCGGGGCAGGCCAGGCCGCCGTGGCCGGTCCCGTCGAGGTACAGGCTCGAACCGGTGTCGACCTCCGCGACGTAGGTGTGGCAGTTGACGCAGGACGGCTGTTCCTTCCAGGGGATGCGGCCGGCGTAGAGCATCGTGGTCAGCGTGGTCATCGAGCCGTGGCAGTTGGTGCAGTTCCCGTCCGTGGTGGCGGTGTGGGCCGTGCTCCGGTGGAAGAGCGTCTTCGTTCCGGGGTGGCAGGAGTAGCAGGTGATGCTCGACTGGGTGGCGTGGAAGCCGTGGACGGCCTTGGACAGATAGAACTCCGAAGAGCCCGCTCCGGTCTGTCCCGAGGGCCGGGTCGCCGTGGCAGTCGGCGCAGAGGACGGGGACGCCGTCTGCGACGAAGGTCGTCTCCTCGGCCTCGTCGTGCGAGGCCAGGACCGATTCGGCGTCGTCGCCGTTGTGGCACGTGGCGCAGCCCCATTCGTCCGAGACCGGCACGGTGGCCCGGGTCCGGGCCAGCACGTCGTGGGTCGAAGCGTCGCGCACCGTGATCTCCGCGACCTGGTAGGGGTCCCAGGTCCCGGCGTCGTTGATGGGGACGGCCGGGATGCCGTCGACCTGGAAGTGATCGCCCTTGAGGAGCATCGTTCCGGAGAGCCCGTTGTGGACGCCGGGATCGACGAAGTTGAGCCCCGTGTCCTGGAGGAGCGACACGCCGAAGAGGTCCAGGGAGTCGTCCCAGAAGCGCGAGTAATCGCGGACCGGGTCGGCCGTCGATTTGCCGTACGACGAGGTGTTGTCGACCAGCCGGTATTCCAGCGTGATCCCCGTCGTCACGATCTGCGGCGGATCGCCCCGGCGGATGACCTGGGCCCGGAGGCCGTTGTAGGGCGGCAGGAAGACCTCGGCGCCGTAGGTCGCGTTGATGTGCTGCATGCCGGTGTCGCTCCAGGCGAGCACGATGGTGGACATCGACTCGGCGGGGATGTCGACGGGCGTGACGTCGTTGTCGTCGTCGGCGGAGCACGAGGCCAGGAACACGGCCAGGATGAGGACGAGGACGGCGGCTGCGGCGGTACGACGCTCTGACATACGGGTCTCCTTCCGGACTATTATTCCCTGAAACGTCCCAATTTGCAAACGCCCGCCGCGGGCGTTCCGTTTCCTTGTCTCCCCCGGGACGGCATGATACAATCGGACCGCATGAGCCGATTCGTCGTCTTCGCCGCCGTTCTGGCCTGGATGGGAGGGGCTTTCCCGATGAGCGATCCGCAATCACCCGACGCCCGCCGGCTGGCCTCGTACATCCCCGTCGCGGCCGGTCCCTGGCTTTCGGAAGCCGACCAGGTCTACGACGCGGAGGGCATCTTCGAGTACATCGACGGCGCGGGCGAGGTCTACCGGTCCTACAACATGAGGCTTCTCGTGGCCCGGCGCTTCCACAAGGACGGCAAGCCGGACATCGTCGTCGACGCCTTCGACATGGGCTCGTCCGAGGACGCCTTCGGCGTCTTCACCCACGACCTCGACGGCGAGAGGGCCGCGATCGGGCAGGGCTCGCTCTACAAGGCCGGGCTGCTCTCGTTCTGGAAGGACCGCTACTTCCTGTCGGTCTACGCCGAGGAGGAGACGCCGGAAACGAAGGCCCTCGTCCTCGACCTGGGGCACCGCATCGCCGCGGCCATCCCGGGAACGGGAGAGACGCCCGGCCTGCTGAAGGTCCTGCCGTCCGAGGGATTGGACGCCCGCGGGGTCCGCTTCTTCCACGGGCATTCCGTCCTCAATTACCATTACTTCGTCGCCGAAGAGAACATCCTCCTCCTCGACGGGACGACCGACGCCGTCCTGGCGGGTTACGACGGAGAGGGCGGGGGGACGATCCGGCTCCTCGCCGTGGCTTACGCCGACGGCCCGGCCGCGTCGCGGGCCCTCGCGTCGTTCGCCCGGGCTTACATGCCCGATGCGGGGGACGGGAGGACCGTCCGGACGGAGAACGGGAAGTGGACGTCCGCCCGGGCCGGCGCCGAGATCCTCGCCGTCGTCTTCGACGCGCCCACGGAGCTGCGTGCGCGGGGCCTTCTGGAGTCCGTTCTTTCTCTCGCCGGGGCCCGCGCCGCGGGCCCGGCCCGATAGATCCTCAGCAGGAAGGAGCCGGAACATGAGCCGAAAACCGATCACCCGCAGGGATTTCCTCAAGGTCGCCTCGGCCGCCCCGCTGGCCGGGGCCCTGATCCCCTCGCTCAAGGGGGCCCCGCCGCGGCCGCGGAGAGCAAGGTCCGCGTCGTCCTCGTCCGCGATCCGAGCCCGCTCGGGGCCGGAGGGGCGCCGCCGGCCGAGGTCGTCCAGAAGATGCTGGACGACGCCGTCCGCGCCCTCCTCGGCGAGACGGACACGGTCAAGGCCTGGAAGAGCCTCATCCGGCCCGACGACGTCGTCGGCATCAAGACCAACGCCTGGCGCTACATCCCGACGACCGTCGAAGTGGAGCAGGCCATCAAGCGGCGGGTCATGGACGCGGGCGTCGGCGAAGACCGGATCGCCATCGACGACCGCGGCGTCCTCCGCGATCCCGTCTTCCAGAAGGCCACGGCCCTCGTCAACGCCCGGCCCATGCGGACCCACCACTGGTCCGGGGTCGGCAGCCTGATCAAGAACTACATCATGTTCACGCCCCAGCCCTCGGCCTGGCACGGCGACACGTGCGCCGACCTGGCCGCGATCTGGGAGCTGCCCGGCCGTCAAGGGCAAGACCCGGCTCAACGTCCTGGTCATGTTCACGCCCTCTCTTCCACAGCGTCGGGCCGCACAACTACGCCAAGGACTACGTCTGGGAGTACAAGGGCCTCATCGTCAGCCGCGATCCCGTGGCCGCCGACGCCACGGGGCTGCGCATCATCCAGGCCAAGCGGAAAGAGCACTTCGGGGACGACCGGCCGCTGCCGATGACGCCGCACCACATCACGCTGGCCGACACCCGCCACCACCTCGGCGTGAGCGACCCGGCCCGGATCGAGCTCGTCAAGCTCGGCTTCGACGAAGGGATCCTGATCTAGATGCCGATCTACGAGTACCGCTGCGCCGACTGCCGCAAGAAGACGACCGTCGTGACCCTGACCGTCAGTGCGGCCGTCGATCCGGTCTGCAGCCACTGCGGCGGGCGGGCCCTGACCAAGCTCGTCTCCCGCGTCGCCGTCCGGCGGTCCGAGGAGAGCCGGCTCGAGAGCCTGGCCGATCCGTCCTCGCTCGCCGGGCTCGACGAGAACGACCCGAAGAGCGTCGCCCGCTGGATGAAAAAGATGGGCAAGGAGATGGGCGAGGAGGCGGGCGAGGATTTCGACCAAGAGGTCGACAAGGCCATGGAGGAAGCGGAGAAGGAGAAGGACGCCGGCGCGGGCGACGACACCGGCGGCGTCGACGGAGGCGGCCTGTGACCGACATCCTGTTCTTCGCGGGCGGCGTCGTCTTCGGCGCCCTGGTCGTCCTCGTCGTCCTTCTCCTCCGCAAGAAGGACTCGCGGGAGATCGCCCTGGCCCTGGCCCGCGAGACCGAGGTCGAGAAGGTCCAGGACCTCGAGGCCCTCATGGGCCGCGTCCGGGACAGCTTCGGGGCCCTGTCCCAGGACGCCCTCAAGGCCAGCACCGGCGAGCTCCTCAAGCTGGCCCGGGAGAACCTGGACGGCCGGATCCACCTCGGCGAGAAGGACCTCGAGTCGAAGAAGCAGCTCATCGACCAGAACCTGTCGACGATGAAGACCGACGTCCAGAAGATGCAGGAGCTCGTGTCGCGGTTCGAGACCGAGCGGGCCCGCCAGTACGGCGAGCTCGACACGCCAGCTGAAGACGGCGGCCCGGGAGACGTCGCGCCTCCAGGACACGGCCGACCACCTGCGCGAGGCCCTGGTCAGCACCAAGGCCCGCGGGCAGTGGGGCGAGCGGATGGCCGAGGACGTCCTGCGCCTGGCCGGGTTCGTCGAGGGCGTGAACTACATCCGGCAGAAGGTCCTGGAGATGGCCGCGTCGCGCCCCGACTACACCTTCTGGCTCCCGCAGGGCCTCAAGGTCAACATGGACGTCAAGTTCCCGCTCAACAGCTACCTCCGCTTCCTCGAGACCGACAACGAGGCGGCGCGCGAGGGCCACAAGACCCAGTTCCTGCGGGACGTCCGGACCCGGATCCGGGAGGTCACGACCCGCGATTACATCAACCCGGAGGAGAAGACGCTGGACTACGTCCTGGTCTTCATCCCCAACGAGCAGGTCTACGCCTTCATCAACGAGAACGACCCGGGCCTCATGGACGAGGCCCTGAAGAACAAGGTCATCCTCTGCTCGCCGTTCACGCTCTTCGCCATCCTGGCCATCATCCGCCAGTCGCTCGACAACTTCAGCATGGAGAAGACGGCCGGGGAGATCCTCGGGCTGGTCAAGAACTTCAAAAAGGAATGGGAGAAGTTCGCGGAAGCCATGGCCAAGATGGGCGAGAAGCTCGACGGCGCGCGCGAGGAATACCGGAAGATGACGACGACGCGCCACGACAAGCTGGACAAGTCCATCCAGAAGATCGAGGACATGCAGCGGCTGAAAGGCCTCGGCGAGGCGGGCGCGCCGGGCGACGCCGAGGTCCTGGCCCTCGAGGCCGGCGAAGACAAGCTGCCCGAAGAGTGAGCCGATGAATAAACCCGATCCGACCCGCAAGCGCCCCCGGCGCCTCATCTATTATATCGCCGCCGCGGGCCTCGCGCTCGTCGCCTTCCTCGTCTACGGCGGTTTGAAGAAGAACGCCGTCGACTTCTACGTTCTCAAGGCCATCGACCTGGATTACACCGTCCTGGCCAACTGCACCGTCGATTTTCCCAAACCCCTCGACCTGTCCTTCCAGCGGGAGGGCATCGTCCGGTCGGTCGGGGTGAAGGACGGCGACCGCGTGACCAAGGGCCTCGTCCTGGCCCAGGTCGACGATTTCGACGCGGAACGGAACCTGGCCATCAGCACCGACAATCTCCGCTCGGCCGAGCTCAAGCTCGAGAACGCCCGGAACGAGGTCCTGCCGAACCTGCGGGAGAAGCTCAACGAGTACGAGCTCAACCTGAAGCAGGCCACGCTCAACCGGGACCGTTACGCCGAGCTCCTGGCCGCCGGCGGCGTGTCCAAGGCCGAGCTGGAGAGGGCCGAGAAGGAATACCAGCGGGCCCTGTCCCAGTACAACCAGCAGAAGCTCGAGCTCGAGAGCTTCTCCCGGAGCGGGCGGTTGGCCGACCTCGAGTACCAGGTCTCGATCGGCCGGGCCCAGGTCGATCTGGCCCGGAGGAGCCTCGAGAACACGCGCATCGTCGCGCCCTTCGACGGGACCGTCCTCAAGGTCGACATCCAACCGGGGCAGAAAGCGACCCTGGCCACCCGGGCGATCACGGTCGTCGAGAGCGCGAACTGGGAGCTCGGCCTGTACGTCGACCAGAGGGAGATGCCTTTCCTCAAGGAGGGCCTGCCGGCCCTGGTCACCATGGACGCCTACCCCGACGCCCGGATCGAGGGGGCGGTGTCCTACGTCTGCAGCGAGATCGACAAGGAAAAGAACACCTGCGAGCTGAGGATCATGCTCAAGGACGCCCCGCCGTTCATCAAGTCCGGCATGGCCGGGCGGGCCGAGATCATGGCCGCCAGGTTCGAGAAGGCCCTGGCCCTGCCCGCCAGGTTCGTCCGGAAGGTCGAGGGCAAAGGATCGGTCTGGGTCTGGGACGGGCGGAAGGCCGCTCTGGTCCCGGTTTCGACCCGTCCGGTGGGGGAGCGCTGGGTCCTGGTCGAGGGCCTCCCGGAGGGCTCGATCGTCCTCGACGCCGAGGCCGGCGCTTCCGCCGGGAAGCTCAAGCCCGGCCGGGAGACCGGAGCGCCCGGGACCTCATGATCGTCAGGCCCTACGAGACCCACATCGCCTTCAGGTTCCTGCTGAAGGGGAAGGGCCAGACCGTGCTGCTCCTCGTCGGGATCGCGGTCGGCGTCGCGGTCCAGTTCTTCCTCTCTTCCCTGATCGGCGGGCTGCAGCTGAGCCTGATCGAGCGGACCGTCGGTTCGGCCCCCCACATCTTCGTCCTCCCTCCGGACGACCTGCCGACGAGCATCCTGCTCGGCGACGGCCGGACGGTGGATTCCCGGAGGGTGCCGTACTCCGAGCTGGTCGAGATCCTGGCCTGGCAGCAGTACTACGATTTTCTGAAGGGCGTCCCCGGCGTCACGGCGGCCTGCCCGGTGGCCGGAGGCCAGGGCTTCATCGAGCGGGGCGGGGCCGCGGAGAACGTCTCCGTCAAGGGGATCGTGCCGGAGGAAGGCGCCCGCGTCTACCGGTTCGACAGGAACCTCCGGTCGGGGCGGGCGGAGCTCGGCGGCGACTCGGCCGTCATCGGCCTGACCGTCGCCGAGAAGCTGCGCCTCGAGCTCGGCGACCGCTTCTTCGTCCGCAACAGCAAGGGCACGGGCGAGACGTTCACGGTGACCGGGACGGTCGACCTGGGCTCGGTCCAGGCCAACGCCCAGGTGTTCCTGTCGCTCGACCGGGCCCGCAGCTTCCTCGGACTCGAAGGCGTCAGCGCCATCGAGGTCAAGGTGGACGACCCGTTCGAGGCCGAGACCCTGGCCGCGGGTTTCCGCCGCGAGTTCTCCCGGGTCAAGTTCGAATCCTGGCAGTCGAGGAACCGCGAGCTCCTGACGGCCCTGAGGTCGCAGAGCGGCTCGTCCGGGGTCATCCAGTTCTTCGTGCTCTTCGCCATCTCGCTCGGCATCGCCAGCGTCCTGGGCATCGCCGCCGTCCAGAAATCGCGCCAGATCGGCATCCTCAAGGCCATGGGCGTCGACGACAGGGGCGCGGCCAGGATCTTCCTCATCCAGGGCCTGGCCCTCGGCGTCGGCGGCTCGATCGTCGGCATCGGGCTCGGCTACGTCATCGGCCTGGCCTTCCTGAAGTTCTTCGGGACGGGGGCGTTCGGGCTGCAGCTCGAGGCCTTCAACCTCGTCGTGCCGGCCGTCCTGGCCGTGATCGGCGCGGCCGTGGCCTCGGTCATCCCGGCCCGCAAGGCCTCCCGGCTTTCCCCGATCGAGGTCATCCGGAATGGCTGACATCATCACCGTCCGGAACCTGGTCAAGCGCTTCGGCGACGTGGTGACGACCGAGGTCCTCCACGGCATCGACGCCGGTTTCGAGAGGGGAGCGCTCACCGCGGTCATCGGGCCCTCGGGCTCGGGCAAGACGACCCTGCTCAACATCGTCAGCCTGCTCGAGAGCCCCACGGCGGGCGAAGTCGTCGTCGACGGACGGGATTTCTCGGCCGGCGACATCAACGCCTATGCGGCCTACCGGAACGCCCACATCGGGTTCATCTTCCAGTTCCACTACCTCCTGCCCGAGTTCACGGCCCTGGAGAACATCCTCATCCCGCACTGGATCGGCAAGGGCCGGCCGCCGGGAGCGGCGGTCGACAAGGCCCTGGGCCTGATGAGGGACATGGGCATCCTGCCCATCAAGGACAAGTACCTCAACCAGATCTCGGGCGGCGAACAGCAGCGCGTGGCCATCGCCCGGGCCCTCGTCCAGGAGCCGAAGATCGTGTTCGCCGACGAGCCGACCGGCAACCTGGACCGCGAATCGGGCAGCGCGGTCCTGGGCATCATGACCCGGATGATCCGGGAGCTCGGGACGACGCTGATCATGGTCACGCACGACCGGGAGATCGCCCTGAAGGCCGACCGGATCCTCGAGCTCGTCGACGGGCGCATCTGCAAGTCCTTCCGGATCGCCGACAAGGGCGAGAAGGCGGCCCGCGAGCTCCTCGAGGACCGCAGCTGTACGGCGGACGGACCGGAGCCGGGACGGGGCGATTAGGAGCGGGGGCCGAACAGCGCCGTGCCGAGGCGGACCATCGTCGCGCCTTCCTCGACGGCCGCGCGCCAGGAGTGGCTCATGCCCATGGAGAGATGGCGCATCTCGACGCCCGGGACGGCCGCTTGCTTCAGAGCTTCGAAGACACGCCGCGTTTCCTTGAAGTAGGGCCGCGAATCCTCGGGATCGCCCTCGTACGGGCCCATGGTCATGAGGCCGAGGACGCGGAGGCGGGGGAGTGCGGCCAGGGACCGGACCAGGGCCTCGGCGTCGTCGGGCATGACGCCGGCCTTCTGGGGCTTCGCGGCCGCTGTTGACCTCGACGAGGACGTCCACGGTCCGGCCGGCCGCGGCGGCGCGCTTGTCGATCTCCCGGCCCAGCGCGAGCGAATCCACGGTCTCGACGAGGTCGAAGATCTCGACCGCCCGTTTGACCTTGTTCGTCTGGAGGTGGCCGATGAAGTGCCAGCGGACGCGGTGCCCGATCGCGGGGAAGACCTCCGCCGCCTCCTGGACGTAGTTCTCGCCGACGGTCCGGACGCCCGCCTCGACCGCTTCGAGGATCTCGGCGGCGGTCCGGGTCTTGGCCGCGGCGACGAGCTCCACTCCGGGCGGCAGCGCGGCCAGGACGGCCTTGACGTTCGCGGCGATGGCGCTCATCCGGCGCCATTCTACAATCAGAAAAGATGGGACCAGGTCTTCGCAGGCGCCGCGCGTTCGGGATGCGAAGACCAGGTCCCTTCCGGGCCCGCCGGCGAAAGTGATATAATCGGCCGGTCCGGGAGGACGCCGATGACCATCCGCGAAGAGCTGGAAAAGACCGAACAGCTGATCCTGTCGCCCAAGGCCTGTCTCAGCGTCCGACTCGAAGGGGCGGGTCCGGCCCGAGGCCCCGCACGTCCTCCGGACCGATTTCCAGCGCGACCGCGACCGGATCATCCACTCCAAGTCCTTCCGCCGGCTCAAGCACAAGACCCAGGTCTTCCTCTCGCCCTTCGGGGACCACTACCGGACGCGGCTGACCCACTGCCTCGAGGTCTCCCAGATCGCCCGGACGATCGCCAAGGCCCTCCGCCTCAACGAGGACCTGACCGAGGCCATCGCGCTCGGCCACGACCTCGGCCACACCCCCTTCGGCCACGCCGGCGAGCAGACCCTGGGCAAGCTCCTGCCCCTCGGCTTCCACCACGCCGACCAGAGCCTGCGGGTCGTCGAGAAGCTCGAATACGACGGCAAGGGCCTCAACCTGACCTTCGAGGTCCGCGACGGCATCCAGCGCCACTCCAAGGGCCGCGGCGACATCCTGGACGAGGACGCCGAAGACATGCCGTCGACCCTGGAAGGCCAGGTCGTCCGCGTCTCCGACGTCATCGCCTACGTCAACCACGACATCGACGACGCCCTCCGGGCCGGGATCATCAAGGACGAGGACATCCCGGCCGGCCTCGTCCGGACGCTCGGCAAGTGGCACGCGACGCGCATCGACCGGATGGTCATGGACGTCGTCGAGGCCAGCCTGGCCGCCGGGCTGGAGCGGATCGCCATGAGCGAGCGCATCATGAAGGCCGTCGTCGAGCTGCGCGAGTACCTCTACCAGAACGTCTACTTCAATTCCACGGCCCGCGACGAGCTGCGCAAGACCGAGAAGATCATCGGCGATCTCTTCGGCTACATCATGGGCCGGCCCGAGGACTACGTCCGGCCCTACCCGGCCGGCGACCCGGTCATCGCCCGGGTCGGGGACTTCATCGCCGGCATGACCGACCGCTACGCCATGGCGCTCTACGAGCAGATCTTCCTGCCGAAAGCCTGGCCCATCCTTTGAAGGAGAGACATCCCATGGCCCGAACCGACCAACTCGCGCAAGATCGCGACCCGGCTCCGCATCCACTCCCTGCGCATGACGACGGCGGCCGGCTCGGGACACCCGACGACCTGCCTCTCGGCGGCCGACATCGCCGCGTGCCTCTTTTTCCGGGAGATGCGCTGGAACACCGGAAACCCGCACGATCCGGCAAGCGACGAGTTCGTCCTGTCCAAGGGCCACGCGGCGCCCCTGCTCTGGGCCGTCTACGCCGAGGCCGGGATCATCCCGTTCGAAAGCCTGGCCGACCTGCGGAAGATCACGAGCGCGCTCGAAGGGCACCCCACGCCGCGGATGCCCTGGATCAAGGCCGCCACGGGCTCTCTCGGCCAGGGCCTGTCCGTCGGCGTGGGCATGGCCCTCGCCCAGCGTCTCGACAAGTCCCCGGCCCGCACGTTCGTCCTTCTCGGCGACGGCGAGTGCGCCGAGGGCCAGGTCTGGGAAGCGGCCGCCGCCGCGGCCCACGGAAAGCTCAAGAACCTCTGCGCCGTCGTCGACGTCAACCGGCTCGGCCAATCCGACCCGACCATGCACCAGCACGATCTCGCCGCCCTGAAGCGCAAGTTCGCGGCCTTCGGCTGGGACGCGATCACGGTCGACGGCCACAAGATCGACAAGCTCCTGGCCGCCTTCAGGCAGATCGGGAAGAAGGGCAAGCCGACGGTCGTTCTGGCCAAGACGCTCAAGGGCAAGGGCGTCAGCTTCATCGAGGACAGGAACGGCTGGCACGGCAAGCCCCTCAAGGCCGACGAGCTGGCCCGGGCGCTCGAAGAGCTCGGCGGTCTCCCCGACGTCGATGCGCGGCGCTTCGTCCGCAAGCCCAAGCCGTTCCGCGTGAAAAGGGCCGCCGCGCCGGTCGACTTCCCCCGCACGGACTACAAGGACAAGACGGCCACCCGCCTGGCCTACGGCAACGCCCTCCTCAGCCTGGGCCGGGTCAACGCCTCGGTCGTCGCCGTCGACGGCGACGTCAAGAACTCGACCTACGCCGACAAGTTCTTCGAGGCCTTCCCCGGCCGCGCTTTCCAGTCCTTCATCGCCGAGCAGAACATGATCGGCGTCGGCATGGGCCTGGCGGCCAAGGGCTACATCCCCTTCATGGCCACCTTCGCCGCCTTCCTGACGAGGGCCCACGACCAGGTCCGGATGGCCGCCTACTCGCTCTCCAACATCAAGATCTGCGGCTCCCACGTCGGCGTCAGCATCGGCGAGGACGGGCCGTCGCAGATGGGGCTCGAGGACCTGGCCATGTTCCGGCCCATCCCGGGCTGCGTCGTGCTCTACCCGAGCGACGCCGTCTCCTCGGAGGCCTGCGTCGCGGCGGCCGCCGCCCACAAGGGGATGTGCTACATCCGGACCTCGCGGCCCGCGACGCCGCTCCTCTACCCGGCCGGCGAAGCCTTCCCCGTCGGGGGCTCCAAGGTCCTGCGGAAAGGGGAGAAGGACGCCGTCACGGTCATCGCCGCCGGGATCACCGTTCACGAGGCGCTCAAGGCCTGCGACATCCTGAAAAAGGAAGGCTTCGGACTGCGCGTCGTCGACGCCTATTCCGTCGCGCCGCTCGACGGGGCCGGGATCCTCCGCGAGGTCGCGGAGACGGGCGGGCGCGCCGTCGTGGTCGAGGACCATTACGCCGCCGGCGGACTGGGCGAGGCCGTGGCCGAAGCCCTGGCCGGGAAGGCGGCCCTCACGCACCTGTGCATCCGCGAGCTGCCCCGGTCCGGCAAGCCCGACGAGCTCCTGGAGCGGTTCGGCATCAGTGCCGCGCACATCGTCCGGGCCGCGAAGGAACTGGCCGGCCGTTGAGAACGCGCCGCCTTCTTCCCATCGCCGGAGCGGCCGTCGCCCTCCTCGTCGCCCTGGCCGTGTTCCGAACCGTCCCGGCGGCCTCGCCCGCGGCGGGGGAGACGCTCAAAGGGAAGGTGACGGCGGTCATCGACGGGGACACGATCAGGGTCAAGGTCCCGGGGAGAGGCGAGGAGAAGGTCCGCCTCATCGGCGTCGACAGCCAGGAACTCGACGACGAACGCGAGCCGGTCCGGCTCATGGCTTTCCTGGCCAAGCGCTTCGCCTTCAGCCGGCTGTTCCAGACGACGGTCGAGCTTCTGCCCGGTCCGGAGGCCAGGGACGATTACGGCCGGCTTCTGGCCTTCGTCCGGACGGCCGACGGCGACGTGTTCAACGTCACCCTCGTCCGGGAGGGCTACGCCTTCGCCTTCCTCAAGTTCCCCTTCGACGAATCCCTGCAGGAAGGATCTGAAGGCGGCCGAATCCGAGGCGCGCCGGGCCAACCGGGGCCTGTGGCGGAGGGAGCCCTACCCCGTCATCGAAGCCGCGGAGGCGGGCCGGCACGTCGGCGAGGTCCTGACCGTCCGCTTCCGCTGCCTGCGCTCGTTCAAGCGCGGCGGCTTCCGCCTCCTCGAGGCCGACGGGGCGGCTTTCGACGCGGCCATCCCCTTCGAGGTCTACCGGTCGCTCCCCGGCTCCCTCGACTTCGAGGGCCGGACGCTCCGGGCCACCGGATTCGTCGAGCTCTACAAGGGCCGTCCCCAGATCATGATCGGCGTCCCCGTCCAGCTCGAGAGCGCCGAACGATAGGAGGTCCGCCATGTCTTCGCAGATAACACCCGCCATCAGAGCTGCCATCGAAGCCGCCGTCGGTGCGGCGAACGTCCTCTCCGACGCCGACAGGATCGTCGACTACGGCCACGACGAGTTCTCGCTCAAGGAGATCGCCCGCGCAGCCGGACCTCGTCGTCCGGCCGGGGACGACGGAGGAGGTCGCGGCCGTCCTGCGGATCGCCTCCGCCCACGGCATCCCGGTGACGCCGCGCGGCGGGGCCACGGGCCTCTGCGGCGGCTGCGTCCCGGTCCGCGGCGGCATCGTCCTGTCGCTCGAGCGGATGGACCGCGTCCTCGAGATCGACGCCGACAACCAGATGGCCGTGACCGAAGCCGGCGTCCGGCTCTCCGATTTCACCAAGGCGGTCGAGGAGGGCGGTCTCTATTTCCCGCCGCATCCCGGCGACGAGAGCGCCATGATGGGCGGCCTCGTCGCGACGAACGCCGGGGGCAGCCGGGCCGTCAAGTACGGGACGATCCGGAACTACGTCCGGGGCCTCGAGCTCGTCACGGCCGCGGGCGAAGTCCTCCGGCTCGGCGGCAAGCTCGAAAAATCCAGCACCGGCTACAACCTCATGCACCTCGTCATCGGCTCCGAGGGCACGCTCGGCGTCGTCACCAAAGTCATTCTCCACCTCAAGGCCAAGCCGGGGATCATGCGCTCGCTCGTCGTGCCGTTCGAAGAGCTGGAGCCGGCCCTCGAGACCGTCCCGCTCATCATGAAGCGGGGGATCGTGCCCCTGGCCGTCGAGTTCCTCGAGATCGAGCCCATCGTCCTGACCGAGGAGCACATCCGGAAGAAATGGCCGACCAAGCTCGGCAAGACCCACCTCCTGGTCATCCTCGACGCCGCGTCCGACGAGGAGATGGACCGGCTGTCCGAGGCCGTCGCCGAGGTCTGCTGCGAGAAGGGGGCCATCGACGTCTTCATCGCCGACACGCCCGCCAAGCAGGACGAGGTCCTGGCCATCCGCTCCAAGATCTACGACGCCATCAAGGCCGGGACGGTCGAGATCCTCGACATCGCCGTGCCCCGGGCCGAGGTCGCCGGGCACGTCCGCAAGGTCCGCGAGATCGCGGCCAGGTACGGCCTGTGGCTGCCGACGTTCGGCCACGCCGCCGACGGCAACGTCCACACCCATATCATGAAGGCCCGCTACGAGAACGGGACGATGGTCCCCATCCCCGAAAGCGAGTGGCGCGACAAGGCCGATCCCATCCGCCGGGAGATCTTCGAGGACTGCCGGGCCCGCGGCGGGGTCATCTCGGGCGAGCACGGCATCGGACTGGTCAAGAAACCCTACCTCCCGCTCGTCTTCGACAACCGGCAGATCGAGATCATGCGCGGCATCAAGCGCGTCTTCGACCCGGCCGGGATCATGAATCCCGGGAAGATCTTCGACTGACATCAGCGTCCAGGAACACCCCTGCGCGGGGCGGTTCCCGGACGGAAGAAAGAAGAATTGAAAGGCTGGAGAATAATGCTATATCATAAGTAAGGGGCTATGAAAATCTTGACCTGATAGGGGGTCAGTCATGGTCGAACGCATCACCGAGATCTACGTCATCCTGGAGAACAAGCCGTCCCAGCTGGGGGACCTGTGCAGCTTCCTGGCCGAGAACGAGATCAACGTCGACGCCATCGGGGTCTTCCACGACACGGCCAAGCTCGTCGTCCAGCAGCTCAACAAGGCCGTCAAGCTCCTGGCCAAGCTCAACTACACGACGGAGCTGCGCGACGTCATCAGGGTCGACCTCGAGAACCGGCCGGGCGCCCTGGCCGAGCTGACGACCAAGCTCGGCGACGAAGGCATCAACATCGAGTACTGCTACGGCACCCTGTCGCGGAAGGGGAACGGCGTCTCGGTCGTCATGGACGTCTCCAACATCGAGCGGGCCTGCCAGGTCCTCGGCGTCTAGCCGCCGCCGTTCTTGGCGCGGCCCTTTACCCGGGCGCCCGCAATCGGCTACACTGGCCCCATGCGGGACAGCGTCGACCTGGCCATAGTCGGAGCGGGGCCCGCGGGCCTCGTCGCGGCGATCAGCGCGGCCCGCCGCGGGGCCTCGGCCGTTCTCCTCGAACGGCTGCCCCGCCTGGGCCGGAAGCTCCTGGCGACCGGCGGGGGCCGGTGCAATCTCCTGCACGACGGCCTCTCGGCCTCGGACTTCACCGCGACGGACCCCGGGCTCGTCTCTTCGGTCCTGGACCGGTTCGGCGGCGCTGAGATCAGGGATTTTTTCGAGGGGCTCGGCCTTCGACTCCACTCGGACGAAAGCGGCCGCGTCTACCCGGTGACGAACCAGGCCGCTTCCGTTCTCAAGGTCCTCGAGCTCGAGGCCGCGCGGGCGGGCGTCGGCGGTCGAGACCGGCTTCGAGGCCCGGATCCTCGGAGACCGGGCGGGGCTATTGACCGTCGCGGGCCGCGGACGGGCGGGAGGTCGCGGCCCGGGCCGTCGTGCTGGCCGGCGGCGGCCGTTCCTATCCCGCCCTCGGCTCGGACGGCTCCGGCTACAAGCTGGCCGCCTCGATCGGCCATCGCATCGTGACCCCCGTTCCGAGCGCCGTGCCCCTTCTCGTCAAGGTCCGGATGTGCCATTTCCTCCAGGGCCAGAGGATGAAGGTCCGCATCGAGAGCCGGATCGGCGGCCGGCGGGGCCAGACGGCGGACGGGGAGCTGCTCTTCACGCAGTACGGCCTGTCGGGGACGGCCGCGCTCGACGTCAGCGAGAGCCTGTCGATCGCGATGAACCGCGAAGGCCGGGAGGACGTCTCGGTCGTCGTCGACTTCGCTCCGTTCATGTCCGAGGAGGAGATGGCGGCGGAATTCGAGCGGCGGCTCGCCGCGGGCTGGGCGCCGGCGGACCTCGCGTCCGGCTTCCTCCCCGAAAAGTTCTCCCATTTCCTGCCCCGGCTTCTCGAAGAGGCGGGTCATGTCGAGGGCCAAGGCGATGGGCGGGAAGCGGTGCGGCGGCTGGCCGCGCTGCTGAAGGCCAGGGAGTTCCGCGTGCACGGCACCAGGGGCTGGAACGAGGCCGAATTCACCTCCGGGGGCGTGGACGCCCGCGAGGTCGCCCACGGAACGCTCCGGTCGAAGCTGCGGAGCGGCGTCTACTTCGCCGGGGAGATCCTCGACGTCCAGGGAGGGCGGGGCGGTTACAATCTCGCCTGGGCCTGGGCTTCGGGCTTCGTCGCCGGCCTGGCGGAATAAACGGGAAAGGCGGTCCGCATGAAGCTCAGGCCCGCGCTCGCTCCTACACCCTTCTCTCGGCGCTCGCCCTCGCGGCCGCGTGCACGCCTTCGGGGGAGAAGAACGCGCTTCCCGCCCCGCGCCATGATCTCGTCTTCGACCGGTTGGCCTCGACCTGGGACGAGGGGATCCCCCTGGGCAACGGCATGATCGGCGCGCTCGTCTGGAAGAAGGGCGATTCCCTCCGGCTGTCGCTCGACCGGGCCGACCTCTGGGACCTCCGCCCGGTGGCCGAGTTCGCCGGACCCGAGTTCCGGTTCGCCTGGGTCCGCGACCACGTCCTGAAGAACGACTACGAGCCGGTCCACCGGATGGGCGACGCCCCCTACGACCGCGATCCCGCGCCGACCAAGATCCCGGCCGCGGCCCTCGAGTTCGACATCTCCGGGCTGGGCGAGATCCAGTCCGTTCGCCTGTCCTTGGCCGAGGCCGTCTGCCGGGTGCGGTGGACGAACGGGGCGCGGCTCACCGTCTTCGTCCACGCCACGGAGCCCGTCGGCTGGTTCCAGTTCGAGGGCTGGCCGACCGGGAAGAGACCGAAGCTCGTGCCGCCCGCCTACGTCGCGCCGGCCTCCGGGCCGGACGGCGCCCCGAACTCCCTCACCCCGGGATCTCTGGCCCGCCTGGGCTACCCGGAACCCGAGCTCGCGGCCGACGAGACCTCCGTGCGCTACCACCAGGAGGGCTGGGGCGGGATGAGCTACGAGGTCGCGGTCGACTGGGACATGCCGGACTACGGGATGCTCACCGGGGCCTGGAGCGTGAGCGCCCCTTATCCGGAGAGCGAGACCGGGTCGGTCCCCGGGGGACGCGGCGACGAGCTGGCCCCGGATTCGGCCGCCCGGGCTCTCAAGCGGACGCTCGCCCGCGACCTCGAGTCGCATGCGGCCTGGTGGAAGGCTTTCTGGGCCCGGTCGACGGTCCGCCTGCCCGATCCCGTGCTCGAGAAGCAGTGGTACCTCGAAACCTACAAGTTCGGCGCGGCCTCGCGCCGCGGCGCGCCTCCGATCACCCTGCAAGCCGTTTGGACGGCCGACGACGGCGGCCTGCCGCCATGGAAGGGCGATTTCCACAACGACCTCAACACCCAACTCAGCTACTGGCCCTGCTACAGCGGCAACCGGCTCGAGGAGGGCCTGGCCTTCCTCGACTGGCTCTGGGCCATCAAGCCGCGGTGCGAGGAATACACGCAAAGGTATTTCGGCGTCGACAGGCCTCAACGTCCCCGGCGTCGCGGCGCTCGACGGCGCGCCGATGGGCGGCTGGATCCAGTACTCGCTCGGGCCGACGGTCTCGGCCTGGCTGGCCCACCATTTCTGGCTCCACTGGCGCTACAGCGGCGACCGCGCCTTTCTCGAAGAGCGGGCCTATCCCTACGTGAGGGACGTGGCCATTTTCCTCGACAACATCGCCGAGCGCCGGGCGGACGGGAAGCGCAAGCTGCCGCTGAGCTCGAGCCCGGAGATCAACGACAACCGCATCGACGCCTGGTTCCCGGAGACGACCAACTTCGACCTGGCCCTCGTCCGCTGGCTCTACGGCGCCGCGTCGACGATGGCCGGCGAGCTCGGTCTCGCCGAAGAAGGGGAGCGGTGGCGGCGGATCCTCGGCGAATGGCCCGGCCTGGCCCTGGCGGAAGACGACGGCCGGCTCCTCGTCGCGCCGGGCTATCCTCTCAAAGAATCCCACCGGCATTTTTCCCACCTGATGGCCATCCATCCGCTCGGGATCGTCGACGTGAGCCGGGGCGAGGCCGACCGGAAGACCGTCCGCGCCGCGCTGGCCGAACTCGACCGCCTCGGCCCCGATTGGTGGTGCGGCTATTCCTACAGCTGGCTGGGGAACATGGCGGCGCGGGCCGGCGACGGGGAGAAGGCCGCCCAGGCGCTGCGGACGTTCGCCGATTGCTTCTGCCTGCCCAACAGCTTCCACGCCAACGGCGATCAGACCAAGAGCGGCAAGTCGAAGATGACCTACCGCCCGTTCACGCTCGAGGGCAACTTCGCCTTCGCCTCGGGGATCCAGGAGATGCTCCTCCAGAGCCACGCCGGGACCGTCCGCGTCTTTCCGGCCGTGCCGCCGTCCTGGAAGGACGTCTCGTTCGTCTCCCTCAGGGCCGAGGGGGCTTTCCTCGTTTCGGCCCGAATGCGGGCCGGCCAGGTCGTCGAGGTCAGGATCGTCGCGGAAAAGGGCGGCCGGATCCGGCTCGAGAACCCTTTTCCGGACGGGGCCTATGCCGCCGCCGGCGCCGCGAAGGGGAGCGTCGAGTCCGCAGGCCCGGTCATCGAGGCCGGCCTGCGGCCCGGAGAGACGCTCCTTCTCCGGTCGAAGTGACCGGACCTCACTCGGCCTTGGGGTAGAGCAGGGCGTTCAGCAGGAACTTGTAGGTCCCGTGCGACTGGGCCCGGCTCTGGCAGCGGATGCCGATGAGGATGATCCGGCCGTCCTTCCACTTCGTGTCGACGACGGCGGCCTTCCGGGCCAGGTATTCCTCGCCGAGGAGCCAGCCGCTCATGAGGATCTCGTCCTCGGGATAGGCGGCCACGACCTTGCGGTCCCAATCGTAGGACGGCGAGAACGTGTCGAGGGCCAGGCTGTTGACGAACATGGCCGCGGCCTCCTTGGGCATGCCGTAGCCGATGGGCGTCTCGTTGTCGACGAGGATCCGGAGAAGCGAGGTCGGGCAGAAGAACTTGGTCCGGTCGACCCCCGATCAGGGAGTTCCTGGCCGGCGCGCCGAACTCGGTGATGGCGAACTCCGAAGCGCCGTTGAGCGCGACCAGCCGGCCGCCCTTCTCGACGAAGGCCTTGAGCGCGTCGACGCCCTCCTGGCCGATGCCGCCCTCGTATTCGGGCGGGACCGGGCTCTGGCGGAACATGCCGGGCCATGGGCGACTCGGCGCCGCCGCCGGGGGTCGCTCCGGGCCGCGTTCCCTTGATGGTGTTGGCGTTCTCGTCGGCGAAGACGATGACGTCGAAATCGGCCCTCAGGTCGGGCTTCGCGTCCTTCGTCCCCTTGATGTCGGCGTTGTGGAGCGACTTGAAGGGGATGGCCATGTCGTCGAAGACGTAGCGCGTCCAGCCCTCGTCCATGTTGCCGCGCCAGGACTGGAAGAGCCCGATCCGCGGGAACTTGACCGGGGTCTTTTCGAGGCCGGAGACGTCGTCGACGTCGAGAACGGCCAGATCGAGCTTTTCGGCCAGCGCCGGCAGGGCCTTCTTCACGGCCGCGGAATTCTTGACGACGAAGCAGCCGGCCTGGAGGTCGTGGCCCTTGAGAACGGCCTTCTTGTTCGTCCGCCAGACCTCGGCGCCGTCCTTGAGCAGCGCGACGGCCATGGCGTAGGAGGCGTTGACCCGCGCGTCCAGGACGAAATAGTCGCTCTTGCCCTGGGCGGGGACCTTGGGGTAGGGGACGGCGTCGATCTTCTCGAGCTTGGCTTCGAAAGCCTCCTCGACCTCGTCGCAGAGGACGCCCATCTGGAGGGGCAGCGTCCAGGCCGCGTTGTCGTAGGGGGGGATCGGGGGGCCGCCGGGGTACTGCCTCATGTCGGGATATTTCTGCTTTTCGAGCAGGGCCCAGGCGAAGGTCTTGTAGGGCTGGGCCGTCTTGACCACGAACGACCCGGCGTTGTAGAACCGGCCGCCGGCGATGAAGTCGGCCTTGGCCTGATGGATCTCGACCCCGCCCATCTTCAGGACCTCGAGCATCTTGAGTGTCGTCGGATAGTCCCGCTGGACGGCCGGGATGACGAAGGCGTAAGGCTGGCCCTTGTCGACCTTCTCGACCGAGTTCTTGGACATCTGGTAGAAGTTGAAGAGCAGGTCCTCCTTGTGGAGGCCGGCCGTCTTGATCATGCTCTTCGACAGGACGAGCTCGTAGTCGACGAGGTCGCGCAGCCGCCACCAGCCGCCGGGCCAGGGGTCGACGTAGTCCATGCGCTTCTCGTGAAAGCCCGCCTGGATCTCGTTCGGCTCGATGTAGATGGGGCTGGCCACCCGCACCGAGGCCGCCTCGCTGAGGATGCCGATGACGTTGTGGAGCCACGAGGTGTCGTCGCAGGCGCCGATCCACCAGGCCGTGTAGGAGCGGCCGTTGACGACGCCGCTCATGCCGTGCTTCTGGAGGTCGTAGCTCATCCCGGTCCCGACGAGGTTGACGCCGCGCCAGACCGAGGGCTGGATGTTCGGGAGGGGCGGGTCCATGAACGGCGGGACGAAGAGCCGCGCGCCGTTGCTGCCCTGCTGGTGCTCGTCGACGTGGATCTGGGGCAGCCAATCGTGGTAGAGGACCTTGGTCACGGCCCGGGTCTCGGGCAGGTTGGACATGTACCAGTCGCGGTTGTTGTCGTGGCCGGCGTAGTGGTGGTAGAGCCAGGGCATGTTGCCGCCCTCGTATTGGGTGCCGACGTACTTCTCGTACCAGTCGACGACCATCTGGTTGCCGTCGGGATTGTGGGACGGGACGAGGAGGACGACGACGTCGTCGAGGGTCTTCGCGGCGTCGAAGAAGGTCTTGCCGGTCACCAGGTCGTAGGCCAGCTCCATCGACATCTGCGAGGCGGCGATCTCGGTCGCGTGGAGCGAGCAGGTGATGAGGACGATCGCCTTGCCCTCGCGGGCCAGCTTGCGGGCCTCGTCGACGGACGTCACGCGGGGGTCGCGGAGCTTGTGGGTGATCTCTTTCCAGCGGTCGAGCTTGGCCAGGTTCTCCGGCGTCGAGATCGCGGCCATGACGATCGGCTTCTTGAGGACGGACTCGCCGATGGTGAACAGCTTGAGCCGGTTCGACTCCTGGTCCAGCTTCTCGAAATAGGCCTTGATCTGGGTGTAGTCGGCGAGCTTGCGGTCCTCACCGACCCTGTGGCCGAGGAATTTGTCCGGCGGCGTCTGGGCCGCGAGCGCGGCGGCGGCCAGGACGACGGCGAGACAGAACGAGCGCCGTCCGGGTGATCGGGCGGGATCTCTTCATGGGCGACCTCCAGCGGAAGATGAAAGAGGTCTATCTACCACCGGGGGCCGGGGCTGTCAAGGCGGACGGCGCGCGGGCTAGTCCCGCGACGAGCGCATGAGGAACATGCGCAGGAGCTGGACGGCCGCCATGGCCGTCGAAGCGACGTAGGTCAGGGCCGCCGCGCTCAGCACCTTCCGGGCGCCGACGAGCTCGTCGCCGGTCAGGAAGCGGCGCTCTTCGAGCAGGGTCAGGGCCCGCCTCGACGCGTTGAATTCGACGGGCAGGGTGACGAGGGAGAAGGCGACCGCGCCGGCGAAGAGCAGGATGCCGATGTTCATCAGGAGGGCCGAGCTCTTGCCGCTGAAGAAGAACCCGGCGATGAAGACCGGGAAGGCCAGGGTCGAGCCGATGCTTGGCCACGGGGTAGATGAGCGACCGCAGGCCCATGGGCTGGTAGCTCTGGTGGTGCTGGAGGGCGTGGCCCGTTTCGTGGGCGGCGATGCCCAGGGCGGCGATGGAGGAGCTGTCGTGGACCCCTTCGGACAGCCGCAGGACCTTCTTCCGCGGGTCGTAGTGGTCGGTCAGCTGTCCCGGCGTCTTTTCGACGACGACGTGTCCCGCTCCGGCCGTCTGGAGGAGCTGGTTCGCGGCCTGGGCCCCCGTGATGCGGGACGAGGCGAAGACCTGGCCGTATTTGCCGTACGCGCCCTTGACCTTGGCCTGGGCGTAAAAAGCCAGGATCAGGGCCGGGATGACCAGTAGAAACGTGGGATCGCCGAAATACATGTTCCTTCCCTCCTGGGTTCGAAACTCCATTTTACTCCAAAGAACGGAAAATATGTATAATGGAGGCGACCGTGCTAGACGGGGAGGTAGCGGTGCCCTGTGGCCCACAATCCGCTCCAGTGGGGTCGAATTCCCTGCCGAGGCTTCCCTCTTTCTGGCCGGTGCCCGGGCACGTGGCGTTGAAGGCCGGGGCCCTGCGCGAAGGGCCGCCCGCGAATCCCGTCAGGACCGGAAGGTAGCAGCGGCAACGGGAGGGTCCCTTGTGCGGCAGTCAGCCTCGCCGGAGCCGGCGGTCCGGGACACGCAGGGAGAGTGCTGTCGGAGCAGGGTGCACGGTTTATCCGTTGCCGCGAGCGTGAGCGAGCGGAGGCAGAAGCCCGCTCGGAGAGGAGGGACACAATGAGGAAATTCGTCGCTTTGGTCGTATTGGCCGTGCTCTGCGCCGCCCCGCCGTTCCTGGCCGCCCAGGAGACGGACGAAGAGGGCTGCAAGGACCACCCCCTGTTCAACCGGATGAAGGGCTTCGTCATCAGTTCGTGTGAATCTAACTTCGACGCCGTCGAATTCTACGTCGGCGAGGAGAAGGCTCAGACTCTCGAAGGACGGAAGACCGAGCTCAACTACTATCTGCCGGAGGGCGCGCCAACGCCGTCCGAGCTCCAGATCCTCCGCAACTACGCCAACGCCGTCAAAGATGCCGGCGGTCTTGTCGTCTATCAGACCGACATCTACGAATCGCTGAAGATCGTCCGGGGCTCGAGCCAGGTCTGGGTGGCTGTCGAAACGGCCAACAGCGGCACGGTCTACAGGCTAACCATCCTGGAGATCGGCGAGATGACCCAGGAGATCACGGCGGGGGACATGCTGGCCGCCCTCGAGAAGGACGGACGCATCGCCCTCGAGATCCACTTCGACACGGGCAAAGCGACCATCAAGCCGGAATCGCAGAAGATCGTCGGCGAGATCGCCGCGCTCCTGAAGCAGAATCCGGACCTGCGCGTATCGATCGAGGGACACACCGATAACACCGGAACGCCGCAGGGCAACAAGACGCTGTCGGAGGCGCGGGCCAAGGCCGTGGCCGATGCCGTCGTCGCCGCAGGCGTCGAGGCGGCCCGTTTGGGCGCCGTCGGGTGGGGTCAGGACAAACCCGTCGCGGACAACGCGACGGACGAAGGCCGGGCCAGGAACCGCCGGGTCGAGGTCGTCAAGAAGTAAGGAGCCCGAGCTTCCTCAGCAGGGACTCGATCTCGCGCTTGGCCGGCTCGTCGACGGGGAGCAGGGGAAGCCGGGTCGGACCGCCGTGATAGCCGCGCAGGTCCTGCGCGTGCTTGAGCCCGGCGATGCCGTAGGTTTCCATCAACGCTTTGTTCAGGGGGACGAGGTCGAGCTGAAGCTCTCGGGCCTCGTCCTTCTTCCCGGCCTGATACAGCCGGAAGATCTCGGCGCACATCTCCGGGGCCGCGTTGGCCACGGCCAGGATCGCTCCGGCGGCCCCCATCTCCAGGCCCGGGTAGACGACGTGGCCCGAGCCGAGGAAGTAGTGGAACCGCTCGGGGACCTGGCGGACGATCTCTTCCAGGAACGCGATGCTGCCCGAGCTCTCCTTGAGCCCGATGATGTTCGGGTGCGGGGACAGGTCGACGACGAAGCGGGGCTCCAGCGAGATGCCCGTGTTCTGGGGCATGTTGTAGACGAGGACGGGGAGACGGCTGGCCTCGGCCACGGCCAGGTAGTGGGCTTTGAGGGCCTCGCGGGTCAGCTTCGATTTGAAATAGGACGGTGGCCGGACCAGGACGGCGGTGATGCCGTGTGCGGGCAGGCTGTTCGTGAACTCGATCGTCCCCCGGGTCGACTCGCGGGCCGTACCCACGAGGACCTTCTTGCCGGGCGCGGCGGCCTCGAGAACGGCGTCGACGAGGGCCAGGGATTCCGCGTCCGAGAGCGAAACGCTCTCGCCGGTCGAGCCGAGGACGAGGTAGCCGGCGAGGCCGGTGGCGTTGAGCCTGCGGACGTTGTCCTTGATACCGTCCGTCGATATGTCGTCACCGACGAAAGGCGTCGTCAGGGCGGCGTAGATGCCTGCGAGGGGCTTGTTCATGAGTTCTCTCCTTTGCGCATCTCGCGGACCGCCCGCTCGATCTCGCGGAGCTCGGCCTCGCCCAGCCCGAAATAATGCCCGACCTCGTGGAGCACGGTGTCCCGGACGTGGTCCTTGATCTCCTCGTCGGACCGCGAGATCGATTCGATCGGCCGCTGGTAGATGACGATGACGTCGGGCGGGTAGTTGCCGTAGGAGGCGGGGCTCCGGTGGGGGTAGGGGACGCCGTGGTAGATCCCGAGCAGGTTCGTCCCCGGCGGGCAGTCGTCCTCGACCTGGACGTTGAGGTTGTCGATGAGCTTGCGGAACTTGGCCGGGATCTCGTCCAGGGCCTCGGCGACGAGCGCTTCGAACCGGGCCGGTTCCATGGTCGGACGGAACGGGCTCCGGCCGAAGGGATTCGGCCGCCGCATCATTTCTCGATGCCCTCGCGGGCCGGGACGCCCTTGTCGAAGTAATGTTTGACGTCCTTCATCTCCGTGACCAGGTCGGCCCGGTCGATGAACGAGGCTGGCGCGTAGCGGCCAGTCAGCACGACCTCCACGCCTTCCGGACGCACATCGAGGAAGTCGAGGACGTCCCGCTCCGGCACGATCTTGAAGTGGACGGCCGTGTTGATCTCGTCGAGGACGACGATCCTGTAGGCGCCGGAGAGCATCGCTTCGCGCGCGCGCTCCAGCCCTTTCCGGGCCAGGGCGACGTCCTCGTCGCCGGGCCCGTCCTTGACGGTGATGAAGCCCTCGCGGCCGAACTGCTCGATGCGGATGAGAGGATCCAGCTTCTTTGCGGCCTCGACCTCTCCCGTCGGCTGTCCCTTGAGGAACTGCGCGACATAGGTCCTGAAGCCGTGGCCGGCCGCGCGGAGGGCGAGGCCCATGGCCGCGGTCGTCTTGCCCTTGCCGTTCCCCGTATAGACCTGGATGCAGCCTTTCATCCCGCCTATTGTTGAACAATCGGCGGCTTGTCAAAGCTCCGCGGAAATGGGGACACGATCCATTTCAGGAGAAATGGGTCATGTCCCCATTTCCGTGCTATAATCGCCCTATGCTCGACCCGAAATTCGTTCTGGAAAACCTTGAGTCTGTTCAGAATAGGCTGGCCGCCCGCGGTCCGCGCCCGAGCTTCGACGAGTTCGTCCGCATCTCGCGCGAGAAGAAGGACCTGCTCAAGAGAGCCGAGGACCTTCGGGCCGTCCGGAACAAGGCCTCCGAGGAGGTCTCCCGGCTTAAAAAGGACGGGCAGGACGCATCGACGATCATCGCCGATATGAGGAAGGTCGGCGACGAGATCGGCGCCCTCGAAGAGCGGCTCAAAGCCCTCGACGAAGAGCTCAAGTCGACCCTCCTCAACATCCCGAATATCCCCCACGAGTCCGTCCCCGTCGGCAAGAGCGCCGCGGACAACCCGGAAGTCCGGCGGTGGGGGAGCCGGCCGGAGCTCGGCTTCAAGCCCCAGGCCCATTGGGACATCGGCGAGAAGCTCGGCATCCTCGACTTCGAACGGGCGGCCAAGATCACCGGCTCGCGCTTCGCGGTCTACTTCGGCGCGGGGGCGAGGCTCGAAAGGGCGCTGATCAGCTTCATGCTCGACATCCACACCCGCGAGCGGGGCTTCACCGAGGTCCTGCCGCCCTTCATCGCCAACGCCGAGAGCCTGACCGGCACCGGCAACCTGCCCAAGTTCAAGGAGGACCTGTTCAAGCTCGAGGGCTTCGACTGGTACCTCATCCCGACCGCCGAAGTGCCGCTGACGAACCTCTACCGGAACGAGATCCTCGACGGCGCGGCCCTGCCGACGCGGTTCGTCGCCTGGACGCCCTGCTTCCGCAGCGAGGCGGGCTCGTACGGCAAGGACGTCCGCGGCCTCGTCCGTCAGCACCAGTTCAATAAAGTCGAGATGATGATCTTCAGCCGGCCCGAAAGCTCCTTCGACGAGCTCGAATACATGACCGCCTCGGCCGAGGAGATCTTGAAGCGGCTCGGACTCCACCACCGGGTCGTTCTGCTCTGCACGGGCGACATGGGCTTCGCCAGCGCCAAGACCTACGATCTCGAGGTCTGGATGCCCAACCGCGACGGCTTCATGGAGATCTCGTCCTGCTCGAACTGCATGGATTTCCAGGCCCGGCGCTCGAACATCCGGTTCAAGCGCGAGGCCAAGGGCAAGCCCGAGTTCGCCCACACGCTCAACGGCTCGGGCCTGGCCGTCGGCCGGACCGTCAGCGCCATCCTGGAGAACTACCAGCAGGCCGACGGCTCGGTCGTCGTCCCCGAGGCCCTGCGGCCCTACATGGGCGGCCTGGAGCGGATCGTCCGGACCTGACGGCCGGGCACCGCCCGTATCAAATTCCCCCCGCGCTTGCCAGCCGGGCTTCCGGCACGTAGAATGATGGCCATGGCGCGGAGGGATGGCCGAGTGGTTGAAGGCGGCGGTCTTGAAAACCGCTTTCCGGTTATCCGGAACGGGGGTTCGAATCCCTCTCCCTCCGCCACCATCGCTTTCCTGAGAGGCATCAACGTCGGCGGCCATCACAAGATCCCCATGCCCGCCCTCAGGAAGGCGTTCGAGGCCATGGGCTTCAAGAACGTCCGGACCGTCCTGGCCAGCGGCAACGTCGTCTTCGAAACGACGGGGAAGAAGGCCGAGGACCTCGAGGGGACGATCGCCCGCGGCCTGGCCGGGGCTTTCGGCTTCCCGGTGCCCGTCCTGTTGCGCTCGATGAGGGAGCTCGCGGCCCTGGTCGCCGCCGATCCGTTCAAGGGCTTGGCGCCCAGCGCCGACACCAAGCTCTATGTGACGTTCCTTCCCCGGGATCGACCCGGAGCTTCCGGGGCCACGACTGCCCGCACCTCCCAAAGGCGCCCGCATCGTCAGCGTCCGGCCGGGCGAGGTCTGCAGCACCGTGGCGCTTTCCGAAGGCGCCGGAACCCCCGAGCTCATGGCCTTCCTCGAGAAGTCGCTGGGAAGGGACGTCACGACCCGGAATTGGCAGACCGTCCTCAGGATGATCGAGTAAGACAGTTTTGACGGAGAGGTGCGATATCATGGATAAGATCTCGATCCCGCAAGAAACGAAACGGGCGCTTGCCGGAGCCAAGCTGACCGACCTGCCGAACGTCGGCAAGACGACCGCCGCCAAGCTCGAGAAGATCGGCATCAAGACGGCCGAGGACTTCCTGAAGCGCGATCCCTACGACGTCTTCCACGAGCTCAGGACCAAGGTCGACAAGACCCTCTGCCGCTGCGCCCTGGCCGGGATCGTCGGGGCCAAGACGGGGGAGCCCTGGCACAAGATCACCAAGAAGACGGCCGCGGAATACGAGAGACGCCACCCCAAGCACACCTGGGGCCCGTGCTGACGGCCGCGTTCCGTTTGGCGTTGGCCCGCATCTCGTGTTAGAATAACCCGGTTCCCCGACCGCGGAGAGGTGCTGGAGTGGTCGATCAGGAACGCCTGCTAAGCGTTTGCCCTGGCTTAAACCGGGGCCGCGGGTTCGAATCCCGCCCTCTCCGCCATTCCCTTCCCCTGCGACGAACCGTTCGCGGTGTCCCGCCCGTTCCTCCGCCCCTGCCGGCTTGACTTTGGGCACCCGTTCCCCTAGATTGAGGGACAAATGTGCGCTCGCCCGCGGCCATACCCGTCCGTCCGCCGCACTATCCGTCGGGCGCGAAAGGGACCCGTCATGACCATGAACCGCCGAACTCCGGTTGGAATCCTCTGCGTCCTCATTCTCGCGATCGCCGTCACCGGCGCGTCCTGCGCCAAGAAGGGCGAGGGGCCGACCTATGATACGCTTCTCAAGACCTTCGCCGATCCGCCGGCCGCGTACCGCAGCGCCCCGCTCTGGGTCTGGAACGACCTGATGACGCGGGACGAGATCAAGCGCCAGCTCGAGGACTTCAAGGCCCGGGGCATCGGCGGCGGGTTCATCCATCCGCGGCCCGGTCTCATCACGCCTTACCTCACGGACGAATGGTTCTCGCTCTGCGCCTACGCCGTCGAGGAGGGTAAGCGCCTCGGCCTCAAGATCTGGCTCTACGACGAGAATTCCTACCCGTCCGGCTTCGCCGGCGGCCACGTCCCGGCGGCCCTGCCCGACGCCGGCCGGGCCGGCCTGAGGATGCGCACGTTCGAAGGACCGCCGGCGGCGGCGCTCGATCCCGCCCCCCTCCTCGTCCTGCGCAAGACGCTGACGGGCTTCGAGGACGTCACGGGCAAGGTCGCGGCGCCCGGCACCGATGCCGCCGTCCATTACGTCTTCGACGTCGCCAAGGCCGCACCCTCGCCCTGGCACGGCGGCTTCACCTACGTCGACGTCATGCGCAAGGACGTCACCGAGAAGTTCCTCGACCTGACCCTCAACGGCTACAAGGCCGCGATCGGGAAGGAGTTCGGCCAGACCGTGCCCGGCGTCTTCCAGGACGAGGCCGAGATCTCCCCGGCCGGCGGCCGCGAGGCCGTCAACTACACGCCGGCCCTGTTCACGGCGTTCCAGACGCGCTGGGGCTACGACCTCCGGCCGAACCTCGTCTCTCTCTTCGAGAGAGTCGGGAACTGGAAGCGCGTCCGGCACGATTTCTACGCCACGCTGCTCGATCTCTTCATCGAGAACTGGGCCAAGCCCTACTACGCCTACGCCACCGACAACGGCTTGGCGTTCACCGGACATTACTGGGAACACGAATGGCCCGCGCCGCGCGTGTCCCCGGACAATCTGGCCATGGCCGCCTACGCCCACATGCCCGGCATCGACATCCTGATGAACGAGTGGAGCGACGCCCCGTCCGCCCAGTTCGGCAACGCCCGGGCCGTCCGGGAGATCCGCAGCGCGGCCAACCAGCAGGGCCACGAGCGGACGATGTCGGAGACCTACGGCGCCGGCGGCTGGGACATGACCTTCGCCGACCAGAAGAGGATCGGCGACTGGGAATACGCCCTGGGCGTCAATTTCCTCAACCAGCACCTGTCCTACGCCACCATCAAGGGCGCGCGCAAGCGCGACCACCCGCTGTCGTTCTCGGACGTCGAACCGTGGTGGCCCCACTACAACACCCTGGCTGACTACTTCGGCCGCCTGTCCGTCGTCATGAGCCTGGGCCAGCAGGTCAACCGGATCCTGGTCATCGAGCCGACGACGACCGCCTGGATGTACTATTCGCCGTCGGCCGCGTCGGAAGAGCTGCAGACGATCGGCACCGACTTCCAGACCTTCGTCCGCCTCCTCGAGGCCGAGCAGATCGAATACGACCTCGCCAGCGAGAAGACTCTTCAGGAGTTCGCCTCGGTCAGCCACGGCCGGCTCGAGGTCGGCTCCCGGTCCTACGGCCTGATCGTCCTGCCGCCGGGGATGCGCAACCTCGAGGACTCGACGGCGACCCTCCTCCGCGATTATCTCATCCGCGATGGCCGGATCGTCTCCTGGGTCACCCCGCCCGAATACGTCAACGGGCTTCCCACCGAGGACGTGCGCGAGATGCGGGAATCGTTCGGCGACCGCTGGCTCGATTCCGGGCCGGGCAACGGCTTCGACAAGATCCGCCAGCTGAGCCCCCCGGCGATCGTGTTCTCCGGCCTCCCGGCCGGGAACAAGCTCTTCCACCAGCGGCGGGAGTTCGACGGCGGCCGGATCGTCCTTCTCGTCAATTCCGACCCGGCGGTCGAGACCGCCGGGACGATGACGCTGGATGGGGGCTCGGCCGAAGCCTGGGACCCCTTCACCGGCGCGGTGAAGCCTTACCCGTTCGGGCGCCGCGGCGGCAAGCTCGACCTCTCCTTCTCCCTGCCGCCGGGCGGCAGCCTGCTCCTGTGTCTCAAGGACGAGCGGGGCAAACCCTTCGCCGCCCCGCCGGCGCCCGTTTGGCAGGAGGTCGCACCCGAGGGCGGCCTCGATGTCCGGCCTCTCGCGCCGAACGTCCTGACCCTCGACTATTGCGATCTCGTTCTTCGCGGCCGGACGGAGAAGGACCTCTACTTCTACGACGCCCAGCGGAAGACCTTCGAGGCCCACGGCCTGCCGCGCAATCCCTGGGACAGCGCGGTCCAGTACAAGACCAACATCCTCGACCTGGACAAGTTCCCGGCCGACTCGGGCTTCGAGGCGGTCTTCGGGTTCCGCACGGTCAAGGCCGACGCCGGGGATTTCGCCGACGTCAAGGCCGTCGTCGAACGGCCCGCCCTCTTCCGCGTCTTCGTCAACGGAAAGGAAGTGGAGCCGCTGGCCGGGGAGTGGTGGCTCGACCGGTCCTTCGGCGTCTTCCCGGTCGGCGCCCACATCGTCTCCGGGCAGAACAGGATCACGGTCAAGGCCAAGCCGTTCACCATCCACAGCGAGCTCGAGCCCGTCTACCTCCTCGGGGACTTCCGCCTGGTCGCGGCCGCCCGCGGCTTCGAGATCCATCCGCCCGCGGCCCTCGCAGCCGGGCCCTGGAAGGCCCAGGGCTGGCCGTTCTACGGGGCCGGCGTGCGCTATACGAGGACGTTCGTCGTCCCCGAGGCTGGCGCGGACGCGGCCTACCGCCTCGAGCTCGGGTCCTGGCTCGGTGCGACGGCGGAGGTCTTCGTCGGAGAGACGCGCGTCGGCACGGCGGCGTTCCCGCCCTACCAGGCCGACCTGACCTCGGCCCTCAAGCCGGGCCCGAACGAGGTCTCGGTCGTCGTCTACGGCACGCTCCGGAACACCCTCGGACCGTTCCACAACGATCCGCCGCTCGGCCGGGCCTGGCCGGGGTCGTTCCAGCAGGGGGCGAAGGGCGGCCCGCCGCCGGGCTCCGGCTACAGCGCCGTCGGCTACGGGCTCTTCGACGACTTCAAGCTCGTGAGAGGCGGCACCCCCCGATGAACCACGTCCACCGGCTTCGACAACGCCCATTACCTGCAGGAGCAGAAGAAAGCCATCCTCGACCGGATGGGCCGCTTCTCGAACAAGCTCTACGTCGAATTCGGCGGCAAGCTCTTCTTCGACTACCACGCCGCCCGGGTCCTGCCCGGCTACGATCCGAACGTCAAGATGAAGCTCCTCCAGGAGCTCCGCAGCCAGGCCGACTTCCTCCTCTGCATCTACGCGGGCGACATCGAGCGGCGGAAGATGAGGGCCGACTTCGGACACACCTACGACGTCGACGCCATGAAGCTCATCGACGACCTCGGCGAGTGGGGCATCCGCATCAAGGCCGTGGTCGTCACCCGGTTCGAAAACCAGCCGGCCGCCCGGATCTTCAAGAACAAGCTCGAGCGCCAGGGCATCCGGGTCTACACCCACAGCTTCACCAAAGGCTACCCCACGGACGTCGACGTCATCGTCAGCGACGAGGGCTACGGGGCCAACGACTACATCGAGACGGAACACCCGCTCGTCATCGTCACCGGACCGGGGCCGGGGAGCGGCAAGCTGGCCACGTGCCTGTCCCAGCTCTACCACGAGCATCGCCGGGGCCTGGCCTCGGGCTACGCCAAGTTCGAGACCTTCCCCATCTGGAACATCCCGCTCAAGCATCCGGTCAACGTCGCCTACGAGGCGGCCACGGCCGACATCGGGGACTTCAACCTGGTCGATCCCTTCCACCTCGAGGCCTACGGCAAGGTCGCGGTGAATTACAACCGCGACGTCGAGGTCTTCCCGGTCCTGAGGCGGATCATCGAGAAGATCACCGGCGCCCCGTCCTTCTACAAATCCCCGACCGACATGGGCTGCAACGCCGCCGGGTTCGGGATCACGGACGATGAGGCCTGCCAGGAAGCGGCCCGCCAGGAGCTCATCCGGCGCTTTTTCCGCTATTCCTGCGAGTACACGCTGGGTTTCGTCGAGAAGGAGACCGTCCAGCGGGCCGAGCTGCTGATGAAGGAGCTCGGGGTCAAGGCCGAGGACCGCAAGGTCGTCGCGCCCGCGCGCCGCGCGGCCGAGGAGGCCCGGGCGGCGGGGAAGGGCAACAAGGGCGTCTTCGTCGGCGCCGCCTTGGAGCTTCGCGACGGCGCCATCGTCACGGGCAAGAACTCCCCGCTCATGCACGCGGCCTCGGCGCTCGTCCTCAACGCGGTCAAGACGCTGGCCGGGATCCCGGACAAGATACCGCTGCTCTCGCCGTCGATCATCGAATCGGTCGGCCGGCTCAAGAAGGACGTCTTCGGGGCCAGGTCGGTCAGCCTCGACCTGTCCGAGGTCCTCATCTGCCTGAGCATCAACGCGGCCTCCAATCCCATGGCCCACATGGCCCTGGAGAAGATGAAGGAGCTGCAGGGATGCGAGGTCCACATCACCCACATCCCGACGGCGGGCGACGACTCGGGATTGCGGCGGTTCGGCATCAACCTGACGACCGACCCCGTCTTCGCGAGCTCGCACCTGGTCGTGGGCTGAGGGGAGGACGCGATGGCCGTCGCCCTGTTCAAGCCGCGCCAGCCGGACCACGGGATCGCCCGGGGCCGGCATCCTCTCCGCCGCCCGGCGGTTTTCCTCGCCGGAGTGGGCGGCCTCTATGTCGTCACGTCGATCATGCTGGCCCTGGCCGGTGCCGTCCCGACGGCCCCCGTCCTCTCCGGTATGAGCACGGTGAATTATTATGTCTGGCAGGCGCTCTACATCCTGCCCCTGGTCTTCGCCGTCTGGGTCCTCGCCTCGGGAGTGCTCCTGGCCCTCGGGAAGAAGGGCTGCCGCCGGAGCGCCGTGCTGGGCGAGACGGCCTGGGCGTGGGGCGGTCCGCTCCTCGTCGCCTGGGTCCCGGCCTTCGTCCAGGCGGCCTTCATGGTCCTGGGGATGGGCCAGGAGGAGTGGGTGGGGATCCTGTCGGAGCCCGGCCCGTGGCAGACGGCCTATCTCGCCTTTTTCGCCGGCGGCGGCCGTGCTGGCCGTTCGCGATTTCATCCTGGCCGCCCGGACGGTCCACAAGAAGTCCTGGCCGGCGGCCGTTCTGACCGGGGTCGCGGCCGCGGCCGTGGCCGTCGGCGCATTCGTCCTCTTCGATCCGCTGAGGTCCCCATGACGATCAGGGAATTCCGTCCCGCCGATTACGACAGGGTCATGGAGCTCTGGGCCGAAGGCGGCCTGCCGCTCAAGCCCGCAGGGGCGGGACAGCCGGGAGAACATCGTCCGGCAGATCGGCCTGGCCAACGTCCGCTTCCTCGTCGCCGAGGAAGGGGAGGGGGGCCGGGTCGTCGGCACGGTCCTGGCCACCCACGACGGGCGCAAGGGCTGGATCAACCGCGTGGCCGTGGACGCGGCCCTGCGGAAGAAGGGCCTGGGCGCCCGTCTCGTCGGCGAGGCCGAACGCTGGCTCGAGTCCCAGGGCCTGGACATCCTGGCCTGCCTCATCGAGGACGACAACGCCGTCTCGATGGCCGTCTTCGAGAGGCTCGGCTACAAGAAGCACCCGGAGATCATCTATTTCGCCAAGCGGAAGTATCCCGGCGTCTGAACCTTTCACACTTTATTTTTCGCCTTAAATACTATAAAATAAGTAGGAATTTTAGCGACATTCTCAAGGAGAATCACCGATATGGAACCCAGAGAGATCGTTCCCGGCGTCCACTACGTCGGGGCGCCGGACTTCGACCGGCGGCTTTTCGACGCCCTCATCCCTCTGCCCGACGGGACGAGCTACAACGCCTATCTCGTGACCGGCCGCGACAAGATCGCGCTCATCGACGCCGTCGAGCCCCAGAAGCTCGATGTCCTCCGGGCCTACCTCGGAGGGGTCCCGAAGATCGACTACGTCGTCTCCAGCCACACGGAACAGGACCACTCGGGCGGTCTGCCCTGGGTCCTCGAACGCTATCCCGAGGCCGTGCTCCTCGCGTCCGAGACGGCCAAGCCGATGCTCGTCGACCACGTCGGCCTCGATCCGGCCCGGATCCGGACGGTCGCCGACGGCGAGCGGCTCGAGCTCGGCGGGAAGACGCTCCGGTTCATCCTCACGCCCTGGGTCCACTGGCCCGAGACCATGTCGACCTATCTCGAAGAGGACCGCATCCTCTTCAGCTGCGACTGGTTCGGCTCCCATATGGCCCAGACGAACCTCTTCGTCGACGGGATCGACTGCATCCTGGCCGAGGCCAAGCGCTACTATGCCGAGATCATGATGCCCTTCCGCAAGATCATCCAGAAGAACCTGGAGAAGATCAAGGACCTCGATATCAACCTCATCGCCCCGAGCCACGGGCCCATCCACCGCGATCCGGCATCGATCATCCGGGCCTATCGCGACTGGACCGACGACAAGCCCCACAACAGCGTCGTCATCCCCTGGGTGACCATGCACGGCTCGACCGAGATCCTGGTCGGGCGCCTGGTCGATGCCCTGACGGTCCGGGGCGTCACGGTCCATCCGTTCAACATGGCCACGGCCGACATCGGCCAGCTGGCCATGTACCTGGTCGACGCGGCGACGATCGTCGTGGGCGCCCCGACGGTCCACGTCGGGCCCCACCCGGCGGTCTTCAACGCCGTCGTCCTGGCCAACGCCCTGCGGCCCAAGGTCCGGTTCGCCTCGATCGTCGGCTCGTACGGCTGGGCGGGCAAGATGGTCGACGTCGTCAAGGGGGCCATCCCCAACCTGAGGGTCGAGCTTCTGCCGCCGGTCGTCTGCAAGGGACAGCCGAAGCCGGCCGACCTCGAAGCGATCGAGGCTCTGGCCGAGGCCATCGCGGCCAAGCACAGCGCGCTCGGCCTGACGGCCTAGGGCCTTCCCGGCGAGGAAATCGACGATCTTGACGCTGCCCGAGGGCAGGGGATACTTCCGTATCGAGGACAGGGTGACCCAACGGCGGGTCGGCCCGGCTTCGAATCCAGGATCGCGAAGCGCGCAACGGTAGGCGTGGAGCGTCACCTGGAACCGGGTGTAGGCGTGCCGGACCGTCGTCAGGCGCCGTAGTCCGTGATCCCGGTACAGAGCTCTTCGCGGATCTCTCTCTTTAGGGCCGCCGTCAGGCTCTCTCCCGGCTCGACCTTGCCCCCGGGGAACTCCCAGAGGCCGGCGAGCAAGCCTCCGGCGGGGCGTTGCTGGATGAGGAAGCGGCCGTCACGCTCGATGACCGCGACGACGACCTCCTGCTTCTCGGTCCGGAGGCTCTTGGGCCGGGGGATGATCTCCTGGGTCCCTTCCCGCGCCGCCCGGCAGGCGTAACGGACGGGACAGTCCAGGCACTGCGGGTCCCGGCTCCGGCAGAGGAGCGCGCCGAGCTCCATCAGGGCCTGGTTGAAATCGCCGGGCGCTGTCCGCGGGGAAGACTTTGACGAGGAAAGCGCGGAGCGTCTTGTCGACCCGGGTCTCCGCCCTCCCTTCGAGGCCCAGGACGCGCATCAGGACCCGCCGGACGTTGGCGTCGATGACGGGCAACGGCCGGCGATAGGCCAGGCTGAGCACGGCCGCCGTCGTGTAGGGTCCGAAACCGGGGAGACGCCGCAGGACCGTTTCGTCGTCGGGGACGCGGCCGCCGTGCTCGCGCAGGACGATCCCGGCTGCCCGGTGGAGGTTGCGGGCCCGCTGGTAGTAGCCCAAGCCCCTGCCATTCCCGGAGGACCTTGCGGAGCGGGGCCCGGGCCAGGCTTTCGAGGTCCGGGAAGACCCGGGCCCAGCGCTCGAAGTAGGGCACGACGGCCGCGACGGTCGTCTGCTGGAGCATGATCTCCGAGACCCAGATGAGATAGGGATCGCGGGTCCGGCGCCAGGGCAGCTTGCGCTTGCGGACCCGGTACCAGGCCAGGAGGCGTTCGGCGAATTTACTTTTTATCGGTCTGGCCTTCTGCGGTCTTCGGGGCTTCGGCCTGCCAGGCGTTTTTGTCTTTGGGCAGGTCCGCGAGGAACGCGGCATCGACGAGGAAGAGATACTCGAGACCGGCGGCCTTGACCGCGACCTGCTTCGTGGCCGCGTCTTCCCGGCCGACGAAGAGCACGACCTCCTTCTCCTTGCCCTCGTAATCCCGGGTCGTGATCCGGATCTCCGTGCCGGGGTCGAGGCCGTAGCCGGCGAGCGGGCCGGGTGAATCGACGAACGCCGCGGCCTCGAGGCCTTCGATCCTGCGGACGAAGTCCTCGACCTTGGTCCGGTCGGCCTCGGCCTTGGTCGCGGGATCGAGGATCCATTTCTCCTCTTCGCCGGCCTTCTCCTTGACGGCTCGGATCTCGAGGCCGTCCCGCCGGACGAGGACGGACTTGGCGTCCCAGGCGTAGAGATCGGCGACCTTCTTCTCGCGGATCTCGTCGACCTTGCGGTCGAGATCGGCGAGCAGTGTCCCTTCGAAAGAGACCACTTTCGTCGAGAGCGAGGTCGTCGCGTACTGGGCCTCGCCCTGCTTTGCCAGAGCG
>CAWHBV010000002.1:0-60504 GCA_963827635.1 uncultured bacterium
CGGCACGTAGGTGATCAGCAGCACCGCGGCCAGGCCGAGCGCCAGGAAGACCCAGCACGTCCCTGTACACCCGGACGATGGGCTCGTCGAACCGGTAGGACGCGAGATACAGGTTCAGCCCGACGGGCGGCGTGAGGTATCCGATCTCCAGGTTGGCCAGGAAGATGATGCCCAGGTGGACCGGGTGGATGCCGAAGATCTGCCCCAGCGGGATGATCAGCGGCACGACGACCAGGATGGCCGAATAGATGTCCATGAAGCAGCCGACGACGAGCAGGGCCAGGTTGAGGAAAAGCAGGAAGACGTACTTCGACGAGACCGACGCCGCGACCCAGGCGCTGAGCTTCTGCGGGATCTGCGCGTCGATGACGTAGTAGGACAGCCCGTTGGCCAGGGCCATGATGATCAGCACGCCGCCGATGATGGGCACGGCCTTGAGGAAGATGCGGGGCAGGTCGCGCAACTTCAGGTCCCTCTTGACGAGGGTCTCGACGACCCCGACGTAGAGCAGGGCCGCCGCCGCGCTCTCCTGGAGGCTGGCGATCCCGCCGAAATACAGTCCGAACACGAGGAGCGGCAGGAGCAGCTCCCAGAACGACTCCCCGAAGGCCTTGACCGCCTCCCCGGCGTTGAACGGGTGGCGGGGTATGCGGTGCTTCCACGAGTAGACCACGCCGACGGTCATCACCGAGAGGACGAGGAACACGCCCGGCAACAGCCCGCCCACGAACATGTCCTTGATGCTCGTCGCGGAGGTCACGCCGTAGATGATGACCGGCAGGCTCGGCGGGAAGAGCAGGCCGACGCTCCCCGACGCCGTCAGCAAACCGACCGTGAACCGCTTCGGGTAGCCGGCCTTCTCCAGGATGACGGCCAGGAGCCCGCCCAGGGCCAGGATGGTCACGCCCGAGGCGCCGGTGAAGGTCGTGAAGAAGGCGCAGACGATGACCGCCATGACCGTCAGCCCGCCCGGGAACCAGCCGAAGACGGCCTGGAAGAAGCGGACCATCCTCTCCCCCGCCCGGCTCTCGGACAGGAAGAAGCCGACCGCCGCGAAGAGCGGGATGGCCGGGATGGCGTTGCCGGTGAGCACGCTGTAAGCCTGGTTGGGGATGATCTCGAGCGGCTGGCCGGCCTTGGCGAAGAGCAGGTAGCCGACGCCCCCGAGAACGGCGAAGATGGGCAGGCCGAAGATCGCCGCGGCGACGAGCAGGACGATCAGCGGCCCGGCCGCCGCCGCGAGGACGGGACGCAGCGCCTCCTGGAGCGCCGTGAGCGCCGGCATCGACGCGGTCCCGCCCGACGTCAGTCAGCTGGGCGAGGGGCTCGAAGCCCAGGAAGAGCCCCAGGAGCGCCGCGGCCACGGCCGCGCCCGCCCGCGCTTTCTTCCGCTCGAGCGTCGTGATGAACCGCACGCTCATGGCCAGGAATCCGACGGCCATGACCAGGACGACGAGCCGTTTGGGGACCCGGCCCAGCCTCTCCGTCGCCGAAAAAGCGGTCCAGGTGAAGGACAGCGCACTCAGCGCGAAAGCCAGGGTCAGGCCCGAGGCCAGCGCCGCCGAGACGATCTCCGCGGGCCCTTTCAGGGCCTTGGGCAGGAACAGCCCCGTGGCCATCGCGATGTGCTTTTTCTCCCGGGCCGTGACCGCGGCGGCGATGAAGGTCGCCGCCAGGACCAGGTGTTCGACCCAGACGCCCGAATTCCTCAATCCGGTGTGGAGAACCCGGCTCGCGACGAGCTCGACCAGGAGCAGGACCGCCAGGGCGAAAATGGACAAGAACGCCAGGGAATCCTCTGCCCTGCGGACGGCGCGGACGAGCTTACTGGCCACGGGCCTGACGGTACTCCCGGACGTATCGGACGACCCGGTCGTAGCTCTCCTTCGAGAAGACGGGCCCGATGAGCCCGTCGACGGCCCGGCCGGCGGCCTCGTACCACTTGGCCAGCGCCGCGGCCGAAGGGTCGTGGACGACGAGCCCGTTGTCCTTCATCATCTTCACGGCGTCGGCCTCGAGCCTCATCGTCTCCTCGTAGAGCCCTTTGGCCGCGGAAGCCACGGCGTCGAGGAAGGGCTGCCGGAATTCGGCGGGGACGGCCGCCCAGGCCTTGTCGCTCAGGATGAGCCCGCCGACGAGCGGGGCCAGGGAGGGACTGAACATGTGGGGAAGGAGGGCGAAGGACTGGCCCGAAGCCGCCAGGAGGGGAGGCAGATAGGCGGCCGACGCCGCGCCGCTCTGGAGCTGGATCATCAGCTCGTTGGCCCCCGACGTGACGACCTCGTAGCCCATCCTCTTCCAGACCTGCTCGAGCTCCGGGAAGTCCGCGGTCACGCTGACCTTGAGCTTCTTCAGGTCGTCCGGGTCGACGACCTCGGACTTGGAGAAGAAGTTGACCCACCCGGCCAGGGTCCAGAGCATCATCTTGTAGCCCTTGTCCTCGATCGTCTTCTCGAAGCCGGGCTTCATCCGGTCGAAGACGGCGTTGAACTCGTCCCGGGTATGGAACAGGAAGGGGATGCTGAGGACCATCAGCGAGTGGTCGATCTTGACCAGGCCCATGTTCGAGAACACGCCTCCCTGGATGGTCCCCAGGCGCATCTTCCGGATCATGTCCTGCTCGCTGCCGGCGATGCTGCCGGGATAGATCCTGACCTGGACGGCGCCCTTCGAGATGCGCTCCCAATCGCGGGCCACCTGCTCGAGGGCCTTGTCCCAGGGCGAGCGGGAGGGAGCGATGCTGGCGATCTTGATGACGACGGCGCCGGAGGACGCGGTCGGGGGGCCGGCGGGGCCGGGCGGCCGGGAGCCGCGGGCACGACGAGCGCGGCCAGGAGGACGACGGCGAGTGCGGTCCGGGGTATCTTCATGGGTGTTCCGTTTCGATGAAAAAGTCGTCGATGTGGGCCAGGTACCAGCGGGCCTTGCGCTGGTTGAGGATGTTCACCAGGCGGTTCGGCGGGCTGCTCTCCGGGTCGAAGGCCAGGACCTCCCCGAGCAGGCGCTTGAATTCGGCCGCGTTCTGCTCGTTGACGCAGACGGTCGTGGCCAGGGACAGGAGCGCGGAGGTGTCGGACTTCGCGGCGACGGCCTGGGCCCTGGCGAAATGCTCCCGGGCCTTGGCCGGATCGCCGCCGAGATAGCCGGGGAGCGATCCGTAATAGCCGACGAAGAAGGCGTCGAGCGCGCCCTTTCCGTAGCCGGGCTCGAGGGCGGCGACACGCTCGATCATGGCCCGCGTCTGGGGCACCGTCTGGCCGAGCGTCATGTCCAGGGGATCGACGGAGAAGGCCGCCAGCCAGCCGAGCGCGGTCCAGTAGAGGAGCGGCGCATCGGCCTTGCCGAAGGGGGCCATGGCCTCGGCGTACCGGCGGTCCTTGAGCTGCCGGCGGATGAGGGGGTTCTTCTTTTCGAGGGACTTGAACAGGATGTCCCGGCCGCGCAGGTAGAGGTTCTTGGCCCGGGCGAGCAGATATTCTTTCGTCTCCAGCTCCGCCCGGGGCGTCATGTCGGCGGGGGTCTCGACGAAGGCGTTGGCGTACATGACGTAGAGGCTGCCGGTGCGGAGGCGCAGGGCGTCGTGCTCGGGGAGCGAGGCGAGGAGCGTCTCGTAGAGCTTGATGGCGAAGGGCAGGGCGTCGCCGACGAAGTCGGGGTCGTTGTCCGACGTGAAGACGTCGGCGGAGGCGGAGGAGCCGGAAAGCATCCCGGCCACCTTCTTCAGGGCCAGCTTCTCGACGGAGCAGGAGGAAAGGGAGAGGCCGAGCGCGACCGCTATCGCCGACACCCGCATTCGCGTCCTCCTCGCGCAGGGTTCAGTCGTCCACCCTTCGGTCTTTAAACTCCCCTTTCCTTACCCTTCAAGAATAGAACGGGAGGCGGTTTTAGTCAAATCGAGGAGGCGGAAAGCCGGATGGGCGGGGGAAGGTCAGCCTTGCCCGGCGGCCCGGCTCTTGAAGAAGAGATAGACGGGTATGCCGGCCAGGGCCGTGGCCACCGCGATGAGCGATTCCTTGGGGCGTTCGAGGAAGGCCAGGACGAGGATGGCGGCACCGAAAAGGAGGTAGACGGCCGAAGCCACAGGATAGCCGGGGAGCTTGACGGCGCTCCGGCCCGAGCGCCTCAGCTTGAAGACGCCGAGCACGGCCAGCAGAGGAAAGATGCCGAGGGAGAAGCCCATGTAGGTCAGGAGCTGTTCGAAGGACCCGAGGAAGACCATGACGGCGGCGATCCCGCCCTGGAGGACGATGGACCGGGTCGGGACCGAGGACTTCGGATCGACGTAGGCGATGGACTTGAAGAAGATGCCGTCCCGGGCCATCGAGTAGTAGACGCGAGGCCCGAGGATGAGGTAGGCGCTGAGGGAGGAGAACAGGGCGAACGAGACGAGGAGCGAGAGGACCGTCTCGGCGGACTTGCCGAAGAGGTTGCCGGCGGCGAGACCCGCGACGGAGATGACGCCTTCCATCTGGGCCGGCGGAATGGCGTAGACGTAGAAGACGTTCAGGGCGGCGTACAAGAGCGTGACGATCGCCGTCCCGAGGAGGAGCGAGCGGGGCAGGTTGCGGGACGGGTCGCGGACCTCCGAGCCGACGTAGGCCGAGGCGTTCCAGCCGCTGTAGGCGAACATGATCCACATCAGCGACAGGCCCATGGTCTTGAGGCCGCCGAAATCGAAGCGGAAGGGGGCCGCCGCGGCGAAGTGGCCGAGGCTGCCCTTGCCGACGGCGAAGCCGGCCGCGACCAGGCCGACGACGAGCAGGATCTTGAGACCCGTCAGGGCGTTCTGGACGCGGGCCCCGGCCTCGAGGCCGCGGGTGTGGAGGAAGGTGAAGGCGGCGATGATGACGACGGCGTAGAGCTTTTTCATGATGGCCGCTTCCGAGGGCCCGGAGAGGAGGCCGGGATGGAGAAGTCCGGGGAAAGCCCGGGTCAGGTACTCGGAAAAGCCGATGGCCGACGCGGCGATGGGGGCGGAGAAGCCGACGAAGAACGAGACCCAGCCGGAGAGGAAGCCGAGGACGGGATGGTAGAGGCGCGAGAGGAAAGCGTATTCGCCGCCGGCCTGGGGGAAAGCGGCCCCGAGCTCGCCGTAGGAGAGGGCGCCGCAGAGGGCGACGAATCCGCCGAGGAGCCAGAGGGACAGCATGACGCCGGGATGGTGGAGGTCCTTCATGAGCAGGCCCGACGTCGTGAAGATGCCGGCGCCGATCATGTTGGCGATGACGATGTTGGTCAGCGGGAAAAGGCCGAGCTTGCGCTCGAGACCGTTCGCGGGCGCTTGGGCGTGTGACGCTCTGTTCTTTCTTCACGGGTCTCTTTTCGCGGCGCGGGCCGAGGTTCTACTCTAGCCGCCGCCGCCGGACCTGTCAATCAAGATGGGGTCAAACCCGCTTGGGAGGGACCAGGTCTTCGCGTCTTCAGGCTAGAACTGGCGTCTGCGAAGACCTGGTCCCTTCTTCAGATCTTCCGTTCGGCCTTTTTTCGCTTGAACCGCTTTCCGAGGATGGCCAGGATGAAGAGCGGGCCGTAGAAAGCCGCGGCCGCGGACGTGAAGCCCACGTTCGTGCCCTTGAGAAGCTCGACGCCCCAGCCGAGCTGGTCCTCGTTGACGAGGTAGGTCCAGGTCGAGGACGGGCCCTTCAAACCCTCGGCTTCGAGATCGACCGGGCCTTCGCGCCCGACGAGGGCCTCGAGCGTTTCGCCCGTCGCGGCTCCTATCTTCTCCTCCAGCTCCAGGAAGGCCTCGGTCGCCGCCTTCTGGAACTCGGCGAGCGGCTCCTTGCGGCCGAGAGAGACGAGGTGGATGCCTTCGCGGAGATCGGCCAGCCAGGCCAGATGGTCGGCCCAGATCCGGTCGATGTGGAAGAGGGCGGCCCGGCGGGCGATCCGGTCGAACTCCGCCCGCCCGAATCGCGCGGCTCCGGCCCCGGCCAGCTCCGGCGCGGGCCGGAAGGGAGTCTCCTCCCCTGCCCGCGGCGCGAACACGGCGTCGCGCCAGCCGGCGACGATGCTCCTCTGCGTGTCGACGAGCGTGGTGTAGTTCCAGAGCGCCCGGCGGACGTCGAGGTTGCGGCCCTCGATGACCCGTTGGCCGTGGAGGATCTCCCGGCGAAGGACGGCGTCGTCGACGGCCTCCGGCCGCCGCTCGAGCCGGTAGCGCGCGAAGAGCCGCGGCCCGAGCCCGTAGCGCTCGAAGACATCGTCCTCGAGGCTGATGAAGAACCGCGACGAGCCGGGGTCGCCCTGCCGGCCCGAGCGGCCGCGGAGCTGGTCGTCGATGCGCCGGCTCTCGTGCCGGTTGGTGCCGATGACGTAGAGCCCGCCCAGGGCCGCGACGCGCTCCCGCTCCTCCTCGTTCGGCCCGCCGAGCTTGATGTCCGTGCCGCGGCCGGCCATGTTGGTCGAGATGGTCACGGCGCCCGGCGCCCCGGCCCGGGCGATGACCGACGCTTCGAGCTCGTCGTTCCTGGCGTTGAGGACTTCGCAGGGAACGCCCGCCCGATCGAGCGCCTCGGCGAGCTCCTCCGATTCCCGGACGCTCGCGGTCCCGACCAGGACGGGCCGTCCCGCGGCGTGGACGCCGGCGATCTCGCGGACGAGCGCCTCGAGCTTGGGAGCCTTGTGGGTGAAGACGACGTCGGGCAGGTCGGCCCGGACGCACGGCTCGTGCGAGGGGACGACCACGACGCCCAGGCCGTAGAATTCCTTGAGCTCCCGGGCCGAGGGCGCGGCCGTGGCCGTCATGCCGCAGAGCGTCGGGTAGAGCCGGAAGAAATGCTGCAGCGTGATGGAGCCGAGGATCGCGCCCTCGGAGCCGCGGCGCACGCCCTCCTTCGCTTCGACCGCGGCCTGCAGGCCGTCGGGCCAGTGGCGCTTGTCCATGACCCGGCCGGTGAACTCGTCGACGATCTCGACGCGGCCGGCGCGGACGATGTAGTCGACGTCGCGCTCGAGCAGGGCCCGGGCGTGGAGCGCGCAGTGGACCGCGCCGAGGAGCGCCTCGTTCTCGGGCGCGAAGAGGTTGCCGCGGCCGGTGAGCGCCTCGATCCGGCGGATGCCGGCGTCCGTGGGAAAGACGTTGGCCCGCTCGGCGTCGGTCTCGAAGTCCCGGCCGGGCTCGAGGCCGCGGACGATCGAGGCCAGGAGGGGGGCGTCGGTCGCGACGGCGCCGGCCGCGCCCGAGATGACGAGCGGGATGCGGGCCTCGTCGATGAGGATCGAGTCGGCCTCGTCGACGAGGGCGGCGGCAAGCGGCCGGTGGACGAGCTCGCCGGGCTCGTAGGCCAGGCGGTCCCGGAGGTAGTCGAAACCGGCCTCCTTGGCGGTGGCGTAGACGACGTCGCAGGCGTAGGCCGCGCGCTTGGCCGGCTTGTCCATGCCCTCCTGGACGGTGCCGACCGAGAGACCGAGGAGGCGGTAGGCCGGGCCCATCCAGGCCGCGTCGCGGCGGGCCAGGTAATCGTTGAAGGTCAGGACGTGGACGGGCCGGCCCGAGAGGGCGAAGAACGCGGCGGTGAAGACGGCGGCGAGCGTCTTGCCCTCCCCCGTCGGCAGCTCGGCGATCTTGCCGTCGGCCATGGCCAGCCCGGCGACGATCTGGACGTCGTGGGCCGCGAGACCGGTGGCCCGGCGGGCGGCTTCGAGGGCGAGGGCGAAGGCTTCGATGCGGGCCTCGGGCGGCATGAGGCCCGGCTTCGCGTCGGGCTGGGGAAGGGCCGCCGTTTTCACGAGGCGGCTGCGCAAAGCGGACGCCGCGAGCCCGAGCTCCGCGTCGGTCCTGCGGCCGAGCGCGGCGCTCTCCTGGAATTGACGGATCCTGCGTACGGTTTTCAAATAGGCGGAAAGGTCGTCCTCGACCGGATGACCGCGGAAGCGGTTGAAGGCCGTCCGGAACTTGCTCATGGGGGTCCTCCTCTCGGATGCTCACGGGAGTCCGCAGGCGCGGACGCGGGGGATGGAGGAGGTCAGCGGGGCGGGCCGCGGAGAAGCGCCGGCCCGGCCGAAGGCACGATCGGGACGAAAGCGCGGGCCGGTTCGCCGCGCGGCCGGAGCGCGAGCAGGACGGCGAAAACGAGAAGACCGGGAACGAAGGGCAGGGGCAGGAACAGGACGGCCAGGATGATGAACGGAACGGCGAACCGGGTGATCATCGTCTTTGGCCTCGGCTCCCATTCTAGGCCACCCCTCCCCCGCCGTCAACAAGACGGGACTGCAAGACGGGACCAGGTCTTCACAAACGCCGATTTTCCCCTGGTGGTGTGAAGACCTGGTCCCATCTTCCGGCGTCTTGACAGGACCGGCGGACAGGGACTTTAATATGCACAGAATGGGAACGGCACTGAGGCGGGCACGCGCGGCACTTCTCATCGCCTCGATCTTGGCGCTGGGCAGCCTCGCGGCCCAGGAGCCTGTCAAGCCTCCGGACGACACGTTCCAGCTCGGGCTCGTCCTGAGATCGGCCCGGCAGTACTGCGCCCGTTTGGAAAAGGCGGCGCTCGACTTCATCTGCCTCGAGGAGGTCTCGGAGAGGCTCGATCAGGGCCGCGACCGCCTCAGCCCGGGAGTGAAGACGTCGCCGATCGCTTCGGACAACAGCGGCACGACTTCATCGGGCGGCCACACCGGGGGAGGGACACAGGGACGCCCGATGTCGTTCGACTCCCGGCCGGGCCCGAAATTCGACAACGCCTATCTCTACGATTACCAGTTCGTCCGCAAGGTGGGCAAGGTCGGGGAGAAGCGCGTCCTTCTCGAGCGGAACGGCAAGAAGGCCGGCCCGAAGACGCCGGAGCCTCAGCTCCTGGCCTTCCATTTCGCCGACATCCTGCTCGCCCCGGTCCAGGTGCTCGACGAGCGGTTCGAGGAATATTACGCCTATCGTCTCCTCGGCCGCGACAAGGTGGGCGAAACGGACGCCTGGATCCTCGAGGTCAAACCCCGGCTGGCCGGGATCTCTCACTACCTCGGGGGCAGGATCTGGCTCAAGGCGGACGATGCGAGCGTGCTCCGGATCGAGTGGGACCCGACGACCTTCGGCAGCTACGAGAACATCCTGGCCCGCGCAGAAGGCTACAAGGCCGTCCCCGAGGTCCGGTCCTATACGGAGTTCGGCGTCGCGAAGAACGGCCTCCGCTTCCCCAGCCTCGACGTCACCGAGGAGGCCTACCGGGACGCCGACGGGAAGCTCTTCGTCCGTTCGCGGACGAGCGTCGTCTACAGGGACCACAAGTTCTTCACGGTCGAGACCCAGTCGGACTTCAAAAAATAGGTTCGACCCCTTCCTGTTCTACTTGGCCCGCTTGTACTCGTAGACGCCGCCGGGCTGGCTGATCTCGAGCCCGGTCACCTGGCCCTTGGCGTCCGTCTGGAATCTCAGACGGACGACCTTGGCCGCCTTCAGCGAGAATTCGCCGCCCACCTCCGGTACGAGATCGTAGACCGGCTGGCCGGGGATCGTGAGCGTCAGAACGTCGCCTTTCAACCCGACCGTCACGGTCTGCGTGGGCAGCGCGTAGGCGCCGAGGAGCGTCTTGAGGTAGGCCGGATCGGACAGGCGGGCGTCGGGTTTCTTGACGAAATAGATGTCGTCGACCGAGGCCTCGAAGGGGACGGTCAGGCCGACGACGTTCCCGTTCTCGTCCGTCCGGAAGGTCAGCTTCGTGTCCTCGAAGGCCGGGTCCTCGGCCTTGAGCCCGTTGAACGTCTCGTAGTGCCAGTGGGCGAGCGGCGTCGCGATGCCGTTGTAGACGAAGCCGAGCTTGCCGCCCTGGAGCGTGACCTCGAGGTCGCCGTAGCCGGGATGCCGGTAGTCGCCCGCGTACTCGTCGAGCTTGTGGGCCGGCACGGTCCCCGGGCGCTTGCGGGTCGCCTTCTTCTCCTCGGCCTTCTTGCCGACCGCCTCGCCCTCGGCCATCTTCTTGGCCGCGTCGCCGATCCAGTCCTCGGCCTCGAGGCCCAGGATCCGGTCGGCCGCCGTCCGGATGAGCAGCTCCGCCAGCCCGGTCCCGTTCTTGTTGGTCAGGACGACGAAGCCGAGCCCGTCGTTCGGCCACAGGCTGACCATGGCCGAGAAGCCGTCGATGTTGCCGCCGTGGTGGACGCGGCCGTGCCCGCGGTAGTTGTCGACCATCCAGCCCAGGGCGTAGTCGGGCGCGGTGATGTCGGGCCGGGTCGAGATGCCGCCCGTCGTCATGTAGGGCTTGTGGAGATCGGCCAGGGTGTCGGCGCCGATGACCTGCGTATCGCCGAGCTTGCCGCCGTTGATGTGGACCGCGACCCAGCGGCTCATCTCGTTGACGCTCGAATTGATCGATCCGGCCGGGCCGACCGTGGTGATGTCGCGGAACGGGATCTTGACGATCTTGCCGTCGCGCTCGTCGTAGGGGAAGGCGAAGTCCCTGTCCTTCTGCGACTCGAGGACCGAGAAGTTGCTGCGGGTCATGCCGAGCGGCGCGAAGACCAGCCTCCGCACGGCCTCCTCCCAGCTCTGGCCGGTCATCGTCTCGACGAGATAGCCCGCGGTCAGGAACATCAGGTTGTTGTACTGCCACTTCTCGCGGAGGTCGGCCGTCGGGGGCAGGAAGGCCAGCGCGCGGACGAGGTCCTCGCGGCTCGCCGTCTTGTTGTTGTACCAGACGAGGTCGTGGCGCGGCAGCCCGGACCGGTGCGTGACCAGGTCGCGCGGCGTCAGGCGCTCGCCGGCCGGCGCGTCGTAGAGCCTGAACCAGGGGATGTAGTTGCGGACGGGCTTGTCCCAGTCGATCTTGCCCTGGTCGACGAGCGTGCCGAGCGTGAAGGTCGTGAAGGCCTTGGTGGACGAGCCGATGGCCATGAGGGTGTCCGCGGTCACGGGCAGCTTGCCCTCGACGTCGCGGAAGCCGTAGCCCTTGGCCAGGATGACCTCTTTGCCTTTGACGATGGCGATGGCCGCACCGGGCACTTTGAGCGCGGCCAGGCCCCGGACAACGACCTCGTCGAAGCCCTCGAGGGCCTGGCGCGCCTTGGCGACGGGATCGGCGCCGCGCACGAGCTCGAACGGGAAGGCGCCGCCGCCCTGCGCGAACTGTCCCGTGATCTTCGATCCGTCGGGGCTCAGCTGGCCCTTGAAGGTCGGGTCGCCCGGGACCCCGGAGATGACGAAAACGACGTTCGCGCCTTCGGCCTTGATGCCGGCGAGAGGCAGGTCCTTGGCGCCCTGGAGCGGGATGGAGATGTCGCCCTTCCACGTCCCGTCGGCCTGCTTGGCGATATCGACGTCGACGGCCAGCTTGGTGCCGGGCAGATCGATCGCGCCCTCCCAATGACCGGCCAGGTCCTGGGCAGGGGCGGCCTGAACGGATACCAGTGTAAAACGGCCATAGAAATGACGAAGGTCACGGCTATGCGGAGTCGATTTCTCATGTATCTCTCCTTTCCGGCGGTCGAGGGAGCAAGGCTAACATATCGGGCATGAGGCCGCAATACTGCCTGTTGTGAAGACCAGGTCCCTTCTTCTATAATGGAGCGGCTTTGAGCAACGCATTCCTCGAATTCCGCGGCGTTTCCAAGCGGTTCGGCTCCGTCCGGGCCGTCGACGACGTCTCCCTCGGCCTCGAGAAGGGCGAGTTCTTCTCGCTTCTCGGCCCGAGCGGCTGCGGCAAGACGACCATGCTGCGCCTGGCCGCCGGCTTCGAGGAGCCCGACGCCGGCCGCGTCTTCCTCGACGGCCGCGACATCACCGGCCTCCCCCCCGACAAGCGCAAGGTCAACACCATCTTCCAGAGCTACGCCCTCTTCCCCCACCTGACCGTCCGCGACAACATCGGCTTCGGCCTCGCGATCGCCAAGCGGCCCAAGGCGGAGATCCGGGCCGAGGTCGACCGCATGCTCGAGCTCATCCGCATGGCCGACCAGGCGGACGAAGAAGCCCGACCAGCTCTCCGGCGGCCAGAAGCAGCGCGTCGCGGTCGCCCGGGCCCTGGTCAACAAGCCCGACGTCCTCCTCCTCGACGAGCCGCTGGCCGCCCTCGATCTCAAGCTCCGGCAGAAGATGCTCATCGAGCTCGACCTCATCCACGACGAGGTCGGCATCACCTTCCTCTACGTCACCCACGACCAGGCCGAGGCCATGAGCCTGAGCGACCGCATCGCCGTCATGGACGGCGGCCGGATCGAGCAGATCGGGACCCCGGCCGAGATCTACGAATCGCCGCGGACGGGCTTCGTCGCCGCGTTCATCGGCGACACCAACTTCCTCGAGGGCCGCGTCCAGGACTGTCCCGAGCGCGACTATTGCCGCATCGCCATCGACGGACTGCCCCCGGTCCACGGCTTCAACGACAAGGCCATCCAACCGGACCAGACGATCACCCTCAGCATCCGGCCCGAGAAGATCCACATCTCGCACGACAAGCCGGCCGAGAAGCCCCTGCACAACACGGTCCCGGCCGTCGTCGAGGACGTCATCTATCTCGGCGCGAACACGAAGTACTGGGTCCGGGCCGGCGGCCACAGGATCCAGGTCCTGCGCCAGCACGACCGCTACTTCCTCGACGAGAAGCCCATCCGCTGGAAGGACGGGTGCTGGATCCGCTGGCACGCCGACGACGGCTTCATGCTCGACCGGTTCCGGAGATCCGGCGAGCCCCTCCCGGCCGTCGACGGGGAATAGGATGGGATCGAACCCCGCCTCGAGGTGCGCCGCCGGCGGGCCGAGTGGCTGGTCACCCTGCCCACGCTCGTCTGGCTCGGGATCTTCGTGGTCGTCCCGACCCTGCTCGTCTTCGTCATCGCCTTCCGGCCGTCCAATCCCTACGGCGGCATCGGCGCCGGCTGGACCCTCGACACCGTGCGCTCGCTCTGGTCGCCGAGCTATCTGGCCATCGCCTGGCGGACGCTCTGGATGAGCCTCCTGACTACGGTCATATGCCTCGTCCTGGCCCTGCCCGCCGGATACACGATCGCCCGGGCCCCGGAGAGATGGCGGAACCGTCTGCTGATGCTCGTCGTCATCCCGTTCTGGACGAGCTTCCTCGTCCGCGTCTTCGCCTGGAAATCGCTCCTCCACCCCGACGGCATGATCAAGAAGGCCCTCGAGGCGCTCGGGCTCGTCGGGCCGGAGACGACCCTCCTCTATCATCCGGCGGCCGTCGTGCTGGTCATGGTCTACACGTTCCTGCCGTTCACGATCCTGCCCATCTACGCCGCCGCGGAGAAGTTCGACTTCCGGCTCGTCGAGGCCGCCCGCGACCTCGGCGCCCGCCCGTTCCAGGCTTTCCGCAAGGTCTTCCTGCCCGGCATCGGCGGGGCGTCCTGACCGCCGTCCTCGTCGTCTTCATCCCCGCCCTGGGCTCCTACATCATCCCCGATCTCGTCGGCGGGCCCGGGAGCGAGATGCTCGGCAACAAGATCGCCCAGCGGGTCTTCACCGACCGCAACCTGCCGCACGCCGCGGCGCTCTCGGCCGTTCTGGTCCTGGCCGTGCTCGCACCCCTCGTCGCCGTGCTGGCCCTGCAGCGCAAGAACAAGAAGTCGGACATCGTCATGGGGGAGGCGCCGTGAGGAGAAGCCGCTTCCCCATCGTCGTCACGGTCCTGGTGATGGCCTTCCTCTATCTGCCCATCCTCCTCCTCGTCGCCAACTCCTTCAATCCGGCCCGTTTCTCCAGCAGCTGGCAGGGATTCTCGCTCGTCTGGTACGAGCGGCTCTTCCGGTCGCCCGAGATCTGGGCGGCGCTGAAGACGACGCTCATCGTCGCCGTCTCGGTCACGGCCGTGTCGGTCGTCCTGGGAACGACGGCCGCCTTCGCCCTCCACCGCTACGGAGCGAGCCGGCTCCAGCGCGTCCACTACACGCTCATCTACACGCCGCTCGTCGTCCCCGAGATCCTCATGGGCATCAGCCTGCTCATGGCCTTCGTCGCATCCGGCGTGCCGCTGGGCCTCTTCACCATCTTCCTGGCCCACGTCACGTTCAGCGCGAGCTACGTGGCCATGACCGTCCTCGGCCGGCTCCAGGACTTCGACTTCTCGGTCCTCGAGGCCGCCCGCGACCTCGGGGCCAGCCCGTGGCAGAGCGTCCGCAAGGTCCTCATCCCGATGCTCATGCCCGGCATCGTCGCCGGGGCCCTGCTGGCCTTCACGCTGTCGGTCGACGACTTCGTCATCACCTTCTTCGTCGCCGGGCCCGGTTCGACGACCCTGCCCCTGCGCATCTACAGCATGATCAAGTTCGGCGCGCCGCCGATGATCAACGCCCTGTCGACGCTCCTCCTCGCCGTCACGCTGACGGCCGTCCTCGTGAGCCGGCGCCTGGCCAACCGAAAATCCGGGACCTGACCCGTTTCTCCGGAAACGGGATCGCGTCTCATTGAAATAGCTACCGAACTGGGCTATAACGGGACCTTCGGGAAACGCCGATGAAGAACGCTAAAGGGAACTCTCGCGCCGCGTGGGCGGTCCTCGCCGCCCTCGTCGGGCTCGCCGCGCTGTCCGCCGTCTCCGTTTCGTGCGGAAAGGCCAAGCCCGTCCTCAGGGTCTACACCTGGTCCGACTACATCAAGCCCGAGCTCGTCCGGCGCTTCGAACGCGAGCAGGCCTGCCGGGTCGTTCTCGATACGTTCGAGTCGAACGAGGCCATGTACGCCAAGATCAGGGCCGGCGCGACCGGTTACGACCTGCTCATGCCGTCGAGCTACATGGTCAGCCTGATGAACGCCCAGGGCCTGCTGCGCCGCCTCGACCGCGCCCTCCTCCCCAACCTCGTCCACGTCGACCCCGACTACCTCGCCATGGCCATCGACCCGGCCATGGACCACTCCGTCCCCTACATGATCACCAACACCGGCATCGCGTATCTCGAAGGCCGGGTCGCCGACGTCGTCCCCTCCTGGCGGATGTTCGGGCGCGCGGACCTGCGCGGCCGGATGACGATGTTCAACGACATGCGCGAGACGATCGGCGCCGCGCTCAAGCTCCTCGGCTACAGCATCAACTCGACGAGCGAAGCGGAGCTGGCCGAGGCCGAGACGGTCCTTCTCGAGTGGAAGAAGAACCTGGCCAAATACGACAACGAGCAGTACAAGATGGGCCTGGCCTCGGGCGAGTTCCTGCTCGTCCACGCCTGGAGCGGGGACGTCTTCCAGGTGCGCCGGGAGAACCCGGAGGTCCGTTTCTTCGTGCCCGAGGAAGGGACGGTCATCTCCTGCGACGACATGGTCATCCCGGCCGACGCCCGCGAGCCGGGGCTGGCCCACGCCTTCATGAATTTCCTCCACGACCCGGCGGTCGCGGCCGAGAACACGGAGTTCATCTGGTATCTCTGCCCCAACAAGGATTCCTATCCCCTGCTGCCGGCGGAGATCCGCGACAATCCCGGGATCTTCCTGGCGCCGGAGATCCGGGCCAAGAGCGAGATGATCGGCGACATCGGCGCCGCCAACGCCCTCTACGTCGCGGTCTGGGACCGCCTCAAATCCTCCCGCTGACCGAAAAGAAGGGACCAGGTCTTCGCAGACGCCAGTTTCTGCCTGAAGACGCGAAGACCTGGTCCCTTCTTTTCCGTTTAAAAGTTGAAGGTGTAGTTGAACTTGGCGTAGAGGGCGCGGCCGCTCGACGCCGGCGGGTACGGGATCCGGCCCGCCCGGTCCGTGTAGATGCCCTCGTTGTAGACGATGTAGAAGTCGGTCCCCTCGCGGGGATTGTAGCGGAAGCGGATGTTGGCCCCGGCCCTGTCGTCGGCCCCGTTGTACTGGACGAGGGCGCTGACCGAGAGCTTGACGCTGAGCGTGGCCAGCGCCCGCAGCTGTCCGAGCGGGGCGAGGTAGGATTGGCCGCGCACCGGGAACCGGACCAGGTTGTACTGGAACATACCTCCGATCTCGAGATCGGAGATGCCCGACCAGGTCGGCATCACGCCCAACGAGACGCGCCAGCCGTCGAAGTAGCCGCCGACCTCGCCCGTGACGACCGTGTTGAGAAGCCGCCCCGGCGGCGTCTGCAGGGTGAAGAGCATCCCCGGATAGACGTAGCGGCCGACCGGGACCGAGACGTCGTCCGCGAGCTCGTAGGGTTCGAGCAGGTTATCGACATGGAGCTTCGGCTGGACCGAGGCGGCAAACCCGTTCTTGGCCGCGAACTCCCAGCCCGGGCCGATCTCGCCCATCAGCAGCTCCCTCGTGGCGTTGTCCCAGTAAAAGCGAGTCTCGAGGAACGCGCTGTGGCTCGTCAGCGTCGAATCTTTGCCCGGGAACCAGCCGTAGAGGCTCCGCGTGTAGAACGCGGTGTAGTCGTCGAGCATCATGAAACCCAGGCTGGGATCGAAATCCCGGCCCGCCCGGGCGAACCGGACAGTCGTCCCGAAGCCCTTGTTCGTCCTCTTCTCGTACATCAGCGTGAAGCGCGCAGAATCGAGGTCGAAGGCCCGGTTCTCCCGCCCGTCCTTGAAGGTCTGGGCCCACTGCAGGGTGATGTAGTCGTCGCCGCGGACGCGCCAGATCCAATCGAGACCGTAGTCGATGCCGTAGCGGCCGCCGGCGCCAACCCGGCTGGTGACGATGCCGCCAAAATAGGAATAAGGATTGATGACCTGGCGCCGGAGCCGGAGGACCCCGAAGTTCTCGGAGGGGTTCTCCTCGTCGAGGGCGGCCGTCTGCATGTCGAGCAGGCCGATGTCCCATCCGCCCAGGCGCCCGACCAGGCGCGCGCCCCCGAAAATGCGGACGCTGCGGAGGTCGTCGGCGTCCACGTCGCCGACGAGGCCGATGCGGCGGCTGTAGAACAGGGTGTTCGAGCCGCCCATGTTGTAGTCGAAGTTGCTCGAGCGCTCCTGGAAGAAGAGGCGTTTCTCCGGGAAGAAGACGGAGAAGCGGGTCAGGTTGACCTGGACGTCGTCGGCCTCGACCTGGGCGAAATCCGGATTGACGGTCGCATCGAAGGTCAGGTTGCCGGTCAGGCCATACTTGAAGTCGAAGCCGAGATCGAACTTCGGCGAGCCGCCGCGGACGTAGGCGGTCTCGGCTTCGTCGAGCTCGTAGGTCCGGTCGAAACGCCGCCGAGGACGTAGGGCGTGAGATAGACCGGCCGGCGCGGCCGCAGGCCCGGCCACACCGTTTCCTGGGCTTGGGACGGCTTCCAGGCGCTCATCTGGCCCCAATTCGGCGGGATGGCCGGGAAGGTGTCGGTCTCGCTGCGGCGGGCCAGCCAGCGGAAGACCGTCAGCGCCCATGACGACCTTGCCGCCGCTCCGCCTGGAAGCGGAGGCTCGACAGAGGGATGCGCATCTCGACGAACCAGCCCTCGTCCGGTCCGGGCGACGGCGACGTCCCAGAACGTGTTCCAGCTCAGGTTCATGGGCATCTCGTTCGGCTGCGGCATCTGGGCGTCGCGGAAGACGGCGGCGTCGAAGCGCAGGCCGGCCGGTGTCGTGAGGAAGGCCAGCGCGTTCTCCTTGTCGTTGAAGGTGTCGAAGAAGATGCCGAACCAGTCCGTCGTCGCGATCATCGCATCGCGCTTCTTCGTCGGCGCCTGGACGCTCGCCGGGCTCGTCGTCGAAGAGTCGGCCCGGCGACGTAGACGAACTCATCGTCGTAGCCGAGCGAGGGCCTCGCTCCGCTCCGAACAGGCCTCGCCATAGGTCGGCGACTGCATGACCATGCAGAGCGGCGGGATGCCCGCCCACCCGGGCTCGCCGCTCAAGCCGTCGAGGGTGATCGGCCCCTTGACGCGGGAAACCACGATGCGCTCGGTGCGGGGCAGGCTGAGGAGGTCCCGGACCTGGACAGGCGGAGTCTGGGCGGAGAGGACCGTCGCCCCCGCGAGCAAGGCGACGGCCAGGATGGCCGTCCGGAGGTCACGCTCCCTGAAAAACATGCCCCAGAGGATACCCAAATCAATTCGGGGACACAATACCATATTCCCCAATTTATTAAATCGGAAATTGGTATCATGTCCCCCTATTTTATCGATGCGGGCGCGGCGGATGACGACCGGCTCGAGGGGCTTGTGCATGGCCATCCGGTTGTCCGGCCCCTCCCACCTCTCCTCGACCGGGACGTTCGCGATCTTCTCGAGGACGTCGAAGCCCTCGACGATCCGGCCGAAGACCGTGTACCGGCCGTCGAGGTGCGGCCGCGGCGCGACGCAGACGTAGATCTCGGAGTCGCCGCTCCATTCGTCGCCGACGCGTCCCAGGCCGAGCGTCCCGACGAGATGCGGCCGGGTGTTGAATTCCGGCGGAAGCGGCGGCGCGTCCCCTCCTCCGGCCTGGATGACGTGGCCGCGGACGACCCTGTAGAAATCCTTCCCGTCGTAGAACCCGGCCCGGACGAGCGCCTCGAACTGAGCCACGGTCCTGGGCGCATCCTCCGGGTAGAGCTCGAAGGCCATCGTCCCGAGTGAGGTCTCCAGGACACAAACCGCGCGGCCTTCGCCCACAGCCGGCGCACTCGTCGGGGGCGGCGGGAACGAGGCCGGGTCCAACACAACGTGGCGGATCCTCTGCCGCTTCCAGGTATAGGTGATGTGGACAAGCCGGTCCCGGGCCTGGATGACGGCGGGATAGGAGAACTCCACGCCCTTCTCTTCCTCGAGCGTCAGGACCCTCTGCCATCCGCCTCCGTCGTTGGAAACCGCGACCGCCAGGACCCCCCGGCCTTCGGTGACGGGATTGTAGACGAGGACATGCCGTCCGTCCTGCAGGGTCACCGCATCGATGCCGGAGTTGGGATTGGGGAAGACGGTGGGCTCGGGAGAGGTCCAAGTCGCGCCCGCATCCTCGCTCCTCGAGTCGAAGATCCGGCCCGCGTCGCTCCTCATCATGGCCATGACGCTGCGCCTCCCGGTCCGCAGCAGTGCGGGCTGAATGAGCCCGACAGCCTTGCCGTCGTTGATCGGCGCCGTTCCGGTCCAAGTCGAGCCTCTGTCTTTGGACTTTTCGAAATGGACGCGCCAGCCGTCATCCTCCGTGGAACTGCCGGACAAGATCGTCCCGGAGGCCATCTCGATCGGATGGTTCTTGACCGGTCCGATGATCCCCTCGGGCAAAGGCTCCGGCGCGGCCCAGGTCCGGCCGTCGTCGGAGGACCGGGTCGTCATCCCGCGCCACCGGGCCGGTGACGGGCCGACCTTGTAGAAAAGAAGCAGCGGGCTGCCGGTCGGCCGGAAGAGGACCGGATTCCAGCACGGTTCGGCCTCGCCGTCGGCCCCGACTCCCCTCGCGACCCGGACCGGGGCCGTCCATTTGCTCTCCCTCCCGGCGCGAAAGCCAGATGCCGACGTCGGCCGCACCCTCTGCGCTCCCGCCGAACCAGGCGGCGACAAGGCCGGTTCCGGTCTCCGCGATCGTCGAAGCGTGGCATTGGGCGAACGGCGCTTCGGCGAAGATGTCCTCTTTCAGGAGTATCGCCGAGCCAGGGTCACCGTTAAGCCCGGAAGTCCCGGCGGCAGGCTGCGCGGTCCGGCCGCGGCACCCCGCGGCGAAAAGAAGGGAACCGCCACAGAGACAACAGCAGGCCCAAAGCGCCGCGCGTCTCATGAAGGACATCCTCATCGCGCCCTACTTGAGCGTGGCGATGTAATTGCCCGCCCCGACCACGACCGTCGACAGGATGAGGACGGCGATCCCGGCCACGACCAGCCGGCGCGTCGGCCTCCCCGTCCCCTTCCACTCGTGGAAGTAGATCCCCCACAGGCTGCTGAAGGTGATGATGAAGGCCATGTGGATGGTCCAGCTGGAGAAGTCGTACTTGCCCATCTGGGTCGTGCCCATGCCGTAGAAGAAGAACTGGAAGTACCAGGTCGTCCCGGCCAGCGCGGCCCAGACGTAATTGGCGAGGAGCGAAGGCTTCGGCCTCGCCGGCGCGCCGCCGCGGACGCGCCCCGGCCCGCCTCCGCCGGATCGGCCTCCCGGACCCGGCGGTAGTCGCGCCAGGACCTGTTCTTGAAGCTCAGCGCGGCGCACCAGATGAAGTTCGTCGTGAACCCGCCGAGCAGGGCGATGATCATGACCGGGAAATTCTGGAAGATCGGCTTGGCCCCCGCCGCGACGGCCGCCTCCGCGATGGGCTTGCCGGCGGCGAAGGCGAAGGCCATGCACGAGCTCATGACCCCGGAGAACGCGGCCACCCAGGCGCCCTTGGTGAAATCGAACTCGGCGATCGACGCCTTCTTCTCGGCGTCCGAAAGCTGCTTCTCCTTTTTCATCCCGGCGACGCCGCACATGGCGATGCCGGTGAGGCAGACGAGGATGCCGAGGATGACGACCTGTCCGGACGTCGAGGCGACGAGCCCGGCGATCCGGCCCTCGAAGACGGGCGGCATGAGCGTCCCGAAGACCGCGCAGAATCCCAACGACAGGGCCATCCCCAGCGACAGGCCCAGGTAGCGCATGCTCAGCCCGAAGGTCAGGCCGCCGATGCCCCACAGCACGCCGAAGAGATAGGTCCAGAGGATCGTCCTGCCGGTCCCGGACCGGAGGACGTTCAACAGACCGGGGCAGGTCAGGGCGCCCACGATCCAGGGAACGACGATCCAGCTGAACACCCCGCCGACGAGCCAGTAGACCTCCCAGGCCCAGCCGCGGACGTTCTTGTAGGGGATGTAGAAGCTCCCGGCGGCGAACCCGCCGAGGGCGTGGAGCAAGACCCCGAGGAACGGATTGGGATTCATCGCGCCTCCATGAGTCCCGGAATATATCCCCGGCTCCCAGCCAAGTCAATCCGTTTGACCCCTCTCCGGATTTTTATTAGCATACCCGCGAAAGGCGGCCCGATGCTGAAGAAACACCCCCGCGCCCTGGCCTTCATCTTCTTCACCGAGATGTGGGAGCGGGTCGGCTTCTACACGCTCATGGCCATCCTCGTCCTCTACATGGACAAGGTCCTCGGCTGGTCCGACGGCCGCAAGGGCGACACCTACGGGCTCTTCCTGGCCCTCTGCTACTTCGTGCCCCTTCTCGGCGGCTGGCTCGGCGACAGGATCATCGGGCAGATCCGGACGGTCCGGGCCGGCGCCTTCCTCATGGCCCTCGGCTACGTCGGCCTGGCCGTCTCCGGGCCCGGCCGCATCACGACGTTCTACCTCGGGCTCCTCCTCATCGGCCTGGGCACGGGCATCTTCAAGGTCAACATGGCCGTCCTCGTCGGCAGCCTCTATGCCGACAAGGCCCACCTCAAGGACGCCGGCTACAACATCTTCTACATGGGCGTGAACCTCGGGGCCATGATCGCCCCGCTCGTGGCCACTCTCAACAACGCCGTCTTCCACAGCTACACCCTCTCGTTCTGGATCGCGGCGGCCGGCATGATCTTCGCCCTGATCATCTTCCGGGCGGGCGAGCCCCACCTGCGGCCCATGGACAGCGTGCTGGGGCGCGCCGCGGCCGGCCCGGGCCAGAACGCCGCCGCAGCCGGTCCGCCGCCGCCCCCCCCGGTCTCCCCCGTCGCCGTTTCCGCCCCGGACAAGCGCGAGGAGCGCCAGCGCATCGCGACGCTCGTCATCCTCTTCCTCATCGTCATCTTCTTCTGGGTCGCCTTCTACCAGAACTCCTTCGGCCTGACCCTCTTCGCCGAGCGCTCGACCGTCGTCCTGAAATGGCTCCGGCCCGAGACCTACCAGTTCTTCGAGCCCTTCTTCATCCTCGCCCTGACGCCGCTGCTCCTCACGCTCTTCGGCCGCCTCAACCGGGCCGGAAAGGAGCCCTCGACGCCGGTCAAGATCCTGTTCGGCATGCTCATCATGAGCCTGGCCATGGCCGTCATGGTCTTCGCCTCGCTCTCCGGCGGCAACCGGGACGAGAACATCATGTCGCCGTCCTGGCTCATCGGGACCTACTTCATCGTCACCCTGGCCGAGATCCTCATCTCGCCCATGGGCCAGTCGTTCGTCTCCAAGGTCGCGCCGCCGCGGATCGCCGGGCTGATGATGGGCGGCTGGTTCGCGGCCACCGCGGCCGGGAGCTACGGCAGCGGCCTGCTGGGCAAATCCTACAGCCGCCTCGCCCACCACGAGTTCTTCCTGCTCCTCGCCGCGCTGATGCTCGCGGCCGCCGTCCTGGTCGCGGTCTTTCTCAGGAAGCTCAAACGCTTCGCCACCTGATCACGGAGGACGCGCATGACACTCATTCCGGAAAAGGTCAAGCAGGCCGCGGGGCTCCTGCGCGAGTTCGGCGTGGACTGCTGGATCACCTTCACCCGCGAGAGCGAGATCTGCGGCGACCCGACGCTCGTCTTCCTCGCCCCGGGGCACGTCACCTGGCACTCGGCCTTCATCGTCTGCGCCGACGGCCGGACGCGGGCCATCGTCGGCTTGTACGATAAGAAGGGCATCGAGGAGACCGGCGCCTACGACCAGGTCGTCGGATACGTGACCGGCATCAAGGAGCCGCTCCTCGCCTGCCTCGCGGAGTTCGCCCCCCGGACGATCGCCGTCAACTACTCCGAGGCGAGCGAGATCTGCGACGGCTTGACCCACGGCATGTACCTGACCCTCCGCGCGTTCCTCGCCGAGGCCGGACTGGCCGAGCGGCTGGTCTCCGCCGAGAAGATCGTCTCGGCGCTCCGCGAGCGGAAGTCGGCGGCCGAGATCGGCTGGATGAAGCAGGCCGTCCGGGCGACCGAGGAGATCTACGACCTCGTCGCCGGCTTCGTCTCCCCGGGCCGGACGGAGAGCGAGATCGCGGCGTTCATCCTGGCCGAGGCCGGGCGCCGCAAGCTCCCCACGGCCTGGGGCCAAGCCACCTGCCCGGCCGTCTTCACCGGGCCCGACACGGCCCAGGCCCATTACTCGCCGACGGGCCGGACCGTCGCGCCCGGTCACGTCCTCAACATGGATTTCGGCGTCAAGGTCGAGGGCTACTGCTCGGACATGCAGAGGACCTTCTACGTCCTCGCCCCCGGCGAGACGGCCGCTCCCGAGGACGTCAGGAAGGGCTTCGAGACGATCGTCCGGGCCGTCGAGGAATCGAAGCGGGCGATCAAGCCGGGCGTCCTCGGCCGCGATATCGACGCCGTCGCCCGCGCCATCGTCACGGACGCCGGCTATGCCGAGTTCCCCCACGCCCTCGGGCCACCAGGTCGGGCGCTTCGCCCACGACGGCACGGCCCTGCTCGGCCCCGCCTGGGAGAAATACGCCCAAAAACCCTTCCGGAAGCTCGAGGAGGGCATGGTCTTCACCATCGAGCCGCGCCTGACCGTCCCGGGGCGGGGCGTCGTCACCATCGAGGAGATGGTCGTCGTGACCAAGGACGGCGCCGAATGGATGGGCCGGCCGCAGAAGGACATCGTCCTCGTCAAGTGACATGAGAGAAAGAGCGCCTTGGCTCCGACGGCCGGCCCGCATCGCCCTGGCCGTCGCCGCGCTCGCCTTCGTCGTCTCGCTCTTTCTCAGGAACCGCCTCCCCGACAAGAGCCTCATCCTCGAGCCGCTCCTGCAGGATCCCGTCCAGACCGCGGACGGCGTCCCCGAGCCTTTCGACGTCACGCGCAAGGGCGTGACCTACACGGTCGAGCCGCTCTTCTCGTACGAGCTCTGGGGCATGATCGTCTCCTATCACCACTCCGCCTCCTTCGTCGACATCTCCCACAAAGAGTGGAACGACCACATCAACACCAAGGACGTCTGCGTCATCTGGGGCCGGAACGTCGAGACCGGCGTCTACGAGCGGATGACGTTCCGCAACCGCGACTTCACCTGCTATTACCGCTACCCCGACCGGGAGACGGGCGAGCTCTTCACCGAGAACTGCCTGTCCAACAATCATCTGCTCCCGGCCGACGAGTTCGTCGCGGCGGCCGTCAAGAGGGCCCGCAAGGGCGACCAGGTCCGCATCAAGGGCTGGCTCGTCTCCTACGGCATCAAGGACGCGCCCTACGCCCGCGGCTCGAGCACGGTCCGCACCGACCGCGGCAACGGCGCCTGCGAGGTCGTCTACGTCACCGAGTTCGAGATCCTGCGCGAGGCCAACGCCGGGTGGCGCACGCTCCACAAGCTGTCGCTCGCCGTGGCCGGGCTCGCCCTCGCCGTCCTCATCTTCCTTTGAACGGAGGTGGACCATGGGACATACCCGCGTCGCGGCGGCCCTCGCCGCTCTCTTCCTGGCCTTCGGCCTGGCGGCGGGAGGCGTTCAGGACTTCCCGCGCCTCACCGGTCCCTACCTGGGGCAGGAGCCGCCGGGGATGACCCCGCGTCCCTTTGCGCCGGGGATCATCACCACGAACGACGAAGAAGGGAGCTCGGGCTTTGCCCGGGGCGGCACGGTTTTTCTCTTCCAGAAGTTCCGCGATCGCCGTTGCCACACGTACATCACGCGGCTCGTAGACGGCGCCTGGACTGCACCCGAGCTCATCCCGTTCTGGGAAACCATGGTCCACAACGGCGACTTCGTCATCTCGAGCGACGACCGGACGATGCTGTACCAAGTCAAGAAGGAGGCCGATCCCCTGCTTCGCTCGGATCTGTGGCGGGCGGAGATCACCGAGACCGGATGGCGTGAGGGGACCCCGCTCCCTTCGCCGGTCAATACCGCTGACAACGACGAGAGCTACGCGTCCGACACGGCCGGAGGGGACCTCTACTTCTTCAGCAACCGCCCCGGAGGGAAAGGCAGGTTCGACCTGTACGCCTGCCTGTTCAAGGACGGGGCCTACGGCGAAGCCGCCAACCTGGAGCCCCTGAACACGGAGTTTCAGGAATGGGACCCGTTCGTCGCTCCCGACGAAAGCTATCTCCTCTTCTGCTCCACCAAGCCGGGAGGGTTGGGCGGGGACGACATCTATATCGCCTTCAAGGGCAAGGACGGAGGGTGGGGATCGCCCGTCCATCTGGGCCAGGAGGTCAACTCCCCGGGTTCGGAGAACCGGCCGTACGTCACGCGCGACGGGAAGTATTTTTTCTTCACCTCGACCCGAAACGGCAGCCGGGACACGTTCTGGGTTCAGGCCGCATTTCTTCAGCGGTTCAGGGACTAGCGGCGAGGATTCACGGAATCTTCACGAGAACGTCCACGGAACATCCATCCGGCGCAGCCGATCTTTGCTAGATTCCCGTTCGAGGGAGCCCGGCGTCGGAGAGCCGGTCTTGTATTGGCGGCGACCGTGCCTTAAACTGAGGCCACGTCGCCGGCCGGGGAATAAGCACAGGACCCTGGGGTGAAAGGCCGATGCATCAACGACACAGGATCGTTCTCCTGTTCGGATTCGGGATCGTGCTGCCCAGTCTGCTTCTCGGGTACCTGGCCTTCCGGGGCATCCAAAACGACCGGGCACTCGTCGAGAAGGAAAGGCTCGAGACGACGCGCCGGGCCTCCGACCAGGTCGTCCGTGCCGTCGACGCCGGGATAACGTCCGTCGAGCGTTCCCTGTCCGCCGCGGCCGCGAGGTCATCCGGATCGCCGTCCCCGGGATCGCGAGCGCCCCTGGAGAAGCTCGCCGCGGATGATCCGCTGATCGAGCAGATCTTCTACGTCCAGGATTCTCAAAACATCCAGTTCCCGGAGGCCGGGCTTTTATATGCGCCGGACGGCCGACGAGAAACCGAGGCCTCCCCGGCAGGAGGGCCGAGCCTATCGGCGGATTATCAGGCCGGTCAGCGGCTGGAGTTCCAGGACAAGGATTATCCCCAAGCTCTGAACGCCTACCGGCGGGCCTTGGACAACCCCATGGATCCGCGCCACACGGGAATGGTCTTGAACGCCGTCGCCAGGGTCCAGCAGAAATCCGGACTTCTCCAAGAAGCTCGATCGACCTACGAACTGATTTTGCGGGACCACAGCCGGACCGTCATTCCGGGGGGGATGCCGCTCGGTCCGCCGGCGGCCCTGGAGATCTGCCAGCTGTTCCGGCGGCTCGGGAATATCCAGGGATCCCTCGCGACGGGCCTCGGGCTCTATCGATCGCTCCTCCGGCGTGAGTGGGTCGTCGAGAAGGCGGAATTCGAATTCTTCATCGAGCGCGCCAAGGATCATATCGGCACTCTCCTTTCAGCCCCGCCGGCCGGTCTGGATGTTCAGGCCTTTCAGATCGAATTCCGGGCCCTGGCGGAAAAAGAAGCGGAAGCAAGAAAGCGAACGGAAAGGGCGTTCCTTTTTCAGGCCGGCGCGGGCCCGAAATTGAAGGCGATGCTCTCCGGCGGTCCGGATACGCCCATTCCGCCGTTCGCCAGGCGGGTCCTGGACATCGAGAACGCCTCGTTCCTCGTCTCGATCGAGAGGCCGGCGGAGCGCGCGGGCGGCGCGCCGAACGGGGCTTGGGGGGTCCTCATCGACGCCGAACGGCTGACAGAGGATGTCCTCATGCCCGCCATCCGGGAGCACCTGCCCTCGGGAAACACGACCTGGATCGTCCGGGGAAGCGAAGGCGCGGTCCTGCGATCATCGGAGGTCCCGGCCGCCGGGCCGGTGACGCTCCGGACGGATTTCGCCTCGAATTTCCCCGACTGGAGCCTGGAATTCCATCAGCCGCCGCCCCGGCTCATCAAGACGTTCCTTCTGACACGCCGGGGACTCTACTTCTTCGTTTTCCTCCTCATCGCCGGCATCCTCGTCTTCGGCCTGGTCCTCACGCTGCGCTCCGTTTCCCACGAGCTGGCGCTCGCGCGGATGAAGTCGGATTTCGTCTCGACCGTATCCCACGAGTTCAAGAGCCCCTTGACCTCGATCCGGCAGCTCGCCGAGATGCTCCAATCGGGCCGGGTGCCTTCCGAGGAGAGACGGCAGAAATACTACGACGTCCTCCTCGAACAGAGCGAACGGCTGACGCTGCTCACCGACAACATCCTCAGCCTGGCCAAGATCGAGGAGGGTCGGGCGGAATTCGCGTTCGAGATCACCGACATCTCCGCCCTCCTGACCGATATCATCACCACTATCCGGGATCGCGTGCGCCATGAAGGCTTCGAGATCGGCCTCGCCATCGAAGGGCCGCTTCCGCCTCTCCCGGCGGACCGGACAGCCCTGTCCCAGGCCGTGACCAACATCGTCGACAACGCCGTCAAATACTCCGGGGATTCGCGGAAGATTTCGGTCCGCGCGGCTCTCGATGGTACGGACATCACGGTCGCCGTACAGGACTTCGGCATCGGCATCAAGAAAGAGGATATCCCGAGAATATTCGAGCGTTTTTATCGGGCCGGCGACGCATTGACGCGGACGGTCAAGGGCAGCGGCCTGGGATTGACCCTGGTCAAGGAGATCGTGGCGGCTCACCGGGGGAGGATCGAGGTCGAAAGCGAACCGGGAAAAGGGAGTACATTCACGATCCGGCTGCCGCTCCGGCGTCAGGAAGGGGGTTGAGATGAACAAGATCCTGATCATCGAGGACGAGGAAAGCATCTTGATGCCGCTCGAGGACAATCTCAAGTTCGAAGGGTACGAGGTCTCGTGCGCGAGGGACGGTGTCGAAGGCCTGTCCAAAGCCGCCGACCGGTCCTTCGACCTCATCGTCCTCGACATCATGCTGCCGAAGCTCGACGGGTTCGAGGTCTGCAAACGGCTGCGCCAGGACCGGGTCATGACGCCGATCCTGATGCTGACCGCGAAAAGCCAGGAGATCGACAAGGTCCTCGGGCTCGAGCTGGGGGCCGACGATTATGTCACGAAACCCTTCAGCTCCAGGGAGCTGCTGGCCAGGATCAAGGCCATTCTCCGGAGGGCCAAAGAACCGCAGGGGGAGATGGACTTCTGTCGTTTCGGCGAGGTCGAGGTCGATTTCGTCAAATACGAGGCGAAGAAGAAGGACCGGCCGGTCCCCCTGACCGCACTCGAGTTCTCCCTGCTGCGTTTTCTCGTCCGGAACAAGGGGCGCGTCGTCCACCGCGACGAGGTCCTGGACAACGTCTGGGGCAAGGACGTCTTCGTCGACGCCCGGACCGTCGACAAGCACATCTCGCTGCTGAGGAGGAAGTTCGAGGACGATCCACAGGAGCCGCGGTACATCCTGGGCGTACGCGGCGTCGGGTACAAATTCACGGGATAGGTGATGTTCACGGAATCTTCGCCATCGCGTCGCCGGACCTTCGGGCACCGGGCGTACCACCGGATTATCTTCCCTCGTGGATACCAGTCATGAGGAGGCCCGAACCATGAGACACCGACCGATCGTGTTCGTCGCGATTGCCGCTATTTTAGCCCTGGCCTTGGCGGGCGCCGGCCAGCAGAGCGCCGAACAGCTCTACAAGTCCGCCCTTTACGAAGAAGAAGTCGGCGGAGACCTGCAGAAAGCCATCGCCGTCTATCAGGATCTGCTGAAACGGTTCCCGGCAAGCCGCGAGGTCGCGGCCAAGGCCCAACTCCACATCGGCCTGTGCTATGAGAAATTGGGCACGGCTGAGGCCGAGAAAGCCTTTCAAAAGGTCGTCAGCGATTATCCCGAGCGGACCGAAGAGGTCCGGACGGCCAGGCAGAAGCTCTCGCTCATCGCCAAAACGCGGCCCGTTGCCGGCGGAGTGGATCTCGGGCCGAGCATCCGGCAGATCTGGTCGGGAACCTCCGCAACCAGCGATGGACGGCCTTCTCCCGACGGAAAGTCCATGTCGTACATAGACGGGCAGACGGGGAATCTCGGGATCAGGGACATCGCCTCAGGCAGCACGAGACTCGTCACCCACAAAGGGTCCTTCGAAAAGGATTTCGGGTTAGCCGCCAACTCCTGCTGGTCACCGGACGGGAAACGATTCGCCTACAGCTGGATGAGCCAGACGAGCGCCATGGAGCTGCGCGTCATCGATGCCTCCGGAGCCAACGAACGGATCCTCTACCAGATGCCCAACGATTTCGCCTTTCCCATAGCCTGGTCCCCCGACGGGCGGACGATCGCCGTCAGCCTCGTGCAGGACCTCTACACGAGCTGGAGCGTGGCCGTGATCTCCGCCGACGACGGTTCGCTGCGGATCCTCAAGAAAGTCAAGCTCCTCAAGACAGCACCGCGGAGCATGGCGTTCTCGCACGACAGCCGTTTCCTTTACGTCGACCTGCCCCAAAAGCAGGACGACCCCAAGCACGATATCTTCGCCTTCTCGGTAGACGGCCTGGAGGAGACCCGCGTGGTCGAGCATCCGTCAGACGACTGGGTCCTCGGCCGGTTGCCGGGCTCCGACCGCCTACTAATCTCGAGCGACCGGACGGGAACTCACGATGCGTGGGTGATCGACTTCGCAGACGCTCAGCCTCGGGGCGAGCCTGTCCTGGTCAGGAGGAATCTCGGGATGGTCGATCCGCTCGGGATAGACCAAGAAGGCCGTTTCTTCTATCGCCTCAACACCCAGATGGTGGATATCGCGGTCGCCCCCGTGGATCTCAAAGCAGGAACCCTAGTCGAGGCTCCGAAGGTCCTTCCTCAGGCCCTCGTCGGGGTGAGCTACGATCCTCGGTGGTCGCCGGACGGGAAGTCCCTGGCGTTCGTCGTTGACAGCAGAGAAGCTCCCGGCGGGAGGATCAGCCAGGCCCTCATGATCCGTTCCCTGGAAACGGGAGAAACACGAGAGGTGCCGACAAAGATCACGCGATTCACCCGCCCCCGCTGGGCCCCGGACAGCCGTTCGATCTATGTCATCGGGAACGACGGCAAGACTTTCCTGGCCCTTTATCGGATCGACGTCTCGACGGGCGAGGCGACCTTCTATGTCGATAGCGAGCCGGGGGCCAACATCAAGTTCATGACCCCGTCTTCCGAAGGGAAATTCATCTATTACACCTACTTCGAATTCTCGAAGAAACGCTGCAGCATCAGGCGCATCGACCTGGCCACGAAGGAAAGCCGGGATCTCTTCCAGGCCGAGGCCCCGCCGGATATCGGCGAACTGGTCATTTCCCCCAACGGAAAGCAGCTGGCCTTCAGCATTGCGGAGCCGGGCTGGCCCAATGTCATAAGGATCATCGACCTGCCGGACGGGACGCCCCACGATCTCGTCAAAATGAAGGAGAGGATCACGGGCAACTATATTTGGGCGCCGGACGGCAAGGGCATCATCGCCTTCAAGAACGCCTCGAATGAAAAGGAGTTGAGGTGCGATCTCTGGTTTTTCCCGGCGGAGGGCGGAGAGCCTCGGAGCCTCGGCCTGTCGGTCGATGGGGAAACCCGATCTCTCGGACTCCATCCCGACGGCCGCCGCTTGGCCTATTCGGTCCGACAACCGAGCGCGGAGATCTGGATCATGGAGAATTTTCTGCCCGTTGGGAAGAGATAGGAGGGAGGGAAAGTCATGGATCTCCTCAGAATGGCCGATCCGGGTATCGTCCCGTCCGACGCGCTGACGGGCATCGCCTATGGGATCATCAAGGTCCTGGCTTACGGCGCCATGGCGGTCGTCGCCGCCGGGATCGTCATGACTTGCCTGTGCGACCTCTTCGAGTGCCGAAGTTGAGGCGAACCCAGGGCCGGACGGAAGCCTGGCGGCTATAGCCCTGATCATTACGATCTTGTGGCAAGACCGCCCCGTCTCAATCTCTCTACTCGATCTTCTTGATGAGACAAAACAAGGTTCACTAACGTCTTAGTCGATGAGATGAAGGAAATCGGCCAATCAAGAGGCCTTGACAATGGACATACCATTGTTCATACTAATGGTATGAAAATCGCCATCTCCATACCTGACAGTATTTTTCACGAGGTCAAGAGAACCGCAGAAGAGCAGAAACGCTCCCGAAGCGAGGTCATCGTCGAGGCCGTCAGCCTGTACCTGAAAGACCTCGAATCGCGCAGACTGCTGGAAGCCCTCGACGAGGCCTACTCGACCCCGGAAACCGAAGAAGAACGCGAAACTCGGAACGCCGCCCTAGAACATTACAGGCAATTCGTTCTTGAGAAGGAAAAATGGTGATCCTCCAAGGAGACATCTTCTGGTTCGATCTTGGCCATCCGCAAGGGTCTGCACCCGGCTTCCGGCGCCCCTTTGTCGTCGTCCAAAACGATGTTTTCAACGCCAGTCGCATCCAGACGACGGTCTTGTGTGCCCTCACCTCCAATCTCGATCGGGCCAAGGCTCCGGGCAATGTCCTTCTCCGAAAAGGCGAAGCAAATCTTCCCGGGCCGAGCGTCGTGAACATCTCCCAGATCTTCACGGCCGACAAGTCCGCCCTCAAGGACAAGATCGGGACGCTGTCGCGTCAGAGGATCCAGGAGGTCATCTCCAGTCTCGGCCTCCTCTTCCGGCCACAAGACCTTCCGAAAACGCCGGGTTCATCGTGAAGCCGGCCTCCGGGTCGGTAATTGACGGCGCGCTCCGATTCATCTAGATTGCGGGTGATGATCATCCGACGACCCACCCTCGCGCTCACGGCCGCCGGCCTCTCCGCCGTGCTCGCCCTCGCCGCCGCCGCGGCCTCGTGCGCGACCGTCCCGAAAGGACAGCGCCCCGTCCAGCTCAGCCCCTGCTCCCGGGCCTTCGTCTTCGTCGACCACGGCCGGCCTGCGGCGACCATCGTCATCCCCGAGAGCGCGGGCGAGGTCGAGCGCCGAGCCGCCGAGATCCTGCGGACCTCGGTCCTGAAGATGAGCGGCGTCGACCTGCCCATCCGGTCCGCGGCCGCACCGGGCCGGCCGAACGTCGCCGCCATCGGCTTCCCGCTCCGGGACCTGCCGCCGGCGGTCACATCCGCCCTCCCCGCGCTTCATCCGGACGGGTTCGTCGCGGCCACTGCGGCCGGAAATCTCTATATCACGGGCGGCGCCGGGAAGGGTGCGATCTACGGCGTCGTGCACCTCCTCGAGAAGTACTTCGGCTGCCGGCGCTTCAGCCCGACGGCCGAGCTCTTCCCGCCGCGCGACGACCTCGCCCTCGGCTGCCTCTTCGAGGCCGTGAATCCCGCGAACGACGTCCGCGTCGTCAACGGCGAGTTCGCCCTCGACGCCGACTGGCGCGACTGGATGCGGCTCGACGATATCCGCGAGCTCTACGGCGACGGCTATTACGTCCACACATTCCAACGTCTCGTCCCCTGGCAGACCTGGTTCGACGCTCACCCCGAGTACTTCGCGCTGATGAACGGCAAGCGGATCATCGACCAGCCGTGCCTCACGCGGCCCGAGGTCTTCGACATCGCCGTCGCCCGCTTGCGCGAGGAGATGGCCGCCCAACCGGACAAAAAGATCTGGTCGGTGAGCCAGAACGACAACTTCTCCTACTGCCAATGCCCCGAGTGCCTGAAGGTCATCGAGGAGGAAGGCTCCCCCGCCGGGCCGATCATCCGCTTCGTCAACCGCATCGCCGCGCTCTTCCCCGAGAAAACGATCTCGACCCTGGCCTACCAGTATTCCCGCCCGGCGCCCCGCCGGACCCGGCCCACGCCCAACGTCGAGGTCATGCTCTGCACGATCGAGCTCGACCGCAGCCGGCCCATCGCCGAGGCGCCGTCGAGCGCATCATTCGTCCGCGACATCGGGGATTGGAGCCGCATCTGCGGCAACCTTTATCTCTGGGACTACACGGTCAACTTCTCGCACCAGGTCTCGCCCTTCCCCAACCTGCGCGTGCTCGCGCCCAACATCCGGTTCTTCGTCGACCGCGGCGTCCGCAAGCACTTCCAGCAGACCAACACCGGCCCGGGACACGAATGGAGCGAGCTCAAATCCTACCTCCTGGCCCGGCTGCTCTGGGACCCGCAGACGGACGTCGACGCCGTGACGGACGAATTTCTGGACGGCTATTACGGCCGGGCCGGACGTCCTCTCCGCCGCTACATCGACGCCCTCCACGACGCGCTCGAGCGCTCCGGGGCGGGGCTCGACATCTACGAGCCGCCGGCGGTCCACGCCGCGGACCATCTCTCGGCCGCCGACACGGACCTTTACGACGGCCTGTTCGACGAGGCCGAGGCCGCCGCGGCCGGGGATCCCGCCGCACTCGCCCGGGTTCGGACGGCCCGCCTGCCCCTGATGTACGCCGAGCTCGAGATCGCCAAGGACGACATGTTCGGCCCGCGCGGCTTCTACGTGGAAAAGGGCGGCCGCTTCGAGGCCCGTCCGGCCAGGGTCCGGCTGCTCGAGGAATTCGCGGCACGCTGCCAAGCCGGGGGCGTCCGGACGCTCAACGAAGGCGGGCTCTCGCCGGCCGCCTACTGCGATTCGGTCCGGCGGTTCATCGACGTCCAGGTCGAAGGCAACCTGGCCTTCCGCAAGCCCGTGGCGGCCGACCCGCCCCCCGCCGCGAAATACGCCCGGGGCGCCCTCTCCGTCCTGACCGACGGCGTCCGGGGCGCGGCCGACTTCAAGGTCCATTGGCTCGGCTGGGAAGGCGTCGACTTCGTCCTGACCCTCGACCTCGGGAAGCCGGTCACGGCCCGCGAGATCGTGCTGAGCACGCTCTCGGACTTCCGCAGCTGGATCCTCCATCCGGCGAGCGTCGGCTGTTCGATTTCCGCCGACGGCCTCGTGTTCCGTGAGGTCGGAGCCCGCACGCTCCCCGGCGACCACCGCGACGAGGATATCGTCCGCGTCTTCTCGTGGACGGAGGACATGGCCGCTGCGGGCTCTCTCGCCGGCGTCCGCTTCATCCGCTTCCGCGTCGAGGGCGTCCGAGCGCCTGCCCGACTGGCACGCTTCGGCCGGAGGGCTCGCCTGGGTCTTCGTCGACGAGATCGTCGTCCGCTGAATTTTCACAAATTCTTGACGGTCTTTTGACAACTCCCTCTCCTCAATTCACCGATCATGGGCATGTGATTGGATGAGGGAGGCCCCAATGAGAACCTTGCGGAAGAGAACCTTTATGGCGGTCACGGTCCTGGTCGTCTTCGCGGCGACATCGGTCGCGGTCTTCGCGCAGGAGGCGTCCGCCGGCGGCCCGGGCGAAATCGCCAGCCTGGCGGGGCAAGCCCCAGCCCAGGCTTCGCTGGCCGAGCAGTATCTGTCCCGGTTGGCGGCGAAATCAGAGAGGCAAAGGAAGCTGGGCGGGGGCATCTCCCTCGGTCTGGGGGCCCTCTGCGCGGCGGGAGGCATCGCCATGCTGGGCGAGGAAGACGACTGGCTCGGTCTGAACAAGGCGTTCGGAACGGGTGGTGTCATCATGGGGGGTATCGGCTTCGCCGGAGGCATCCTCGCGCTGAGCATTCCCAGTCCGGCCGAGCGGGCCTTCAAGAGGATCCGGCCCATCGAAGATCCCGCACAGAGGGAGAGGGCCTGTGCCGACGCCTTGGCCGATCTCGCCAAGACGGGGCGAAGGGCGAGGATGATCGGCGGCGCTGTGACCTGCGCCACCGGAGCGGCTTGCGCCCTCCTCATCGACAGGGAGGCTGGGACGAACGGATACTGGATGATCGCCGCCTCCACCGCCAGCTTGGCGCTCGTTCAGTTCCTGGTGAAAAGCCAGGCCGAGAGGACCTACCGGGCCTTTCTTGAACAGGGCGGTGTTAAACCGGTCCCCGACCTGGTCCTGGGCATCGGACCCAGGGGAAGCTTGCGGGCAGGGCTGTCGCTCGCTTTCTGAAACTCCGGCTGCCAACCGCGAGCCATCCGCCCAAGCAGGCCCAGCTGGCGGCACTCCATTTGGCCGGGAAAAGGGACGTCTGGTATAATGCCTCAGCCGACTAAAGGTGTGATGGAAGATAAGCGCAACGAACGGCCATCAGGCCCTCCCAGGGGGCGGCGGCATTTCCTCGCCTTGGCATCAGCCGGACTGGCCCTGCCTTTCCTGACCCGGCTCGCCGCTTTCGCATCCCCCGAACCGCTTCCGCCCGACCGCGAGCTTTCTTTCTACAACACGCACACCGGCGAATCGGCGGCCGTGGCCTACTGCCGCTCCGGCTGTATCGTCAACCCGTCTCCTCGAGAAGATCAAATACATCCTGAGGGACCATCGGACCGGGGAGACCAAGGACATCGACGTCCGTCTTCTCGACCTCCTGAACACCCTTTCCCGCAAGATCTCGACGGACGTGCCGTTCCACGTCATCTCCGGCTACCGGTCCCCCCAGACCAACGCCGCCCTTCGGGCGACGGGCGGGGGCGTCGCCGAGAACAGCCTCCACCTTCTCGGGCAGGCCATCGACATCCGCCTTCCCGGCCTCAAGCTGAGGGATCTTTACAAGGCGGCGGTCGATCTTCGGGCCGGAGGGGTCGGGATCTATCCGGCCTCGGATTTCGTCCACGTCGACGTCGGGCGCGTCCGGACCTGGTGATCCGGCCTATTTGACCGTTACCGGCGCCTGCTCTTCCAAGGCCCGATAGAGGGCCGCGTCCCTGAGATAGATGTCCTGCCGGAATTGGGCTCGCCCGTCCTCGGCCAGCCAGGCCGTCCAGTAGAGGAGATGGACGCTCAGCGGCTTCCGGAGGCTGACGACCTGCGTCTCCTGGGCCTCGATCGCGGCCAGGAGCCTCTCCCTCGACCATTCCGGATCGTCCCGCAGGACGTACTCGGCGAGCTCGAGGGGTTTTTCGACCCGGATGCAGCCCGAGCTGAAATCCCGCGCGGCACGCTTGAAGAGCCCGCGCTCCGGCGTGTCGTGGAGATAGACGTCGAACTTGTTCGGGAACATGAACTTGATCCGCCCGAGCGAGTTGTGGGGTCCGGGGTCCTGACGGAACCTGTAGGTCAGGTTCTCCGCGTCGACCTGCGACCAGTCGACGGCCTCGGGATCGATCTCCGGAGCGCCGTCCGTCCAGTTCTCGAGAACCCGGAATCCCATCTTCTTGAGATAGGCCGGGTCCTTCTTGGCTTTGGGCAGGATGTCCTCGCGGGCGAGCTTCGGCGGCACGTTCCAAACGGGATTGACCTCGATATAGGTCATCCTCCCGCTGAACTCGGGCGTCTGACGGTAAGCACGCCCCACGATCGCCGGCATGTTCAGGACGCCGCGGCCCGCTTCGACGACCTCGACATTGAAACCGGCCACGTTGACCAGGATGTATTTTTCCCCCAGGTCCTGGGTGACCCAACGCCAGCGCTCGAGATTGGCCCGGATCTGCGCCAGGCGCTCGGCGGCGGGGACGTTCAGGGTCAGCGCCGTCTTGACCCCGACCGCGCCGTCGGGCTCGAGACCGTGGCGGATCTGAAAGGCCTTCACCGATCGCTCCAGCCCTTCGTCGAAAAGGGCCGGGTCGCCGTCCCCGTCGCCGGCGATGAGGTCTCCCGTCGCCGCGAGCGATCTTCCTGACGGCCTCGACCCTGGGGTCCCGGTCGCCCTTGACGAGCTTGGGGCCCGGAGGCACTTCAGGCCAGCCGCCCGCGTCGGCGAGGGCCCTGTGGTCCCGGAGGGCTCGTTTTCAGCCCTTGGTAGACCGGGTGTGCCGGCCGCAGGGAGTCGAGGGCGCCGGGGATATCGTTCGCCGTCAGGCCGTTTTCCAGGACGGCCGCCAGGTCCTCGATACCGGCCCTTGACGAACCATTCGGATTGGATGGTTTCCGGATTGACCTGGCCGTGGACGAGGTGCGACCCGCAGAGGAGGAAGGCGTCGGTGAGGAGCATCTCCAGATCGGCCAGGGCCTCGGGCCGGACACGCCCGCCCTTTTTCGCTTTGGCGGCGTTGATCTCGGCCAGCAGGGAGTCGAGGGCGGCCAGGTGATAGTTTTCCGGGTCGAGCCCGTCATCGGCGACGAGGCGCAACGCGTCCGAGAAAGGCGACGGCGTCGGCGAGGACCAGGCCGTTGTCGGTCCAGGCCGGGCGGAAATCCCTGGCCCGATAAAATTCCGGCAGAACGTCCGAGCCGCAGATCCGGTCGCGTTGGCAATACGTGGGCCCCTGGGTTCCGGCCGGCCCGATCCGCTCCAGGAGGACGCTCCGGGCCGACTCGACCGGCAGTGGCGGCGGCGGAGTCTTGCAGGACGCTGCCAGGACCGAGACGACCAGGGCGGCAACGGGAAAGAGGCGGGGGTTCATCGTTGTTGATCTTTTCGCGAAAACCGGCATGCTTCATTCTACTCTGTGCGGCGGGGAATTTCCATCCGACGACCGCGGCGGAGGGCTCGGCCTCAGGCGATGTAAGGGATGGTTTGCGGGCCTTCGGGCATGACGCAGATCGAGGCGCCGCGGCCGTAGCGTTCGAGGAGCGCGGCGATCGTGTCCTCGATGCGGCGGCACGGGAGGAGCAGGGCGGCGCGGATCTCGTCGTCCGTGAGCCCGTCCGATCTGACGTAGACCGCCGCTTTCTGCTGGACGAGCGCCTGGATGTGGGCCTGCCACTGGTCCTGTTCGAGGAATCCCGGGGCGCAGATCCTGGCCAGAAGCTCCCGGGGAGTGCGGGACTCCCGCAGGATCTTGCCGTAGAGCCCGTGCTCGGGGATGCCGTCGGCGCAGCGCGCGGCGATGATGATCGCGCCGCCGTCGCGGACGATCGGGTCGGCCGCGCGCAGGCCCTTGACCGATTGGTAGAGATTGATGTCGAGCGGGTAGCCCGAGTTGGTGGTGACGACGATGTCGAACGGCCGCGGCACGGCGACCATGGCCTTGCTCTTGACGAAGGCGCAGCCCGCGGCGTGGGCCTCGTCCAGGTCGCCGGCGAAGACGCCGGTCACGGCCTTGTCGCGGTTGAGGGTGACGTTGAGGAGGAAGAGGCGGCCCGCCTGGCCGGCGACCTCGCGCACCTCCTCCCAGATGGGATTGCCGCGGGTGACGCCCCAGATGGCTTGGGGGTGCCCGACCATCCCGGCGTCGTGGTTGCCGAGGACGGTCCGCTGTCCGGCCATGCCGGGCATGATGGCCTTCCCGCCGCCGCTGAAGCCGGCGAAGAGGTGCGGCTCGATGAAGCCGGTCAGGACCTTCAGGTCGCAGCGCATGAGCTCGGCGTTGAGCCAGGTCTCGTGGCCCTTCGAGGTCGTGCCGACGCGGACCTGGGTCGAGGGATCGAAGGCGTCGTTCTGGACGATGCGGCGCCGCTCGAAGATCGCGTCGCCGACCATCCCCCGGAGCTCGGCCTCGGTGTTGGGGCGATGCGTGCCGAGCGCGTTGAAGAGGACGATCTCGAGGCCGGGCGCGGCGTCGAGGACCTCGAGGACGGCCGAGAGAAGGAGCGGATTGGGCGCGGGCCGGGTGATGTCGCTGAAGACGACGCCGACGCGCATGCCCGGGCGGACGAGGTCGCGGAGGGGCGGCGAGCCGATGGGCGAAGCGAGGGCGCGGCGGACGGCGGCGGCCGGGTCGGGGAGCGCGGGCACGTACGTCGGCTCGACGACGGTGACGTCGAGCGAATCGTCGAGCTCGAGCGGCAGCCCGGTCTTCCCGTAGGCGAGCGTGATGCGCATGTCGGAGGCTATTTTACCCTAAACGGGGCCGCCCCCGAAGCGGGGGATAGGCCGGCAGAGGAAGAAGGGACCAGGTCTTCGCAAACGCCAATTTTCCCCTGGGAATGCGAAGACCTGGTCCCTTCTTCTCTAAACCAGAAACGTCCCCATTTTCACTTGACGGGAGTCAGCCGATACAACCCGGCGCCGTGATGCGGGACGAGCGGGGCGAACTCCCCCTCGAAAACGCCGAGGCGCTTCCCGCTCCAGACGTCCGTGACGGCGACCTTCCCGGAGAGGCCGGCGTCGGCCAGCCGCACCGGAACGGCGATCCCCGCCTCCGGGCCGTGCGCTCCCCTGTCGCTCGTGTTGAAGACGGCGACGTATTTCGCTTTTCCGTCGGCCGACTCCGCCGCCCACGCCGCCAGTCCGTTGGCGTGGAAGAGCTGCCGGTTCGCCCGGCTCTTCTGGTTGACGGCCAGGACCTCGGCGTTGGCGATGAGCGACATCGTCCAGGCGTCACTCGCCGGGAGGTGGCCGCCGAACATCAACGGGCACCGGGCGATCGTCCACAGGGTCATGACCGTCCGCTGCTCGTCGCGCGTCAGGAAATTCGGCACGTCCTCGCGGCCGCCGTGCGAGACCATCGCGAAGTAGCCCCGGTTCATGGTCACGGCCTTCGACCAGCCCTCGGGGAGAAAGCGCAGATGGCCGAGCGGCAGCATGTCGGGGTCGGGCCAGTGGCCGGGTCCGGCGAAAGGCGTCCAGTCGTGGAGCCTGCGGAAGGCCGGCCGGACCTGGTCCCAGTAATCCCAGAGGTCGCCGAGCAGGCGCCACATGTTCGCGTTCGCGACGAGCTCGCCGCCCTTGTCGAGCGGCATCGGGCCGTAGGACAGGCTCAGGACGATGGGCCGGCCCGTCCGGTCGATGGCCCGGCGCAGCATCGCGATCTCCTCGCCGCGATAGCAGAGGTCGTCGGCCTTGACGAGATCGACGCCCCACGCCGCGAGCTGGCGGAAGAGCGAGTCGTACCACTCCTGGGCCCCCGGCTTGCGGACATCGACGCCCCACTGGTCCTCGTTCCAGTCGCAGTAGTCGGCCTTGTCGGCGATGTCGGCGGCGCGGTAGGACGTGCCCTCGACGGGCGTGTTCCGCTCGACCGCGAGGCGCGGGATGCCGCGGACGATGTGGACGCCGAACGTCAGGCCCTTGCGGTGGACGTAGTCGGCGAGCGGCTTGAAGCCGCGCCCGCCCGCCGCCGACGGGAACTTTTCGACCGACGGGACGAACCGGCCGTACGCGTCGATCTCCGACTTCGAGCGGACCGGATAATCCGGGCCGAGCCGCTGCGGCTCCGACCATTCGATATCGACGACGACGTAGCGCCAGCCGAGCTTGGCCAGCTTCGCGGCCATGAAGTCGGCGTTGGCCTTGACCTCGGCCTCGGTCACGGCCTGGCCGAACGAATCCCAGCTGTTCCAGCCGAGGGGCGGCGTGAGGGCCCAGGCGTGGAAGGGCTCGCGGACGGCCTGCGGCTTCGCGGTCCGCCGCGTGTACCCGCTCTTGCCAGCCAGCCGGCGGATGAGCTCCGCCTCGGCCGGGATGTAGGGGACTCCGTCGGGCCGCAGGACGTCGTGGAACCAGACCGCCGGTTCCGTCCCGCCTTCCTTCGAGCCCCAGGGGAAGACCGTTTGCGTCCTGCCGCGGACGAAGCCCCAGTTCATGGCCCCGACGTCGTGGGCCTTGAAGAGCGGCAGGATCTCCTCGAAGCGGCTGCCGGCCGTCCGGGCCATGTACTCGGTGCAGACGACCGGGCGGCCCGAGGCCTTCATGGCCGCGATCCGCTTTTCCGCGTCGACCGGCGTCTGGTAGGAGTGGAACGAGACGATGTCCGACTGTTCGGCCTGGAACCGGTTGAGCTCCGCGAGGTCCTTCGATTCGTCCCAGAGGCCGACGGTCAGGGGCTGGGCCGGGCCGGCCGCGCGGGCCCAGGCGAAGACGCTCCGGACCAGGGGCAGCGATCGCGATCCGTAGTCGGAATTTCCCGGTTCGTTGTAGAGGTCCCAGGCCAGGACCCGCCGGTCCTCCCGGAAGAATCCGACGACACCCTTCGTATAGGTCTCGAGGATACCCCAACGCCCCGGACTTTCGAGAAGCTCGGGGCCCGGACATTGGACCCAGCCCGAGTTGTGGACGCCCGGACGCGGCGCCGGCTGTGGCCCCAGGGCGAACTTAGGATTCCAGCAGTCGTCGAAGAGAACGAACATCGTCCCGATGTGGTGACGATCGGCGATCTCGAGGAAGCGTTCGAGCCGGCGCAGGAACCCGCCTGCGTCCTGCTGCCAAAGAAGGTAATGGAGGAAGACCCGGACAGAGTTGAAGCCGAGGTCCTCGGCCCAGCCGAGCTCCTGGTCGATGATGAGGGGATCGAAGGTCTCCGCCTGCCACATCTCGAGCGTGTTGATAGCCGTCCGCGGGATGTAGTTGCAGCCGAGCGTCCACGGCTGGCCGCCGGCCCAGGCGTTGGCCTTCTCGGCCGTCCAGCGCGCAGGGACGGCGTCGGGGTCGGGCCGGAGAGCGCGTCATCGACGTCCGCCTGCTCGACCTCCTGCACCGCCTGGCCCGGGCGGTCGGGACGGACGGGCCTTTCCACGTCATCTCCGGCTACCGTTCGTCCAAGACGAACGCCTTCCTGCGGACGCACGGCGGGGGCGTCGCCGCGAACAGCCTCCACCTCCTGGGCCAGGCCATCGATATCCGCCTCCCCGGCCTCAAGCTGAGGAAGCTCTACAAGGCGGCGGTCGATCTCCGGGCCGGAGGGGTCGGGATCTATCCGGCCTCGGATTTCGTCCACGTCGACGTCGGCCGCGTCCGGACCTGGTGATCCGGTCTACTGCGACCGTTACCGTCGCCTGTTCTTCCAACGCCCGATAGAGGGCCGCGTCCCTGAGATAGATATCCTGCCGGAATTGGGCTCTCCCGTCTTCGGCCAGCCACGCCGTCCAGTAGAGGAGATGGACGCTCAGCGGCTTCCGGAGGACTGACGACCGCGTCTCCTCGGTGTCGATCGCGGCTCGAGGAGCTTCTCCTTCGACCAGGCCGGATCGTCCCGCAGGACGTAGTCGGCGAGCTCGAGGGGTTTTTCGATCCGGATGCAGCCCGAGCTGAAGTCCCTCGCGGCCACGCTTGAAGAGCCCGCGTTCGGGCGTGTCGTGGAGATAGACGTCGAACTTGTTCGGGAACATGAACTTGATCCGCCCGAGCGAGTTGTGCGGTCCGGGGTCCTGACGGAACCTGTAGGACAGGTTCTCCGCTTCGACGTCCGACCAGTCGACGGCCTCGGGTTCGATCTCCGGAGCGCCGTCGCGTCCAGTTCTCGAGAACCCGGAATCCCATCTTCTTCAGATAGGCCGGGTCCTTCTTGACTTTGGGCAGGATGTCCTCGCGGAGCGAGCTTCGGCGGCACGTTCCAGGTCGGGATTGATCTCGAGGTAGGTCATTTTCCCGCTGAACTCGGGCGTCGCCGGTAGGCGGACGCCCGACGATCGACGGGCATAGACAGAACCTCGCGGCCCGCTTCGACGACGCCGAGCGGAACGCGGCGACGTTGACGAGGATGTAGCGCTCCCCCAGGTCCTGGGTGACCCAGCGCCAACGCTCGAGGTTGGCCCGGATCTGCTCCAGGCGCTCGGAGGCGGGGACGTCCAGGTCGGACGCCGTCGCGACCCCGACGACACCGTCGGGCTCGAGCCCGTGGCGAATCTGAAAGGCCTTCACCGATCGCTCCAGACCATTCGTCGAAAAGGGCCGGGTCGCCGTCTCACCGGCGAGGAGGTCGCCCGTCGCCGCCAGCGATCGATTCTGACGGCTTCGACCCGCGGGTCCCGGTCGCCCGTGACGAGCTTGGGGCCCGGAGGCAATTCCGGCCAGCCGCCCGCATCGGCGAGGGCCCTGTGGTCCGCGGAGGGATCTTTTCAGCCCTCGATAGACGGGGTGTGCGGCCGCAGGGAGTCGAGGGCGCCGGGGATATCGTTCGGCCGTCAGTCCGTTCTCCAGGGCGGCCGCCAGATCCTCATAGCGGCCGTTGACGAACCATTCGGATTGGACGGTTTCCGGATTGACCTGACCGTGGACGAGGTGCGACCCGCAGAGGAGGAAGGCGTCGGTGAGGAGCATCTCCAGATCGGCCAGGGCTTCGGGCCGGACGCGCCAGCCCTTCTTCTCTTTGGCCGCGTTGATCTCGGCAAGCAGGGCGTGAGGGCGGCCAGGTGATAGTTTTCCGGGTCGAGCCCGTCATCGGCGACGAGGCGGAACGCGTCGAGAAAGGCGACGGCGTCGGCGAGGACGAGACCGTTGTCGGTCCAGGCCGGGCGGAAATCCCTGGCCCGGTAAAATTCCGGCAGAATGTCCGAGCCGCAGATGCGGTCGCGTTGGCAATACGTGGGCCCCTGGGTTCCGTCCGGTCCGATCCGCTCCAGGAGGGCGCCCGGGCCGATTCGACCGGCGGTGGCGGCGGCGGAGTCTTGCAGGACGCGGCCAGGATCGTGACGACCAGGGCGGCAACGGGAAAGAGGCGGGGGTTCATCGATGTTGATCTCTTCGTGGAAACCGGCATGCCTCATTCTACTCTGTGCGGCTAGGAATTTCCATCCGACGAACGCGGCTGAGGGCTCGGCCTCAGGCGACGTAGGGGATGGTCTGCGGGCCCTCGGGCATGACGCAGATCGAGGCGCCGCGGCCGTAGCGTTCGAGGAGCGCGGCGATCGTGTCCTCGATGCGGCGGCACGGGAGGAGCAGGGCGGCGCGGATCTCGTCGTCCGTGAGCCCGTCCGATCTGACGTAGACCGCCGCTTTCTGCTGGACGAGCGCCTGGATGTGGGCCTGCCACTGGTCCTGCTCGAGGAATCCCGGCGCGCAGATCCTGGCCAGAAGCTCCCGGGGAGTGCGGGACTCACGCAGGATCTTGCCGTAGAGCCCGTGCTCGGGGATGCCGTCGGCGCAGCGCGCGGCGATGATGATCGCGCCGCCGTCGCGGACGATCGGGTCGGCCGCGCGCAGGCCTTTGACCGACTGGTAGAGGTTGATGTCGAGCGGGTAGCCCGAGTTGGTGGTGACCACGATGTCGAACGGCCGCGGCACGGCGACCATGGCCTGGCTCTTGACGAAGGCGCAGCCCGCGGCGTGGGCCTCGTCCAGGTCGCCGGCGAAGACGCCGGTCACGGCCTTGTCGCGGTTGAGGGTGACGTTGAGGAGGAAGAGGCGGCCCGCCTGGCCGGCGACCTCGCGCACCTCCTCCCAGATGGGATTGCCGCGGGTGACGCCCCAGATGGCTTGGGGATGACCGACCATCCCGGCGTCGTGGTTGCCGAGGACGGTCCGCTGTCCGGCCATGCCGGGCATGATGGCCTTCCCGCCGCCGCTGAAGCCGGCGAAGAGGTGCGGCTCGATGAAGCCGGTCAGGACCTTCAGGTCGCAGCGCATGAGCTCGGCGTTGAGCCAGGTCTCGTGGCCCTTCGAGGTCGTGCCGACGCGGACCTGGGTCGAGGGATCGAAGGTGTCGTTCTGGACGATGCGGCGCCGCTCGAAGATCGCGTCGCCGACCATCCCCCGGAGCTCGGCCTCGGTGTTGGGGCGATGCGTGCCGAGGGCGTTGAAGAGGACGATCTCGAGGCCGGGCGCGGCGTCGAGGACCTCGAGGACGGCCGAGAGAAGGAGCGGATTGGGCGCGGGCCGGGTGATGTCGCTGAAGACGACGCCGACGCGCATGCCCGGGCGGACGAGGTCGCGGAGGGGCGGCGAGCCGATGGGCGAGGCGAGGGCGCGGCGGACGGCGGCGGCCGGGTCGGGGAGCGCAGGGACGTACGTCGGCTCGACGACGGTGACGTCGAGCGAATCGTCGAGCTCGAGCGGCAGCCCCGTCTTCCCGTAGGCGAGCGTGATGCGCATGTCGGTGGCTATTTTACCCTAAACGGGGCCGCCCCCGAAGGGGGGGATAGGCGGAGAGGAAGAAGGGACCAGGTCTTCGCAAACGCCAATTTTCCCCTGGGAATGCGAAGACCTGGTCCCTTCTTCTCTAAACCAGAAACGTCCCCATTTTTCATTTACCGGGAGTCAGCCGATACAACCCGGCGCCGTGATGCGGGACGAGCGGGGCGAACTCCCCCTCGAAAACGCCGAGGCGCTTCCCGCTCCAGACGTCCGTGACGGCGACCTTCCCGGAGAGGCCGGCGTCGGCCAGCCGCACCGGAACGGCGATCCCCGCCTCCGGGCCGTGCGCTCCCCTGTCGCTCGTGTTGAAGACGGCGACGTATTTCGCTTTGCCGTCGGCCGATTCCGCCGTCCACGCCGCCAACCCGTTGGCGTGGAAGAGCTGCCGGTTCGCCCGGCTCTTCTGGTTGACGGCCAGGACCTCGGCGTTGGCGATGAGCGACATCGTCCAGGCGTCACTCGCCGGGAGGTGGCCGCCGAACATCAACGGGCACCGGGCGATCGTCCACAGGGTCATGACCGTCCGCTGCTCGTCGCGCGTCAGGAAATTCGGCACGTCCTCGCGGCCGCCGTGCGAGACCATCGCGAAGTAGCCCCGGTTCATGGTCACGGCCTTCGACCAGCCCTCGGGGAGAAAGCGCAGATGGCCGAGCGGCAGCATGTCGGGGTCGGGCCAGTGGCCGGGCCCGGCGAAAGGCGTCCAGTCGTGGAGCCTGCGGAAGGCCGGCCGGACCTGGTCCCAGTAATCCCAGAGGTCGCCGAGCAGGCGCCACATGTTCGCGTTCGCGACGAGCTCGCCGCCCTTGTCGAGCGGCATCGGGCCGTAGGACAGGCTCAGGACGATGGGCCGGCCCGTCCGGTCGATGGCCCGGCGCAGCATCGCGATCTCCTCGCCGCGATAGCAGAGGTCGTCGGCCTTGACGAGATCGACGCCCCACGCCGCGAGCTGGCGGAAGAGCGAGTCGTACCACTCCTGGGCCCCCGGCTTGCGGACATCGACGCCCCACTGGTCCTCGTTCCAGTCGCAGTAGTCGGCCTTGTCGGCGATGTCGGCGGCGCGGTAGGACGTGCCCTCGACGGGCGTGTTCCGCTCGACCGCGAGGCGCGGGATGCCGCGGACGATGTGGACGCCGAACTTCAGGCCCTTGCGGTGGACGTAGTCGGCGAGCGGCTTGAAGCCGCGCCCGCCCGCCGCCGACGGGAACCTCTCGACCGACGGGACGAACCGGCCGTACGCGTCGATCTCCGACTTCGAGCGGACCGGATAATCCGGGCCGAGCCGCTGCGGCTCCGACCACTCGATGTCGACGACGACGTAGCGCCAACCGAGCTTGGCCAGCCTCGCGGCCATGAAGTCGGCGTTGGCCTTGACCTCGGCCTCGGTCACGGCCTGGCCGAACGAATCCCAGCTGTTCCAGCCGAGGGGCGGCGTGAGGGCCCAGGCGTGGAAGGGCTCGCGGACGGGCCGCGGCTTCGCGGCCGGCGCGTACCCGATTTTGCCCGCCAGCCGGCGGATGAGCTCCGCCTCGGCCGGGAGGTAGGGGGCCCCGTCGGGCCGCAGGACGTCGTGGAACCAGACCTCCGGTTCAGGGCCGCCCTCCTTCGAACCCCACGGAAAGACCGTTTGCGTTCTGCCCCTGACGAAGCCCCAGTTCATGGCCCCGACGTCGTGGGCTTTGAAGAGCGGCAGGATCTCCTCGAAGCGGCTGCCGGCCGTCCGGGCCATGTACTCGGTGCAGACGACCGGGCGGCCCGAGGCCTTCATGGCCGCGATCCGCTTTTCCGCGTCGGCCGGCGTCTGGTAGGAGTGGAACGAGATGATGTCCGACTGTTCGGCCTGGAACCGGTTGAGCTCCGCGAGGTCCTTCGATTCGTCCCAGATGCCGACGGTCAGGGGCTGGGCCGGGCCGGCCGCGCGGGCCCAGGCGAAGACGCTCCGGACCAGGGGCAGCGATCGCGATCCGTAGTCGGAGTTTCCCGGTTCGTTGTAGAGGTCCCAGGCCAGGACCCGCCGGTCCTCCCGGAAGAATCCGACGACGCCCTTCGTATAGGCCTCGAGGATGCCCCAACGCCCCGGACTTTCGAGAAGCTCGGGGCCCGGACATTGGATCCAGCCCGAGTTGTGGACGCCCGGACGCGGCGCCGGCTGCGGCCCCGGGGCGAACTTGGGGTTCCAGCAGTCGTCGAAGAGGACGAACATCGTCCCGATGTGGTGGCGGTCGGCGATCTCGAGGAACCGCTCGAGCCGGCGCAGGAACCCGCCCGCGTCCTGCTGCCAGAGCAGGTAGTGGAGGAAGACCCGGACCGAGTTGAAGCCGAGCGCCTCGGCCCAGCCGAGCTCCTGGTCGATGATGAGGGGATCGAAGGTCTCCGCCTGCCACATCTCGAGCGTGTTGATCGCCGTCCGCGGGATGTAGTTGCAGCCGAGCGTCCACGGCTGGCCGCCGGCCCAGGCGTTGGCCTTCTCGGCCGTCCAGCGCGCGGGCATGGACGTCGCGGAGAGGCCCGGCTGGGCGGCGCGCGGCCCGGCGGCGAGGGGGCCTGCGAGAATGACCGCGAGCGTGAACAACAGGAGAACAAGAAGGCCTTCGACCCTCACGCGCCCGGGGCCACTCATATCCACTCATCTTTCGTTCTCCTTGTCTGTTCATGTCAGGCCGACGCGCCGCCGGCGTCGATACGGTCGCCTTTCTCCCGGCGGACATCGGGACGTCCACCCACGAGACGGCGCGGCCGGCCTCGTCCACCCCGCGCTCCGCTTTGCGGACGACGCCGTCCACCGTCAATTCGTCCCAAACGCCCTCGAAGACGGCCCTCCAAACGAACTCGCGGCCCGAGCGGGCGGTGAGCGTCGTGCTGTGTTTCGCCTCGTGACGGATGTCGACGAGGCCATCGAAGACGGGCAGGTTACGCAGCTCGGCCCACGGCGTTTCGGCAGTGAGCCCGGAGCGCGTCTCGACCGTGCGCACCGTGGCATCGGGCCGGACGCCCATGAGGCCGGTCGCGACCGCCCCGACCACGGCGAACGGGACCTCGGGGTATTCGCGGCGCTCCTTGGCCGGGTCCGTGAGGGCCAGGATCCGGGCATAGGCCGCCTCGTCTTCTCCGTAGCGATAGAGGATCTCCGGCAGATACGATTCGATCTCGATGCCCTCGGGTTTAGCGTCGATGATGCGCCGCAGAGTGAGGTCGCGCCGCGGGCCGGCCGGGATGAAGCCGAAGTAGAGCGGGAAGACGCCGTTCCAGATGACGTCCTGGTGGACGAGCGCGCCGCCCTGGACGCGGCCGTCGGCATAGCGGCCTTTCTCCTCGCTCCACCAGCCTTCTTCGTAGAGCTTTCTCAGTCCCTCCGCCCGTGCGAAGAAGGGATCGCCGTCCTCCCGGTTTCCCAGAGTCTGGCGGATCCCGGCGAAGGAATCGAAAGCCCGGGCCATCGCGGCGATGAGGTCGGAGCCGTAGAGGCCCTGATCGGAGAACGGTCCTTCGTCGTAGCCGCCGAGCCCGCGGTATCCGTATTCGGGGCGATGCTCGGGGATGCCGTCGCCGTCCTTGTCCCAGGCCTCGATATACTCCTCGACGGTCAGGCGATAGAATTCGAGAAAAGCCGGGTCCGTGACATAGGCCGGATCGCCGGTCCACAGGAATTGCCTCCAGCAGGCGTCGAGGACGTCGAAGTTGGCCGTCAGGTTGTACCAGAAGTCTTTGTCGCTCTTGTAGTCCACCGGGGCGGGCCGGTCCCACTTGTCGATCTCCCAGTAGGAGCAATAATCGCGCGACGCGCTGATGCCGCGGGCGAACTTGCCGAGCATGTTGCGGTTGAAAGCGGCCAAGCCGAGCGCGTGGGCGCCCGTGGCCTGGTGTGAGACGTCGCGCATGCAGAAGGCGAAGCGCGACGGGAGCGCGGCTTCGTACCAGTCGCCGACGGGATCGCCGTGGACGGCGGCCGGATAGACATAGTCGAGCGCCTGGCCCTTGGCCCAGTCGAAGGCGGCGGCGAGCTTGGCGTCGGGCGTCTCGAGGGTAAGCGGGCTCTCCGGTCTCTTGGCGGGTTTGAAGCCGCTCGGCGGCACGAGCTCGAGCGGAAAAGGCTTGTCGCGGTCGCAAGTGAGCACGCCGTCCCGGAGCTCCAATCGGGCGACCTGGAGCGACGAGCGGTGCTTACCCGGCTCCGTGTGTGCCTTGGGCCCGGCGGGATGGGTGAAGTAGAAGAGGTAGGCCTCCGGGCCCTGGACGACGACCTCGCCGTGGCGGCCGATGTCGCCGTCGTCGGGGCGCGTGCCCGGCACGCCGAGGATGGTCCCCGGCTGCTCCGTCCAATGGACGAGGTCGGCCGACTTCAGGACACCCATCCCCTGCCAGCGATCGACGAGCATCCAGTAAGAGCCCTGCCACCAGAAGACCGCCGCGCCCTCCTGGGCCTTGTCCGTGACGACCGGCCCGGCGACGGTCCACTCGAAAAGGTCCTCGCTGTCGGCGGCGTAGATATGGGAGCCGTTCGCCTCGTCCTTGTACCACATCCTCCAGCCGCCGGACGGCTTGGCATGGACGAAGGCGTCGATGACCCGCTCCGAGCTCAGGGGGACGATACCCTCGTGTTTCCAGTCGACGAGGTCGCGGCTGGTGTAATGGACGATGTGCCGGTCGCCGCTCCAGTCGGCCGGGACGCCCCGGACGTAGGCGACGAACATGTGGTAGGTCCGGCCGTGTTCGACGAGGCAAGGCGCCCAGAAGGTGTTGCGCCCCGGTTCGAACTCGAGCCCCTGGGCCGTCCCCCGGTAGGTCCAGGTCAGCCCGCCGTCTGTCGACGATGCGATGCCGATGTCGGTGCCGTGGCACCAACGGACGCCGTCCTGGGCGTCGGGGGCGTTCGCCCGGCGGTTGGTGTAGAAGATCCACCAGGCCCGTTCCCGGTCATTCCAGATGAGCGACGGGTCGGCCGCGCCGTCGAAGACCGGGTCGCGGTAGAGAGGCGCGGGCGGAGTGCGGTCCGGGGCGGCCGGGGAAGAAGGGCGCTCGGCCCGGCCGCAGGCGATCGCGGGAAAGAGAAGGGCGAGAACGACGAAGGTCCTAAAAATGGGGGACATGATACCTATTTCCTATTTATTCCCTGCCACCGGGAAGTACCAGGTCTTCGCATCTCCAGGGGAAAATTGGCGTTTGCGAAGACCTGGTCCCTTCTTTGGTCGTTTATTTGTTGAACACGGTCCAGTTGCGGTTTTGGCGGAGGGTCTCGAGGCGGAAGGCCGACGGCCAGGCGACGAGCCACTGGCTGACGGCGAAGGGCTGCAGCCAGCGCGTGTGCAGAAAACCCTCGTCCTGGCTGCCGTAGGGCCGCTTCTTGCCCATGACGACGAGGTCGCCGCCCGAGATGCCGATCGTCCCGTTGGCCCAGGCCGCCAGGGCCCGTTCGCGCCACTGCGGCTTGCCCGTCAGCCCGGCCAGCTTGAGCCAGTCGTTGACGATGATCAGCGCATAGGGGTCCTGGTGATGGTGCTGCGTCGAGACCGCCGTTCCGCCGAAAGTATCGTAGCCCATCTCGCGCAGGACCGTCCCCTCGGCGTAGGGCACCGAGTAGGACCACTGCCAGGTCGCGAGGTAGTACGAAACGTCCTCGGCCTGGCGCAGGTACATCTCCTTCCCCGTGACGTCGTAGAGCTCGAGGGCGCCCTTGAGCAGCGGCGTCGCCGATTCCTTGTCGATGCAGTGCGTGTCGAGCGCCCCGGCCGTGGTGAAGCCGTTGCGGACGTATTCCCCGATGTAGAACGCGTAGGCGCGCTCCGCCGCCTGGAGATAGGCGGCCTTGTGCGTCGCGCGGTAGGCCGTGACGAGCGGCGGGATGAGGAAGGCGCCGATCGTGCCCTCGGGGTCGACCGCCTTGCCGTCGTTCGTCCAGGCCTTCCCGAAGCGGCCGTCGGCCTTCTGGGCCTTGACGGCGAAGTCGCAGACGCCGAGCGCGGCGTTGCGGTACTCGGGCTTGCTCAGCCCGCAGCGGGCGGCCAGGTCGAAGGCCTCGAAGTAGCCCTGCGCGGCATGGCCGAGGTTGCAGGCGTCCTGGACCTCGTCTTTGGGATCTTCGAGACCGATGAGATAGTCGTAGTGACAGCGGAAGAGCCCGTTCTTCAGCCGCGCGTTCCGCAGCCACGTGTCGAGGCAGCGGATGCCCTTGTCGAGCGAGGTCTTCTCCTTCGACAGGAGGTAATCGGCCAGCATCGCGTTGGCCAGCGAGATGTTCTGCCCGGCCCAGCCGATCTCGTACTTCCAGGACTGTCTCTGGATCCAGCCCTGCTCCTGGGGGTCCCAGCGCAGGCCGATGGAGAAGCCGTTGAAGCCCTTCTCCTCCGCCCAGAGACTGTCGCCGGCGAACTGGACGCCCAGTTCCCAGAGCTCCTCCGGCTCGAAGCGCGGCCTGACCGGCTTGGAGCCGAGGGCCCACGCGGCGTCGACGAGCGCGTGCCAGCCGTGCCGCGGCACCGCGACGGGCCCGACGACGATCCAGGCCTTGAGCGCGATCGTCTGGCCGCGCGACATCCGCAGGTCGCCCCGGAAGGCTTCCGCGTAGGCGTCGCGGTTGGCGTAGACCTGAGGCGTCTCCTCCTCGGGCCAGACGAGCCGGTGGACCGTCTTGTCCGCGAGCGGCTCGAGCGAGCCTGAGAAGCCGCCCAGGACCTGGCCGGGCGCGCTGAAAAGCCCGACCGACCAAGCCTCCGATTCCGAGTAGGTCGCGCCGGGGATCGACGAGCGGTGGAAGGCGAAAGTCCACGGCTGGCCGTCCTTGACGAAGCCCTTGGGCTCGAGCCCCGTGCCCCAGGCGTTGCCGTCGTACATCACGGCCGGGATGAGACTGTAGCGGGATGCGTAGAGGGCTTCGAGGGCCAGCCCCAGCCGCACGGGCCGGACGTAGTCCTGGCCTTCGCACGCGAAGGTCCGGGTCCACTCGAAGAGCCCCGGCCCGATCTCGCGGACGGCGTCGGTCGCGACGAGGCCCTTCTCGACGAAGGGCACGATCTTCGCGACGGCGCTCCCCCCGGCCCGGAAGGCGAACTGATCGCCGCTCTTGACGACCTCGATCCTGGCCTGGGCCGCGAGCCCGGCGGTCACGGCGGCGGCGAGACAGACGACGACGATAAAGCGCTTGGTGGTCATGCCCGGTTTATACCAGAGGCTTTTCGAAATGACAAGCCTTTGAAAAGCCCTCCGCGATGCGGTATGATTCCCGTATCCCCGGACCTCATCCAAGGAGACGACGATGCCCGTATCCTACAAAGACATCGGTCTGGCCAACACCGACGACATGTTCCGGCGCGCCTTCGCCGGGCAGTACGCCGTGCCGGCCTATAACTTCAACAACATGGAACAGCTCCAGGCCATCATCACGGCCTGCGTCGAGACGCGCTCGCCGGTCATCCTCCAGATCTCGAGCGGCGCCCGGAAGTACGCCAACCAGACGCTCCTCCGCTACATGGCCGAAGGCGCGGTCCGCATGGCCCGGGAGATGGAGAAGGCCCAGGGCGCGGACCAGGCCATCCCCATCACGCTCCATCTCGACCACGGCGACACGTTCGAGCTGGCCAAGTCCTGCATCGACAACGGCTTCTCCTCGGTCATGATCGACGGCTCGCACCTCGCCTACGAGGACAACATCGCCCTGACGCGCCAGGTCGTCGATCTCGCCCGGCCGCTCGGCGTCTCGGTCGAGGGCGAGCTCGGACAGCTGGCCGGGATCGAGGACGACGTCCAGGCCGAGAAGTCGACCTACACGCATCCCGAACAGGTCGTCGATTTCGTCAAGCGGACGACCGTCGATTCCCTGGCCATCTCCATCGGCACCTCCCACGGCGCGTACAAGTTCAAGCCCGAGCAGTGCACCCGCGACGAGCGCGGCATCCTCGTCCCGCCGCCCCTGCGGTTCGACATCCTGGCCGAGATCGAGAAGAAGATCCCCGGCTTCCCCATCGTCCTCCACGGCTCGTCGTCGGTCATCCAGGAGGCCGTGGACACGATCAACCGGTACGGCGGCAAGATGAAGGACGCCATCGGCGTCCCCGAAGAGCAGCTGCGCCAGGCGGCCCGCTCGGCCGTCTGCAAGATCAACATCGACACCGACGGGCGCATGGTCATGACGGCCACCGTCCGCAAGGTCTTCGCCGAATCGCCGGGCGAGTTCGATCCCCGGAAGTACCTGGGACCGGCCCGGACGGCCCTCGTCGAGATGTACAAGAGGAAGAACCGCGAGGTCCTCGGCTCGGCGGGAAGGTACGGCGGGGAATTCTGAGGGCCGCGGCTATTTGGCGACGGGGCCGAAAACGCTCCGAACCCTCTCCCGCAGCTTGATTATCCCGTCCGGGATCTTGTGCTTGCCGACGTTCTGGGCGATCCCCTTCAAGCCGAGAGGGACGTGGCCGGGGTCCGTAAAGACGCGGTAGACGACGATCAGGCCGCCCTCTTCGAAGGGGCGGACAAGCCAGAAGCCCGACGTGTCGGCGATCGTGTGGCTCGGCTTGAGCTCCGGCCACGGCATCATCTCCCAGCTCAGCCTGAACCCGTCTTCTTCCCGAGACCCCGTGTACCGGAGGCGGTACTGTTTCTTCACGCCGAGAGGCAGGTGAAGAGTGGTCTCGATGACCGAGCAAGGCTCGGCCCGCTCGCAGACCTTGGCGGCCGAGACGTTGGGCATGTATTCGGGATACCGGTCGAAATCCGTCAGAACGGACACGGCCTCTTCGAGCGTGCCCTGGATGAGCCCGATGGCCTCATAGGTCCTTCCCTTCTGGCCGGGCGAGGGTATGGTCCTGAGAACGATCTTCCCCCGGAGAACCGTGGCCCGCTCCTCGGGAGTCAGTACGATCTCGTTATCCGCGGTCGGGGAGATCCCATCGGCGGCCCGGCCCGGGCTGACGGCGAGGACGAGGAGGAAGGAGGCCGCCGAAAGGAACATCGTCAGAAGCACCGTCATCCGCCGCCCTCCTCAGGGGCGCTCCATTCTCCGCTATAAGGGGCAAAATAGCAATAGGATACCCCCGGGCCCCCGACTTGCGTATAATGAAGAGGAAAGGCGGTGCCGCATGAAAGATCACGTCAAGGTCATCGGGATCCTGTGGATCGTCTTCGGGGCGTTCTGCCTCTGCCTGGCGCTCTTCGCCTTCCTCGTCTTCTTCGGCGTGGCGCAGATCCCCAACGTCGACGTCGAGCCGGGCGTCCTGCGGCTCATCGGCCTTTTCGTCAGCGCGTTCATCGGGCTCATCGGCCTGCCCCAGATCATCGGCGGCTTCGGCCTCATCCAGCACAAGGAATGGGCCCGGATCCTGATGCTCGTCATCTCGTTCATCAGCCTGCCGCACGTCCCCTTCGGGACGGCCATCGGCGTCTATTCGATGATCATCCTGTTCCATCCCGAGACGGTCCGGCTGTTCCGCGGCGGGGTCCCCGCCCCGGTCGAACCCCCGGCGCCGGCGAAGTGACGGATCTCCGGCCGGAGGGCCGGATCACTTCCTGATCGACGGATCGGGTTTGAGCCCGACTTTCTTGTAGAGCTCCCGCCGCCCTGCCTTGTCCCCGTCCATGATCGTCCGGGCGTATCGCGGCGACCGCCTCCGCCTTGGCCCGGGGCACGACCACGACGCCGTCGCCGTCGGCCACGACGACGTCGCCCGGGACGACGAGGACTCCTCCGCAGACGACGGGCCGGTTGACGGACTCGAGCTCGTTGCGCCCCGGCCGGATGCCGCGGCCGATCTTCCTCAGATAGAGCGGGACCTTCTGGGTGATGATCTCGTCGGTGTCGCGGGCCGAACCGTCCGTCACGACGCCGACGCAGCCGCGGCTCTGCCATTCGAGGATGTTGTAGGACCCGATGGATCCGACGTCGGCGAGCGGGGCCTCGTCGATGACGAGCGCGGTGCCGGGCCTGATGAGCGGGATGAAGGATTCCGGCGAGCGCTTGTCGTACCAGTCCCCCGCCCAGGCGTCGTAGGCCCCGGTCTCGAGGATCCCGGCCGTGGGCTGCTGGGTCGGCACGTACCGGGCGGTCACGGCGATGCCCGCGAACCGGTGGGTGAACGCGGCCGTATCGCGCCAGAGGGCGTGGACCTCGGCGTCCATCGTGCCCGTATCGACGAGGCCGGCGGCGTCCATCCCGTCGACGACGTCCGCGACCCGCAGTCCCTTGAACAGGGCCAGGACGGCCTTGTCCTCGGCTTCGGAGAAACGGGGGGTGGCGATGTAGTTGCGGCCGGCCCGGAGCGAATCCGCGTCCGCGACTTTCGGCGCCTGGGCGGCCGCCGGCAGAGACAGGAAGACCAGAAGCAGTGAGAGAGCGATGATCACGGCAAACCCTCCTCGCAGGGATCCGGCCCGGCGCGACGGGCGCCGGCCGACTAGAGTATAAACTTTCCGATCCCGACGAGGAAGAGCAGGGCCCCGAGGCCCAGGACGTATTTGAAGGGGATGGCCAGGCCTTCCTTGACCTGGACGACCCAGGCGTCGCGGTCGTAGCTCGCGCCCGTCTCCCCCCGGTAGGTCTCCTTGATCTCCTCGACGATCCTCTGGACCGTGTCGAGCTTGGCCTTGTGCTTGTCGACGGCGGCGCGGATCTCCTGTTTCTCTTCCGCGGTCAGCGTCCTCTCGAAGACCATGTCCTTCGAGGAAAACCTCAGGGCGCCGTCGACCTGGATGAAGAAGGCGACGAGCGGAATGCCGACGGCCAGCAGGATGAGCAGGATCCCCTGGTTGCGGCCGGCGCCCCGGCGCCGGACCGGCTTCTCCACGAAGCGCGCGTCCCATTCGTCCCGGCGGGCGTCTTTTCTGGTGTTCATGGTCGGTCTCCTTCTATGAGTTTTGTCGGGGGACGGCGAGGACGGGGCCGAAATATCTTTCGGCTCTCGGGGGGATTTGTTGACACGGCCTTCGGGATTGGACTACAAAGGGAGCCAACGGAGGCACCCCAGTGAGCACAAAAAATCAAGGCACAACCGTCAAGTCCCGGGCCCACTCGATCTTCTGGCTGATCGTGTCGATCGTCGGGCTGTGGGCGGGCTTCTTCATCCTGAACATCACGGGCGACATTCCCGACAAGGGGAGCGGCGAGAAAGCGCTCCGGATCGTCTTCGCCGTCGTCTGGTTCCTCTTCTGGATCGGGGCGATGGTCTACAACGTCCTGAACCTCGGCGCGGCGTCCCGGGCGAAAAAGGCGGCCGGCCCGGGCTCGTCGGGAAAGGAGGGCTGACCGTGAGAAAGTATCTTCCGAGAGCCGCGGCGGCGCTCGCCGGGCTGCTGATCGCATCGCAACTGGCGGCCGGCGCCTCCGTCAAGAAGAAAGAGGAGGCCGTCGCCTCGATCGAAAAGCACAAGGCCGAGATCATCGCGCTCAGCGACCAGGTATGGGACTTCGCCGAGACCGCCCTGCTCGAAGTCCGCTCGGCGGAAGCGCTCGCGGCCTACGCCGAGAAGCAGGGCTTCAAGGTCGAGCGCGGGTTGGCCGGAATGCCGACCGCTTTCGTGGCCAGCTACGGCGAAGGCCGGCCGGTCATCGGCATCCTCGGTGAATACGACGCCCTGCCGGGCCTGTCGCAGAAAGCGCTCGCGTCGAAGGAGGTCCTCGAGGCCGGCGCGCCGGGCCACGGCTGCGGCCACAACCTGCTCGGCACGGCGGCCCTCGGCGCGGCCCTGGCGGTCAAGGACCTCATGGCCGCCGGCAAGCTCAAGGGGACGATCAAGTTCTACGGCACCCCGGCCGAGGAGGCGGTGGGCGGCAAGATCTACATGGTCCGCGACGGGGTCTTCAAGGACCTCGACGTCTGCCTGAACTGGCACCCCGGCGACAAGACCCAGGTCGCCGTCGACAGCTCCCAGGCCATCATCGACTTCATCGTCGAGTTCAGCGGCCGGACCGCCCACGCGGCCGCCGATCCCTGGAACGGCCGCAGCGCCGTGGCCGCCCTGGAGTTCTTCACCACGGGCCTCAACCGCATGCGCGAATTCGTCAGGCCGACCGTGCGCATGCACTACTCCATCCTCGAAGGCGGCGACGTCCCCAACGTCGTGCCGGCCTACGCCAAGCTCTGGTGCTGGCTCCGCGACTCGAAGGGGGCCGGCGTCGAGCACCTGCTCGCCCGCGTCCGCAAGATCGCCGAGGGCGCGGCGCTCATGGCCGAGTCCGAGGCCAAGATCACGGTCCAGGGCGGAGACTGGGAGACGCTGGTCAACTTGGCCGGGGCGAAGGTCGTGTTCGCGAACATGGAGTGGCTCGGCCCGGTCCCGTTCACGGCGGAGGAGCAGGAGTTCGCCAAGGAGATCCAGCGGGCCACCGGCGTCGAGCCCAAGGGCCTCGACGGCAAGGTCCAGCCGTGGGCGGCCCCGAAGCCCGACCCCGAGGGCGGATCGACGGACGTCGGCGACGTCAGCTGGGTCGTGCCCATGCTGGGGCTGAGCGTCACGACGGCACCCCTCGACGCCCCCTGGCACGCCTGGCCGACCGTGGCCTGCTCGGGGATGTCGATCGGGCACAAGGGGCTCGTCTATGCCGCCAAGGTCCTGGCGGCGACGATGGTAGACCTCTACGAGGACGCCAAGACCGTCCAGGCGATCCAGGCCGAATTCAAGGAGAAGACCAAGGGCATCGTCTACAAGCCCTTCATCCCGGACGGGCCGCCGCCGCTCCCGAAGCACTGAATCGGGGACGGCTCCGAGACCGGCCTCTTTCTTTGACGGGGCCGTTTACCGGTCGCTCAGGCCGTTTGTCCGTTGCAGGACGTCTTCGACGAGGATCCGGACCATTCCCTGCGGCTCTTCGAACATCGGGCTGTGCGCCGAACGGGCGAACGTATAGAAGCCCTTCACGGGAGCCTGCACCCGCTCGAAATAAGCCTTGGACAGGGCGTAAGAGACCGTACGGTCCATCGCCCCATGAAAGACATAGAACGGCACGTCCAGCCGGGTGATCTTCAGGCCCAGGTCCGTGGCGAGGATCTCGTTCGAGATCACGCTGAGGCCGGACCGACCTTGGCCCGCCAGAGCCTGATCTTGTCGGCGGCAGAATATTCCCGGAAGAATAGCGAGGGCAGGAACAGGCCGGTCAACACCGAGCGCATGTCGTGCATTGTGCCTACTCCCGCACGGTGCATGGCCTTGTCCCTCACCGCCCAATAGGCCTTGGGGATCTGGCCCGAAGCGGGCACGGGGGCTTGGCGCAGCCGCTTGGCCATGCCCCTGTCGCCCCGGGCTACATAGAGCTCCAGCATGTGGTCGAAAGCCTCCTTTTCGGAGGCCCGTTGATCGACCATCTGGGCCACGCCGATATAGGCGTGGAAGAGCTCGGGCGCCTCGGCCGCGGCCTGCAGGCCGATGAACGTCCCTCCCGAGTGTCCCATCAGATAGATCTTCTCGCGGCCGAAGCGCCGGCCCAACAGACGGCTCAGCGTTTTCGTGTCTTCGATCAGCTGCCGGCTGGTCAGGATTTCCGGGCCCTCGCGGCCGGTGAACGAAAGGCCCGCCCCCCGCTGCTCCCACCAAACCACGTGAAGTGGCTTTCCAAACCCGTGGGATAAGCTTGAGTCAGGAAGAAATCGGGCATCCCGCCATGCAGGTAGAGCAATACGGGATTCGACAGGGACACCCCTTTGACGAACATCCCTTGCTTCGCCCCGTTGATCGAGTCCAAGAAGAGCTCCTCGGAGTGCTGCCGGCCAGGGGTTTCCCGTCGTCACCCCGGCCGCCAAGACCGGGCTGTTCACAGCGACGACCGCGGCATCCTGCTCGAAACCGCGATGACGAATAAAGCGAACACCGCGAGCTGAGATCCTGGCCGCCATCCTGCATAGCGCGATGGGCCAGGCGTCTAATGGACGGCATCAGCGCGCCAGGATGTCGTGCATCGCGTTGATGACGACGGACTTCGGCTTTTTGGGAAGAGCGACCTCGACATCGACGTTCTGCGTCGTGTTGCCCACCAGCTTAAGGCCACCCAGTCTCGAAAGAGCGCCTTTGTCATAGGTGAGATAGATCGGAACGACGACGGCGAATTCGTCGGGGACCCCCGACTGCGAGATCGTGCCGCTGATGCGGTACTTGCCGCCGGTCGTCGGCCGCGCCTCGAGCTTCGCGGTGAGCCGGGGGATGGCCGTTCCCCGCACCCATTGATCGAAGAACCAGTCGAGCTTTCCGTCGTCCGTCAGCTTCAGTTTCGGCGGCGCGTGCTTTTCCGCAATGCGCTGAAAGTCCTCCGTGGAAGGGTTCTGGCCCGCGTATGTCGCGGCGAAGTCCTTCATCATGGCGATGAAAGCCTCGTCCGAATTCGCCTGCCGCGGGTCCATCATCGCCATCCGCAGCATGTGCAGGACGTAGGCGCCCTTTTCATAGACGATGATCGAATAAGCCTGGGGATTTCGCCAGGTGGACAGCCGGTGCCCCGCGGTGATCGGCCCGGCCTCGGCGCAGGAGACATCCATGCCGCGCTGTTTCTCGAGGATGGCCTTTCTTTTCGTCTCGTAGAAAGCGTTGTAGGCGGCGACACCCTTTCGCATCTGCAGGACCAGACCGGAGGTGAACTCCGCGAACCCTTCCGAGAGCCAGGCGTCATGATAGCTCCGCCACCCGACCTTATGTCCCCACCACTGATGAGCAACCTCATGGGCCCCGACCTGATCGACGAATTCCGCGAGATCCGTTCCGAACCCCATCATGTTCCGGGTCGTGCTGTCGACGAACGCGAGATACGGGAGATACACGAGCGTCGGCCACGACTGGCCGGAGAACCACGCCGACTGTTGCGTGATGGCGATCCGCTTGTCGTCCAGGGCGCCGAAGTACACGTTCCCGGTCCTCGCGGTGTTGGCCCCGTCGGCGAAGGCGGCCTGGGCCAGGCCCGCGGTGTCCACACGGATGCCCCCGCCCCCGAAATAGCCGAACTCGTCCGATGACCCGGCGATCGCCTGCTGGATCTGCCGGAGCACATCGGGCTCGCCGGGATTCGTATAGACCTCGACGGTCATCCCGCTCTGATCGTCGGTCTGCGTCAGCTTCTTGAAGTTGCCGAAATTGAACCCGGCGACGCGCAGCGGGTGCATGCTTTTCCAGATCGCGATCCGCTGATCGCCCTCGAGCCTGTTCTCGCTCTCGACGCCGACCGCGACGACCTGGTTCCGGCTCTTGGCCGGCAGGCGGAACGTCAGCTGAAACTGCGCGAGCTGGCGGAACGACCCCACGTTCGGATACCAGCTGTCGCGGGCCCCTACCGTGAAATTGCCGTCGCCGGCGTCGCGCAGAACGCCCTTGCCGACGCCGTGGTATTTCATCCGCAGGAGATACTTGGTCCCGGGCACGAGCGGGTCCGGAAAGACGACAGCGGCATCCGCGTCCTCGTCCTCTTTCTCCTGGATGAACGGGACCGGCTGCCAGGACGGCGGGTCGCCGGCCGGAGAGACCTCGACGGCGTCGATGCGCAGCTTGGGCTCGATCGAGATCCCCAACACGCGCCCCCCAAGGCGGCAGGCGAACGTCATGACCGTCGTCCCGCTGATCTCGTTGTTCGCGGCGATCGTCGTGTCGATCTCGTAGAACTCGGCCACGGCGATAGGGTCGGGCGCGGGCGCCCGGCCCGGTCCGGGGTCCTTCGCGGGGCGGGCCAGGTACCAGATGCCGCCTTTGGCGACGTTTTGGACATAGAGCACCGATGTCTCGCCATTGTCGCCGATATCGAACAGACGCAGGGCGTCGCCGCCGCGGGGATCGACCGCGAGGATCGCGGGCGGGACCTTCTTGCCGTGAATGAACGCAAAGAACAGCGGCGGGCCTTGCGGATCGAGGATCTCCTGGAGCAGCCGGATGTGGAAATTCGTGGTGAATTCCTTTCTCTCGCTCTTCAGGAAATCGTCGAAGACGCCCGAGGCGTCACCGTCCACCGCCCCCGGCTTCGCCTCCCCCGCCGACTTCTGCAATTCCGCGATGAAAGCCGCATCGAAGAACACTGCCGAGTCGAACGTGTCGCTCAAGGCGATCAGATCGTCGTCGCCCGCATTCATCGCGAGCAGATGCCTCTCGCTATCGGTCGCCGGCGTCAGCGTGTAACTTCCGGTGCCAACGAAGACCGCGCCGAACGTCACGCCGTTGACCGGCGCGAGGAGACTCAGCGTGCCGTTCAGAGTGAAGCGATACACGTCCCGATCGAACACGGCGTTCACCAGCGACAAGGAACGACCGTCGGGCCGCGCCGCGCGGAGAGCGGCGTAGGTCGGGTCATCTGCGGCAGAAAGCACCGAGGCGAGAAGCAGAACGACGAGAACGGATCCGCAGCGGGTCTTAAGCATGGTTCCCTCCATCAACCCCATTAAATAACCTCAGAGCCGAACGAGTTGTCAAGTTTACGTCAAGAAAGAGTCAAATCGCGGGAGAGGAGTCGAAGGAGA
>CAWHBV010000003.1:0-42647 GCA_963827635.1 uncultured bacterium
TATTATCTCCATTTCGCCGTGCCCGTCGCGTGGCTGATGGGCTACGCCGTGGGAGAGTCGTGGAAGGCTACGCTCGACGCGGTCCGGCGCACCACACCCCGGCTCTCTCTCTGGGGCGCCGGCCTGGCCCTGGCCGCGGCCCTCCTGAGCGCCGGAGTGGTCGCTTACGCCGGGATCACTCTCGCGTCGGAGACGAACAAGATCCGCGGCGTGCGCCGGGTCGATGCCGATCCCATCGTCGCGGCGATGAAAGCCGCCGCGCCCGGCACGCAATGGGTCTACACGCGGGCCACGATGTACGCTTTCCATGCGAAGCTGCGGGTGATCCCGGAGCTGGCGTTGATGCCGCGGAAGCGTTTTTGGTCCGGCCAGGTCACTCAGGCCGGGATATTGGCCCTGGTGAAGCGCTACATGCCGGAGCAGCTCCTGCTGGATGACCGGGACATGGCCGACGCGGAGATGGCGCAGTTCGTCGGCGAACACTACAAGTCCTCGACCCGGGACGCCGGCCTGACGCTTTGGCTCAAGGCCGGACGATGATCCTCTCCGTCATATTGCCGACGTACAACGAAGCCCAGAATATCGCTCGCATCATCTCGGCGATCACGAAGGTTTTTTCGGATGAAGCGATCGAGGGAGAGGTGATCGTCGTCGACGACGATTCGCCGGACGGAACCGCCCGTATCGCTTCGGGTCTCTCGGGATCGTACCCGGTCAGAGTTCGTGTGCGGACGGGGACGAGAGGCCTGTCGCGAGCCGTCATCGAGGGTTTCGGCCTGGCAGGGGGAGATATTTGCGTGGTCATGGACGCGGACCTGAGCCACCCGGTCGACTCGATACCGGCCCTGATCGAACCCATCCTCGCGGGGACCTGCGATATCGTCGTGGGCAGCCGCTACCTGGCCGGAGGGGGAGTTCCGGACTGGCCTTGGCGAAGAAGGCTGGTCAGCCGGGCGGCCGGGCTTCTGGCCGGGGGAGTCACCACCCTCTCCGATCCGACGAGCGGATTCATGGCCGTGAAAAAGGACAAGCTCGAAGGAGTCGAGCTCGATCCCCTGGGCTGGAAGATCGTGCTCGAGGTCGTCGTGAAAACGGAAGCCCGGGTGCGGGAGATCCCGATCGTATTCAGAGACCGGACCGAGGGCCAAAGCAAGTTCGGCGTCAAGGCCCAGGTGGATTACCTTCGCCAGCTCCGGAGGCTCTACGCCTTCCGGTATCCGCTGTTTCGCAACAGGCGAAGCCGGTCTCTCCCTAAGAGATGACGTCGACGCTCAGGGGGAACTTCGACAGGGGCTCGCACCCTTCGGGGCCGATGACGATCGGATTCTCGTAGCGGAAGCCGATGTTCTCTTCGGGGCAGGCGTACTGCATGGCGCAGATCAGGAGCTCGTTCTCCCGGTAGCGGTGGTCGGGATTGGTCCAGTAGGGGAAGGGGCCGTCGTTCATCCCGATGCGCCACTCGTCGCCCATCAGGCCGATGCCGTGTTCGAAGCCGGGGACCATGTAGTCGGCGAAGCCGCGGCTCTCGGCGAAGCCGATCATCTTCTCGGCCAGGTCCGAGGGGCTGATTCCGGCCCGGTAGGTCTCGAGCGTCAGGGCGACGATGTCGGTGAAGTTGCGGGCGTGCCAAAGCTGGCGATCGCTCGCCGGGGCGATGAGGTAGTTGTGGGAATGGTCGCCCAGGCCCAGCATGAACATGGCGTGGATGTCGACCATGAGCGGCTCGCCGGCCCGGAGCTCACGCCGCGAGGCCGGCGTGCAGGCCCCGCCTGTGAGGCCCGTGCGGTAGCCCGAGGCGATCTCGTTGCCGCCGGTGAAGGACCACTCCCATTCGCTCCCGGCCCGGCGCATGGCCAGCGCCGCCAAGCCGGCGATCTCGGTTTCGGTCATCCCTTTCCAGCCGCCGCCGCGCAGGGCCTCGAAGACGGCTGCGTGCCCGACGTCGACGATGCGCGAGGCCTCGCGGAAGCGGGCGATCGTGCCCGCGTCCTTGACGAGCGACAGCCGGTCGACGAGGTCGTGGGCGTTCACGAGCCCGGACGGCGCCAGGGCGTCGCGGAAGCGCTCGAACTCGTAGTGGGTCAGGTTGCCCTCGGGCAGATAGTTCGACATCCCGCTCTCGATGCCGACGCGGCCCGTCCGTCCCTTGAGCAGGTCCTTGACGAATTCGGCGATGAGCTCGATCTGGTCCTGGCCGCCCATGGGCGCGAAACCGAAGACGCGGTCTTCGGGGAGCCAGGTCTCGTCGGCGACGCGGGCGGCGTCGATGACGAAGGTGAAGGCGGCCGGCGGGCCTTCGGCCGGGACGACGACGAAGCTCCGCCACGGGCAGAACGTGTCGAGGAGCCAGGAGAGCGTCCTCAGGCGCGAACCGAGGTAGACGTCGATCCCGGCCCGGGCCATCTCCGCCTGGAGGGCCCGGACGCGGCCGGGGAAATCGATGAAGTAGGGGCTTTGCGGATCGAGGGTCTTCATGCCGCCCTTCTCAATACGTCGCGGGAATGCCGGCCAGGACCTTGTTCAGCCGGTCGGCGATCGCGGCCAGCTTGAGGGCCTGGATCATGTTGCCCTTGAGCTTGAGCTTCCCGGTCATGAGGGCCTTCTGGGCGCCGATCTCCGCCCGGGAGATCTGGGCGAAGACGTCGTAGGTCCCGGTGATGTGGAACTCGGCGTCGGGGGGCTCGCCGCTCCCCAGCGCCAGCTCGGCCAGGGCCCCGTCCGCGAACCGGAAGAGCAGGTACTTCGATCCGCCGCCCGGGCAATCGAGGTAGACGTTGGACATGGACGACGTGATGTGGTTCATGCGGTCCGGCGTCAGCTCGGCTTTGAGGCGGCGTTCCGCTTCGGCCCGCCATTCTTCCGACAGGTACTGGAACGTGGACATGGGCACCTCCTTCAGGCCCTCCTTATAGACCAGGCGCCCGGAGCTGTCAATCGGCCGGCCCGCCGCGTCCTTGACGCCGGGCGACGGCCTGGACTATCCTCTCGGGCGTGAAGACCGAAGCCGCCCCGGCCCGCATCTGGGAGATCGACTTCCTGCGCGGCGTCTCCATCATCCTGATGGTCTGTTACCATCTGCTCTTCGACCTCGGCGAATTCCGGGGCGTCGACAAGTTCCTCGGCTGGTCGACCGATCTCGCGAGCCCGGCCTGGAGGATCGCCCAGTCGTTCTTCGCCGCGCTCTTCGTCCTGCTCTCGGGGATCAGCAGCACGCTCACCCGGAGCAACGTCCGCCGCGGCCTGAGGCTGCTCGTCGTCGCGCTGGCCGTCACGGCGGTCACCTACGTCTTCGACCCCGCGTCGGCCGTCTGGTTCGGCATCCTCCAGTGTCTCGCTTTCTCGATGCTCCTCTACGGTGCGGCGTTCGCGAAGGCCCGGCCGGCCGCCTGCGCGGCCTGGGGAGCGCTCGTCATCGCCCTCGCCGCCGCGCTCCCCGCCGTCAAGCAGGCCTTGGTCCTGCGCTCCGATTGGCTGCTGCCCTTCGGCATCCCCGGCCCGGGCTTCTCGTCCTTCGACTATTTCCCCCTCGTCCCCTGGTTCGGGGTGTTCCTCATCGGGGCGGCTCTCGGCAAGACGGTCTACGCCCCGCGCCGGAGCCTTCTGCCCTGGCGCCTGCCGGTGACCTTCGTCAACATCGCCGGCCGCCACTCGCTCCTGATCTATATCGTGCACCAGCCCATCTTCATGGGCGTGCTCTATCTCATCGGGCCCGCGAAATAGGGCCCCATGCCGTCATCTCGAAAGTCGAGGAGGATCCGCATGAAAAAGGCGGCCTTGGCCGGCATCGGCCTGCTTCTCATCGCCCTTCTGACGCCCGCCGCCGCGGGGCCCGTCAAGCCCGCGATCGCGGCGAAAGCCCGGCCGCTGCCGCTCGCCGATGTCCGTCTGACCGGCGGACCGCTGAAACAGGCCCAGGATCAAAACGCCGCCTACCTGCTCTCGCTCTCTCCGGACCGGATGATGGCCTTCCTCCGCAAGGCCGCCGGGCTCGAGCCCAAGGCCGCGGGATACGGCGGCTGGGACGGGGACGACCGCCAGCTGACCGGCCACATCGCCGGCCACTACCTCTCCGGCGTGAGCCTGATGTTCGCCGCGACCGGCGACCCGCGCTTCAAGGAGCGGGCGGACTATCTCGTCTCGGAGCTCGGGGCCGTGCAGGACAAGCACGGCGACGGCTACATCGGGGCCCAGACCGACCGGGCCAAGACGCCGGGCAAGGCCCTTTACGACCAGGTCGCGGCGGGGGACATCCGCTCGGCCGGGTTCGACCTCAACGGCATGTGGTCGCCGTGGTACGTCCAGCACAAGATCTTCGCCGGCCTGCGCGACGCCTATCGCTTCGCCGGCAACCGGACGGCCCTCGAGGTCGAGACGCGCTTCGCGGCCTGGGCCGAGCGCGTCCTGTCCAAGCTCGACGACGCGCAGATCCAGAAGATGCTCGGCACCGAGTTCGGGGGCATGAACGAGGTCCTCGTCGACCTCTGGGCCGACACCGGCGACGACCGCTGGCTCCGCCTGGCCGACCGCTTCGAGCACCGGGCCTTCGTCGAGCCCCTCGTCCGGGGCGAGGACATCCTCCGGGGCAAGCACGGCAACACCCAGGTGCCGAAGATGCTGGGAGTGTTGGCCCGGCATATCTTCACGGGGCGGCCGTCCGACGGCGCCGCGGCCCAGTTCTTCTGGGAGCGGGTGGCCCTCCACCACAGCTTCGCCACCGGCGGGCACGGCCGGAACGAGTATTTCGGCGAACCGGACAGACTGGGCGACATGATCGAGGGGCGGACGGCCGAGACCTGCAACGTCTACAACATGATCAAGATGACCCGGGCCCTCTTCGCCCTCGATCCTCAGATCCGTTATGCCGACTTCCACGAGCGGGCCCTGTTCAACCACATCCTCGGCTCGATGGACCCCGCCGACGGCGCGACGTGCTACATGGTCCCCGTCGGCCAGGGCGTCGTCCGCGAGTACCAGGACATGGAGGAGGACTTCACCTGCTGCGTCGGCTCGGGCATGGAAAGCCATGCGCTGCACGGCGACGGCCTCTACTTCGAGTCGGGCGACACGCTCTGGGTCAACCTCTACGCGCCGTCGATCGCGGACTGGAAGGCGGCCGGCGTCCGGCTGACCGTGACGACCTCCTTCCCGGAAGGGGAGGATGCCGCTCTGACGGTCGGAACGGCGAAGCCGCGCCGGTTCACGGTCGCGCTGCGCCGTCCGTTCTGGGCGGGCGAGGGCTTCTCGGTCGAGGTCAACGGCAAGGCCGTGAAGGACCCGGGCCCGGCCGGCACGTACGTCCGCATCACCCGGAAGTGGAAGTCGGGCGACAAGGTGGCCCTGGTCCTTCCCAAGGCGCTGCGGCTGGAGCCTCTTCCCGGCGATCCGGACCGGGCCGCGATCCTGTGGGGACCGCTCGTCCTGGCGGGCGACCTGGGCCCGGTCCCGCCGAGGCAGCCCCGCGACGAGGCCGTCGCGACGGCCGAAACGGCGTCCCGGTGGCCGACGACGCCCGTGCTGGTGACCGCCGAAACGTCACCGGACAAGTGGATCACACCGGCGGAAGGCCGGCCCGGCGTCTTCCGGACATCGGGCGCGGGCAGGGACCGGGACGTCGATCTCGTCCCGTTCTATCGCCTGCACCGTCGAGTCTACGCCGCCTACTGGGACATCCTGACGCCGGGGGAATGGACGGAGCGTGCGGCGGCGCTGAAAGCGGCCGAGGAAGCCCGCCGGGAGCTCGAAGCGGCCACGGTGGCCTTCGCCCAACCCGGCCAGATGCAGGCCGAGAGGGACCTCAATATGCAGGGCGGGAAGACGTCGCCCGTGCAGATGCGCGGCCGCTACGGCCGCCGGGCCGCGGACTGGTTCTCCTTCGACCTCCCGGTCGATCCCGCGTCCCCGCTCACGCTCGTCGTCACCTACAATCGCGACGAGCGGGCCGACCGCGCCTTCGCCGTCCTCGTCGACGGCCGGAAGGTGGGGGAGGAGCGCATCCCGCGGCGGGCCCCGCAGGAAAAAGAGGGCTTCTTCGACGTCTCCTACGGCCTGCCTGCCGAGGCCGTCGCCGGCAAGACGAAGGTCACGGTCCGGTTCGAGGGGATCGAAGGCCTCGAAACGGGGACCGTGTTCGGCATCCGTGTCGTCAGGGGCGACAGGCGCTTTTAGGTCCGCGGCCGCAGGCCCGGCTATCCGATCGGCCCGGGACGGAAGAGGTAGATATACAGATCGTTGGCTTCGAGCGACTTGTCGATGCGCTCGAGGACGAACCCGGCGCTTTGCATCTGCGCCCGCATCTTCTCCGGCGGCGTCCCGGCTCCCTGCCCGTCCTTGTCGGGGACCCACTCGGCGATGGCCAGGCGGCCGGTCGGCTTGAGCGCGGCCCGTGCCTGGCCCATGAGAGCGACGGGATCGTCGAAATGATGGTACGAGGAGATGACGAAGATCAAGTCCAACTTCCCGGCCGGGAGCTTGGGGTCGGCCGGGTCGCCGAGAACCGTTTCGACGTTGGCGAAGCCGACGCGCCGGCAGCGCCCGGCGAGATGCCGCAGGGCATCGCCGTCGATATCCTCCGCGTAGATCTTGCCTGCGGGACCCACCCGATCGGCCAGATGGACGACATATCGACCTTCGCCCGCCCCGATCTCGGCGATGGTCATTCCGGCGGCGGCGCCGATGATGTCCATGACCTTGTCGGGCGGCTGGAGCCTGTTGAGACGGGCCTCGTTCGCGTTCTCCGGGGCGACGCGGCTGTCCTGGGCTGGAAGGATCATCGCCGCGAAGACAACGCCCCCGCAGGCCAGCCATGACGACAAAGACCTCTTCATGATATTCCTCCTTGAACGGTCGGCCCATCCCGTCATCGGGAGCTCCGCCGGACTCCTATCTTTTTCCGGCCGGGAGGCCGCGGACGACTTTCCGAATCCAGGAATCGGGATCGAGCCAAGCGAGGTGCGAGTAGGAGGCCTTGAAGGCCTTGAGCAGATCGGCGCTGATCATCTCCTCCTCAGTCCGGCCGGCGGCGAATTCCTTCCGGACCATCGCGGCCATCTCGGCCATGTCGGTCCGATACTTCCTCAGCCCGACCGCGCTCAGGTCCCCGCCGTGGCCGCTGACGAACGTGGTTCGGGGAGGGAAGACGTCGAGGACTTTGTCCAGGAGTTCGAGATACGCGGCCGGGTCCCTGATGGCCGGGCAGCTTTGGGACAAGAGAAGGTCGCCCATGCAAAGGACAGCCGCCTTGGGAAAATGGATGAGGATATCGGCGTCGGAGTGCAGCCCGGGGTAAGGGAAGATCTCCAACTCCTCGCCGTTGTAACTCCAGAGATAGGGAGCCGGCAGCGACTTCCCGCCCGGCCCGCTGCGGTCCCGGTCGGATCTCCTCATGAGGCCTTGGCGGGCCAGGTCTTCGAGCCTGCCCAGGCCGATGACGGCCTCCGTGGCCGGGGCCAGGCCGTTGCCGGCCACGTGGTCCCAGTCGGAATGGGTGTTGATGACGTAACGGATCCCGGGGCCGCCGAATCCGGCCACGATCTTCCGGATCGTGTCGAGTGCCCGGACACTGAATCCCGTGTCGACGACGAGGGCGCCGTCCGGCCCGGTCGAAACGACGAGGTTGTTCCGCATACCCCACGGATAGGCCAGGCGGTGGAGTCCTGCGGCCAGTTTGACCGTCTCGAACTCGATATCGGTGGGCACGGCGCCCTTGGAAGCCAGGCATCGGATAACGGATTCATCGGCCCGTTCATAGGCAATATCCAAGGGCCGGCCCTGGTATTTCGAGGCCGCGTTGACGTCGGCCCCATGCTCGACCAGAAGCCGGACGGTCTCTAGGGGAAGGCCGCGGCGGCAAGCCAGATGGAGCGGCGCCACGAGATAATTTGTTCATATGATTAACATTGGCGCCTTTGGAGATCAAGTACTCGACGATCTCAGCCTTGCCGTCCGGCATGATCGCTGCGAAGAGGATCGTCTCGCCGTTCTGGTTCGGGACGTTGACGAGGCCCGGGTTCCGCTCGACGCTCATGCGGACCTTGTCCAGGTTCCCCGTCTTGACGGCCTCCATCAGCTCCTGGGCGCCGGTGTCCGCCGGTGCCCCTGCTTGAAGGACTCTGGCCGGCATTCCGGGCAGCAGGAGGGTGAGGTCCTTATAGTATTGCCGGACCAGGTCGATCTTGCTCGGGGCGTCGCCCTCGAGCCGAACGGGCAGATGGCCAAGCGCGATGTGGTCGGCTTTGAGGTCCTCTTGGAGGAAGCGGGCGCAGTTCGGTTCGAGGGGATACCAGTAATGGAGGACGGCCAGGTCGAACCGGGGGTCCTTGAGCCCGAAGGCTTCGAAGACGTCGCACCTTCCGTTCGGGTCGCCCTCATGCCAGACGCGCCGTCCGCCGATCTCGAAGAGATACATGAGGTTCATCGGGTCTTTCCTGTCCCCGCTGTGGAGCGTGCGGCACGCCGTCAGGGAGATCCCCTTCAGGTCTCGGGCCTCTTTCTCGCCGACCTCGAGGCCGATCGCGATGACGCGGGGACCGATGCTCGGCCAATCCGCCGCCGCCTGGCGCATGGCCTCGACCGCGTCCGCGGGAGCAAGGAGGACGGGTTCGGGACGGGCTTCCAGGAAGCGTACGGCCAGGCCCGCGTCGAAATGATCGGGATGGTTATGGGTGACGAGAACGAGGTCGATACCGTTGAACGGCGTCTCGCCGTTCATGATCTTGTCGAGCGTTTCGGGCGCGGGGGCCCGGTATTCGGGGTTCGGTTTGTCGAAGAGGGCGTCGATCAGGACCTTGGTTCCGCCGCAGCTCACCAGCACGCCCATGTTGGCGATATAGGTGAGGCCGAGGAGGCTCTCGCTCCGGCCCGACGGGCCGAAAGGCCCCGCCGCCGCCCCCGCCGGGCCCGATACCCCGGCGAACGACAGGATGACCACTCCGGCCCAGATGATCCGCCATTTCGGCATCGATCGCATCGGACGAATCTCCTCTCAGATCCGAGGGTAATCCTTGACCGTCCGCTCGCTCCGGACGTTCCCGGTATGGGTCGTGCCGCGCGGTTCGACGACCATCACGTGGACCTCCTCGCCGGGCCGCGTCCGGGGACAGTGCTCGACGCCGCGGGGTACGAGGATGATCTCGCCTTCCGCGACGGGGACGGTGCGGTCGGCGAAGCGCATCTCCATGGCGCCCTTGACGACATAGAACAGCTCGTCGGCGTCGTCGTGGGAATGCATCACGAAATCGCCCTGGAGCTTGGATAGGAACACCTGGAGGCTGTCCCCCTCGGCGATGACGTGGGGATGCCACGGCTTCGAGAACAGGGCGAGCTTTTCTCGCAAGTCGATCGCTTTCATCGGGCCTCACTTCCGTTCCGGGCCGGCTTTCCCGGCTTCCGGCTTGGCTTTGGTCTCAGCCGCGACCTTGTCCGCGGCGAAGGAGAAGTGCATCTGGACGATGAGCCATTTCCCGTCCCGCTTCTCGAGGACCCCGGTCCAGCGCGTGTCTTTCCAGCCGGTCGGCTTGCCGTCCCATTCGGCCAGGTCGTCGAGCACGCACGACCACCAGGCGGCGTCGCCCGCCCGTGACACGCCGACGCGCATGTCCCGGATCTCGCACTTCGTCGCTTTGAAGCGCGGGTCCATCCAGAAGTCGAAGTTCTTCTCGAGCTGGCTCCAGCCGACCGTGGGCTCGGACGTGGGATTGAAGATGAACAGGCTCTCGTCGCGGGCCATCGTGCTCTCGAGGAGCGGCCGGTCCTTGGTCAGGGCCCAGCCGATGTTATCACGGATGACCTTCTCGATGACGGCCTTTTCGTCGGCCGCCGCGTGGCGGGCCCTCAGGTCCTCGATGACCTTGGCGCGGACCCAGTAGGCGTGGCTTTCGCCGCCGCGCTGGCTGAGGAAAAAGAGATACTTGCCGTCGGCGGTGACCATCGGGCAGAGCTCGATCGAGGGGCTATTGACTGCGGGGCCCATGTTGACCGGCTCGCCCCAGGCGCCGTCCGGCCCCGGAAGCTCGCCCAGAGATCGTATTGGCGCGAGAACAGGAGGTAGCTCCCGTCCGGGGCGACGAACGGAGTGTCGTCGATCTCCGGTGTATTGATGGGATCGCCCATGTTGACGGGCTTTTCGTAGGCGCCGCCGGAGGGACGGGCCACGTAGATGTCGCTCATGCCGCGGCTGTCCGGGGGACGTCCCGCGAAATAAAGGCTTCCCTTCCGGTCGAGCGAGAACTGCCAGTGCTTATCGACGGAGTTGACGTTGGGATCGAGGGGCTTGGGCTCGCCCCAGCCGGAAGGTGTCCTGTCCGTGTACCAGATCTTCTCGCTCCCTCTTTCCGTTTCCCCGGGAAGCGGCCGGCGGGAGATGAAATAGAGTCTTTTCCCGTCGGCCGAGAAGAAGGGCACGTCGTCGAGGCCGTTCGGACCCGAGAAGGGCGCCCAGGCCGGGGGCGTCCAGCGGCCGTCGGTCCTTTTCATAGTGAGCAGGCCGCCGCGCGAATAGATCTCGCCGGGGAAGTCCATCATCGGCGCCCAAAAGACCTCGCTTCCGTCCGGGGAAAAGACGGCCGTGCTGTGGAGGCCCCAGATCGAGGAGACGATGCCCGGGGCGAAGAGCTCGGGCTTTTCCCCCGGGGGCTTCTGTCCCAGGTACTCGCCCTCGAGGACCGGGAACCGGATGTCCGAACGGTCGGCTCCCTTCCCGGCCAGCAGCCCTGCCACGGCGTCCATCTTCCGCTCTACGGCGACGTTATAGGCGGTCTGGCCCATGAGATTGCGGGCATCGATCGGGCATCCCCGCTCGATCAGGACCCGGGCGGCATCGGTCCGGCCGTCCCGGGCGGCGTAATGGAGCGGGGTCCAGCCGAAACGGTCGGCTTTGGACGGTGGATAGCCCTTTTCGAGGAGAAGTCCGACGATCTCGGCCGACCCTCCGGCCGCGGCGGAATGGAGGAGCGTCTCGCCCGAAGGGCCGAGCGCCGCGAGATCCTGGCCGCCATCGGTCAGCCGGCGGAAGAGCCTCGTCAGGCCCCTGGCCACGGCTTCGGAGAGAGCGCCTGTCCATTGCTCGCCGGACGTCGGCACTTTGGCTCCTTTTTCGAGGAGCACGTCGATGAGCTCGGCTTTACCGCGCCAGGCCGCGAGCTCGAGGGCGGTGGAACCGAATTTATCCGCGGCGTCGACGTCCGCCCCGGCTTCGATGAGGACGCGGGCCGTCGCCGCCTGGCCGCGTTCTCGGGCGCAGAGCAGGAGCGGCGTCCGTCGATAATCGTTGCGCGCCTCGATCGAGGCCCCCCTCCGGATGAGCGCCGCGGCGACCTCGGTCCGGTCGCTCATCGCGGCGATATGGAGCGGCGTAACGGCGTTGGAATCCGCGGCGTCGGGCTTGGCGCCCTTGTCGATGAGGAAATCGACGAGTTCGCGCTCTGGCCGTAGGCGGCGTAGTGGAGAAGCGTCAGGCCCTGAGCGTCACGGGCTTCGACGAGCTGAGGCGATTTCTCGACCATCGCCTTGACGGCCGGGATATCGCCCTTGCGGAGAAGGTCGAAGACCTCCTGGGCCCTGGCCGGGACGGCCAGCGTCAAGAAAAGTGATAGGGAGAAGAGGATCAAGGTCGGTTTCTTCATCGTGGACTCCTGTTGCGGATCATTCCCCGATCCCGCCGTTCGCGCGGACGAACGTCCGCCACACCCGTCTCGGGACCCTGGTAAGCAGGCGGGTCGATCGCCACTCTCCTCAGAGAAGCAATATTCGGGCCATGTCCTCTCTCGGGAGAAAGCAGGCGGGCGACGTAAAAGATCTTGACCTTGGCGCTTCCGGAGGATGACAACATCGCCTTAATTCCTATATAATACATAGGAATATCGGCCTTAGCGCCGGAAGGAGATCCGCCATGAGACAAACGACCGCGATCTTCCTCGCCGCCGCGGCGGCCATGGCCGTTCTCGCCGGCGCGGCCCAAGCCCAGCCCGCCGGCTCCTGCTGCAACTCGCCGGGCGTCACGCCCAGCGGCGCGCAGGGAGAGCCCGTCTTCCAGGACCTGCCCAAGTCCGGCAAGAAGTGCTGGATCGGCGAGGTCAATTACTTTACCTGGGAATTCGACAAGACGCCGAAGATGGGGATGTCCGTCCTCATCGTCAAGCTCTACGACAAGGACGGCCGGCGCGTCTCCGACCTGACGATCGCGGGACGCTCCGACATGCCCTCCATGCGCGGCGCCCACGACTCCGGCGAGGTCGCTTTCAAGACGAACAAGGCCGGCGATTACCTGTTGCCCGTCAACGTCGTCATGCCCGGCGACTGGGAGGTCCTGCTGACCTTCTCCCGCAACGGCATCGTCATCTTCCGGGGCCGCATCGCGTTCGATGTCTGAGCCGCACGATCCGGCGCCGGTCCGTTCCGCGCGGATCGCGCGACGGGCTATGGACGAGAATACTTCTCGTCGCGGTCTTCTTTACGGCCGGTCTCACCCCCGGGCTCCTGCGGGCCCAGAACACGCTCCTCTTCCTCGAGCTCCAGGCGGTCGGCGCGTATTCGACCGCCGCGAGCGGCATCGAGCTCTTCTCGCTCATGCCCGACGACGCCATGCAGAAGCCCAGCCTCGGCTTCGACCTGGTGAAGAGGTTCTCCGGGAAGACCCGCGACATCGGCGTCCTGGCCGTCCAGGCCCGCCTGGCCTACGACCAGGCAGGCGAACACAAGCTCGAACCCCAGCTTTACAACGCCTATTTCCGTCTCAGGACGAAATTCGCCGGCGTTTGGATCGGCCACAACCGGCCCGCCCTCGGCCTCTCTTCCGTCCTCGACAGCCACGCCCTCCTCCTGCCGGCCCCGGCCATGCTCGGATACGGCTTCGACCGGGACTGGGGGGTCGGGCTGGAGCGGGATTTCGGTTGGGGGAGCGCCGCCGCCTCGTTGACGGCCGGCAGCGGCATGCCGCTCTATTTCAAGGGCAATTTCCTGGCCGCGGCGCGGGTTTCCAAGGGCGTCCCGTCCCGCGACAACTACAGCGTCGGCCTGTCCCTGGCCCGCGGCGATGTCCTGGAGACCATGGGTTACACGCTCGTCGGGCCGGAGCCCATGGCTTGGACCGCGGCGGCGATCGACGCGACCTACTTCTGGCGGAACCTCGAGAACCGGGCCGAGATCCAGTTCGGCCGCCGCGACGGGGCCGGCGAGTTCCTCTTCTTCTGGCGGACGGGGCTGTCCCTTGCTCGACGAGGGCCGGCTCAAGATCGAGGCCCAGCCGGTCCTCTCCCGGCGCGCCGGGGCCTGGGACTATTCCCTCGGCTCCGGGCTGACCTATCTCGTCAACGCGGACCTGGCCGCCAGGGGCGCCGTCCTCTACGACCATGCCCGCAGCGACGTCCGGTTCGTCGTGCAGCTCTATTTCTACAAGAGGTTGTGAGGATCCGGAAAGTTCGAGAACGGCGACGGAGGTTCGTCATGAGAGATGAAGAGAACGATCGTCCTCGCGGCGGCGGGGCTCGTCCTGGCCGCGGCCGCGTCTCCTCCTTCACGCCGCCGTCGGCTGCGACCTCAACGATCCGGACCGGGACGTCAAGCGCCTCTTCCCGGGTTCGACCGGCTTCAAGACGCTCTACGTCTCCATCTCGAAAAAGGGCGGCGACGATCTGCTGAAGAAGATCGAGGCCCGGTTGGGCGACCGGTTCACCGGGCTCTTCGAGACGGCCGACGTGCCGTACACGATGTACGAGATCTACAAGGGCGCCGAACTCATCGGCTACATCCACGGCGTCAACCAGAAGGGGACGTACGGCGGCCTCCAGGTCTTCCTCGCCCTCGACACCGCGGGCGTCATCCGGGGCTTCTACTACCAGAAGCTGACCTCCAAGGCCGCGAAGGCCTTCCGCTCGCTCGCCTTCGGCGAGCAGTTCCGCGGCCTGAGCCTGGAGGATTTCTACAGGTACGACGTCGCGTCGGGGCGGGAGGATCCCGCCGGTCCCGTCGGCCGCATCGCCAATCCCGACCCCGGGTCCGAGAAGGATTTCCGGGCCACCCTGCGGGCGGTCAAGAAGAACCTCGTCCTCGTCGACGAGTTCCTCCTCGGGAATCCCCATCTGAAATTCTTCAAAGGATAGCTCCGCATGAAAAAGATCTCCGTCTTCGCGGTGGCCTATAAGAACCTCCTGCGCAAGAGGACGAGAAGCCTGCTCACCGTCCTGGGCATCGCCATGGCGGCCTGGGTCCTGGTCAGCCTGTTCGGCTTCAACAAGGGCTACGAGGCCTCCCTCAACCGGGACATCGACAACCTCGGCTTCCAGATGCTCGTCGTGGCCAAGGGCTGTCCCTACGAGGCGGCGACGCTGATGCTCAAGGGCGGCACCGGCCTCAAATACATGGACGAGACGATCGCGGCGTCGATCGCCGCCGAGCCCGAGGTCGACGGCGTGACGCCCATGCTCATGCAGGTCGTCTTCGACCCGAACAAGGGCGAGTCGGGAGGCGTGGCCGCGTTCCTCGGCGTCGACCCCGTCACGTTCCCCAAGCTCAAGAGCGCCCTGCCGTTCAAGGCCGGCGGCTGGTTCGAGGCGCCCGAGGCGGCCGAGGCCGTCTTCGGCTACGAGGTGGCCGAGCTCGAACAGCGCGAGGTCGGCGACCTCTATCTCATCCCCGAGAAAGAGGTCGAGGTCAAGGTCGTCGGCATCCTCGAGCGGACGGGGACCCAGGACGACGGAACGATCTTCCTGCCCATCCGGACGGTCCAGAAGATCTTCGACCTCCGCCAGCTGACCTCGATCGGCATCAAGGTCAAGAAAGGACGCGGACCTCAAGGCCTTCGAGGACAAGATGTACAAGCTGCCCGACGTCCAGGTGGTCAGCCTGAGCCAGGTCAAGACGACCATCATGACCCTGGTCTCCACGGCCCGGGTCATGGTCTTCTCGATCGCGCTCATCGCCATCCTCATCGCCATGATGGGCGTCATCAACACGGTCCTGATGTCGGTCATGGAGAGGCGCCAGGAGATCGGCATCCTCAAGTCCATGGGGGCGATGGCCGGGGACGTCTTCAAGCTGGTCTGGCTCGAGACGATCATCCTCTGCCTGTGCGGCGGCTTCCTCGGCACGGGCCTGGCCCTCGTCACGGCCCGGCTGACGGACGTCCTGGTCCGCAGGCTCCTGCCGTATTCGCCGAGCGGGGGCCTGGTCGCGATCGACCCCGGGCTGGTCCTGGCGACGCTGGGCGTGGTCACCGCGATCGGCCTGGCCAGCGGCATCTACCCGTCCTGGAAAGCGGCCCGGATGAGGCCGCTCGACACCATCCGCAGCGAGGAGCAGTCGTGAGCGCCCGGCCCGCCTTCTCGATCGAGGCCGAGCACCTCCGCCGGGTCTACCGCCGCGGCCAGGAGGAGATCGCCGCCGTCGACGACGTCTCCCTCCGGATCGAGCGGGGATCGTTCCTCTCGGTCGTCGGCCCGTCGGGGTCCGGGAAAACGACGCTCATCAACGTCCTCGGCTGTCTCGACAACCCGACCTCGGGGCGCCTCGCGCTCGGGGGCCGGGTCGTCTTCGAGGATCGCAAGGGGCTTTCGGAGGCCAAGCTGACCCGCATCCGGCGGGACGTCTTCGGCTACATCTTCCAGAAATTCTATCTCATCTCCACGCTGACCGTCCTCGAGAACGTCGTCCTGCCCTTCACCTTCTTCCGGAAGCCGGGCGCCGAAGAGGACGTCGGGCGCGTCCTGAAGCTCCTCGGCCTCGACAAGCGCGCCGGCCACCTGCCCGGCCAGCTCTCGGGCGGGGAGATGCAGCGCGTGGCCATCGCCCGGGCCCTGGTCAACAAGCCCGAGATCCTCCTGGCCGACGAGCCGACGGGCAACCTCGACACGGCCCGGAGCGAGGAGATCGGGGCGATCCTCAAGGACCTCAACGAGCGGGAGGGGCTGACGGTCATCCTGGTCACCCACAACCCCAGGCTGGCCGCTCTGGCCGGCCGGACGATCGAGCTCCGGGACGGCCGGATCCATCCGGCTTGACAGGGCCCCCGGGGAAATATACGATCGGGCCACTTTTGTATAGATAGAGAGGGAAAATGGTCACAACTCTGGCCGGACTGTTGGCCAACACCGTCGAGACTTATCCGAAACCCGATCTCATGCTCGTCAAGAAGGACGGGGCCTATCGCGCCCATCTCCACCCGGGAGTTCGGGGAGAGCGTCAGGAACTTCGCCCTCGGGCTCCGGGCCCTGGGCTTCGAGGCGGGGCAGAAGCTCTGCCTCCTCTCGGAGAACAGGCCGGAGTGGAGCATGACCGACTTCGCGACGCTCACGGCCGGCGGCCTGACCGTGCCGATCTACACGACCCTCGTCCCGGACCAGGTCCGCTACATCGTCGACGATTCGGACGCCGCGATCGTCGTCGTCTCCAACGCCGACCACTGGAAGAAGATCGAGGTCCTGCGGTCCGGCTTGACCAAGGTCCGGCACTTCATCACCTTCGCCGACGCGGCCCCGGCCGGCGTGCTGACGCTGAAGGAGGTCCTCGAAAAGGGCAAGGCCCTGGCCGCGGCCGAGCCCGGCCTCTACGGCGAGCTCGTCGCCCGGGTCAAGCCGGAGGACGAAGCGACCCTGATCTACACCTCGGGGACGACGGGCGTCCCCAAGGGCGTCATCCTGACGCACGACAACCTCGTCAGCAACATCCGGACGGCCGCCTCCCTCGTCGAGTTCACGGACAAGGACACCGCGCTGTCGTTCCTGCCGCTCTCCCACGTCCTCGAGCGGATGGTCATGTTCACCTACATCTACAAGGGCTGCACCGTCGCCTTCGCCGAGAGCGTCGAGGCGGTGGCCCAGAACCTCCTCGAGGTCCGGCCGCACATCATGGTCAGCGTCCCGCGGGTCTTCGAGAAGATCTACACCAAGGTCATGGACCAGGTCCTGACCAGCCCCGCGCTGCGGCGGAAGATCTTCTTCTGGGCCCTCAAGGTCGGCAAGGCGTACGGGGCGCTGAAGATCGAGGGGAAGCCCGTCCCGGCCGGGCTGAGCCTGCGCCAGGCGATCGCCGCGAAGCTCGTCTTCTCGAAGATCACCGCCAAGACCGGCGGCCGGGTCCGCTTCTTCGTCTCGGGCGGGGCGCCGCTGTCGAAGGACATCGCCGAATTCTTCTACGCCATCGGCCTCGTCATCCTCGAAGGCTACGGCCTGACCGAGACCTCGCCGCTGCTCTCGATCAACACGTTCGAGGCCATCCGCATGGGCACGGTCGGCAAGCCCGCGCACCGGCATCGATATCCGGATCGCGCCGGACGGCGAGATCCTGGCCCGCGGGCCCAACATCATGAAGGGCTACTACAAGAAGGAAGCGGAGACCCGCGAGGTCCTCGAAGGCGGCTGGTTCCACACCGGGGACATCGGCCAGTTCGACGCCGACGGCTTCCTGGTCATCACCGACCGCAAGAAGGACCTGCTCGTCACCTCGGGCGGCAAGAACATCGCCCCCCAGCCGATCGAGAACCTGATCAAGTCCAGCCCCTACATCTCCAACGCCGTGGTCATCGGCGACCGGCGGCGCTTCGTCGCGGCCCTCGTCGTGCCCGAGTTCGACAAGCTCCGAGGCCTACGCCAAGGCCCAGGGCATCGCCTTCGCGACCGTCGAGGATCTGTGCCGGGACCGCCGCATCGTCGACTTCCTCAAGTCGGAGGTCGACCGGGCGACGCCGCTCCTCGCCTCCTACGAGAGGGTCAAGAAGATCGCCGTCCTGCCGCGCGATTTCGACATCGAGCGGGGCGAGATCACGCCGTCCCTCAAGGTCCGCCGGGCCAACGTCACGGCCGAGTACCAGAACGCGATCGACGCGCTGTACCGGGAGGACGCGGAGGAGGGGCGGGACGACGGGGCGATCGGCGGCTGACGCGGCCGCGGGGGCTATTCGGCGGCCGCGGGCCCGGGCTTGACCGGCTCGGGCTTGACCGTCAGGTAGAGGATGCGGCCGCAGGCTTCGCAGAGGACGACCTTGGTCTTGTCGCGGATCTCGTTGAGCATCTGCGGGCGGACGCGCATGTGGCACATGGCGCAGAATTCCCCGGTGACGGGGGAGAGGGCGGCGCCGCCCTTCTTCTGGGACAGGGACTCGTAGATCTTGAGCTGTTCGCGGGGGATGCGGGGGACGAGGGCCTCCCGCTCCTTGTTCAGGACCGCGAAGCGGGACTCGGTCTCCTTCAGCTTCTCGTCGAGGACGAGCTTCTCCTTCTCGAGGACGTCCTTCTCCTGGCTCTGCTTGTGGAGGGCGGCCTTGATCTCCTCCTCGACGTCGTCGGCGGCCAGCATCTCGGCGATGATGGACTCCTCGAGGGCGTCGATCTTGCGCTGGGTCTCCTCGAGCTCGTGGAGGAGCGAGGTGTATTCCTTGTTGGTCTTGACCTCGTTCAGCTGGCGCTTGTACTTCCCGACCTGGACCTTCATGTCCTTGACCTCGTTCTCGAGGTCGCGGCGCTTCTTCTGGTTCTGGGCCATCTTGTCCTTGGCGTCGGCGACGAGCTTCGTCGTGGCCTGGATGCGCTTGTCGACGTCCTGGACGAGGCGGGGGATGCCTTCGATGACGAGGGCGGCGTTCCGGATGTCGGAATCCAGCTGCTGGAGCTGGATGATCAGTTCGAAATCGATTTCCACTCTCCGCCTTTCTCCGGGCCCTCGGTCACATGGGCCTACCAGGATTCGAACCTGGGACCAACCGGTTATGAGCCGGTGGCTCTACCGCTGAGCTATAGGCCCTCGGCCCCTCTTTATAACAAAATATTGACCAGCCGTCAATTACGACAATCGCTCTTCTAGTGGTTGTTCGTGAAGCTCTTGAGCTTGCGGCTGCGGCTCGGGTGCTTGAGCTTGCGCAGGGCCTTGGCCTCGATCTGGCGGATGCGCTCGCGGGTCACCTTGAACTGCTGGCCGACCTCCTCGAGCGTGTGCTCGTTGCCGTCCCCGAGCCCGAAGCGCATCTTGAGGACCCGGCCCTCGCGGTCGGTCAGCGACTTCAGGGCCTCCTCGATCTGCTCCTTGAGGTTGATGTGGATGACCGTGTCGGGCGGCGAGGGGATGAGCTTGTCCTCGATGAAGTCGCCGAGGTGGCTGTCCTCCTCCTCGCCGATGGGCGTTTCGAGGGAGATGGGCTCCTGGGCGATCTTGATGATCTTGCGGACCTTGCTGACCGGCATGTCCATCTTCTTGGCGATCTCCTCGCTCGACGGCTCGCGGCCGATCTCCTGGACCAGGGCCCGCGACACGCGGATGAGCTTGTTGATCGTCTCGATCATGTGGACGGGGATGCGGATCGTCCGGGCCTGGTCGGCGATGGCCCGGGTGATGGCCTGCCGGATCCACCACGTGGCGTAGGTCGAGAACTTGTAGCCCCGCCGGTACTCGAACTTCTCGACGGCCTTCATCAGCCCCATGTTGCCTTCCTGGATGAGGTCGAGGAACTGGAGGCCGCGGTTGCTGTACTTCTTGGCGATGCTGACGACGAGGCGCAGGTTGGCCGCGACGAGCTCCTTCTTGGCCTGGTCGCTGACCTTCTTGCCGGCCGTGATGGCCCGGACGGCCTTCCGCAGGGACTCCGGGTCGAGGCCGATCTCGGTCGTCTGCCGCCGCAGCTCCCGGCTGGCGTCGCGGATCTTCTGCTTCAGGACGGGGTCGTCCTTCTTCCGCTTCTTGGCCAGGGCGGCGGCCCAGTCGTCGCGGGCGTCCTCGAGGTCGTTGATCGACTTCAGCCGGGTCCGCAGCTCGTCGATGATCTGCTCCCGGTGGGCCGAGCGGAGGTTGAGGTCGCGGATGGTGCGGCTGATCTTGACGATGATCCGGCCGCGGCCGACCAGGGTCTTCCTCTTCTCCGGGATGCGGTCGAGCCGGCGGCTCAGGTCCCGGATCTTCTTGACCTTGGCCAGGATCTGCTTCTTCTTCTCCTCGAGCTTGCCCTCGGCGATGTCCTCCTCGGAGACGTCGAACATCTCCTGGATGATGAACGGGTTCTCCTTGATCCGGTCCTCGAGGGCCAGGACCTCGTTGAGGACCAGGCGCGTCCGGCTGAGGGCCTTGATGATGCTCTTCTCGCCGCGCTCGATCTCGCGGGCGATGGCGATCTCGCCCTCGCGCGTCAGGAGCGAGATGTTGCCCATCTCCCGCAGGTAGAGCTTGACCGGGTCGGTCGTCCGCTCCAGCCCGTGGGTCGACACGAGATCGCTCTTGCGGCGCTGGGGGAGCATCTCCTTCTGCCGCGAGTCGAGGATCTTGATCCCGTAGTCGCCCATCGACGACAGGAAATCGTCGAAGTCCTCCTCGGAGTCGAGGTCCTCGGTGAAGGTCTTGTCGATCTCCTCGAACAGCAGGTAGCCCTGCTTGCGGCCCTTCGAGATGAGCTGGGAGATCTCGTCCTTGTGGAATTTATTGTCCAAAGCCACGGCGCGCACCTCTTTTCCCGTTGCCCTGTTCTATGACGGCATCGCATGACGTTTTCTTCCGTTCACTGGAGCGACAGGATCTGCTTGGTGACGTCCTGTTTCTGATAGAGGAGGGCCAGGAGCTCCTCCTTCTCGCCGGCCTTCTCCGACCGGGCGATATCCCGCTGGATGGATCTTGAGGCGGTTCTGGAGGTGGACCCGCCGCAGGGACCTCAGGCATTCCTGGGCCTCCTCGACCGTGCCCGCCGAGGCCTTCTCGAACAGGGCCGTGGCCAGCTGGGACAGCAGGGCGGGCGGGACCTTGCCCTGGAGGCTGGGGAAGCTCCAGTCCTCGTCGTTCTGGAAGCCGGCCATGATGTGCTGGAAGACCTGCTCGCCCCGCAGGCCCTGGAAGATCTCCCCGCCGCATTCGGCGAAGATCTCGTGGGCGATCGAGCGGTCGGTCATCAGGATCTGGAAGAGGCGCTTCTCCGCCGGGCAGAAGAGGCCCGGCTCGTCCGCGGCCTTGTCCGGGCCCTTGCGGCCGACGAGGCTCCGCAGGAGCTCCTCGCCGACGCCGAGCTTCGAGCTGGCCCGCCGGAGGTATTCGCTCCGGGCGACGGGATCGGGGACCTTCTCGATCTCCCGGACGACGGCGTGGGCGACCTTGCCCTTCTCCTCGGGGACGTTCATCCGGGCGCCGGCCGTCATGGCGTCGATGAGGAAGTCCAGACCGGTCACGGTCTTCTTCAGCAGGGCCTGGTACTTGTCCCGGCCGTGCTTCTTGATGTAGGCGTCGGGGTCGAGGCCGTCGGGAAGGACCAGGACCTCGACGTTGAGGCCCTTCTCGAAGCCGATCGGCACCGCCCGGGCCATGGCCGTGCGTCCGGCCGTGTCGCCGTCGTAATTGATGACGAGGCGCTGGGCGAAGCGCATGACCTGGCCGACCTGCCAGGCCGTCAGGGCCGTGCCCAGCGAGGCGACGACGTTGGTGAAGCCCGCCTGGTAGAGCGACGAGAAATCCGTGTATCCCTCGACCAGGATGGCCGCGCCCTCGCGGCGGACGGCGTCCTTGGTGAAGTTGAGCCCGTAGAGGAGCTTGCCCTTGGAGTAGAGGGGCGTCTCCGGCGAATTGAGGTATTTCGGCTCGGCGTCGACGATCGTCCGCCCGCCGAAGCCCACGACCCGGCCGGTCAGGCTGAAGATGGGGAAGATGACCCGGCCCCGGAAACGGTCGCGGTACTCGCCGGGCCGCGACCCGGGCAGGACGAGCCCGCCCTTCTCGAGCAGCGACACCGGGACGTCCTTCGACCGGAAGGCGTCGAGGAGGGCGGTCCAGGCGTTCAGCGCGTAGCCGATCTTGAGCGTCTGGATGGTCTCTTCCGAGAGGCCCCGGTTCCTCAGGTACTCGAGGGCCTTTTTGCCCTCCTGCGTGTTATAGAGGTTCTTCTTGAAATAGCCGACCGCGAGCTCGTTCGTCTTGAACAGCTTCTCCTCGAGCTTGAGGACCTCGGGCCGGACCCGCTGCTGGGCCGGCAGGGGGATGCGGTATTTCTCGGCCAGGCTCTTGAGCGATTCGGGGAAGGTCAGGTTCTCCCGCTCCATGAGCAGGGAGAAGACGTCGCCGCCGACGCCGCAGCCGAAACAGTGGTAGAGCTGCTTCTCCTCGTCGACGGTGAACGAGGGCGTCTTTTCGGTGTGGAACGGGCAGAGACCGACCCACTTGCGGCCGCGCCGCTTCAGGGTCGTGTACTGGGAGGCGATCTCGACTATCGACGAGGCTTGCCTGACCTGGTCAATGATCTCCATGAATGCTTTTGGATCCGCGCGTTCTCATAGAATATAGGGACGGGACAGCACCTTGTCAAGGTGTTCTATCTATTATTCTTTCGGACGTTTTCCGCCCGTTCCTATGCGCTAGAGATGGTTGATCTGGCTGGCCAGGAAGGCCGCCCCGAAGCCGTTGTCGATGTTGACCACGGCCACTCCGCCCGGGCAGGAGTTGAGCATGGCCAGCAGGGCCGCGAGCCCCTTGAACGAGGCCCCGTAGCCGACGCTCGTCGGCACGGCCACGACGGGGACCCGGACGAGGCCGGCGACGACGCTCGGCAGGGCGCCCTCCATGCCGGCGACCGCGATGATCACGCGGGCCTGCCGGAGGCGGTCGTACTGCCCGAGGAGGCGGTGGAGTCCGGCGACACCGACGTCGTAGATGCGCTCGGTCGCGTTGCCCAGGACCTCCGAGGTCACGGCCGCTTCCTCGGCCACCGGGATGTCCGAGGTCCCGGCGGTCAGCACGACGACCGTGCCGCGGCCGGCCGGGGGAGGGGACTGGATCCGGCTGACCGTCCGGGCCGCCTCGTTGTAGACGGCGCCGGGGAGCTTGGCCCGGATCTTGGCCCAGGCGGCCGGCTCCACCCGGGTGACGAGCAGGTTCGAGCCCTTGCCGAGGATCTCCCGGGAGATGCGGGCGATCTGGTCCGGCGTCTTGCCCAGCCCGAAGACGACCTCGGGCGTGCCCTTGGCGACCTCGCGGTGGTGGTCGACCTTGGCGAAATCGAGGTCGCAGTAGGGATATCCCTCGAGGAGCTCGAGGGCCTTGGCGGGCGCGAGCTTGCCGGAGTGGACCTTCTCCAGGATCTCTTCCAGGCGCTTTTTCACCCGTCCATTCTACCACATCGGCGAAGGCCTGCCACCGCCGCCCGGGGCCTCGGGAAGAAATGGGGACGTTTCCGGTTTTCCGCCGCGAACAACCGGAAACGTCCCCGGTTTCCCGGAGATGTTGTCAAAGGCGGGCAAGTCGTGTAAAATAAGCACAATTCAACTCCAATCGAGAGGAACAACCGTGCGCGAACAACGATCGAAGAAGGACGAGTATCAGAAAGCCCTGGCGGCCTACGGCCTGGCCGTCAAGGAATTCCAAAAAGGCGAGTTCGAGAAGGCCGCCGAGTCGTTCGGCGCCTTCATCGAGAAATTCCCGGCCGAGAAGGAGATCGTCGACCGGGCCCGGACGTACATCGCCATCGCCCGGAAGCGGCCGAAGAAGGAGGTCGCGCCGCCCAAGAGCTTCGCGGACCACTACCGCGCCGGCGTGGTCAAGATCAACCAGAAGGATTACGAGGGGGCGGTCAAGCTCCTGGAGAAAGCGCTGGAGTTCAAGGAGAACGAAGGCCTCGTCTACTACCTGCTGGCCGACGCCCACAGCCTGATGGGCCAGGGCGACGCCGCGCTCGATCTGCTCAAGAAGGCCGTCCAGAAGGACAAGAACTTCTCCATCCTCGCCCAGAACGAGCCCGATTTCGAGGCGCTCTGGGACGACAAGAAATTCAAGCTCATCACCAAGCTGGCATGAAAAGAAAAACCGTCGTTCTCTTCCTGGGGGGAAAAGAGGACGCGGTCTTCCGGCCGGTCCTCGGCCGGCCGCTCGGCGCCTACGCGCTCGAGGCCGTCTGCGGGATCGGGCCCGACGCCGTCCTGATCCTGGCCGAAAGCGCCGCGCGGGAGGGCTGGGAGGCCCTGATCGAAAGCGCCGGCCCGAAAACGCCCATCTTCCTGCTCGCCGCGAAGAAGGCCAAGGGCGGCCGGCGCGGGGACTCCCTCGCGGCCCTGCTCGCGGCCCGGACCGTGCTCGAAAAATACCCCGATTGCGACGTCCTGATCGTGCCGGCCGACGTGCCTCTCATCCGCGAAAAGACTCTGAGAGCGCTGCTGCGTCCCCACGTCGCCAAGCGCCAGTCCCTGACCTTTCTCGGCGTGGGAGGGCAGAGCGGGATCTCGGACATCCTGGCCGTGCGGTCGTCGGACGCCTTCCCGCTCCTCGGCGGCATTTCCCCGTCCGGCGGCATGGCCGGCTTCGAGGTCCTGGCCCGGCGGCTGGTCGAAGCGGGGAAGAGGATCGGCTTCCACGAATGTCCCGACCCTGAGGAAACGGTTCCGGTCGCGGACGCGGTCGCCGTCGGGAAGGCCGCGGCCCGGCTCCGGGAGCGCAAGAACGACGCGCTCGCCCGCGCGGGCGTCGTCTTCCTCGATCCGGCTTCGGCCTGGATCGACTGGGCCGCCGAGATCGGCCCCCGGACGGTCGTCTATCCCGCGGTCGTCGTCGAAGGTCCGACGCGCGTGGGCGCCGACGGCGCGATCTATCCCCACGTCCACATCATGTCCTCGACGATCGGCGCGCGGGTCAAGGTCCTGACCTCGACGGTCATGGAGGACACGGTCCTCGAGGACGACGTCCAGGTCGGGCCGTTCTCCCGGTTCCGGCCCAAGACGCGGGTCTGCGCCGGGGCCAAGGTCGGCAACTTCGTCGAGATGAAGAACACGGTCTTCGGCCGCGGCTCCAAGGCCCAGCACCTGAGCTACGTCGGCGACAGCACCGTCGAGGAGGGCGTCAACGTCGGCGCGGGGACCATCACGTGCAATTACGACGGCGTCTCGAAGAACCCCACCCACATCGGCGCCGGGGCCTTCATCGGCTCGGGCACGGAGCTCGTCGCCCCGGTCAAGGTCGGGCGGGGCGCCTACATCGCCGCGGGCTCGACCATCACCAAGGACGTCGCCGCCGGCGCCCTGGCCGTCGCCCGGGCCCGTCAGGTCGAGAAGCCGGGCTGGGCCCTGGAGCGGGCCCGGAAGACGAACAAGGCAGGGGGGGGACACAAGCCATGAAACGCAGCGAGATCCGACAGTACTTCAAGAACGGCCGGGCCGTCGTCTCGCCGGGGACCTACGCCATCGTCAAGACGCGCCGGGCCCTGGTGAACGCCTTCGCCGTGATCAAGGACGACCGGGAGACGACCTGCATCATCGACGAGGCCAAGCTCGGCTCCCAGAAATTCCTCGGCTTCGAGGGCGACTGGCGGCTGATCACCTTCGACATGGTCCTGCCGCTCAGCCTGGTCGGCTTCTTCGCCGCGGTCTCCGGGGCCCTGGCCGACGCCGGGGTCAACATCTTCACCGTCTCGGCCTACACGACGGACCACGTCTTCGTCAAGAGCCTGAAGCTCGACGTCGCCGTCAAGGCCCTGGAGAAGATGGGCATGTCCGTCCGGCAGCCCTGAGCCATGCCGGTCGTCGTCTCCCTCGCCGAGATCAAGCGGGCCCTGGCCGCGATCGACCCGTTGCCGCTCATCGAGGCGGGCTTCGTCGCCTACTCGCGGGGCGAGGTCGTCGTGCCGCCGGTCGGCGAGCTCGTCTTCGACGATCCGCCCGGCGACGTCCACATCAAGTACGGCTATATCCGCAGGGACGACGTCTACGTCATCAAGATCGCCTCGGGGTTCGTCGACAATCCGAAGCGGGGCCTGCCGTCGGGCGACGGCCTGATGCTCGTCTTCAGCCAGAAGACGGGCGCCCTCGAGGCCATCCTCCTCGACGAGGGCTACCTGACCAACCTGCGGACGGCCGTGGCCGGGGCCGTCGTCGCGAAGTACCTGGCTCCGGAGAAGGTGACAGCGGTCGGGATCCTGGGCGCCGGCGTCCAGGGCCGGATGCAGCTCGAGTGGCTCCGGCGCGTGCGGCGGTTCGACCGGGCGATCGTCTGGGGCGTCGACGAAGGCGAGCTCGAGGCCTACACGCGCGACATGGCTTCGCCCGGCCTCGAGATCCGGACGACGCTCCGGGCCGAAGAGGTCGCCGCGGCGGCCAACCTCATCGTCACCTGCACGCCGTCGACGACGCCGCTTCTGCAGGCCGGCTGGATCCGGCCGGGGACGCACATCACCGCGATGGGCTCCGACACCGCCTCGAAACAGGAGCTCGATCCGGCCATCCTGGCCCGGGCGGACCGGGTCGTCGTCGACAGCCTCAGCCAGTCGGAGCTCCGGGGTGAGGTCTATCGGGCCGTGAGCGCCGGCGCGATCGGAAGGGAGCGCCTGGTCGAGCTGGGCCGCGTCATCGAGGACCCCGCGTCGAGGCGCGCCTCGGACGGCGAGATCACCGTGGCCGACCTGACCGGCGTCGCCGTCCAGGACATCCAGATCGCCAAAGCCGTTCTGCGGGCCCTCAGCGCTCCGGCTCGGCCCTGACCATCGCCCTCCGGGTGATCTTCCGGCCGGCGGCTTCGAGCGTCACCACGTATTCTCCGGGCGGGACGAGCGGCGGCCGTCCGTACCTTTCGCTCGGGGGGCCGCCCGCGGCCGCCGTCTTCGGGGCCGGCGGACGGCGCATGTCCCAGACGACCGTATGCAGGCCGGCCGTGGTCTTCCCCTCGATCGCGGCCACCGCTTCGCCGGCGAGGTCGGTGATCCGCAGGACGGCCTTGTCCTTCTCCTTGAGCCCCGACTTGAGGGAATAGGGAATGACCACCCCGGCGGGCTCGTTGGGGGCGTCGAACTTCCGGTCTCCGTCCGAGCCCTCGAGCCGGTTCCGGCGTGTCCGCCACTGGATCCTGGGCTCGATCTCGAACAGGAACGCGTCCTGGGCGAAGAACGCATCGTCCATCTGCTGCAGGGCGGTGACGTCGACGACGAAGACGCCGCGGCCATGGGTGGCCACGACGAGGTCGTTGTCGCGGGGATGGACGAGGAGGTCGTGGACGAGCGCGTTCGGCGGCAGGCCGCTGCCGAAACGGCGCCAGGAAAGGCCGCCGTCGATCGAGGCGAAGACGCCGGATTCCGTGCCGGTGAAGAGGAGACGCGGGTTCCGCCGGTCCTCGGCGACGACGTAGACCGTGCCCTCGGGGAGGTCCGCTGTGATGGAGGTCCAGGTTTCGCCGAAGTCCTCGGTCCGGAAGACGAACGGCCGGTAATCGTCGCGGTGCCAGCCGGCCTTGGCGGCGTACGCCGTGCCGGCCTTGTGGGCCGAGGCGAAGACGCGGGTGACGAAATATTCCTCCGGGGCCCCGGCGGCCGCGAGGTTGGCCGTGAGGTCCTTCCAGGTCCCGCCGCCGTTCCTGGTGAGCTGGACCTTGCCGTCGTCCGAGCCGGTCCAGAGGAAGCCCGGCTCGAGCGGCGATTCCGAGATCGACGTCAGCGTACAGAACTCGATGTTGCCCGCGAGCTTCTTCGGATCGTTCGTCGTCAGGTCGGGCGAGATCTCCCGCCAGTTGTCGCCGCGGTCGAGCGAGCGGAGCAGGACCTGGGCGCCGAGATAGACGATCCGGCCGTTGTGGGGGGAGAGGACGATCGGCGCGGTCCAGTTGAACCGGTAGGCCGGCCGGCCCGCGGCGGGCCTGGGCCGGATCGACCGGGCCAGGCCGAGCTTCTGGTCGACGCGCTGGATGGCGCCGTTCTGAGAGGCGTTGAAAAGCCAGCGGCTGTCGGTCGGATCGACGACGTTGACCATGCCGTCGCCGCCGCCGACCGAGGTCCAGTCGTCGCGCGTGATCGCGCCGGACGGCCCGTTGGACGGGAATTTGACGGAGCCGTTGTCCTGGAGCCCGCCGTAGATGTTGTATGGCTCGTCCAGGTCGACCCCGACGGCGTAGAACTGGGCCAGCGGCAGGTGGTCGAACGCGTCCCAGGTCTTCCCGAAATCGTAGGAGACGGCCAAGCCGCCGTCATGGCCGAGGATGATATGCCGGGAGTCGGCCGGATCTATCCAGATCGCGTGGTGATCGACGTGGACGGAACCGGCCAGGTTCTCCGGGGCCTTGGCGCCCCAGGTCCTGCCCCCGTCCAGGGACCGGAAGAGGGGCGTGTTGGGCACGTAGACCACCCGGTCGTCGTTGGGATCGACATAGATCTGGCCGTACCACTTGCCGCCGCCGATCGGCTCCTTGTCGGCGTTCATCTTCGTCCAGGTCTCGCCGCCGTCCTCGGAGCGGTAGACCTCGCCGCCGACGCGCGGCGCCGGGGCGGACCGCGGCGCCGCCGCGCCGGAGGCCGCGGCCCGCTTGGCCTCCTCCTCCGTGCGCGGGCGCTCGTTGGCGTTGTCGACCGTGGCGTACATGATGTCCGGGTTTTTGGGATAGATGGCCAGCCCGATGCGGCCCAGATCGCCCGTGGGCAGGCCGCCGCCGAGCTTGCGCCAGGACCGTCCCGCGTCGGTCGATCTGTAGACGGCCGTGCCCGGGCCGAAGTCGTCGAAGTTCCAAGGGACGCGAGACTTGTCGTAGGAGGCGGCGAAGACCGTGCCGGGATCGTCCGGCCTCAAGACGACCTCCACGAAACCGATCTTCCCGTCGAGGTCGAGGACCTTGGCCCAGGTCCGGCCGCCGTCTTCGGTCTTGTAGAGGCCGCGCTCGGGATTGGAGCTGAAGTGATAGCCCAGGGCGGCCACGTAGACGATGTCCGGGTTCGTGGGGTGGATGGCGATGCGGCCGATGTGGCGCGTCCTTTCCAGCCCCATCGAGGCCCAGGTCCTGCCTCCGTCGACCGACTTCATCACGCCGAAACCGCGCAAGGGGATGCGCCCGGAAGCCGGATCGCCCGTGCCCACCCAAATGACCTTGGGATCGGAGGGCGCGATGGCGAAATGCCCGACGGGAACGTTGCTGGCGTCGGGGAGGACCGGCTCGAAGGTCGTCCCGTTGTTCGTCGTTCGCCACAGCCCGCCCGTGCCCGGAGAGACGTAGAAGGTGAAGCGGTCGGAGGGGTGAGCGGCGACGTGGAGGACGCGGCCGCACTGCCGGGCCGGCCCGAGGGCGCGATAGGCGAACGCCCCGGCCCAGCTCTCGTCGAGCGGGCGCGGCGCGGCCGGGGGCGCCGGTGTTTGGGCGGGGGAGCCCGCCGCCAGGAAGGCGAGGACGAGGACCGTCGATACGGAGAGGCGTCGAAGCATCGGGACCTCCGGATGCCGGATTCGGGAATTAGAGGTATTTGCGGACGACGGCGTCCATCTCGTCCATCCGCCGTTCCATCTCGGCCACCATCTTGAACTGGGTCCGGGCCCGGTCGAGGTTGTGGCCCGCGCGGTGGATCTTGAAGTAGACGTCGCCCTTGAGGTGGTCGGTCAGGAAGCGGATGCCGCACTCGAGCGTCAGGAGCTTGGCCGAAAAGGCCAGGCGCTCCGTCTCGGCCGGGACGAGGAAGTCCCGGGCCGCGTCGAGATAGCCGGCGGCCAGCCGGTCGAACATCCCCAGGTCGAAGCCGACCTTGTCCAGGTCCCGCTCGTCCTCGACGGCCGTGGCCGCGCCCAGGCGGACCGAATCGCCGAAATCGTAGAGGACCGATCCCGGCATGACCGTGTCGAGGTCGATGACGCAGACGCCCTCGCCCGTGCGGTTGTCGATCATGACGTTGTTGAGCTTGGTGTCGTTGTGGGTGACCCGCTCGGGGATGAGGCCCGAGGCCAGGCCGTCGACGACGACGCCCGTGTCCTTCTCCCGGGCCAGGACGAAGTCGATCTCGGGCCGGACGCCGCCGGCGCGGCCGTTCGGGTCGAATTCGAGCGCGGCCAGGAAGGCGTCGTAGCGCTTCCGGGTGTGGTGGAAATCCGGGATGGTCTCGTGGAGCCGCCCGCCCGGCAGGCGGGCCAGCATCTTCTGGAAGTTGCCGAAGGCCTTCGAGGCCGAATAGACGTGCCGGAGGTCCTCGACCTTGTCGTAGGTCCGGGCGCCGTCGATGTAGCGGAACATCCGCCAGTAGGTGCCCTCCGGGGTCCGGTGGAAGGACTTCCCGTCGCGCGTCGGGACGATGGTGAGGGTCTCGCGGTCGGGGTCGCCCCCGGCGGCCGTGATCCGCTCGCGGGCGAAGCGCGTGACCCGCTCGATGTTCTCCATGAGCTGTTCGGGCTCGCGGAAGACGAGATGGTTGATCCGCTGGTTGACGTACTTGACCCGCCGCCCGGCCTCGTCGAATTCCGAGCAGTAGGTGTCGTTGATGTGGCCGGACGGGATGGGGCAGGACGAGATCCACGTCCCCGGGCATTCGAAGGCGGCGCAGATGCGGTCCAGCTCGGGCAAAGGCTTCTTCTCCATGACTGACCAACCTCGGCGTGATGTCCCCCGGCCCCCCGCGGGTCGGGCGCCCATTCTAGTGGAGGCGCGTCCCGGCTGTCAATGCGCGGACGTCAGCGCGGCCGGCCGCCCCCGGCGCCCCGGCCGCCGGCGCGGCGCGCCGCCGCCCGGCCTCCGCCCGCCGTCGCGCCCTCCGCCTCCCGTCCGTCCGGACGGGCCGCCGCTCCGCCGCCCCGACGGCCGGCGTCTCTCGAGGTTCTGGCCGGCCAGCCGCTCCAGGCTCATGTCCCGGACGAACATGTCGCTCGTCACCGGGAACTCCGGGATCTTCTGGCCGATGAACTTCTCGATGGCCTCGAGGTGGTCGGCGGTCTTCTCGCTGGCCAGCGTGATGGCCAGGCCGGTCGCCCCGGCCCGGGCCGTCCGGCCGATGCGGTGGACGTAGTTCTCGCAGTCCTGGGGGATGTCGTAGTTGATGACCATCTCCAGGTCGTCGATGTGGAGCCCGCGCGAGGCGACGTCCGTCGCGACGAGCATGGGGAACCGCCCGGCCATGAAGTCCTCGATGATCCGCAGGCGCTCGCTCTGGGCGAGGTCGCCGCTGAGGAAGTTGGCCTTGTAGCCGTTGGCCTGGAGCTGTTTGGCGAGCAGGAAGGCCGTGTGCTTCATGTTGGTGAAGATGAGCGCGTTCTTGGGCGTCGCGCCGCTGGAGCAGGCCGAGCAGGAGGTTGAGCTTGATGTGGCTGCCGACCCGGTAGAGCTCCTGGGAGATCGTGTCGACGGTCAGCTGCTCGGGCGTCACCTCGATGAAGGCCGGCGCGTTGAGGTAGGCCGCGGCCACCCGCTGCGACAGCTTGTTCAGCGTGGCGCTGAAGAGCATGCTCTGGCGGTGCTCGCGCTCGGGCATCTGCTTGACGATGTCCCTGAGGTCGGGCAGGAAGCCCATGTCGAAGAGCCGGTCGGCCTCGTCGATGACGAGGAAGCCGCACTCCTTGAAATTGAGCCGCTTCTTCTCGGCCAGGTCGAGGAGCCGCCCCGGCGTGCCGATGATGATGTCCGGGCCGGCCTTGATCTGGGCCAGCTGGACCGTGTAGCCGACGCCGCCGTAGAAGCAGCCGATCTGGAGCCCGATGGGCCGGTTGAGGAGCAGGGCCTCGCCCTCGATCTGGACGGCCAGCTCGCGGGTCGGGACGATGATCAGGGCCTTGCGCCGGGCGCTCTTGGAGTGCTTGAGCAGGTGCGCGAAGAGCGTGATGAGGAAGGCGGCCGTCTTGCCGGTCCCGGTCTGGGACTGGACGGCCACGTCCTGGCCCTTGAGCGACTTGGCCAGGGTCAGCTCCTGGACGTTGGTCAGCTCGGTGTAACCCCGGTCGTCGATGGCCCGTTGGAGCCTGGGATCGAGGTCGAGTTCGGTGAAACGCATGTCAATTCCTTCTCGGATCGGGGGTCATTCCTGGGGGAGGGACTCCGCATTGAACTTATGAAAAATTATTTTACCACAAACAGGCCCTTCGCCTCAAGAAAAGGGGTCCCTGAAGGCCTCTCCGGGCCGAAATTCCGCCTTGACAACCCCCCGCCCTTGCCTTATTTTCCCTTACTCCCATGAGCGGCAAAAGCATCCGGTCCCTGGTCCAGAGCTGGGAAACCGTCAGGTTCGAGCTCCTGAAGACCCCCGTCTCGAAGCTCTCCCTGGCGGTCGACGGCTCGCCCCTCGAGCGCTACGTCCGCCGCCTGCGCCGGGAGATGGAGGCCAAGGGGTTCCGGTTCAAGCCCGAGGTCTACCTGACGGACGGCTGGGGCTGCCCGGACCGCACCCCGGTCATCGGCATTCCCTTCTACCTGGCCGATCCCCGCCTGGTCCGCCTCGAGGAGGAGCAGACCGGCGAGGTCGAGGACCCCCGGACGATCATGATGCTCCTCCGGCACGAGGCCGGCCACGCCGTCAACTACGCCTACCGTCTCTGGCGCCGCCCGAGCTGGGGCGAGATCTTCGGGCGGTTCACCAAGCCCTACCGGGACTCCTTCCGGCCGGACCGGATGAGCCGCCACTATGTCCGGCACATCGCCGTCTATCCCTACGGCCGGACCTACGCCCAGAAACACCCCGACGAGGACTTCGCCGAAACGTTCGCCGTCTGGCTGACGCCGGGGTCCTCGTGGCGCCGGCGCTACCGGAACTGGCCGGTCATCAGGAAGCTCCTCTACGTCGACCGGCTGATGAAGGACGTCCGGAGGGAGCTCCCCGAAAGCCGCAGCTCCCGCCGCCTCCTCCCGGTCGACCGGATGAACCTGACCCTGGCCGAGCACTACGGCAAGAAGGCCGAGCGCTTCCGCCGGGACGCCCGCGGCTACGTCGACGACAGCCTCCGCGACGCCTTCCCCGCTTCGCGGGGCCAGGTGCTCCGGCCGGCCGCGGCGCTCTTCCGGCGCTACCGCGAGCGTCTCGTCGAGCGCGTGGTCCACTGGTCCGTGCTGACGCCGGCCGAGGCCGAAACCCTCGTCCGCAAGCTCGAGGCCCGGGCCGCCGCGCTCAAGCTGAGCTACAGGCCGGGCGCGGAAGGGGAGCGGCTGATGGACGTCGTGTCCCTCGTCATCGCCCTGGCGCTCGACTACGCCTACACCGGCCGGCTGACCGGCTGACCGTCCTACCGCCCCCGCGCCAGTCCGGACATCCCGGGATTGAAGATCGGCAGGTGGAGATCGTAGGGCGGGCCGTCGAAGGCCGCCTTGACGATGGTCTGGAGGAGGTGGGGGTAGTCGATGCCCGCCGCTTCGGCGGAGCGGGCCAGGCCCATGCCGCTGTCGAGGCAGGGATTGCAGTTGACCTCGAGGATGACGGGCTGGCCGTCCTCGTCGAGCCGGATGTCGACGCGGCCGTAGCCCCAGCCCCCGACCGACCGGAAGGCCTTGGCCGCCGTCTTGCTGATGGAGGCGGCCAGCGGGGCGTCGACCCGGGCCGGGCAGATGACCTTCGTCTTCTGATATTCGACGGACGTTTCGACCCACTTGGCCGCGTAGGACATGATCGGCGGGATCTTCCGGGGCAGCTGCGAATAGTCGACCTCGGCCAGCGGCAGGACCTGGATCTTGCGGCCGCCGAGGAGGCCGACGTTGAACTCGCGTCCCTCGAGGAAGTGCTGGACGAGCGCCGGCTGCTTGTAGGTGCGGAGGATCTCCCGCGCTTTCTCCTTGAGGGCCGTCTTGGTCAGGACGACCGAGTCGCGGTCGAGGCCGATGCCGGCGTGCTCCTGGGCCGCGTGGACGATGAGGGGGAAGACCCACTTGTGCTCTTCGATGTCGGAGAGCCGCTCGACGAGGGCCGTCGACGGCGGCACGGGCAGGCCGGCGCCCTTGAGCAGGCTCAGGGACATGTACTTGTAGCGGCTCAGGCCCAGGCCCAGGGCGGGGGAGCCGGTCATGGGGTAGCCGAGCATGCGGATGAAGGCGGCCACGCGCATCTCGTAGAGGGCGCCGTGGACGACGTCGTCGTACTGGTTGAAGACGACGTCGGGCCGGAGCCGGTTGAGCTTGCGCTGGAGGACGGACAGGTCGCCCGCGAGCGGCAGGACGACGACCTCGTGGCGGAGGCGCCGGAGGCCGCGGGCGATGCCGCGGATCATCTGGCGGAGGTAATGGACGCTCCCCGTGTCGGACTTCTCGTCGGGCTGGGAATCCGTGTAGGCGTTGTAGATGAGCGCGACACGGAGCTTCTTCATGCGCCTGCGGATGATCCTCTGGGCCTATCTTAGAATATTTCCGAGGGAGGGTTCAAGCGCGGCGTGCGGAGAGGGCCGGGATCGGCTGAGCAAAAGAAAAGGGCCGGATCTCCCTCGCCCCGCTTTCGCGACGCGATCAGAAGACCCGGCCCCGATGATCCGACTAGTCTTTGTCGGCGAAGGCGTAGACGGTCAGGTAGCCGTGCTGGCTGATCTTGGCGATGAGCTCGCCGCTGACCTTTTCGACGCTGTCGCTCGGCTGGTGGTAATCGGCCGTCATGGCCGCCATGTAATAGACGTAGGGGACCTTGACCGCGGCGAACGAGGAATGGTCGGAACCGCCGCCGCCGACGCCCAGGGCGTTGAAGCGGAAGGCCAGGTCGAGCCCGACGTACTGGTTCATCTCGCGGGCGATGTCGGCGAAGGGCGTGCCCTCCGTCAGGTTGACGCTGACGAACCAGGGGGCGCGGACCTTCTTGACGATCTCTTCGGCGCCGGGGACGCTGTAGGCCCGCATGGTCCGGGCGAGCGTCTCGGCATCGTAGGGCCGGCTGATCATGTCGTAGTTCAGGTAGCCGACCGTCTTTTCGATGGGATAGACGGGGTTCGCGGCGTAGTAGCGCGAACCGAGAAGGCCTTCCTCCTCGCCCGTCCACAGGGCGAAGACGATGGACCGCTTGGGCTTGACCGGGCTGGCCGCGATGGCCTTGGCGATGTTCAGGACGCCGACCGAGCCGGAGCCGTTGTCGTCCGCGCCGTTGTAGATATAGCCTTCCCACGCGCCGTTATGGTCGTAGTGGGCGCCGACGACGAAGTATTCGTCCTTGAGCTTGGGATCGGAGCCCTCGATGATCCCGAGGACGTTCGTGCCGCGGACGAGCGCGGTCTTGGCCGTCGTGGCGACGGTCATCTTGGCGCCCGGGACGTCCATCGAGGCGGGCTTCATGGTCGACTCGATCTTCTTCTTCAGGTCGTCGATCGTCTGGCCCGTGCCCTCGAGGAGGAAGTTGGCCATCTCGCGGGTGATCTGCGTCGCCGAGGCGCCGCCCCGGCCCATGCCTCCGCCCGCGACGCCGGCGAGGGAGAGCCTGCGGCGGGGCTTGTTCACGATCGGACGCTCGTCGCTGGGCGGCCGGACCATGGACAGCGCGTTGTAGATCTGGGCGTCGTTGCCGGTATTGGAGACCTGGACGATGGCCGCGGGCTCGAGCTTGGCGATCGCGTCGAGCTTGTTGAACCGCTGCGGGCCTCCCCGCATCATCATGGCCATCATGTCGCCCTGGGGCGCGGCCGGGAAGTACTTGTCCTTGAGCTCTTTCTTGGCCTGGAGCAGGGACTTGGGGTCGTCCCGGCCGGGCGCGTCGCTGAGCAGGAGCACGATCTTGCCCTTGAGGTTCAGCCCCTTGAGCTCGTCGAAGCCGGCGGACGGCTCCGAGATGCCGTAACCGACGAAGACGACGGGCGCGGTCACTGTGCCCGCGGCCGCGCCGCCCATGCCGCCGAAACCGCCCTGGAAATCGAGCCCGCCCTGGAAGCTGCGGCTCTTGACCATGCCGCCCTTGCCGACCTCGATCGTGATCGCGGTCTGCGTATCGGTGGTCTCCCACATGGCGAATTCCTGGAAATAGGACCGCTCGCGGGGAGCCTGGGGGGCCTGGGTCCGGCCCATGCGGAAGCCGCCCATGGCCATCGGCATGTCGCCGGCGGGTTTGACGCCCCACATCTTGAGGAGCGACGCGGCGTATTCGGCGGCCAGCGCATAGCCGCGGGTCGAGGTCTCGCGGCCTTCCAGGAGATCGGACGCGATGTACGTCAGCATCGCCACGGAGTCCTTGGCGGTGATGGCCTCGAGGCCGGCCTTGAACTTGTCGGGCGCGGGCTGGACCTTGTCGACCAGGCTCAGCGCTTTCTGGACGTCCTCGAGCTTCATCTGCTGCTGCGGGGGGGCCTGGGCCCGGAGCCCGACGATCAGCGCGAAGACGAGAACGACGGAGAACAGATTCTTCTTCATGATACCTCCAGCTGGATTACAACGTCATCTGTTTGGACGCCGGGTGCGCGGATTTCTTCCCAAAATGTGGACGGGGGCCCGGCGATGGGCTAAGATAGCTTCTTCGTCCGAATTCCGCCTGGGAGGTCCCGTCCGATGAACGTCAAGAGCTTGCTTCTCCTCGCCATTCTCTGTCTCGGCCTGGTCTTCATGACCGCCGGCTGCAAAAAGAAGGAACCCGCGCCCGAGCCCGCCGCCGCGGCCGCGCCCGAGTTCCAGTGGCAGATCGACCAGTTCGCCGACCTGAAGATCCTGCGCTTCCAGGTCCCCGGCTTCGAGACCCTGACGCCGCAGCAGAAAGAGCTGGTCTACTACCTCGGCGAGGCGGCCCTCTGCGGCCGGGACATCTTCTTCGACCAGAACTACAAGCACAACATCACGATCCTGCGGACCCTCGACGCCGTCGTCCGGGGCTACCAGGGCGACCGGACCGACCCCCGCTGGGCCGAGTTCATGACCTACGTCAAGCGCTTCTGGTTCTCCAGCGGCTTCCACCACCACTATTCGACCGACAAGTTCCTGCCGGGGATCGACGCCGCCTACTTCGCCTCGCTGGTCAAGGGCACGGAGGGCGCGGCCTTCCCGCTCGCCGCGGGCCAGTCGGTCGACGACCTCGTCGCCTTCCTCACGCCCATCCTGTTCGACCCGGCCGTCGCCCCCAAGAAGCTGTCCCAGGACTCGACCAAGGACCTGGTCGCGAACTCCGCCGTCAACTTCTACGAGGGCGTCACCCAGGCCGAGGTCGAGGCCTACTACAAGGGCATCGTCGACGAGAAGGACGAGACCCCGATCTCCTACGGCCTGAACACCCGGGTCGTCAAGAAGGACGGCCAGGTGGTCGAAGAGGTGGCCAAGATCGACGGCCTCTACGGCCCGGCCATCGCCAAGATCGTCTTCTGGCTCGAGAAGGCCGCCGGTGTCGCCGAGAACGAGCAGCAGAAGAAGGTCATCGAGGCCCTCGTCGCCTACTACCGGACGGGCGACCTCGCCAAGTTCGACGAATACGCCATCCTCTGGGTCGGCGACCTGGCCTCGCTCGTCGACTTCGTCAACGGCTTCACCGAGGTCTACGACGATCCGCTGGGCATGAAGGGCAGCTGGGAGGCGGTCGTCAACTTCAAGGACCTGGCCGCGACCAAGCGGGCCGACGTCATCTCGGCCAACGCCCAGTGGTTCGAGGACAACTCGCCGGTCGACCCCCGGTTCAAGAAGAAAGAGGTCAAGGGCGTCTCGGCCAAGGTCATCACCGGGACGACGATCGGCGGCGCCTGCTACCCCTCGACCCCGATCGGCATCAACCTGCCGAACGCCAACTGGATCCGCAAGGACCACGGCTCCAAGTCCGTGACCATCGAGAACTTCACCTACGCCTACGACCAGTCCTCGCTCAAGTCGCCCTTCGGCGCCGAGTTCACCTATTCGCCGGAGCTCCTCGAGCGGGCCAAGACCTACGGCCCCCAGGCCGGGAACATCCACACCGACCTCCACGAGGTCCTCGGCCACGGCTCGGGCCAGCTCCTGCCCGGCGTCGGGCCCGAGTCGCTCAAGAACTACCACTCGCCGATCGAGGAGTCGCGGGCCGACCTCTTCGCCCTCTACTATATGATGGACGACAAGACGGTCGAGCTGGGCCTCCTGCCCAGCCTCGAGGCGGCCAAGGCCGAATACGACCTCCAGGTCCGCAACGGCCTCATGACCCAGCTGACGCGGATCGAGCTCGGCAAGACGGTCGAGCAGGCCCACATGCGCGGCCGGGCCATGGTCTCCCACTGGGTCTACGAGCACGGCAAGGCCGAGAACGTCATCGAGAAAAAGACCCGGGACGGCAAGACCTTCTTCGTCGTCAACGACTATCAGAAGCTGCGGGCGCTCTACGGCCGGCTCCTGGCCGAGGTCCAGCGGATCACGAGCGAGGGCGATTACGAGGCGGCCAAGGCCCTGATCGAGGACTACGGCGTCCGGATCGATCCGGAGCTCCACAAGGAGGTCCTGGACCGCTACGCCAAGCTCGATCTGGCCCCCTACGCCGGGTTCGTCAATCCCGTCTACACCCCGGTCGTCGAGAACGGGAAGATCGTCGACGTCAAGATCGATCTCACCGAAGGCTACGTCGAGCAGATGCTGAGGTACGGCCGGGATTACGCGTTCCTGAAGTGAGCGGCCCGGCGGGCCCGGAGGGGCGGGCCGCACGCGCGGCCCACCCCCGAGGACCGGGAAGAAATCCGTCTCCCGGGCGTCTAAAGCAAGTACTGACGGACAAGTCTAGCGAATTGTGAGGTTTGCCTTGCCAAAGATCGACTGGAACAAGCTGAAAAACCGGCTGTGGGCGAAAAAGGCCAGGCCGTTCACCGTCCTGGGAGTCCTCTTCCTCGTCTTCATGGCCTGGCAGATCGTGGCCCGGCTCGGCGGCGGCGGCCAGGCCGGCGGCCCGCGCGGGGCCGCGGTCGCCGTCGAGATCGCGGCCGTCGAGCGCGGCGGCATCCGGGACATCGGCACTTTCTCGGGGAACCTGATCCCCAAGTCCTATTTCACCGTCGTCCCGAAGATCTCCGGCCGGATCAAGGCGCTCTACGTCGACATCGGGGACCGGCTCACGCGCGGCCAGCTCGTGGCCCTTCTCGAGGACGAAGAGTACCAGCAGCAGGTCATCCAGGCCGAGGCCGACCTGGGCGTCGCCAAGGCCAATCTGGAAGAGGCCCAGTCCGCCCAGGAGCTGGCCCAGAAGGAGCTCGAGCGGGCCAAGACCCTTCACCAGAGAGGCATCCTGTCGGACGCCGAGCTCGATGCCGCGCAGTCGGCCTTCTCCACGCGCGACGCCCGCTCCAAGGTCACCGTGGCCCAGCTGGCCAACCAGCAGGCCGCCCTGGAAACGGCCCGGGTCCGGCTGTCCTACACCCGGATCCGCGCCGCCTGGGAGACGGGCGGCGACGCCCGCTTCGTCGGGGAGCGCTTCGTCAATTCCGGAGCGATGCTCTCGTCGAATACGGCCATCCTGTCGGTCATCGAGCTCCAGCCGATCACCGCGGTCATCCACGTCACGGAGAAGGACTACTTCCGGCTGAAGCCCGAGCAGGCCGTCGCCCTGACGAGCGGCGCCTATCCCGGCCGGAATTTCGAGGGCCGGGTGGCCCGGGTCGCGCCCCTGCTCAAGGAGACCTCCCGCGAGGCCCGGGTCGAGGTCGACGTCGATAACGCCGACGGCGCCCTCAAGCCCGGCATGTTCGTCAACGCCCGGATCGAGTTCGCCAGCCGGACGGACGCGACGGTCGTGCCCACCAGCGCCGTCGTGACCCGGGGCGCCGCGCAGGGCGTGTTCCTGGCCGACCTCGAGAACAAGAAGGCCGTCTTCCAGCCCGTCACGGTCGGCGTCGTCGAGGGCGACCGGGCCGAGATCGTCGAGCCGGCCGGCCTCGCGGGCCACGTCGTCACGCTCGGCCACCATCTCCTCGAGAACGGCACGCCCCTCCTCCTGCCCGCGGACGCGCCCGGGGCCGCCGCCCCGCCCTCCCAGAAAACGCCCGGAGACAAGCGATGAAGCTTTCGGAATTCTCCATCCGCCGGCCCATCTTCACCTGGATGGTGACGTTCGTCGTCATCATCATCGGCCTCGTCTCGCTCACCCGCCTGCCCGTCGACCTCATGCCCGAGGTCGTCTACCCCACGCTCAACGTCAACGCCTCCTACCCGAACACGGGGCCCGAGGAGATCGAGGAGATCATCACCCGGCCGATCGAAGAGGCCCTGAGCGCCGTGCCCGGGGTCGAGGAGGTCTTCTCCTCCTCGTCGGAAGGCTCGAGCTCCGTCCGGATCATGTTCGCCTGGGGCACCGACCTCGACGCCGCGGCCGACGACGTCCGGGAGCGCCTCGACCGCATCGTCGGGCGCCTGCCCGACGAGGTCGACCGGCCGACCCTGCGCAAGTTCGACCCGGCCCAGCAGCCGATCCTGCAGTTCGGGGCCCTCAGCAACCTCGATCCCGTCCAGGCCCGGCGCATCATCGACGAGCAGATCGCCTACCGGCTCGAGCGCGTGGCCGGGGTGGCCTCCGTCGACGTCTACGGCGGCCGGCAGCGGGAGATCCAGGTCAACCTCGACCCGCTCAAGCTCAAGGCCCTGGGCCTGCCGCTCAACGTCATCACCGGCAAGATCCGCCAGGAGAACGTCGACATGCCGGCCGGGGTCATCGAGCGGGGCAACTACGAGATCCTCCTCCGCATCCCCGGCGTCTTCACCGACCTCGACCAGCTCCGGGACACGGTCGTCGCCGTCCGGGACGGCGTGCCCATCCAGCTCCGGGAGATCGCCAGCGTCGACGACACCTTCCAGCGCATCACCCGGGTCGCCCGCATCAACGACCGGGAAGGGATGCGCCTGGCCGTCTACAAGCAGTCGGGCGAGAACACGGTCAACGTCGCCGAGCGCGTCCTCGAGGAGATCGCCGAGATCCAGCGGGACATCCCCCAGATCGAGCTCCTGCCCACGTCGAACAGCGCCGAGTACATCCGCCGGGCCATCAACAACGTCGGCTCGTCGGCCGTGTGGGGCTCGGTGCTGGCCATCCTGGCCCTGCTCGTCTTCCTGGTCAGCATCCGCAGCACGATGGTCGTGGCCATCTCCATCCCCATCTCGCTCATCGGGACCATCGCCCTGATCTACTTCGGCGGCTTCACCCTGAACACGATGACCCTGGGCGCCCTGGCCCTCGGCATCGGCCAGCTCATCGACAGCTCGATCGTCGTCCTGGAGAACATCTACCGCATGCAGGAGGGCGGCGTCCCGCCCCTCAAGGCGTCGATCGACGGGACGAACGAGGTGGCCGCGCCGATCGCCGTCGGGGCCATCACGACCTGCGTCGTCTTCCTGCCCATGATCTTCATGCGGGGCATGTCGGGGGTCATGTTCAAGCAGCTGGCCTACGTCGTCAGCTTCGCCAACCTGATGGGCCTGTTCGTGGCCCTGACCATGGTCCCGATGCTCTCGAGCCGGCTCATCCGCGTGGCCAAGCCGTTCGACCCGAAATCCAAAAAGCCCCTCGAGCGGACGGCCAACTTCTTCCTGAACGGGTTCCGCAAGCTCGAGAACTGGTACAAGCGGCTGCTCCACAAGGCCCTGGACCATCGCGTCCTCGTCCTGGGCAGCGTCGGGGCCCTGCTCCTCGCCTGCCTCTTCCTCATCCGCCTCGTCGGGACCGAGTTCATGCCCGCGACCGACGAGAACGAGGTCCGGGTGACGGTCGAGATGGAGGTCGGCACGCGCCTCGAGGTGATGAACAAGACCTTCGCCACCGTCACCGAGATCGTCAAGGCGGCCGTCCCCGAGATCGTCAGCCACGAGGAGAGCTTCGGCGGCGGCGGCTGGCGCAGCGGCGCGAACACGGGCAACATGACCCTCAAGCTCGTGCCGCGGGACAAGCGCTCGCGGTCGAGCGAGGAGATCGCCGTCGACCTCCGCAAGAAGCTGTCGAACATCGCCGGCACGGTCGTCCGGACCCGGGCGAGCGGCGGCCAGATGATGTTCGGCATGCGCGGCGGCGGCGGCCAGGAGCGGCTCCAGATCGAGGTCCGCGGTTACGACCTGGACGGTGTCCGAGGCCCTGGCCCGGCAGGTCCAGGAGGTCGTCAAGAAGGTCAAGGGCGTCACGGACACCCGGCTCAGCCGCGAGATCGGCAATCCCGAGGAGCTCCTCGTCATCGACCGCCAGGCCGCGGCCGACATGAAGCTCTCGATCAGCGAGATCGGCCAGTCCATCCAGACGATCCTCTCGGGGACCCAGGCGAGCTACTTCCGCGAGGCGGGGCGCGAGTTCCGCATCCTGGTCAAGGTCAAGGACTCCGAGTTCCTGGGCCTGCAGGACATCCTCGACCTGACCGTGAACAACTCGGACGGGGAACGGATCAGCCTGCGCAACGTCATCGACACCCGGCCCCGGCGGGGCCCGATCCGCATCGAGCGCCGGGACCGCGAGCGCGTCGTCACGGTCTCCGGCGAGATCGCCGGCCGCGACATGGGCTCGGTCATCGACGACGCCCGGGAGGCCATGCGGGCGATCCCCATCCCGCGGAACTTCAGCATCCAGTTCACCGGCGACTACGAGGAGCAGCAGAAGGCCAACAGGGAGCTGCTCCAGAGCATCATCCTGGCCCTGATCCTGGTCTACATGATCATGGCCATGCTCTACGAGTCGCTGCGCGACCCGTTCATCGTCATGTTCTCCGTGCCGCTCGCGGTGATCGGCGTCATCCTGATGCTCTTCGTCACCAAGACCAGCTTCAACATGCAGTCCTACATCGGCCTGATCATGCTCGGCGGCATCGTCGTCAACAACGCCATCCTCCTCGTCGACTACACGAACCTCCTGCGGCGGCGCGACGGGATGCCCATCCGCGAGGCCATCGAGGAGGCCGGGCGGCGCCGGCTGCGGCCGATCCTGATGACCGCCTTCACGACCATCATGGCCACGCTGCCCCTGGCCATGGGGCTCGGCGAAGGCGGCGAGGCCCAGGCGCCCCTGGCCCGGGCGGTCATCGGCGGGCTGATGAGCTCGACCCTGATCACCCTCGTCGTCGTCCCCGTCGTCTACTACATCTTCGAGGACTTCCGGCGGAAGAAGGAGCACGGCGAGGTCGCCAACGGAGGGACCAAGACCGCGGCGGCGTGAGAATCGTAAG
>CAWHBV010000004.1:0-164746 GCA_963827635.1 uncultured bacterium
CCCGGTGCTCGAAGCGGTCGGCCAGGCGGAGCCAGCGGTCGTCGCCGGTGTCGGCCCAGAGGTCGACGAGGACCTCGTTCATGCCCCCGAACTCGGTGCCGAGCATCTTCTGGATCTGCGCGTCGTCGAGCTTGGACAGGACGCGCTCGGCCCAGGCCGCGAAGCGCGTCTCGATCTCGAGGGCCGTCCGGTTGCCGGCGAAGCGATAGGCGTCGCGCAGGCCGGCGAAGATCTTGTGCTGGACGTACCACGGCGACCACATGCCGTTGAGGTCGAACCCGGCCGAGCGGATGTCCCCCGCCGCGACCTGGTCGTAAAGGGCCTTGCCCGGCGTCTTGGCCCGGTCGGTCTGGGCCCCGATATAGCCGTCGCCGTGCTTGTCCTGCACGGCCCCGAGCTCCGAGACGAGATAGTCCGCCCGCTCCTTGAAGCGCGGGTCGCCGGTCGCGGCGAACATCAGGCTCACGCCGGATAGGTAGTGGCCGGCGATGTGGCCGGTCAGCTGGCGGTCGTCCCCGTCCCAGCCGCCGTATCCCGCGGCTTTGGGCTCGAGCCCGGCGGCCTTGCGGAGGAAGGCCATCATCCGGTCCGGCGAGAGCGAGAGCAGGTAGGCGGCGTTACGGTCCTGGGCCTGTTTCAGCGGGCCGCCGGTCAGACGGACGTCGCGGAGCGGGATCGGGCGGGCCTTGGGCGGAACGGCGGGCGTGACGGGGCCGGCCGCGGCCGAAGCGCCGGGCTGCGGCCAGGCCACGGCCGCCGACAGGAGGATCGTCGCGATCGATCGGTTCATGTTGGTTCTCCAGGATCCGATTCAGAGATTCCAGCCGGGCCGGCAGGGACGCCGGATGAGCGCCTCGGCCTCGGGAACGTTGGTCACGCGGAGGTTCGCCGCGTCCCAGGCGATGCGTGTGTCGAGCTTCTTGGCCACGTTGCCGAGCAGGCAGATCTCGGTCAGGGGTCCCGAATACTCGAAGGCCGCCCCGGCCTTCTCCCCTTTCTTGCAGGCCCGGGCCCAGTCCTGCTCGTGCGAGCCCTCGATCCGCGGGATCGACCGCTCGGGCCGTTTCGCGTCGCGCATCAGGGACTCGGGGACGAGGCGGGGCGAATCGCCGTAGACGCCGCACATGACGAGCCCCTTCGAACCTTTGAAGACGAGGCCGCCCTCCTCCGGCATCTTCCGGCCGTCCTCGAGGGCCTCTGGACGGGGCGCTCGCGTCCCCTCGTACCAGGTCAGCCTGACCGGCGGCCGGCCGCCGCGGGCGGGAAAGCGGTAGGTGACGACGGCCGAGAGCGGGTGCGTCTCGGGATTGAGGCCCAGGCTTGTGGCCTCGACCGTTTCGGGAGCGTCGAGGCCGAGGGCCCAGACGGCGGCGTCGAGGGTGTGGGCCCCACGGTCGCCCATCATGCCGACGCCGAAGTCCCACCAGCAGCGCCAGACCAGAGGATGGTAGGCCGGATGGTACGGCCGGAACGGGGCCGGCCCGATCCATAGGTCCCAGGCCAGGCCGGACGGGAGAACGGGCGCATCGGCGGGACGCTCGCCCCATTTCGAGCTCCAGTACGCGTGGCCCCAGGGATAGTAGGACAGGTCGCACCAGGCGTCCACCTCGCGGACCTCGCCGATGAGGCCGGCCCGGATCCATTCGACGACGAGGCGGATGCCCTCGCCCGAATGGCCCTGGATGCCCATCTGGGTCGTGAGCTTCGACGCCCGGGCCGCGAGCGTGAGCTCGCGCGCTTCCCAGACACTGTGGGTCAGGGGTTTCTGGGTATAGACGTGCTTGCCGGCCCGCAGCGCCGCCATGGTGATGACGGCGTGCGTGTGGTCGGGGGTCGCGATGACCACGGCGTCGACGCCTTTCTCCTTGTCGAGGAGAGCGCGGTAGTCGGTGTAGAACCGGGCCTTCGGATAGCGCTTGACCGTCGCGGCGGCGTAGCCGGGATCGACGTCGCAGAGCGCGACGATGGTCTCTTCCTCGAGGGCCTTGAGGTTGGCCGCGCCCATGCCGCCGATGCCGATCCCGGCGATGCCCAGCTTGTCGCTCGGAGGCGTCTGGCCGCGGCCGAGGACGCGGCGCGGCACGATCGTCGCCGCCGACGGAACGGCGGCGAAGGCGGCCGCGGCGATCGACGAGCGCAGGAAACGGCGCCGGGACAAGGTTTTCGGACCGCTCACGGGAACCTCCTCGACTCTCGAGATGACGGCATGGCGCCCTATTTCGCGGGCCCGAGGAGATAGAGCACGCCCATGAAGATGGGCTGGTGCACGATATAGATCAGGAGCGAGTGGCGGCCGGCGATGTTGACGAAGGTCACCGGCAGGCGCCAGGGCAGAAGGCTCCGGCGCGGGGCGTAGACCGTCTTGCCGAGAGCCGCCCCGATGAGGAACACCCCGAACCAGGGGATGAGGGGGAAGTAGTCGAAGGACGAGAAGCCCGGGCCGGGGATGCCGAAGGGCAGCAGCCAATCGGAGCGCAGGACCAAGGCCTGCTTGACGGCGGGGAGCGCGGCGGCGAGGGCGATGACGAGCGCTCCCCAGGCCGCGCAGGCGGCCGGCCGGGCCTTCGCGAACGCCGCACCGTAGAGGAGCATCGAGAAAGCGAGACACTGGAGGATGCCGAACCAGACGGCCGACGCGGGGTCGAAGACGTAGGTGACCGCCGTGACGGCCAGCGCGACGACGAGCAGCCTCAGGCCGCGGCGGACGTTGCTCCGGGTGAGCGTGCTGCTGATCCCCGAGAGCAGGACGAAGAGCGCGGCGAAGAACGCCTGGGCGATCCTCCAGGCCGGGCTCGCGAGATCGGTCGACCAGCCGAGGAACTTGTCGACGCCCCGGAATTCGCCGAGGTCGAAGAGCAGATGGTAACAGACCATCAGGATGATGGAGACGCCGCGCAGGAAGTCGATCTCCCAGATGCGGGCCGGGGCGGCTTCGGTCTTCACGCCCGAGAGGATAGTCCAGGCCGTCGCCCGGCGTCAAGGACGCGGCGGGCCGGCCGATTGACAGCCCCGGGCGCCTGGTCTATAAGGAGGGCCTGAAGGAGGTGCCCATGTCCACGTTCCAGTACCTGTCGGAAGAATGGCGGGCCGAAGCGGAGCGCCGCCTCAAGGCCGAGCTGACGCCGGACCGCATGAACCACATCACGTCGTCCATGTCCAACGTCTACCTCGATTGCCCGGGCGGCGGATCGAAGTACCTGCTCTTCCGGTTCGCGGACGGGGCCCTGGCCGAGCTGGCGCTGGGGAGCGGCGAGCCCCCCGACGCCGAGTTCCACATCACCGGGACCTACGACGTCTTCGCCCAGATCTCCCGGGCGGAGCTCGGCGCCCAGAAGGCCCTCATGACCGGGAAGCTCAAGCTCAAGGGCAACATGATCCAGGCCCTCAAGCTGGCCGCGATCGCCGACCGGCTGAACAAGGTCCTGGCCGGCATTCCCGCGACGTATTGAGGAGAGCGGCATGAAGACCCTCGATCCGCAAAGCCCCTACTTCATCGATTTCCCCGGCCGCGTCCGGGCCCTCCAGGCGGAGATGGGCCGGGCCGGGATCGACGTCTATCTCGGTTCGCGTCTCAGGACGCTTTCGTGGCTCCTCGACACGTTCTGCCCGTGGCGGAGCTTCGTCGTCGTCCCGGCCGAAGGCCCGCCGGCCGCCTTCACCTTCGTCATCGACGCCGCCCGCGTCGCCGACGAGACCTGGCTCCCCGAAGACCGCGTCTTCGGTTTCGCGCCCATGGGCGGCCAGGACCAGATCGAGCTCATCGCCGACTTCGTCAAGGACCTGCTCAAGGGGCGGACGGGCCGCGTCGGCATCGAGAGCGGGATGTCGAACTATCTGCCCGAGGGCAACCTGACCCACTACGAGTTCGAGCGCTTCCGCGACGCCCTCGCGCCGTCGGAGCTCGTGAACGCCCACGACCTCGTCGACCGGCTGTCGCTCGTCAAGGACGCGGGCACGATCGCCCGCTTCCGCGAGGCCTCGCGCATCGTCGACGTCGGGCACGCAGCCGTCTTCGAGGCCCTGCGCGGCGGCGGCTGGAAGGGGCTGACCGAGACCGAGATCGCCGGCTTGGCGGCCCTGGCCATGCGCCGGGCCGGGAGCGAATGGGAGTGGTCCTTCACCGGCGGCAACGAGATCGCCTCGGGCTACCGGACCGGCCTCACGGGCGGGGCCTGCACGCCGGCCTCGCGCCGCGAGCTCCGGGCCGGCGAGCCGCTCATGGTCGACATCCACGCCATGTTCATGCTGGGCCTGGGCGACCATTCCCACAACTACCTCATCGCCCCGGCGAGCGACCGCCAGCTCTGGCACGCCCGCAACTTCACCGACATCGTCGCCCTGACGCTCGAGACCTACCGGGCCGGCATCAGCCCCTCGGACCTGGCCGAGAAGATGATCGGCTTCGCCGAGAGCCGCGGCTTCGCCGACTACATGGTCCCCGGCTTCGAGCACGGCATCGGCCTGATGGGCGACGAATGGCGCATCGGGATGAACGACGGCCCCTTCCCCTACTGGACCAATCCCGACCACCGCTACCGGGAGAACGAGCTCCTCATCTGCGCCATGCAGTACGCCTGCCCCGAAGAGAACATCGGCTTCCGCTACGAGAATCCGATCGTCATCGGCGCCGACGGGTGCGAGCCCCTGTCGAAGTTCCCCCTGAGCGTCGACGTCATCTCTTAGGGAGAGACCGGCTTCGCCTCTTGCGAAACAGCGGATACCGGAAAGCGTAGAGCCGCCGGAGCTGGCGAAGGTAATCCACCTGGGCCCTGACGCCGAACTTGCTTTGGCCCTGGGTCCGGTCTCTGAATACGATCGGGATCTCCCGCACCCGGGCTTTGGATTTCACGACGACCTCGAGCACGATCTTCCAGCCCAGGGGATCGAGCTCGACTCCTTCGAGCTTGTCCTTTTTCACGGCCATGAATCCGCTCGTCGGATCGGAGAGGGTGGTGACTCCCCCGGCCAGAAGCCCGGCCGCCCGGCTGACCAGCCTTCTTCGCCAAGGCCAGTCCGGAACTCCCCCTCCGGCCAGGTAGCGGCTGCCCACGACGATATCGCAGGTCCCCGCGAGAATGGGTTCGATCAGGGCCGGTATCGAGTCGACCGGGTGGCTCAGGTCCGCGTCCATGACCACGCAAATGTCTCCCCCTGCCAGGCCGAAACCCTCGATGACGGCTCGCGACAGGCCTCTCGTCCCCGTCCGCACGCGAACGCTGACCGGGCAGGATCCCGAGAGACCCGAAGCGATACGGGCGGTTCCGTCCGGCGAATCGTCGTCGACGACGATCACCTCTCCCTCGATCGCTTCATCCGAAAAAACCTTCGTGATCGCAGCGATGATGCGAGCGATGTTCTGGGCTTCGTTGTACGTCGGCAGTATGACGGAGAGGATCATCGTCCGGCCTTGAGCCAAAGCGTCAGGCCGGCGTCCCGGGTCGAGGACTTGTAGTGTTCGCCGACGAACTGCGCCATCTCCGCGTCGGCCATGTCCCGGTCATCCAGCAGGAGCTGCTCCGGCATGTAGCGCTTCACCAGGGCCAATATCCCGGCCGGACGTGATCTGGCCGGACCAAAAACGCTTCCGCGGCATCAACGCCAGCTCCGGGATCACCCGCAGCTTCGCATGGAAAGCGTACATCGTGGCCCGCGTGTAGACCCATTGCGTGCCGGGCGCGGCGGCTTTCATCGCCGCGACGATGGGATCGGCATCGACCCGGCGCACGCCGCGGATCTTCTTCGTCTCCGACGCGAGAGTGATCCCGGCGTAAGCGACCACTCCGGCGCTCAGGAGGGCCGCGGCCAGGGCCAGGCCGGCGCCCCAGAGAGAGAGCCGGGGTGTGGTGCGCCGGACCGCGTCGAGCGTCGCCTTCCACAGCTCTCCCACGGCGTAACCCATCAGCCACGCGACGGGCACGGCGAAATGGAGATAATAATAGGGCCAGAACGGGCGATGAACGAGATGAACGGCGAGGGCCGTGGCGAAGAGCGCCAGGGGAAACGCGAGCGGCCGCCAGTGCCGCCGCCAGGCCGCGAGGCCCAGCGCGGCCGCCAACGCCACCAGGGCCTGCCGATACCTCAGGAGATCGCCGAGTGTGAACGCCAGCTGGCGGACCTCGGCCGCCGCCGCCTGGCTCAAGGTCGAAAAGTGCGAGGCATAGGCCTGCCGAGATAGCCAGGGCCCAGCGCCAGGCCCAGAAGGACCAATCCGCCGAGAACGCTCCCGCTCCAGATCGCCCCGTTGCGGGCCAGCTTAACGATCCTCCCGGTCTTTGAGCGGGCCAGCGTGAGGATCGCCAGCTCGAGGCCCAGCGCGGGAGCGAGAAGGGCCGCCGTCAACTTGATCTCGAGCGCGAACGCCAGGACCAATCCCGAGATCGCCAGCCAGACGCCGCGGCCATCCTTATCCCAGCGCCGGATCGCTCCCAGAGCCCCAAGGCCGACGGCGAAGGCGGGGACCTCGCTCATGGGCGAAAGGCTGAGTTCGAACACATGGGGCGCGGCCAACAGGCTGAACAGCGCCCCGAACGCCGCCGGCACGCCGAGGCTCTTGCGCACCAAGCGAAATAAGCCGGCCGCCAGCAACGCTCCGAAAGCCAGGGCCAGGCCCCGCGCGAGAACGGCATAAACTCCAAATCCCTTGAAGAGCGAGCCCTGAAGGACCGTCAACAGCGGTGGCTGGTCGTTCCAGATCTCATGGTAGAGCCTGAATCCCTCGGACCACAAGAACGCTTTGGTGACCTCATGATGCTCATCCCCGCCCAGCTGAAAACCGGATCCGATCGTGCTCCAACAGGTCGCCAGCGCCAGCAGCAGGAAGGCCACCCCGACGGCCATGTCCCAACGCCCGTCAGATTCCCAGTGCCGTTTCCCGGGCATGCTCGTTCCTGGCCTCCCCTCCACTCAATATATAGAAACAAAGGGGGGGATTTCAAATAGAGGGACTCGCCCGAGGGCCAGGCCGCTCATGCCGCAGTGGCTATATGATCTAGCCGCGAATTGGGGCTTCCGAAGCCCCCTCAAGCCGGTCCGATCAGCTCTTCGGCGGCTCTGCGCCGGCCGGCGCGGCGCGATGGCCGAACTCGACGACGTTGTTGTCCGGGTCGCAGAAGGTCACGGCGTAGAAGCCGGGGCCGAATTCGACGTACTCCCTGGCCGGGAAGAGCGGGCTCGCCCGAGGGCCAGGCCGCCATAGTCCGCGGAGGCGTATCACGTCTCTAGCGCGAACCTAGCGGCTCGCCGAGTCCCAATCCTCGTAGCGTCGGTCCGAGCCGAATTCCTCTCCGGTCGGCTGCGGCGCCGGGCTCGGCTGACGTCAAGGCCGAAGTGTCAAAAGGCTTCCAGTTTCTCAGGCGTTGCAGATACAAAGCAACCAAGCCTGTCCTGATTCGGTTCCAAAAAGCAAGCGGTGTGAATCTCAAAAGATCGGTCGGAGTGGAAAAGGGAAAAAGCTTCCCGTCGTAATAGGTGGAAACTGAACTGTCATGGAATGTGAGATGTTTTTTGACTCCCAACTCTTCCGCAAGCTCAAGAGCCTCACGATCGCTCATATACAAAAAGTGCCAGATTTTCTCCATGGGCAGACCATCCAATTGAAAACCTGAGGCGAGCCCGCCCGTATAGTTCTCTTTTTCATAGACGGTGACATCAAAACCGGCCTTGACCAATCGATAGCCGACCGTCAATCCGGTATAGCCGGCGCCTATGATCGCAATTCTTTCCTTCATTGTTTATTGTTGATCTTCTTGTCTGATAGCCAGAGTTTCGGCGCATCCGGCTTCTTGCATTTTCCTGGCCGATCTTCTGAAAGAAATGGTTTTGTTCAAAAGATATTGGGGGAACAGCGGCCCATAGAACTCCATGGCCTTAGGGTAGCTTTCTACCTCGAAACACACATGAACGGACTTCAAGTCCATGGCGTGCCCCTCAGCTCTCCCGGACCTTGGCGATCGAGCAGGCCCGGTCCTTGTCGTCGAGCTTGATGATGCGGACGCCCTGCGTGGCGCGGCCCGAGGAGCGGACCTGGGTCGTCGGGATGCCGATGACCTTGCCCTCGACGGTGATGACGAGCAGGTCCTCTTCGTCGATGCCGACCATGCCCAGGGCGTGGCCGACCTTGGGTGTCACGCGCAGGTTGAGGACGCCCTGCCCGCCGCGGTGCTTGATCGGGTACATGTCGGAGGCCGTCTTCTTGCCGTAGCCGCGGTCCGTGGCCGTGAAGATGAACTTGTCGTCCGGGCCGACGATGATCATGCCGATGACCCGGTCCTTGGGCTTGAGCCGGATGCCGCGGACGCCGGAGGCGCCCCGGCCCATCGGCCGGACGTCCGATTCCTTGAAGCTCAGGGCCCGGCCGAGCTTCGTCCCGATGACGATGTTGTTCTTGCCGGTCGAGATCTGGGCCGAGAACAGCTCCGACTTCGGCCGGATGTTCATGGCCAGGATGCCGCCCTTCCTCACGTTCCGGAAATCCGACAGCCGCGTCTTCTTGATGACGCCGTCGGTCGTGAGCATGACGACGAACTCGTTCTCGCTGAACTCCTTGACGGCGACGACGCTGGCCGGCTTCTCGCCGGGCGGGAACTCGAGCAGGTTGGCCAGGGGCTTGCCCCGCCCCGAGACGCCGACGTCGGGCACGTCCAGGGCCTTGAGCCAGTAGAGCCGGCCCTGGTTGGTGAAGACGAGGAGATAGCTGTGGGTCGAGCAGATGTAGAGGTCCTCGACGATGTCCTCGGCCTTCATCTCGATGCCCCGGCGGCCCTTGCCGCCCCGGGCCTGGAACTTGTACGAGGTGAGCGAGGTCCGCTTGATGTAGCCGCTCGAGGTGTAGACGATGGCCACGTCCTCTTCCTTGACCAGGTCCTCGGGCCGGAGCTCCGAGACGGCCTCGTCGCGGATCTCGGTCCGCCGCTCGTCGCCGTACTCCTCCTTGATCTCCTTGAGCTCGTTGACGATGATCGCGAAGACGAGCTTCTCGTCCTTGAGGATGCGCCTGAGCTCGGCGATCCGCTTCTTCAGGGCGGCGTACTCCTCCTGGATCTTGAGCCGCTCGAGCTGGGCCAGCCGCTGGAGCTGGAGCTCGAGGACGGCCTGGGCCTGGATGAGCGTGAGCCCGAACTTCTCCATGAGCCCCTTGCGGGCCTCGTCGACCGTCTTGGCGGAGCGGATGAGCTTGATGACGGCGTCGAGGTTGTCGAGGCAGATGACCAGGCCCTCCAGGATGTGGGCCCGCTCCTCCGCCTTCCTCAGCTCGAAGCGCGTCCGCCGCAGGATGACCTCCTTGCGGTGGGCGACGAAGTACTTCATGATGTCGAGCAGGCCCAGCGTCTTCGGCTGCTTGTCGACGATGGCCAGCATGATGATGCCGAAGGAGATCTGGAGCTGGGTGTGCTTGTAGAGGTTGTTGAGGATGATCTCCGGCAGCTCTCCCCTCTTGACCTCGATGACGATGCGCATGCCCTCGCGGTCGGACTCGTCGCGGATGTCGGCCACGCCCTCGATCCGCTTGTCGTTGACGAGCTCGGCGATCGATTCGAGCAGGCGCGACTTGTTGACCTGGTAGGGGATCTCGAAGATGACGATCTTGTCCTTCTCGCCCTTGGCCGCCCGCTCGATGAGGGACTTGGCCCGGAGATGGAGGATGCCCCGGCCGTCCCGGTAGGCGTCGAGGAAGCCCTGGCGGCCGTAGATGATGCCGCCCGTCGGGAAGTCCGGGCCCTGGACGTGCTTGAGGATGTCCTTGAGCGTGGCGTCGGGGTGCTCGATGAGGTGGATGACGCCGTCGCAGATCTCCGTCAGGTTGTGGGGCGGGATGTTCGTGGCCATGCCGACGGCGATGCCGTTGCCGCCGTTGACGAGGAGGTTGGGGAACTTCGACGGCAGGACCTCGGGCATGGTCAGGCTCTCGTCGTAGTTCGGGACGAAGTTGACCGTTTCCTTGTCGATGTCGGCCATGAGCTCGTGGGCCAGCTTCTTCATCCGGACTTCGGTGTAGCGCATGGCCGCCGGCGGGTCGCCGTCGATGCTGCCGAAGTTGCCCTGCCCGTCGACGAGCAGGTAGCGCAGGCTGAAGTCCTGGGCCATGCGGACCAGCGTGTCGTAGGCGGCCTGGTCGCCGTGCGGATGGTACTTGCCGATGACGTCGCCGACGATGCGGGCCGACTTCTTGTAGGGCTTGTTGTGGTAGGTGCCGCTCTCGTACATGGCGTAGAGGACGCGGCGGTGGACCGGCTTGAGGCCGTCCTTGATGTCGGGGATGGCCCGGCCGATGATGACGCTCATGGCGTAGTCGAGGTACGCCCGGCGCATCTCCTCTTCGAGGCCGGCGATCGGGAAGTGCTCTTTCGGCTTTTCGCTGTCCATGGGAACTCCTGCGCGGGCAGCCTTCTTGGCGGATTCGTCAGACATCGAGGTTCAGCGCTTCCAGGGCGTTCGTCTCGATGAACTTCTTGCGTTCGTCGACCTCGTCGCCCATGAGGATGTTGAAGATGCGGTCGGCCCCGGCGGCGTCGACGACGGAGACCTTGAGGAGGGTGCGGCGCTCCGGGTCCATGGTCGTCTCCCAGAGCTGGGTCGGGGTCATCTCGCCCAGGCCCTTGTAGCGCTGGATGGCGATGCCCTTCTTGCCCCGCTCGAACAGGTAGTCGAGGAGCTTGTTCTCGTTCTCCAGGATGTCCTTCTCGACGCCGTCGCCGTTGGTCAGGACCGCGTACGGGCCCTTGACCTCCTCGAGCTCCTGGGTGATGCGGTAGAGGTTCTTGTATTCGGCCGAGGTGACCAGGTCCATGCCGATCTTGCCGGCCGCGGCCAGGCCGTTGAGCTTGTAGCCGAACTCGATCTCGAAGACGCCGTACTCCTCGTCGCGGCCCAGCTTCGTCGTGAAGCCCTTCTCGGCGATCTGCTTCATGACCTTCTCGACGTTCTTCTTCGAGCTCAGGAACTCCTGGCTGTCGACGCCGTTCCGGATGAGCAGGTCGATGAGGAAGAGCGGGTAGTTCTTGCGCTCGAAGAACTGGGCGTAGCTCTTCTTGGCCATGAGGTTGCGGAAGAACTTGCGGAACTTCTCGCCCTCGATGACCTCCTTGCGGTTGCCGGCCCGGACCTTGAACTCCTCGGAGATCTTGCGGACCATGAACTTCTCGTACTCGCGCTCGTCCTTGATGTACTGGACGTCCCGGCCCCGGGTGACCTTGTAGAGGGGCGCCTGGGCGATGTAGAGGTGGCCCTGTTCGATGAGCTGGGCCATCTGGCGGTAGAAGAAGGTCATGAGCAGGGTGCGGATGTGGGCGCCGTCGACGTCGGCGTCGGTCATCATGATGACCTTGTGGTAGCGGAGCTTGGCCATCCGCTCCTCGCTCTCCTCGACGCCGATGCCCAGGGCGGCGAACATGACCCCGATCTCCTCGTTCTTGATGATCTTGTCGAAGCGGGCCTTCTCGACGTTCAGGATCTTGCCGCGCAGCGGCAGGATGGCCTGGAAGCGGCGGTCGCGGCCCTGCTTGGCCGAGCCGCCGGCCGAATCGCCCTCGACGATGAAGATCTCGGAGGTGGCCGGGTCGCGGTCCTGGCAGTCGGCCAGCTTGCCGGGCAGGGACGTCGATTCGAGGACGCCCTTGCGGCGGGCCAGCTCCCGGGCCTTGCGGGCGGCCTCGCGGGCCCGGGCCGCGTCGATGATCTTCATCACGATCTTCTTCGCGACCGTCGGGTTCTCCTCGAGGAAGGCCGAGAGCTGCTCGTTGACGATGGATTCGACGATGCCCTTGACCTCGGAGTTGCCGAGCTTGGTCTTGGTCTGGCCCTCGAACTGGGGATCGTGGAGCTTGATCGACAGGACGGCGGTCAGGCCCTCGCGGCAGTCGTCGCCGGTGATGTTCTCGCTGAGGTCCTTGAGCAGGTTGTGGTTGCCGGCGTAGGTGTTGAGGGAGCGGGTCAGGGCGGCCTTGAAGCCGATGAGGTGCGTCCCGCCCTCGGTCGTGTTGATGTTGTTGACGAAGGAGTAGATCGTGTCGGCGTAGGACATGTTGTACTGGATGGCCAGGTCCACGCCGACCCCGTCCCGCTCGCCCTCGAACACGACCGGCTTGGGGTTGATCGTCTGCCGGTTCTGGTTGAGGTACTCGACGAACTCGCGGATGCCGCCCTTGTACTGGAATTCCTGGGACTTGCTGGTGCGCTCGTCGGTGATGGCGATCTTGAGGCCCTTGTTGAGGAACGACAGCTCGCGCAGGCGCTGGGACAGGATCTCGAAGTTGTACTCCGTGAACTCGAAGATCTCGTCGTCCGGCCAGAAGGTGATCTTGGTCCCCGTCTTCTTGGTCTTGCCGATCTGCTTCAGCTTCGAGACGGGATTGCCGCGCTCGTAGCTCTGGGTGAAGATGCCGCCCTCGCGCTTGATCTCGAGGTCGAGGCGCTTGGACAGGGCGTTGACGACCGAGACGCCGACGCCGTGGAGGCCGCCGGAGACCTTGTAGCTCTTCTGGTCGAACTTGCCGCCGGCGTGGAGGATGGTCATGACGACCTCGGCCGCCGACTTGTTCTCCTTCTTGTGCAGGCCGACCGGGATGCCGCGGCCGTTGTCGATGACGGTGATGGAGTTGTCGACGTGGACGAAGACGTCGATCTCGGTGCAGAACCCGGCCAGGGCCTCGTCGACGCTGTTGTCGACGACCTCGTAGACGAGGTGGTGGAGGCCCTCCGTCCCGGTGCTGCCGATGTACATGGCCGGGCGCTTGCGGACGGCCTCCAGGCCCTTGAGGACCTTGATGCTTTCAGCGGTATACTTGTCTTGCGTCATGTCCGTTCACTTATAAAAAAATGCGGGTGCCCGGCGCTCGCGCGACACGGGACCCGGGGGCCATTTTTCTCGAATCCATTGTACCAAAAAAGGGGCCCGTAAAGCAAGAAAAAAGAGCGATTTTCGATGAATTTAATATTGTTTGATATCAACGTTTTACGGCTCTTTCGCGACCCCCCGGCCGGGGCGTTCCGCGGGCCCTTTGACAGAGACGTCCGAAGGGGCCATTTTTTCTCACAGTTAGGAGGGGGTGAGATGCGGATTATGTTATAATTTTCGCATGCCGGCCAACCTGCCGCCCGAATACCACAGGATCGAGGCCGAGCTGCGGACGGCCCGCACGCCCGAAGAGAAGATCGACATCTACGAGCGGCTCATCCGCGTCATCCCCCACCACAAGGGCACGGACAAGCTCATCGCCATGTACCGGCAGAAGATCGCCAAAGCCCGGGAGGAGGGCGAGCGGCGCGCCTCCACGGCCAAGCACGCGCCGACGCACAAGATCGAGAAGTCCGGGGCCGGCCAGGTCGTCCTCGTCGGTCCGCCGAACGCCGGCAAATCGAGCCTCGTCCAGGCCCTCACCGGCGTCGCCGTCGAGATCGCCGAGTATCCCTTCACCACCCGCTCCCCCGCCCCGTTCATGATGCCGTTCGAGAACGTCAAGGTCCAGCTCGTCGACACCCCCCCGGTCACGGGCGAGCTCATGGAGACGTGGTTCCCGGAGATGGTCAAGATGGCCGACGCCGTCCTCCTCGTCGCCGACCTCACCGATCCCGACACGGCCCCGGCGCTCGAGGGCATCGTCGGCCGGCTCGCGGAGCGCAAGGTCGAGCTCGTCCCGGCCGACACGGACGTCCCGCCGCCCTACTTCCCCTTCCGCAAGCGCGCGGCCCTCGCCGCGAACAAGATCGACGTCGCCGGGGCGCCCCGGGCCTTCGAGGACCTCGGCGTCCTGCTCGAGGGTCCGTTCGAGCGCCTGGCCGTCTCGGCCGTGTCCGGCCGGGGCCTGGAAACGCTGCGCCGGGCCGTCTTCGGCCTGCTCCGCGTCGTCCGCGCCTACAGCAAGATCCCCGGCAAGAAGGCCGAGAAGGACTCGCCGTTCGCGCTCCGGACCGGCAGCACCGTGATGGACATGGCCAGGGCCGTCCACAAGGATTTCGCGGAGAAGCTGCAGTACGCCCGCGTCTGGAACGCCGCCGGCCTCGACGGCCTCCGGGTCACCCGCGATTACGTCCTCGCCGACGAGGACGTCGTCGAGCTCCACATCTGAGGGGGACGCCTCCGGACGTCCCTATTTACGGAAGTTCAGGACCGGCTCGTCGCTCATGTCCATGATGGTCATGAACAGGAGCTGGGCGATGTCCTCCATGATCTCCGGCGTGATGAGGCTCAGGTCGTCCCGCGTGTTGTGATAGGTCGGCAGGGGCGGCCGCGGCCCGCCGTAGGCGCCGAAGGTCAGAGACGGGACGCCCTTCCAGAAGAACCAGGCCGAATCCTGCCGCGGCCGGGCCGGGTAGGACGCCGGGCCCGTGCTGAGCGTGCGGTGGACGAAGCCCTTGTTGGCCTTCTCGACGAACGCCCAGAATCTCGGGATAGGTCGTCCCGCCCGACGCGGAGATCTTGTCGCCCGCCCCGGGGCCCTCCATGTTGATGAAAACGGACGTCTTATCGAGCGGGTAGATGGGGTGCTCCGTGTAGTAGTGCGAGCCCTCGGTCCCCTGGTCCTCGCTCTGCTCCTCGCTGCCGAAGAAGAAGAACACGACCGTCCGCTTGGGCTTGACGGGGCACTTGGCCATGGCCTCCGCGATGCCCAGGGTCACGGCCACGGCCGTGGCGTTGTCGTTCGCCCCGGGCAGAAGCTCCCACAGCCGGCCGAGGTGGTCGAGGTGCCCGCCGACGATGATGACCTCGTCCTTGAGCGCGGGGTCGCTGCCCGTGATCTTGCCGAGGAGGTTGATGCCGACGCCGTCGGGATGGTGCTCGGTCTTGTTGCTGATGGTCATCGTCTTGCCCGTGGCGAAGGACTGCGGCTTGAGGTCCTTGCGGATCGCGGCCACGACGTCCTTGTGGACGCGGCCCGTCCCGGCGAAGACATCCTCGACGACCGCCGCGCCGACGTGATGGTAGACGAATCCTTCGACGTAGGCGTTGTTGGGGTTGCCGATGGGCCCGTAGTTGTAGATCAGGCCCTTGGCCCCGTGGGCCGCGGCGTTCTTGAGCTTGTACTGATGGAAGGAGTAGGGCCGCCACTTCTTGAACTGCTCGAGCGTCTTCTCGCCCGGACCGACCGGCACCTCCGATTCCAAAAGCACGATCTTGCCCTTGACGTCGACGCCCTTGTAGTCGTCGTAGCCGAGCTCGGGGGCCGTGATGCCGTAGCCGGCGTAGACGACTTCGGCCGTCACTTCGCCGGAGCCGGACGTGCCGCCGGGGATGAACTCGTCCTCGTATTTATAGGACTTCCTGACGACGCCGCCCTTCCCCGCCGGAATGAGCATCTCGCAGACGCCGCCCTTGTGGACGATGGTGTAGGGATTGGGGAAGAGCTGGCGGTAGGTCCCGTTCTCGCCGCCGGGCTCGATGCCCCAGCCCTTGAGCAGGGACTCGACCCACTCGACGCAGGCCTCGTATTCCTTCGTCCCGGTCAGACGGCCGCCGTACTTCTCCGAGACGAGCTCGGCGACGTAGTTGTAGAGAGGCTGGCTCTGGATGAGGTGCATGGCCTCGAGGATCCGGGCCTCGTCGGTCTGCGGGCGCGGCGGCCTGCCGGGGCGCCTGGGAGTGGAGGCCCGTCCCCGCGAGGGCGAGAACGAGCAGGACGGCGATGAAGAACCGGCGGGAACGATTCATGACGACTCCTCCTTCGTCGGCGGGATGGAGGGGTATTCTACGTTCGGTCCCGCCCTCAAGTCAAAGCGCGCCGGCGGTTCGCGCGACGCCCGCGGGCGCGTCAGGCTTTGGCGAGGGCCTGTTCGAGGTCGGCCCGGATGTCCTCGACGCCCTCGCAGCCGACGGACAGCCGGATGAGGTCGTCGGTGATGCCGGCCATCTCCCGGTGCTCCTTCGGCAGCCCGGCGTGGGTCATGCTGGCCGGATGCTGGATGAGGCTCTCGATGCCGCCGAGCGAGACGGCCAGCGTGCAGAGCTTCACCGCGTTGATCATCTTGCGGCCGGCCTCGTAGCCGCCGCGGAGGCCGAAGCAGAGCATCGAGCCGAAGCCCTTCATCTGCTCCTTGGCCAGCGCGTGCTGAGGGTGGCTCTCGAGACCGGGATAATTCACCCAGGCGACCTTGGGGTGGGCGGCCAGCCAGGGAGCGAGCGCGGCGGCGTTGGCCTGGCTCTTCTCGACCCTGAGCGCCAGGGTCCGGACCCCCCGCAACACGAGCCAGGCCTGGTGGGGATCCATCGTGCCGCCCATGAGGACGAGGACCTTGCGGAGCCGTTTGTGGAGCGCCTCCTCGCGGGCGATGATCGCGCCGCCCACGACGTCGCTGTGGCCGTTGATGAACTTGGTCAGGCTGTGCATCACGACGTCCGCCCCCAAGGCCAGCGGATTCTGCAGGAGCGGGCTCGAGAACGTGTTGTCGACGACGAACGTGATGCCCCGCTCGCGGGCGATCCGGGCGCAGGCCCTGAGGTCGGTCAGGGCCAGGGTGGGATTGGCCGGGGTCTCGACGAACAGGAGCTTCGTCTCCGGGCGCAGGACCTTTTCCACGTTGCGGATGTCGGACGTGTCCACGAAATCCGACCGGACGCCGAAGCGGGAGAACTCGTTCTCGATGACCGTCCGCGAGGGCCCGTAGATCGAGGCGGTGCCGACGACGTGGGCGTCCTTGTCGAGCAGGGCCGTGTAGATCGTCGTCACGGCGGCCATGCCCGTGGCCGTGGCCGAGGCGTCGAAGCCGCCCTCGAGCGTCGCCAGGCTCTCCTCGAGGGCCCGGACGGTCGGGTTGGCGATGCGGGTGTAGATGAAGCCCTTCTCCGTCCCGGCGAACCGGGCCGCCCCCTGCTCGGCGCTCGCGAAGGCGAAGGTCGAGGATTGGTAGATGGGGACCGATACGCCGCCGTAGACGGGGTCCGGCTCCTGGCCGGCGTGGATGGCGAGGGTCTCGGGGCTCTGAAGATCGTGCTTTTTCACGGGCGGACTCCTTGAAAGTAAGAAGGGGCATTATAGCATCTCCCGTTTGATTCGGCCTCCCGAATCTGCTATTTTGGCCTTTTGACCGAGTTCCTTAGGAGGTTCTCATGACCCGGAATATCCTGCCCGTTCTCTTCGCCGCGACGGTCTTCCTGGCCGGCACGGTCATGGCCCAGGCCCCGGCGCGCCAATCCCAAGGTCCTGTTCAAGACGAGCCAGGGCGACATCACCATCGAGCTCTACCCGGCCAAGGCGCCGGTCACCGTCCAGAACATCCTGGACTACGTCGAGGCCAAGTTCTACGACGGCCTGATCTTCCACCGCGTCATCCCCAACTTCATGATCCAGTGCGGCGGCATGGACGCCGAGATGCGCCAGAAGTCGGGCAATCCCGCGATCAAGAACGAAGCCGGCGAACGGCCTGAAGAACACGCGCGGCAGCGTGGCCATGGCCCGGACCAACGTCGTCGACAGCGCCACCAGCCAGTTCTTCATCAACCTCAAGGACAACACCTTCCTGAACCACAAGGACAACACGCCCGAGGGCTTCGGCTACTGCGTCTTCGGCAAGGTCGTCGCCGGCATGGACGTCGTCGACGCCATCGCCAAGGTCCCGACCGTGAACAAGCGCGGCCACGGGGACGTCCCGCTCGCGCCGATCACGATCCTCTCCGCGGCGGTCGTGAAGTAGCGCCGGGCGCGCTTGTTGGACACCCTTTTCGCCTTCATCCACCTGGGCGGCCTCCTGGCCGCCCTGGTGTTCGCTTTTCTCTCCCTCGCCAAGGGCAACGTGTCCCGCTTCCTCCTCATCCTGGCCCTCCTCGCCATCTACTATATCTTCGTGCTCCACCCCGCCGTCAAAAAAGAGATCGCGCGCCGTCGGTCGTTGAAAAAATAGCCGCGCGAGAACGGGACAGGCCCGTCCGGATTTACTTTTGGCCCGGAACGGCCTATTATCTCGGGTGGAAGACGTATGCCCGGAAAGGAGACCCCTGGGTCCATGCTGAAAACCCGTCCCTTCGCGATCGCGGCGCTCGTTCTCCTCGTTGCGCTGGCCTTGCCGGCGCAACTCGTTGATAACAATCTCAAGGCCGGGCTCAAGGCGATCAGCCCGGCAGAGGCCTACGACATCGTCAAGACCCTCGCCTCGCCCGAGTACGCCGGCCGGTTGACGGGGCATCCCGGCTACACGGCCGCGGCCCAGTGGGCGGCGAAGAAGCTCGCCGCCTGGGGGCTCAAGCCCATCTCGGGCAAGGACGGCTACCTCCAGCCCTACCCGTCGCCCTACACGATCGTCGACAAGGCCGAGATGACCGTCTTCCTGCCCGACGGCCCGGCGGACGCGGCCAAGGGCCAGGCTTTCAAAGAGATGAAGCTCGTTCCCGAGAAGGACTTCCTGCCCCTGCTCTATTCCGCGAGCGGCGACAGGACGGCCGGAACGGTCTTCGCCGGGTGGGGCATCTCCGCGCCCGAGATCGGCTACGACGATTACGCCGGCCTCGACGTCAAGGGCAAGTTCGTCCTCTGCTTCCGCGGCACGCCCGACCGCGACCCCAGGTACGTGCACTTCGACGAGCACCGGACCCGGATGACGACGGCCCGCGACAAGGGCGCCCTCGGCATCATCTATATCTACGACGAGATCGCCTCCAATCCGAACGGCGACTTCCTCGAAGGGTTCACGCCGGCCATGATCGGCCTCAAGGTCATGGACGCCCTCCTCAAGGAGGTCGATGCGACTTCGGCGGACCTCCGGAAATCCCTGCAGACCTGGAAGCGGCCGATCTCGTTCCCGCTCAAGGCCAGGATCCGCCTGGCCGTCGAGTCCCGGCATTTCCCCCAGGCCGTCGGCTACAACGTCGTGGGCTACGTCGAAGGCTCCGATCCGAAGCTGCGCCGGGAATGCGTCGTCATCGGCGGGCACTTCGACCACACCGGCGCCCACATGGGCCTGCTCTTCCCGGGCGCCGACGACAACGCCAGCGGCAGCGCCTCGGTCATGCAGGCCGGCAAGGCCTTCGCCGCGCTGGCCCGCAAGCCCAAGCGCTCGATCGTCGTCGCCCTGTTCGGCGGGGAGGAATTGGGGCTTCAGGGCTCGACTTGGTTCGTCGACCACGTCCCGGGGCCATTCGACAAGGTCGCGGGCATGCTCAACTTCGACATGACCGGAGAGGGCGACGGGCTCTGGGGCGCCGTCTCGGCCGAACCGGCCGGCTTCAAGAAGAGCATCGAGACGGCCGACGCGTCGGTCCAGATCCTCCGCGGCCTCGGCGTCATCAGCGGCGTCGGCGTCCGCGGCTCCGACTTCGCGCCCTTCTTCCTCGGGGGCATCCCGGCGGCCAGCTTCGGCTCGAACGGGCCGCACCTGGCCTACCACCAGACCGGGGACACGATCTACCGGATCAATCCCGACATCATGGCCGACGCCGCCAAGCTGGCCTTCCTGGCCGCCCACGCCTGGGCCGAGCGCTGAGGAGCCCGATGAAGATCGCCAAAGAGGGCCTGCGCTTCATCCTCCCCTCGGCGGGCCTGGCCCTCCTCTGCGGCGCCCTCGGCCTCGACGTCCTCGCCGTCGTCCTCTTCCTTCTCGCCTGCGCCTTCGCCTTCTTCTTCCGCGACCCGGACCGCGTCCCGCCGGCGGGCGACCATCTCCTCGTCTCCCCGGCCGACGGCGAGGTCCTGGGGATCGAATCACTCGATTCCCATCCCTCTCTGCCGGGCCCCGTCTCGCGGATCACCATCTTCCTCTCCCTCTACGACGTCCACATCGTCCGGGCGCCGCTCGCCGCGACCGTGGCCTCGGTCGACCACCATCCCGGCAAGTTCCATCCCGCCTACAAGCCCGAGGCCGGCGAGCACAACGAGTCGACGACCCTCGTCCTCAAGGGCGCGGCGATCGACGCGGTCATGAAGATGATCGTCGGCGTCGCCGCCCGCCGCATCAAGTCCTTCGTCCGGGCCGGGGACGCGGCGGCCCGCGGAGCGAGAGTGGGCTTGATGTTCTTCGGGTCGCGCGTCGAGCTGACCGTGCCCCGGAGCGTCGTCCTGAAGGTCCGGCTCCACGACAAGGTGAAGGCCGGCCAGACCGTCATCGGCGAGGTCCAACCATGAGATCGAAAAAAGTCCAGTACGGGGTCAGCGTCCTGCCCAGCCTGTTCTCGCTGACCAACCTGTTCTTCGGCTTCATGAGCGTCCTGCTGACGTTCCAGGGACGCTACCGCGCGGCCGCGATCCTGATCATCATCGCCGCGCTGATGGACGGGCTCGACGGCCTGGTCGCCCGGGCCACCCACACGCCGTCCGATTTCGGGGTCGAGCTCGACTCCCTGGCCGACGCGGTCTCGTTCGGGCTGGCGACGTCCATCCTGCTCTATTTCTGGGGGATGGAGACGGCCGGGACGCCGGCCGTCTTCTTCAGCTTCGTCTTTCTGACCGCGGGGGTGCTCCGGCTGGCCCGCTACAACGTCCGCAGCAAGGTCCCGACGGACCGGAAGCACTACCAGGGCCTGACCGTCCCCTCGGCGGCCATGTTCATGTGCGCGATCGTCAACTTCCACCCCGTCCCGCTGGCCACCCGGGAATCCGGATTCCTCGTCGCCGTGGCCATGCTCGTCGTCTCCCTGTGCATGGTCAGCACGCTGCCCTACCCGAACTTCATCAAGGCCTTCATCGGCCAGCGCATCAACATCCGCACCGCCCTCGTCGTGGCCGTGTCCCTCTTCGGCGTCCTGTTCTACGCGCGCTACTTCATGCTCCTCTACTTCGGCCTGAACGTCCTCTCGGGCCCGACGGTCGCCCTGGTCCGCCTGCTCAAGAAGCACCCCCGGAAGAAGGCCGAGCCCAAGGTCATCCCTTCGTGAAGATGCCGAGAGGATGGACCGAGCCAAGCTGAACAGGACCCGCGTCGCGGCGGCCGTCGCGGTCGTCCTCGGCGCGGCCGCAGGCCTCGTCTTCCTGGCCAGGGCCCTCTTCCCGCCGGCCGCGCCCGGTGCCGGCCGCGGCCGTCGGACCGGTCGTCGCCCCGCCCCCGCCCGAACCGGCCCTCGTCGAGGAGAAGATCCTCGTCACCCCGCGCTCGACCCTGGCCGAGCTGCTCAAGCGGCGCGGCTTCACCGACCGCGAGATCCACGACCTCCGGGAAGCGGTCAAGCCGGTCTACGACCTGGGCAAGATCCGGGCGGGCCAGGAGATCCGCCTGGCTTCCCTGGCCGACGGGCCCGTGGCAGAGGCTCGAGTACGACGTCGACGAGACGCAGTACCTCGTCGTCAGCCGGAAAGAGGACGGGATCGAAGCGGAGATGAAGTACGTCCCCGTCGAGTTCCGGACCGCCTTCGTCTCCGGGGTCATCGAGGACAGCCTCATCGCGGCCCTGAACGCGGCCGGCGAGGAGGACAGCCTGGCCATCGACCTGGTCGAGCGCTGCTTCGGCTGGGACATCGACTTCAACACCGACCTGCGCAAGGGCGATTCCTTCCGCGTCTTCGTCGAGAAGCGCTACCTCGACGGCCGCTTCGCCGGCTATCGCGACATCCTGGCCGCGGAGTTCGTCAACGAGGGCCGGGTCTTCCGGGCTTTCCGCTTACACCTACCCGGACACCAAGGCGTCCGACTACTTCGACGAGACCGGCGGCTCGCGGCGCAAGGATTTCCTCCGCTCGCCGATCAAGTTCGCCCGGATCACCTCGCGGTTCACGGCCAGCCGGTTCCACCCCATCCACAAGATCTACCGGCCGCACTACGGCGTCGACTACGCGGCCCCGATCGGGACGCCGGTCCAGGCGACGGCCGACGGCACGGTGACCTTCGCCGGGAGGGACGGCGCGGCCGGCAACGCCGTCAAGATGACCCACAAGAACGCCTACGGCACGGCCTACCTCCACCTGAGCCGCTTCGGTCCGGGGGTGCGCAAGGGGGCCGTCCTCAAGGGCGGCGACATCGTCGGCTACGTCGGGTCGACGGGCGATTCGACCGGTCCCCACCTCGACTACCGGATCTACTACCACGGCAGCCCGGTCAATCCGCTGGGGCACAAGTTCAAGCCGGCCGATCCCCTGCGCAAGGAATTCCTGGAGGACTACAAGAAGGAGGTCGAAAGGCTCGGCATCGCCCTTCGACTGCCCGAGATCGTCCGGGCCTATGCGTCCGGCTTCAGTTTTTGATCTTCCCGCCTTCGCCGCCGCTCTTGGCTTCCCCCCGCGTCGCGGTCGACGCGCCCTCGGACCGGACTCCGGCCGAGCGCGAAGAGGGCGCCGCGGAAGGCGAGGCGCTCGAACCGCCGGCGTAACCGCCGCCGACCGAGACGGCCGGGCCGTAGCTCACGCCGTGCGAAGTCAGGTGAGGCGAAAGCCCCGTCGCCCGCTCTCTGTCCCTCGAAGAGAGGTTCAGCTCGGGGCAGCGCACCTCGTTCCTGGCGCTCGAATACTCGATCCGGACGCCGAGCTCGCGGGCGACGCGCAGGTCGGGGTTCCAATCGCGGAAACGCATCGCTTGAGCTTCCGTCCGGCGGACCGGCAGGCCGGTCCGGACGGCGGGAGCGGACGGGTAGGCGGTGATGCCCCGGCCCTCGACCCGCACGGACTCCGGGGCCGGGACTTTTCTCGGCGACGTCACGGGCCCGTCGACGCCGAGGAAGGTGCGGGCGGCCTCCCGGCGGGGATCCGGCACGGTCTGCGACACGGCGGCTTCGCCGGCCGGGGCGGCGGTCCGCTTCGAGACCGCGTCCAGGGTCAGCGTCTTCTCGTGGATCGCCCGGGAGCCGAGATCGTCCTTGGCGACCAGGACGAGGCGGCGCGAGATCTCGTCCGCCCCGCCGCGGATCCGCGGATCGCCGCCGGCGTAGGCGGTCGTCACCTTCTTGACGAGCCCCCGGAGCTCGGCGGGAATGGGCAGGGACGACGGCGCCGGCTGCTTCAGCGAACCCTTGCGGACGACGGTCCTCCCGGGCGACCCGGCCGCATTCGGGCCGTTGGCCCAGTACGGGGAGTAGTAGAGGCCGTCGTCCGGACCAGCCCAGCCCGGACGCCCAGTAGGAGCCGTCGTACATCCAGTCGTAGAGGCTCCAGGGCCGCCAGGCCGCGTAGCCGAAGTAGAAGTCCCAGGTCGCCCAGGCCGGCGCGAACATCGATCCGGGCAGCCAGAACCAGCCGTGTTTCTTGTCCCACTGCCAGACGCCCAGATGGTACGGGATCCAGCCCCAGGGCTCCTGGGGGACCCAGAACATCTGGCCGGCGGCGTAGGACCACTGGCCGTAGTAATACGGGCTCCAGCCCCACGGATAGGCGCCGTTGTCGATGAAAGGGCGCCAGACGTAGCCGTAGAAATCGTCCCAGAGCCATTCGCCGTAGCGGTTGCCGTAGGTCTGGGCGAAGTAGAAGACGGCCGGCGGCAGCTTCTGCAGGGGCTTCGGCAGCGAGGTCAGGCCCTCGTGGAGGTCTTCGAAATGAGCGTTGACGTCCCGGTTCCACAGCTCGAAGGCCGTGCCGTCGATGGCCGCGGCCAGCTCGAACTGGTGGTCCTTCAGGACGATCAGGCGTTCGCCCTTCTTCACCGCCCGGTCGTCGAGGACGCTCGGGATCGGAACCGAAGAGCACCTGGGCCCGGCCGTACCGCACCTGGGTCTCGGTCGTTCCGTCGGCGGCCGCGGAGACCAGGGCCACGGAGTTGTGCCTCAGCTTGACGGCCGCGTTGGCCGTCAGGACCTGGAACATCTCCCGGCGGCCGTATTCCTTGTACATGACGTAGATGCGGCCTTGTCCGAGGGTCAGGACCGAGAGCGCGTCGGGGCCGCTCAGGCTGCGGGCCAGGATGGTCTCGACCCGGAGCTCGGTCGCGACGTCGAGCCGGACGATGGTCCCCGTGTCGAACTGGATCTCGCAGCGCCGGTCGGCCGACGTCCGGACGGTGTCGCCCGGGCCGATGGGCGTGTTGAGAACGCCCGGTTCGGGCTCGGAACGGCCTTCGCGAAGGACGACGGGATCCGTCCCGTCGGGCGTCGGCTCGATGTAACTGATGTGGCCGAAATAGAAGTCCTTCGGACCGTTGACGACCCTGTAATGATCGGCCCCCCAAAGGCCGGCGGACGCGGCCAGAACGGCCGCGAAAAATACCATCCGCCGGATGCCCCCGTTTTTCATGGCAGACTCCTCGTGTCGCGCACTTTCTTTCCTTAATCATAATAGCACTATTCGTGCCAAGCGCCCTCCCCTGTTGGCGGAACGGGCGGCGCCTCGGGGTGTCATCCAAAGAGGACTGCCGCGCCCGAACGCGGAAAATGGGGACGTTCGACGTCCCCATTTTCTTGACGTTGACAAGGCGCGCGGGCGGCCCCTACAATGGCCCCGCAGACCCGAGAACATCATGGCCCGCTCCCGCTACCGCAATCCCGTCCCGACCGTCGACATCATCATCGAGATCGGGAGCGCCGGGAAGAAGCGCGGCATCGTCCTCATCGAGCGGAAGAACCCGCCCCCCGGCTGGGCGCTGCCCGGCGGCTTCGTCGACTACGGCGAGACGCTCGAAGCGGCCGCCGTCCGGGAAGCCCGCGAGGAGACGTCGCTTGCGGTCGAGCTCGTCGGCCAGTTCCGGGCCTACTCCGCTCCGGACCGGGACCCGCGCCTGCACACGATCTCGACGGTGTTCGTCGCCCGGGCCGAGGGCGTTCCGCGGGGCGCCGACGACGCCCGGACGGCCGTCGTGGCCGATCCCCGCGACCGGAGCCGGCCGCTCGCTTTCGATCATCGCCGCATCCTCGACGATTATCTCCGCGACTGGAAAGGAAGGTCCCCATGCCGGAAATCGACAACGCCGACCTCGTCGAGATCGCGTGCGTCCAAGGCCCGTTCGAAGCGGACCTGATCAAGAACTTCCTGGAGAGCCACGGCATCGCCTCCATCGTCCGCGGCCGGACCGCGCCTTTCGTCTACCCGCTCACCGTCGACGGGATGGCCGAATTCAAGATCTTCGTCCAAGCGGCCAACGTCGCGAAAGCCCGCGACCTCGTCACGGCGATGCCTTCGCCCGACGGCGAAGAGGGGCTCTGAAAACCCGGCCTGAGGCCGCCCCGCCCGCCCCCGCGCAACCGCTGGTGTCCCGCCCTTGATCTCCGCCCATCGTTAGGGCCCCTCCTTTTTCTCTTTATTTGGGCTTTTTTCGCTTGACAACAGGTATCCTAATCCATATATTTGGGAAGAAACGGGACAAAGCGGGACGAAATAATCATGGCCAACGTTCTGATCGGCAGCTACACGGCGCGGCTCGACGCCAGCGGCCGCATCAAGATCCCGGAAAAATTCCGCGAGGTCATCGAGCAGGTCTACGGCAAGGACCTCTTCGTGACCTCCCTCTCCGACGACTCGATCAAGATCTATCCGCTGTCCGTGTGGCTGGCCATGACCGACCTCACGTCCGACGGCGCTCTCCATCTCCGGCCCGATGTCCGCAAGTTCATGCTCCGCGTCAACCGGAACGGTTCGCGGCACGAGCTCGACTCCAAGGGCCGCGTTCTGATCAGCCAGGCCCTGCGGGAAAAGGCCCGGCTGCGCGACGAGGTCGAAGTCCTGGGTCTGTCCAATCATCTGGAGATCTGGAACAAGGACGTTCTCGACGGAACTCTCGAGGAGAAACCGCTCTCGGACGAGGATTTCGAGAGCATCGCCCGCCTCATCCCTCGAGGAAAGCCGGAATGACGGAGAAGGCCCACCGCCCCGTTCTCCCCACGGAAGTCCTCGAATGTCTTGACGCGGGGCGGGCCGGAGTCTACATCGACTGCACCCTGGGACTGGCCGGGCACGCCCTGTCGATCCTGGAGGGGAACCCCCGGGCCCGCCTGATCGGGCTGGACCGCGACGGGCAGTCCCTGGAGATCGCCCGGGAGCGGCTCGCGCCCTTCGCGAAGCGGGTCACCCTGTACCAGGCCGACTTCAAGGACCTCGACACGCTCGACATCCCCTTCGACAAGGTCCGGGGCGTCCTGGCGGACCTGGGCATCTCGTCCTTCCAGCTCGATTCCCCCGAGCGCGGCTTCAGCCACACCCACGAGGGGCCCCTGGACATGCGCATGGACCTGCGGACGAAGACGACGGCCGCCAAGATCCTGCAGACCTACCCGGAGCCGAAGCTGGCCGAGATGTTCGCGCGGTACGGCGAGCTCGACCAGACCCGCCGCCTGGCCCGCGAGATCGCCCACCTGCGCAAGCTCGGCCGCCTCGAAACGACGGGCGACCTCCGGCTCCTCATCGAGCGGATCTACCGCTGGCGCCCCCAGAGGGGACGGATCCACCCGGCGGCCAAGGCCTTCCAGGCGCTCCGCATCGAGGTCAACCGGGAGCTCGAAGGGCTCGGGGCCTTCCTCGAGGGCACGGTCCGGCGGTCGGCGAAAGGCACGCGGTTCGTCGTGATCTCGTTCCACTCGCTCGAGGACCGCATCGTCAAGCGCACCTTCCACGCCCTGGCCTCCCCGGCCGAGGGCTCGCCCGTCCTCGCCGTCCTGACCAAGAAGCCCCTGACGGCCTCGGACGAGGAGATCGCCTCCAACACCCGGGCCAGGTCCGCCAAGCTGCGGGCCGCGGAGAGGATCTGATGGTCCGGCGCAAGATCGACCTGAAGGGCATCGCGGTCGTTTCGGCCTTCGTCCTCGCGGGGGCCGGCCTGCTGACCTTCTACGTCTGGTACCAGACCGAATCGGTCCAGCTCGGCCTCGATCTGGGCCGGAGCGAGGCCAGGATCCGCGAGCTCGAGATCGACATCGAAGGGCTGAAGCTGCGCAAGGCCGATCTCCTCGATCCCCGCCGGGTCGAGGCGATCGCCCGGGAGAAGCTCGGCCTCGTCGATCCCAAGGACGAAGAGATCGTCTACGAAAAAAAGGACACGTCCCGCTGAGGGCCAGGCCATGCGCACATTCTACGAGAACGACATCCGGAAGCGGACCAAGGTCCTGACGGCGGTCCTCGCCGCGTGGGCCGCCGTCGTCGCCCTGCGCCTCGTCCAGGTCCAGGTCATCGGCCACGCCCGGGCCAAGGCCGCCGTTCTCCGCCAGGCCCTCGACGAGACGGCCATCGAGCCGCGGCGCGGCAACATCCTCGACCGCAACGGCGAGATCCTGGCCTGCACCATGCCCTCCCCCTCCGTCGTCATCCGGCCCGTCGCCAAGGAGACGCCGGAGGCGACGCGGCGCAAGGTCCGCACTCTCCAGAAGCAGCTCGGGCTCCCGGAGAAGGACGTCGCGCGCATCCTGGGCCGTCTCGCCGCGGGTTCGGCGTACACCTACGTGAAGAACAAGATCACCGAGGAGGCCGCGGCCGGGGTCATGGCCCTGAAGCTCGCCGGCGTCGAACTCGAGGCGGGGACGCGGCGCTATTATCCGATGGACTCCCTGGCCGCCCACGTCCTCGGCGGCATCAACCTGACCGGCGATTCCAGCCGGGGCATCGAATACCTCTACGCCAAGCCGCTGGCGGGCAAGAAGGGCCGCCGGCTGAGCTACCGGGTCAACGGCGGACGGGACTACCAGACCCAGATCCTCCAGCCGCCCGTCCCCGGCCGCGACATCGTCCTGACGCTCGATACGACCATCCAGTACATCGCCGAGAAGGAGCTGGCCCGGGCCGTGGTCGAGCACAAGGCGGCCTGGGGCTCCGTCGTCATCATGGACCCGGCCTCCGGCGAGGTCCTGGCCATGGCCAGCTGGCCCACCTACGACCTCAACGACTATCCCGGTCCGGAGGACGCCTGGCTGAACCGTCCGGTCGGCGTCTCCTACGAGCCCGGCTCGACGTTCAAGATCATCACCGCGGCCGCGGCCCGGGAGCGGAACCGGGTCGGCTTCTCCGAAGTCTTCGACTGCAGCGCCGGATTCATCCGGGTCGGCGGGACGACCATCACCGATCACGACCGGGAGCACGTCCTGAGCTTCCCCCAGGTGCTCATCAAGTCCTCGAACGTCGGGACGGTCCTCTTCGCCCAACGGCTGACCATCCCCGAGTACCACGAGACGATCAAGGCCTTCGGCATCGGGACGAAGACCGGGATCGAGCTGCCGGGCGAGGCCTCCGGCCGCCTCTATCCGCCCGACCAGTGGAACCGGAAGAACTCGCTCCCCCACGTGGCCATCGGCTACGAGGTCATGGTCTCGCCGCTCCAGATGCTCCGGGCGATGAACGTCTTCGCCACGGGCGGACTGCTGGTCCGGCCCCGGATCGTGAAGGACGGCGTGAGCGGACGCCGCGGCCGCGGGCGGCGAGGCCCCCGTTCGCGCGATCAGCGCCAAGACCGCCGCCGACCTCGTCGGCCGCGTCTTCGAGGCCGTCGTCGAGGAGGGCACGGCCAAGGAAGGCCGGCTCGACGGCTTCCGCATCGCCGGGAAGACCGGGACCGCGAAGAAGTACGACCCGGGCGTCCGCGCCTACACGAAGAACTACACCGCGTCCTTCGTCGGCTTCACGCCGGTCGAGAAGCCGCGGCTCAGCATGATCGTCGTCCTCGACTCGCCCAAGGAATACTACTACGGCGGGCAGGCCTGCGCGCCCGTGTTCCGGGACATCGCCCGCCAGGTCCTCCGCTATCTCCGCGTCCCGCCGGAACGGCCCCTGCCCTCCGGCGTCCTGACCGCGGAGATGGGGAAAGGCAGGACGCGTTGAAGCTCGCCGACGTCTTCCGCGGCATCCCGGTCCTGGCGGGCGGCGCGCCGGAAGACCTGGAGATCTCCGGCATCGCCTACAACTCCAAGGCGGTCCGGCCCGGCTTCCTCTTCGCGGCCCTGCGCGGCGCGGCCCAGAACGGCATGGACTTCGTCGCCGAGGCCGAGGCGAACGGCGCCGCGGCCGTCCTGTCCGCGTGGCCCAAGCCCCCGGCGGGCCGGGCGGCCTGGATCCAGGTCGCCGACGCCCGGGAGGCGCTGGCCCTGGCCGCGGCCAACTTCCACGGCCACCCCTCCGACCGGATGAAGGTCGTCGGCGTGACCGGGACCAAGGGCAAGACGACGACCACCTACCTCCTCGAGGAGATCCTGCGGGCGGCCGGGACCGCGCCCGGCGTCATCGGCACGATCGAGTACCGCCGGCCCGGCTGGAAGATCCCGGCGCCGCGGACGACGCCCGAAGCGCCCGACCTGCAGGCCCTGCTCGGGGAGATGCTCGGGGCCGGCGTCAGCCATTGCGTCATGGAGGTGTCCTCCCACGCCCTCGAACAGAAACGGGTCTGGGGCGTCGGGTTCGACGTCGCCGTCTTCACCAACCTCAGCGGCGAGCACCTCGACTATCACCCCTCGATGGAGGGCTATTTCGAGGCCAAGAAGAAGCTCTTCGCCCTCAACCACAAGAAGCGCGCCGCCGTCGTCAACATGGACGATCCCTGGGGCCAGCGGCTCGTCGCGGAGCTGCCCATGACGACGGTCACGTTCGGGCTCGAGCCGGCGGCCATCGTCCGGGCCCTCAAGTTCGTCCTGTCCGAGGCCGGCATCGACGCCCAGGTCGCCTACCCCGGCGGCGTGATGAGGCTCCAGTCGTCGCTCGTCGGCCGGCACAATCTCTACAACGTGCTCGCCGCCGCGGCCGCCGCCCTGGCCCTCAACGTCGCGCCGGCGGACATCGTCAAGGGCGTCGCCGCGCTCTCCGGCGTGCCGGGGCGCTTCGAGCGCGTCCCGAACGACCGCGGCCTCCAGGTCGTCGTCGACTACGCCCACACCGACAACGCCCTCGAGCACGTGCTCATGACGGCCCGGGAGTTCAAGCCCCGCCGGATCGTCCTCGTCTTCGGCGCCGGCGGCGACCGGGACCGGGACAAGCGCGAGCGGATGGGACGGGTCGCGGCCCGGCTGGCCGACTGGACCGTCCTGACCTCGGACAATCCCCGCTCCGAGGAGCCCGGGGCGATCATCGCCGCGATCGAGGCCGGCTTCGTCAGGGAAGCCGTCAAGACCTACGAGATCGAACCGGACCGCCGCAAGGCCATCGTCCGGGCCCTGGCCACGGCGAACAAGGGCGACATCGTCATCATCGCCGGCAAGGGCCACGAGGACTACCAGGTCTTCAAGGACCGGACCGTGCACTTCAGCGACCGCGAGGTCGCCGCGGAAACGCTGCGCGCGAAAGAGGCGGTCTGACCGTGGCCGTGTTCAGCCTCGACGACATCGCCCGGACGACCGGGGGGACCGTCCTTCAGGGCTCCCCCGCCCTGGCCTTCGACCGCTTCGGCATCGATTCCCGTCTGGCCGCGGCCGGCGAGCTCTTCTTCGCCGTTCCCGGGAAACGCGACGGGCACGATTTCGTCCTCGCCGCCGCCGCCGCGGGCGCCGCCGGCGCGGTCGTCGCCCGCCCGGTCCCGGACGCTCCCCCCGGCTTCGGCCTCGTCCTGGTCCCGGACACCGTGGCCGCGCTCCAGGCCCTCGCCCGCGAGGTCCTCCGCCGCCGGCCGGTCAAGGTCGTCGGCATCACCGGGAGCGTCGGCAAGACGACGACCAAGGACTTCACCGCCGCCCTGCTCGCCCCCCGCTTCCGGGTCCTCAAGTCCGAGGGCAACTTCAACAACCACCTCGGATTGGCCCTGTCCCTCCTGCGGCTCGGACCGGACCACGACGCGGCCGTGCTGGAGATGGGCATGAGCGCGCCCGGCGAGATCCGGCTCCTCACCCGGATCGCCCCGCCCGACGTGGCCGTCGTCACCAACGTCAGCCCGGTCCACCTGCAGTTCTTCCGGAGCCTCGACGAGATCGCCCTGGCCAAGAAGGAGATCCTCGACGGGGCCGGTCCGGGCGCGACGGCCGTCCTCAACGCCGACGACCCGCTCGTCGTCCGGATCGCCGCGGGCTTCGCCGGACGCAGGGTGACCTTCGGCCGGAACCCGGGCGCGGACGTCCGGGCCGAGGCCGTCACGCCGAAGGGCTACGCCGGCTTCGAGATCGACCTTCGCTGCGGGGAGGAACGGGTCCGCATCCGTTTCCCCTTCGTCAACGAGGCCGCCGTGGCGAACCTCCTGGCCGCCGCGGCCGTCGCCCACGCCCTGGGCCTCCGCCTCGACGAGATCGCAGCGGCCGCCGAGTCGCTCCGGCCGGCCGCCGGGCGCGGCCTGCTCGTCGAAGCATCGGGCGGCGTCCGCATCTACGACGATTCCTACAACTCGAATCCCCGGGCCCTCGAAGCGGCCCTGCGCAGCCTGGCCGCCCTGCCGGCCGGACGCAAGGTCGCCGTGCTGGCCGACATGCTGGAGCTCGGGACGGGCGAACGGGAGTTCCACCGCGCGGCGGGCGAAGCCGTCGCCCGCGGCGGCTGGGACGTCCTCGTCGCCGTCGGCCCTCTCGCCGCCCTCATCGCCGAGGGCGCCGTCGCGGCGGGCCTCGATCCGGCCGCCGTCCATCGCTTCCCCGACTCCGGGGCCGCGGCCGCGGCCGTCGCGGACATCGTCCGGGACGGCGACCTCGTCCTGGTCAAAGGCTCGCGGGGCATGAAGACGGAAGCGATCGTCGCCGCCCTCGCGGCCCGAGGAAAGGAGTAGACCGTGCTGTACTGGCTCCTCGTCCCGCTCCGCGACCAGTTCTTCTTCTTCAACGTCTTCCGCTACATCACGGTGCGCACGGCCCTGGCCGGGATCACCGCCCTCGTCCTGAGCTTCCTGCTCGGCCCCGGGCTCATCCGGCTGCTCCGGAAGAAGCAGATCGGCCAGGAGATCAGGGCCGACGGCCCCCAGTCCCACTTCGCCAAGAAGGGCACGCCGTCGATGGGCGGCCTCCTGATCATCCTCTGCACGATCGTCCCGACGTTCCTCTGGGGGAATCTCGGCAACCTCTACGTCTGGGTCGCCGTCGTCGCCATGGTCCTCTTCGGGCTCGTCGGCCTCGTCGACGACGTCCTCAAGGTCCGCCGGAAAAGGTCCCTCGGCCTCCGGCCCGGACAGAAGATCGCCCTCCAGGCCCTGCTCGCCGGCCTGGTCGGCCTCGTCTTCATCTGGCTCGGTTCGCGCGGCGATTTCGATCTCCGCCTGAGCCTCCCCTTCTTCAAGCAGTGGGTCCCCTATCTGGGCTGGCTCTACCTGCCCTGGATCGCCTTCATCCTCGTCGGCTCCTCCAACGCCGTCAACCTGGCCGACGGGCTGGACGGCCTGGCCATCGGGCTGTCCCTGATCAGCGCCACGGCCCTGACCGCCCTGACCTACGTCGCCGGTCACGCCCTCTGGTCCCAGTACCTGAGCATCGTCCGGGTGCCGCTCGCCGCCGAGCTGACGGTGTTCGCCGGCGCGTTCGCCGGGGCCTGCCTCGGCTTCCTCTGGTTCAACTGCCACCCGGCCCAGGTCTTCATGGGCGACGTCGGCGCGCTCGCGATCGGCGGCACGCTCGGCGTCATCGCCCTGCTCATCAAGCAGGAATTCCTGCTCTTCACGGTGGCGGGCGTCTTCATCCTGGAGGCGCTCTCCGTCCTCATCCAGGTCTCGTACTTCAAGCTGAGCGGCGGCAAGCGCGTCTTCAAGATGGCCCCGCTCCACCACCACTTCGAGCTCTCCGGCTGGCCCGAGAGCCGCGTGGTCACCCGGTTCTGGATCCTGGGCATCATCTTCGCCCTGGCCAGCCTGTCGACGCTGAAACTGAGATAGCCATGGAATTGCGGGATAAGAACGTCCTCGTCGTCGGCTTCGAGCGAACGGGCCGGGCCGTCTGCCGGTTCCTCCTCGACCGCGGGGCCCGCGTCCGGGTCACCGACAGGAAGCCGGCGGAGTTCTTCGGGGACACGGTCCGGCCCCTGGCCGAGCAGGGCGTCGTCTTCGAGCTGGGCGGCCACCGGCCGGAATCCTTCCTCGAGGCCGACCTCATCGTCCCCAGCCCCGGCGTCCCGCCCCTCGCCGAGATCCGGGCGGCCCGCGCCAAGGGCGTGGCCGTCGTCGCCGAGATCGAGCTGGCCTTCCTCTTCCTCCGCGGCCTGATCGTCGGCATCACCGGCACGAACGGCAAGTCGACGACGGCGACCCTCGTCCACAGGATGCTCGAGGAGGCGGGGCTCAAGGCCCGTCTCGCCGGCAACATCGGGACGCCGCTCGTGTCGTTCGTCGACAGGAGCCGCGACGACCACGTCTACGTCACCGAGATCTCGAGCTTCCAGCTCGCCTACACCGAGCGGTTCACGCCGGCCGTCTCCGTCCTCCTCAACGTCTCCGAGAACCACATCGACTGGCACGGCACCTTCGAGGACTACTTCGGGGCCAAGAAGAAGCTCGTCCTCCGTCAGGGCCCCGGCGGCGCGGCCGTGCTCAACCGCGACGACCGCCTGGTCTGGGGGCTGGCCGCGGAGACCGCCGCCGCCGTCCACGGCTTCAGCCGGAAGCGCCGCCTCGCCCGCGGCGCCTTCGTCGAGGACGGCTGGGTCGTCGTCCGCGGCGACCGGACGGAGCGGATCGCGCCGGTCTCGCGCCTGCCCCTCCCCGGCGCCCACAATCTGGAGAACGTCCTGGCCGCGGCCCTCGTCGGCCGTCTCCTGGGCGTTCCGGCCCCGTCCCTCCGCCGCTCGATCCTCTCGTTCCGCGGGCTCGAGCACAGGCTCGAGGACGCCGGCCGCGTGCGCGGCGTCCGCTTCGTCAACGATTCCAAGGCGACGACCGTCGCCGCGACGCTCAAGGCCCTGGCCAGCTTCGACCGGCCCGTCGTCCTCATCCTCGGCGGGCGCGGCAAGGGCGGGGACTTCTCCCCCCTCCGCAAAGAGGTCGCGAAGAAGGTCCGGTCGGTCGTCCTGGTCGGCGAAGCGGCCGACAAGATCGAGGCCGCGCTCGGCGGCGTCGTGCCCGTCGACCGGGTCCCGGACTACCGCGAGGTCGTCCGGACGGCCTTCGCCCGGGCCGGGCGCGGCGACGTCGTCCTGCTGGCCCCGGCCTGCACGAGCTGGGACATGTTCCGGGATTTCGAGGAGCGCGGCCGGACCTTCAAGCGGGAGGTCCGCCGCCTCGACGCGGGCCTGCGGAAAAAGGGAGCGAAAAAATGAGCGCGCGCAGCCGCCTCGGATTCGACGTTCCGCTTCTCGCGGTCACCGTCGCCCTCGTCGGGCTCGGCATCTTCTTCGTCTTCAGCGCCTCGAGCTTCATGGCCAGCCAGAAATACGGCCAGTCCCTGCACTTCATGGTCCAACAGATCCTCGGGGCGCTGGCCGGGTTCGCCGTCATCGCCTTCCTGGTCTCGGTCAAGAAGGACTTCTTCCTCGAGCCCCGTTTCGTCTACGGCCTTCTCGGACTGACGGGCCTGCTCCTGGCCCTCTGCCTGTTCATGCCGTCCGTGGCCAACACCCACCGTTGGATCGTCCTGCCGGGTTTCCGCTTCCAGCCGTCGGAGCTGGCCAAGATCAGTCTCATCCTGTTCCTGGCGACGTTCATCGAGAGCCGGAAGGACCGCCTCAACGACAAGAAGACGCTGGCCGTGATCGCGGCCGTGATCGCCGGCGTCGTCGGCCTCGTCCTGCTCGAGCCCGACTTCGGCACCGCGGTCCTGCTCGCGGGGCTGGCGGCGACGGTCCTGTTCCTGGGCGGGATCAAGCTGCGCTACCTCGCCGCCGCCGGGCTCGTCGCCGGCATCCTCTTCGGCATCTATCTCGTCCAGGCCGATTATCGCATCGACCGCATCCAGGGCTTCCTCGCCTCCGACAAGGACGCCCTCGGCAACGGCTACCAGGTCGCTCAGTCCAAGCTCGCCCTGGGTTCGGGCGGGTTCGTCGGGGCCGGCCTCGGACGGAGCACCCAGAAGCTCAATTTCCTTCCCTTCAACCACACCGATTTCATCTTCGCCATCCTGGGCGAGGAGACCGGCCTCGTGGGGACCATCGTCACCCTCGGGCTGTACCTCTTTTTCCTCTGGCGGGGCCTGAAGATCGCCCTGGAGGCCCCGACCCCGGCCTACAAGATGATCGCCGCGGGCATCACCCTGGCCATCGTCGCCCAGGCCCTGATGAACATGTCGATCGTCCTCGGCCTGGGCCCGGCCAAGGGAACTCCCCTGCCCGCTCCTGTCCTACGGCCGGTCCTCCCTCGTCTGCACGCTGGGCGCCGTGGGCATCCTGCTCCACATCAGCCGGAAGAGGGCGGACACCGGGAGCACGGTGAGGATATGAGCTCATGAGGAAGCGCGGCGTCGTCATCAGCGGCGGGGGGACCGGGGGACATCTCTACCCCGCCCTCGTCCTCGGCCGGAAGCTCCGGTCCGTGGCCCCGGACCTCGCCCTGACCTACGTCGGGACGCGCCGCGACGTCGAGCAGAAGATCATGGCCGAGCACGGCGTGCGCTTCATCCCCATGCGCATCGAGGGACTGAAGGGCCGCGGGCTCAAGAGCCTCCGGGGTCTTTTCATCCTGCCCCTGGCCTTCGTCCATTCGCTCTGGATCCTCGCCCGGACCCGGCCGTCCCTGGTCGTCGGCGTCGGCGGCTACAGCTCGGGGCCCATCGTGCTGCTGGCATCCTGGCTCCGCGTGCCGACCGTCATCCTCGAACAGAACGCCCGGCCCGGGTTCACCAACCGGCTGCTGGCCCGGAGCGTGCGCCAGGCCGTCGTGGCCTTCCCCTCGACCCTGCCCTTCTTCAAGGGCAAGGGCGTCGTCCTGGGCAATCCCGTCCGGGAGGAGTTCTACGCCCTCCCGGCCAAGCCGCGGTCGGCGACGCTCGACGTCCTCGTCTTCGGCGGCAGCCAGGGTTCGCGCTTTCTCAACGACCGCGTCGTCGCCGCCCTGCCCCTGCTCGCCGCCGCGAAGGACCGCCTGCGCCTGACCCACCAGACCGGCCCGAACGACTTCGAGCGGGTCGCCGCCGCCTACCGCGCGAGCGGCTTCCCCGGGGCCGAGATCGCGCCCTATCTTCCCGACATGCCCGCGTATTTCGGGAAGGCCGACCTCGTCGTCTGCCGGGCCGGCGCGACCACGCTGGCCGAGCTCATCGCCGCGCGCAAGGCCGCGTCTGCTCGTTCCCGTTCGCCGGGGCTTCCGAAGACCATCAGACGGGCAACGCCCGCGAGCTCGAGAAGGTCGGCGGGGCCGTCGTCCTGTCCGAGGCGGAGGCGACGGCCGAAGCCCTCGCCGGACGCATTCTGCGCTTCCTCGGCCACCCCGAGGAGATCGACGCGATGGAGCGCAACGTCGGCCGCCTCCAGGCCGAGGACCCGGCCGGCCGCATCGCCGCGCTCTGCCTGTCCCTGATGAAGGGCGGCCCCAAGGAGAACCCCGCGTGACCAAGAAAGGCTACCGCAAGCTCAACCACATCCACATGGTCGGCATCGGCGGCACGGGCATGAACGGCATCGCCGAGGTCCTGCTCAACCTCGGCTACAAGGTCTCGGGCTCCGATCTCCAGGAGAACGACGCCACCCGCCGCCTCGTGCGCCTCGGCGCCCGCATCGCCATCGGCCACCGGGCCGAGAACCTCGAGGACGCCGACGTCGTCGTCACCTCGTCGGCCGTCCGCGAGGACAACGTCGAGGTGGCGAAGGCGCGGGCCGGCCTCATCCCGGTCATCCCCCGGGCCGAGATGCTGGCCGAGCTCATGCGGATGAAGTACGGCATCGCCGTGGCCGGCTCGCACGGCAAGACGACGACGACCTCGATGACCGCCCTCGTCCTCGAGGCCGGCGGCTTCGATCCGACCATCATCGTCGGCGGCCGGCTGAACACGATCGGGGCCAACGCCAAGCTCGGCGCCGGCGACTTCATCGTCGCCGAGGCCGACGAGAGCGACCGGTCCTTCCTCTACCTCTCGCCCTTCATCGCCGTCCTGACCAACATCGACGAGGAGCACCTCGACCAGTACCAGGGCGTCGACGATCTCAAGACGACCTTCATCAACTTCGCCAACAAGGTCCCGTTCTACTGCCCGGTCATCCTCTGCCTCGACGATCCCAACCTCCAGAGCATCATCCCCCAGATCGAGCGGCGCATCATCACCTACGGCTTCTCGGCCCAGTCGGACCTCTCGGCCCGGGACTTCGCCTTCGACGAGTTCCGCAGCGCCTCCGTCCTGCTGGCCAAGGGCAAGCCCCTGGGGGCGCTCAAGCTCCAGGTCCCGGGCATGCACAACATCCTCAACGCCATGGCCGCGGCGGCGGTCGGGCTCGACCTGGACATCCCGCCCCGGACGATCCTCGAGGCCCTGGAGAGCTACACCGGGACGGGACGCCGCTTCGAGCTCCGCAAGACCGTCGGCGACATCATGGTCATCGAGGACTACGCCCACCACCCGACCGAGATCAGGGCCACGCTCGAGGCGGCCAAGCGGGGCTTCGCGCGCCGCGTCGTCGCCGTCTTCCAGCCCCACCGGTACACCCGGCTCTCCAAGCTCATGACGGCGTTCGCGACCGCCTTCAACCAGGCCGACGTCCTCGTCCTGACCGAGATCTACCCGGCCGGCGAGGACCCCATCCCCGGAGTCGACGGGAAGGCCCTCTACGAAGAGGTCCGCCAGTTCGGCCACAAGCAGGTCCACTTCGAGCCCGACCTGAAGAAGGTCGCGGCCCTCCTCAAGGGGATCCTGGTCCAGGGCGACATCGTGCTCGTCCTCGGGGCCGGGAACGTCAGCCGGACGATCCCGGACATCATCGCCGTTCTGGAGGCCGGGAGCTAAGACATGTCGACCGACGTCCGCACGCACCGCCTGTTCCTCCGCCCCGGCGGCAGGGCCCACGCCCTCCGCAAGGACAGGAAGCGGCGCGTCTTCGGGATCAAGCACGTCCTGATCCTGATCGCGCTCCAGGCCGGGTTCTTCCTGGCCCTCCGGGAGGCCTATCTCTTCCTCATCACCTGGGACGAGCTGACGATCCGCAAGGTCGAGGTCGTCTGCGCCAAGGACAACCTGCGCCGGACCCTGGAAAACCACTTCGCCGCGGCGCGCCTCGGCAACATCCTCCTCTGCGACCTCGACAGTCCTGCGGGCCGGCGTCCGCCGCCTGGCCTGGGTCGAGGACGCCAGCGTCCAGAAGATCTTCCCGTCGCGGCTGCGGATCACGGTCGAGGTGAGGACGCCGTTCCTCCTCCTCGAGCGCGGCGGCCTCTGGCTGGCCGACGCCGAAGGCCGGATCCTCGAGCCGGTCTATGCCCCCGACGAATACGCCCTTCCGGTCGTCTCGGACGACGGGAATTTCGCCTCCGCTTTCGGCGAGAAATGGGAGGCGGCCGGCCGGTGTTTCCTGTCCCTCCCCCCGGCCGAAAGCGCCCGGCTGGCGGCGATCCGCTGCGGCGACTTCGGGACGCTGGAGCTCCGCTTCAAGGACGACCCCGTCCGCATCGTCGTCGGGGCCGCGTCCCCGGCCGCGGACCTGGCCCTGTTCCGGAGCAGCCGGACGCGCTGGGAAGGCCTCTTCGGGCCGCTGGCCCTCGTCAACATGGGCTTCGACGGCCGGATCTACGTGCGGGCCGCGGAGCCGGCCGGGGACGACGTCCCCCAACCTGACCAAGGAGACTGAGCCATGCCCAAGAACAACTACATCGTCGGGTTCGACATCGGGACGCGCAAGGTCGTCGCCGTCATCGGCGAGGTCACCGAAGAGCGCAAGGTCGAGATCATCGGCATCGGCACGGCCGAGTCCCACGGTCTGCGCAAGGGCGTCGTCGTCGACCTCGACGCGACGACCTCGGCCATCAAGAAGGCCCGCGAGGAGGCCGAGCTCATGGCCGGCGTCGAGATCGCCTCGGCCTTCTTCGGCATCTCCGGGGCCCACATCAAGAGCCTGAACAGCCGCGGCGTCGTCGCCGTCTCGGGCAAGAACCGGGAGATCACCCGCGAGGACATCCGCCGCGTCGTCGACCAGTCCAAGGCCATCCCCATCCCGCCCGACCGGGACATCATCCACATCATCCCCCAGGAGTTCATCGTCGACGACCAGGACGGCATCAAGGACCCGACCGGCATGAGCGGCATCAAGCTCGAGGTCAACGTCCACATCATCACGGCGGCGCTGACCTCGCTCCAGAACCTCCGGAGCTGCGTCGCGCGGGCCGAGATCGGCGTCGAGGAGATCGTCCTCAACCAGATCGCCACGGCCCAGTCCATCCTGACCCAGGACGAGCGCGAGCTCGGCGTCGGCCAGATCGACATCGGCGCCGGGACGACCGAGGTGGCCATCTACGAGCGGGGCAGCCTCTGGTACACCTCGACCATCCCCCTCGGCGGCGACAACTTCACCAACGACATCGCCGTCGGCCTGCGGACGCCCATCCCGGAGGCCGAGCGGATCAAGAAGAAGTTCGGCTGCATCGCCGGGCCGCCCGTGGACGACCAGGAGACGATCGAGGTGCCCTCGGTCGGCAAGGGCCGCAAGCCCCGGGTCCTGTCGCGCCAGCTGCTGGCCGACATCATCCAGCCGCGGGCCGAGGAGATCTTCCGGCTGGTCGACTCCGACATCAAGCGCCTGGGCTACGACAAGTCGCTGAACTCGGGCATCGTCCTCACCGGCGGCACGGCCCTGCTCGAGGGCCTCGAGGAGGTCGCCGAGGAGATCTTCGACCTGCCCGTCCGGCGCGGCGATCCGAGCGGCGTCGGCGGCCTGGTCGACCGCGTCTCGACCCCCGATTTCTCCACGGCCGTGGGGCTCATCCTCTACGGCTTCCGCATATGGCAGGACCGCGGTCTCGCCAAGGACAGAAAAAAGGGCGCCATCGCCAGATTCAAAGACTGGTTCAAGGAAGGATAAGGAGGACATCATGAGCGACGAATCCAGCCGGCTGAAATTCCATCTCGTCGAAGACCAGCTCGGGGCCAAGATCAAGGTCATCGGTCTCGGCGGCGGCGGCGGCAACGCCGTCAACCGCATGATCGAGCACGGCATCCAGGGCGTCGAGTTCATCGCCGTCAACACCGACGTCCAGGCCCTCAACGGGAACAGGGCCAAGACGAAGATCCAGATCGGCAACCAGCTGACCAAGGGCCTCGGCTCGGGCGGGCGGCCGGAGGTCGGGAAGCAGGCGGCCATGGAGGACACCGAGCGCCTGCTCGAGATCCTCCAGGGCGCCGACATGGTCTTCCTGACGACCGGCCTCGGCGGCGGCACGGGCACGGGCGCGACGCCGATCATCGCCAACATCGCCGCCGAGCTCGACATCCTGGTCATCGCCATCGTGACCCTCCCCTTCGGCTTCGAAGGGCGGGTCCGGGCGAAGCAGGCCCAGCTGGGCCTCGAGGAGCTCAAGTCGGCCGTGGACACGGTCATCGCCATCCCCAACGAGCGGCTCGTCCAGACGGTCAACATGGCCACCTCGGTCCAGGACGCCTTCCGGCTGGCCGACGACATCCTGCGCCAGGCCGCCCAGGGCATCTCGGACCTCATCACCAAGCCCGGCCTGATCAACCTGGACTTCGCCGACGTCAAGTCGGTCATGAAGGGCATGGGCATGGCCTTCATGGGCACCGGCCTGGCCACGGGCGACAACCGGGCCCTCGAGGCCGCCGAGAAGGCCATCTCCTCGCCGCTGCTCATCGACACGTCCATCGAGGGCGCGCACGGCGTCCTCATCAACATCACCGGCGGCAAGACGATGACCCTCCACGAGGTCTCCAAGGCCTCCCAGCTCATCCACAGCCTGGCCGATCCCGACGCCAACATCATCTTCGGCACGGTCATCGACGAGGCCATGAAGGACACGGTCAAGGTCACCGTCATCGCCACCGGGTTCGACCAGCCCGCCGGAAAAGCGCGAGGCCGCGGACCCGACGCCGGCCGAGCCGGCGCCCGCGCGCCCGGCGGCCCGGAAGCCGGCCTCGCCGTTCCCCGTCATGCCCCAGACGCCGCCCTATCTCTTCGAGGGCAAGGGCGCGGGCGGCGGGGCCGGAGCGGGGGCGCCCCTGTGGGAGCCGTCGTCGCTCAGCGAGAAGCAGTGGGACGGCTACGAGACGCCTTCGTTCATCCGCCGGACCAAGCACTCGTCCGTGAGAAAGTCGCCCCATGACATCAGCTGATCTCGTCGTCGCCGGCTGCCGCGAGCTCGTGACCTGCGCCGGGCCCCTCCCCCGGCGAGGCCCGGCCCTGCGGCAGATCGGCCTCGTCGAGAACGGCTGGGTGGCCTCGTCGCAGGGCGTCATCGTCTACGCCGGGGACGAAGCGGGTTTCCTGGCCGGGATCGAGCCCGGGCCGGGAGCCGTCACGGTCGACGGCCGGGACAAGGTCGCCCTGCCCGGCTTCGTCGACGCCCACACCCACCTCCCCTTCGCCGGGGACCGGGCCCGCGAGTTCGGACTGCGGGTCCAGGGCTGGACCTACCAGCAGCTGGCCGCGCGCGGCATGGGCATCCTGACGACGGTCAAGGCGACCCGGGCGGCCAGCCTCGACGATCTCCTGGCCCTGTGCCTCGAGCGGCTCGACCGCATGCTCCTCACCGGCACGACGACCGTCGAGGCCAAGAGCGGCTACGGTCTCAACCTCGAGGACGAGATCAAGCAGCTCGAGGCCCTGCGCGACCTGGCCGCCCTCCACCCCGTCGACGTCGTCCCGACCTTCATGGGCGCCCACGAGGTCCCGCCGGAGTACCGCGAAAAGCGGGAGGACTGGATCCGCCTCCTCATCGACGCGATCGTCCCGGAGATCGCCCGGCGCGGCCTGGCCGAGTTCTTCGACGTCTTCTCGGAGCCCGGCGTCTTTTCGATCGAGGAGACGCGGCGGCTCGTCGAGGCGGCCCAGGCCGCCGGCTTCAAGATCAAGATCCACGCCGACGAGTTCGTCTCGCAGGGCGGCGCGGAGCTCGCCGCCGAGGTCGGGGCCGTCTCGGCCGAACACCTCATCGCCGTCTCCGACGAGGGCATCGCCCGCCTCGGCGCGAGCCCGACCGCGGCCATCCTCCTGCCGGGCGTGCCCTTCTTCCTGATGATGGACAAGCGGGCCCCGGCCCGGCGCCTCGTCGACGCGGGCGCGGCCGTCGCCCTGGCTTCGGACTTCAATCCGGGGAGCTCTCACCTCAGCTCGATGCCTTTCGTCCTCCAGCTCGGCGTCTTCACCCTCGGCCTGACGGTCGAGGAGGCCATCATGGCCTGCACCGGGAACGCGGCTTACGCCATCGGGCGGCACGGCTCGATCGGGAGCCTCGAAGCCGGGAAGAAGATGGACCTCGTCCTCTGCGACGTCCCGGACCACGTGTCGCTGGCCTACGACGCCGGACGGAACCCGGTCCGGACCGTGATCAAGAACGGGAAGGTCGTCGTCGCAGACGGCCGAAGGATCTCCCCGCGCTGATGTCCCCCCGCCTGAATCCCCGCCTCTACGTCCTTCGCCTCGCCTGGCTCGGCCGGCGGGCGGCTTACTCGACCCTGACCCTCAATCCCCGTCCGGCTCGAGGGCGAGCTTCAAGAGTCCGGTCGTCCCGTCCTTTTTCCTTCCGATATCGTCCCTGAACCGGGTCAGCGTGATCTCGCAGGTCACGGAGACCACCGCTTCCTTCAAATGCCCGCCCCTCACCGCGAAGGTGTTGTCCCCCAGCGCGATGTGGGCGTGGATGAAGGGCTTGCCGTCGACGACGGTGATGTTGCCGTAGAGGGAGACGATCTCGTAGGGCCCCGAAAGCCGGACCCAGCCGTACTCGTTCGTCGAGGGGTCGAAGTGCCCGATCTCGGCCTCGCCGACGGCGCCCAGGCCGTTGAAGAAGCCCGCACCGATCGCCGTCGCGCTCGCAGAGTGCGATCATGGTCTCGACGATCTTCTCGCCCGCGTCCAGCCGGATGACGTAGGTCGAACCGAGCACAAAATACTTCATTCCGCCCTCCCGAAGGGACTACCCCTCTGCTCTCTTCAAGCCGCGGGCTTGGCCGCCTTGTCGAGCTTTCCCTTCCAGTAGAGATAAGCGGGAATGCCCAGGCAGATGATGAGCAGCCCGAACATGGCGTTCTTGAAGGAGCTGAGCAGCGATCCCACCGCGACGTAGACCGCGGCCAGGACGAAGAGGATCGGCGTCACCGGGTAGCCCCAGGTCTTGTAGGGCCGCTCGAGGTCCGGTTTCTTCTTGCGCAGAACGATGACCGCGAAGACGGTCAGGCCGAAGAAGATCCACTCGCCGAAGATGACATAGGTGAAGAGCTGCTTGAAGGTCCCGGTCAGGGTCAGGACGATGCTCCAGAGGGTGATGGCCACGATGGCGACGTGCGGCGTGAGGAACTTGGGATGGCACTCGGCGATCTTCCTGAAGAACATGCCGTCGCGGGCCATGGCGAAGTAGACCCGGGGCGAGGTCAGAGCATGTTCTGGTTGGCCGCGCCCAGGATGGAGAAGAGGATGAGGAAGGTGATGAGCGAGGCCAGGAAGGGCCCGCCGACGATCTGCATGACGTCGAGGGCCACCCGGCCTTCGGAGGCCGCGATCTTGCCGACGGGCATGAGGTAGAGGTAGGCCAGGTTGGCCAGGACGTAGAGGACGATGACGGCAACCGTGCCGATGAGGATGCCGAGGGGCAGGTTCTTCTGCGGGTTCTTGACCTCCCCGGCGCTGTAGGTCGCCGCCTCCCAGCCCTTGTAGGCCCAGAGGGAGGCGACCAGGCCGACGCCGAAGGCCCCGAGCAGGCCGAAGTTGAACGGCCCCGGGGACGGCTCGACGAAGTTCCGGACGGCGCCCTGGCCCTTGGTGAAGAAGAAGACGCCGACGACGATGATGCCGATGGCCGCCGTCTTGAGGTAGGTGGTCCAGTTCTGGAGGCGCGACCCCCAGCGAAGGCCGATGTAGTTGACAGCCCCGAGGAAGGCGACGAAGCCCGCGGAAATGAGCTTCTTGACGAGGGGGCTCATGTCGACGAACCGCGGCAGGATGTTGTGGGAGAAGGCCACGGCCAGCGTCGCGATCGAGCCCGAGTCGATGACCAGGAAGAGGGTCCAGCCGAAGAGGAACGAGAGGAGCGGACCGTAGGCCTCGCGCAGATAGACGTAGATGCCGCCGGCCTCGGGCATGGCCGCGCCGAGCTCGGCGAAGGCCACGGCGCCGAAGAAGCTGAACAGCCCCCCGACGACCCAGACGGCCAGCATGAGGAGCGGTGCGGGCACGGCGGCGGCGATCTCCGACGGGGATAGGAAGATGCCCGAGCCGACGACGCCGCCGATGACGATCATGACGACGTCCCAGAGGCTGAGGATGCGGGGCAGGGCGATCTTGGTCTTGTCGACGACGGTGCAGGCGGGCGCGTTGGGATCCATGCGGTTCGACTCCTTCCGTCTCGGGGCTCGGTCCGGGGCGATTCTACCAAGAGCCGGCCAAAAGGGCAATCGCGGAGGAGCTATCGGAGCCGGCCCTCATCAAGAGATGAGGACTGTCTCAGGTACGCCGCCGACGGACGAGGGGCTACCTGAGTCGGTCCATCATCCGGTACTGGATGGCTTCCGAGACGTGCGGCGTCTCGATGCCGTCCCGTCCGGCGAGGTCGGCGATCGTCCGGGCGACCTTGAGGACCCGGTCGAAGGCCCGGGCGCTGAAGCCGAGCTTGGTCACGGCCATCTCCAGGAGCTTCTCCGCGTCGGGAGGCAGGCGGCAGAATTCCTTGACCTCCTTCGGCCCCATCCGGGCGTTGGCGAAAAGGCGGCGGCCGGCGAACCGGGCCGACTGCCTCTCCCTGGCCGCCGTCACGCGGGCCCGGATCGAAGCGGAGCTCTCGGCCGGCGTCCGCGAGACGATGTCGCCGAACTTGACCTCGGGCACGTCGAGCTGGATGTCGATCCGGTCGAGGAGCGGGCCGGAGATCTTGGAATAATAGCGGGCCTTCTCGCTCTCCGTGCAGTCGGCGGTCTTGCCGAGGAGGCCGCGCCGGACGTCGGCGCAGGGGTTCATGGCCGCGACCAGCATGAAAGCGGACGGGAACGTGACCGAGTAGCCGGACCGGGCGACCGTGACCCGGCCGTCCTCGACCGGCTGGCGCAGGTCCTCGAGGACCTTGCGCTTGAACTCGGGCAGCTCGTCGAGGAAGAGGAGCCCGTGGTGGGCCAGGCTGACCTCGCCCGGCTTGGGCACGAGGCCCCCGCCGACGAGACCGGCGTCCGTGACCGTGTGATGGGGCGCGCGGAAGGGCCTGGCGCCGATCGTCCCCTGCCCCGCCAGCAGCCCGGCCGCGCTGTAGACCCGGGTCACCTCGAGCATCTCGTCGTAGGACAGGTCGGGCAGGATCGAGGGCAGGCGGCGGGCCAGCATGGTCTTCCCCGCACCGGGCGGTCCGACGAGAAGGACGTTGTGGCCCCCGGCCGCGGCCACCTCGAGGGCCCGCTTGACGTGCTGCTGGCCCTTGACGTCCTCGAAGTCCACCGGATAGACGGCCGGGGCGACGAGCTCCCGCTCGTCGAAGCGGCAGGGCGCGACCTCGCCGGGCTCGCGCAGGAGGCGGACGACGCGGACGAGGTCCTCGAGGGCGAAGACCTCGAGGCCGCGGACGAGGGCCGCCTCGCGGGCGTTGGCCCGGGGCACGACGATGCCGCGGAAGTCCATCGCCCGGGCCATCATGGCGATGGGCAGGAGGCCGCGGCCGGGCTTGAGCCGCCCGTCGAGGGCCAGCTCGCCGACGAAGAGGTAATCCCGGAGGCGCGACGCGGGGACGACCTCGAGGAAGGCCAGGAAGCCGAGGGCGATGGGCAGGTCGAAGGCCGAGCCCTCTTTGCGCCGGTCGGCCGGAGCCAGATTGATGGTGATGCGCTTGGACTCCAGGTCGTAGCCGCAGTTCTTGAGCGCGGCCCGGACCCGCTCCTTGCTCTCCCGGACGGCGGCGTCGGGCAGGCCCACGGTGACGAAGGTCGGGAATCCGGCGCAGATGTCGACCTCGACCTCCACGGGATAGGCCTCGATCCCGTGGAGCGCGGCGCTCGTGATCTTGAACAGCATGGTGCCCTTAACAAAGGACGGAAGGGAGCCGCGTTTGCGTCACGCGGCGGGCTATTTGTCGGTGTATTCCCGGGACAGGTTCTCGAGCTCGTCCTCGATCTCCTGGCGGGACTTGAGCAGGATCCGGGTCGTGTTCCCGGCCGGCGCGCCGGTCCCTTCCGCGGCCCCGGCCGGCAAGGCCGTCGGGCGCCCGCGGCGCGAGCGGCGCGGCGTCGGATTCCGGACGGGGCGCAGCGCCGAAGAGCCGGTCCCGGACGATGGGCACGGTCAGCTTGGAGATCTCGCGGAGCGTCTCGAAGACGCCGACGCCGCTGATGGCCACGGCCTCGACCCAAGGCGACCGGCGCGGATTGAGGAGGTTGTTGAACGTCTCGACCGGGATGAGGTAGTCGAGGTCCCGCTTGTTGTACTGGAAGACGAGGGGGATCTTCATCAGGTCGATGTCGTGCTGGAGGCAGTTGCGCCGGAGGCCGTCGAAGCTCTCGAGGTTGGCGTCGAGGAGCGGGATCTGGGAGTCGGCGACGAAGACGATGCCGTCCACGCCGCGCAGGACGCTCTTGCGCGAGGCCTCGTAGAACACCTGGCCGGGGACGGACATCAGCTGGAAGTGGACCTTGAACTCGCCGATCATCCCGGCCCGGATGGGCAGGAGGTCGAAGAAATAGGTCCGGTCGGTCTCCGTCTCGAGGCAGACGAGCTCGCCCCGGTTGGAGGCGTCGAGCTTGTGGTAGATGTAGCGGAGGTTGGTCGTCTTGCCGCTCAGGCCGGGCCCGTAGTAGACGATCTTGATGGCGATCGACTTGGTGGCGTGATTGATGAACGACATGCGCAATTCAACCCGTTTTAATGAGTCATTCCTAACACACCCGGTACGCCAAGTCAATGCGCGCCGCGGCGGGAGCGGCGGGCCCGATATGATAGAATAGGCCCGCGAAACGCCCCGAAGGAAGGCGGCCTGACATGAAGAACTACAGGCTCGTCGTCGGCTACGACGGCACGGACTTCCGCGGCTGGCAGCGCCAGCCCGACGGCCGGACCGTCCAGGGCGTCCTCGAGGAGGCGGTCTTCAAGGTCACCCGGAAGAGGACCGTCGTCCACGGCGCCGGGCGGACCGACGCCGGCGTCCACGCCCTCGGGCAGGTGGCCAGCTTCCGCGGCGCCTTCAAGCTCACCGACGAGGTCCTCTTCCGCGCACTCAACGCCGTCCTGCCCGCCGACGTCCGCGTCTTCTCCCTCGACGAGGCGCCGCCGGAGTTCCACGCCCGAAGCTCCGCCCGCTCGAAGCTCTACCGCTACCGCATCGTCACCGCCCCGCAGGCGAGCCCCCTCGACCGCCGCTACGTCCTCCACTGGCCCTATCCCCTCAAGACTCGGCGCCATGCGCGAGGCGGCCCGGCTGTTCGTCCGGACGGCCGATTTCACCGCGTTCTCCTCCAACCGCGACCGTTCGCCGGTGAGGACGGTCACCCGCTCGGAACTCCGGCGCTCGGGCGACGAGATCGTCTACACGATCGAGGCCCAGGGGTTCCTGCGGTACATGGTGAGGACGATCGTGGGGACGCTCCTCGAGGTCGGCCGCGGCCGCATCCGCCCGGCCGATATCGAGGAGATCTTCGGGCGAAAGGACCGCTCGCTCGCCGGGCCGACGGCCCCGGCCCGCGGCCTGACCCTGGTCCGCGTCGACTACTGATCGAGGACGAGGCCCATGACGTGGGCGTCCTCGTCCGGCTTCGTGTAATAGTTCTTCCGCGTTCCCAGGATCTCGAACCCGAGCTTCTTGTAGAGGGTGACCGCCGCCGTGTTGGATTGCCGGACCTCGAGGGTGACGAAGCCCGCCCCCGCCGCCCGGACCTTGGCGATCGCGTAGCGCATCATGGCCTCGCCGAGGCCGAGGCCGCGGTGGTCGGGGTGGACGGCGACGTTGTTGATCTGGACGTCGTCGCGGATCTGCCAGTAGACGATGTAGGCGACGACCTGCCCTTCGTCCGCGACGGCCGGGTTGGCAGGCTTGCGGACGACGACCATGGGCGACGAGATCGAGGTGTTCTGGATCTCGCCGCGGAAGGTGTTGTCGCTCCAGGGATTCGAGAAGGACGCGACCTCGATCGCCCGGACGGCCGGGAGGTCCCCCTCCCTCATCCGCCGGACGAAGTAGCGGTCCTCACCCTCGATCAGGGTGGTCATTTCTCCTCGGCCTGGGACCGCCGGTAATAGATCGGCTCGAGGGCCGCGGCGTCGACGCCCCCGCCGGCGCGGACGATCGCGGCGCCGAGGCGGGCGACCTCGGCCGCGATGAAGGACGACCGGCGCGGAAAACGGGCCCGGTCCCCGACGGCGGCCAGGAGCTTCTCCCGGTAGACGGCGAGGCCGCTGCCCGCGAAGGCGATCGCCCGCCCCGGCGGCAGCCGGGCGAAGAAGGCGTCCGGGGCGTAGGCGCCTTGGGGGATGATCTCGGCGAGGCCGGCCGCGCCCGCTTCGAACAGGCCGGCGTAGATCTCCTCTTTTTTGGCGTCGAGGAGCGGGCAAACCAGGCCTTCCCCGTCCCCGGAGAGCTTCTCGGCCAGGGCCAGAAGGGTCGAGACCGGGGCGACCGGTTTACCGGAGGCGAAAGCCAGGGCTTTCACCGCGCCGACGCCGATGCGGATGCCCGTGAACGAACCGGGGCCGGCGGCGACGGCGAAAGCGTCGACGTCCTTGACGTCGCGGCCGTGCGCGCCGAGCAGGAAGTCGATCGTCCGGAGCAGGCGGGCCGAGTGGGTCGCGGGCGACTCGATGCCGGCTTCGCCGAGCAGGACCTCGCCCTCGAGCAGGGCCACGGAGCCGCTGGGCGTGGTCGTGTCGACCGCGAGGATCAGCATGCCCACCCCGCGTAACTCTGATCGTTCGCGGTCCGAGGCGGCCGCAGATGCGAGGCGTCAAAGGGTGAAGCTGTACTCGGAGTACTGCGAACCCTTTGCAACGAAGCAGATGGGGCCGGATCGGACCGCCCGAAGGGTGAAAACGCCGGTCTTGGCGCTTCTTGTCCGATAGAATAATGCGGCGTTTTCACGAACGTCAGAGTTTGCGGCGACGGCCCGGCCGACGTCGAGGCTCGAGGACTTGCCGCCCATGTCGTAGGTCCGCGCCTGGCCTTCCCCGATGACCGCCGCGACCGCGGCTTCGACGGCCGCGCCCTTGGCCGTCTCGCCGATCCAGTCGAGCATCATCTTGGCCGCCAGGATGGTGGCGATGGGGTTGACCTTGTACATCCCCGAATACTTCGGCGCCGAGCCGTGGGTCGGCTCGAAGACGGCGTACGTGTCGCCGATGTTGCCGCTGCAGGCGAAGCCGAGCCCGCCGACGAGCTGGGCGGCCAGGTCCGAGACGATGTCGCCGAACAGGTTCTCGGCGACGAGGATGTCGTAGTCGTGGGGGTTCTTGAGCAGCCACATGCAGATGGCGTCGACGTTGGCGTCCCAGAACTTGATGTCGGGGTAGCCCTTGGCGACCTCGCGGGCCGTGTCGAGCATCAGGCCGCCCGTCTCGCGCAGGACGTTGGGCTTCTCGATCAGCGTGACGGACTTGCGGCCCGACTTGCGGGCGAACTCGAAGGCCGCCCGGACGATGCGGGCGCAGGCCGGCTTGGTCATGATCCGCGTCGACACGGCGATCTCGTTCGCCGGGACGTCCTTGAACCGTTTCATCTTGGGATTGGTCAGGAGCGCGTCGCGGACGACCGCGGGCAGGGGGAAGAACTCGACCCCGGCGTACATCCCTTCCGTGTTCTCCCGGAAGATGACCAGGTCGATCCCCTCCTTATAATTCAGGGGGTTGCCGGGGTAGGCCTTGCAGGGCCGGAGGTTCTGGTAGAGGTCGAACTCCTGGCGCAGGCGGACGATGGGGCTGAAATAGCTCAGGCCCTTGCCCCGGAGCGACGGGTCGAGCTCGAGATCGGCGTCCTCCTTCGGTTTGGAGGTGATGGCCCCGAAGAGGCAGGCGTCCGTCTCCCGGAGGAGCTTGAGGGTCCGGTCGGGCAGCGGGTTGCCCTCCTTGCACCAGAAATCCCAGCCGATGTCGCCGTAGATGTATTCGGCGTCGAGGCCGATCCTGTCGAGCACGATCATCGTCGCTTCGACGACGTCCTTGCCCACCCCGTCGCCGGGGAGAATGGCGATCCTGTACTTGGCCATGGTCACTCCTTTGCGAGCTTCTTCTTGGTGTATTCGAGCAGGCCGCCGGCCTCGATGATGCCGAGGACGGACTCCGGCAGCGGCAGGAAGCGGAAGGTGCCCCGGGCGGAGCGGATCTCGCCCCGGGCGAAATCGACGTCGACCTCGTCCCCGTTCTCCAGGGCGTCGACGGCCTCGTCGCACTGCAGGACGGCCAGGCCGAGGTTGATGGCGTTGCGGAAGTAGATGCGGGCGAAGGACCGGGCCACGACGGCCTGGACGCCGGCCGCCTTGAGGCAGGCCGCGGCCTGCTCGCGCGAGGAGCCGCAGCCGAAGTTCTTGCCGGCGAGGACGACGTCGCCGGGCTTCACGCCGGCGGCGAAGGCCGGGTCGAGGTCCTCCATGGCGTGCTTGGCCATCTCCTCGGGGGTCATGATCTGGTAGGTGTAGCGCCCGGGGAAGATGACGTCGGTGTTGACGTTGTCGCCGTATTTCCAGACCTTGCCTTGGCTCATGAGAATTCCCTCGGGTCCGCGATCGCGCCGGCGACGGCCGTGGCCGCCGCGGTGGCCGGCGAGGCCAGGTAGATCTCCGAGTCGCGGTGGCCCATGCGGCCCCGGAAGTTGCGGTTCGAGGTGCTCAGGCAGACCTCGCCGGCGGCCATGAGGCCCTCGTGCGCGCCGAGGCAGGGCCCGCAGCCCGAGTTGAGGACGACGCAGCCGGCCTCGACGAGCGCGGCCAGGGCGCCGGAGGCCAGGGCCTCCCGGTAGACCTGCCACGAGGCCGGAATGACGAGGACCCGGACCGAGGGGTGGACCTTGCGGCCCCGGAGGATGGCCGCGGCGGCCTCGAGGTCCTCGAGACGGCCGTTCGTGCACGTGCCGATGAGGACCTGGTCGACGCGCTGGCCCGCCACGGCGGAGACCGGTTTGACGTTGTCGACCGTGTGCGGACAGGCGACCTGGGGTTCGAGCGCCGCGAGGTCGTACGCGAGGACGGATTCGTAGGCGGCGTCGGGGTCCGAGGCGACGGCGGTGAACGGCGCGCGGGCCCGGCCCTCGAGCCACTCGGAGTGTCTTGTCGTCGGGGGCGAAGTAGCCGTTCTTGGCCCCCATCTCGGCCGACATGTTGGCCAGGGTCAGCCGCGCGCCGACGCTGAAGTCCCCGGCCGCCGGCCCGGCGAACTCGACGGCCTTGTAGTTGGCCATCTCGGCGCCGCGGTCGCCGATGAGCTTCAGGCTGAGGTCCTTGGCGAAGACGCCCGGCCGCATCCGCCCGGAGAGGTCGATGCGCATGGTCTCCGGGACCCGGAGCCAGATCTCGTCGGTCGCCCAGGTGCAGGCGGTCTCGGTCCGTCCGATGCCGGCGGCGAAGGCCCCGAGCGCGCCGTAGCTCGGCGTGTGCGAATCGCTGCCGACGATGACGAGGCCCGGGAGGGCGAAGCCCTGCTCGGGCAGGACCTGGTGGCAGATGCCGGCGTTGATGTCGAAGAAGTTCGGGATCCCCTGCGCGGCGACGAACTCGCGGATCGACTTGTGGTTCTGGGCGTACTTCTCGTCGGCGGCGGGGACGATGTGGTCGAGGACGATGACGATCTTCCCGGGCGACCGGACCTTCGCGACGCCGAGCTTCTGGAATTCCTTGATGATGGCCGCCGAGTTGTCGTGGGACAGGACGTAATCCGGCGAAACGGAGACGACTTCGCCGGCCTGGACGTCCTTCCCGGCCTTGCGGCCGAGGATCTTCTCCGATAACGTTTTACCCAAGGGGCCTCCCGGCCCCCATTTTATGGGGCCCCGGAGGCCTTGTCAAACGAACGCGGATCCTACTCCAAGCCAGACCTTGATGACGGCGCCGTCGTCCTGGATCTCGATGAGGGCCATGGGGCCGGCCTTCTTGAGCTCCATCCAGAGCGCCTTCAGGTCGACCTCGCACCGGTGCTCGTCGATCTTGACGTGGCGCGCCGCATCGGAGCTCAGGATGAGCTCGATCAGGGCGATGGGCAGGGTCACCTTGACCTTGGCTTCGCTCGACTTGCTGTCCGTGACCAGGACCTTGAACCAGCGGACTTCCTTCCCCTCCTCGTAGGCCGGGTTCTGCTTGACGGCCTTCTGGATGGTCCGGAAATCGTTGCGGGGAGCCGCCACGACGGGCCCGGCCAGGAGCGTGACGGCCAGGACGGCGATGAGGGCGATGATCGTTTTTTTCATGTTCGTTCTCCTTGGTGTCGTCATCAGTCGATCCAGATCTCGATGATCGAGCCGTCGTCGCCCGCGATGCGGAGGATGCTCTCCTTGGACTTCGAAAGCTCGCTCATGATCCTGTTGAGGTCGTAGCCCTTCTTGCGCATGGCCGCCTTGTCGTCCTCGTCCATGGCGCTCAGGGCCAGGTCGGCCAGGGCGAAGGGGATGTTGAGCGAGAAGGCGGGCTCCTTCATGCCCGCCTTCCGGATGCGGATCCTGAGCAGCCGGGCCGAACCGGTCCGGGGGGCCCTCTCGTCGGCGGACTTCAGGCTCTCGGGCGAGACGCGCAGCAGGGCGATCCGGGCCCGGTCGAGGAGCTCGGGGTCCTTCTCGGACTCGACGATCCTCTTCAGGACCGGCGCGGCCTTGGCCGCGAGCTTCTTGTCGGCGACCATGCTGAGCTTGTAGGCCGCGTAGTAGCGGACGACCTTGTTGCCGTGGTCCAGGCGGCTCTCGACGTCGCGGATCGCGGCGGCATCCCCGTCCTCGTAGAGGTCGAAAGCCAGATCGATGATGGAACCCTCGGATTCCTCGACCAGGCTGGGCTTGGCGTCGTCGAGCCTGATGTAGCTCTTGTAGGCCCGCAGCGCGTCCCGCTCCCGGCCGCCGAGGCCGCTCAGGCACTCTCCTTTATAGAAGAGGGCCTGGCCGGCGAGCGGGCTTTCGGGGAATTTGTCGGTGAGCTGGTCGAGCTTCTCCAGGGCCGCCTTCCAGCTCTTGTCGAAGACGAGGAGCTTGGCCTCGCGGTAGAGGCTTTCGTCCGTCCCGGGCCTGTCCTGAGCCGAGACCGGGAGGACGGCCGCCTGCGCCAGCCCCAGGGCCAGCGCGAAACAGATCGTCCAGGTGATCTTTTTCATGTCAAACCCCGCTTTGCAGTTCCTTTTTGACCAGATTGATCTTGAGGAGGAGCTGGCGCTCCTCGACGAAGCCGCGGAGCCGCCCGAGCTCGGCGGCGGGAAGCTCGTCGCCGACCTGGGCGAGCTCCCGGAAGAGAAGCTCGATCTGGTCGCAGATGGCCTTGGCCTTGGCCATCTGGTATCTCTCGAGCTGGGCGTTGAGGTATCTCTTCTTCTGGACGAGGTCCCGGGCCCGTTCGGCGCGGATGGCGGCCGGCACGACGGGGCCCTGCTCGGCCGAATCGAGCATGTCGAGCAGCATGTACTGGCTTTTGTCCAGGTAATCCACCGTGTTCCGGCGGGCCTGCTCGAGCTCGGCCCGGTCCAGGAACTCTCCGGAAGCGAAGTAGCCCATCCCCGGATCCGGCCGGGGCCCGGGCGCTCTCAGGGCGAGATACATGACCACGGCGCCGACGACGAGGCCGGCGGCCGCCCCGGCCAGGACCGGCGTCATGCGGAACGGAGCCAGCCAGGCCCGCCGCCGCGCGGCGGGCTTCGGGAGCTCGGCCGCGGCCCGGTCGGCGATCAGGGCGGGAAGCGCGTCCCAGTCGACCGTGGCGGCCGCCCGGCGGATCTCGGCCTTGACGGCCTCCGTCTCCCGGACGAGCTTTTCGTAAGCATCGGCCTCGGCCCGGCAGTCCGGGCACTTGTCGTCATGTTCGGACATCGTCCGTCTCCTTGCCTCGTCGGACGGGTCGGCGAAGAAGTCCGCCCTTTCTTTTCTTCCCGTCGCGCACTTGTTCATGGCTGGATCCCCAGCACCGGCGCCAGGCGTTTCCTGAGGTTCTGCACGGCCTTGAAGTGGAGCGATTTGGCCGTCCCGACCGAGATCCGCATCGCGGCGGAGATCTCGTTGAACGGCAGCTCGTTGTAGTGCCTCATGACGAAGACCATCCTCTGCCGCTCGGCCAGGGTCTCGACGGACCTGGAGAAGGCGATCCGCAGGTCGGAATGGGCCGAGTCCCCGGCCCGGTCTTCGGTGGCGACCTGGATGTCGTCGAGCGGTGTCGTCGTCTCCCATTCCCGCCGCTTCTTCCGGTTCTTGCGGTAGCTGTCGATGCTGACGTTCTTGGCCATCTGCAGCAGCCAGCCCTGGAAGGAATTCCCCGGCTTGTAGAGGCCGGCTTTCTGATACAGCTTGAGGAACGTCTCCTGGACGGCGTCGAGGGCGTCCTCGCGGTCCCGGAGGATGGAGTAGGCCATGACGAAGACCTTCTGCTGGTAGAGCCGGATGACCGTCATGAACGCCTCGCGGTCCCCCGCCTGGATCCGCTCGAGGAGAGAGGCGATCTCGGCCGCCTCGGCCTCGCGGTTCCTCGGGACTTCACTCATGGGACCTCTCAGGGTACAACGGACGGTTCCCCCGTAAAGTTTACTCCAACGGGCAGGGTTTTGGCGGATAAAGCGAGGCACGGCCCCCTCAGGGGACATCCGCCGGACGAACGCGACTGCAGAGCCGGTCAGGACCCGGAGGATCCCCGGCGGTCGCCGCCGAACCCCCCGCCGGGACGGCTGTCGGTCCCGGGCCGCTCGGCCCGGGGCCGGGCGTCGTTGACGATGAGCTTGCGGCCTTCGAACTCGGTGCCGTTGAGCTTGCCTTTGGCTTCCCGGGCCGCCTCCGGCGTCGCCATCTCGACGAAGCCGAAGCCGCGCCCCTGCAGGATGTTGACCGAGGTCACCTCGCCGTGCTGCGCGAACAGCTGTTTCAAGGTCTCCTCGGCGGTCCTGAAGTTGAGATTGCCCACATAAAGCTTGGAAAAGGCCATTCCCGCGACCTCCTGTCTCCGGGGCCCATTCTCCACGTTTCAAACTTTGAAATCAAGCGCGTTTCTGCTATAGATGGAAGGACCCGGAACCGAGGAGCCCCCATGAAAAGATCCTCCTACGTGGGATTGATCATACTGTTCTTCTTCCTCCTGGCCGCCGTCGGCCTGGTCTTCGTCTTTTTCGAGGACATCGGGGGAAGGCGCGTGGAAGTCCCCGCGACCGCCTACCTCGACATCCCCCTGGCCGGCCCGGTCGCCGAGATCGCCCCGGCCGATTCCCTCTCCGCCCTCCTGCTGGGCTCGCGGCCCCTCGCCGTCCACGACTTCTGGGAGAACCTCCGCAAGGCCAAGGTCGACCGCCGCATCCGGGCCGTCGTGCTGCGCCTCGGCCTCCTCCAATGCGACTGGGCCAAGGCCGCCGAGATGCGCGAGGCCGTCCTCGACTTCCGCCGCTCGGGCAAGAAGGCCTACGCCGTGATCGAGGAGGCCCCCGACTGCGACATGGAGTACTTCGTGGCCACGGCCTGCGACAGGATCGTCCTCCATCCCCTGGGCTGGCTGGGCATCAACGGCCTCGGCGGCTACGTCCCCTTCCTCAAGGGCGCCTTCGACAAGCTCGGCATCCGGGCCGAGTTCGAGCACGTCGAGGAATACAAGACGGCCTACAACATGTTCACGGAGAAGGGCTTCACGCCGGCCCACCGCGAGGAGACGGAGTCCTATTACGGCGACCTTTTCGCCCAGTACGTGGCCGCGGCGGCCGAGGCCCGGGGCAAGACCCCCGAGGAGTTCCGCGCCCTGGTCGACCGCGGCTTCTTCCAGGGCGAGAAGGCCAAGGCGGCCGGGCTCGTCGACGACTGTCTCTACGAGGACGAGCTCCAGGACCTTCTGGCCCGCGACGGACGGGCGCCGGCCCGGATCCGCTTCGACGACTACACGAAGATCAAGCCCGCATCGGTCGGCCTCGAGACCGGCCCCGGCAAGGTCGCGCTCGTCTACGCCGTCGGGACCATCATGACCGGCGAGAGCCTGCCCCAGGTCATGGGCGGCACGACGGTCGCCCGCTGGATCCGGGCGGCCCGCAACGACGCCTCGGTCAAGGCCATCGTCCTGCGCGTCGACAGCCCGGGCGGCTCCTCGGTCGGCTCGGACGTCATCGCCCGCGAGGTCGCCCTGGCCCGGAAAGCGAAGCCCGTCGTCGTGTCCATGTCGGACGTGGCCGGTTCGGGCGGATACTGGATCGCCATGCCGGCGACGAAGATCGTCGCCCAGCCGCAGACCCTGACCGGGTCCATCGGCGTCCTGGCCGGCAAGTTCAGCGTCGACGGGCTCCTGGAGAAGCTCGGCGTGACCACCGAAAAGCTCGCTTTCGGCGAAGTTGGCCGACGTCTTCTCCCCGTTCCGGCCTTTCACCCCCGAGGAGCGCCGGATCCTCAAGGACGAGATCCTCTGGACCTACGAGCAGTTCCTCGTCAAGGCCGCCGAGGGCCGGGGCCTGACGCGGGACGAGGTCGACGCCGTCGGCAAGGGGCGCATCTGGACCGGCCGGCAGGCCAAGGAGAGGAAGCTCGTCGACGAGATCGGCGGGCTGACCATGGCCATCGGCATCGCCAAGAAGGAAGCCGGGATCGCCGCCGACGAGGACGTCCGCCTGGACGTCTGGCCCAGGAAGCGAACGTTCTGGCAGACACTCTTCAGCAATCCCGTGCTCGGCATCCGGACGAAGAGCGCGGCCGGCCAGGAACGCATCGTCGAGGCGCTGCGGATGATGAGCCGCACCAAGATCTGGGCGGTGATGCCCTTCTGGACCAAGCCTCAATAAGCGAACGGTAAAGGGCCGCCCAACCCGTCATCCGGAAGCTGTCATCTGTTGGCAGTCCCTCATCATCAGGCCTATTATAGTTTCTTCTCCCATTTCCGGGACACCCTCTCGAGGCGGGTGAGCGGCAGGGAGCTTCCGAGTCACCGTCGGTGCCGGAGCGACCCGGAGGGGCGGCGCTGGGATCCGAGCTCGCACGTTCCCGGGGCCGGGGAGCTAGAGGATATCCCCGAACACAGCCGGAGAGAGGGACATCACGGAATCGGGAGAAGATCCATTAGAAGGCGAATGATGAAGGACAGATCGTCTTAAAGACGCAGGCCGAGCAGTTGTGCCAGTCGGGGCGGGCCTTGAAGTCGCCGGCGCGGATGCCGGCGGCCGCCTCGCGGATCCTCTCGGCCGCCCGCTTGAGCTCCTTCTCGCCTTTCACCGCCCGGCCGACGATGCCGGATTCGAGGAAGTGCAGGCGCGTCTCGACCGGGAGCATCCCCTCCGTCTTCAATAAGGATAGGGCGTAGACGTCCAGCTGCAGGCTGTCGGCCGCGGCCTTTTCGGCCTCCTTTTCGGAGGCCACCTCGGTCGTCTTGAAGTCGATGATGACCGGGCCGGCCGTCTCGAAATCGATCCGGTCGAAGCGTCCCGAGAACCGGATCCCCGCCTCCTGCCAGCGGAAAGGCTTCTCCAGGAAGTCGGGCCGCCGCCCCGAGGCCTCCTCCCGCTGGTAGAAGAGGCGCAGGGCCCGTTCGCCGGCCGCCTTGCGCAATTCCTCGTGCTCGCGGCTGAGGAAGCCCTCGTTGACCCATCTTCTTCGCGTAATCGTCGACGACCGCCTGCTCGTCGACCGCCCGCCCCTTCAGCCTCATCTTCAGATAGGCGTGGATGGTCTCGTGCAGGACCCGTCCGAAGACGAGGGAGTGGTGGGGCAGGACGGGCACCTTCATCTCGTGACGGAACTTGTACTTGAGCGGGCAGACGAGGTAGTCCTCGACCCGGACGTGGCTCAGCCGCAGGGTCCCGCCGGGCCGGCGCGCCGCCGCGGCCGCGGGGCGTCCGGGCGACAGGGCGGAACGGCGGATGTCCTCGAGCACCGAGGCCCGCAGGACCTCTTCGGGCAGCTTGGGGACGTCCAGGGCCTCGAGGACGAAGGGGCTGATCTTCTTCAGCCGCCGGACCCCGTAGTCCCTGGCCCAGGTCAGGTGGAGGGCCCGCCGGGCCCGGGTCATGGCCACGTAGAAGAGCCGCCGCTCCTCCTGAAGATAATTCTCCCGGCCCGGCAGAGTCTCCTTGAGAACGCCCTCGGGCACCGGGATGCGCTCGCGCCTCTCCCGCCCGGGGAAACGGTCCTCGATGAGGCCGACGAGGAAGACCGTCCCGAACTCGAGCCCCTTGGCCTTGTGGACGGTCAGGACGTTGACCGCGTCCTCGTCGAGCTCCGCCTCCGAGGTGGCGGGATTGTCGCCGACCTCGCCGAGCAGGTCGAGATAGCGGGCGAACGAGCGGATCGAATCGTTCTCGACGAGGTCCGAGAAGCCCCGGATCTTGTCGAAGAAGAGCCGGAGGTTCTTGACCCGGACCTCGGATTCGAGCGTCATCGGCTCGACCAGGGACTTGAGGTAGCCCGTCCGTTCGAGGAAGGCGTAGACGACGGCGCCGGCGTTCTGCGTCGCGGCGAGCTCGGAGAAGGCCCGGATGTCGGCGAAGATCCTCTTGACCGTCTCCGCCGTTTCCGCGGCGATCTCGACCGGGCTCGCGTCCTCGGCGATGGCCTTGAAGACGTCGTGGAGGGACAGGTTCTTCTTCTCGGCGTGCCCGGCGATCCGGCTCAGGTCGTAGGGCCCGGCCTTGTAGACGTCCGAGAGGGCCAGATAGAAGAGGTCGCGGCTGTTCTCGAAATCGGTCAGGGCCCGGATGAAGGCGACGACGACCTTGATCTCCTCCTGCTGGTAGAGGCCGCGGCTGCCCGAGAAGCGGAAGGGGATCTGCTTGATATTGAAGGACCTCAGGTAGGGATCGGCGTCGGCGTTGCGCCGGACGAGCACGGCGATGTCCCGCCAGGCGGCCCCCCGGTCGTGGATCTCCCGGACATGGTCGGCCACGGCGTCGGCCTCGTGCGGCGAGCGTGTCGAAAGTCCGCATGTGGACGGACTTGCCCCGGCCGCGCGCGGCGGCCTTGAGCCGCTTGTCGATCTTGTCCTTGAACTCCAGACGGTTGGGATCGTTGTGCCGGATGAGGCGGTGCGAGGCGTCGAGGATGGACTGGGTCGAGCGGTAGTTCCGCACCAGGACGATCCTCTCCGCCTCGGGAAAGACCGCCTCGAACTCGAGGATGTTGCTGAGGGAGGCGCCGCGGAAGCGGAAGATGCTCTGGTCGTCGTCGCCGACGACGGTCAGGTTGCGGTGCCCGGCGGCCAGCATCTTGAGGAGCTCGAACTGGACGAAGTTCGTGTCCTGGAACTCGTCGACGAGGATGTAGCGGTAGCGGCGCCGGAGCTCTTCGAGCACGGCCGGGCGGCGCCGGAGGAGGTCGACGACGAGCGTGACCTGGTCCTCGAAATCGATCAGGCCTTCGGTCTTCAGGAGCGACTGGTAGGCGGCGAACACCCGGGCGATCTCGAGATGCTTGCGGGCCGTCTCCTTCTCGCTCTCGCCGGCCGCGTGTTTCGCCAGCTCCTCGGCGTGACGGACGTAGTCCTCGGGCCGGACGTCCTCCTGCTTCAGCCGCCGGATGGCCTCGAGGACCTCCTGGATGTGGCGGGTCGGCTGGCCGAGGGGACGGTAGTAATCGAGCGGCAGGCGGAAGAGGTTCTCGCGGAAGAAGATGGCCTGGTCGACGTCGGCCAGCAGGCGGAAATCCGGCCGATAGCCGGCGTCCAGGGCGTAATCGCGCAGGACCCGCTCGCCGAAGGAATTGAAGGTGCTGATCTCGGCGAAGGACGACGTGTAGGGGACGAGGACGTCGACCCGGGCCTCCATCTCGCCGGCCGCTCTCTCCGTGAAGGTCAGGGCCAGGATCTCGTCCGGGCGGGCCGCCTTGGCGGCGATGAGCCGGGCGATGCGGTGGGTGATGACCTTGGTCTTCCCGGTCCCCGCGCCGGCGACGATGAGCAGGGGTCCCGCCCCGTGCCGGACGGCCCGGCGCTGGGCGGGATTGAGACCCTCGAGCAGGGCCCGCTCTTCCGGCTGGAGTCGAGTCGTGGCGGGCCGGGGCATCTACTTCTTGACGGGTCCGGCGGGATCGACGACGACCTTTTCGCCGGGCTCGACGAGCCCGAGCTTCTCCCGGGCCGCCTTCTCGACGGCCCGCGGATCGGTCTCGAGCCGGGCGATCTCGGACTCGAGCCGGGCCTTCCGGGCTTCGAGCTCCCGGATCCTCTCCGCCTGGGACGCCAGCGTCCGGCGGTCCCGGCGCAGGTCCATCACGCCCTTCTTGCCGAAGAACGCGGTGACGGCCATGATCAGCAGCACGCCGGCGACGGCCAGGACGGCGATCTTCTTCTTCACCGGACCGCCCCCAGCCCCTTCTTCAGGAGAGACTCGACCTCTTCGCAATTCTCGGCCTCGGCGTAGCAGCGGATGAGGGGCTCGGTGCCGGACTGCCGGAGGACGAGCCAGCGGTCCGCTTCGAAATCGAGCTTGAGGCCGTCGAGCGTCTCCACGGCGACGACCTTGCGGCGCCCGAGCTTCGCCGGCGGATCCTGGACCAGGGCCTTGAGCTTCTTGGCCCGCTCCGGGGTCAGGGGCAGCGTGCGCTGGCCGCTCGTCATCTCCCCGTACTCCTTGAACAGGTCCTCGCGCAGCGTCCCCAGGCTGCGGCCCGTGGCGGCGATCATCTCCGCGACGAGCAGCCCGGCGAAGATGCCGTCCTTCTCCGGCAGGTGGTCCTTGACGGCGATGCAGGCGCTCTCCTCCCCGCCGAACAGGATCTGGCCCTGGAGGAACAGCTCCGCCATGTACTTGAAGCCGACCTTGGTCTTGGTCAGCGGCAGGTCGTACCGCCGGGCGATGCGGTCGAGGAGATGGGTCGTGGTGATCGATCGGGCGACGCCGCCGCGCCGGCCCTTGACCCGGACGAGGTAGTCGAGCAGGAGGGCCAGGATGATGTTGGGGTGGACGAATCCGCCCTTCTCGTCGACGATGCCGAAGCGGTCCCCGTCGGCGTCCGTGGCCAGGCCGAGGTGGCATCCGGTCCGGACGACGTGGGCTTTGAGCTCGGCCAGGTTCTCCTCGGTGCAGGAGGGGCTGACCCCGCCGAAGTAGGGGTCGACGTAGCCGTGGAGGCCCTCGACCTCGACGCCGTTCTCTTCGAGGATCTCGTCGAGGTACTCGCGGCTGGTCCCGTAGAGGGGGTCGGCGACGATCTTGAGACCGGCCTCGCGCATGACCGCGAAATCGATCTTGTCCTGGAGGAAGGCCAGGTAGTCGGCCTGGAGGTCGATGCGGGAGACGTTCTCGTCCGGGGCGGGCGCGGAGAGCAGGGAGAATCCGGGCATCAGCCGGCGGACCTCCTCTTCGATCGCGTCGGTGACCGCCGGCAGGGCCGGGGCGCCCGTGGCCGCGTTGAACTTGAGGCCGTTGTAGCGGGGCGGATTGAAGGAGGCGGTGAAGTTGATCCCGCCCTGGCACTTGCGCTTGATGACCTGCCAGGCCAGGGCCTGGGACGGCGCGTCGCGGTCGGAGAGCAGGACCTGGATCTTGTTCCGGGCCAGGATCTTGGCCGCCTCGAGGGCGTAGCGGTCCGAGAGGAAGCGGGTGTCGTAGCCGACGACCACGGCGACGGGCGCGTCGCCGTATTTCGACTGCAGGTAGTTGGCGGCGGCCTGGACGACGACGCGGACGTTGGCGAAGGTGAAGTCCTCGCCCATCACTCCGCGCCAGCCTGAGGTGCCGAATCGGATCATCATCGTCCAAAAATTAGCACAAGCCGGCGCTTAAAGCAACGGGAGGCCCCCGGGACGCCCCTTCCCCGCCAGGCCGGCCCTCACCCCCCGCGGTGACACCCGGTTAGGCCGGGGAGGAGACCGCACCCCCTTTCCAGGCTCCCCTCGCCCGGCCGCGGCCCCGGGGCCCGTCCTCCGTCCCCGAATAAGGACCACCGCACATGGCCCTCGCCGGGCCCTCCGCGACCCCTTTCCCCCGAGGATTTTCGTTGACAAGCCTCTTTTTTTTTGATATTTGGATACTAAATCGAGATGAGGAACTAACTGCGGGTCCAGATGAGGGATGCGAGCGCCATCTATCCCGGTTCCTTCGACCCCATCACCAACGGGCACGTGGACATTATCGAGCGGGGTCTCCGGGTCTTCGACCGGATCGTGATCGCCGTCCTGAAAAACCCCAAAAAGCAGCCTCTCTTCACGACTAAAGAGAGGGTAAGAATGATTCAAGATATTTTCGCCTCCAAAAAGGAGGTCGAGGTCCGGGCCTTCGACGGCCTGCTCGTCGACTTCGCCCGGGCCCAGGGCACAGGGGTGGTCATCCGGGGCTTGCGGGCCATCTCGGACTTCGAGTACGAGTTCCAGATGGCCCTCATGAACCGCAGCCTGGCCCCGGACATCGAGACGTTTTTCATGATGCCGAGCGTCAATTATACGTTCCTCAGCTCGAACGTGGTCCGCGAGGTCGCCGGTCTCGGCGGCTCGGTCGAGGGCCTCGTTCCCGGGCTGGTCTCCCGGAAGCTGAGGGCCAAGATGAGCGCATTCCAAAAAAGCCAAAAATCCATAAAGGCGGGCAAACATGTTCGGACTCTCTCGGGAAAAAAGCGTGGTCGGACTGGACATCGGCTCCTACTCCGTCAAGGCCGTCGAGCTCCGGGCCCGGAAGAAGGGCGGAGGCGAGGCCTACGATCTCGTGAAGATCGGCTACGAGCCCCTCCCCCACGACGCCATCGTCGAAGGGACCATCATCGATTCGGCCGCCGTCGTCGAGACCATCCGCCTCCTCTTCGAGGAGAACAAGATCTCGACCAAGGACGTGGCCATCTCCATCTCCGGCAACTCCGTCATCATCAAGAAGATCTCCCTCCCGGTCATGGAGAAGCAGGAGCTCGCGGAATCCATCATCTGGGAGGCGAAGCACAACATCCCCTATCCGTACGAGGAGACCAACGTCGACTACGCCATCCTCAAGCCGTCGCACGCGACGGAAGAGAAGAACCTGGACATCCTGCTCGTCGCCGCCAAGAAGGACAAGATCGCCAACTACAGCAACGTCATCGCCCAGGCCCGGAAGAACCTGCAGAGCATCGAGGTCGACGTCTTCGCCCTCCAGAACGTCCTCGAAGCGAACTACCCCGAGAGCTTCGCCGACAAGACGATCGCCCTGATCAACATCGGCGCCAACATCACCAACGTCGTCATCGTCGAGCGGGGCACGCCGCAGCTCTTCCGCGACCTGTCCCTGGGCGGCTTCTTCTTCACCGAGAACATCCGCAAGGAGCTCAGCATCTCGTTCGAAGAGGCGGAGAAGCTCCTCAAGGGCATCCCCGGGAAATCGACCACGCCCGACCAGTTCGCCACCCTCCTGTCGATGAACGTCCGCGACCTGCTCGACGAGATCGAGAAGACCTTCTCCTTCTACGAGGCCTCCGAGAAGCGCGAACGGAAGATCGAGCAGATCTTCCTCAGCGGCGGCCTGGCCAACGTCGCGAACATGGTCAGCGCCTTCGAGACGAAGTTCCGCATCAAGACGGAGATCATCAATCCCTTCCGCAACATCCGGGTCGACGACAAGAAGTTCGACGCGGTCTACTTCACCGACATGGCGCCGATCTTCGGTGTCGCGGTCGGCTTGGCAACCCGAAAGGTGGAGAAGTAACCATGATACGGATCAACCTCCTCAAGCCGGAAACCAAAGACAAGGAACCGATCGTCGCCGCCGGCGAGGTCACGGAAGGCACCCGGAAGGGCCCGAACATCGGCAGCCTCATCTTCCTCGTCCTCGTCCTCGGTCTCGGCGCCCTCTACTTCTTCCAGCAGAAGGCCTTCACCCGGGAGAACACCCTTCTGGCCACGGCCCGCCAGGAGAAGAGCAAGCTCTCCTACGTCGAGGAAGCGCTGAAGCTCCAGCAGGCCGCCCGGGAGTCCCTGAACCTGAAGATCTCGCTCATCGAGGCCCTCAACGCCCAGCGCGACATGGCGCCACGCCTCATGGACGAGATCAGCCGCCGCCTGCCTGAGTGGGTCTGGCTGACCGACGTCGTCTTCGACGACAAGGGCATCCAGATCAAGGGCCGGGCCCTCTCGAACAACCTCGTCGCGGACTACATCTCGGGCCTCGAATCCAGCCCCCAGATCATGAACGTCAGCCTCGTGTCCACGACCCAGAAGACCACGCAGGGCGATCAGTACCTGGAGTTCTCCCTGCTGGCCACGCTCGAGAAGAAGCCGGAGCCGCTTCCCGTCAAGGCCGAGCCGCCCGCGGCGCCGGCGAAGAAAGAGGTGAAGTGATGAAAAACTGGCCCTGGTACGGATACCTCCTGTTCGCCGTCCTCCTCTTCGCCCTGGCCTTCTTCTTCTATTTCAAGCCCCAGAACGTCAAGCTCAAGGCCCTGACCGCCGAGCGGGTCAAGGTCGAGGCCGAGGTCCAGAACCTCAAGCAGAAGAAGCGGGAGCTGGACAAGATCGAGGCCGACATCGTCGCCATGACCGCCAAGCTCAAGACCCTCGAGGTCAACATCCCCCAGCGCAAGGAGATCGCGGACATCCTCCGGCAGATCCAGGCCCTGGCCTACGACTCCCGGCTCGACGTCCTGCGCTTCGCCCCCGGCAAGGAGATCAACAAGGATTACTACGCCGAATGGCCGATCCCCATCCAGGTCTCCGGGAACTACCACAACCTCGGCACGTTCTTCGACAAGCTGAGCAAGTTCGCCCGGGTCTTCACCATCGAGAACTTCAGCCTCAAGACCTTGAACCGCCAGACGGACCTCAACACGGTCTCCGCCAACTGGACGGCCAAGACCTACTTCTTCGCCGAGCCGACGGCCGCCGCCGCGCCGGCCAAAAAACAAGCGAGGCCAAAACGATGAGAAAAGCCGCTGTCCTCCTCACCGTCGTCCTTCTCGCGGGCCTGGCGCCTCTCCTCGCCCAGGAGACGGCGGCCGCTCCGCCGCCCGAAACGGCCCCTCCCGCCCTCACCGTCCAGACGGGCTTCACCTACAGCCCCGAGGGCCGCCGGGACCCCTTCAAGAACCTCCTGGCCGGCCGCGATCTCAAGGAGAAGGCGGCGATCGGCGACAACCAGATGTTCATCGACGACCTCATCCTCTTCGGCATCGTCAAGAACAAGAACGTCTACACCGCCATGATCGGCCAGCCCCAGGGATTCCCGATGTTCGCCAAGGTCGGCGACAAGTTCGCGGACGGGTACGTCCTGTCCATCACCGAGACGCAGGTCGTCCTGCGGAAGACCCACGATCGGGGGATCCCGCTCATCAGACCGAGAGACATCATCAAGGAAATCACGGAGGAGCTGTAACATGAACAAGAGAATCCTTCCGGCCGTACTCGCCGGGCTGTGCGCGCTCGCCTTCGTCGCCCTGCAAGCCCAGGGCCCGGCCCCCGCCGTCCACATCGGCAAGATCCAGGTCCAGGCGGGCACGCTCTCGACGAGGCTGGTCATTGAGACCGACGGGCCGCTCGACGTCGCGAAGGCCTACTACCTCGCCGATTCCCCCCGGACGCTCGCCCTCGACATCGCCCGGGCCTCGACGGCCGCCGCGCCGGTCCTCCCCTCCTCCGGATCGGGGCTGGTCCGCGACGTCCAGGTCGAAAAGGCCGGCGGCGACGGGCTCCGTCTCCTCGTCCGCCTGAGCGAACGGGTCCCGGCCCGGATCGTCCACGAATCCGGACGCACCGTCGTCGAGCTCAACGCCATCCAGAGGGGCCAGACCGGCTACGTCATCGACGGCTCCACCCAGGCCGCGCTCGACCGCACGCCCAAGAGCGACATCCGCCTGAGCAAGGTCGACACCTCCGCCGGCGGTGACACGGTCGCCATCAAGGCCGCCCTGAACGGCTCCGCCGTCACCCAGGTCTTCGCCCTGGAGAACCCGCCGCGCCTCGTCGTCGACCTCTTCGACACGCTCCTCGCCTCCAAGTCGGACGTCTGGCCGATCGACGACCCGAGGTCCACGGTCCAGCGGGTCCGCGTGGCCCAGTTCCAGGCGGGCGGCCCGCGGCCCATCACCCGGATGGTCTTCGACCTCAAGGAGCCCGGGCTCTACGCCCTGGACTCCCGCAGCGACGGCCTGGTCGTGTCCTTCTTCCCCACCGCGAAGACCGGATCGGTCGCCGCGGCGCCTGCGGCGGCGATCGTCCAGCCGACGCCTCCCCCGGCCCCGGCCCCGGTGCCGGCCCCGAAGAAGGAGGAGCCCAAGCCGGTGGCCCCTGCGCCCAAGGCCGAGGCCAAGGCCGTGACGACCGAGGCCCCCTGCCCGACCCGCGAGGTCGAGCCTCCCGCCCAGGAGATCGCGGCCGTCGTGGCCGAAGGTCAGCAGCAGAAGTTCAAGCCCAAAACGATCGTCGGGGACGAAGAGAAGTACTCCGGCGACATCATCAGCCTCAAGATCAAGGACTCCGACCTCAAGGACGTCGTCCTCTACCTGGCCGAGTTCGCCGGGCTGAACGTCGTCTTCGACCCGGACGTCCGGGGCACGGTCACCGTCAACCTCCAGGATGTTCCCTGGGACCAGGCCCTGGAGATGATCCTCAAGCAGAACAAGATGGGCAAGACGATCGAGGGCAACATCCTCCGCATCGCCCCCGTCAACGTCCTGACCCGCGAAGAGGAAGAACAGCGGCGGCTCAAGGAGAGCAAGGAGCTCTCGGGGCCGGTCATGGTCAAGACGATCACGCTGTCCTACTCCAAGGCCAAGGACGTCGCCGCCCTCCTCCGCTCCAAGATCTCGGAGCGCGGCGAGATCATCGTCGACGACCGGACCAACACCCTGCTCATCTCCGAGGTCCGCGACAAGCTCGATCTCCTCGAGAAGCTCATCACCGTCGTCGACACGCCGACCCCGCAGGTCTCGATCGAAGCCCGCGTCGTCGAGGCCTCGGCGACCTTCGTCCGCAACCTGGGCGTCCAGTGGGGCTTCCGGGGCGAGGCCAGCCCGTACTACGGCAACGCGACCAACCTGCAGTTCCCCAACAGCGTCCTCGTCGACGGCGCCATGATCCCCCAGGGCATCGTGACCAAGGGCATCGGCGGCCCGCTCGGCGGCTACGCCGTCAACCTGCCGGCGCCGTCCTTCAATTCGGCCATCGGCTTCTCCTTCGCCAACGTCCTCGACAGCTTCCGGGTCGACATCGCCCTGTCCGCCCTGGAGACGGGCGGCGACGGCAAGATCATCTCCCGGCCGTCCGTCGTCACGCAGAACAACCAGCAGGCCGAGATCATCCAGGGCCGCCAGATCCCCGTTCAGACCGTGGCCAACTTCACCGTGACGACCCGGTACGTCAACGCGGCCCTCGAGCTGCGGGCGACGCCGCAGATCACGGCCGAAGGCACGATCATCATGACCATCGAGATCCAGAACAACGCCGCCGACTTCGCCAACCTGGTCAACGGCATCCCGCCGATCACGATGCAGAGCGCCAAGACGACGGTCATGGTCCCCGACGGCGGCACGACGGTCATCGGCGGCATCTACCGCACGGAGGACTCGGTCACGCGCGAGCGCGTGCCCTTCCTCCACCAGATCCCGATCCTGGGCAACATCTTCAAGAACTTCGCCCGGACGAAGACGAGCCGGGAGCTGCTCATCTTCATCACGCCCAGGATCATCAAGTAAGAGGAGCATAAGCGCCATGAAAAAGAACATCATGACCTTCAAGATCCTGGCCGCCGCGGCCGTCGTCCTCGTCCTGGCCGGCTGCAACACGATCTCCAAGGAGACCGAGTCGAGCAGCATCATCATCATCCAGAGCATCACCGGGACGGACATGGACGGCGAGACGGTGGCCTACCTCCAGTCCGACGTCATCGACGCCGACGGCCTGGTCCGGGTGAACAACGCCACGGCCAACATCATCGTCCGCCTGGTCAACCCCGGCTCCGTCGACGGGCCCACGCAGTTCAACGACGTCGTCCTGACGAACTACCGCGTGACCTACGAGCTGCCGACCGGACCGGGCTCGCCGGGCGTCGACGTCCCGCTGCCCTTCGACGGCAACTTCTCGACCGTCCTCTGCCCGGTCGACGAGACGACGTCGGTCCCCTTCGTCGTCGTCCTCGAGGCGGCCAAGCTCGCCGCTCCCCTGTTGGGCCTCAGGGGCACGAACACGGTCATCGAGTCCAAGGCCAAGATCGAGATCTTCGGCCACGACCTGACCGACCACGAGGTCACGGCCACCGGCTACCTGACGATCTACTTCGCCGACTACCAGGTCGTCGCGCCGCCCGTCAAGAAATAAGCCGACTTTCGCCCGACACAGGGCCCGTCCTTCGGGACGGGCCTTTTTTTTATTTCAGAAGGGACCAGGTCTTCACGCCAAATCGGTCCAATAGACGATTCGCGCGAAGACCTGGTCCCTTCTTTTCCGGAGACTGGTCCCTTCTGACTATTCGCGGAAGGGGGAGTAGGAGAAGACGACCGATTTTTTCAGGCGGATCTTGGGCAGGGCCTCGCGGAGGGCGCGGTCGATCGTTCCGCGCTCCGCGGCTTTGAGGATGAGCTGGACCCGGGTCAGGTCCTTGACGCGGGCCACCGGCGCGAAAGCCGGGCCGAGCACTTCGAGCTCCGGCGCGTGCTTCTGGAACAGGGCCAGGAGCTCCCGCGACTTCCCCCCGAGGGCCCGCACGTCCCGGCCCTGGAGCGTGACCTCGGCCAGGCTGGCGAACGGGGGGTAGTTGAGCATCCGGCGGAACTCGATCTCCTTCTCGTAGAACGCGAGGTAATCCCCCGCCGCGGCCGCGGCGATGGAGAAATGGACCGGGGCCGCCGTCTGGATGACGGCCTCCGCCCCCGGCCCGTCGCGCCGGAAGTCCAGCATGGCCGAGACGGCCTCGAAGGTCTTCTGGCCGGCCCGGTAGTCGGAGAACCCGAGGAGGGATTCGGGCCGGAGAATGCCGACGAGCCCGGCTTTCGGCACGCCCGGTTGATGGACGAGAAGCTGGGTCCCGACGAGGAGCGGGATCGCTCCCTTGGCGAAATCCCCCAGGAGCGCCTCCCGCTCGGCCGGGGTCCCGGCCGTGTCCGAATCGAACCGGGCCACCCGGACGCCGGGGAACAGCCGCTTGAGCTCCTCCTCGACCGCCTGGGTCCCGGCCCCGCGCCGGACGACGACCCGGCCGCCGCAGCCGTCGCAGGCCCGCTCGACGTCGACGGAATGGTTGCAGTAGTGGCAGACCAGGCGGCTCTCGGCCTTGTGGAAGACGAGGGCGATGTCGCACCGCGGGCAGCGCGGCACGCGGCCGCAGCCGCCGCATTCGATCTGCGCGGCGTAGCCGCGGCGGTTGAGGAAGAGGATGGCCGGCTCGCCCCGCCCGTGATGGGCCCTCAGCTTCGACTCGAGCTCGCGGGAGATGAGCGGCACGTCGCGCGGGTGGTCGACGAGGACGACGCCCGTGCGCGGCGGATCGGTCCCGAGCCCGATGAGGATCCCCGCTTTTTCCGCCTCGGCGTAGGCCTCGACGGTCGGACGCGACGAGCTGAAAACGACCACGGCGCCTTCGGCCCGGGCCCGGAGGAACGCCCCGCGCCGGGCGTCGTAGGCCGGGCTCTCGGCCTGGACGTAGGACTCGTCCTGCTCGCCGTCGACGACGATGAGACGGAGCGCCTCCATCTCCACGAAGAGGGCCGAGCGCGTTCCGGCGGCGAGCGCGGCCCGTCCGCTCCGGAGCGCCAGCCAGGCGTCCTCCTTCTGTCTCTCCGTCATCCGGCCGTGGAAGACGACCGCCGTCCGGCCGTAGTCCTTCCTGAAGCCGGCTGCGAGTCCCCCGGTCGGGGCGACCTCGGGCAGGAGATGGAGGACCCGGCCGCCGGCCCCGACCGCCCGCCGGACCAAGGTCTGCAGGGCCGCCCGCCTCTGGGCCGCGGAGCCGAAGAGATACCAGGCGCCCGGCTTGCCGGCGGCGACGGCCCTCTCGATCGGGGCCAGGACGCCCTCGTCCTTCATCGACTCCGGGAAGGCCAGCCCGAGCTGTACGGCGGCCTCTTCCCCACCGGGCTTGGGCGGGGCGGGAGGCCGGACCGCTTCCTTGCGGACCTCGACGAGTCCCGCCCGCTCCATCCGGGCGATGAGCGCGTTGACGTCCTTGACGCCCGTCCGCCGGAGGAGGAACAGCGGGCTCCGCCCCTGGGGCGCGAGCCTCAGGGCCTCCGCGAGCAGGCGCGCCTTCGGTCCCATGCCCTTGGCCTCGAGCGCCTCCCGCCCGGCCTCGGTCAGGACGACGGAGACCTTGATCCGGGCCGCGAGAGACGGGGGAAGGGACGCCTGGAGCACCTCGCCCCACGAGGAATGGAACTCGGCCGAGAGGCGGCCGGTGAAATCGAGGAACCGCTCGTCCCGGAAGGGCCGGTCGTCGAGGACCTTGACGAGCTCCTTGAGCTTGAACCCTCCTGCGGGCGGCTCGGCCGTCACTTCGACGATGAAGCCGTTCTGCCGGCGCGTCCCGAGCGGCGCGACGACGCGGGCCCCGGGCTTGGCCAGGGCCCGCTGCGCCTCCGGAACGGCGTAGAGGAAGGACTGGTCGAGGGGCAGGGGGAAGACGACCCGGGCGAAGACGGTCATTTTCTGCCGAGGAGCGTCATGACCTTCTGCATGTCCTCCCAGACCATGCGCTTCAGTTCGCGGTTGCCCTCGTTGCGGATGAGGTAGGAGGGGTGGAAGGTGGGCATGACCGGGATGCCGCGGTAGTCCCCCCACCGGCCCCGCCGGGCCGTCATGCTCTCGCGGCCGGGCACGAAATAGTCGGTCGGGGTCTTGCCCAGCGTGACGATGACGCGCGGCCGCATGAGCTCGATCTGGCGCACGAGGTAGGGCGAACAGGCCTCTTCCTCCTCGCGGAGCGGGACGCGGTTGTCGGGCGGCCGGCACTTGACGATGTTGGTGATGTAGACCTCGTCCTCGCGGAAGGTCATGGCCGCGATGATCTTCCGCAGGAGCTGGCCGGCCCGGCCGACGAACGGCCGGCCCTGGGCGTCTTCGTCGCGGCCGGGGGCCTCGCCGATGAACATCAGCTCGGCCGAGCGGTCGCCCTCGCCGGGGACGGCCTTGGTCCTGAGGCGGTGGAGGGGGCAGAGCCGGCAGACCAGGACCTGCCGGTCGATCTCCTCCAGGGCCTTTCGTTCGGCGGGCGTCTGCGGCGGCGCGCCGGCGAGCGACGGGAGCCCCGCGGCGGCGGGGGAAGACGCGGCCCGGGGCTCGGGCCCGCGGGGGGCGTCCGCCTCGGCGCCGCGGAGGACGAACCCGGCCCCGGCCTCGGCCAGGAAGTCGACGTGGGCCTTGAGATCGGCCTTGAGGTCAGCGGCGCTTTTTTTCAAGGGCGGCCTCGATCCTGTCGAAGATGATGCGGCTGACCTCCCGCTTGCTCAGAAGCCCCGACTCCACGACCGGTCCCGACGGGGCGATGATGCGGACGGCGTTGTCGTCGGTCCCGAATCCCCGGCCTTCCCCGACGGCGTTGGCGACCATGAGGTCGGCCCTCTTCGCGGCCATCTTCTTCCGGGCCCGGGCGACGACGTCGTGCGTCTCCGCGGCGAAGCCGACCAGGAGCTGGCCGGGCTTCTTCTTCGCGCCGAGGAGGGCCAGGATGTCCGGGGTCCTCTCGATCCGCGAGCGTCGTCCCGATCTCGCTCTTCGCGGCCTTCTTCGCCCTCGTCTCCTTGAAGCGGAAGTCCGACACGGCCGCGGCCATGACGACGACGTCCGCCTTGGGGAAGGCCTTGAGGCAGGCCGCGCGCATCTCGTCGGCGGTCCGGACCATCTCCGTCTTGGCCCCGGCCGGGGGGATGAGCGAGGTCGGGCCGGAGACGAGGACGGTCCTGGCCCCGCGGGCGACCGCCTCGCGGGCCAGCTCGTAGCCCATCTTGCCCGTCGACGGGTTGGACAGGAACCGGACCGGGTCGAGATGCTCCCGGGTCGGCCCGGCCGTGACCAGGACGGTCCTGCCCTCGAGGCTCGCCGTCCGGGCCAGGATCCTCAGGCCCTCAGCGACGATCGCCTCCGGCTCGGCCAGGCGGCCCCAGCCGATGTCGCCGCAGGCGAGGTAGCCCTGTCCGGGCTCGACGAACTCGGCGCCGAGCGACCGGAGGCGGGCCATGTTGGCCTGGGTCTGGGGATCGAGGTACATGGCCTCGTTCATGGCCGGGGCGATGAGCACGGCCGCCCGCGTGGCCAGGTAGAGCGTCGACAGGAAATCGTCGGCGACCCCGCCGGCGAACTTGCCGATGACGTTGGCCGTGGCCGGCGCCACGCACAGCAGCGAGATCTCCTTGGCCAGCTCGATGTGCCGGATCGTCCGCGTGTCCGGCTCCTCGAAGAGGTCGACGATCGTCCTCGTCCCGGCGAGCGAGCTGAAGAGCAGGGGCGAGACGAGGCGCGCGGCGTTCGGGGTCATGACCACCCGGACGTCGACGCCGTGCTTCTGGAAGCCGCGGACGACCTCGCAGGCCTTGTAGATGCCGATCGACGAGGAGACGCCCAGGGCGATCTTCTTGTTCACGAGCGGCCCTTCCGGAAGCTCTCGAGGATGGGCTTGACCGCCGGGGCCATGACGCCGGTCCTGCGACGGGAGGCGACGAGGACCGCCTCCAGCTCGGCCGCGGCCGTATCGAGATCGTCGTTGACGACGACGAAATCGAACTCCTTCCAGGCCCGGACCTCGGCCCGGGCGTCCTTCAGGCGGCGCTCGACCGCGGCGGGTGAGTCCTCGCGCCGCGCGACCAGCCGGCGGCGGAGCTCGGCGGCGACGGGCGGCATGACGAAGATGTGGACGGCGCCGGCGACGCGGCTCCGGACCTGCCGGGCGCCCTGGACGTCGATGTCGAGGACGAGGTCGCGGCGGCGGCCCTTCTTCGCCACCTCGGCGAGGGAGGTGCCGTAGAGGTGGCCGTGGACGCGGGCGTGCTCGAGGAAGCGCCGGCCGCGGACCATGCGCTCGAAGACCTTCTCGGTGACGAAATAATATTCGACCCCGTCCTTCTCCGAGGGGCGCGGGGCCCGGGTCGTGTGGGAGACGGAGAACTCGAGGCCGCCGAGCCGGCGCATGACCTTGCGGATGAGGGTCGACTTGCCGCAGCCCGATGGCCCGGTGATGACGAAGATCATGTCGCCCCCTCCCCTATTCGATGTTCTGGACGTGCTGGCGGATGCTCTCGAGCTCGTTCTTGATGGCCAGGCACTCCCGGGTGATGCGGACGTCCTGGGACTTCGAGGCCAGGGTGTTGGCCTCGCGGTTGAGCTCCTGGGCCAGGAAGTCGAGTTGGCGCCCGACGGGCTCGCCGCCCTTGGGCGCGAGGAACGACTCGAACGTGTCGAGGTGGGTCTTGAGCCGGCCGATCTCCTCGGCCAGGTCGTAGCGCTGGGCCAGGATCGAGGCCTCTTCCGCCAACTTCTCCTGCGCGACCGGGGCGCCGCCGTTGAGGTCGGCCATGCGCTTCTTGATCTTGGCCTGGAACAGGGCCGGCTGGCGCTTGAACAGGCCTTCGGCCTTGCGGACGAAGCGGCGGACGGAGGCGATGTGGACCCGGAGCAGGCGGGCCGTTTCCTGACCTTCCCGGCGCCGGAGGGCGAGGACGTCGTCGAGCGTCCGGGAGAAGCACTTCTCGAGGAAGACCGCGTCCTTCGGCCCGAGGGCCTTCCGGTCGACCTCGACGAGCTGGGGCACGCGGAAGAGGCTGTCGAGCGAGATCTCGAAGCGGCGGCCGGTCCGGCGCGAGACCCGGTCGAGCGAGACCATGATCCTCTCGAGGAGCCCCTCGTTGAGGGTGAAGGTCCAGCTCTCGGGGCTGAGCGAGACGAGGTCGACGAAGACCTCGACGCGGCCGCGGTGGATCCGCTTCTGGCAGAGCGCGCGGATGCGGCCCTCGGCCTCGCCGAGCGGGGCGCCCTTGTAGGACCAGTCGAAGTAGCGGTGGTTGAGGGTCTTGATGCCGATCTTCAGCCGCAGGGCCGGCGAGGTGAAATTCCGTTCGGCGAATCCGGTCATTCCCAGGATCATGGACTGTGCTCCTTGGCGCCCGCGCGCGCTCACGCTGCCCGCCGGCCGTCCCCGACGAGGGCCCGGGCGATGCCGTGGGCGTTGAGGGCCGAGCCCACGGTCAGGTTGTCGGCGACGGCCCAGATCCAGAAGCTCCGGGCGTTCGCCGGGTCCTTCTTGATCTGCCCGATGTGGATCCTGTCCTTTCCCGCGACCGTCGCCGGCGAGAAGATGGCCGCGTCCTCCGCCGCGGGCAGGCGGAACCGGTCGTTCTTCCCGAACGCGGCCCCGACCTCGGCGAGCGCGGCGTCGCGCCCGAGCTCGACGTGGGTCATGATCGCGTAGGTGTGGAAGACGGGGGCCAGGACGACCGTCAGCGACAGGGGGACCTCCTCCGGGCCGAGGACCCGCCGGACCTCGGAGGCGATCCGGTTCTCGAGGGCCGAAAAGCCGTTCCGGTCGGGCTTGGGCGCCCGCGCCAGCAGGTTGAAGGCGACCTGGTCCCGGAAGATCCTCTTGGTCATGGCCGAGCCGCCGAGCATGGCGGTGCTCTGTTCGGCCAGCTCCTGGATGCCCTCCTCGGCGTAGGCCGAGACGGGCTCGAGGACGGTGGCGACGGCCCGGGCGACGCCGAAGCCCGCCCGGAGGGTCGAAAGGAGGTGCGAGAGCACGATGGCGGCCGGGCTCGCGTTGGCGATGAGTGACGGTTTCCCTTTGAGGGCCTCGGCGTCGTTGATCCCGGCGACCACGACCGGGACCTTCGGGTCGGCGTTGAAGGTCTCCGCCAGGTCGAGCGCCAGGTAATCCTTCTCGGCGGCCAGGCGTCCGTAACGGAGGTTGGTCTTCTCGTCCGCGGCCAGGAAGACGATATCCAGGCCTTCGAGGGCGGCCGGGGTCAGACCGTGCACGACCTTGGCCTCGTCGCGGAACTGGCCGAGCTTGGCGAACTCCTCCTCGACGTCGGGATCGAAGAGCTCGAACGAGGCGAGGGGGAACTTGGCCGCGGCGAAGACGCCGAGGATCTCCTTGCCCCGGAGCGAATCGGAGCCGACGAGCGCGAGGCGGAGCTTTCGGGACTTGGTCGGGGCCATGGAGGTCCTCAGTCCGCCCGGAGGCGGTCCGACATCAGCCGGTACATCCGGTCCTTCAGGGCGAGCTTTTTCTTCTTGAGCTCCCGCTCCTCGTCGGCCTCGGCCGGCGAGAGGTAGCCCTTGGCCCGGATCGCGTCGAGGGCCTTTTCGCAGGCCAGGTGGTCGTCGTGGACCCTGCGGAATTCGGGGTTCTCCCTGAGGAGAAGCTCCTTGAGCGCCTGTTCGTCCATCCGTTCGGTCCCTCCGGCGGCCAGAATATCATATCGACGGAGCGGATTCAATTTGCCCCCGGGTACGTCTCCCCTTCCAGAGCGGCCGGAATGTTGACTTTGGAGGTGCGAATTACTATACTGGTCGCGCTTTCCGGCGGTCGCCGGCGGGCCGATGGCTAGGTAGCTCAGTTGGTAGAGCGAAGGACTGAAAATCCTTGCGTCGGCGGTTCAATTCCGTCCCTAGCCATTTTTTCTTTTATCCCCCCGAAATGAAAAGGGCGCCCCTCCCCGTCCGGAAAGGGAGCGCCCTGCCCCGTATCTCGCGTTCTTCTCAGAACTTGTAGCTCACCGAGACCGACGGGACGACGATGGACATCCCGTAGGTCTCGTCCCGTAGTAGACCCCGGATTCCGGCGATCCGGTCCTTGCCCGCCAGGTACTCGATGCCGAAGTCGAGCTGGAGGTCGCCGATCGTCTTGCCGACGCCGAGCGAGAAGGCGTTGTAGGTATGGCTGGGCAGGAGCACGTTGAGGGTCGCGTCGGGACCCGGAGCGGGATCGTTGTAGTAGCCGGCCCGCAGGGCCGTCGTGGCGTTCAGCATGTACTCCGCCCCGAACCGGATCTGGGCCTTGTCCTCCCATAGAAGCGTGCGGACGTCGTTTCCGCTCGCTTCCATCAGCGCCGCCCAAACCGAATCCAGGTACTCGGTCGTGATCCGGTCGAGCTTGGACCACTGGGTCCAGTGGACGTCGGCGCTCAGGAGCAGGCGCTCGACCGGCCGGAACGACACGCCGCCGGCGATCCACAGCGGCCAGGTGATCTTGCGCGTGAGATCGGACGTGTCGGCGCAGGCCGTAGAGGGAGAGGTAGGACATCCGGGCCGAGCCCTTGAAGGAGACGGTCGACGGGGTCCGCACGGTCAGGCCGATGCCGAGCTTGTCGACGGGCTTGGCCAGCACGCCGAAGGTCGCCCCGAAGCCCCAGCCGTTCATGTTCTCCTCGTACTGCCCCAGGTCGACCGTCCCCTCGCCCAGGTCGGCGAGACCGGCCGGCATCTTGAGGTTGAAGTTGCCTTTGTTGATGTTGAGCGTGGCCCCGACGGACAGCCACTCGTTGAGCTTCACGGCGATGAGCGGCGACAAGGAGAAGACGCCGACCTTGCTCGACAGGTCGTAGGCCGTCCCGCCCGGTCGTGGTCGACGAAATCCGCGCCGTCCCACATCGTCCCGAGACCCGAGGGCGTGCTGAGACCGAGGCCGACGACGACCCGGGAGCTGATCGGCTTGTAATAGGCGGCCAGCCCGCCGAGATAGTGGGAGACCTTCGTCTTGGCGTCGATTGGGATAGACCTCGGGAAAGCTGATCGGCGCACTGGAGGCGATACGTCGCCCTGGGGATGAGATCGACCGCGTAGGCCCCGAAGGTCGTCTGCCGGAAGTTCGCCGCGCCGGCCGGGTTCCAGAAGACGGCGCTGAAGTCGTCGGCGATGCCGACGAACGCCCCGCCCATGGCCTGGGACCGCGTCCCCAGCCCGTTGAGATTGAGGCCGTTCGCCGAGGCGAGGGAGGTCAGGGCGAGGATTGCGGCCAGGATCGTGATCGGTGTTCTCTTGGACATTCGTGGTCTCCCTGTGATCGATTCGCCTATCCATTATATTACTTTTTTCCGAACGCGATCTCCCCGGCCTTGTCGACGCCCACGACGACCGTGTCGCCTTCGCCGTACTCGCCGGCCAGGATCTTCATGGCCAGGGGATTCTGGACGTCGCGCTGGATGACCCGCTTGAGCGGCCGGGCCCCGTAGACCGGGTCGAAGCCCCGCTCGGCCAGGAGCTCCTTGGCCTCCTGCCCGACCTCGAGCCCGATCTTGCGGTCGCCGAGCCTTTTCGCCAGGAGCTCCAGCTGGAGCCCGACGATCTTCAGGATGGCGTCCTTCCCCAGCGGCTTGAAGATGATGACCTCGTCGACGCGGTTGAGGAACTCGGGCTTGAACTGGGCCTCGAGGACCTTGCGGACCTCCCTCTCCATGGCTTCGTAGTCGCGGTTGAGCTCCTTGATGACCTGGCTGCCGAGGTTCGAGGTCATGATGACGAGCGTGTTCTTGAAGTCGACCGTCCGGCCCTTGCCGTCGGTCAGCCGCCCGTCCTCGAGGATCTGGAGCAGGACGTTGAAGACGTCGGCGTGGGCCTTCTCGATCTCGTCGAGGAGGACGAGCGCGTAGGGCCGCCTTTTGACCGCCTCGGTCAGCTGCCCCCCCTCCTCGTAGCCGACGTAGCCCGGGGGCGCGCCGATGAGCCGGCTGACGGTGTGCTTCTCCATGTACTCGGACATGTCCAGCCGGACCATGGCCTTTTCGTCGTCGAAGAGGAACTCGGCCAGGGCGCGGGCCAGCTCGGTCTTGCCCACGCCCGTCGGGCCGAGGAAGATGAACGAGCCGATGGGCCGGCCCGCCTCCTGGATCCCGGCCCGCGACCGCCGGACCGTGGCCGCAACGGCCTGGATGGCCGTCTCCTGCCCGATGACGCGTTTCCCCAGGATCTCCTCCATGCGGATGAGCCGGTCGATCTCGCCCTCGAGCATCTTGGAGACGGGTATGCCCGTCCACTTGGAGACGACCTGGGCGATGTCCTCCTCGTCGACCTCCTCCTTGAGCATCCGGCCCTTGGATTGGAGCGCGGCCAGGCCGGCCGCGGCCTTGTCCATCTCCTTCTGGACCTCGATGAGCTTGCCGTAGCGGATCTCGGCCGCCTTCTCCAGGTCGCCGCGCCGCTCGGCGTTCTGCTCCTCGATCTTGAGCGCGTCGCGCCTCTCCTGGAGCTTCCCGGCCGCCTCGATCGTCTCCTTCTCCTTCTGCCAGCGGCCGCGCAGGGCCGACGACTTCTCTTTGAGGCCGGCCAGCTCCGCCTCGATCCCCTCGAGCCGCTCCTTCGAGGCCGCGTCCTTCTCTTTTTTCAGGGCCTGGCGCTCGATCTCGAGCTGGAGGGTGCGCCGGTCGAGCTCGTCGAGCTCTTCGGGCAGGCTGTCGATCTGGATGCGGATGCGCGAGGCGGCCTCGTCGACGAGGTCGATGGCCTTGTCCGGCAGGAAGCGGCTGGTGATGTAGCGCGACGACAGCGTCGCCGCCGCGACCAGGGCCGAGTCCTTGATCCGGACGCCGTGGTGGGCCTCGTACTTCTCCTTGATGCCGCGCAGGATCGAGATCGTCTCCTCGACCGACGGCTCGTCGACGTAGACCTGCTGGAAGCGGCGCTCCAGGGCGGCGTCCTTCTCGATGGATTTCTTGTACTCGTTGAGGGTCGTCGCCCCGACGCAGCGGAGCTCGCCCCGGGCCAGGGCCGGCTTGAGCATGTTCGAGGCGTCCATCGCGCCCTCGGCGGCACCCGCTCCCATGATGGTGTGGAGCTCGTCGATGAACAGGACGATCCGGCCGCCCGACTCGTCGATCTCCTTGAGCACGGCCTTGAGCCGGTCCTCGAACTCGCCCCGGAACTTCGTCCCGGCGACGAGCGAGCCCATGTCGAGGGCCAGCAGGCGCTTGTTCTTGAGCGACTGGGGCACGTCGCCGTTGGCGATGCGCTGGGCCAGTCCCTCGACCACGGCCGTCTTGCCGACGCCGGCCTCGCCGATGAGGACGGGATTGTTCTTGGTCCGCCGCGACAGGACCTGGATGACCCGCCGGATCTCGTCCTCCCGCCCGATGACCGGATCGATCTTGCCCTGGCGGGCCAGCGCGGTCAGGTCGCGGGTGTACTTCTCGAGGACCTGGTACTTGCCCTCGGGCTCGGGATCGGTGACGCGGCTCGAGCCGCGGACGGCCGCCAGGGCCTTGAGCACGGCCTCCTCCGTGACGCCGTTCGCGCGCAGGATGCGGGCGGCCCCGTTCTTGCCGTCCTTGAGCATGGCCAGGAAGAGGTGCTCGGTCGAGACGTACTCGTCCTTGAGCTGTTCCGCTTCCTTGCGGGCCGCGTCGAGGATCTGGCGCAGCTCGGACGACAGGACCGTCTCCCCTCCCCCGCTCACCTTCGGCAGGCGGGCCAGGGCCGCGTCGAGCTCGGCCCCGATCTTCTCGGCCGGCGCGCCGATCTTGGCCAGGAGCGCGTTGACGACGTTCTCGTCCCGGGCTAGAAAGCTCCAGAGCAGGTGTTCCGCGCGGATCTCCTGGTGGCCGAGCTCCTCGGCCTTGCCCTGGGCCTTCTGGATGGCCTCCTGCGACATGACGGTGAACTGTTCCCAGCGCATCGCTCTCACCTCCGGGGGGATTTCCCATCTATTTAAGCCCCCCGGCGAGGGGCTGTCAAGGCGCCGCGCCGGCGCGCTCCGCGGGCCTCGTCGATCGCCCCTTGACAAGCGCGGAAAAATGCATATTTATTGTCGGTAGGAGCGCGTCATGGAAGAGATGGAAGTCGCAAGCTGGTTGACGCTCGACGCGATCAAGAAATCGAAGAACGCCGAGATCGTCGAGACCGTCGGCAACCTGCAGACGGGTCACTCGAAGTCCGTTTTCTGCGTCATCGAGGACGACTACCTCGAGCTCTGCTACAACGACGCCGCGTCCAACGTCCTGCGCCGCTTCGAGGACCGCGACGAATTCGACGAGGCCCTGGAGGAGCGCAAGGAGGACGACGGCGAGGCCCTCCCCGAGGACGAGAACGGCGACAAGGACTTCGACGACGACGAGGACGAGAAGGAAGGCGAAGACATCGAGGACGGGTTCTCCGTCGAGGAAGAGCCCGAGACCTATTGACCGGCGGGCTTGGGGCCCAGGCGGCCCTTCAACCCGGCCAGTACGTTCAGCGCTTCGAGGGGGGTCAACGCGGCGAGGTCGAGGCCTTCGATCTCTTCCCCGAGCTCGCGGAGGAGGGCGAACTCCCGGTCCTCGGCGAAGAGCATCAGCTGGCTGCGGTCCCCGGCGGGACGGCCCCGGCTGGCCAGCCGCGGCTGGCCGGCCTCGTCGAGCTCCTGCTTCTCCAGGTTGAACAGGATCTCCCGGGCCCGGTCGATGACGTCGCGCGGGATGCCGGCCAGCTTGGCCACGTGGATGCCGTAGCTCCGGTCGGACGGCCCGGGGACGATCTTGCGCAGGAAGACGACCTCGTCCTTCCACTCCCGGACGGAGACGTGGTAGTTCTTGATCCGCGGCAGGGTCAGGGCGAGCTCGGTCAGCTCGTGGTAGTGGGTGGCGAAGAGGGTCTTGGGCCTCAGGTTCTCGCGCTCGTGGAGGCGCTCGGCCACGGCCCAGGCGATGCTCAGGCCGTCGAACGTGCTCGTGCCGCGGCCGACCTCGTCGAGGAGGATGAGGCTCCGCGAGGTCGCGTTGTGGAGGATGGCCGCCGTCTCCAGCATCTCGACCATGAAGGTCGACTGCCCGACGCTCAGGAAGTCCATGGCCCCGATGCGGGTGAAGATGCGGTCGACGAGGCCGAGCCGGGCCGCCTTGGCCGGGACGAAGGCGCCCATCTGGCCGAGGATCGTGATGAGGGCCGCCTGCCGCAGGAAGGTCGACTTGCCGCCCATGTTCGGCCCGGTGATGATCAGGACCTGGTTCGCGCCGGCGTCGACCTCGAGGTCGTTGGGGATGAAGGGCTCGGCCTGGCTCGTCTCGATGACCGGGTGGCGCCCGGCCTCGATCCGCAGGGCGTCGCCGTCGTCGATCTCCGGGCGGACGTAGCCGCGGCGGGCGGCGCACTCGGCCAGGGCCAGCAGCACGTCGAGCGCCGCGACGTCGGCGGCGATCCTCTGCAGCCGCGGGGTCTCCCGGGCCACGCTCTCGCGGACCTCGAGGAAGAGCCGGTTCTCGAGGACCCCGATCCGCTCCTCGGCGTGCAGGACCTTCTCCTCGTACTCCTTGAGCTCCGGGGTCAGGAACCGCTCCGAGTTGACCAGGGTCTGCTTGCGCATGTAGTCGGCGGGGACCCGGGCGAGATGGGGCTTGGTCACTTCGATGTAATAGCCGAAGACCTTGTTGTAGCGGACCTTGAGCGAGCCGATGCCGGTCCGCTCCCGCTCGCGGCTCTCGATCTGGGCGATGAGGCCCTTGCCCGAGCGGCTGACGGCGCGCAGGTCGTCGAGCTCGGCGTTCCAGCCGTCCCGGACGATGCCGCCTTCGGTGAGCAGGAAGGCCGGCTCGTCGAGGATGGCCCGGTCGACGAGGTCGGCGACGTCCGCGGCGTTGTCCCAGCGGCCGGACATGTCCTTGAATATCCCGGCCGAGAAGGCCCGCAGCTCGCGCTCGACGCGGGGCAGGAGCCGGAGCGAATTCTTCAGGGCGACGAGGTCGCGCGGAGGTGCGGCCGCCAGGGCGATCTTGCCGGCCAGCCGCTCCAGGTCGAGGACACCCTTCAGGACCTCGCGGAGCTCGCGCCGGGCGATGGTCGCGCCGAGGGCCTCGGCGACGCCGTCCTGGCGCGCGACGATCGCCCCGACGTCGAAGAGCGGCCGCAGCAGCCAGGAGCGGAGCAGGCGCCCGCCCGGGGCGGTCACGGTGAAATCGATGACGTCGAGCAGCGTGTCCTTCGTTCGGCCGTCGCGGAGGTTGCGGACGAGCTCGAGGTTGCGGACCGTCGTCGCGTCGAGGACGAGGTGGTCGCCGGAGTGGATGTAGGAGATGCGGCCGACGAGGGCCAGGGAATCGCGGCGGACCTTGCGGACGTAGGCGATGAGCGCCCCGGCCGCGGCCACGGCCCGCGTCCGGTCCTCGAGCCCGAAGCCGGAAAGCGACTTGGCCCCGAAGTGGCCCAGGACGATGCGGGCGGCCTCGGGCGGGTCGAAGAGCCAGCCCTCGGCCGGGCTCAGAGCGGGGCCGTCGAGGCCCGCCTGTGCCAGGACGCGCTTGAGGGCCTCCTCCGCGCCTTCGGGATAGAGGATCTCCTTCGGCGCCGACCGGAAGAGCTCGTCGGCCAGGGCCCGCACTTCGGGCCAGGTCCCTTCGAGGGCGCGGATCTCGCCGGCGACCAGGTCGAGCCGGGCCAGTCCCCAGCCCTCGTCCCCGAGCGCGAGCGAGACGATGTAGGTGCTCTCCTTCGCCTCCTCGGTCTCGATCTCGACGGCCGTGCCCGGCGTCAGGACCTTGACGACCTCGCGCCGGACGACGCCCTTGGCCGCCTTGGGGTCCTCGACCTGCTCGCAGATGGCCACCTTGAAGCCCTGGCGCAGGAGCTTCGGCAGGTAGGCGCTGACGGCGTGATAGGGCACGCCGCACATCGGCACCTTCTGCCGCGAGGTCAGGGCGATCTCGAGGACCGGCGCGGCGGTCCGGGCGTCCTCGTAGAACATCTCGTAGAAGTCGCCCAGGCGGAAGAACAGCAGGGCGTCGGGATGGAGCTCCTTGATGCGGAAATACTGCTCCATCATGGGGGTGAGGGAGGTGTCGTTGGCCATGAGCGAGCCCTCACTATACCCACCGCCCCTCCGTTTTGCAACTTCGGGACAATGGGGACGTTTCTGGTTTTCGGGGACGAAAACCAGAAACGTCCCATTTTCCAACGTTTGACAGCGGCCGCGGCGGTGTTGTAAATTCGGGGACGTGAACCTCCCCAATTACCTGAGCATCGCCCGGATCCTGGCCATCCCCGCCCTGGTCGCCATGATGCTGGCCGATTTCAAGGGCCACGAGATCATCGCCCTCGTCATCTACATCTTCGCCACGCTCACGGACGCCGTCGACGGCTGGCTGGCCCGGCGCAAGGGCGAGGTCACCGTCCTCGGCCAGCTCCTCGACCCGACGGCCGACAAGCTCCTCATCGCCTCGGCCATCATCTGTCTCGTCGACCTGGGGCTCGTCCCGGCTTCGGCGGCCATCATCATCATCGGCCGGGAGATCGCCGTCACGGGTTTCCGGGCCATGGCCTCGTCGAAGGGGATCAACATCCCGGCCTCGGCCTTCGGCAAGGCCAAGATGGGCAGCGAATCCTGGATCCTCGGGGCCCTCGTCCTGGGCCCGAACTACCTGGGGAAGCTCATCATGGGCATCGCCAACGTCGGCCTGTGGCTGGTCGTCGCGCTGGCGATCATCTCGGCCGTCGAATATTTTATCCGCTTCGGCCCGCAGGTCATCTCACAGCGGCCCGAATAGGGCCTCTTTCGCCTTCTCCGATCCCTCGCCGGTCTCCACGTTGTAGAGGACCGGCGGCTTGGGCCAGCCCCGGCCGATGCGCTTGAGGAGCCCGGCCAGGACCTTGCCCGGCCCGCACTCGACGCAGGCGTCGATCCCCAGGTCTCTCAGGACGGCCATCGACTTCGTCCAGAGGACGGACCGGCTGACCTGCCGCTTGAGCGCGTCCCGGGCCTCGGCGCCGGTCCGGATGAGCCGGGCGTCGACGTTGGTGACGATCGGGAAGCGGGGATCGGCGAAGGCGACGGCGTCGAGGTCGGCGGCCAGCCTCTCCTCGGCCGGCTTCATCAGCCGCGAGTGGAACGGCGCGCTGACCGGGAGGACGACCGACCGCGGCGCCCGGATCGCGGCCAGCGCTTCCTCGACCGCCGCCTTGTCGCCGGAGATGACGATCTGGTCGTCGCTGTTCCAGTTGGCGATCTCGACGACACCCGACCGGACCTCCGCGAGCCGGGCCTCGACGGCGTCGCCGGGGACGCCGAGGACCGCGGCCATCGCCCCGACGCCGACGGGCACCGCCTCCTGCATGTAGCGGCCCCTGTTGTGGACGAGCCGGACGGCGTCCTCGAAGCCGAGCGAGCCCGCGGCGACCAGGGCCGAATATTCCCCCAGGCTGTGCCCGGCGGCCACGGCGGGGTCCCGGCCGAGGAGCCGGCACGCCGACCGTGCTGACGACGAGGAGGGCAGGCTGGGTGTTCCGGGTCAACCGCAGCTCCTCCTCGGGGCCCTCGAAGCAGAGCCGGGAGAGCGGAAAGCCCAGGATCTCGTCGGCCCGCGTCGAAGAGGGCCCGGGCTTCGGCGGACCTGTCGTAGAAGTCCTTGCCCATGCCCACGGCCTGCGATCCCTGTCCCGGAAAAAGATAGGCGACGTTCATTTCAGGCAATCCTTCCTGATCTGGATATCGGCCCGGCCCCTGAGGTCGCGGACCCAGTCCGCGGTCTGCCGGGCCAGCCTCTCGTCCCGGATGCGGGATTCGATCGTCCCGGAGACCCTGTCGAGCGGTTCGACCGGCAGGCCGAGCCGGCCCTGCTCCGTGACGTAGATGTCGCGGTAGTGCCGCTCGACCTCGGTCATGCGTCACGGGGATGGACTGGCTGAAGCGGACCGCCAGGGCCCGCTCGAAGAGGATGCGCTCCTCGAGGTAGGGCGCCAGGTCGCTTTCGCGCAGGCCGAACTTGCCGAGCTTGGCGGCGAAGACCGCTTCGCCCAGCTCCCGGCTCAGGCCGTCGATCGCCGCGTCCAATTCCTCTCCGGTGAGGCCCCGGGCTTCCCGGGCCAGGTCCAGGACGATCCGCCGGTCGATCAGGGCGTCGAGAGCGCGGAGGCGCGGGTCCTCGCCTTCCCCGGCCGCATAGCCCAGCCCGAACTCCACCGCGACCTGGACGTCGAGCAGGGTGATGATCCCCCCGTCGACCACGGCGACCAGGCAGTTGACCGTCTGGGCCGGCAGCAGGGCCGCCGCCAGGAGCGTCGCGAGCAGAGTCCTCTTCCACATCGTCGCACCCGCCTCCCTAAAAAATGTGGCCGATCGTCAGGAAGACCAGCGGCCGGCCCCTCTTGTCCTGGGCGTCGAATCCCCAGAGCTTCCAGGCGACCTCGACGCGGACCGGACCGAGCGGCGTCCTGTAGCGGAGGCCCGCGCCGGCCGCGCCGCGGAGCTCGAACGGGCGGAACTCGGCGAGGGTCCCGTAGACGTTGCCGAGGTCGAAGAAGGCCGACAGCCTCAGCTCCCGCCACGACGGGATGACGGCGAAGGCCGCATCGGCGTTGAGGAGAAAGACGGCCTCTCCGCCGTAGGGCTTGAGGGTCGTCTCGTCGAGCGGCCCGAGCATCTCGAATTCCTCGCCGCGGAACGTGTTGCTGCCGCCGGCGAAGAACCGCTCCGGCAGGTGGCGCAGCCCGTTGCCGATCCCGAGCCGGGCCGTCAGGCCGAGGTTGATCCCCGTCGACAGGGGCCGGTACAGCTGGCCCTTCAAGAAGACTTTCTGATAGTCCGATTGCATGCCGAAGACGGGCACGCCCCACTCGCCGACGGCGCTGAAGAACAGGCCCTTGGTCGGATTGAGCGTGTCGTCCCGCCGCTCCCAGCTCATGCTGACCGAGGCCAACGCGGCCGAATACGGCAGGAACTGCCGGTCGATGTCCTCGGGGAGATCGTCCAGGTCGATGTCCTTGAGGGCGGTCCGGGTCAGGCTGAGCGAAGCGAGCAGGAGCCGGGCCTTGCTCAGCGACTTGACCGCGCTGAGGCTGACGCCGCGCCGGTCGAGCGTGAAGCTCTCGCGCACCTCCCGCTCGGCCCAGCCCAGGACCGTCGTCGGCATGGACAGGCCGAAGATGTACGGCTGGTTCCAGGAGGCGACCGCCCGCCTCTCCCGCGTGCTGACCTGGCCGAGGACGCCCACCTGGGCGCCGAGCCCGAAGACGTTGCTGCGGATGTATTCGGCCGTGCCCCGGGGCCGGAAATCGTTGGGCCAGGCCGCCAGCGAGCCGGACAGCGGCGTGAGGGACTCGAAGCCGAGGCCGAGCCCGGCGTAGTTCCTCTCCCCTTCCCGGACGGTCACGACGACGATCTCGTCGCCGGGGCCGGTCTGGACCTCTTCGACCCGGACGTCGGAGAAGATGCCCAGGCGCTCGAGCCGGCGTTTGGTCTCCAGGACCTTCGCATAGTCCGCGTCCGCGCCCTTCTCGATCCGGATCTCCCGGCCGATGACGCGCGGCTTGGTCGTCCTGTTCCCCGTGACGAAGATGTTCCGGACGGCGACACGGCTCCCCTCGTCGACCTCGAAGACGATGGTGACGCGGCCATCCGCCGCAGGCTCGACACGGGCGACGATGGAGGTCCCGCGGACGCCGCGGTTGAGGTAATACGTCTCGATCTGACCGACGTCCCGCTGCACGTTGGGCTGATAGTACGGGCCGCCCGGACGGTTGGCGAGCTCGCGGGTGAGGTCTTCGGCCGGGAACAGCTTCGCCCCTTCGACGCGGACGGCCTCCACCGCGGTCCGCGGACCCTCGCGGATGTCGAAGACCGCCCGCACGCCCTCTTTCTCCCTGACCAGCTCGAGACGGACCTGGACGTCGGCGTAGCCGTTCTCCCGGTAGGCGTTCTCGATCACCCGCGGCATGGTGAACAGCCGGTCGTACTTGAGGAGGGAGAAGAACGGGACGCCCTCGCGGACGGCCAGCCGGGTCCTCATGTCGAGGGACGAGAACGCGGTGAGACCCTGGAAATCGACCGTCTTGACGTTGTACTTGCTCCCGGGCGTGACGTCGTGGACGATGCGGAGCTCGCCGCCCGCCGCCTCGACCCGGCTCTCGACGGAGGCGAACAGGTAGCCCTTGCGGCGGAGATGGTTGAGGATGCGGACGTCGCCCTCGTCGAGCCCCCACTGCTCGAAGACGCGCTCCTCCCAGATCGGGGCGACGAGCCTCGCGGGGACCTTGGCCCCGCTGATGACGACGGTGATCTTCTCATGGGGAACGATCTCGACCCGGAGATCGACCGTGCGGCTCGTGTCGTCGAAGACCTCGCCGGAGAGGGCGACCTCGGCCCGCGGGTAGCCCAGCCGCCCCAGGCCTTCCGACAGGGCCGCCAGGTCGGCGGCGAGACGGCCCGGGACGTAGACGTCGCCGACCTTGCTCTTCATCCTCTTGAGGACGATACGCTCGGGGATCTCGGCCTTCCACTCGACCTCGAGCCCGCCGATCCGGAAGCTCTTCCAATCCCTGGCCTCGAAGACGAGGTCGGCGGTGGACCCGGCCTTCCGCCGGACGTCGCACACGACGACGGCGTCGAAGTAGCCCTCCTCTCTCAAGCCCGCCCGGACCTCCGAGACGGCCGCTTCGATGCGGTCCTCCTGAAGGAAACCGCCGGGCCGGAGCGACGTCAGGCTCGCGGCCAGGCGCGCCGGCGAGGCCTTCGTGCCCCGGAAGCGGACGGCGTCGATGAAGACGTTCCGGTCGAGGGCGAAAAAGAGGGCGATCCGGTCGCCGCCCTCCCGCGACACCCGGACGTCGGCGAACAGGCCCGTGGCGAAGATCTGCTTGACGGCCTGGTCGACCAGACGCGGCGAGAAGGGGTCGCCCGGCCGGATGGGGATGAGGTCGAAGAGACCCGGATCCCCGACCTGGCCGTCGACCTCGACGACGATGCGCTCGACGACCGCCGCGCCGCCCTCCTGGGCCGGGAGGATCCGCGTCCCCGCGAGGATCAGAAAAAGGGCGAGGACCGCGGCAATCCGGGCCCGGCGGGCCTTCCGGAGCGGACTAGAAGCGCTTGCGGAACTTGACATCGAGGCCAAGCCTCCCCCTGTCGTCCCGCCCGCCCACGAGCGAGAACCTCTTGCTGATGTCCCATTCCATGCGGAAGATGGGGACCTCGTCGATCACGGCCATGACGGTGGAGTTGGCCAGGATCGTCGAATAGATGAACAGGACGTTCTTCGAGACCTTCTTGCCCACGGTGATCCGCGCGGCGATGCCGCCCGGCGCGCTCTCCGGGATGTAGGGATCGATCCGGAAGCGGTCGAGCGAGAAGAGGCCCCCCGTCCGCTTCTTGGCCAGGTCGGCGATCTGGTAGGTCAGGAGCGAGGCCGTGTTCAGGGCCGTGCTCCGGTCGCCCGCGTAGGAGTAGTACATCCGCCGGAAGGATTCGCCCAGGGCGAGAAGCGACAGGATCTCCTCGGGCGGGAGCGGCGGCGACGAGGAGAACTCCGGCTTGAGGCGGCTGACCGGCCCGCTCATGTTCAAGGTCACCCGGTAGTCCTTGACGTAGGTCTCGCCGCGGAAATCGAGATAGGGCTCGGTATTGACGGGATCGGTGAAGCTCAGGCGGCCGAAGATGACCCGGAAGCCCCGGTCCTGGAAGTAGAAATCCCCGCTCCCGAGGTCGAGGTCGCCGAGGAGCACGGGCGAGCTGAGCGCCCCGGTCGCGGTCAGGTTGAACCGGCCGTTGAACCGGCCCAGGGAGTTGTCGATGACCGCGTTCTCGTCGGCCCGGAGACGGATGTTCAGGGTCATGCCGTCGAAGAACGAGGGGCCCTCGGCCTCCGGCTCGTCGGTCGGCGTGGAAAAGCTGAACTCCTCGTAGATCTCGCGGCGCCAGTCCATCCTCTTGAACAGGATCTCCCCGTCCGTGACGAAGCGCTTGTCGTCCTTGAGCAGGCGCAGGGAGGCGTCGGCCTGGATCCGCAGCCTGGCCATCGGCGACAGGACCATGTCCCGGCCCTCGAGACGCAGGTCCATCGCCGCGATCCCGGCCTCGCCGAGGCCGATGTCCCCGGAGATCCGGACGGGCCCCCCGCCCAGCTTGCCGGTGATGGCGCTGAAGGCCAGCCGGTCGTCGGCGAATTTCCCGGTCATGGTGAAATCGGTCAGGGCGTAGGCGAAGCCCGGAAGCGGGATGACCGGCCCCGCGCCGCCGAGGGCGATGGAGATGCGCGCCGCCGGTTCCGCGTCCGCGATGTCGGCCGTGAAGTCGAGCTTCCCCTTCGCGCCGTCCCAGGGCATGACGAGGTCGAGGTCGCTCAGAGATCCCGTGACCGTTCCCGTGAACGGCTGGCCCGAGAGCGGGAAGACGAAGGCGGCCCGGAACGGATTCGCGCCGGCGGCGAGCCGGCCGTCGAGGTCGAGCAGGACCCGGCCGCCCGCGACGTCCAGCCGCAGCTCGCCGCGGGCTTCCGTCCGGTCGAGGGGCGAGAGGGTCAAGTCGGTGATGCTGAAAAGGCCGGGGAGCTTGTCCCGGCCGAAGACGCCGCGGCCCGCCAGGGACAGGGACAGCCGGCCGCCTGCGGAGGGAACGACCGTCCCGAAATCGAGCTCCTCGCCGCGAACGTCGATGTCGAATTCGCCGCTGGTCAGGCCGACGGCCAAACGGCCGTCGAAGCGCCCGCCGTGGAAGTCCATCGCCAGCTCGGGGAAGGCGAGGGCCCCGTTCTTCCACTCGAGCCGGCCGGAGACGTTCCGGGCCGTCTCGCCGTAGCCGGTGACCTCGGGGCTCGTGAAAGTCCCCGAGAATTCCCGGGCCCCCGCCGTGTCTGTCAGGCGGAAGTCCCCCGCGGCCCGTCCGGCCAGGGCCACGGGGACCTCGAGGGAAGGCAGGATCCTGGCCAGCTCCCCTTCCCCGCCGCGGACGTCCACCTCGAGCGTGTCGCCCGCGGTTTTGACCCGGACTCTGCCCTTGAGCCCGGGATCGTCGATGTCGAAGTTGCCTTCGAAGCCGGCCCCGGAGAAGACGACGTCCGCCTCGGCCGTCGCCGCGTCGAAGAGAGCGAAGCCGCCGGGCGAGAGCGTGGCCTTGATGGCGACGTCCGGCGCGGCCGAGCGCCCGCTGAGCCGGACATCGGCGTAGCCCTTGCCGCGGATCTCGCCGAAGCCGAACTCCTGGTCGAGGACGAGCGAGACGAACTCGCGGGTCTCCTTGACGTCGGCGATCTCGCCCCGGATCCGGGTGTCGATCGCGCCCTTGAGGTCGATCTCCGCCGTCGCTTCGAACCGGCCGAAGCTCGATTCGAGGCCCGGGGCGGCGACGCTGACGCGATGGGCGGCGAAGTCGACGCCGACCGTGGCGGCGCCGCGGAAGGCGAAGCGGTCCCCGCTCCGTTCGAGCGATCCGTCCCGGAATTCCGCCTCGGCCGTGAGCTTGCGGTCCTGGAGGCTGAACCCGCCCCAGACGGGGGACTTGACCGGCCAGGGAATGTCGATCTCGCGGAAGACCGGATCGATGAAGAGAGGCGCCGCCCGGCCCTCGACCCGGCCCCCGATGAAGGTCAGGCTCAGGTTCTCGGCGGGACGTCCCGGCTTCTGGAAGACGGCTTCGAGCCAGCCGCCGGTCTCCGGGGCGAGCTCGAAGCGGCCCTCGAGGCTGCCCATGGGCACGCCGCAGAGGACCAGCGTCTTCGAGCCAAGGCTGGTCGCCGCGGAGATCCGGCCGTCCCGCCGCACGATCCGGCCTTCCCCGGCCGCGACCCCCCGCCAGTCGAAGGGCAGGTGAAGGAGAGTGTCGAGGATCTCCGTGTCGACCTCGAAGCGGCCTTCGAGCTCGCCGTCGGGGTCGAAGGGATCCCGGAGGCCGCCCTTGGCTTCGAAGCTGAGTCCGTCGCCGTCGATCGAAAGCCGGTCGATCGTCACATTCTCGCCCTTCCCGGTCAGGAGGACGGTCAGGGCGCCGAGGGAGGCCGCCCCCCGCGCGGGAGTGGAGTAGCCGCTCCGCCCGGCCGTCGCCCGGATCGAAAAATCCTCCCCGTCCTGCGTGACGAGGGCCCGGATGTCCCGGGCTTCGACCGTCGCTCCCCCCGTCTCGAAGACGACCGAACCGTTCTCGACGAGGCCCTGTTCGATGACGAACGGGAGGGACAGGATGGACAGCGGCGGCCGGGTCTTGCGCCGGGGCGCGTCCTTGGCCCGCGGCTTGATCCGCAGCTCCGGCGAGTCGAGGACGACGGACAGGACCTTGCGGTTGCGCAGGAGCGACATGTAGGGGACTTCGATCCGGACCCGGCGGACCCGGATCGACGCCGGCTCTTCGATCGAACGAAGGTTCTCGACGACGAGGGCCGGCGGGAAATAGGACAGCTTCAGCCGGTCGTAGGCGAGGGTTTTCCGGACCTCGTTGCGGACCTCGTTGAGCAGGACGTTCTTGCCGACGACCAGGCTGACGGCGAGGACGGCCAGGACGAGGATCAGCACCGCGATCCGGCGCAGCCTCAGGACGAGGGCCCGGACCTGCTCGCGGATCCGGAAGACCGAGTGGACCCTCACTTCTTGACTTTCCTCCAGTCGGCCAGGAACCGCTCGACGCCGATGTCGGTCAGCGGATGCCTGACCAGCTTCTCCATGACCCCGTAGGGTACGGTGGCGATGTCCGCGCCGATGAGGGCCGCCTCGATGACGTGCCTCGGATGGCGGACGCTGGCGACGATGACCTCGGTCCCGAGATGGTAGTTCTCGAAGACCTGGACGATCTCCTCGATGAGGGCCATGCCGTCCTCGGAGACGTCGTCGAGCCGGCCGATGAAGGGGCTGACGAAGCGGGCCCCGGCCTTGGCGGCGAGGAGGGCCTGGCCCGTGGAGAAGACGAGCGTCATGTTGACCGCGACGCCCTCGCCGCGGAGGATGCTCGTCGCCTTGAGTCCCTCCAGGCCGACGGGGATCTTGACGGCGATGTTGGGGGCGATCCCGGCCAGGCCCCGGGCCTCGGCGACGATCTCGTCGGCCTTGAGCGACACGCATTCGGCGCTGATCGGGCCGGGGCAGAGGGCGCAGATCTTGCGGATGTTGTCCTCGAACGAGACGGTCTCCTTGGAGCAGAGGGACGGGTTGGTGGTCACGCCGTCGAGAACGCCCCAGCTCGCGACTTCGCGGATCTCCTCGAAATTGGCCGAATCCAGGAACAGCTTCATGGGTCCTCCTTGCCGGCCGGGCGGCGGAACGGGTTCGAGAGCACGCCGATCCCCTCGATCTGGACGTCCACCCGGTCGCCGGGGGAAACGGGCCCGACCCCGGCCGGCGTGCCGGTGGCGATGATGTCGCCGGGATTGAGGGTCATGATCCGGGACAGGAACCGGACGAGATGGGGGATCGGAAAGATGAGGTTGGCCGTCGTCCCCGACTGGACGAGCTTGCCGTTGAGGAAGGTCTTCAGGCGCAGGGAGGCCGGATCGAGCCCGGTCGCGATGCAGGGCCCGACGGCGGCGAAGGTGTCGAAGCCCTTGGCCCGGGTGAACTGGACGTCCTTCGCCTGGAGGTCCCGGGCGGTGACGTCGTTGAAGCAGGTATAGCCGAGGATGACGTCGTCGACCGGGTCGTCGTCGCGGAGCTGGCGGGCCTTCTTCCGGATGACGACGCCGACCTCGCCCTCGTAGTCGACGCGCGCGGAGGCGGGCGGCATGACGACCGCGTCGAGGGTGCCGATGAGGGCCGTCGGCGGCTTCAGGAACACGAGCGGCTCCTCGGGCAGCGGGTTGTTCAGCTCCTTGGCGTGGTCCCGGTAGTTGCGGCCGATGCCGATGATCTTGGTCGGCAGGACGGGCGGCAGGATGCGGACGTCGGCGATGGGCACGGGACTCGTGCCGAGGCGGAAATCGCCGAAGACGGACCCGACGACGGGGAAGAGATATTCCTCTTTGAGCACGCCCTGCAGGATCCTCTTGCGGTAGCGGAAACGGTAGATCTTCATGGCCTCTCTCCGATCGTCACGACGGCCGGCGGCGAGAAATCCGAGACGCGCTCCCCGGCCCCGGCGACGCGGACGACGAAGGCCAGGGTCCGCGGGCCCGCGGGCCCGGGGACCGGGCTGAACGGGAAGGTCATCGCGGCGGCCGGAGCGGCGGCCGGGATCCTCCGGACGAGCCGGGCCGACGCCTCGACCTCGGCCGCCGTGAGGCTCCGCCCGGCCGCGGGCGGGCCGCCCTCGAAGACCCAGATCTCGACGGCCCGAAGGCCTTCCAGGGGGCGCCCGGAGACGGTCTTGGACGGGTTCGTCCAGGAGAGGACGACCTCGCCGCCGCGCACGGCGGCCGCGAACCCTTCCACGCCCATGGGCGCCCGGCCCTGCGGCAGCTCGAGCGGCCCCTTGCGCCCGCAGGCCGGAGCGCAGACGAGGGCCAGTCCGACGAGGAGCGTCCCGAGCGGCTTGGTCATCACAGGATAAAGCGCCGCAGGTCCTGGCTGACGAGGATGTCCTTGAGATGGTCGTGCACGTAGTTCCGGTCGATGCGGAGGGATTTCTCGGCCACGTCCGGAGCGGCGAAGGAGATGTCCTCCATGACCTTCTCGACGACGGTGTGCAGGCGGCGGGCCCCGATGTTCTCGGCGTCGGCGTTGACCTTCTCGGCGATGTCGGCGATCTCGTCGACGGCGTCGGGGGTGAACTCGACGCGGACGCCCTCGGTGCCCAGGAGCGCCTCGTACTGGCGGATGAGGGCGTTCTCCGGCTCGGTCAGGATGCGCACGAAATCGTCCCGCGTGAGCGGGGTGAGCTCGACCCGGATGGGGAAGCGTCCCTGGAGCTCGGGGATGAGGTCGGACGGCTTGGAGACGTGGAAGGCGCCGGCCCCGATGAACAGGATGTGGTCGGTCCGGACGAGCCCGAAGCGCGTGTTGACGGTCGTGCCCTCGATGATCGGCAGGAGGTCGCGCTGGACGCCCTCGCGGCTGACGTCCGGCCCGCGGCCGGACTCGCGGCCGGCGATCTTGTCGACCTCGTCGAGGAAGATGATGCCCGACTGCTCGACCCGCTCCACGGCCAGGCGCGAGACCTGGTCCATGTCGACGAGGCGCTTCTCCTCCTCCTCGAGGATGAGCTCGCGGGCCTCCTTGAGCTTCATCTTCCGGCGCTTGGTCCGGCCGCCCAGGAACCCCGGCAGAAGGTCCTGGATCTGGAAGCCGATCTCCTCGATCCCGGCGTTGGAGACGACCTCGACGGGCGGCGTCGTCTTCTCCTTGACCTCGATCTCGACCGTCCGTTCGTCGAGGGCCCCGCTGCGGAGCTGGGCCCGGAGCTTCTCGCGCGTGTCGCGGAAGCTCGTCTCCTCCTCCTCCCCCGCCGCCGCGTCGTCGCGCTTCTTCGGGGCGGGCGGCAGCAGGATGTCGAGGAGCTTCTCCTCGACCGCGGCCCGGGCCTTCTCGACGATCTCGGCGACCTTCTCCTGCTTGACCATGTCGACCGAGATGCGGACGAGGTCGCGGATCATGGACTCGACGTCGCGGCCGACGTAGCCGACCTCGGTGAACTTGCTGGCCTCGATCTTGAGGAAGGGCGACGAGGTCAGCTTGGCCAGGCGCCGGGAGATCTCGGTCTTGCCGACGCCGGTCGGTCCGATCATCAGGATGTTCTTGGGCGCGATCTCGTCGGCCAGGTCGGGCGGGAGCCGGCGCCGCCGGTAGCGGTTGCGCAGGGCGATGGCCACGGCCTTCTTGGCCGCCTTCTGGCCGATGATGTACTTGTCGAGCTCGGCCACGATCTCCCGCGGCGTGAGCTCGACCTGGGGGACTTCGGGGGCCGGCCGCTCGAGGCTTTCGGGCAGGACGATCGGCATTCAGAGCTCCTCGACGGTGATCTCGGAATTCGTGTAGACGCAGATCCCGGCGGCGATCTTGAGGGCCTCCTCGGCGACGGCCCGCGCCCCGAGGTCGGTGTGCCGGAGGAGGGCCCGGGCCGCGGCCAGGGCGAAGGGGCCGCCGGAGCCGATGGCCAGGATGCCGTCGTCGGGCTCGACGACGTCGCCCGTGCCGGAGATGAGCAGGGCCGTCTCCGCGTTGGCCACGATGAGGAGGGCGTCGAGCTGGCGGAGCGATTTTTCCATGCGCCAGTCCTTGGCCAGCTCGATGGCCGCCCGGGCCAGGTTGCCGCGGTATTCGTCGAGCTTGGTCTCGAACCGGGCGAAGAGCGCGAAAGCGTCGGACGTGGACCCGGCGAAGCCGGCCAGGACGTCGCCCTTGCCGAGCCGCCGGATCTTCTGGGCGGTCGTCTTGAGGACGGTCTGACCCAGGGTCACCTGGCCGTCGGCGGCCATGGCCGTTTTTCCCTTGTGGCGGACGCAGATGACGGTCGTCGAACGGATCATGGACGCACCTTCTCTCTGATAATACAATATTATAAGATAGGCCACGCCGAAGTAAAGGAACGAGCCCTGCCGGCTCCGAGAAGGCCTCGCGAGGGACTTCCTCGGCAAACCACGCGCATCAGTCAGAGAGTTTGACCTGCTGAGAAGTAATCAAATATGATGTTGGGGGAAACCGCCTAATATTAAGGAGGCCCGATGTCGTCTTTGACCCTGGTGGTGATGGCGGCCGGGATCGGCAGCCGCTACGGCGGACTGAAGCAGATCGACCCGGTCGGCCCGAGCGGCGAGGTCGTCCTGGATTACTCCGTGTTCGACGCCCTCCGGGCCGGCTTCGACCGCGTCGTCTTCATCATCCGCGCCGATATCGAAGAGGCCTTCCGGGAGCGGATCGGGAGCCGCATCGAGCGGGCGGTCGACACGGCCTATGTGCTCCAGTCGCTGGACCAGGTCCCGCCGGGCTTCCGGGTCCCGCCCGGGCGCAAGAAGCCGTGGGGCACGGCCCAGGCCATCCTGGCCTGCAAGGACGCCGTAGCGACGCCCTTCGCGGCCATCAACGCCGACGACTACTACGGGGAGACGGCCTTCGGGGCCGTCGCCGGATATCTCGGCCGTCCCGGGGGCGCCGGGGCCCGCGGCGATTTCGCCATGGTCGGCTACCGGCTGGCCAACACGCTCTCGGAGCACGGCACGGTCGCCCGGGGCGTCTGCACGGCCACGGCCGACGGCGAGCTCGTCGGCATCCGCGAGCTGCTCAAGATCAAGCGCTTCCCGGACGGAATCAAATACACCGAGAACGACGTCGACTGGATCCCGCTCGAACCCGAAAGCTGGACGTCGATGAATCTGTGGGGCTTCACGCCCGACCTCTTCGGCGAGCTCGAAGGCCGTTTCCCCAAGTTCCTGGAGGCGAACGCCGCGCGGATCGAGAAGGCGGAATTCCTCATCCCCGAGGTCGTCGGCGAGCTCATCCGCGAGAAGCGGGCCCGGGTCCGGATCCTGCCGACCCGGGAACGCTGGTTCGGCGTCACCTATCCCGCGGACCGGCCGATCTTCCAGGCGGCCATCCGCGGGCTCGTCGACGCGGGCGTCTATCCCCGCGACCTCTGGGCTGCGACCTCGGGAAGATAGCGCCTCGATCAAGGAAGGGACGATGAAGAAAACCGCTGCCCTGATCGCGTGTCTCTGCCTCCTGGCCGTCGCCGTGGCTCCGTCCCAGCCCGCGCCCGAGGATTGGGAGAATCCCGCGCTCCTGCACGCCGGCACGGAGCGCCCGCGGGCGACGTTCGTTCCCTTCCCCGATGCGGCTTCGGCGCTGCGGCTCGACCCCGAAGGATCGCCCCGCTATCTTTCGCTCAACGGCCCGTGGAAATTCCACTGGTCGCCGCGGCCGGCCGACCGGCCTCTCGATTTCTGGAAACCCGGGGCGGATGTCGGCGGCTGGAAAGAGACGCCGGTCCCCTCCAATTGGATGTTCCAGGGCTACGATTATCCGATCTACGTCAACATCCCTTATGAATTCGCCCGCAATCCCAAACCGCCGTTCGTTCCGCACGATCACAACCCGGTCGGCTCCTACCGCCGGACGTTCACGGTCCCGGCGGATTGGGCCGGGATGGACGTCTTCCTCCACTTCGGCGCCGTCAAATCGTTCTTCTACGTCTGGGTCAACGGCGAGAAGATCGGTTTCAGCAAGGACTCGAAGACCCCGGCCGAATTCGACATCACGCGCTTCCTCGTGCCCGGAGAGAACGTCGTGGCCGCGAGGTTTACCGCTGGTCGGACGGCTCCTATCTCGAGTGCCAGGACTTCTGGCGGCTGGCCGGCATCGAGCGCGACGTCTATCTCTATGCCGCCCCGAAGGTCCGCATCCGCGACTTCGAGGTCCGGGCCGGACTGGACGGGACGTACAAGAACGGCCGGCTGGCCGTGACGGCCGAGATCACCGGCCTCGCCGCGACCGATTCCTCAATCGGGACCGTGGTCCTGGACCTTTATCAGCCTTCGGGCAAAAAGGTCCTGACCGCAACGGAGCTGGCTGTGGGCCCGGACGACGGGGACGGCCCGGCCCGGATCCGTTTCGAAGCGACCCTGCCGGCCGTGCGGCGCTGGAGCGCCGAAACGCCCGAGCTCTACCGGCTCGTGCTCGAGCTCAGGGACGGCGCCGGGAAGCCGCTCGAGGCCGTCACCGCCAAGATCGGCTTCCGGACGAGCGAGATCAAGGACGGCCTCCTCCTCGTCAACGGCGCCCCGGTCCGGCTCAAGGGCGTCAACCGCCACGAGCACGATCCGTACACGGGCCACGTCATCTCCGAAGAGTCCATGCGGCGCGACATCGAGCTCATGAAGCAGGCCAACGTCAACGCCGTCCGGACCTGCCACTACCCGAACGACCCGCGCTGGTACGAGCTCTGCGACGAGTACGGCCTCTACGTCGTCGACGAGGCCAATATCGAATCCCACGGCCTGGGTTACGGCCCGGCCAGCCTGGCCAAGGACCCGGTTTGGGGCCCGGCCCACCTCGACCGGATCGAGCGCATGGTCGAGCGCGACAAGAACCACCCCTCGGTCATCATCTGGTCGCTCGGCAACGAGGCCGGCGACGGCGTCAATTTCGAAAAGGCCTACGCCTGGCTCAAGAAGCGCGATCCCTCGCGCCCGGTCCAGTACGAGCGGGCCGAGCTGCGGCCCCACACCGATATCTTCTGCCCGATGTACGATTCGATCGAGAGCATGGTCAAGTACGCGTCGACGAAGCAGGCGCGGCCCCTCATCCAGTGCGAATACGCCCACTCCATGGGCAACTCGACCGGCAACCTCCAGGACTACTGGGACGCGATCGAGAGCCACGACCAGCTCCAGGGCGGTTTCATCTGGGACTGGGTCGACCAGGGCTTCGCCGCCAAGACCGGCACGGGCCTGTTCTATTGGGCCTTCGGCGGGGATTACGGCCCCTCCGACGTCCCGTCGGACCAGAACTTCTGCTGCAACGGCATCGTCGGGCCCGACCGGACGCCCCACCCCGCCTACTTCGAAGTGAAGAAGGTCTACCAGTTCGTCAAGTTCCGGGCCGTCGACCCCGCGGCCGGGAAGATCGAGGTCGAGAACCGCTACGACTTCATCGGCCTCGAACGCTTCGACCTCGACTGGGAGCTGTCGGCCTCGGGCAGGACGGTGGCCTCGGGAACGGTCGCGAAGCCGGCCGTCGCTCCCCGCGGAAGCCAAGTCCTCCGGCTGCCCCTCCCCCGCTTCCAGGCCCAGCCCGGCCTCGAGTATTTCCTCAACCTCTCGCTCCGGAGCCGCGACGCTTCGCCCGGCCTGCCCAAGGGCCACATCGTCGCGGCCGAACAGATCGCTCTCCCCGCCGCCGCTCCGGCCTCCCCGGCGGCGGCTTCCGCCCTGCCGCCGCTTGCGGTCGAGGACGGGCCGCGCTTCGTCCGCGTCGCCGGCGAAGGCTTCGCCCTTCGCTTCGACCGTCTGACAGGGGCGCTCGATTCCTTCGTCCACGGCGGACGCGAGCTTCTCGCCTCCGGGATCGAACCGAATTTCTGGCGGGCGCCGACCGACAACGACTTCGGCAACCAGATGCCCCGCCGCCTGGCCTTCTGGAGGCAAGCCAGCCTCTATCGCGATCTGAAGTCACTCGAGGCCCGGGAGACCGGAGCCGGCCGCGTGACCGTCTCCGTGGCCTACGGCCTCGGGGGGGGCGTCACTCAAACGCTCGAGTACGCCGTCGGCGGCGACGGGCGGGTGGCGGTCAGCGGCAAGCTCACCGTGCCTTCCGGGTCCAAGCTGCCCGAATTGCCGCGCGTCGGGTTGAAGCTGGCCGTGCCCGCGTCTTTCGGGAAGGTCCTCTGGTACGGCCGCGGACCGTTCGAGAATTACCGGGACCGCAAGACCGCGGCCTTCGTCGGGATCCACGAGACGACGGCCCGCGAGCCTTTCCCCTACGTCAGCCCCCAGGAATACGGCAACCGGACCGACACGCGCTGGGTGGCCGTCCGCGACGCCGAGGGCCGGGGCCTGCTCGTCCTGGGCGACCCCGTCCTCGAGTTCTCGGCCCACCCCCATTGGCCCGAGGACCTGACCCAGGAGAGCCGCGGCTCGATGCATCCGCCGGACGTCCGGGTGCGCGACTTCACCTGTCTGACCCTCGACCACGCCCAGATGGGGGTCGGCGGGGACGATTCCTGGGGGGCCCGCGTCCATCCCGAATACACCCTGCCGGCGAAGGATTACGCCTTCACCTTCGTCCTCCGGCCGCTCGGCCCCGGCGAAGATCCCGCGGCCGCGGCCAAGGCGGCCCGCTGAAGCGCGCGAGGGGGAACCAATCCGGCCGGCCGGGAGTATTTATTAATGGGTTTGAAATGGACGGTTTGAATTGGTATCCTCTATATAATCACGGACCCGAGCCGCACCGATGAAATGCCCGCGCTGCGAGAACGAGAATCCCGAGGGGACCCGTTTCTGCGGCCGCTGCGGCCGTGAGCTCCCCGCCCCGGGCGACACCGTCGCCTCGGGAACGGCCACGTTCCAGACCCCGTCGCGGGGCCTCGAGCGGGGCACCACCTTCGCCCGCCGCTTCGAGATCATCGAGGAGATCGGCAAGGGCGGCATGGGCATGGTCTACAAGGCCTACGACAGCAAGATCCGCGAGGTCGTCGCCCTCAAGCTCCTCAAGCCGGAGATCGCCTCGGACATCGAGATCGTCGAGCGCTTCCGCAACGAGATCAAGCTGGCCCGCCAGGTCTCCCACCGGCACGTCTGCCGGATGTACGACATCGGCGAGGAGTGGCTGTCCATCTACATCTCCATGGAGTACGTCGCCGGCGAGGACCTCAAGAGCTTCATCCGCCGGTCGGGCCACCTCAACGAAGCCAAGGCGGTCGGCCTGGCCCGGCAGATCGTCGAAGGGCTGGCCGAGGCCCACCGGCTGGGCGTCGTCCACCGCGACCTCAAGCCGCAGAACATCATGATCGACAAGGACGGCAACGCCAAGATCATGGATTTCGGCATCGCCCGCTCGCTCCACACCCGCGGCGTCACCGGGACCGGCGTCATCATCGGGACGCCGGAGTACATGGCCCCGGAGCAGGCGGACGGCCGCGACGTCGACAGCCGGGCCGACATCTACGCCCTGGGGACGGTGCTCTTCGAGATGGTCACGGGCCGGGTCCCCTTCGAGGGCGAGACGCCGCTCAGCATCGTCCTCAAGCACCGCAGCGAGCCTCCGGCCGACCCCCAGACGCTCAACACCCAGATCTCGACCGGCCTGAGCCGGGTCATCCTGAAGTGCCTGGAGAAGCCGCGGGAACGCCGCTACCAGAGCGCGGCCGACGTGCTCGCCGACCTCGAAGCGGTCGAGAAGGGCCTGCCGGTCACCCGCCCGATGACCATCCGGACGAAGCCCGCCACGCAGCGCGAGATCACGGTCAAGTTCAAGCTCCGGAAGATCCTCCTTCCGGCCCTGGCGGTGGGCATCCTGGTCATCGTCGGCCTCGTCTCGCTTTTCGACGGGGGCCGGGACGCCGGACCGCCCGGGCCGTCTCGCCAGGAAACCGTCCACCGGTCCGCGCGGACCGACGAACCCGATCTTGGCCAAGCGATGAAGGTCCTCGTGGAGCCGGCGCCGCCCGAGGGTTCGGGCGGCCTTCCGTCCCCTCGTCCGGCGGGGGAAGACCTCGGCCATCATGGGCTATCTCGCCCCCTTCATGAACCCGAAGAAGTTCATGAGCGACAAGGACGCCCAGGAGCTCGAGAAGACCCTCGCGGCGGTCAGGGAAAAGTATCCCGACGAGTCCGCGACCATGTCCCGGTTCCTCGACAACATCCAGATCAGGCTCAGCGAAGGGAAGAAACAGCAGCAGGCCGGCGATCTCGAGGCGTCCCGGAAGAGCTTCGACCGGGGCGAGTCGGAGATGCGCAAGCTCCTGGCCCAGGTCAGCGAGCGGGAGCGGGCCGAAAAGGCCTTCGCGGAGCTCCAGGACACGAAGAGGAAGGTCGCGGCCCCGGGCCGCGGCGACCGGCCGAACCTGCTGACCTGGATCGCCCTCGAGAAGGAAAAGGACGCTTCCGACGCCTTCGCCAAGAACGATTTCTCCGGGGCCCGGATCCTCTGCGGCCTCCTCGGCCGGGTCCACCTCCTGAGCCTCAAGGCCGCGGACGAGAACGAGGGCCTGGCCGCCCTGAGGAGTCTGACGGCCTCGATCCGCGCGGAGGCCGATGCCGCCCAGGCGCCGTCCAAACAGGCCTGGCTCTACGAACGGGCCAAGGCCGAAGAGGACGGGGCCCGGGAGAAGGGCAAGGACGGCCTCGTCCCCCAGGCCGCCGAGCAGTACGTCCTGGCCGCGTTCCTCTACGAGAAAGCCAAGGAAGTCGCGGCCGAGAGCGCCGGGGCCGGGCGGAACTGACCTTCCCGATCATGAAGAAGAAGAAAAAGCGCCTGCTCTTCGTCTGCTACGGGAACATCTGCCGCAGTCCGATGGCCGAGGGGATCGCCCGCAAGCGCCTGGGCCCCTCGGTGGAAGTCGCCAGCGCGGGCATCGGGGCGACGGGCGGGCCGGCCTCGGAAGAGGGCGTCCTGGTGATGAAGCTCGTCTACGGGGTCGATATCTCGTCCCACGTCGCCCGTCCCGTCGGGGCCTTCGACCTCGGCGCCTTCGATGCCGTCATCGCCATGGACGTCTCCATCTACAACCACCTCCGGGACTTCTGGGAGGTCCCCGAAGCGGTCCTCTACGGCTGGGACATCGAAGACCCGCTGGGCTCGGATTACGCCACGTACAAGGAGACGGCCCGCAAGATCGAGGACCGTCTGGAACAGTTCCTGACGGCGGCCGGCTTCGACGCCTGAGCCTCTCCCCCGCCCTACTTGTCCATCATCGCCCCGAGGAAGCGGAGCGACGGCACGTTCTCGAAGACGATCCGCAGCGCCGTGAGGATGGGCACGGCCAGGACGAGCCCCGGGATCCCCCACAGCCAGGCCCCGAAGAACAGCGAGAAGAGGACGAGGAGCGGCGACAGGTTGATCTCCTTGGCCATGAGCCGCCGCTCGAAGAAACGGTCGAGGACGTAGTGGATCGCGGCGAGAAGGACCAGGACCACCCAGAATTTCCAGGTGAATCCCCCCTCCAGGAAGAGCGTCAGGAGCGCGGGCAGGGTCACGGAGACGATCGGCCCGAGGGTCGGGACGTAGTTGAAGAGGAAGGCCAGAACGCCGAAAACGGCGGCGAAGCGGACCCCGAGGACGGCCAGGATCGAAGCCGTGAGGACGCCGAGGATGACGTTGGTCAGCGTCTTGACGGCGAGGTACTTCTGGATCTCCCGGTCGATCGCGCAGGCGGTCTTGGTCAGCGCCGAAGCCTCTCCGGGCGGAAAAGCCTCGTCGATCTTGCGGATCAGCCGGCCGCGGCCGGCCAGGATGAAGATCATGAAAATGAAGACGAGCAGGAGGTCGGACATGAAGGCCAGGAACGGGCCGAGGGCGGAGACGAGGAACGCCCCGAGCCGGCCGATGTTGAGGTTCTGGATCCACTCGGTCAGACCGAGCTTGAGGCGCGGGTCGGGCACGAGCGCGTCGATCCTCTCCAGGAAAGACCGGACCATCTCCGTGTAGGACGGCAGCTCCGACGCGAGGGACTTGCCGCCGGAGTAGAACACGGTGCCGATGAGATAGAGGACCAGGAAGGACAGGAAGAGGACGAGGACCAGGGCCAGGGTCTTCGGGACCTTCCGGCGGACGAGGACGTCGAGGACCGGCGAGACGGCAAAGGCGAAGAGGAGCGCCAGCGCCAGGGGGATGAGGATCGGCCGGGCCAGCCGCAGGAACACGCCGAGCAGGAAGAGGACGATGATGCCGGCGCCGATCTTGAGCCACCTGTTCTTGTCCATGTCGAAACCTGTACGCTCATCTTAGCGAAAATCGTCCGCAAAAGGAATAGGGACGCGGGCTTCCTAAGGCCCCTTCTTTTGAAGATAATAGGAATACGTCTTGGACAGGGGACGGGAAGGAGAAGATCATGGCGCAACGCATCGCGAAGATCGCCGGGATCGCCGCCCTGACGGCCGTCTTGGCTTCCGCTGTCGCGGGAGCGGCCGACCTCAAGGGCCTGACGAAGGAGCTGTTCGCGGTCCCGTCGACGACGGGCAACGAGGACGCCCTCGCCGCGAAGATCCGCGGGCTCCTGCCGAAGGGGCTCGCCGTCGAGACGGACGGCCTCGGGACGGTCGCCGTGCGGCTCAGCGGAGCCGCCGGGCCGACGCTCCTCATCGCCGCCCTCGACGGCTACGGCCACATGGTCAGCGGCATCACGCCCGAAGGCTACCTGACGCTCGACCGGCCGGTCGCGGCGCCGCACGTCCGCTTCGACGCCTTCCTGCTCGGACAGCCGGTGGTCGTCTCGACGGCCAAAGGGCCCGTCGCGGGCGTCGTCTCCCAGCCCGCGCTCCATCTCCTGACGCCGGAACGGCGGCGGACGCTCGTCGACGGGTTCTCGCTCGAGAACGCCTTCGTCGACATCGGCGTCCGGTCGGAGAAGGAAGCCCGGGCCAAGGGCGTGGAGTTCCTCGACGCCGTCACCTACCCGGCCGTCCTGACGGAGCTCGCCGGCGACCAGTGGGCCGGCCCGGACCTGGGGCTCAAGGCCGTGGCCGCCGCGCTCGTTTCCGTCGTCGGCGACCTGGCCGGGCGCGGCGCCGGAGAGGAGACGATCGTCGCCTGGGCGGCCCAGACGAAGTTCGCCGCCCGCGGCCGGGGGGCTCGCCCTGCCGTCGGCGCGGTCCGGGCGCGGTCGAAATGGCAGCCCCGCCGCGCTGTGGCGGTCGGACTCATCGCCGCGGGCAAGGGCGACGGATTCCCCTTCCCGGGCGGGGGGCCCGTCCTCATCCAGTCCAAGGACGCCGCGACGCCGCTGCGCCAGGCTTTCGAGAAGGCGGCGGCCGCGGCCGGGATCTCTTTGCAGTACATGACCGCGGACGACTCGTCGCTGGCCCTGCCGTTCGCCGCTCCCCCGGGCGAGGTCATCACCCTGGCCCTCCCGGTCCGCTTCCTCAACACGCCCTCGGAGGTCGTCGATGCCAAGGACCTTCAGGGCTTGCGCGATCTCCTCGGACGATTCCTCGAGCCGGGAGGTGCGAAGTGAACGCGAAGCTCGGACGGACAGCCGCATCGCTCCTGGCCCTGGCCCTCCTCGCCGCCCCGGCCGCGGCCCAGTCCAAGGCCTGGGACATCCTCCGCGAGATCGTCCTCGTGCCCGGGGTCTCGGGTCACGAGGGGCCCGTGTCCTACTTCATCCAGGGCCGGCTGCCCGCCGGACTCAAGGCCGAGCGCGACGGGATGAACAACGTCTGGTTCACGGTCGGCTCCGGGAAACCCCACCTCCTGTTCGTCGCCCACACGGACGAGCTCGGCTGGACCGTCGGCGGGATCACGCCTTCGGGCCGCGTCCGGGTCAAGCCGGGCGGCGGCATCCTGCCGCAGACGGTCGAAGCGCGGCCCGTGCACATCCACTCGGCCAAGGGCATCGTCGCCGGCATCGTCTCGCCGCGTCCGGGCTACGACGAGCGGCAGCCGCAGGAAGACGCATCCGACACGCCGTTCACGGCCGAGAGCTTCGAGATCTATCTCGGCGTCGGGACCGAGGCCGAGGCCCGGGCGCTCGGCGTCGCCGAAGGCGATCCGGTCACGGCGAAAAAGACGCTGACCGACTTCGGCCCCGGCCTGATGGCCACCCGGGCCGTCGACGACCGGGCCGGCTGCGCGGCCCTGCTCGACGCGGCGCTCCGCCTCAAACCGGAGCTCGTCAAGGGAAAGACCGTCACCTTCGCCTGGGACGTCCAGGAGGAGACGGGCCTCTTCGGGGCCGCCGAGCTGGCCAAGACCCTCAAACCGGACTACGTCTTCGCCATCGACACGTTCGTTTCGACCGACTCGCCGCTCGAATCCCGGCGCCTGGCCTACCTGCCGGTCGGCAAGGGTGCGGTCCTGCGGGCCATCGACTCGAGCAACATCACGCCGAAGACGGAGATCCTCAAAGTCGCGGCGATCGCCAAAAGACGGGGCATCCCGATCCAGATCGGCAACTCGCGCGGCGGCAACGACGGCTCGGTCTTCCTCGCCGGCGGCGCCGTCGACATCCCGCTCTCCTGGCCGGGCTCCTACGCCCACTCGCTCATCGAGAAGATCGACCGCCGCGACCTCGAAGCCCTGACGGACCTCATCCTCGCCCTCGTTTCTGATTGGAAGTGACAAAAGGGCGCCGCGGAATTCGGGTCCGAGGCCGACTCTCGAAGGATAGCCGCCCCGCGCAGGGGTGTCCTCGGCGAGAGGAGGCCGCCGAATGAGCGGACCGAGGCGCGATCGCTCGGAGAGCGCATCGCGAGGAGTTTAGCCGAAGCCCGGAAGGACGAGAGCGGTCCCGGAAACCGCCAAAACGCGTCGAGCGAGGCGTAGCGCAGCCGAGCGAGTTGAGCTGGCGCGCCGAGCCGGCGAGCGGCACGGGCGGGAATACCCCGCGTAGCGAGCGGTTTTCGAGTGATCCCGAGGACCCACCCGCGGCGCGACCTTCTTTATGAGCGCTTCTTGGGCTTGACCTGGATGGCCTTGAGCCCCGGCTTCTTCTCGCACTCCTTGACGAAGTCCTGCTCGCGCTGCGAGTTGACGTACTCGGGCGACTGGAACCGATAGGTGAAGTGGGTGTGCTCGTCGTACTTGCCCTCGAGGATGGCGATGACGTCTTCGATGTTGACCCGCTCTTCGTCGGTCGGGATGACGAAGACCTTGACCTTGGAGTCCGCGGCCGAGATCTCGGTCTCGGCGTTGCGGGTCTTGGCCAGCCGGTTCTTTTCCTTGTCGATCTTGATGCCCATGAACTCCAGGCCCTCACACGACTTCTCGCGGATGAGGTCGGACATCTCGCCGACGCCCGCCGTGAAGACGATGGCGTCGGCGCCGCCGATGGCCGCCGAATAGGCCCCGATGTACTTCTTGATGCGGTAGGACTCGACGTCGATGGCCAGCTGGGCCCGGGCGTCGCCGGCCTCGGCGGCCTTCTGGACGTCGCGGCGGTCGGTGTGCTTGCCGGTGATGCCGAGCAGTCCCGACTTCTTGTTGAGCAGGTCGTTCATCTTGCCCGGGGCGATGCCCTCCTTCTCCATGACCATGAGGTCGATCGCCGCGTCGTGGTCGCCGGCCCGGGTGCCCATGACCAGGCCCTCGAGAGGGGTCAGGCCCATGCTGGTGTCGAAGGACACGCCGTTCTTGATGGCGTTGGCCGAGACGCCGTTGCCGATGTGGAGGCAGACCAGGTTGCACTGGAAGGGGTCCTTGCCCAGGAGCAGGGCGGCCCGCTTGGCGACGTAGAGGAACGACGTGCCGTGGAAGCCGTAGCGGCGGACGCCGTACTTCTCGTACCACTCGTAGGGCAGGGCGTACATGTAGGAGCTGGCCGGCATGGTCTGGTGCCAGGCCGTGTCCATGATGGCGACGTGCGGGATGTCGGGCAGGACGTCCAGGGCCGCCTCGATGCCCAGGACGTTCGGGGGATTGTGGAGGGGCGCCAGACTGAAGAGGCTCTTGAAGGTCTCGAGCGTCTCCGGGCCGATCTTGACCGACTTGGTGAACTTCTCGCCGCCGTGGACGACCCGGTGGCCGACGGCCGAGATCTTCTTGAGGTCGTCGAGGACGCCGATCTTGGGATCGAGCAGGGTGTCGATGATGAGCTTGATGGCCTCTTTGTGGTTGGCGCACTCGTGGTCGAACTTGATGGGCTCGCGGCCCAGGCCCGGACTGGCTGGATGTAGCTCTTGCCGATGCCGACCCGCTCGACGATGCCGGTGGCCAGCGTTTCCTTCTTGTCGTAGTCGTAGAGGCGGTACTTGGCGGACGAACTGCCGCAATTGAGGGACAGGACGATCATGGATGACTCCTTAGGAAAAATGAGCGTCCATTCTCGCGCGGAACAGCTGAAAAGTCAAGGTTTTGAGAGGGGTTGACAGGTCCCTGACCGTGGGGTATAAAAAGCCTTCTCGACAATCCCCTTAGGAGAAATAACATGGGCAATACATTCATCGCCGACATCCGCGACAAGGCCGCCAAGAAGTTCCTCAAGGTCGCCTTCCCCGACGCCGAGGACGTTCGGACCCTCAAGGCCGCGCTGACCCTTAAGGAAAAAAAGATCGCCGATCCCCTGCTGGTGGGACCGGCCGACGCCATCAAGAAGATCGCCGCCGACAACGGCCTCGACATCGGCGCCGTCCCCATCGTCGATCCCGCGACCGACGCCGCCAAGGCCGAGCTGGCCGGCGTTCTGTACGAGAAGAGGAAGGCCAAGGGCATGACCCCCGAGCAGGCCGCCGAGACGGCCAAGAGCCCGCTCTACTACGCCGGGCTGCTCCTCGCGACCGGCAAGGTCGGCGCGGTCGTCGGGGGCAATCTTTCCTCGACCGGCGACGTCATCCGGGCCGCCATCCACACGGTCGGCACGGCCCCCGGCATCGCCACCGTCTCGAGCTACTTCATCATGGTCATGCCCGAGAAGCTCCTCTGCTACGCCGACTGCGCCGTCGTGCCCAACCCGACCGACGCCCAGCTGGCCGACATCGCCATCACCTCGGCCAAGAACTTCCAGGCCGTGACCGGCGAGGAGCCGCGCGTGGCCATGCTCTCGTTCTCGACCAAGGGCTCGGCCCAGCACGCCGACGTGGACAAGGTCGTCAGCGCCACGAAGATCGCCAAGGAAAAGGCGCCGCAGCTTCTCCTCGACGGCGAGATGCAGGCCGACGCCGCCCTGGTCGCCTCGATCGGAGAGCGCAAGTGCAAGGGCAGCCCGGTCGCCGGCAAGGCCAACGTCCTCGTCTTCCCGGACCTCGACGCCGGCAACATCGGCTACAAGCTGACGGAGCGGCTGGCCGGGGCGGAGGCCGTCGGGCCCATCGTCCAGGGCCTCAACAAGCCCTACTGCGACCTCAGCCGCGGCTGCTCGGCCGACGACATGGTCAACGTCGCGCGATTGCAGCCTATGGCTAACTAGCGAGGCAGTCCCGAGCTTCGAGGGATAGCCTTATGGCTTGATATTGAACTTCTTCACCAGCCGCACCGGCTGGTAGGACAGCTTCGCCTGGCGCAGGCCCTCGACGTCCATGTCCTGTTCCCGGTTGACGAAGGCGTAGTCCGCCCATTCGCGCCGGACGAACTCGCGGTTGATCCACTGGGCCAGCCCGACGAGGCCCGGGTTGGCGATCTCGATGGGGATGACGACCGTGTCGGGGGTGAGGCGCCCGCCCATGGTGAAGGCCTCGATGCGGCCGCCGACCTTGACCACGCCGCCCTTGAGGCCGATGCTCTCGAACGAGGCCAGGGCCTCGACGATGGCGATCTTCTCGGCCTTCATGTAGGGATCGCCGTTCCTCTTCTCCTCGAACCAGTCCTCGAGCAGGCGGGCGCAGCCGGCGACGTCGGCCCTCGTCAGGGCGTGGTATTCGTGGGCGCAGGTCGACTCGAACTTCCGGATGCGGTTGCGCTTGCCGTCGTACTTCTTGCCCTTGAGCTCGGCCAGCTCCGGCCGGGAGTAGACGTAGTCGAAGTTGCCCCGGTCCTCCTCGACCTGGAATCCGGAGCCGTAGCGCGCGACGAAATCCTCGGGCACGCGCGACAGGCGCGGGGCGTGCGCGAGCAGGGCCGCGATCGTCTCGGCGACGCGCTCCCCGCCGACGGGCGGCAGGAAATAGGGCGGCTCGAAGTCGGGCTCCACGAGGACACAGAGGCTGCCGTTGAGCGTGGTCCAGCGGGGGTGCTCGGAGTCCTTCCACATATAGATGTTGGCGAAGACGAGCTCGCAGACCTCGGAGGGATCGCGCGCAAGATAGGCGTCGAAGACGGCCTTGTCCTCGAGGCCGACGGGCTTGAGCTCGGGAAAGACAGGCAGGCTCACGTTACTTCTCTCTCAGCATGACCGTGCAGCGCTCCCGGGGGCAGCCTTCGCACCAGTCGGTCTGCCGCTTGGCCGGGAACGTGGCCGGGATGTCGTTCGTTATTGTCCGGAATCCGCAGGCCGCGAAGAAGCCGGGGATGACGGTCGCCAGATGGACCGGGCCGGAGGCCTCGGCCATCAGGGCCTCGACGAGCGCCTTGGCGGTCCCCCGCCCCCTCTCTCCGGGATCGACGCCCAGGGCGCAGAGCTCCAGGCAATCGGGGTGCGTCTTGAGGGCCACGAGGCCGGCGATCCGGCCGTCCGGACCTTCGGCGACCCACAGAGGATCGTCCTCGAGACCGGGGTAGTCGAGACCCAGGCGCCGGGCCAGCTCGACGGCGGACCCGACGTCCTCGGGACGGGCTTTTCGTACGGACATTTCCGCCCATTATACCACGCCCGGAGCGCCTTGACAGGCCCTCTCCCGGGCGGTAGTATTCCCCCTTAACGCCGGCGACGGAAAAGGTGGACCATGCTCCTTCTGATCATCAACCCCGGCTCGACCTCGACCAAGATCGCCCTCTATGAGGACGAACGCGAGGTCCTGTCCGAGAACATCTCCCATTCCGCGGAGGAGCTGGCGCCGTTCGCCCGGATCGTCGACCAGAAGGGCTTCCGGAAGGACATCGTCCTCGACGCGATCCGGAAGAAGGGCGTCGAGCCCAAGGACCTGGCCGCGGTCGTCGGCCGGGGCGGCCTGCTCGTCCCCATCCCGAGCGGCGTCTACCGGGTCAACGACCGCATGCTCGAGGACCTCTTCAAAGGCGTCCAGGGCGAGCACGCCTCCAACCTCGGCGGCCTCATCGCCGACGAGATCGCCCGGCCGCTCGGCATCCCGGCCTTCATCGTCGACCCCGTCGTCGTGGACGAGCTCGACGACTGGGCCCGCCTCTCCGGCATCCCCGAGATCAAGCGCCGCAGCATCTTCCACGCCCTGAACCACAAGTACACGGCCCGGCTGGCCGCCCGCAAGCTCGGCCAGAGCTACGAATCGCTCGACCTCGTCGTCTGCCATCTCGGCGGGGGCATCACCGTCGGCGCCCACAAACACGGCCGGGTGGTGGACGTCAACAACGGCCTGAACGGCGAGGGGCCGATCACTCCCGAGCGGGCCGGCACGGTGCCCGCGGGCGATCTCGTCGCCCTGGCCTTCTCGGGCAAGTACGCGGAGAAGGACCTCAAGAAGATGATCACGGGCCGGGGCGGCATGGTCGCCCACCTCGGGACGAACGACATGCGGGAGACGCTCAAGCGCATCGCCGCGGGCGACGCCCAAGCGGCCCTCGTCTTCGAGGCCATGGTCAAGACCGTGGCCAAGCAGATCGGGGCCTGCGCGGCCGTCCTCGAGGGCCGGGTGGACGGCATCGTCCTGACCGGCGGATTGGCCTTGGCCACCGAATTCATCGACCGCATCAAGGACCACGTCCGATCGCTCGGACCCGTCTTCGTCTTCCCCGGGGAGAACGAGATGGTCGCGCTGGCCGAGGCCGGCCTGCGCGTCCTCCGGGGCGAGGACGCGGCCCGCATTTATCCGTCATAATACGTGCAGAACCGAAGGGAGCCATCATGATCACCAGGCTGGACCAGATCGTCGAACGAGTGAAGGGCAAGGCCACCAAGCGGCTGGCCGTGGCCGTCGCGGAAGATCCCCATACCATCGAGGCCGTAGCCCGGGCCGTCAAGGAGAAGCTCGTCCATGCCACCCTGACCGGCGACGAGAAGGCCATCAAGAAGGTGGCCGCCGAGGCCAAGGTCGATACGGGCCTCTTCGAGATCGTCCACGAGCCCGACAAGGTCAAGGCGCTCACCTTGGCCATCGACAAGGTCCGTTCGGGCCAAGCCGACTTCCTGATGAAGGGCCTGCTCGATTCCTCCGTCTACATCCGCGGCATCATCGACAAGGAGAAGGGCCTGCTGCCGCCCGGCAAGCTCCTGTCCCACGTCACGGTCATCCAGGTCCCGGCCTGGAAGAAGCTCATCATCTGCGGCGACGTCGCCGTCATCCCCGCCCCGGACCTCGAAGCGAAGATCGCCATCCTGAACTACGCGATCGCCGTGGCCCACAAGCTGGAGATCGAGAATCCCAAGGCCGTCCTGCTCTCGGCTGTCGAGAAGGTCAATCCCAAGATGCCCTCGACGACGGAGAGCGCCATCATCGCCAAGATGGCCGACCGCGGCCAGATCAAGGGCGCCATCGTCGACGGACCGCTGGCCCTCGATATCGCCTTCTCCGAGGAGAGCGCCCGGATCAAGGGGGTCAAGTCCCCGGTGGCCGGCGACGCCGACATCCTGATCTTCCCCAACATCGAGTCGGGCAACATCTTCTTCAAGGCCTCCACATACCTGGCCAACGGGGAGCTCGGCGCGGTCGTGGCGGGCGCCACCTGCCCCTGCGTCCTGACCTCGCGCGGGGATTCGGACGACACCAAGTTCTACTCGATCGCTTTAGCCTCGCTCCTGACCTAGGCGGACCGGCAAATCTCGGAGAAGCTCCATGGTCCGGCTTTCGTCGATTGACATGCTGCGCGAAGCATTTCATTATAGTTCGCTTTCCCGATTCCCCGAGGAGGTGTCCCATGTCGCGCTTCCGCAAATCCCCCGTCAAGACCGCCGTCCTTGTCCTCTGCGCCGCTCTGGTCGTCCTGACCGCCCTGAGCGTGGCCCAGACGAAGGCGGCCAAACCCAAGGTCCTGCAATCCACGAGCCCCGAGCTGCGGTTCAAGGGCTTCGAGGAGTACAAGGCCATGCAGGCCGCCTCGAAGTTCAAGGACCTCAAGTGGCAGTTCGTCGGCCCGACCAACGTCAGCGGCCGGGTGACCGACGTGGCCGTCGTCGCCCCCAAGGGCAAGAACTACACCGTCTACGTGGCCTCGGCCTCCGGCGGCGTCTGGAAGACGGAGAACGAGGGCACGACCTGGACGCCCGTCTTCGAGCACATGGTCACGGCGGCCATCGGCGACATCGCCCTGGCGCCCTCCGATCAGAACATCGTCTGGGTGGGGACCGGCGAGCACAACATCTTCCGCAGCTCCCAGGCCGGCGTCGGCGTCTTCAAATCGACGGACGGCGGCAAGACCTGGGCGCACATGGGCCTGGCCGACACCAACACCATCTCGCGCATCGTCGTCCACCCGACGGATCCCGACGTCGTCTATGTCGCGGCCGGCGGCCACGAGTGGACGAAGAACGCCGACCGCGGCGTCTACAAGACGATGGACGGCGGCAAGACCTGGGCGAAGGTCCTCTACACCAACGACGAGACCGGGGCCTACGACCTGGTCATGGACCCGCGCTCGAGCGACACCCTCTACGCCGCCATGTGGCAGCGGACGCGCCAGAAATGGAACGACCCGCGGACCTTCCCGGGCCATACCGGGAGCGGCCTGTTCAAGACGACCGACGGCGGCAAGACCTGGACGCCGATCAACACCGGGCTCCCGACGGTCGAGTTCCGCGGCCGCATCGGGCTCGATCTCTGCCTGACCAAGCCCGACACCCTCTACGCCCTCGTCGACAACTACGAGCTGCGCGAGACGTCCCAGGCCGAGCTGGACTCGGTGCGGGGCTATTACGAACCCGGCAAGGGCTTCATCAAGGGCGCCACGGTCTACCGCTCCGACGACGCCGGGGCCACCTGGACCCAGACGAGCGGCCTGACGCCCCAACAGAAGACCTTCATGCAGCAGCACTCCGGCACCTACGGCTGGGTCTTCGGCCAGATCCGGGTCGATCCGAACGACCCGCAGACGTCCTACATCATGGGCGTCCCGTTCAGCGTCTCGACCGACGGCGGCAAGACCTATAAGAGCGTCCGCAGCCCGGGCGGCGACAACCACGCCCTGTGGATCGATCCGGCCAACTCGAACTACCTCATCAAGGGCTTCGACCAGGGCGTCGCGGTCTCCTACGACAAGGGACAGAACTGGCGCTACTTCCGGAGCGAGCTCAACCTCTGCCAGTTCTTCAACCTCAACTACGACATGGCGACGCCGTTCAAGGTCTACGGCTCGATGCAGGACCACGGCAGCTTCCGCGGTCCGGTCGATCTCAGCCGCGGCCGCGACCGCATCCCGGCCGCGGAGTTCGAGGGCGCGCCCGGCGGCGAGGGCTCGAACCACGCCATCGATCCGACCGACCCGAATATCGTCTACTCGGCCGGCTTCTACGGCACGATCTCCCGGGCCGAGTACGACAAGCCCGGCGCCTACCCCGGCGCTCCGTTCCAGAAGGAGCTCCTGCCCGTCCTCTACGAGAACGAGCCGGCCCTGCGCGGCCAGTGGCTGGCCCCCTTCATCCTCTCCCCCCACAATCCGAACATCCTCTACCACGGCATGCAGTTCGTCTTCCGGTCCCTCGACCGCGGCGACACCTGGGAGAGGATCTCGCCCGACCTGACGACCAACGACGCCGCGACCCGCGGCGACATCCGCTACCAGACGCTCTTCACCATCTCCGAATCGCCCATCAAGTACGGGCTCCTCTACGCCGGCACCGACGACGGCCGGCTCTGGGTGACCCGGGACGGCGGCAAGGCCTGGACCGAGATCACGGCCGGGCTGGCCCCCGGCAAGTGGATGTCGCGGGTCGTCGCCTCGGCCTACGACCTCGGCACGGTCTACCTGACGCAGAACGGCAAGCGCGACGACGACTTCACTCCGTACGTCTGGAAGTCGACCGACTTCGGCAAGACCTGGACCTCGCTCGCCAAGGGCATCCCGGTCGGCCCGGTCAACGTCATCCGCGAGGACCCCGTCAACAAGGACATCCTCTACGTGGGCACGGACATGGGCGTCTATGTCACGGTCGACGGCGGCAAGGCCTGGACGGTCCTCGGCGGCAACCTGCCGACGGCCTACGTCCACGACCTCGTCATCCACCCGCGCGACAACATCGTCGTCATCGCCACGCACGGCCGGGGCATGTGGGCCCTCGACGCGAACACGGTCAACAACAAGTCCTCGCGGAGGCGGTTCAATTACGAAGACTGAGCCGGCGCGCGTTCTCGAGGTCGAGGGCGTCGGGCCCGTCCTGTTCGTGAAGAACCGGCGGGCCCGCCGCATCAGCCTGACCGTCCGCGCGTCGCGGGGCGTGCGGGTCGCGCTGCCCGCCCGGGTCTCGTTCGACGAGGCCCGGCGGATCGCCTTCGGCAAGCGGATCTGGATCCGAAGGGCCCAGGCCCGCGTCGAAAAGGCCAGGGAACGGTGCTGCGAAGCCGTCGACGCGGCCGCGAGTCTCGACCGCCGGGCGGCCCGCGCCCTTCTCGCCGGACGCCTGGACGCGCTGGCCCGGGAGCACGGATTCACGCCCGGCCGGCTGAGCGTCCGGGGGCAGGCCACGCTCTGGGGCAGCGCCACGCGCTCCGGGCGCATCCAGCTCAACGCCCGCCTGGCCGTCCTGCCGCCCGACCTCGCCGATTACGTCATCCTCCACGAGCTCGTCCACACCCGCATCAGGGGCCATGGCCGGGCCTTCTGGGCGGAGCTCGGCCGGCTCGTCCCCGACGTCTCCGCCCGGATCGTCCGCCTCCGGGAGTATTCGCTGGCCCTGTTCTGACCCTCCCGGGATCGCGCCGGGCGGTTTGACAGGCCCCCCGCGTGTGATATGATTCTTTTCTCAGCCGGGGCGCCCTCGGGAACGGGCGTACAACACGCGAGGAGACAAGGCCATGGGGAGCCGTTTTTCGACGAGGCGGGCATTCCTTCCGATCCTGGTCCTGGCGGGATTCACCCTGGTCCAGGCCGCGGGGATCTCCCAGACGGAAAGCGGCGGGGCGCGCCAGACCGCGCGGCCCGGGACGCCGGCCGGCCGGACCGAGGCCCGGCAGGACGACGCCGAACTCCGCCGGCTCGTCCGGAGCCTGAGGCATTTCCGCTCGATCGGGGACCGCGAGAGCGCCGCGCGGATCTTCGCCCAGATCTTCCCCACGGAAGCAGCCGTCGATCCGTCGGTCGCGGCCAAGACCGCGGCCTCTCCCCTTTCGAACCGGATCGAGGCCGCCTTCCGCAAGCGACAAGGCGGTCGCCGGAAGCGATCACGCCAGCCCTGTCTTCGTCTCCCCGGAGCACGAGAAGAACCCCTCCGCCGACACGCGTCTTTCGGCTGACGGCGAAGTCACGATCTTTTCGGCGGCCGAGCAATGGTCCGGCGCCGGACCGCGGGACATCCGCGTCCGGAAGAGCTCCGACCGCGGCCTGACCTGGTCCGATACGATCGCCCTGGGGGACGGCCATGCCTGGACCGATCCCTCGCTGAGGCTGCTTTCCGACGACACGGTCGGCCTGGCCTTCGTGAAGGAATGGGACTCCGGCGACGGCGACATCCACTTCGTCCGGTTGTCCGCGGACCTGGCGTCGGACGCGGCCTTCCCGGTCGCGCTCAGCCGGTCCGACCAGCGGAGCCCGTCCCTGGTCACCGACCGCGCGGCCTACCCCGAGGCTTACGCCTACATCGCCTATGCCGAGCGGACGGACGCGGCCTCGACGGTCGCATTCCGGGTCAGCCCCGACTTCGGCGCGTCCTGGAGCCGGGCGGCGACGATAGACTCTTTCCCCGTGCCGGAAGGGATGGACGTGGGGACGGCCGCGGCCTACGATGCGGACCGGAACGCCTTGCACGTCGCCTACACCCGGCCCCAGGGGACTTCGACCGGCATCGCCGTCGCGACGTCCCGGGATTTCGGCGCCTCCTGGTCGCGGCCCGTCTTCGTGACCCCCGCCGACGGCCTCGCCGATTCCTCCCCCCGGATCGCGGCGGCAGGCGGCCGGGTGATCGTCGTCTACGAGCACGAGACCGCGGCCGGTCCGGACATCGGATCGGCCCATTCCCGCGACTCGGCCCGAAGCTGGACCAAGGGCGCGGGCCTGGCCGCCTCGGCGGCCGCGGAGAGGTCCCCCGACGTGCGGGCTTCGGAGGGGACCGGAACGCCCCGGTTCTTCGCCTCCTACATCGAGGAGAACGCCCGGGTCCTCGTCCTGCGCGACGAGGCTTCCGGAGCCGGTGTCTGGACGACGGAAGCGGTCGTCGAAGACGTCCGGGCCTCCGCCGAGGCCGGACCGGTCGCCATCGTGCCGGTCCCCGGCCGTGACGGCTCCGGGACCGCCGGGACGCTCTGGGCGGTCGGCAGCGCCGACCTCGACATCTACTTCGGGTCGGAGATCCTCCCCCTCAGCCTGGCCGCGCTCGAAGTGACTCCCTCCAACCAGGATGTGCCCTACACGGCGGGGACCGCGAGTTTCGCCGTCATCAAAACGGGTGAAGGGCCGGTGGACTGGACCGCCGCGGTCACGTCCGGCCAGGAGTGGCTCACCATCCAATCGGGAGCCTCCGGGACCAACGCCGGGACGATCGTCGCCGCTTCCAGGAGAACTCCGATCCGGCTCAGAGGATCGGCACGATCCAGGTCACGCCGACCGACATCGCCATCCCGGCCGTGAACGTCACCGTCACCCAGGCAGGCCTCCCGGTGGGGACCCTCGACGTCACCCCTGTCGGCGGGCTCACGTCCACCGGCCCCGTGGGCGGGCCGTTCACTCCGTCGAGCCAGGACTACACACTCCGGAACGTCGGGCCTGACCTCGTTCGACTGGACGGCCACGAAAACCCAGTCTTGGACGACCCTGTCCGCGACGTCGGGTACACTGGCCGCCGGAGCGACGCGCCACGGTCACGGTTTCGATCAACGCCGGGGCCGATGCGCTCACGGCCGGGACCTACACCGACACGGTCATCGTTCACGAACACGACCAACGGGAGCGGCGACACGACCCGCGCCGTCGACTCTGACGGTCACGGATCCGGCCGGCGTCCTCGCCGTGACCCCGGCCGGGGATCTCGTCTCGGCCGGTCCGGCCGGAGGGCCCTTCATACCTTCGAACCTGACCTACACGCTGGAGAACACCGGCGGCTCGTCCATCGACTGGACGGCCGCGAAAACGCAGCCCTGGACGACGCTGTCCGCGACATCGGGCACTCTGGCCGCCGGGGCGACCGCCACGGTCACCGTGTCGATCGACGCCGCGGCCAGCGAGATGGCGGACGGGACCTATAACGACACGGTCTCTTTCACCAACACGACCAACGGCACGGGCAGCACGACCCGGGCCGTCACCCTGACGATCTCGGCCCGGCCGGGCGCCCTGGCCGTGACCCCGGCCGGAGACTTCGCGTCGTCCGGCGTCAGCCGGCGGCCCCTTCACGCCGGCCAGCCAGGCCTACACCCTCGAGAACACCGGCGGGACGTCGCATCGATTGGACGGCCGCGAAAACCCAGACCTGGACGACCCTGTCCGCGACGTCCGGAACGCTGGCCGCCGGGGCGACGGCCACGGTCACCGTTTCGATCAACGCCGCGGCCAACGCGCTCGCGGCCGGGACCTACAACGACACGGTCTCCTTCACCAACACGACCAACGGCACGGGCAGCACGACCCGGGCCGTCACCCTGACCGTCTCGTCGCCGGCCGGCGCCCTGGCCGTGACCCCGGCCGGCGGATTGTCCTCGTCCGGCCTGGTCGGCGGTCCGTTCACGCCGGCAAGCCAGGCTTACAGCCTGCAGAACACGGGCGGATCGCCCATCGACTGGACGGCCGCGAAAACGCAGACCTGGACGACCTTGTCGGCGATCTCCGGGACGCTGGCCGCCGGGGCGACGGCCACGGTCACCGTTTCGATCAACGCCACGGCCAACTCGCTCGCGGCCGGAACCTACAACGACACGGTCTCCTTCACCAACACGACCAACGGAACGGGCAGCGCGACCCGGCCGGTCGCCCTCGACGTCGGCGCCGGTCCCGTCCTCACCGTCTCCCCGTCCGGACGGAACGTGACCTTCGACTCCGGGACAACGACGTTCGACGTGTCCAACACCGGGGGCGGGACCATGGACTGGACGGCCGCCGTCGTCGCGGGCGGCGATTGGCTGACCGTCTCCTCCGGCGCGAGCGGCACGGGCGACGGCACGGTCACCGTCGCGTTCGCGGCCAACCGGACGTCCTGGGAGAGGGTCGGCATCCTGCGCGTCACCGCCGCGGGCGCCTCGGGCAGTCCCAGGAACGTGACCGTGACCCAGGCCCCGGGCACCTTCGGCCTCGTCCTCGGCGCGGCCCGGCTCACGGAGAGCGCCTGGATCATCAGCCGGCAGTACGGCCGGCTCACGGTCACGGTGACCAACCCGGCCTCGATCATCATCGACCGGTACGTCATCTACAGAAGGGCCGGGAACGGAGCGTTCGAGGCCCTGCAGGAGATCGTCGGGTCGACCGTCGACGGGAGCTCCTGGATCTACAACGACACGTTCCTGGAGCCCGGAACGGGCTACACCTATCGGATCGTCGCCCTGGACGCCCTGGGCGGCACGATCGGCACGTCCAACGATGTCACGATCTGAGCGTACGGAGAAGAGGACCGCGATGAAGAAACCGCTGCTCTTGATATCGGCCGTTCTCCTGTTGGGCACCGCGGCCGCCGCGGAAAGCCGCTTCTTCCTCGGCGCCGGGGCGAATTACATCCGCCCCGCGGACGAGAATTACCGGGCCGTCTACGGGAACCAGGTGATCTATCCGGAGTACGCGGTGGCCGTCCGGCTGGTCGCGGGCCTCTGCGTCACGGGCAGCATGGGGCGGTTCGCCAAGAACGGGACGACGCCCGACCTGGGGATCGAGACCCGGGCCGTGCAGAGCTACTTCACCGCCGGCCTCGGGTACCTCCAACGGGTCTCTTCGCTGCTGTGCCTCCAGGCCGGGGCGGGTGTCGCGTCCCTGAGCTTCCGCGAAGACGCGCTCGGCGCTTTCATCACCGGCCGGAAAATGGGGCTCGCCGCGGAAGGCGGGCTCCTCATCGTGCCGGAGGACGAGCGGGTCTACATGGGCGTCAAGATCGGCTACCTCGCGGCCACGGTGGAGGACCTCGATCCCGTGCTGTCCGGCCGGCAGTCGGCCCGCCTCGGCGGCCTCAAGATCGCGGTCAGCGTCGGCATCCAGCTGTTCGGCAGCGACTGAGCTTCCCGAGTCTCCGGCACCCCCTGTCCCCCTCGGGCCCGGATAATGCTATAATCCCGCTCCGACGTTCCAATCCACTACCGGAGGTCCCGGACATGTCGACTCCCCGCACTCTTCCCCGGGCCGCGGCCGTCGCGGCCGCCGCCGTCCTTCTCTTCGTCTCGTTCGCCGCCGTCGGCGCTCACGCCGCGCCGCCCGAGGCCGAGAAAGGCCAACTACGACCTGGCCTCGCGCTGGACGCCCGCCAAGGTCGGCAAGCTCGTCTTCGACACGGCCGTCACGCCCCACTGGCTCGAGACGGGCGACCGCTTCTGGTACAGCTACGAGACGGGCCAGGGCAAGAAGTGGTTCCTCGTCGATCCGGCCGCCCGGACGAAGAAGCCCCTCTTCGACAACGCCCGGATGGCCGCCCAGCTGACCCGCATCCTCCTCGTCCCCTACGACGCCGCCCATCTGCCCATCAAGACGATCAAGTTCATCAAGAAAGACACCGCCATCCAGTTCGAGGTCGAGGTGCCCAAGGACAACGACATCCTCGTCGGCGGCAAGATCGTCAAGGCCTCCGAGATCGCCAAGGAGGAGGAGAAGGTCCAGGAAGTCGACAAGGAGAAAGAGAAGGAGAAGGAACAGGACACCCAGAAGGAAAAAGGCAAGGACGCCGAGAAGCCCAAGGAGCCGGAGAAGAAGACCAAGGTCCTGGCCTTCACCTACGAGCTCGCGACCGGCAAGCTCGCTCTCATCGAGGATTACAAGGAGCCGCTGAAGCGGCCCCGCTGGGCCTCCGTCTCGCCCGACGAGAAGACGGTCGTCTTCGCCCGCGGCGAGAACCTGTTCATGATGGACGCCGAGAGCTTCAAGCTGGCCCAGAAGAAGGCCGACGACAAGGCCGTCCGGGAGGTCCAGCTGACGACCGACGGCGAAGAGCATTACGGCTACGCCCGGACCCTCAACGAGGAGGACAAGAAGGAGCTGCAGAAGGACGAGAAGGACCGCAAGGACTTCCGCGCCCCCGCCGGGATGGTCGTCTGGTCCAAGGATTCGAAGAAGATCGCCCTCGTCCGCAGCGACGAGCGCAAGGTGGCCGACCTGTGGGTCATCAACGCGCTGGCCGACCCCCGGCCGACCCTCGAGACCTACCGCTACGAGATGCCCGGGGAGGAGAACCAGCCCCAGCCCGAGCTCCTCGTCTTCGACCTGGCCACCAAGGCCAAGGTCAAGGTCAAGGCGGAGAAGTTCAAGGACCCGACGCTCAATATCTTCACGGCGCCGCGCAAGGCCCTGGACCGCGAGCGGGAATTCCCGCCGCCGGCCGCAGTGGCTCGCCGACACGCCGGACAAGCTCTATTTCGGCCGGCAGTCGCGCGACCTGCACGGCTACGAGCTCTGCGTCGCCGACACGGCCACGGGCGAGGTCAAGGTCCTCGTCGAGGAGCGACTCAACACCTACGTCGAGGTCCAGGCCCCCCGTCTCGTCGACGGCGGCCGGGAGATCGTCTGGTGGTCCGAGCGCGACGGCTGGGGCCACTACTACCTTTATGACGGCGAGGGCAAGCTCAAGGCGCAGATCACGTCCGGCGAGTTCGTCGGCCAGGGGATCGAGCAGGTCGACGAGAAGGCCCGCGTCCTCTACTTCTCGGCCTGCGGCCGGGAGCCGGGCGAGGACCCCTATTTCACCCACCTCTACCGGGTCAATTTCGACGGCTCGGGCCTGAAACAGCTCGACCGGGGGAACGCCTCCCATGCCGCGGCCTTGAACGACACGGCCCGCTTCTTCATCGACAACTTTTCGCGGGTCGATACGGCGCCCAAGTCGGAGCTCCGCGACGCGGCCGGCAGCCTGCTCCTCGAGCTCGAGTCGACCGACGTCACGGCCCTCCTCGCGGCCGGCTTCAAGTATCCCGAGCCGTTCCAGGTCAAGGCCGACGACGGCGTCACCGACCTCTACGGCGTCATGTACAAGCCCTTCGACTTCGACCCGAACGCGAAGTACCCGATCATCGCCTACGTCTACCCCGGCCCGCAGACGGAGAGCGTCTCCAAGACGTTCGTCCCCCGCAACGCCAACGTCGCCCTGGCCCAGCTCGGCTTCGTCGTGATCGAGGTCGGCAACCGCGGCGGCCACCCGTCGCGCTCGAAGTGGTACCACAACTACGGCTACGGCGACCTCCGCGACTACGGCCTGGCCGACAAGAAGCGGGCCATCGAGCAGCTGGCGACGCTCCATCCGTTCATCGACATCGACCGGGTCGGCATCTACGGCCACTCCGGCGGCGGCTTCATGTCGACGGCCGCCATGCTCGTCTACCCCGACTTCTTCAAGGTCGCCGTCTCCTCCTCCGGCAACCACGAGAACAACGTCTACAACCGCTGGTGGAGCGAGAAGCACCACGGCGTCAAGGAGGTCACGGACAAGGACGGCAACGTCAAGTACGAGTACTCGATCGAGAAGAACTCCGAGATCGCCGCGAACCTCAAGGGACGCCTGCTCATCACGACCGGCGACATCGACAACAACGTCCACCCGGCCAACACCCTGCGCCTGGCCGCGGCCCTGATCAAGGCCGGCAAGCGCTTCGACTTCTTCGTCTTCCCCGGCCAGCGCCACGGCTACGGCGACATGGGCGACTACTGGTTCTGGTTCCGGGCGGACTACTTCTGCAAGTGGCTCCTGGGCGATTTCTCGCAGACGGTCGACCTGATCGAGCTCCAGCGCGAGAAGGAGAAGACGGGAGGCCGGAAATGAGCGGGCGGGACGAGCGGCCGGCCGGGGACTGACGAGAGGAGCAGCCCATGAACGACAACGCCCCGCGCCGGTCGGTCGGCCTGGTCGCCCTGGTCATGCTGACCTTCTTCGTCATCTCGCTCCTGACGAACATCGTCGGGCCGCTCGTCCCCGACATCATCAAGAGCTTCGAGCTCAGCCTGACCCTGGTCGCCCTGCTGCCCTTCGCCTTCTTCATCGCCTACGGCGTCATGTCCATCCCCTCGGGCATGCTCGTCGAGCGCTACCGGGAGAAGCCGGTCATGATCGGGGCTTTCGTCCTGGCCTTCGCCGGGGCCCTGCTCTTCGCCTCGGTCCCCCGCTATCCCACGGCCATCGTCTCCCTCTTCCTCATCGGGGCCGGCATGGCCGCCCTCCAGGTGGCCATCAATCCCCTGCTCCGCGTCGCGGGCGGCGAGGAGCACTACGCCTTCAATTCCGTCCTGGCCCAGCTCATCTTCGGCGGCGCCTCCTTCCTGAGCCCGTTCATCTACACCTATTTCGTCAGGAACATCGGCCGGCCCGGCGGCGAAACGAAGCCTCTCGTCGGGCTGATGTCGAAGCTCGTGCCGCCGTCCCTCCCCTGGGTTTCCGTCTACTGGATCTTCGCCGTCCTCGTCGTCGTCATGATCGTCGTCCTGGCCGTCGTCCGCTTCCCGGTCGTCGTCCGGAAGGAGGACGAGCGGGCCGGGGCCTGGGAGACGCACCGGACGCTCTTCAAGAACCGGACGGTCATCCTGTTACTTCCTCGGCATCTTCGCCTATGTCGGCACCGAGCAGGGCGTCGCCAACTGGATCTCCCAGTTCCTCTCGACCTACCACGGCTACGATCCGCAGACGGTCGGCGCGGCCAAGGTCGCCCTCTTCTGGGGAATGATGACGATCGGCGGCATCCTGGGCCTCGTTCCTGCTGAAGTTCGTCGACAGCCGCAGGATCCTCGTCGGCTTCACGGCTCGGCCATCGTCTTCCTGACGCTGGGCCTGTTCGGGCCCGGGCCGCTGGCCCTGCATCATGTTCCCGCTCCTCGGCTTCGCCGCGGCGGTCATGTGGCCGGTCATCTTTTCGCTGGCCCTGAACTCGGTCTCGAGCCACCACGGCTCCTTCTCCGGCATTCTCTGCACCGGCATCGTCGGCGGCGCGCTCGTGCCTCTCCTCATCGGATGGCTGGGCGACCGGCTCGGGCTGAGGCAGGGCATGTTCGTCCTCTACCTGACCCTCGGCTACATCCTGTCGATCGGCCTCTGGGCGAGGCCGCTCATCGCCAACAAAACGGTGCGCCTGAAGAAAGCGGAAAGCGGAGGCGGCGTGAGCGATCCGGTCGTCGTCGGTGTCGACCTCGGGGGGACCAACGTCCGGGCCGGACGGGTCGTGGACGGCCGGTTGGCCGAGGTCCGGTCCGTCCCGGTCCGGGGCCAGGGAACGGTCGAGGACGTCCTCGGGGACCTCTTCAGCGCCGTCGACGCCGTCATGGGGCCGGACGTGGCCGGGATCGGCGCCGGCGTGCCCTCGGTCATCGACCTCGCGTCGGGCACGGTCTACGACGTCCAGAACATCCCCTCCTGGAAGAAGGTCCCGCTCAAAGCCCTCCTCGAGGAGCGCTATCGCCTCCCCGTCTACATCAACAACGACGCCAACTGCTTCGCCGCGGGCGAGAAGCACTTCGGGAAGATCCGGCCCTACGACCACGCCGTCGGGCTCATCGTCGGCACGGGCCTCGGGGCCGGCGTCATCGCCAACGGGCGGCTCTATTCGGGCGCGAACTGCGGGGCCGGCGAGTTCGGCATGCTGCCCTACCTCGACCGGAATTTCGAGGCTTACGCCAGCGGCCAGTACTTCCGCCGGGTCCACGGATCGTCGGGGCGGGAGATCGCGGGGCGGGCCGAACGGGGCGAGGCGGCCGCCCTCGGGATCTTCGCCGAGTTCGGACGCCATCTCGGCGAAGCCGTCAAGGCCATCTGCTACGCCGTCGATCCGGAGATCATCGTCCTCGGCGGATCGGTCGGCAAGTCCTTCCGTTTCTTCCGGGAGGGCCTCGAAGCGGCCTTCGCGACGTACGCCTATTCGATCGCGAAGGAACGCCTCCGGATCGAGGTCTCGGAGACGGAGGGGATCGCCATCCTCGGCGCCGCGGCCCTCTATTTCGACGCCCGGCGCGACTAGCCCGTCGGCAGAGGCGAAAATCATCCCCGGGGGACGGGAAATTCCTTGACAGCGTTTTCCCCAGCGGCTCTAATAGTCGGCTGGGACAGCCACCGAAGGAGTTCTCTCATGTCGAAGACACCGCCGACCCCCGCGGGCCCGCGCGCCGTTCTGGCGCTCGGCCTGCTGACCGTTCTCGTGATCGCGCCCGCCGTCGGATCGGGCCAGGATGCCGAAAAGCCCGGCTTGCTCGGTCCGTGGAAGGCCACGGCCGAGCTCAGCTACGTCGTCACGGGCGGCAACACGGCCACCTCGGCCCTCAGCTTCGGGACCTCGTTCACCCGGAAGTGGACCAACGACACGCTCCTGTTCAAGAGCTACGTCCTGAAGAGCAACGCCACGACGACCACCCGGACCGCCCGGGGCACGGAGACCGACTTCGAGGTCCTCGAGCAGTCGATCACCCGGAAGGTGGCCGAGAACTACCTGCTGGCCGGCCAATACGACCGCCGCATCTCCAAGAAGCTCACCGGCCAGGCCGGCGCGGGCTGGGACCGCAACCGCTTCGCCGGCATCGACGACCGCCTCATCGCCACGCTGGGCTTCGGCTACGCCTGGATCGAGAAGCCCCGGACCCAGATCAAGACCTCGGCCGGATTGACCTTCACCCGCCGCCAGTACGTCGGACTCGACTGGGAATCGTTCGCCGGGTTGCGCTTCAGCGTCAACGCCGACCGGAAGATCTCCGAGAGCGCGTCGCTCTCTTCCATTTTCGTCTTCGACGAGAACCTGAAGGACTCGCCCGACTGGCGGTTCGACTGGGCCAACTCGGTGACGGCCTCGCTCTCCAAGTCGCTGGCCCTCAAGGTCAGCCTGAGGACGCTCTACGCCCACCAGCCGGCCCTCCAGGGAATGCCGCTCTTCGATCTCATCGGCGACCCGACGGGACTGACGGTGTTCTATCCCCTGAAGAAGCTCGACACGTTCCTGACGACGTCCATCGTCGTCAACTTCTAAAAAGGCCTCCGGCCGCATCGGTCCCGAAAGTCCCTCCGCTCGCCTGTGCCCGGCCGCAGAGGGCTTCGGGGATCGTCTCCGCTCGCTGCGGTCATTCTTCACGCCGTCCCGGTCCGGAGCCGATGGGGCGTCTCCGTCCCGATGCCGGCTAAATGACCGCTTCATGCTCGCTCCGACGACACCCCTCGGCCCTACCTTCTGCGGCCTAGGTAGGCTGACCGAAGATCCGGCCTATCCGTCCGACCTGTGCGCCCCTCGGCCGGGGGAAAATCATTGATTTGATTTGGAAGTGATTTCCTATTAATATAGTAGAGTATATGCGCGTGGAGGGCCCATGAAGAAACGCTATTGGCGGTGTTTCGTCTGCAACGACATCCACTACGGCATCGCGCCGCCGGAGCTCTGCCCCACCTGCAAGGTCCTCCACGCCTACGTCGAGATCTCGGCCGCGGAGGCCCGCAAGATCCTCGGCCTCGGCCCCGACACGGCCATGACCCCGGACGAGTTCCGGGCGGCCCTCGAGCGGTTCGCCGCCGCGAACGAGTTCCGGGTCAATCCGGACGGCGAGCGGGTCGACCTGCTCCTCAAGGGCATCTTCGAGAACGAGGGCAAGTACGGGCTGAAATTCTGCCCCTGCCGGGTGAGGACCAAGGACTGGGACGAGGACCTCAGGATCGTCTGTCCCTGCAATTTCACCATTCACGAGACCTATAAAGGTCTCAAGGACGGGGAGTGCTGGTGCGGCCTCTTCGTCAGGAGGACATGATGGCCAAGCTGCTGATGTTCCACGGGCGGGAATGCCCCCACTGCCACCGGATGATGCCCCGGGTCGAGAAGCTCGAGGCCGAGACCGCCGTCCGCTTCGACAAGCGCGAGGTCTGGCACGACGAGGCCAACCAGGACCTCATGCGGAGCTACCAGGACATCCTCAAGCCCAAGTGCGGGGGCCAGCTCCGCGTCCCGGCCTTCCTCAATCCGGAGACCAAGGACGCCGTCTGCGGCGAGCTGGAATACGAGAAGCTCAAGGACTGGGCCCTGAAGCAGGCCTAGATGAGGACCTCCCCTTCGGCGGCCGCGAGGCTCGAAGCCGTCATCCGGTCCCGGCCCCGGGCCGTCGTCGCCTTCTCCGGCGGCGTCGACTCCACCCTGCTTCTCGGGTCTGCCGCGACGTCCTGGGACGGGAGAACGTCGTCGCCGTGACGGGCGTCTCGCCGACCTACACGGCCGAAGAGCTGCGGACGGCCCGCCGCGTCGCCCGCGGGCTCGGCGTCGAACACGTGCTCATCGAGACCGACGAGCTCGCCTGCGAGGCCTTCGCGGCCAATCCGGCCGACCGCTGCTATCACTGCAAGGGCGAGCTCTTCGACAGGATCCTGGCCCTGGCCGCGGCGCGGGGGATCGAGACGGTCTACGACGCCACGAACACCGACGATCTCTCCGACTACCGGCCCGGCCGCCGGGCGACCGAGGAGCGGGGCGTGACGAGCCCCCTTCTCCTGGCCGGGTTGGCCAAGAAGGACGTCCGCCGCCTCTCGAAGAAGCTCGGCCTCCCCTCCTGGGACAAGCCGGCCAATCCCTGCCTGGCCAGCCGCGTCCCCTACGGAACGCCCATCACTCTGGAGACGCTCGACAGGATCCGGGCCGGCGAGAAGTTCATCCGGGGCCTGGGCTTCGCCGTCGTCAGGCTCCGCCACCACGACCGGCTGGCCCGCATCGAGGTCCCGGCCGCGGACTTCGCCCGGCTGATGAAGCCCGCGACGGCCCGCCGGATCGCCGCCAAGCTCCGGTCGCTCGGCTACCTCTGGATCGCCCTCGACATCGAAGGCTTCCGCACCGGGAGCCTCAACCGGGCGGTCGCCGAAGGCCCCGCCAAGAAGCCGCAATGAAGATCGCCGTCGCCATGAGCGGCGGGGTCGACTCCTCCGTCGCCGCGCTGCTCCTCCTCCGGGCCGGTCACGACCTCACCGGGGTCCTGATGACGACCCGGTCCGGCCCGGCCACGCCGGCCGCGGCCCGGAACGCCTGTTTCGGCCACGACGAGGCCGAAGCCATCCGCTCGGCCGGGGGGATCTGCGACCGGCTGGGCATCCCCTTCCGCACGGTGGACTGCTCCGCGGCCTACGAGGAGTACGTCCTCCGCTATTTCCGCGACGCCTACGCCGCCGGGACGACCCCGAACCCCTGCATCCGCTGCAATCAGCTGCTCAAGTTCGGCGTCCTGCCGGAGGCGGCCCGGGCCGCGGGTCTCGTCTTCGACCGTCTCGCGACGGGCCACTACGCCCGCGTCGAACCCGACGCCGCGTCGGGCCGGCTCCTCCTCAAGCGGGCGACCGACGCCCGCAAGGACCAGTCCTACTTCCTCTACCGTCTGAGCCAGGCGCAGCTCGCCGCGGTCCATTTCCCGCTCGGAGACCTGGCCAAGAGCCGGGTCCGGGCGATCGCCCGGGAGGCCGGACTCCCCGTCCACGACCGGAAGGAAAGCCAGGACTTCTACGACGGCGACCTCGCGGACATCCTCGGCGGCGGGGCGAGCGAAGGCGACATCGTCGACCGCGACGGCCGCGTTCTCGGCCGGCACCGCGGCGTCCGGAGCTACACCATCGGCCAGCGCAAGGGGCTGGGCATCGCCGCGCCCTCCCCCCTCTACGTCGTCGAGATCGACGCGGCGGCGAACAGGCTCGTCGTCGGTCCGGAGAGCGAGACGTTCCGGCGCTCGACGACGGTCCGCGACTGCGTCTGGGGTCCTTTCGACGAGCTCGCCGCGACGGTCGAGGTCCGGGTCAAGGTCCGCTCGGGCGGCCGGCCCGTCCCGGCGACGGTCGCGCCGCTTCCCGGCGGCCGGGCCCGCGTCGACTTCGCCGAGCCCGTCTCCTCCGTCGCCCCCGGCCAGTCGGCCGTCTTCTACGACGGCGACACCGTCGTCGGCGGCGGGGTCATCGCCACCGCCGAATAATCCGTCCTTCCCCCGCTCCCCGATCCGGGTTATAATCGGCGGGAACCGACATCCCCCAAGGAGGACCACCATGACCGGCTATCTCATCGCTTTCGTCTTCGGCATCTTCATCATGGGCGCCCTGATCGCCCAAAGGGACAAGCTCGGGAGCGGCGGCTTCAACGCCTGGCTCCGGGCGAAAAAGGGGCTGGCCGTCCTGATCCTCCTGGCGGTCGTCGCCGTCGCCCTCCTCGTCCAGTCCCTGGTCACGGTCCAGGCCGGAACGGTCGGCGTGGTCAAGCGCCTCGGCGCCGTGCGCCAGGAGTTCAATCCCGGCCTGCACGTCATCGTCCCGTTCATCGACAAGGTCGTCATCTTCCCCACGCTCAAGAAGAACTACGAGGCCTCCGACAATCCGCAGTCCAGCGAGGCCGATTATCCGGACATCATCGTCTCCGCCCTGACCTCGGACGGCCAGCAGATCAAGGTCGGCCTGACCGCCCGGTTCATGATCGCGCCCGGCAAGGCCGCCTGGATCCTCCAGAACCTGGGCTCGGAGCGGGAGTACGTGGAGAAGGTCGTCAAGACGGAGATCCGCGGCTCGGGCCGGCGCGTGCCGACGCGGTTCGCCGCCTACGACCTCTACACCAAGAAGAGCTACGAGGCCCAGCAGTCGCTGTTCGACGAGATCGCCCCCAAGTTCGAGCAGAACGGCCTCATCCTCGACGAGATCGTCATCCGGAACATCACCTTCACGGCCGAATACGCCAAGACCCTCGAGGAGAAGCAGATCGCCCTGGAGAACATCACGACCGAGAAGAACAAGCTCGAGCAGGAGAAGATCCGCAAGGAACAGAAGATCGTCGAGGCCGAGGGCGACGCCAAGAGCATCGAGATCCGCCAGGCCGCGCTGACCAAGAACCCGACCATCATCCAGTGGGAGTTCGTCCAGAAGCTGGCCCCGAACGTCCAGTGGGGCATCATGCCGGACAAGGTCATCCCCGTCATCGATTTCAAGAACATGGCGGGCCCGCAGAAATAGCCGGACCGCCGGCCGGCCGCCGCTAGCGGCTGTAGAAGTCGATCATCCGGGCGATGGCCCGCTGACAGACGGCGCAGAACTCGTTCTTCGGGTTGCCGATCATGATGCAGTAGATCTGCGACCGGTAGAGCCCCTTGGCGGCGTAGCCGGCCCCCTCGAACACGCCGACCTTGTCGACCAGGGAGGCGTATTCCTTCCGGACGGCCTCGATCTTGGCCCGGAGCGCCGCTTCCACGGCTCCGGCCTTGTCCTCGATCTTCTTCAGATCCCCGCCGCCGCGCCCCGCTTCTTGGCCGCTTCGACGGCCTTGGCCCGGGCGGCCCGCGTCTCCCGCAGCTCGGCCTGGAGCGCCTCGGTCCGGTCCTTGCCGTATTCGGTCGGGACCCCGATCCCGGGCGAGAGCAGGTCCTGCCACTTGACGTGGGCCGGATCGAGCAGGGCGGTGATGTTGGGTTCGAGGGGCTCGATCCCCTTGGGATAGAAATCGTTGTAGGAGACCTCGGACTGGTAGTACTCGTCGGCGAGCCCGCCGAAGGAATGGCCGAGCTCGTGGACGAAGACCTCGGGGCTGCGGGCGTGATCGACCGTGCTCACGCAGTAGTCGAAGGCGATGGACCCGCCCCCGTAGCGCTTGCTGTCGACCAGGACGATCAGGGCGTCGTAGGGGACCTGGCCGGCGATCTCGTGCATCCGGTGGTCCTCTTCGATGAGCAGGTAGCGGTCGAGGTCGAAGGCGTTGAACGAGGCGTTGAGCGCGGTCTTGCGGTACGCCCTCTGGCGCGGCTCGTCGACGCCCTTCTCGGGGGAGGGCCGGAAGACGGCCCGGACGTTGAAGCGGTCCTTGAGGGATTTGTAGGGCTCGATGCTGAAGAGGAACTCCGTCATCCGACCGACGTCGGCCTTGAACTTGTCCCTACTCCCCGGCGACGTAGCCCTCGGCCACGAAGACGAAGTCGACCTTGTCGTGGGGATCGCCCTTGACCTGAACTTCGAAGATCGCATCCCCCGACGCGGGCGTCTCCCTGACGATGTGATAGTCCGCCGGGTCGATGATCCGGTCGAAGACCGGATGGAGGAGGTTGCGCTTGTCGCGCTTCTCGACGACGAAAAGAACGGGCCGCTTGGGCAGGGGGATGCGGACGGACCGCTCGAAGACGCGGACGTCGCCCGCCAGGGCCGGGGACGTCGTCTTGTACTCGGCGTACATCGTGTCGAAGCCGCGCAGGAAGACGAGGCGATTCGATGCGGCGTCGTAGACCTTCAGGACGTAGCGGCCCTGGTCGAAGGGCGGGAGGAGGCCGGATCCGGGATTCCGGCCAGATGCCTTCCTCGTAGATCTGGTGGATGGTCACCCTCTCCTCCCTGGCGTCGCCGGATTGGAAGAGGTCGATCCGCAGGGCTTTGTCGAGGAAATACTCGTCGAACGCCGGCTGGGCTTGCGGGGCGGCGGCCGGGGCCGGAAGCGCGAGCGCCAGGAGCAGCAGGGCGAGGGCGGTTTTTCTCATGCGGTCCTCCTTCGGTCTTCCCGGCCATTATAGGGCGGCGGGAGGCGGAGGACAACCCGCGGATCTAGGAGCCGGCCGTTCCGGCCGTCCGCCGAGGGCGGTCCGTCAGCGGCTCTTCCACTGGAACTGGTGCGGCCACTGGGACACGGTCGCCGACGGGCCCGCCGTGTGGCAGACCCGGCAGGCCGTCGCCCGCGTGCCGCCGTGGGCCTCGCTGAATTCTTCGATCCCTTCGCCCTTCGAAGTGTCATGGCAGACCTTGCAGGTCCCGATCGGCAGGACCGCGGTCTGGTACTGCGCCGACTGATAGCCGTCCGCAGCCTGGCTCGTCGGGACCTGGGCATGGGGACTGCCGTGACAGGCCGGGCAGGAAATGCCGCTGTGCCCCGAAGCGTTCCGATAGAGCGTCGTGCCCGTGGCGATCTCGGCGATCCCGGCGTGGCATGTCGCGCACAGCGGCTCGCCGACCCAGGGGATACGGCTGCCGGAGGCGATGGAACTGGCCACGTCGGCCATGGTCCCGTGGCAGGCGACGCAATTGCCGTCCGCGGCCGTGTGGGCCGTGCTGCGGCTGCACTTGGTCGTCGGGCCGGGGTGGCAATCGTAGCACGTCGCTCCCCGCGAGGAGTGGGAGCCGTGGATGGCCCGGGACAGGTATATGCCGGACGATCCGGGCCCGCTCTGACCGAGCCCGGGACTGCCGTGGCAGGACGCGCAGAGGACCGGCCGGTTGGCGGCCAGGTTCGTCCCTTCTTCGTCGTCGTGTTCCTGCAGGACGTCGAGGAGCGGGTCGGCACCATGGCACCGGCCGCAGTTGATCTCGTCGGACGTCGGCACGGTCGCCCGGGTCTGGACGAGGACGGCGTTCGTCCCGGAATCCCTGACGACGATGTCGGCCACCTGATACGGGTTCCAGGCCAGCGTGTCGTCGACGGGGACCACGGGTATCCCGTTGGCCTGGAAGTGATCGCCCTTGACGACCATGGAGCCGGAGAGGCCGTTGTGGATGCCCGGGTCCTCGAGGTTCAGCCCGGTGTCGTGGACGAGGGCGATCCCGAAAAGGGCCGGGCTGTTGTCCCAGAACTGACCGTAGGAGCGCTTGCCGTAGGAATAGGTGTTGCCGCGGATGGCGTACTCGACGGTGACGCCGGCGGTGACGATCTCGGGAGGATCGCCCCTCTTGACGACCTGGACCCAGATCGTGTTGTAGGGGGGCAGGATGACGGCCTTGTCGTAGGTCGGATTGAGACAGTGCATGCCGAGATCGTTCCAGGCGAAAGCGACGTAGTTCATCGTGGCCGCCGGGATGGCCTTGGCCTCGATATCGTCCCCGTCCCCATCTCCCGCCCGATGTCCCGCAGGAGACGAAGGCCAGGGCCGAGAACAGAACGACCGTTGCCAAACCGCGTTTACGGTGCCTGAGAATGATCATTTTCCTCCTCCCGCCCGGCTCCAAGCACCCCAAGGCCCTCCGCGGGCGCCGGGCTCTGCCCATGTTGACTTCCATATGCATCAATCCGGCCCAGCCGTGTCAAGGGAGCGAGGCGGACGAACCTCCCCTCCCCGGCCGTCGCGGCACGACCCGTCCGGCGCTTGAGCCCGGCGCGGGTTTCCGCTATAATGGCGGCTCGACTGTCCGCAATCGGTACATCCGTTGGTCCCTCACCGGTACAACCCCGAACGATCCGACAGGCGTGAATTTTCGAAAGCGAGCTTTCCATGACGACCGACATCGCCCGCATGCGCAACATCGGCATCAGCGCCCACATCGACTCCGGCAAGACGACGCTGACGGAGCGGGTCCTCTTCTACTGCAAGAAGATCCACAAGATCCACGAGGTCAAGGGCAAGGACGGCGTCGGCGCGACCATGGACTCCATGGACCTCGAGCGCGAGCGGGGCATCACCATCGCCTCGGCCACGACCAACGTCGAGTGGGCCGACCACTCGGTCAACATCATCGACACGCCCGGCCACGTCGACTTCACCATCGAGGTCGAGCGGTCCCTGCGCGTCCTCGACTCGGCCATCCTCGTCCTCTGCTCGGTCGGCGGCGTCCAGTCCCAGACGATCACGGTCGACCGCCAGCTGCGCCGCTACAACGTCCCGTTCATCGCCTTCGTCAACAAGCTCGACCGCGTCGGCGCCAACCCGTTCAAGGTCCGCGACCAGATCGCCGAGAAGCTCGGCCGCAACGCCGTGCTCATGCAGATCCCGATCGGCCTCGAGAGCGCCCTCGAAGGCCTGGTCGACCTGGTCGCCATGAAGGCCCTGTACTTCGACGGGCCCGACGGCGAGACGATCCGGATCGAGGAGATCCCGGCCGGGCTGGCCGAAGAGGCCGCCCGCCGGCGCGAGGAGCTGCTCGACGCCGCGTCCATGCACTCCGACGAGCTCATGGAGGCCGTCCTCGAAGGGCGTCCGACCGAGGCGCTCATCCGGTCGGCCGTCCGCAAAGCCACGATCGCGCGCCGGCTCGTCCCCGTCTTCATGGGCTCGGCCTACCGGAACAAGGGCATCCAGCCCCTCCTCGACGCCGTCGTCGACTACCTCCCCAACCCCTCGGAGGTCGAGAACCGGGCCGTCGACCTCGACGGGGGCGGCGCGGAACACGTCCTGACGTCCGACCCCGCGGCCAAGACCGTCGCCCTGGCCTTCAAGCTCGAGGACGGACCCTACGGCCAGCTGACCTACATCCGCATCTACCAGGGCAGCCTCCGCAAGGGGGACGAGCTCGTCAACTCCCGCTCGGGCCAGAAGATCAAGGTCGGCCGTCTCGTCCGCATGCACGCCGACGCGATGTCCGAGATCACCGAGGCCGGGCCCGGCGACATCGTCGCCCTGTTCGGGGTCGAGTGCGCCTCGGGCGACACGTTCTGCCATCCCGGCCTGAACATGGCCATGACGGCCATCTACGTCCCCGAGCCGGTCATCTCCCTGGCCATCGAGCCCGTGGACAAGAACGCGGCCGACCGGATGGCCAAGGCCCTCAACCGGTTCACCAAGGAGGACCCGACCTTCCGGACCCACGTCGACCCCGAGTCCAACCAGACCATCATCCAGGGCATGGGCGAGCTCCACCTCGACGTCTACGTCGAACGCATGAAGCGCGAGTACCGGGCCGAGGTCAAGACGGGCATGCCCCAGGTCGCCTACCGCGAGGCCATCAGCCAGACCGTCGAATTCGACTACACCCACAAGAAGCAGACCGGCGGCTCCGGCCAGTACGCCCGGGTCATCGGCCGGTTCGAGCCCCTGGCCAAGGGCGCCTACGAGTTCTCGAACGAGGTCAAGGGCGGCCGCATCCCCCGGGAGTTCATCCCCTCCTGCGACAAGGGCTTCCGGGCGGTCATGCGGAAGGGCCCGCTCATCGGCTTCCCCGTGGTCGGCATCCGCGCCGTCGTCAACGACGGCCAGTCCCACGCCGTCGACTCGTCGGACATCGCCTTCCAGACGGCCGCCCAGGGCGCCTTCCGGCAGGTCTACATGAAGGCCAAGCCGCAGATCCTCGAGCCCGTCATGAAGGTCTCGGTCGAGGGGCCGACGGAATTCGCCGGCAACGTCTTCGCCACCATCAGCCAGCGGCGGGGGACGATCGTCAGCTCGGTCGAGGACGGCCAGTTCTCGCGGGTCGACGCCGAGGTGCCGCTGGCCGAGATGTTCGGCTACTCGACCGTCCTGCGCTCGCTGACCCAGGGCAAGGCCGAGTTCACCATGGAATTCCTGAAGTACGGGCGGGTGCCGCCCCACGTCGCCGAGATGCTGACGGAACAGCACCTCGAGAAACAACGCAAAGAATCCCAGAGATAACGGAGAGGACGATCATGACGCTCACGGTCAAGGAAGAACTCATCAAGCGGAGCCCGCTCCGCATCCTCGAGAAGTCGATCTCCGGCGGTCTGGGCCGGGGCTCGATCGGCGTCCTGGCCAGCCGCAAGGGCGTCGGCAAGACGGCCTGCCTCGTCCACATCGCCGCGGACAAGCTGCTCCAGGGCAAGCACATCATCCACGTCTCCTACGCCAGCCGGGTCGACCACATCATCACCTGGTACGAGGACATCTTCAAGGAGATCGCCAAGAAGCCGAAGATGCGGGCGGCCCTGGACGGGTTCGACGAGCTCATCCGCCACCGGGTCATCATGAACTTCAAGCAGGACGGCACGAAGACCGAGCAGGTCCTGCGCAGCCTCGAGGCCATGATCGTCCACGCCAACTTCCGGGCCGAGACGGTCATCGTCGACGGTCTCGACTTCGCCCAGGCCGGGCCGGAGGATCTGGCCCAGTTCAAGGACTTCGCGGGGCGCCTCGGCCTCGAGCTCTGGTTCAGCGCCTCGCTCAAGGGCGAGGAACCCCTCTTCGACGACTCCGGCATCCCCAACGAGCTCAAGGCCCACCTCGGCGTCATCGACGTCCTCATCTCGCTCCAGCACCACGGCGACCACGTCCACTTCAACCTGGTCCAGGACCACGGCCGGCTGGCCCCGAAGGACATGCGCCTGAAGCTCGATCCGACGACCCTGCTCATCGCCAAGGACATCCGGACCCGGGCCCGCTGACGGTTTTTGACTCGCCCCGGCGCGTGTGCTATATCTGTCGTCCGGGCGCGGGTTCGCGCCTTTCCGCCATGACGCCCCTCGATGACCTCCGGATCTCGTTCCCCCCGGGGACCCGTCTGGCCGTCATCGACCTCGACGGCACGCTGCTCAAGGGGATGAACGCGGAAAGGATCTTCTACCTCCACCTCCTCGCCGGCGGTCACGTCGGCGGCCTGCGCATGGCCGGATTCCTCCTGTCGCTCGTCCGCGACACCTTCCGGATGGGCTTCCGCCCGGCCATCGGATCGAACTCCTACATCCTCAAGGACAGGACCCCGGAGGAGGTCGGCCAATGGGCCCGCGCGTTCGGCCGGATCTTCCTGAAAAAGGCCGTGCCCGAGGACCTGCGGCAGAAGATCCTCAGCCTCAAAGAGCAGGGCCTCCGCATCGTGCTCCTGTCCGGCTCGCTCCAGCTCCTCGTCGACCAGCTCAAGGACAGGCTCGGGGCCGAGATCCTCATCGGCACCCGGCTCGAGGTCGGCCCCGGCGGGAAGTCTCACGGGCCGGAAGACCGGCATCTTCCCCTACGGCCCGATGAAGGTGGAGGCCCTGACCCGGAGGATCGATCCGGAAGGGATCGACTGGAGCGGCTCGTGGGCCCTGGCCGACCGGCTGTCGGACCTGCCCATCCTCGAGCTCGTCGGTCACCCGGTCGCGGTCCACGCCGACCGCAAGCTGAGGCGCCTGGCCCGGCAGAGGGGCTGGGAGATCATCGGCAAGCGCTAGGCGGGGCGCTCAGAAGAGGTAGCTCAGTCCGGCGAAGGTCCGCGTCTCGTTGCCGACGGCGCGGACATCCCCGATCCGGCCCCAGCGCCGGATGCCCTCGACGGCGGCGAAAACCCGGAACGGGACCGAAGACGGGCGCCACCCGGCCTTGAGCAGGAAGCGCGTCCGCGTATCGACCGCTCCGACGTCGTTCGTGAGCTCCGACTCGAACCGGTCCAGGCCTTCCCAGGAATCGTACACGTGGGCGCTGGCCAGCCCGCGGACCCAGAAATTCCCCCAGTCGACGATCGACCCGTCCCGAGGCGCTGGCCCCGAGGGCGTAGTGATAGCCGAAGTAGGCCAGCGTCGTCTTCATGCCGTCGAGGGCGTGGACGGCGGAGTAGGCGTTGAAGGCGTAGGCGTTCATCATGGCGAAATCGGCGTAGGCGTCGGCGACCACCCGGACCTTGAGCTTGCGGCCGAACCTCGTCCAGTCGACGACCGGGCCGACGAGGTGGGTCACCGACATCTTGTCCCGGAAATCCGTGGGCCGTTCGGGCAGGGGATCGATGTGGACCTGGACGTTCGTCGCGTCGTAGACGGCCGGCCTCTTGCGGACGTAGGAGAAGGCCGAGCCGAGGCCGATCGACAGGGCGTAACCCCGGCCCAGCTCGTCGATGTCCTGCCGGTACCAGGCCAGGGGAACGGTGCGGGCGTAGAAATCGACCTCCTCGGACAGGCCGCCCCTGAGGTGACCGTCCTCGGGACGCCTCTCGGCGAGGGCCACGTCGAGGGAGAGCTCGCTCAGCGAGACGTCCCGCAGGACCTTGCGGAGCGTCCCCGGCCGGCCGTACTCCGGAGTGCGGACGATCTCCGTCTCGAGCCCGATCCAGCCCGCGTCGAACGACGGCCGGCCGGTCTCGGAAGAATGCCGCCAGCCCGCCGAGAGAGCGAAGCCGTGCCAGCCCGGGGCGGCGTAGACCTTCGAGGCCGGGTTCTTCCGGTCGAGCCACTGGTTGATCTCGTTGACCGGGTTCATGAAGGCCAGGGCCCGGGGGACCAGGGACTTGCGGTGGTGGAGATGATCGGACAGCTGGAACCAGGCTTCCCCGACGGAGATCGCCCCGAAGGTCGTCATGAACATGTCGTTGACGGAGATGACCTCCCGCCACTCCGAGACGTACTCGTAGACGAGGGACGAGACGAAGGCGGCGAGCAGCGACTCTTTCCAGCTCAGGTAGTTCGTCCGGGCCATCTGGTAATAGAAGGCCCCGGCGATGACGTGGGTCCAGTTGGTGACGAAGTTGTTCGAATCGAAGCGGATGGCCTCGGTGGTCAGGAAGCGCCGGTACTGGTCTTCGCAGGTCAGCTCGTATTGCCAGTCCTCGATCCACCTGTGGTAATCGGCCCAGTATCTGATCGTGGAATAGACCGCCACCACCCCGAGCTCGAGATAGGCCCGCTTGATCCTCTTGGGCATGACCGCCGGGGAAAGGGACGGCGCCGGCGCCTCCTGCCCTCCCGGGCCGGGGGCCAGCGAAAAGGCGCAAGACGGGCGGGCGGGGGCGGCCAGGGAGAAGGACGGCACGGAAGCCCCGGCGGCCGGACGGACGGCCAGGCCGGCCAGGACGAGGAGCAGCGCCGCGGTCTTTGCTTTTCTCAAAATAGGGGACTAAAATAAGCCAACCTTCGAGGAGAGTCAAGACATGTTCAGGCTGGGCCGGATCGGGCAACAGAGCGGCGCTCCGCCCACGGCCGGGTCCCGGGCCCGAACCATCGTCCTGAGGCTCATCGGCTGGGCCGGCGTCGGGCTCTTCGTCTACCTCATCGTCAAGACCGGCCCCAAGGAGATCATCAGGGCCATCGGCCGCCTCAGCCTCCTCGAGATCGCCGCGCTGATGGGCCTCCGCCTCCTCTATTGGCTCATCCGGGCGCTCAACTGGCGGGCCCTGCTCGTCGCCTCCGGGGAACGCGTTCCCTTCGGGCACATCTTCGGCGCGAGGGTCGCCGGCTACGCCGTCAGCTACCTCACCCCGGCGGGCAACCTGGGCGGAGAGACGGTCCGCATCTTCTGCCTCGACCGGGTCGGGCGGAACAAGGCCCTGGCCACGGTCGTCGTCGACAAGACCGTGGAGTTCCTGGCCGGCCTCGCCACGGTCGCCCTGTCGGTCGTCTTCCTCATCACCGAGTTCGCCCTGCCCCGGCGCCAGAAGATCGAGCTCTTCGTGGCCATCGCCCTCCTCGTCCTCGTCCTCATCTTCCTGATCCTCAAGCAGAGGCAGGGGCTCTTCACCTGGGCCCTGGACACCCTCCGGAAGGTCAAGATCCGCATCCCCTTCTTCGAGAACCGGCGCGACAAGATCCTCGAGACCGACGCCCACATCGCCGACTTCTACAGCCGGAACCCGCGGCTGTTCCTGGTCCTGTTCGCGTCCTACTTCGCCCAAGCCTGGCTCTGGGCCGCCGAGATCTACTTCACCTTCCGCTTCCTCGGGGGGAAACGCCGACGTTCTTCAAGTGCTTCCTGATCGTCACCCTGGGATCGTTCTACTCGTTCCTGCCCGTGCCGGGATCGGTGGGGGTCTACGAGCTGACCTATGTGACGCTGTTCGCCCTGCTCCGGATCCAGATGTCGTCCGGCATGGCCGTCATCCTCATCCGGCGGGTCGTCGGCCTCGTCTGGGCGGGGATCGGCGTCTTCCCCCTGATGAAGAAACGGGCGGCGCCGCCGGTCAGCGGGCCGGAGCCTCCTGGGGATGCCTGCCCAACCTCAGAAAGCTGATCAGCTTGACGACCAGGCCGACCGCGGCCATCGACCCGACCCCGATCAGGACCCCGAGCGGCCAGCCGACGAGCGAAAAGACCAGAATGACGAAGACGGCCAGGTTCTTGGCCTCGGCCCCTTCCCCGTTGTTCGCGATCCCCAGGTAGATGTTCTTGAGGTAGTAGAGGGCCACTCCCAGGAAATAGAGGCTCAGGGTGAGCAACCCGATCAAGAGGACGCGGGGATCGGCCGAGGTCCGGTAGATCCCCAAGGTGATGCCCAGCAGGACGGCGAAGTCCGCGACCCGGTCGAGGAACAGGTCCAGGAAAGCCCCGTAACGGCTGGCCAAGCCCTTGGCCCGGGCCAGCATGCCGTCGGCGTTGTCGAAAACATCCGACAGCATGGCCAGGCATCCCCCGGCGACGACCCAGGCGGGCTTGCCGACCGCGTACACGAGGCCGGCGATCAGGGCCAGGAAGAAAGAGATGAAAGTCAGATGGTTCGGCGTGATCCCGGTCTTGAAGACAGCCCGGACGACCAGGGCGGCCTGCGGACGGACGATCAGGCGGTCGACGGGGATGTATTTGTGCAGGAAGGGGTAGGATTTGACGTTTTTGAGCGACTTCTGGTAGTCGAACTGCGTTTCCGGTGTGCTCATGAGGCTTTTTTATATCCCATTCTTTCTTCCCCCGTCAAGGCCGGGAAATGGGGACGTTTCCGGTTTTCGCAGCGAAAACCGGAAACGTCCCCATTTCCCCGTCCGGCCCGCCGGTCCCGCGTGGTATAATTGAGTTTTGCGGAGGTGACCGAATGAGGAAAATCGCCCGGCTTCCGATCCTGGTCCTGGCCCTGGCGCTCCTCCTGACCTCGTCCCTCCCGGCGGGCCAGGACAAGGTCGCCCTCCGCTTCGGCCCGGCCGAGGGCTCCCGCCTGACCTACAGCGTGTCGAGCGTCATCAACGTCGACGGCAAGAACTTCATGGGCAAGGACCTGGCCCTCAACGCCGACTCCCGCGGCGAGATCCGGCTTTTGGCCCGGGCGTCCTCGCGCGACACGGTCCGGGCGGACCTCACGACGCCCGGCATCGAAATCAACGCCCGCCTGCCCGACCGGGTCCTGTCCCGAAAGCTCGGCACGACCCGGGAAGAACCGCTCGAGGTCGTCTTCAACCGGACCGGCAAGGTCGAGACCATCCGCAACCCCCAGGCCGTCGGAGGGGACAATCCCTTCAACATCTCCCTGTCCCAGATCCTGCGCGATTACTTCCCGACGTTCCCCGTCGATCCGGTCGGCCGCGGCGATTCCTGGAACGAAGAGCGTCGCCTGACCATTCCCTTCCAGGGTCTCGACATCCAGGTCGACCTGGCCATCACCTACACCCTCGACGATCTCCTCCCGGCCGACGACGGGCAGACGGCCTATGTTTCGGCCGTCTACAGGGTCACCGTTTCGGGCAGCAAAGACCTCGGAGAGGCCCGGGGCGTCTTCGAAGGCCAGGGCGCCGGAGCGGGCTCGCTCCAGATCCGCGTCGACAAGGGCTGGTTCTCGGAATACCGCATCGATTTCAAATCCGACGCCGCTTTCGTCATGAAGAAGGGCGAGGACCGGCTGGCCGAGTTCCCCTTCTCGTTCTCGGCTTTCGCGGAGGTCGTCCTGCTCGACGCCCAGGCGCCGGATCCGGTCATCCGCTGAGCGGCGTCCTGCCGCTAAATCGGGATCGCGATCCAGCGGTCGAGGGCGGTGAAGAAGAGCCCCGACTCCTTGACCCGCTCCCCGCTCGCTTCGCGCCAGAACCGCGTGTACAGCCGGACCTGGGGCGCGTAGAACCCCACCAGCGCGTCGAGGGCGCCCTGCCGTTCCGCCTCGCCGGCCCCCGCCAGGACGGAAGGCAGCCGGTCGGTCTTGTAGTCGGCGATGACCCAGCCGTCCTTCTCCTCGAACAGGAGGTCGACGGCCCCCGAAAGAAGGACCGGCGCGCCGGGCACCGGGACGACGGGCCGGCCGCCGGCCAGGGGGATCGAGCCGAACCGGGGGGCGAGGTCCTCGTAACCGGGTTCGCCGGGTCTCACCGCGATCGAGAAGGGCATTTCGAAAAAGCGCCTGCCGGCCCGCATGGCCCTCAGCCAGAACTCCGATCCGACGATGGCGCCGACATGGCGGGCCAGGCCGCGTGAATCGGCCGGGTTCCTTTCCGCGGCGACAAGGACGTCCCGGGCCATCCGGTCGAGCGCTTCCTCGCCGGGCCCCGCCCCCGGCTTTCCGCCTCCGGCCGCCGGCCAGGTCTCTCCCAGGGCCTTCAACATGACGTGGACTTCGGAACCCCACCTTCCCAAGCCTCCCTTGGCCCATTCCGGCGGCTCTTGATCGCGACGGGCGACGGAGGTCACGGTCTCGTGGAGCGTCCCGGCCATCGAGGCCTCGGCCATCTTCCGTTGCAGGGCCACCCTGGCCTTCTGCGCCTCGTCCGGGCCGACGATGTCCGACTTCCGGGGTCGCCGCGAAGTCGACCGGACCGGGTCCACGCGAGCGGCGGGAGGTTCGGGGAGCTCGGACAAGCCCTCGAATCCCTTTTCGAGCGGACCCCAGGCCTTCTTCCGGCCCAGGTCGCCCGCGTACGCGCTGACGACGAGGAGGTCCCGGGCGCGGGTCGCCGCGACGTACATCAGCCGGTCCTCCTCCGCCGACTCGTATTTCTTTTCCTCCTCCGCGCTCCTTTCCCAATCCAGGGGCTGGGAGACCGTCTTCGTCGAGCGGCCGAACGGCTTCGTGAAGCGGAAATGCCCCTCCGGCGTGCCGGACGTGCGCCGGACGTGCTTGTCCGGCTCGAAATCGCCGACGCCGGCCGGATTGGCCAGCCAGACGATCGGCGCTTCGAGGCCCTTGGCTTTGTGAAGGTTCATCAGGCGGACCGCGTTGCGCCGGCCGGGCGTGAGGCTCATCTCCTCGACCGGCTGGGCGCCGACCCACTCCTCCATGAACGCGACGGCGGCGGCGAACGAGGTCATGTCCTCGTTCTCGCGGCCGCGCAGGATCTCGACCAGCTTGAGGACGTTGCCGGCCCGGCTGTCGCCCATCTCCGCCGTCACCAAGTGGTTGAGCAGGCCCGACCGCTGCAGTATCGTTTCCAGGGCCGCCGATGGCGGGACCCGGGCCGTCGTCTCCCGCCAGTCCCGGAGAATCCCGAACGCCCTCCGCACCCGCTCCGTGCCGCGCTCGCCGCAGGCCGGATCGACGTAGCAGAAGCGCCCGCCGGCCGCCCGGTGTTCGAGAAGCTCCCGGTCGCTCAGCCCGAAGAAGAGGCCTCGCAGGACGGCCACCGTGGCGACCGGGTCGTCGGCGTCGTCGAGCGCCCGGAGCAGGTTCATGACCTCGCCGATCTCGCCGTTGTCGGCGAAGGCGTCGCTGCCGGCGATCTCGAAGTCGATCCCGAGCTCCTCGAGCCGCCGGGCGTACATGTTCATGCGGTGCTTGTTGCGGAAGAGGACGAGAAAATCGCCGGGGGTGGCCGGCCGCGATCCGCCTCCCTCCGCCTCGAGCGTGAGGTTCCCGTCCAGGGCCCATTTGACGAATGATGCCAGCCGCCGCGAATCGAAGTCGGCGATGGGTTCCTTGGCGTGCCTCGGGACGGCCGGGACTGTGATCCGGCGGACACCCGAGAAGGGCCCGATACCGCGCCCCCGCATCGGTTCGAGGGGGATGAAGCCGGCCTGATAGGCGTTCGACTCCTTCGGAAAAAGCCCCTCCTCGCCGGGATCGAAGAGCGGGTTGATCCAATCGGTGACCGCGCCCAGGGAGCGGAAGTTGGCGCTGAGCTCGAGGACCTCGCCGCCGGACCGGACGATCCGGTCCTTGACCAGGTTGTAGATGTCGATGTCGGCCCGCCGGAACCGGTAGATCGACTGCTTGGGATCGCCGACGAGGAAGAGGGCCCCCGGCGCGGGCCGGAACGCGGTCCAATCCCGTTCGGTCCGGTCGCGCCCGGCGTCGCCCGTGCTCCCGGTGAGGAAGAACAGGATCTCGGCCTGGATGGGATCGGTGTCCTGGAACTCGTCGACGAGGACGGGATGGAAGCGCTTGCGGAAGTAGTCCCGGACCTCCGGATTGTTCCGGAGGAGCTCCGCGGCGAGCATGAGCTGGTCCTGGAAGTTGAGCCGGCCCTCGTCCCGGCGCCTCTTGGCGTAGGCATCGACAGCCGGGCGCAGGAAGGCCAGGGCCCGGGTGTGGCGGAACTCGCGCCAGGCCCGGAGCACAGGGACCGCGTGCGTCTCCCTGAAGGACTCCGCCGCGGCCTGCATGGTTTCGACGAGGAGATAGGCGAGGGCCTTCAGGTCTCCTTTGGCCCGGCACTTGCTCCGGGCCTCCTCGACGGCGGCCCGGCCGACGATCCGGCCGATGGCCGCCAGGGTCCTGTCGTCGGTGGCCGGCGCCCAGCGGATCTTGGTGACGCCGAGCTCCTTCTCGAAGAGCTCGATCGTCTCCGCGAGCCGCCGGGGGTCCTCGAAGCCCAGATTGTCCTGGCGGCGGAACGAGCGGACGAGGGCCTGCTGGAGCGCGTCGCGGCCCTTCTCCGGACGCTCCCGCGGCACGAGCACGCGCCCGAGCTCGATAAGCTCCTCCAGGGCCCGTCGCGCCGGACCGAAGTCGGGCGGCTCCTCGCGCCCCGGGGCGGGAACGACGTCGGCGAATTCGGCCAGGGTGGCGAACGCCGACTCCAGCTCGTACGGCTCGAGCCCGGCCTCGTCGAGGCCGCGCAGGGCCGCCTCGTTCTCGAGCCGGGCCAGGCCCAGGTATTCGTCCCAGGAGGATTCCCGCAGGACGCGGTCCTCGTGGTCCTCGAGCTCACGGAAGTCCGGATCGATGCCCGCTTCGATCGGCCGTTCGCGGAGAAGCCGGGCGCAGAAAGAGCTGATCGTGCCGATGAAGACGCGCTCGAGGCCGGTCAGGGCGGCGTCGAGCCGTTCCCGGACCGCGCCGTCCTCCGCGGCCAGCCGGGCCCGCTCCAGCTCGACCTGGAACCGTCCCCGGAGCTGGGCCGCCGCCTTGCGGGTGAAGGTGACGGCGGCCAGCGTCCCGATCTCCGTCCGTCCCGTGGCGAGCAGGGCGATCATGCGGTCGACCAGGCTCTTCGTCTTGCCGGAGCCGGCCCCGGCCTCGACGAGGAACGTCGTGTCGAGGTCGCGGACGATCCTGTCGCGCTCGACCTGGTCGGGGGGGAGTCTCTTTTTCGCGCTCATCACTTGTACTCGCCGAGCTTGTCGTAGGCCTCGAGGATCCCGGGGCTCCCCTCCCTTTTCCGGCCGGACGACTCGGGCGCGCCGGCGCCGCAGACCGGCCGGTAATCGCAGTACGTGCACTTGGCTTCGGGCCCGGCGATGAAATAGCCGTTCTGCAGGAGGGCCAGGAGGTCGCCGAGCAGGGACCTCAGGCGGTCCCGGTCGAAATCCTTGATGATCCTGGCCAGGCCTTCGCCGCGGCGGGACGGGAAGAGATAGCCGCTCCGGGTGACGCGCGGCGTCCCGCCGCCCGGCCTTTCGGACAGGATCTTCTCCAGGGCCACGGCGTAGAGGGCGTGCTGGATCTTCTGGCCGCAGCCGAACTCGACCAGCTCCTCGTAATCGAAGGCGCTCCCGGTCTTGTAATCCAGGATGCGGTAGGTGTCCGGGCCGAGCCGGTCGACCCGGTCGATGTAGCCTCTCAGGAAGAACGAGCGGTCCCGATCGAGTCTCGATCCTCCGCTTCGCGATCTCCATCTCGAAGGCGATCGGCTCGCCTTTCTCCTCGAGGTTCTCCTCGGCGGCCAGGAAGATGGACAGCGAATCCCGGATGTCCCTCGTCTCGCTTTCGAAGACCGCGTCGGACGGAGGCGGGATCTCCTCCTTCGTCCGGGCCAGGGCCGCGGCGGCGATCTCGTCCATGAGGCCGGCGTGCCGGCCCGCGGCGACCGCTTCGCCGCGATCGCGCACGCTCGTCATGAAATCGCACAGGATCGCGTGGATGAGGCTGCCCCGCTGGAGGGGATCGAGCCAGCGCGCCCGGTCGAAGGCGACCTCTTCCGGCGCCTCGACCTTGAGCACGTGCCGCAGGAAGTAGGCGAAAGGGCACTTGGCCAGGAGTTCGAGCCGCGAGGCGGACATGACCGCCTTGTCTCCGGCCAGCGGATCGACCTCCTCCCGGAGAGGTCCGATGTCGACGATACCGTCGAATTCCGTGAGCGTGTCGCCGGCCCGGGCGGCCGCGGCGGCGAGTCCCGTTGCGAGGTCGGGGAAGTTGGCCGGGATCGAGCCCGCGCCGTCGGGCACGTGATCGCGGCCGGCCAGACGCTCCAGCCACCAGTCGGTCTCGTCGAACGATCTGTCGACGCCGCCGGGGAGGAACCCGGCCGCGTCGGCGATCTCCCGTTCGAGGGCCCCGTAATCGAGCCCGGGCGCGCCGCGCTGCAGCCGGAAGGCCTGCAGGACGACCGAGGAGGGGAAGGATTCCCGTCCCTCGACGACGTCGAACGACGGATAGCTGAAGACGACCCGGCCGCGCACGGACGCGAGGGCCGAAGCCAGGCCGAAAAGACCCGAGAGGAGGCCGTCGGCAGAGGTCGGCAGGGCGTCGGAGAGCGCCGCCCGTTCGTCGTCGAGCAGGACCGGGTCCTGGAGGCCGCGACCCGGGAAGGTCGCTTCGTCGAGGCCGACGACGAAGGTGACCGGCCGGCCGGAATGCCCTCCGGTCGAAAAGCCGGAGACGTGGAGGTGCCCCGGGAGGGGCGGCGAGGCGCCGACGCGGAGTGACGCACCCGTCGTCCGGAGCAGATCGAGGGCTTCACTCAGGGCCAGGGCCGGACGGCGTCCTTCCTCCCGGATCTCGGACAGGCGGCCGCGGAGGACCTCGCGGGCTTTGCCGTCGAAGCCCGTATCGGCCCGGCCACGATCCCCCAGGAGCGCTGCGAAGGCTTCGCAGAGCGCCCGGATGCCGTACTTGTTATTCCCGTCGGGCTCCGGGAAAGCGGCCAGGAGCCGCCCCACGCCGGCGGAGAGATCGTCGATCTCGGCGATCGCGGCTGTAAGCGAATCCCGGCGCACCTCATCGACCTCCGCCCCGTCCTCCCCCGCTCCCTTCTCCACCCGGGCCAGGTCGGCCGCCCTGGCCTCGCGCAGGGCGTGAAGCCCGGCGAGATAGCGGTCCCGCTTCCAGCCGATCATCGCGCTCCGGAGGTGGCGGCAGGCCGTTCTGGCCGCGAGCGGCGTTCCGGACGTCCCGGGCGCAAGGACCAGGTCGCCGTTCTCGAGAAGGCGGCAGAGGTGGGCACTCGAAAAATCGTTCCGCAGCCAGTCGAGGAGACCGAAGAAGAGCCGGCCGGGCGAAGTGAAGGAAACGGGGATGCCGTCCCCGAAGGTCACGGGCAGGCGAGTCCGGGCCGAGAGAAGGTGGAAGACGGTGGCGTGGGCCGCCCCCGCGGGGACCAGGACCTCGGCCTGATCGAAGGCGATCTTTTCCGAATAGAGCCGGCGCAGGACCTCGCGACACTCGTTGGCCGGGCCAAGGGCTCTGAAGATCTCGATGCGGCGGTCCTCTCCCCCGCCGGGGACCTTCCCGGGGGCGAACAGCCAGGACAGCCGTTCCGCCTTCGAGAGTTCGCCTTCGCCGGGCGACGGCCAGCAGTGGCGGGGCCTGGCCAGGCCGAAGACGGGATCTCCGGGGACGAGGACGAGGCGGTCGCCGGCCGCGGCCCGCACCAGGTCTCGCTCGAGCCGGCTCAGGCGGGCGTCCGCCGGGCAGAGGGTCCAGGCCGGCGTGAACGATCTCGTCCCGGCCGCCCGCGCGGCAGAAGAAAGGAAGGCCGCTGCATCGAGTAGGCCGTCCACTTCGAGGGCGAGTTCGTAGCGTTCGACGAGAAGGGCGACCTCCCGCCCTTTGCGCTCGACGAGGAAGAGTTCCGGACGGAGGTCGGCGCTCGTCAGGCCGGCCAAGCGGAGGTCCCGGATGGCGCGATGGAGGGCTTCGGCCAGTCCCGGGGTCGGAGGCCGTTCGGAATTCCCGAAATATTCGATCTCGCCGGCGTCGTAAAGCTCCCGGAGGAGGCGGTCCGTCAGGGCGAGTTCCGCCGACGCGGTCATCGGCCTTCTCACTCCGGCTTTCCCGCTTCGTTCCAGGACCTCGCCGGCGAGCGTCCAGGGGGTGACGAAACGGAGATTGATCCAGGAGCCGGCCTCGCGGGCCAGCGATTCGCCGACCTGCCGCCCGACCACGAAAGAGGGACAGACGAAGACCTTGTCGTCGAGGGGATGTTCGCGGCAGAAGCCGGCCAGGAAGCGGATCGTCGCGTTCGCCGTCACTTACCCTCCGGCATCCGGTAGAGGTGGATCTTGTGCTCGCGGCCCGACGCGTCCTCGACGACCTCGCTCAGGACGCGCCGGCCGGTCCAGCCGGGGATCGCGTAATCGTGGGAGACGATGCGAACGCCCGGCGCGAGATCCCGTTCGAAAACGGGCGAGAGCGTCTCCAGCGATTCGGGCAGAAGGTAGAGGGCCAGGACCGTGGCCCCGGTCAGGCTGGCCTTGAGAGCGTCGTTCTCGACGAACCGGACCAGGCTCTCGACCCCTTCCCGCCTGGCCCCGGCCCGGCACTCTTCGAGGAGAGCGGGATCGATCTCGATCCCGACGCCGCGTGCCCCGTAGGTCTTGGCCGCCGCGATGACCATTCGGCCGTCCCCGCAGCCGACGTCGTAGACGACGTCCCGGGGGCCGACCGCCGCGAGCTCGAGCATCCTCGCGACGACCTCCGGAGGCGTGGGCACGAAGGGGGCCAGGTCGGCCGCGTCCTCGCGTCCGTGGGAGCCGGGGTAGACCTTGACGATGCCCTTCTCGTCGTAGCGGAAGGAATAGGGTTTCCCCGGATGGACGAGGTAGGTCGTCGTCCGCCGGCCGTTGTCGAAGGAGATCTCGACGGGCATGTCGGCGGCGAGCCTGTCGAGCGCGTCGACCTCGAGCGTCCGGGTCCGCGGCCCGCGCCCGCCGGGCCCGGGCAGGATCGTGTAGGCGATGGGCTTCTTGGTGACGTTGCGCAGGGTGGCGTCCGTCCGGAACGGGGCGGCCGAGGCCGGCAGGTCGCTCAGATCGACCCTGTTCTCAGCGTCGCGGCCGGGCCGGCCGACGAAAAGAGCCAGGACGGCCAGGGCGGCGACCGCGACGGCGAGAAGGACCTGGACGGCCCGTCTCACGGCCGGCCCGCGGGCGCAAGATCGGTTCTCATCCGCTCCAACTTAAAACACGGCGGGGGCGAAGTCAACGACTCTAGAACAGGACGAGCAGCGCCGTGATCAGGACGACGAGGGCCCACAGCGCCACGCGGACGACGGTCTTCATTTCCGGTCCTCCTGTCCTTCGCGGAGGCGCCCGGCGCGCCGGGCCGCCTCCTTGAGGACGAATTCCATCTGGGCGTTGATGCTCCGGAGCTCGTCGGCCGCCCACTTCTCCAGGGCGTCGTAGAGCCCGGCATCGAGCCTCAGAAGGAATTTCTTTTTATCGGCCACGGTTCACGATACCTCAGGAGTAGAGCGTCCCCGTGTTGATGATGGGATGCATCTCCGTTTCCGAGACGAGAGCGACGAGGAGGTTGTTGACCATGGCGGCCTTCTTCTCTTCGTCGAGCTTGACGACGCCCTGGGCCTCGAGGCTCTTCAGGGCCATTTCGACCATGCCGACGGCGCCGTCGACGATCTTGGCCCGGGCGGCGATGATGGCCTCGGCCTGCTGGCGGCGGAGCATGGCCTGGGCGATCTCCGGGGCGTAGGCCAGATGCGACAGCCGGGCTTCGACGACGTGCAGTCCGGCGACGTCGAGCCGGTTCTGGACCTGGTCCTTGAGCTTTCCGGCGATCTCGTCGGGATTGGCCCGGAGAGATTCCGTGTCTTTGTCGTGGGCATCGTAAGGATAGTGGGTCGCCAGCTGGCGGATGGCCGTCTCGCTCTGGATGGCCACGAAGTTCTGGTAGCTGTCGACGTTGAACAGGGCCTTGGCCGAGTCGACGACGTGCCAGACGACGACGGCGGCGATCTCGATCGGATTGCCCAGCGCGTCGTTGACCTTGAGCGTCTCGCTGTTGAAGTTGAAGATGCGCAGCGTCACCTTCTTCTTGACGACGAAGGGATTGGTCCAGAAGAAGCCGGCCGTCCGGGCCGAGCCGACGTACTTGCCCAGGAACGTGAAGACCTTGGACTCGTTGGGGTGGATGAGGAAGAAGCCGCCGAAGGTCATGAACACGAGAATGGCCCCCAGCACGGCGGCGATCATCCCCGGCGTCGACCCGGCCCGGTCCACATGGGTGACGAAATGGCGGGCGCAGAAGAAGAAGACGGCGAGATCGACGGCGACCACGATCCAGCCGTTGACCGCGAAGACGCCCTTTTCCTTGATATCTTTCATGTTGACCTCCTGTAATAGCATTATGATATCATTACAATATCATTTGTCAAGAGGTTTTTCGATAAAAAAAGGGCTTCCGGACGGGAGTCCGGAAGCCCTCGAATGTCTTAAATAAATGAACGGCTTAGGCGAAGAAATCGCCCGGCACGTTCCGCAGCCGGCTGATGTCCCTCACCCTGTCGGCGATGTCGAAGCCCTTGGCGCAGACGGCCGAGCAGGAGGCGCACGAACCGCAGGCCTCGCCGGTGAGCTCGAGGGAACCGACGAGCTCGTGGGCGGCCTGGAGGTTCCGGTAGCCGTAGGCGTACATGTAGCCCCTCATCAGGTCCGGGATCGGCAGGCCTTTCGGGCAGCCGGCGACGCACTGGCCGCACTGCTGGCAGTAGAGGCCGGCCGCCTGCTCGCCGAAGTGCAGGTCCTTGAGCTCCTGCGGCGTGATCGCGACGTCGGTCACGACCGACCAGTCTTCCTTGAGCTGGTCGAACGTCGTGAAGCCGGGGATGGCCGTGGTGACGTTGGGATCGTTGAGGACCCACTTCAGCGCGGCGCGCATGTTGATCGGCTGGAGCTTCTCCTTGTCCCAGTAGGCGCCGGCCTGGGTCTTCATGGCCACGACGCCGATGCCGGCCGCCGCGGCTTCGGCCACGGCCTTGCGGACATCCTCGCGGTGGTCCTGCCGGAAATTGTAGGCGGTCAGGATGACGTCGTAGGCCTTGGCCTCGATCGTCGCCCGGATGACCGCCGGCTCGTTGGAATGGGTGGTGATGCCGATGAACCGGGCCTTGCCCGACTTCTTGGCCGTCTGGAGGGCGGCGATCATGTCCGGGTGCTTGACGTGGTCCGCGGACGTATTGTTGTGGAGGTAGAGGACCTCGACGTGGTCGAGGCCGAGCCGCTGGAGGCTGAGGTCGAACTTCTCCAGGAAGGCCTTCTGCAGGGCCGCGCCGTCGAGCCCCTGCATGGTCTTCTCCCTGTTGGGCCCGGGCACCTTGGTCATGATCATGTAGGAGTCGCGGGGCCGGCCCTTGACGACCTCGCCGATCATCTGCTCGTTCCGGCCGCGCTGGTAGCCGTGGGCCGTGTCGAGCATGACGATGCCCGTTTCGAGGGCGGCTTGGACGACGGCAGGATTGTCGGCGTTCATGACGCCCATGCTGACGACCGGCATCTTGAGCCCGGTCTTGCCGAGCGTCCGGACGATCGGCTTGGCGGCGGCCGCGCTCTCCGTCTTGGCCTGGGCCGCGCCCATTCCATAACCCGCCGTGGCCCCGATGGCCGCGATACCGGTCAGGCTTTGCTTCAGAAAGGACCTTCGACCGAGTTCTTTGTTCTTTTCCGTCATTCTCTCCTCCGCGATTGGATTACCGGTACCCCGTCGGGCCTAATTCCGACTGAACCGATATCCATTGTATAGATTGATCCGAAGTTGTCAACCGGGCGGCCGGCATCCGGCGGGATCTCGTTTGACTTTTACCCCCCCGGGGCTATACTTGAAATCGATGACGAGGCGATCGCTCTCACTTGTCGCTCCGGCCATTCTCGCCGGTCTGCTTCTCGCCGCCCCCTCGGACGGTCAGATCGCGGCTCCGGCCTCCGATTTTCCCATCCGGACGTTCTTCTCCGTGCGCTCCGCCCGCCCCGACGCCACGATCCCGGCCATCCTCCGCGAGCAGTTCGAGAAGGACGACGGCAGCCCCCTGAAGTCCGTCCCGGTCGATCTCGACGGCGACGGAAAGGACGAGAAATTCGTCCTCTGCGGCGTCCCGACACCGGCCGGCGCCTACCAGTGGCTCGTCTTCGACCCGGTCCGGGGCGTCGGCAAAGGCGTCGTCGCCGGGGCCATCCTCTTCATCGGCCGCGATTCCGACGGCGGCTATCCCCGCCTCGAGACCTACTGGAAACAGGGCGGCGACATGTCCGTCGTCTACCGCTACACCTACGCCAAGGGCCGCTACGCCCGCTCCGGGACCCGGGCCCTGTCCCTCTGGGAGACGAGCGAGTTCTTCCGGGCCAAGCCGCCTCTCGACCTCGACCGGGAGCTCGCCGAGATCAAGTAGCCGCCGATGGCGCCGCGACGTCCCGCCCCCCTCGCCGTCCTCGGCCTCGTCACCATCCTCGCCCTCCTCGCGGCGCCGGGCTGCCGCGGGCGCCGGCCGGACGAAGGCGCCGGCGGAAAACCTCCGCGGATCGCCGTGATCCCCATGGGCACGACCCACGAGTTCTGGAAATCGGTCCATGCCGGGGCCTTGACCGCCGCCCGCGAGCTCGGCGTCGAGATCGTCTGGAAGGGACCGCTCAAAGAGGACGACCGCAACGAGCAGGTCCAGATCGTCGAGACGCTCGCCGGCTCCGGGGTCGACGCCCTCGTCCTGTCCCCTCTCGACGACCGGGCCCTCGTGCGTCCCGTGGCCGAGGCCCGGCGGGCCGGCATCCCGACGGTCGTCTTCAACTCGGCCCTCCAGGGCGAGGAACACGCCGCGTTCGTCTCCACCGACAACGTCCTCGGCGGCGCCCTGGCCGCCCGGGCCGTGGGCCGGCTCACCGGCGGCCGCGGCCGGCTCATCATGGTCCGGGTCAAGGCCGGGGTCGAGGGGACGGCCAAGCGGGAGGAGGGTTTTCTCGCCGCCCTCCGCGCGGAGTTCCCGGGGATCGAGGTCGTCTCGGAGAACCAGTACGGCGGCACGTCGACGGAGACGGCCTACCAGACCATGGAGAACCTGCTGGCCCGGTTCGGGGCCGTCGACGCCGTCTTCACGCCCAACGAATCGACGACCTTCGGCTGTCTCCGGGCCCTGCAGGACCACGGGCTGGCCGGCCGCATCGTCCACGTCGGTTTCGACGCTTCCGAGAAGCTGGTCGAGGCCCTGTCCCAAGGCGAGATCTCGGGGCTCGTGCTCCAGGATCCCTTCGCCATGGGCGAGCGGAGCCTCCGGACCGCCGTGGCCATCCTGCGAGGCGAGCCCTATGAGAAGAGCGTGGCCACGGCCGTCGTCCTGGCCGACCGCGCGAACATGGACGATCCGGACATCCGCCGGCTCATCCGCCCCGATCTCTCGATCCTCGGGGACCGGCGTTGAGGGCGGAACCCCAAACGACCAGGAGGGACCGATGAACGCCATCCGCCGGACTCTCGCCCTCGCCGCCGCCCTGGCTCGTTCTCGGACCGGGGCCATCGGCGGCGCCTCGCCCGAAAGAGGAAAGGAAGGAACCCGTGAAGGGACGGCTCCACATCATCTCCTCGAGCCACCAGGACATCGCCTGGATGGACTCGCCCGAGAAATGCATCGTCTTCCGCGACACGAACTGCATCACCCCGGCCCTGGCCATGATGGCCAAGGACCCGGCCTATTCGTTCACCATGGAGAACATGCTCAATCTGGCCGAGTACCTCGAGCGCCATCCGGAGCGCGCGCGATGAGATCGCCCGGCTGACCCGCGAGGGGCGGATGGAGTGGGGCGCGACCTTCAACCAGCCCTACGAATCGCTCCTGTCGGGTGAGCAGCTCGTGCGCGAGGCCTACTTCGGCCGGCTCTGGCTCAAGCGGACCGTGCCCGGCGCCGACGCCAAGGTCTATTTCAATCCCGACGTGCCGGGACGGGCCGCGCAAATGCCGCAGATCCTGGCCAAGGCCGGCATCCCCTACATGGTCATGAGCCGCTATCACGAGGGGTTCTACCGCTGGGCTTCGCCCGACGGCTCCTCCGTCCTGGCTTACTCGCCGGGGCACTACGGCAACGCCGCGGCTTATTTGAACGCGACACCGGCCGAAGGCGCCAAGGCCATCGAGGACAAGCTGGCCAAGTGGACGGTCTATTACGCCGGGCGCGGCCTGCCCGCCGAATACCCGCTCCTCAATTCGGTCGATTTCTCCCAGCCGACCGATTTCGGCCCGCTCATCCGGCATTGGAACGAGGGGGCGGCGGCGGACGCGGCGAAAGCCGTCCCCGCAAGGCGGGGCTGCAAAGCCGGTCATGCAGTATTCCACGGCGCGCCGGTTCTTCGAGGCGTTCGACGTCAAGACGGCCAAGCTCGAGACCGTCACCGGCGAGCGGCCGGGGCTGTGGCTCTACATCCACGGACCCGACCCATCACTGGGCCATCATCGGCGGCCCGCGAAGCCGGCCCGGCTGCTGCCCGCGGCCGAGGCCTTCAGCACGGTCCGGGCACTTCTCGAGGGGAGCTTCGCGAGATACCCGGCCGCGCGCCTGGCCGCCGCGTGGGAGGCCGCCATCTACCCCGATCACGGCTGGGGCGGCAAGGAAGGCCAGGTCACCGACCGCCTCTTCCGCAAGAAGTACGAGTTCGCCCGGGACGAAGGCCGGGCCATGCTCCAAGAAGCCCTGACCGCGATCGCCAGCCGTATCGCCGTCGATCCCACGAAGGGCGTGCCCATTATCGTCTTCAATCCCCTGTCGTGGCCTCAGACCGGCCCGGTGAGAGCGGTCGCCCCGTCGTGGGTTCCCGCCTATCTTGTCCATGACGCAGAGGGCCGCCCGGCGCGCATGCAGGCCACGCCGGCCAGGCCGTCCGGCTCGGACCTGGACGTGAGCAATAGCCAATCTGGGTCCGCCGGGCAGCCATTCGAGTTCATCGCCGACCGACGTCCCCGCCCTCGGCTACAAGACCTATTTCCTCCGTAAAGCCGAGCCCCGCTGCCGGTCCCGTCCGCGGGACCGTCACCGGTCCGCCCTGAGGACGGTCGAGAGCGACTTCTACCGCGTCACGCTCGCGCCCGGGCGGCGTGGCCGGTCTCTACGACAAGGAGCTCGGCCGCGAGGTCCTGGATACCCGCAAGTTCCTGGGCTTCGAGGTCTTCACCATGCGCTCGGTCGGCAACGGCGCCGGCGAGTTCGGCCGGGTCCAGCAGCCGACCATGGAGGGCTTCGACTCGCTCGGCCGTCACAAGCCGGTCTGGCACTTCGTCGCCGAGGAATCCGGACCGGTCAAGACCGTTCTCGCGCTCGAACAGCCTATGCCCGACTGCACGGTCCGCCAGAAGCTCATCGTCTACAACGGGATCAAGCGCATCGACTGCGAGGTCGAGCTCCTCGGCTTCGACGGCGATCCCTACCGCGAGTACCGCCTGGCCGTGCCGGTGGCCGCGGACAACGGGCGACGTGGCCTACGAGATCCCCTTCGGCGTCCTCGAGGTCGGCCGGGGCGAGGCCAAGGGCACGGGCGGCCCGGCCTACGGCAACCTCGTCTACGACGAGGAGATGAAGGACATCCGGCCGCGCGAGGTCCAGAATTTCCTCTACGCCGGCGACGACGGACTTCGGCGTGACCTTGACGACAACCGTCGCCGTCAACGACTACAAGGACCCGACGGACGATCCCGTCCCCTACCCCGTTCTCCAGCCCATCCTGCTCGCTTCGCGGCGGAGCTGCCACGGCGAAGGCAATTGGTACCTCCAGGAAGGCGACCACCATTACCGCTTCTCGCTGACCAGCCATGCCGCCGGCTGGCGGAACGGCTATCGGGCGGGTATCGCGGCCAACGATCCGCTCGTTGCGCCGTCGCCACGGCAGCCGGGCCGACGGCCGATCTGCCCGAATCCCGGAGCTTCCTGCCGTTCGACGGCCCCGAACCTGGTCCTGTCGACCATGAAGAAGGCGGAAGACGGACGACGCCGTCATCGTCCGCGTCTACGACATCGAAGGGAAGGGACGGCGAAACGGAGATCGGCTGCCCGTTCCGGTCGAGGAAGCCGTCCGGACCAATATCATCGAGGAGCGGGCGCGCTCCTCAAGCCGCCGCAAGGGCCGGCTCGTTCTTGCCCGTCGGCCACCACGCGGTCGAGACGGTCCAGCTCATCCCGGACTGGGGAAAGCGGTAGACCGGATCGTCGAACCGGCGGCGGCCGCTGAGGCAGTCAGTCCTCGCGGATCCGGGTCAGCTCGAAGACGACCGGATTGTCCGCGTCCGGGCAGGGGTGGGTCAACGTGTCGGGGTGTTCCACGGCCCAGGGGAATTCGGCATTGAACATCATGGCGAAGACCTTGGGCATCATGCTGTAGAGGGCGTGGATGCAGATCCGGCCCTCGACGCCGTGATCGGTGAACCGGACGACGTCGCCCGCCTCGTGCCCCAGCTCGCAGGTCCCCTTCTGACTGACGACCTCGGCCCTGACCTCTTTGACCTTCTTGTTCATGCCGGCATTATACGCCGGGACCGGCCTCCTCGAAAGGATCCGCAGCTCCCCTGTGAGAATCGGAAGGGGGCTCGAGCGTCCTAGGAATAGGAAATCCAGAACGGGAGGTCCGGATGAAAAACAAGCTCGATCGGGAGGAATTCGTCAAGCTGGCCATCACGCGGCTCCGCCTCGAGAACTACAAGGGCATCCACACGGTCTACAGCGGGTTCAACGAGGCCTTCAAGAGCTACTTCGACGGCGCGAACCCCATCGAGGCGACGGACGAACTGGCCAAGCAGGGCAAGATCGGCCTCCGGCCGGTCAAGGGCGGGGTCATGCTCTACCTGCCCGGCGAAGGGCCGGAGATGAGCCGCGGCGACATGGCCCTCAAGAAGATGGGCCTGCTCGAGAAACCGGCCGCCAAAGACGCTTAGTCGGGCCGGTTGATTTTCGGCGGCCATCCTTCCATACTCTCCCCAAAAGGAGAATGCCCATGGAGCGATGGACCCGGCGGAAATTCCTCACGGGGGCCGCCCAGGCGGCCGCGGGCACGACGGTGTTGGGAAACGCGTGCGGGCCGGGCGAAACGACCGGGTCCGCGGAGGCGGCCTGCGGGGACGGCCGGGATCTCGTCGTCCCGCTCGACGGAACGTGGCTCTTCCGGACGGACCCGGACGGCCGGGGCGGAACCGCCGGCTGGCAGGGCACCGAGATCGTCGCGCGGAGCGGCTGGGACCCAGTCGCCGTTCCCGTCCACCTGGCAGGTCGCTGAAAAGACAGTCGACTACCTGGGCTGCGCCTGGTACCGGCGGGAATTCGCCGCGCCCGACGCCTGGAAAGGGCTCGTGGTCCGGATCGAGTTCGAGGCCGTCTTCCACACGGCCGAGGTCTTCGTCAACGGCCGAAAGGCCGGAGAGCACGTGGGCAAGGGCTATACGGCCTTCGCCTTCGACATCTCCGGCCTGCTCGCGTTCGGAGCGAGGAACGTGGTCGCTGTCCGGGTCGACAACGCGTTCGCCCCGGCCATGCTGCCGTGGTCGGCCTCCTACGACTGGACGCCGGACGGCGGCATCACCCGGCCGGTCCGCCTCATCGTCACGCCGCCGGTCTACATCGAGCGCCTCTGGGTCGACGCCGTGCCCGAGCTCCCCGCGGGCCCGACCGCCCTGAGCGTAACGGCCGTCGTCCGCAATACCACGGCGAGGGCGGTCCGTGTCGGACTGCATCACCTGCTCAAGGAGGAAGCTTCGGGGGCGCCCCTCCAGACGGACGGATCGCCCATCGAGGAGACCGTGCCCGCCGGGACGGCCCGCGAGGTCCGGTTCGCCGATCGTCGCACGGACGTCCTGTCGAAGCTCTGGCACTTCGACCATCCCCATCTCTATGCCATCGAGGCCTCGATCTCCCGGAACGGCAGGATCCTGCACCGGGCCGAGACGACCTTCGGCGTCCGGAGGATCGAGGTCCGGGGCACGGAGATCCTCCTCAACGGCGAGCCCGTACGGTTGGCCGGCGTCGAGCGCATGGGCGGGAGCCATCCCGGCTTCGGCATGGCCGAACCGGCGTCGTGGATCGAACACGACCACGCCGACATGAAGGAGCTCAACTGCGTTCTCACCCGGGTGCACTGGCAGCAGGACCGCCGGGTCCTCGATTATTGCGACCGGCACGGCCTCCTCATCCAGGTCGAGGTGCCGACCTGGGGGCCGGACACCTTCGCCAAGCCCGGCCCCGAGGAGATCGAGAGGATCAAGGCCAACGGCCTCGAGCAGCTCCGGGAGACGGTCGCCCGCGACCGCAACCACCCCTGCGTCCTCTCCTGGGGACTTTGCAACGAGGTCGACGGCCAGAATCCGGTCGCCCAGAGCTTCGTCCGGGCCATGCTCCGCGAGGCCAAGGGCCTCGATCCCGGCCGGCTCTGCTCCTACGCCTCCAACTCGCTCCAGACGACGCCCGAGCGCGACGTGGCCGGCGAAATGGACTTCATCGAGTGGAACGAGTATTACGAGAGCTGGTTCGGCGGAGACGTCGGGACCCTTCAGCGGAACCTCGAGGCCATCCACCGCGCCTTCCCGGACAAGCCCGTCGTCATCTCGGAATACGGCTATTGCGCCTGCACCGCCGACCGGCCCGAGGACGACGCCCGGCGCGCGGAGATCCTGCGGACCCATAACGCGGTCTTCCGCCGGTTTCCCTGGGTCGCCGGGCTCATCTTCTTCGACTACAACGACTACCGGACCCACATCGGCGACAAGGGAACGGGCGTTCTCAAGCAGAGGGTCCACGGCGTCGTCGACGTCTTCGGCGTCCGGAAACCGTCCTTCGAGGCGCTGCGCGAGGAGTCGAGCCCGGTCGAAGCGGTCACGGTCCGGACGGAGGGAGCGGTCCGGACCGCGGTCGTCCGGACGAGGCGGACCGTCCCGGCTTACACCCTGAGAGGGTACACGCTCCGTTGGACGGCCTACGGGAACGGCGCGATCCCGATCGAGAGGGGCGAGACGCCCCTTCCCGATCTCGCTCCGGGCACGGAGGCTTCGGTCCGCTTCGCCCCACTCTCGCCGGACGTTCGCGCCGTCCGCGTCGAGGTCGTCCGGCCGACGGGTTTTTCCGTCGCGGCCGTGCTCGTCTGACCGGCGGGCGCCCGCCCGCGCATCAGACCGCGGCACGGTCGGCGGGACGGTCAGCTCGCCCGGCTGCTCTTCCATGTACTGGATGTAGAGGTCGGTCAGGTCCTCGTGGGCCAATTCTTTGGCCGTCTTGAGCATGACCAGCCTGCCCTTGCGCATGAAGCCGATCCGGTCGGCGATGAGCTTGGCCCGGAAGATGTCGTGGGTCGACATGAACACGGACTTGCCCGTGTCGCGCATCTGGACGAGGATCTCCAGGAACTCCCGGCCCGACTGCGGGTCGAGGCCCGAGGTCGGCTCGTCGAGGAGCACGTTGGGCGCGTCCTTGACCACGGCGATGGCGATGCCGAGCTTCTGGCGCATGCCCTTGGAGAAGTTCTTGATCCGGCGGTCGAACGCCTCCTTCTGGAGGCCGACGCGGCCGAGCACCTCGGCGTAGTCCTTCTTGGCCAGATTCCGCTTCCCGGCCAGCTTGCTGAAGTAGTCGAGGTTCTGGATGGCCGTGAAGTTGCTGTAGAGCATGACGTTCTCGGAGACGAAGGAGACGTGGCGCTTGGCCTGGAGCGGGTCCCTGCCGACGTCGACGCCCTCGACGAGGGCCTGGCCCGACGTCGCCGGGATGAAGCCCAGGAACAGGTTGATGGTCGTGGTCTTGCCGGCGCCGTTGGCGCCGAACATGCAGAAGATCTCGCCCGGCTCGACCTTGAGGGTCAGGCCGTCGAGGGCCAGTTCTCCGTCCTCGTAACGCTTGGTCAGTGCGATGGCTTCTAACATGGGGGCCTCCTCAGCGGACGTCGTAGCGCAGGAACGAGACGTACGCGCCGACGAAAAAGACGATGATCATGACGGTGAGCAGGGCGAAGTCGGGGACGGTCCGGACGAACGACCGGCTCAGCCATTCCGGCTCGGAGACGTGCTGGGGCATGTCCTCGATCTTGATCTTGGTCTGCTCGCCCGTCTGGAAGTTGATGCTCTCGCCGAGCTTGGAATTGATCCACTTGGTGTAGATGGGCTTGTAGGCCCGGACCGAGGCCAGGAACCGGTCGTACTCGTCGACCCCCGTCCGGGCCAGGGTCATCGAGCCGAAGGTCAGGGCCGAGGCCGGGGAGATCCGGGACAGGTTGACGGCCAGCGACTGCTGGGCCCGCTTCTTCTGCTGGTAGTCGCGCTCGAGCGCGGCGTTGTTCTCGTCGATCTTCGAGGTCAGCTCCTGCTGGTAGTTCTGGATGAACTCGCGGAACTTGTCCTGCCAGGCCTTGGGGTCCTTGGCCGCCTCGGCCTGGTTCTTCGTGACCCATTCGCGGGCGCCCTTCTGGCCCTCGGTCTGGATCTGCTGGAGGAAGGCGTCCTTCTGGGCCGTGATCTCGTGGACGGAGGGAATGGGCCGGACCTGCCCGGCGACGATGACGGCCACCTTGGGGATGACCATGACGATGATGACCCAGGCGAAGAGGAGCACGAGGAAGCTCGTCGACGACCGCGACGTCCGGGCCGAGACGAACAGGCCCAGGCTGAAGAAGACCGAAAGGTAGAGGAAGAACATGAGGAAGACGAGGAGCAGGCGGGCCCAATCCTGCCCGCCGAGGGAGATGTCGGGCACGATGACCAGGATGAGCAGGCTCAGCACGAGCGGGACGAGCAGGGGCAGGAGCAGGCTGATGTAGCCGCCGATGGCCTTGCCCAGGATGAGCCGGTCGCGGGGGACCGCGTTCGACAGGGCCAGCTTCAGGGTGCCCTTTTCCTTTTCGCCGACGATGGCGTCGTAGGTGAAGAGGATGGCGAAGAGGCTGAGGACGATCTTGACGATGAACATGAGGTCGAGCGCGCCGAAGACGGCGAAGACCGGGTTGCTGCTGTACTTGGAGTCGACGAGATTGGGATCGGCGGCGATGTTGACCGGCGCGACCCGGCCCACGGCCTCCTCGATGCCCGTGACGATCGTGCCCAGGACCTGGGGCGGCTTGCTGATCTTGACCCCGATCCCGGCCAGCGTGTTGTAGTCGGGCTGGGTCTCCATGTTCTTCTTGTTGAGGGCCACCGAGGCCGTGTACTCCTTCTTCTCGGCCCGGTAGTTCGAAACACCGGTGTAGACCGAGAGCAGGATGAGGATGGTGCAGAGCAGGAAGGTGAAGACGAACTTCGGGCTGGTGATGTTGTCCAAGATCTCTTTCTTGATGATGTCCCGGAGCATGCCGGCCTCCTTCGAAAAAAGGGCGGATAGGGGTGACCCGCGCGCGGGTGCCCGGGGTATTATACGACAAACGGACCGCCCGGTTCAGAAAAAGGGGAAACCCTTGACCCCGCCGGAAGGGCCGTCTATCATGCGGCCATGCGCGGTCCATCCCCCTTGTCCGAACGGCTGTTTATGTCCGGGGTCGTCCTGGCGATCGTCTTGGCGGTTCTCGCCGGGTGCCGCCGGCCCTCCGGCGGCGACACCCGTCCTGGCAGACATCGAAAACCCCCTGGCTCTCTTCGACGGCCACGGCGACATCGGGAATGTCGCCCGGCCGGGCTCGGCCGCCGAGGACCCGGCGGACGGGGCGCTCGTCATCGAGGGGGCCGGCGCCAACATGTGGTTCGCGGCGGACGAGGGGCATTTCCTCTGGAAGCGGATGAAGGGCGATTTCATCGTCAGCGCCCGGGTCGCGTTCGTCGGCGAGGGCGTCGAAGCGCACCGCAAGACCGGCTGGATGGTCCGCGGCTCGACGGACACGGCATCCGCCCACGCCAGCGCCGTCGTCCACGGCGACGGCCTGACCTCGCTCCAGTACCGGAGCAGGCCGGGCGCGGAGACGGAAGAGAGACGGCTCCCCTGCTCCGGCCCCGACCAGATCCGGCTGGAGCGGCGCGGAAGCACGTTCATCATGTCGGCGGCGCGGTTCGGCGAGCCTTACGGCGAGCCGGTGAGCGTCGACGGTATCGACCTCGGCGACGAGGTCCTGGTCGGGCTGTTCGTCTGCTCGCACAACGCGGCGGTCTCGGAGAAGTGCCCGGTTCACGAACGTCCGGATCACCGTTCCGGCCCCGGCCGACCTCGTCCCCTACCGCGACTATCTCGGCGGAGCGATCGAATTGCTCGACGTCGACACGGGCCGGCGGACGACGGTCTTCCGCTCGGACCGCCCCATCCAGGCGCCCAACTGGACAAGGACGGCCGCTTCCTCATCTATAATGCCGACGGTCTTCTCTACCGGCTCGAGCTGGCGACGGGCAAGGCTTCGAAGCTCGACACGGGCTTCGCCACGGCCAACAACAACGACCACGTCCTGTCGTTCGACGGAAAGCGGCTCGGGATCAGCCACCACAGCGCCGAGGATGGGGACGAGTCGGTCGTCTACGTTCTCCCGTCCCGGGGCGGCACTCCGAAGCGCGTCACGCCGAAAGCCCCATCCTATCTCCACGGCTGGTCTCCGGACGGGCGATCCCTCGTCTACACGGGCGGACGCGAGGGGAATTACGACGTCTACAGGATCCCGGTCGAGGGCGGAGACGAGGTCCGGCTGACCGATGCGCCGGCGCTCGACGACGGCCCCGAATATTCGCCCGACGGCCGCTTCATCTATTTCAATTCCGCCCGGACGGGCGCGATGAGGATCTGGCGGATGGCCCCCGACGGAAGCGGCCAGGAACCGGTCACGACGGGAGAATTCCACGACTGGTTCCCCCACGTCTCGCCCGACGGCAAACGGATCGTATTCCTGTCGTTCGGGAAGGACGTCGCCGCGGACGACCATCCTTTCTATAAACAGGTTTACATCCGGATGATGCCCGCGGACAGCTCGGCCACACCGCTCGTTATCGCCTACGTCTACGGCGGCCAGGGCACGATCAACGTCCCGTCCTGGTCGCCGGACGGAAAGCGGATCGCCTTCGTCAGCAACTCCCGTTAGGGGACATGATACCCTGTCCCTAATTTCGTCCCGCTCATGCCGTCGGCCCGGGGATAGTCGAGTCAACGAGCCGCGATCGTAGATAGGCGAGGTCGAGAAGACCGGGAGAAGAACATGGACTGAATGGTCCAGGCCTCTCGTCTTCAGGATCCGCAACCGGACCTTGTCCGTCTCGACGGCCGGAAAGCGCAGGAGCTTCTTATAGCCGACAGTCGTCCCGCGGCGATCTCCTGCCAGTCCACTGCCGTCCCAGACATCGATGGCGAAGGCCTCGATCCGCTGGCCCCGACGCAGATCTCCTCCTTGATCAGAACGACGTTGAACGTCCTCGGGCCTGTCAGATCATAGCTCGACACTCCGCGCTCGGGTGCACCTCGGCGACCAGATCGTCCCTCGCGGTCACCGGATCCATATCCCGCGTGTCGACCTGGGTCCCACATTGAGTGAAGCTTGCCCATCGGCAAGGTTCACGGCGAACGTCTCCCTCAGCCGGTCGCCCAGCTCCTTGAGCCGCCGCGCGTCGTTCTCGTGGATGCGGCCGCGCTTGTCGGGCGGGATGTTGAGCAGGAGCTGGGCGTTGCCGCCGACCGAGGTGTAGTAGATGTCGAGGAGCTGATCCAGCGACTTGACCTTGTCGTCCTCAGCGGCGTGGTAGAACCAGCCGGGCCGGATGGAGACGTCGACCTGCCCCGGATACCAGAGGAGGCGTCCGCCCTGCTTGGCGACCTCGGCGATCCTCTCCATGGAGCCGAGGTCTTTCGCCTGGGCGTCGATGTGGGCGATCCCGCCGGGGTTCTTCTCGTCGGGCAGGTCGTCGAAGCCCACGACGGGGATGACGCTCCATTCGCTCTCGCGCGTCACGCCCGCTTCGTTCCCGATCCAGCGGGCGTCCGGACCCATGATCGAGATGACGGCCCCGGGCTGGAGCTCGCGGATGAGCGCGAAATAGCCCGCCCAGTCGTAGACCTGTCGCTTGCCGTTCGGGCCCTCGCCGCAGGCGCCGTCGAACCAGACCTCGGAGATCTCGCCGTAGTTCGTCAGGAGCTCGCGGAGCTGGTTCTTGAAGTGCTCGTTGTAGCGGGGCGAGTCGCCGTAGGACGGCTCGTGACGGTCCCATGGGGACAGATAAACGCCGAACTTCAGCCCGTCCTTCTTGCAGGCCGCGGCGACCTCCCCGACGACATCGCCCTTCCCGTCTTTCCACGGCGAGCTCTTGACCGAGTGCTCGGTGAATTCGCTCGGCCACAGGCAAAAGCCGTCGTGGTGCTTGGCCGTGACGATAAGACCGCGGATGCCCGCGCGCCTTGACCGCCTCGACCCACTGGTCCGCGTCGAGATCCGTCGGGGCGAAGAGCTTCGGGTCTTCCGTCCCCTCGCCCCACTCCCGGTCGGTGAAGGTGTTCATGCCGAAGTGGACGAAGGCCTGGAACTCGAGCGCCTGCCAGGCGACCTGCCGCGGGTATGGTACGACCCGAGCCGCCTTCGCTTCGAGCTGCGCGATCGAGTCGTTCGGTCCTATCTTGACGGGACCGGGCGCAGGCGCTTTCGGCCCGCCGCACCCGGCCAGGGCCAAAACGACGACCGCCGTCGCGGCCGATGATACCGATCATCTTCGGGATCCTGTTTCTCATGGCCTCTCCCCTCCCCTGACATTCTAGCTCGGCCGGAGCGGCGTTGACAACGCCCGGGACGTGAATTATGCTCCCTCGCAGAAAAAGGGACCCCTGTCGTCCCGGACGAAAGGAGACCGCCATGGCCCCCGTCATCACCCTGAACCTCATCGACTACGCCATCATCGCCGGCTACATCCTGGTCATGGTCCTGGTCGGCTACTCGCTCAAGAAATACATGAAGACGGGCGAGGACTTCTTCCTCTCGGGCCGCTCCCTGCCCCCTTGGATCACCGGCCTGGCTTTCCTCTCGGCCAACCTGGGCGCCCTGGAGATCATCGGCATGGTCGCCAACTCGGCCAAGTACGGCATCGCCACGGTCCACTTCTACTGGGTCGGGGCCATCCCGGCCATGGTCTTCCTGGGCGTCTTCATGATGCCGTTCTACTACGGCAGCCGGGTCCGGACCGTGCCCGAGTACCTCAAGCTCCGCTACAACGAGGCCACGCGCGGCCTCAACGCCATCTCCTTCGCCATCATGACCGTCCTCATGAGCGGTATCAGCCTGTATGCCATGGCCCTGCTCTTCAAGCTCATGCTCGGCTGGCCGCTCACGCAGAGCATCCTGTTCGCCGCCGTGGTCGTCCTGCTCTACGTCTTCTGGGGCGGCCTGTCCTCGTCGATCTACAACGAGGTCATCCAGTTCTTCCTCATCTGGCTCGGCCTGCTGCCCGTCGTCTTCCTGGGGCTGAAGCAGGTCGGCGGCTTCGCCGGCCTGGGGGCCCGGGTCCAGGAGACCCTCCTCCACTCCATCAAGTATCTCGGCACGAGCAACAACCCGCTCGGCGTCGACTGGTTCGCCGTGGTCATGGGCCTGGGCTTCGTCCTGTCGTTCGGCTACTGGACGACCGACTTCCTGGTCGTCCAGCGGGCCCTGGCTTCCAGGAACCTCAACTCGGCCCGCATGACGCCCATCATCGCCGCCTTCCCCAAAATGCTCGTGCCCATCATCGTCGTCATCCCCGGCCTGATCGCCCTGCTGGTCCTGCCCGAGTTCGCCCCGGCCGCCCTGCCCACGGCCGACTACAACTCGGCCCTCATCCTGCTCATGAAGCACTATCTGCCGAACGGCATCCTGGGCCTGGCCATCACCGCTCTGCTGGCGAGCTTCATGTCGGGCATGGCCGGCAACGTCACCGCCTTCAACACCATCTGGACCTACGACATCTACGGAACCTACATCCGCAAAGGCCGGCCCGACGCCCACTACCTCAAGGTCGGCAAGTACACCACGGTCATCGGCGTCGCCATCAGCGTCGGCACGGCCTATATCGTCCAGTCCTTCCCGAACCTGATGGACTACATGCAGCTCATCTTCTCGTTCTTCAACGCGCCGCTCTTCGCCACGTTCCTGCTGGGCATGTTCTGGAAGGGGGCCACGCCGTGGGGCGGATTCTGGGGCTTGCTCGTCGGCATCCTGACGGCGGCCGGCCACTACATCCTCTATAAGGCCGGCGTCCTGACCTACCACTCCGACATGGCCGCCAACTTCTACCAGGCCATCTGGGCCTGGTCGGCCGATTTCGTGGTCACCATCGGGGTCAGCTTCTTCACGGCCAAGCGCGACCCCAAGGAACTCGTCGGCCTGGTCTTCGGCCTGACCCCGAAGCCCAAGGCCGAGGCCCGCTGGTACGCCCGGCCGGCCGTCTGGGGGACCCTGGCCGTCATCGTGGCCATCGTCCTGAACGTCATCTTCTGGTGATCGGGCCCGCGAGACAAGGAGCGCAACCATGACAGACACGCACGAGACCAAGGACCAGGGAGCGGGCATGAAGCAGGGCCACGCCCTCGACCTCAAGCTGCCCATCGGCGGACTCATCGGCGGTTACGGCGCCCTGCTGACCGCTTACGGCCTGCTGACGCCGAAGGCGATGTACGCCATTTCTCTCGGCATCAACCTGAACCTGAT
>CAWHBV010000005.1:0-106174 GCA_963827635.1 uncultured bacterium
GGGTTGTAGGTTCGAGTCCTACGCGGGTCATTTTCCTTTTATCCCCCCGCGAATTGAGCTAATATCGGGCGGTCGCATGCGCAATTTCGTCGCCGGCTTTGTCCTGACGCTGCTGACGATCCTCGCGATCCCCGTCATTCTCGTCTGCGCCCTGCTCGGGCTCCGTGACGGGTTCCTCGTCTACGGCCGGTGGATGATGAGCGTCGGCCGGTCCGTTCTCGGCATCGGCGTCGAGGCCACCGGACTCGAGCGGCTCGACCGCCGCACTCCCTACGTCTTCATGTGCAACCACCTGAGCTTTCTCGACGCCCCGATGCTCGTGACGGTCGTCGACCGGCCGGTCCGGTTCATCGTCAAGCGGTTCGTCTTCCGCATCCCCGTCCTCGGCCTGGGCATGCGCTTCGCGGGCTACGTGCCCTTGGACAAGGAAGGCGTCGGGGAGGGGCGGAAACGGATCGCGCGGGCCGATCCGCCTCATCAAGGAGAAGGGCTACTCGTTCCTCGTCTATCCCGAAGGGACGCGGAGCTGGGAGGGGAAGCTGCTGCCGTTCCGGAGGGGCGGCTTCTTCCTGGCCCTCGATTCCGGGGCGCCCATCGTCCCGGTGTCGATCCAAGGGACCTACGAGCTGATGCCGCGCGGCCGCCGGAGCATCCGAAAGGGGACCGTCCGGATCGTCTTCCACGAGCCGATCGCCGTCGCCGGCCGAGACGCGGGAGACGATGCCCGCGCTCATGGAGCGAGGTGAGGGCCGCCATTGCCTCTTCCTTGGGATAAGAAAATATGGAAGAATGGATCCCGGGAGGGTAGAACCATGAGCCGAAATCGGATCCGACGCCGGGAGTTCCTCAAGACGATGGCCGCGGCCGCGGCGGCCGTGCCCCTCGGGACCGCCAGCCTTCGGGGGCGAGGCGCTCTCCGGCGAGGGTGTTCCCGCAGCCGCCCCGGCCTACGACGCCAAAGGCCTGCCGACCGCCGTTCTCGGCAAGACGGGCGTCGCCGTTCCCCGCATCGGCATAGGTCTCGGCAGCCGCTTCTGTGCCGTCGAGAACGAGGACACCGCCCAGGAGATCCTTCACGCCGCGCTCGACCACGGCTTCTATTATTGGGACACCGCCTACAACTACACCAATAAATCCATCGTCAGCGAAGAGCGCCTCGGCCGGGTCCTCGAGACCCGCCGCAAGGAGGTCTTCCTGGCCACGAAATTCGAAGAGCGGACCTACGACGGCGTCATGCGCCAGCTCGAGGGGAGCCTGAAGCGCCTGCGGACCGACCGCCTCGACCTCTACCAGGTCCACCTCATCGAGTCGATGGCCGACCTGGACACGCTCGGCCTTCCCGGCGGGGCCCTCGACGCCCTGCGCAAGATCAAGGACCAGAAGATCGCCCGGTTCATCGGTTTCTCGGGGCACGTCGACGCCGCGGCCATGGCCGAGGCCGCCCGGCGCCACGACTTCGACACCATGCTCATCGCCCTCAACCACTATTCGGAGCGGCGCGGAGATTTCGAGAACGGGGCCATCCCCGCCGCCACCGCCCGGAAGATGGGCGTCATGATCATCAAGGCCGTCCGGCCCCGCGAGACGGTCGCGGGCCTCGACCCGGCCGACCTCATCCGTTACGCCCTGACCCTGCCGCTCGTCCACTGCGCCGTCGTCGGCACGGACAGCGTCGAGGTCGTGCGCAAGAACGCGGCGCTTCTCCGCGCTTTCCGGCCCCTTTCTCCCGAGGAGATGACCAGGCTCGCGGTCAAGCTCGAGCCCTTCTACGCCGGCGCCGCCCTGCCCTGGATGCGCCCGGGCTACCGGGACGGGGAGGGGTGTTGAGGCAGCCTCTTCTCGCCGGCCCGCTGGTCCTGGCGGCCGCCCTTGTCCTCGTTCGGGTGCCGTCCGGCCGCACCCGGCCTGCCGCTCCTCGTGACCTCGGATTTCGAGTCGGGACAGGCCGACGGCTGGGCGCCGAACGATCCGGCGCATTGGCGCGTCGTCGAGGACGAGCGGCTCCATGATCTACGAGCTCACCGCGCCCGGCGAGCCGGGACCGGTCCGGGCGCCGACCTCCGTCTCCGTCTGGGCCGGGCACGATGTCTCGTCCTTCGAATTCACCGGCCGGCTGCGCTGCGACGCCGAGGCCGCCTCTCCGGTTCGGGACATGTGCGTCATCTTCCATTACCGCGACCCGGCGCATTTCTATTACGTCCACTTCGCGGGTTCGAGCGACGCCGTCCACAACATCATCGGGATCGTCGACGGGGCCGACCGGGTCAAGATCAACGCCGAACCCGCCGGCGCATCCGTTTTCCGCCTGACCGACCGTGCCTGGCACGCCTTCAAAGTGACCTGCGACGCCCGGACCGGCGATATCCGGGCTTACCTCGACGACATGACCTCTCCCGTCCTGACCGCGCGCGACAAACGGATCGGGCACGGCCTCGTCGGCGTCGGCTCGTTCGACGACACCGGGGCTTTCGACGACCTCGCGCTTCGGGGATTCGCCCGGAAGGAGTGACCCGTGACGATCAAGAACGCCCTCAAGTCTCTCTTCTCCCCCCCGTCCGGCGCCCCCGCCGCACCGGGCGCGGCCGACGCCTGCGTCCTGCTCCAGAGCGACACCGAGCTCGACGCGGCCATCGCCTCCCGGGAGAAGTTCATGGTCCTGTTCTACGCCTCCTGGTGCCCGTTCTCCCAGGCTTTCCTCTCGACCTACCGCAAGCACGCCGACGCCGGCGATCCCTGCTATGCCCGGATCATCGTCGACGACGACCACCCCCTGACCGAGAAGTACTCCATCCAGGTCTTCCCGACGGTGCTCTTCTTCGAGAAGGGGCAGCTCGTCCGGCGCCTCGACGGCGTCTACCACCGCGGCCTGACCCAGGGCCAGCTCGAGGACTTCGCCCGCCGCTGCGGGGTGAAATAGGACCCGTGCCCAAGTCCCCGCTCTCCTTCCCGGCCATAGCGGTCCTTCTCGCGGCGCTCGCCGCCGGCGGCTGCCGCGCCCCAGAGCCCGTGACGTTCGGCGTCCTCTCCGATTGCCAGTTCGCGTCCGTCCCGGCATCGGGGACCCGGTTCTACGACCGTTCCTTGCTCAAGCTTCGGGACGCCCTGGACGGATTCAACGCCAGGGACCTCCGTTTCGTCGTCCACCTGGGGGACCTCATCGACCGGGATGCGGCGAGCTACGACCTCATCCTGCCGGTCTTCCGGCACGCGCGGGCGCCGGTCCGGTTCGTCCTCGGCAACCACGACTACGACATCGCCGAGGCCGATCGCCCCGGGCTCCTCGAACGCCTCGGCATCGGCCTGGGCTATTACGCCTTCACCGAAGGGAATTGGCGCTTCGTCGTCCTGAACGGCGACGAGCTGGCCTTCAATTCCCCCAAGGACGCGGGGCTCGAGCAGGAGGCCGCCGCGATGTACGCCGCGCTCCTGGCGGCGAAGAGGCCCAACGCGACGAAGTGGAACGGCGGGATCGGGCGGGCCCAGATGGCCTTTCTCGAGGACGAGCTGGCGACGGCCGACCGGAAAGGCCTTTCCGCCGTCATCCTCTGCCACTTCCCGGTCCACCCTCCGGCCGCCCACAACCTGTGGAACGACGGGGAGGTCGTCGCCCGGCTCGAGAGTCATCCCTCCGTCAAGGCCTATTTCGCGGGGCACAACCACGACGGCGGACTGGCCGTGAAGAACGGCATCGTCTACCTCACGTTCGCCGGCATCGTCGAGACGCCGGACACGTCCGCGTCGGCGGTCGTGACCCTCGAGAAAGGCCGCCTTGTCGTCGACGGAAGCGGGCGCGAGCCCGACCGGACCGTCGCCCTGCGCTGAGCCCGCCTCCGTTTGACAGGCAACGGTTATTCTGCAAAAGTAGTTTTAGACTCCCGAGTGCCCCGCGCCCGAGCGCCCATGAAAGGCCCGATCATGAAAATATCCAAGTTGGCGACCGCGGTCCTCGTCCTCTCCGTCGGACTCTTCCTCTCCGGCTGTCAGGACCAAGGACGACGACGTCGACGTCGAGGACAATTTCCAGTCGCTCAAGATGCTCACCGCGCTCGAAGCGGCCGACTACGACAACTTCGGCATGGCCGTCGCCCTCGACGGCGATCTCGCCCTCGTCGGCTCGCCCGGCGACGATACGGAAGGCTCGAACGCCGGCGCAGCCTATCTCTTCGCCAGGACCGAGGGCGGGACCGACGGCTGGGGCGAGGTGATCAAGCTCGTCGCGGCCGACGCGGCCGCCGGCGACCTCTTCGGGATCGCGGTGGACATCGACGGTGACTACGCCGTCGTCGCGGCCCCCAGCGAGGACGGCGCCGGGACCGACCGGGGCGCGGTCTACATCTTCCACAAGGACCAGGGCGGCGCCAACGCCTGGGGCCAGGTCGCCCGGCTCAGGGCGAGCGACGCGGCGAACGGGGACGATTTCGGCGCTTCGGTCGCCATCGACGGGACCACCGTCGTCGTCGGCGCCGAGGGCGTCGCCGGCGACACCACCAAGGAAGGCGCGGCCTACGTCTTCCTCAAGGACCAGGGCGGGCTGGACTACTGGGGCCAGGCGGCCAAGCTCGTCTCCGACGATCCCGGCAACACCGACCAGTACGGCTACTCCGTCGCCCTCTCGGGCGATATCGCCGTCATCGGCGCCCCCGGAGAGAACGGGTCCGGGGAGAATCGCGGCGCGGTCCGCGTCTACGCGCGCGATCTCGGCGGCGCGAACGCCTGGGGGATGGTGAAGAGGATCAGCGCCTCCGACGAGTCCGACGACTCCTGGTTCGGCACGTCGGTCGCGATCCGGGGGACCCGCCTCGTCGTCGGGGCGCCCTGGGCCGACGGCGCCGGGACCAACCGCGGCGCGGCCTATCTTCTCGGCAGGGACGTGGACGGCGCGGACGCCTGGGGCCAGATCAAGCTCCTGACCGCGTCGGATGCCCAGAACGACGATCTCTTCTCCTTCGACGTGGCCCTCTACGGGGATTACGTCCTCGTCAGCGCTCCCTATGCCAAGGGCGGAGGGACGGAGCGGGGGCAGGTCTATGCCTACGCCAAGGACGAGGGCGGCGCGGACGGCTGGGGCGAAGCCCAGCGCCTGAGGGCGAGCGACGGCCGGAACGAGGACCACTTCGGGGTCTCGATCGCCATCTCCGGCTCCTACGTCGTCGCCGGCGCGACGGGATACGACGGGGCCGGCACCGAGCGCGGCGCCGCTTACGTCTTCAAGGAGATCTGAGAACGATCCGCTACGACCTGGCCCTGACCTACGACTGGGAATACGACCGGGATTTCGTCCGTCTCGTCGCGGAGGCGGCGCGGAACCGCGGCCTCGCGGCGCTCATCGTGCCTCCGGCCGAGGCCGGCCGCGTGCTCGAGGCCTTCCGCTCGGGCAGCCTCGATTTCCGCGTCCTCCTCGACCGGGCTTCGGGGTCGTCGCCCGATTTCATCGCCCTGCAGGCGCTGGCGTCCGAAAGGGGCCGGGACGTCGTCGAGAGCCTGGACAAGTTCCGCTGGGCTTCGGACAAGGCCACCATGCATCTCGAATTCCACAGCGCCGGCATCCCCACGCCGCACACCGTGATCCTGCCCTCCCACGCCGAGGCGCCCGGATTCCGCCCGGCGCCCGGGGACCTCGCGCCGCTCGGCGTCCCCTTCGTCGTCAAGCCGGCCAACACGACCGGGGGGAGCATCGGCGTGGTCGCCGACGCGTCGGGAACCGACGACGTCCTCGCGGCCCGGCGGACCTACCCGGCCGACAAGTATCTCCTCCAGGAAAAGGTCGTCCCGGAAGTGTCGCCGGACGGGCGGCGGTCCTGGTTCCGGGGATTCTACGTCCTCGGGGAGGTCCACCTCGCGTGGTGGGACGACCGCACCCACATCTACGCCGAGCTCGGCCCCGACGAGGCCGCGGCGCGCGGCCTCAGTCCGATCTACGGCATCGTCCGGTCGATCGCCCGGGTCTCCCGGCTGAGGTTCTTCTCGACGGAGATCGCGCGGGACGTCCGGGGACGGCTGGTCGTCGTCGACTACGTCAACGAGATCTGCGACATGAGGCTCCGGTCGACCCACCCGGACGGGGTGCCGGACGCCGTCGTGTCGAGGATCGCCGACCGCATCGCGGCCCACGCCGGCCGGATGCCGCCGCTTCCGGAGAACGCTTAGGAGGCCGTCATGAAGATCAGGGGTCTGCTCATCGGGATCGTCCTGGCGCTGGTCGCCGCCTATTTCATCTTCTTCACCAAGGTCTCCGACGACAAGGGCGGCCTCGAGATCATGGTCGACAAGTACGCGGAGTCGAAGGTCAAGCTGACCGGGACCAACCTCGAAGCGCTCTCGCGCGAGGTCCTCACCTTCGCCTCGGAAGGGGAGGGGCTGCCGGATTCGCTCCAGGCGCTCCGGCGGTTCCATCCGACGGCCGGCTCCCTGCCGGACGCCTGGGGCCATGCCATCCGCTACGAGAAGCTCGCGGACGATTCGTTCCGGCTGACCTCGGCCGGGCCGGACGGCGCGTTCGGCACCGCCGACGACATCTCCAAGGATTATTAGGGCGCTTCAGGCGTCGTGGCGCCGGAAGACGAAGGCCTTGATCCGCTCCCAGAGCGATCTCTTCGGGGGGGCCTCCTCGATCTCGAGCCGGTCGATCGACTTGCGGAAGGGCGCTTTCGGCGGGAAGTAGGGGGCGTGGCGGAGGAGGGCCAGGTCGTATTCCCGGCGCTTCTCGGGATCGCGGAGCGTCTGGAAGGCTTCCTGGACGCGTTCGAGGACCAGGGCCCGTTCGTCCTCGCCGACGAGGCCGTAGAGGGCGAGCGAGCCGTCCCGGTAGGTCCCGAGGGCCGCCTGATAGGCCTCCCAGACCTCGTCCTGCGAGGCCGTCCTCTCCACCGACAGGAGCTCGTAGTAGTTCCAGTCCTCGATCTTCTTCAGCATCAGGTGTCCGGGAGACGGATCTCCGGGGGGGTTCGCAGGGTGAATTCGATCGAATAGGCCAGCTCCTCGGACATCTGCCGGATGGCCTTGGCCGCGGGCGAATCGCGGTGGTCCGTGTAGTAGGGGCGGAGCCCGCGGAGCGACGTGAGGACGTTCTCGTCGTAGGGCACCGCGCCGAGATACTTCATGTCGACGAGCAGGTACTTGCGGACGACGTCGGCCACGGAGCGGCCGAGCAGGACGTCGTGCTCGTCCCGGGTCTTGTTCATCACCAGGCAGGGCCGGAAGCCGCGCAGGGCCCGGTAGAGGATCGTGCCGTAGGCCCGGTCGGTCTCCATGAGCGACTTGAAGAAGCCGTAGAGGGACTGGGAGTTCTTCTCGATCTGATCGAGCATCCGCTGGTGCAGGTCCTGGATCTTGTAGTGGTCCATGTAGAGCTTGAGGACGCGCATGATGCAGGATTTCAGGAAGAGGTAGGTGTTCTCGATGGCCGTGGGATCGGGCGTGGTCACGACGATGCCGGGATTGGCGCTGAGGAAGAAGTCGAGGGTGTTGAACGAGCTGCCCGTGCCCAGGTCGAGGATGACGTTCGGGGCCGGCAGCTGGCGGAGCTGGCGCAGCAGGCGGAGCTTCTTGTAGTGGTTGAGGTTGGCGACGAACAGGATGTTCTCCGTGCCCTTGACGATGCGCAGGTCGCGGAAGGGCGTTTCGACGGCCACTTCCCCGAGAGAGGGGACGGCGTTGGTCAGGAAGTCGCCGAGGTCGGGGTGGGAGGCCTTGATGCCCAGGAGGGTGTGGAGGTTGGGGGCGCCGAGGTCGACGTCGACGAGGACGACCTCGCGGTCGAGCGAGGCGAGGTGGAGGCCGAGGCTGGCGGCGACGAAGCTCTTGCCCGTCCCGCCCTTGCCGCCGCCGATGGCCCAGATCCGGTTATCCACGATGAATTGTTCCTTGGCGCCGAGGGACAAATCTACCACAGACGGGTGACGGATTCAAACGACGGGATCCCCGGGAAGGGACCGTGTCCCCGATTCGTTTCCGGACGGGCCTCAGGCCGCCCCGGCCTCCGGCTTCTCCAGCTTCTTCTTGTTCCAGGCCTTGCGGATGAGCAGGCACATGAGCAGGACGAGAGCGGCGATCAGGACCCGGGCGCCCCAGAGGTAGGGCTTGTGGGCCGACTCCTCGCCCTTCATCAGGAACTTCCCGACGGCGTCCTGGACGGTCCACATGACGAGGAGGATGAGCAGGTAGACCGGCGTGACGTAGGTCATGATGACCTTGAAGATCTTCGGCACCTTGAGGTCGGCGCCCTTGTGCATCTCGGCCCAGCCCTTCTTGAGCCCGAAGACCCAGGCGAAGAGGACGATCTCGATGGCCGCGAAGACGACCAGGCCGAACGTGCCGGCCCAGAAGTCGAGCTCGTCGAGGAAGCCGAACCGGAAGAAGGAGATGACCATCGCGCTGCAGGCGATGAGCACGCGCGAAGACGGCCTTGACCGCCTTCTGCCTCTTCCACTTGAACTCGTCCTCGAGGAAGGCGATGGCCGGCTGGGTCATGGCCACCGACGAGGTGATGCCGGCGATGAAGAGCAGGAAGAAGAACATGCCGCCGAAGATCTGGCCGAGCGGGATCTTCTGGAAGATGACCGGCAGGGCCTGGAAGCCGAGGTTGAAGGCGCCTCCCTGGGCGATGGCCTGCGTCTCGGCCGCGCCGAAGAAGATGACGGCGGCCGGGATGGCGATCGTGCCGCCCAGGATGACCTCGGCGAACTCGTTGGTCGAGGCGGTCGACAGGCCGTTCAGGGTGATGTCCTGCTTCTCCCGGACGTAGGAGGCGTAGGTGTTGATGATGCCCTGGCCGAGGCTCAGGGTGAAGAAGATCTGGCCGGCGGCGGCCAGCCAGACCGTGGCCGACCCCAAGCGGCCGAAGTCGGGATTCCAGATGAAGCCCAATCCGGTCGAGATGTTGAGCTCCGGCGCGGACGGATCGGGCGTCCCCAGCGTCAGCACGCGGACGACCAGGACGATGCCGAAGATGAAGAGCAGGGGCATGCCGTACTTGGCCAGGACCTCGATGCCCTTGGAGATGCCCTTGTAGAGGAAGAAGAAGTTGAGGCCGATGGTGATGACCCAGAAGATGAGGATGGGGACCATGGAGCTGAAGAACTCGTTCGATTCGAGGCCCTGGAAGCCGTGCAGGAAATGGCCCATGGCCTCCCGGTTGGCGTGGCCGAAGTACTTGCCGGTCAGGGAGAACCAGGAGAAGCCCAGGCACCACGACTCGATGAAGTTGTAGTAGATGACGATGACGAAGGGGATGACGATGCCGAGGGCGCCGAGGTACTTGGAGGGGGCCTTCTTCCAGAGCAGATTGAGCATGCCCGGCGTCGTGCCGTGGCCGTGGGCCCCGCCCATGCGGCCGATCGTCCACTCGACCCACATCATCGGGATGCCGAGGAGGAGGAAGGCGACGAAGTAGGGGATCATGAAGGCGCCGCCGCCGTTGGACGACGCCTGGACCGGGAAACGGAGGAAGTTGCCCAGGCCGATGGCGTTGCCGGCCACGGCCAGGATCAGGCCGATGCGCGAGCCCCACTGCTCGCGGCCGCCGGCCTCGACGACGATCTCGGGCTTCTTGGCGAAGAGGACGCGCGAGAAGCAGTAGATGGTCAGGGTCAGGATGAAACCCCAGCCGAAGATCAGGAAGAACCAGCCGCTTGCCGTCAGCCCTTGAGTCATGGGACCTCCTCGGAATAGGCGAAAAAACTAGATACCACAGGACGCCGCCCCTGTCAAAAGAAAATCGGCCCGCCTTGCGTTTTTCCCTGTTTTCTGCTATTTTAAGGTGCCCAACCTGAGAAAACCGCATCGAGGAGTCGACGACCCAGTGGACCAATTCGATCAGATCGGCAAGATAGACAGCAAGTACCGCTTCATCATCCTGGCCTCGAAACGGGCCAAGCAGCTTCTCAAGGGCGCCAAGCCCAAGCTCCAGACCCGGTCGAAGAACCCCATCCGCATCGCCCAGGCCGAGGTCCGGGAAGGGCTCATCGAGTACGAGATCATCCCGGCCCGCATGGACGACATCCCCGAGCGCGACGACCGCATCTTCGCCGGCGCCGGCATCCCCGCCATCGTCGACGAGGCCGGGGACTCCGAGAGCCCCCTCGGCAAGGACCTCGTCGAGGACGATTCCGAAGTCGCGATCGAAGCCGAGAGCGAAGAGGAAGAGGGGGGCGACGAGGACGCCGAAGAGGACGACGTCAAGGACGACAAGGACGAGTGAGACCGGGCGTCCGGACGCTCAGTCCGGCCCGCCCTCCTGGCCCCGGCCGGCCAATAATTCGATGTAGCTCCGGGTGATGAATTCCGTCCGCCGGACCTTCAGGGCCCGGGCGAACTTGACGATCTCGTGCCGCTCCCCCTCGAGCTCGAGGAAATTCCCGGCCTCCGTCTCGTCGATGCAGAGGGTCAGGCGGCTCTTCCGCAGGACGGTCCGGTGCTTTCCGTAGGCGAAAACCTCCTTGAGCCCCAAGGCCTTGAGGATGCGGCGCATCTCCCGGGGATCGCGGACCTGGGTCTCGAATTCCTCCCGGACCTTGAACGACCGGGACTTCTGCGGCTCGCCCTTGAACGTCAGGGTCGCCCGCTTTCCCGTCGTCCGCAGGCGCAGGGCCCGGCGGGAGGCGCGCAGGGCGCCCGAGTCGAAGTCGTAGAGGACGTTCTTCTCGAAGTGCCTGTCCCGGCTGACGGCGACGCCGAGGCCGAGGAGCTTCTCCCGCATGGCTTTGGGGTCGCCGATCTTTATCTTGATCTCGATCTCGGTCATGGCCGGCCTTTCCCCCCTCAGCGGCTCCGGGTCAATCCGTAGACCGCCAGGCGGATGAGCGTCTCCCGCGGCGGCGAATCGGGGAAGGCGTCGATCCGTTCGAGCGCCCTTTCGGTGAACTCGCGGGCCCGTTCGCGGGCGTGATCGAAAGCCCCGGTGCCCGCGAGCAGGGCCAGAAGCTCCCGGCGTTCGGCCGCGGAGATGTCCTTCCGGCCGACCAGCGCCTTGAGGCGGGCCCGTCCGGAGCGGTCGGCCCTCTTCAGGGCGTGGATGAGCGGCAGGGTGATCCGGCCCTCGCCGAGGTCGGACAGAACGGGCTTGCCGAGCACCCGCGCGTCCCCGGTGAAGTCGAGGAGGTCGTCGACGATCTGGAACGTCTTGCCCAGGTCCAGGGCGTAGGCCGCGACGGCCTCCTCCTCCTCGGGCGAGGCCAGTCCGAGGATGGCCCCGATGCGGCAGCAGGCGCCGAACAGGACCGCCGTCTTGTTCTCGACGATCCCCAGGTACTGGTCTTCGGTGATCTGCAGGTCGCCGCCCAGGGCGTACTCGTCGAGCTCGCCCTCGATCATCCGGGCCGACACGTCGGTCAGCAGCCGGGTGATCCGCTCGTGGCGGGACTGCAGGGACAGGCCGATGGACTTGATGTAGAGGTAGTCGCCGAGGAGGACCGTGATGTTCGGGCCCCACTTGGCGTGGACGGATTTCCGGCCCCGCCGCAGGCCGGCGTTGTCGACGATGTCGTCGTGGATGAGACTGGCCGTGTGGAGGATCTCGACGAGCGAGGCCAGGAAGACCGACTCCTCGCTCCCCGGGCTGAACAGCCGCGAGGTCAGCAGGACGAGGGCCGGCCGCAGCCTCTTGCCCTTCTTGCGCAGGACGTAGCGGCTGATCTCGGCGGTCAGCGGGTTGGCGGACCGGGACCACGACTCGAGCCGGTCCTCGACCCGGTCGAGGTCGGGGCCGATCTCGCGGTAGAGGGACGACATGTCCTTCCATTGGGAGACGGAGGACCAGCGGTCGAGGAGCGGCGTCGGCGAGGTCATCGGAAGTTCATGAAGGTCATGTGGATGCCGAGGTCTTTCGCCTTGAGGAAGGCGATGACCTCCTGGAGGACGTCGATCTTGGCCGAGGAGACCCGGACCTCGTCGCCCTGGATGGCCACCTGGGCCTTGAACTTCTCCGCCTTGACCAGCTTGACGATCTCGCGGGCCTTCTCGATGGGGATGCCGGCCTGGAACACGACGTCCTGCTTGACGGTCCGGTTGGCCCCGTCCTCGATCCGTCCGTACTCGAGGGCCCGCAGGGGGACCTTGCGCTTGACCAGCTTCTCCTCGAGGGTCGTCCGCAGGGCCTTGATCTTGAAATCGTCCTCGGCGACGAGCGTCATCTTGTCCTTGTCGAGGACGATGTCGGCCCGGCTGTTCTTGAAATCGAACCGGTTGCGGATCTCTTTCAGGGTGACGTTGACGGCGTTGGAGACTTCCTGGTGGTCGACGCGGGAGACGATGTCGAAGGAATGGTCCAGGCCCATGGCCCCGCTATCTTAGCATCGCCCCCCGGTTTTTTCAAACGGGAAGAGGCGGGCGAAATTCCGCGTGGTCGCCCCGGCCAGCTCCTCCGGGGCGAGCCCCCTGATCCCGGCCAGGACCCGGGCGGTCTCGACGACGAAGGCGGGCTCGTTGCGGCGGCCGGAGCCCCGGTAGGGGACGGGGGCGAGGTAGGGGGAATCGGTCTCGACGAGCAGGCTGTCGAGGGGGAGGACGGCGGCGACGTCCCGGAGGGCGCCGGCCTTGGGAAAGGTCAGGATGCCGGAGAACGAGACGAGGAAGCCGCGCGCGATCATGGCCTCGGCCGTCGCCCGGTCCTCGGTGAAGCAGTGGAGGATGCCGCCCCGGTCGAACCGTTCGGCGTCGACGGCGGCGACGATGTCGGCCCCGGCCAGGCGGCTGTGGACGATGACCGGCAGTCCGAGCTCCTCCGCGAGGGCCAGCTGGCGGCGGAAGGCGTCGCGTTGGGCTTCCGGGGACGAGAAGTCATAGTGGTAGTCGAGGCCGATCTCGCCGACCGCCCGCAAGAGCGCCGCGGCCGGCCAGTTCCCGGAGCTCGCGGAGATGGGCTTCCGTGAGATCTTTGGCCTGATGGGCGTGGACGCCGGCCGCGGCCAGGACCGTCGGGAACTCGTCCATGAGGCCGGCGATGGCCGCGAAGCTCGCGGCGCGGGTCAGATCGGCCGGGCAGAGGATGGCCACGACCCCGGCGGCGAAGGCCCGGCGGACGGCGTCGACCCGGTCGGCGTCGAATTCGGGAGCGTCGAGGTGGGCGTGGGAGTCGACGAGGCGGGGGTTCGTGTTCATATAGAAAAAGGGGGACACGTACCCGAGGTACGTGTCCCCCTTGGAGGAGCTTACTGGGCGACTCTCGTTTTCAGCGCGCGGAGCGGGATGGCGCCGTGGCTGACGAGCTTCTGCAGGAAGTCCTTGACGTTGAAGGCCTCGCCCTTGAGCTTGCGCTGGTCCTTCTCCATGTCCAGGATCTCCTGGTAGCCGATGTAGGGCAGGGCGCCCTCGCAGGGGCTGAGGACGATCTGGTTCCAGCGGCGCTCGGCCTCGGCCTTGGTCATGAAGCCGCGGACGGTCATGTACTCGACGACCTTCTCCTTGGTCCAGGTGCCCTCGTGGACGTTGATGTCCATCTGGAAGTCGATGACCGTCTTGAGCTGGAGCTTGAGCTGGTTGAGGCGCATGCGCAGGTCGTAGTTGCCGTAGCCGCTCTCCATGAACAGCTCTTCGAGGAAGATGGGCCAGCCCTTGAGGAGGCCCTGGTTGGCGGCCATCCGCTTGATGACGGACGGGTCCTTGCGGGTGAAGAGCGGCGGCCGCGAAGGTGCCGGGGTAGATCTTCTCGATGCCCATGAAGTCCATGTAGTAGTTGTTGTGTTCCTCGAGGAACGAGGTGGCGTCTTCGGCCGACCAGGCGGCGGGGATGGGGTTGACGAAGAGGGTGTAGGGGCCGGCCGCTTCGAAGGCGCCGGGGGTCATCAGGCGCGTCCAGGTGCCGGCGGCGCAGTAGGCCGGCATGGGCTCGACGGCCAGGTTCTCCTCGGGCAGGTTCATCAGGCCCTGCTGCTGGATGAAGCCCTTGATGCCGGCCGCGGCCTGGTTGATGCGGCCGATGAACTCGTCGCGGCCGACGTGGTCGCCCTTGATCTTGTCGAGCACGCCCTGGATGACGATGTTGCGGGTCTGTTCCTCGCCCTTGGTCCGTCCGAGCTGCTCGATGTCGACGTTGGGGAACATGATCTTGTAGAAGGGGATGCAGACCAGGAACATCTCGCGGCGGATGTTGTTGAAGTCGGCCAGGGAGCGCTGGACGACCTCCTCGAGGATGGGCAGGTTGCCCTGGGTCTTCATCCGCAGGGTCCGCAGGTGGGCGTCGGGCATGCGGAAGTTGCCGGACGACTTGGCCAGGAGCTCGCCCTTCAGGTACCGCTGGTAATCCTCGAGGGCGGCGACGGCCTTGGTGACCTCGGCCTGGAGGCCGGCGGCGCCGCCGGAGAGCTTGGGGATCTCGACCCGGTAGAAATCGATGATGGCGGGCATCTGGTCGATGGCCGCCTGGGTGTATTCCTGGGGCGGGGTCTTCAGGTTGTCCTTGGCCCTCTTGACCAGCCCGGGGATGAGCTTGGCCCGGGCCGTCGCGGAGGCGACGCCGGAGGCGCCGTTCTTGACGAGCAGGCTGCGCAGCGACTGGACGAAGAGCTCGTTGTACATCAGGGGATTGTCCTCCCAGGGGAGGACGTACTGGAGCTTGAGGAACTCGAGGTCGAGGAAGTCGAGGTACATCTCGTGCTCGAGCTGGTTGTCCGCGGAGAGCTTCGTCTTGTCGATCTTGGAGACCAGCTCCTGGTTGAAGCCGTCGAGGATCTCGTTGAACTTGTCGAGGGCGCCTTCGCTCGGGTCCTCGAGCTTGTCGTTGTACTTCGTGAAGCCCTGGACGGTCCCGGCCGTCGGGTAGAACTTGAAGTAGGCGTCCCAGAACGTGTCCTGGAATTTCTTGAACTTGGCGTCCTCGGGACCCTGGGCCAGGAGGGCGCCCGTCCCGCAGGCGAACACGGTCAGTACGGCGAGTACGATGGCTGTCTTTTTCATGCGGTCCTCCTCAATAACATCTCGGAAATCCTAGCACAGATCTCCGTTCCCTGACAAACCCTTTCTGCCACCCTCGATGTATGTGAAGCGGGATGAATGTTCACCACCGGATGAGGGCCGACGCCCACGTGTAACCGGACCCGAACGCGGTCAGCGCGACGAGGTCGCCCCGCTTGATCCGGCCGCTCTTGACGGCCTCGTCGAGCGCGATGGGGATCGAGGCGGCCGTGGTGTTGCCGAAGCGGTCGATGTTCCGGACGACCTTCTCGACCGGGATCTTGAGGCCCTTGGCGACCATGAGCGAGATGCGGTCGTTGGCCTGGTGGGGGATGAGGACGTCGACGTCGTCGATGGTCAGGCCGTTCTGTTCGAGGGCGGCCCGGACCGATTCGGGCATGCGCTGGCAGGCGTTGACGAAGACGTTCCGGCCCTCCATCTTCGGGAAGAAGCGGCCCTCGGCGAAGAACTCCGGCACGAAGGTCGGGCAGTCCCGGGAGCTCGGCTTTTCCATCCAGAGATGGGAGACGAAGTTGCCGTCGGCGAACAGGTGCGTCGACAGGACGCCGCGGCCGTCGCCGTCCGCGCCCGGCTCCAGGATCATGGCCCCGGCCCCGTCGCCGAAGAGGACCGACATGTCCCGGCCCCTTGTCCGTGAAGTCGAGGTTGGTCGATTGGACTTCGGCGGCCACGAGGAGGATGCGCTTGTAGGTGCCCGTCCGGATGTACTGGTCGGCGACGGACAGGGCGTAGATGAAGCCGCTGCACTGGTTGCGGACGTCGAGCGCCCCGGTCGTGCCGAGGCCCAGCTTGGCCTGGATGATGACGCCGATGCCGGGGAAGTAGTGGTCGGGGGAGAGCGTCGCGGCGATGACGAAGTCGATCGTGGCCGGATCGACGTCCGCGTCGGCGATGGCCCGCCGGGCGGCCTCGACGGCCAGGTCGGAGGTGCCCACCCCGGCGTCGACGTGGTGCCGCTCGCGGATGCCGCTGCGCTCGCGGATCCACTCGTCGGACGTGTCCATGAGCTTTTCGAGGTCCTGGTTGGTGACGACGCGGGGGGGGACGAAGTGGCCCGTTCCGGTGACGACGGTTCTCACGGTCATGCTCGTATTCATTATAGAGGATGCCTCCCGAAAAATAAAGTTGGGGATCACGGCGGTCCGCGTCAAAGCAGGCCTTTCCAGAGGTACCAGGCGATCGTCTCGCCCAGGCCCTGTTCCAGGGTGAAGAGGGTCTCGAAGCCCAGGTCCTGCCGGGCCCTGGCGACGTCGGCCACCCAGGCGTCCGGCTTCATCTGCTTGACCTTGCTGACGTTATAGAGGGCGCTCCCGGCGCCGAACAGCCGGCCGAGGCCCTCCGAGGCCGCCGAGGCCACGTAGGCCGTCCAGAGGGGCAGGCGGAGGTTGACCGGCCTCTTGCCCAGGATGCCGGCCGCCACCCGGCCGATGTCCTCCCAGCCGCAGGGCGCCGGATCGGCGACGTTGAAGATCTCCCCGCTCGGACGTCCCGGGTGCCCCGCCAGGAGGGCGGCCCGGACGGCGTCGCGGACGTAGACCAGGCTCAGCGTCTTGCCGCTTCCCAGGATGGGGCGGATGCCGCGCTTGATCCAGCGGAAATATTCGAGGAAATCCTCGTCGCGGGGACCGTAGATCGCGGCCGCCCGGAGCAGGACGACCGAAAAGCGGTCCTTGTAGCGGAGGACCTCGGCCTCGGCCTGGAGCTTGCTCTCCCCGTAGTCGGAGATCGGCCGCGGCGGATCGGACTCGGTCACGCCCTTGCGCCCGACGCAGGGGCCCGCGGCGGCGAGGCTGCTCAGGTGGACGAAGCGCGGCCGTCCCGGCTGGGCCTCGAGGGCCCGGAGCAGATTTGCCGTCCCGTCCCGGTTTACAGTATAATACTCGTCCGGTTTGAACGTTTTGGTCAGTCCGGCCAGATGGTAGACGCAGGAAAGGCCGGAGGGCAGGGCGGGCACGTTCCGGAGATCCCCCGCGATCGGCCGGACGCCTGCGATCCCTTCGAGCCAGCGGAGCCGCGCGGGATCGCGGACCAGGGCGTAGACCTCGGCCCCGGGCGCTTCGAGGAGCCGCTCGACGAGGTGGCTCCCGAGGAAGCCCGTTCCTCCGGTGACGAGGATTTTCATGCCCGGGATTGTAAGGGATTCGGCCGCGGGGGTCAATGAGGCCGCCGGCGGTCTCCCGGCGCCAAAGGAGACGGACGTGGATATTTTCGACAAGTGCCTGGCCTACACCCGCCCCGACGAGCTCAAAGCGGCCGACCTCTACCCCTACTTCACCCCGATCGGGGAAGCCGTCGGGAACCGGATCAAGGTCGGCGGCCGGCCGATGATCATGGTCGGCTCCAACAACTATCTCGGCCTGGCCCATCACCCCGGGCCAAGGAAGCGGCCCGGGCGGCCGTCGAGCGCTACGGCGTCGGCACCTGCGGGTCCCGTTTCCTGACCGGCACCATCGACCTCCACGAGCATCTCGAGGAGCGGCTGGCGGCGTTCATGAAGAGGGAGGCCGCCCTGACCTTCAGCACGGGCTACCAGACGAACCTCGGCATCGTCTCGGCGATCGCCGGGAAGGGCGACCACATCATCATCGACCGCATGAACCACGCCAGCATCATCGACGCCTGCCGGCTGTCCTTCGCCACCGTCCACAAGTACAAGCACAACAGCATGAAGGCCCTGGAGCGCATCCTGGCCTCCCTGGACCCCCGGGACGGCAAGATCATCATCGTCGACGGCGTCTTCAGCATGGAGGGCGACATCGTCGACCTGCCCGGCATCGTCCCCCTGGCCCGGAAGTACGGCGCCCGGATCCTCGTCGACGACGCCCACGGCATCGGCGTCCTCGGCGAGCACGGCCGCGGCACGGCCGAGCACTTCGGCCTCGAGAGCGAGGTCGACCTGATCATGGGCACCTTCAGCAAGACCTTCGCCTCGATCGGCGGGGTCGTCGTCGGGACGAAGCCGGTCGTCTCCTACATCAAGCACCACGCCCGCTCGCTCATCTTCAGCGCCGCGGCGACGCCGGCCTCCGTCGCGTCCGTCCTGGCCGTCCTGGACATGCTCGAGTCGGAGCCGGAGCTGAGGCAGCGCCTCCGGGCCGTCACCGAGCGCATGCGGACGAGCTTCCAGGCCATGGGCTACGACACGGGCGCGTCGCAGACGCCCATCATCCCCATCTTCGTCCGCGACGACGAGAAGGCCTTCATGCTGTGGCGGCTGCTGCGGGAGGAGGGCATCTTCACGACCCCGGTCGTCTACCCGGCCGTCCCTCACGGCCAGGCCCTGATCCGGACGAGCTACGGGGCCGGGCACACCGACGAAGAGCTCGACGCGGTCCTCGCGGCTTTCGAGAAGTGCGGCAAGATCGTCGGCATCATCTGAGCCCGGGGACAACGCCATGACCACGTTCCCGCGCCGGATCGCCCTCATCGCGCTCGTCCTCATCGCGTCCGCGGCGGCCGCCGAGGCGGTCACGATCACGATGCCCCTGTCCCAGGTCAAGCCGGGCATGAAGGGCCGGGGCAAGAGCGTCTTCCAGGGCAAGACGATCGAGGATTTCGAGGTCGAGATCCTCGGCGTCCTGGAGAACAACCAGCCGAAGCGCAACATCATCCTGGCCCGCCTCAAGGGCCGGGGGCTCGAGTCGACCGGCATCATCCAGGGCATGAGCGGCAGCCCGGTCTACATCGACGGCAAGCTCATCGGCGCCGTCGCCTACGGTTTCAGCTTCTCCAAGGAGCCCATCGCCGGGATCACGCCGATCGAGGAGATGCTGGCCGTCGAGCGGGCCCCCGCGGAGCCCAAGGCGGGCGCCGTCGCCGCGCCGCCGCTGCGCGACGACCTCAGCCAGGCCGAGCTCTCCGAGACTTCCTGCGCGCGCTCGCGTCCCGGCCGGCCGAGAAGGCCTCGGGCGCGGCGATCTCGCCGCTCGATATGCCGCTCGTCTTCAGCGGGTTCTCCGCCGGCGCCTTCGAGCGGGCCCGGGCCTTCTTCGCCCCTTCGGGATTCCGCGCGGTCCGGGCGGGCACGGGGGTCGGTCAGACGCCTGCGGCGGACGCGCCCGCCGGCCCGTCGGTGCGCGAGGGGGACGCGGTCGGCGTCCAGCTCATCGGCGGCGACCTCGACCTCTCCGCCGTCGGCACGGCGACCTACGTCGACGGCAAGAAGGTCCTGGCCTTCGGCCACCCGCTCTACAACCTCGGCGCCGTCGAATACGGACTGACCAGGGCCGACGTGATCGCCGTCATGCCCAGTCTGGAGAGCTCCTTCAAGCTGGCCACCGCCGGCCCGGTCATCGGCCGGTTCACCCAGGACCGGACGGCGGGCGCCGCCGGCGAGATCGGGGTCATGCCCCGCCTCATCCCGCTCAACATCAGCGTCCGGACCGGCTCCGGCGACCGCAAGGACTTCAAGCTCAAGCTCGTCGCCGACAAGTTCCTGACGCCGGCCCTCGTCAACCTCGCCGTGTCCGGACTGATCACGGGCGAGCAGAGGAGCCTCGGCGACATCTCCCTCGATTTCGACGCCGACGTCTTCCTCGACAAGGGCGGCCTCAGCGTCCACCTCGAGGACCTCTTCAGCGGCAGCTACGACAATCCCCCCGTCAGCCTGTCCGGGCTCCTGGCCGCCGTCGTCCACTACCTGATGAACAACGAGTTCAAGGACGTCGGGATCTTCCGCATCGACCTCAACGTCCGGGCGGCCGAGGAGACGCGGCTGGCGACGCTCGAGAAGGTCCTGCTCGACAAGTACGAGGTCTCCCCGGGCGAGCCCATCAAGCTCCAGGCCTTCTACCGGACGCAGAAGGAGGAGAGCCTGATGCAGGAGGTGACGGTCGTCGCCCCGGCCCTGCCGGCCGGGACCGAGTTCCAGCTCCTCGTCGGCGACGCCGCCACGATGCAGCAGGTCGAGCGGGCCCAGTACCGCATCCAGGAGTTCGTGCCGCGGAGCCTCGAGCAGCTCGTCCGCCTGCTCGGCAACCTCCGCAAGAACAACCGCATCTATTTCCGCATCATGGCCACCAAGCCCGGCCTCTTCCTGAAGGGCGAGGAGATGCCCAACCTGCCGCCGACGCTCAAGTCGATGTTCGCCTCGCCCCGGGCCTCGGCGGCCGGACCGACCGAGATCACCCGCTCGACCCTGGCCGAATACCAGCTGCCCGTCGCCCACGCGTTCAAGGGCGGGGCGACCATCCCCGTCAGAATCCGGAAGTAGGAGTTCCCGTCATGCGCAAAGTCACCCCGCTCGCCGTCGCCGGGCTCGTCGTCCTGGCCGCCTCGCTCGGGGCGGTCGTCCCCCAGAAATGGGAGCTCCGGACCCGGGAGGATTACCTCAGGGGCAAGTTCGACGGCGTCTCGGTCGCCTACGACGGGACGCTGGCCCTGGCCCCGAAAGAAGAGAAGATCGCCGCGCCGCAGGAGGATTTCTATCTGTCCGTCCTGGCCCTGGCCGACGGCACGACCTTCCTCGGCACGGGTCACGGCGGCAAGGTCTACCGCATCGGGAAGGACGGGAAGGCCGAGCTCTGGTTCCAGGCCGCCGAGATGGACGTCACCAGCCTCGTCCTCGACCGCAAGGGGACTCTCTACGCCTCGACCTCGCCGAACGGCCGGATCTACAGGATCACGGACAAGGGCAAGGGCGAGCCGTTCTTCGACCCGGCCGAGAAATACGTCTGGGACCTGCTGTTCATGGATTCCGGCGAGCTCTGGGCGGCGGTCGGCGAGAGCGGCGGCATCTACCGCATCTCGCCGCTCGGCGAAGGCGGGATGTTCTTCAAGGCCGCCGAGAACCACATCCTCTGCCTGGAGAGGACGGCCCGCGGGGACGTCGTCGCCGGGAGCGGCGGCAACGGCCTCGTCTACAGGATCGGCGCGGACGGCCGGGCCTCGGTCCTGTTCGAGACGCCGTACGAGGAGGTCCGGAGCCTGGCCCTCGACCGCGAAGGCCAGATCTACGCCGCGGCCTCCGGCACGCCGGCGAGGACCCGGAAGGACGAGCGCTCCGACGAGCCGGTCCGGCTCGACGCCGAAGTCTCGATCACGGTCAGCGCCGCGGGCGGGGCGAGCCGGCCTTCGGCCGCCGCGGGCCCGGCGACGACGGCGCGGGACGGGGGGGCCCTCTACCGGATCACCGCCGACGGCCTGGCCAAGCGCCTGTGGGGCTCCGAGGACGAGATGATCTACACCCTGCTCTGGAGGGAGGCCGACGGCAAGGTCCTCTTCGGCACCGGCGGGCAGGGCCGGATCTATGCGGTCGACCGGGAGGAGAGGGTGGCCCTGCTCCTCCAGCAGAGCTCCGAGCAGGTCTACCAGCTCGCCCCGCTCGACTCCAAGATCTACGTCCTGTCGAACAATCCCTGTTATTTCGGCCTGCTGCTCCCCGAACAGCGGTTCGCCGGGGAGTACACCAGTCCCGTCCTCGACGCCCGGACGCTCGCCTCGTGGGGACGGGTCGTCTGGGACGCCGCCGTCGCGGCCGGGGCGTCGGTCCAGCTCCAGAGCCGGAGCGGCAACACCAACGAGCCCAACGCGACCTGGAGCGACTGGTCGCCCTTCTACGGCAAGACCGAGGAACAGGTGCTCAGCCCCAAGTCCCGCTACCTCCAGGTCAAGGTCATCCTGCGGACCCAGACCGGCAAGTCGTCCCCGGTCTTCGACCGGCTGGCCGTGTTCTACCTGCAGTCGAACGTCGCCCCGTCGGTCTCGCGGCTCGAGTTCCTGCGGCCGAACGAGGTCTACCTGAAGCTGCCCGACCAGGACGACGTCATCCTCGGCGTCGAGCGGAACGCGCCCGAAGCGCCGGCGAAGAAGGACGAGCTGCGGGTCAGCCTGGGTTACCGGAAGTCCGAGCGCAAGGGCTTCCAGACCGTCGTCTGGGACGCCGCGGACGAGAACGGCGACACGCTGAGGTATTCCCTGGCGATGAAGAAGGACGGCGAGACCGAGTGGCGCGTCCTCGAGCCCGACTGGACCGAGTCGATCTACGCCTTCGACACGCTCTCGTTCCCCGACGGCACCTACCTCCTCAGGCTGACGGCCAGCGACGCCCCCTCGAACCCGGCCGGGCTCGAGCTCAAGGCGGACAAGACCAGCCCGGCCTTCGTCATCGACAACTCCCTGCCCGTCGTCAAGGGCTTCACGGCGGCGAGGAACGGCGCATCGCTCGACGTCGCCTTCCAGGCGGAGGACGCCTACTCCTACATCGAAGAGGTCAAGGTGTTGGTCCGGCCGGGGGAATGGCGGGTCGTCTTCCCGGTCGACGGGATCGCCGATTCCCGGACCGAGTCGTTCAAGTTCGCGGTGAAGCTCCCCGCCGGAGCGGAGAACCAGGTGACCGTGAGGGTCCGGGACAGCTACGGGAACGTCGGGGTGTTCCGGCAGGGCTACTGAGGCCGGCTACTTCTTCGTCCGCTCGAGGTACTTGTCGTCCCGCGTGTCGATGCGGATGACGTCGCCTTCCTTGATGAACTCCGGGACCTGGACGACCGCGCCGGTCTCGAGGACCGCCGGCTTGTAGAGGGACGTCTTGGTTGCGCCCTGGAGCCGGGGCTCGGTGGTGACGACCTTGAGGTCCATGGAGTTGGGCAGCTTGACGCCGACGGGCTTGCCCTCGTACATCTCGACTTCGATGACCGTGTTGGGCTTGAGGTACTTGATGGCGTCGCCGATGGCCTCGGCGGACAGGCTGACCTGCTCGTAGTTCTCCAGGTTCATGAAGACGTACTCGCCGCCCTGCTCGTAGAGGAATTCCATCTCCAACTCGTCGAAGTGGGCCTGCTCGAGCCGCTCCTCGGAGCGGAAACGGTGCTCGGTCTGGGAGCCGATCTGGATGTTGCGGAGCTTGGTCTGGACCATGGCCTTCCACCGGCCGGGGGTGATGAGCTGCATCTCCATCACGCGCCACAGGGTCCCGTCCATGACGATGATCATGCCTTTGCGGATCTGGGTCGCGTCGATCATAAGGTCCTCCGGGGAGTGGGGCGCCGAAGCGCCCATCAAGCCGCATATTCTACCACAATCGTCCAAAGAACGGGGACATGTACCACCCCGGCACGTGTCCCCGTTCTTGGACCCGAACCCCTGCGCGTTCGCCCCGTGCTCCCGGGCGCTGCTTCCTATACGAGTTTGCTTTCGACGGCCATTATCCATAATATAGGAGGTCTGCGAGGCGCGAACATGAAATCAATCTGCCGAACGATGGCACTGATACTGGCTTTGACGGTGCTCGCCGGCTGTCACAAGCGTCCGGAGGGTAACATGGTCGATCTGGCGCTGGTCAACGGGAAAGTCTGGACGGGAGACGCCGCGCGGCCGTGGGCCGAGGCGGTGGCGGTCCGCGGCGAAAAGATCTTCGCCGCCGGGACGACGGCCGAGGTGCGCAAGCTCGTCGGGGAGGGCACGAAGCTCGTCGACCTCGGCGGGGCGCTCGTCCTCCCCGGCTTCATCGACAGCCACACCCATTTCCTGGCCGGCGGCTTCGCCCTGAAGAGCATCGCCCTGCGCGAGGCGAAGAGCCGCGAGGATTTCGCGGCCCGCATCGCGGCCAAGGCCCGCGAGCTCGGTCCGGGGCGCTGGATCCTGAACGGCGACTGGGACCACCAGCAGTTCGATCCGGTGGAGCTGCCGCGGCGGGACTGGATCGACGCCGTGACGCCCGACAATCCCGTCTGCGTCAACCGTCTCGACGGCCACATGATCCTGGCCAACAGCGCGGCCCTGAAGCTGGCCGGCGTCACGCGGGCGACGCCCGTGCCGCCGGGCGGCGAGATCGTCATGGACCCGGCGACGGGGGAGCCGACGGGCATCCTCAAGGACACGGCCATGGATCTCGTCTATGCGCAGATCCCCGAACCGGCCTTCGCCGAGAAGCTCGAGGCGGCCGAGGCGTCGATCCGCCACGCCGCGGCGAACGGCGTCACCTCGGTCCACGAGATGGCCGACGCCGCGAGCTTCGAGGTCTTCGAGGAGCTGGCCCGGCTCGGCCGGCTGACGACCCGCGTCCACGTCTACATCCCGATCACCGAGGTCGATCTCCTCGCCCGCCTCAAGTTGAAGTCGCCGTTCGGCGGCCCCTACCTCAAGCTGGCCGGCCTGAAGGCGTTCGTGGACGGCTCGCTCGGCTCGGCCACGGCCTGTTTCTTCGAGCCCTATACGGACGAGCCGGGGACCTCGGGCCTGCTTCACGGCCAGATGTATCCCGAAGGGATCATGGAGCGGCGCATCCTCGAGGCCGACCGGGCCGGGCTGCAGCTGGCCGTCCACGCCATCGGCGACCGGGCCAACAGCCTGCTTCTCGACATGTACGGGAAGGCGGTCGCCGCGAACGGGCCGCGCGACCGGCGTTGGCGCGTCGAACACGCCCAGCACCTGCGGCCGGCCGACATCGCCCGGTTCGGCAAGCTCGGTCTCGTCGCCGCCGTCCAACCCTACCACGCCATCGACGACGGCCGCTGGGCCGAGGGCAAGATCGGGCCGGAGCGCGTCAAGACCACCTATCGCCTTCGAGTCCCTGCGCCGGGCCGGGGCCGTCCTGGCCTTCGGCTCCGATTGGACGGTCGCGCCGCTCGAGCCCCTCATGGGCATCTACGCGGCCGTGACCCGCCGGACGCTCGACGGCAAGAACCCGGACGGCTGGGTCGCCGGGGAGAAGGTCACCGTCGAGCAGGCCGTCCGGGCTTACACCGTGAACGGCGCCTGGGCGGAGTTCGCCGAAGCGTCGAAGGGGACGATCGGGCCGGGCAAGCTGGCCGACCTCGTCGTCCTCGACCGCGACATCTTCTCCATCGCGCCCGAAGGGATCGGGGAGGCCAGGGTCCGCATGACCGTCTTCGACGGCCGGATCGTCCACGGGACGGTCCGGTGACCGCGGGCCTTATTCCCGGCCGAGCCCGGCCGCATCGGCACGGACGAATCGGGCAAGGGCGACTTCTTCGGCCCGCTCGTCATCGCCGCCTTCTTCATGCCCGAGGGCCAGGAGGGCGCCCTGGCCGCGCTCGGGGTCAAGGATTCGAAGCGGACCTCCGACGCGCGCTGTCTCGAGATCGCCGAGACGCTCAAGCGGGGCTACCCGTTCCACTCCGTGATCACGGTCGGCCCGGAAAAATACAACGAGCTCTGGGCCAAGCTCCGCAACCTCAACCGCCTGCTCGCCTGGGGGCACGCCCGGGCCATCGAGAACGTCCTCGAGCGCGTTCCGGCCGGGAAAGCGGTGACGGACCAGTTCGGCGACGAGAAGTTCGTCCGCAACGCCCTGCTCCAGAAGGGCCGGGAGATCGAGCTCGTCCAGATGCCGCGCGCCGAGGAGGACCCGGCGGTCGCGGCGGCGTCCATCCTGGCCCGGGCCGAGTTCCTGACCCGGCTCCGGTACCTCTCCAGGGACTACGGGATGGAGCTGCCCAAGGGCGCCTCGAACCTGGTCGAGGCGGCGGCGGTCAAGCTCGTGCGCGCGAAGGGGCCGGACGTGCTGGACAAGGTGGCCAAGACCCACTTCAAGACGACCGTCCGGGTCCTGGCCGCCGCCGGGGTCGACAGGCTCGTCTGAGATGATCGTCCTCGTCAAGATCGGGCTCATCCTCGCGCTCCTGCTCGTCCTCATCCGCCTCAAGTGGGACCTCGGCCTCATCCTCTTCCTCGACTCCTGTCTCGCGGCCGTCCTGTTCGGGATGAGGCCGGCCGCGTTCGGCCGGACCGTCGTCGACGGCGCCGTCTCGTGGCCGACGCTCGAGCTCGCCGCGATCGTCGTCCTCGTCCTCTATCTCGGCGAGTTCCTGCAGTCGAGCGGGGCCTTCCGGTCCATGGTCGACGCGCTGAAGAACCTCGTCCGGGACGACCGCCTCATCCTGGCCATCCCCTCGGCGTTCATCGGCCTCCTGCCGATGATGGGCGGGGCCATGATGGGCGCGCCCATCGTCGACGAGGCGGCCCGCCGCTGGAGCGTCCCGCCGGCCTGGAAGACCTTCTACAACTATTGGTTCCGCCACGTCTGGGAATACTGGTGGCCCCTCTACCTCAGCGTCATCATGGCCTCGGCCATCTTCCGCGTCCCCGTCTGGAAGATCGGACTGCACCAGGCGGTCTACAGCGCGATCGCCATCGGGGCCGGGCTGGTCGTCCTCTTCCGCAAGCTGCCCCGGCTGCCGCGGGAGCGGCAGGGGAACGGTTCGTGGAAGGACGCGGCGCTCGTCGTTTGGAGCATCTGGCCGATCGTTCTGACCATCGTCCTCATCTTCGTCTTCCGGCTGAACATGCTCGTCGCCCTGGCCGCGGCCGCCGTGCTGACCCAGGTCACGGCCCGGATGGACCTCGGGAAACGCTGGGCGGTCGCGGCGAAGAGCTTCTCGCCGAGGACCGTCTGGCTCACCGTCGCCGTGATGGTGTTCAAGCAGGTGCTCGAGGACTCCGGGGCGCTCGAGGCGGTCGTCCGGGCCGTCCCGCCGCACGGCGCGTCGGCCTACATCCTCCTGTTCGCGGCGCCGTTCTTCGTCGGCCTGCTGACCGGCGTCAACCAGGCCTACGTGGCCATCGCCTTCCCGCTCCTCGTGCCCATCGTCGGGACGGGGAAGCCCGACATGGTCCTGCTGACCTTCGCCTTCGTCAGCGGCTTCGCCGGCATCCTGCTTTCGCCGGCCCACCTCTGCCTGGTCCTGACGGCGGAATACTTCAAGGCGGAGATGCGGGAGGTCTACAGGATCCTGGTCTGGCCGGTCGCCGCGGTCTTCACGGTCGCCCTGCTGGAACTCCTGATCTTCCGCATCCTTTAAAGAGGAGAATCACGATGGCCGAGACCAAGAAGCTCTATTATGACGACGCCTGTCTTCTCGAGTTCGAGGCCGAGGTCGTCGAGCGGCGCGAGCACGAGGGCCGTCCGGCCGTCGTCCTCGACCGGACGGCCTTCTATCCCGAGTCGGGCGGACAGCCCTGGGACAAGGGCACGCTCGGCGGCGCCAAGGTTGTCGCGGTCCTCGATCTCGACGGGACCATCCTCCACGTCGTCGAGGGCGCCGTTCCCGAAGGCCGCGTTCACGGCTCGGTCGATCGGACGACGCGGCTCGACCACATGCAGCAGCACACGGGCCAGCACGTCCTGTCCCAGGCCTTCTGGGAGCTCCTCAAGGGCGAGACCCTGTCCTTCCACATGGGACCCGAAGTTTCGACCCTCGAGATCGGCCTGAAGGCCCTCTCCGACGCCGACTTCGACCGGGTCGAGGACCGGGCCAACGCCATCGTCCGCGAGGACCGCGAGGTCAAGACCTACTTCGTGCCCGAGGAGAGGATCGGCGAGGTCCCGCTGCGGCGCCCGCCCAAGAAGCACGGCCTCCTGCGGGTCGTCGAGGTCGACGGCTTCGACTACTCGGCCTGCGGCGGTACGCACGTCCGGAAGACGGGCGAGATCGGCGCGATCAAGGTCCTTGGGAGTCGAGAAGATCCGGGGCAACCTTCGCTTCGAGTTCCTCTGCGGCGGCCGGGCCCTCCGCGACCACCGCGACAAGGACCGGACCGTCCGTCGGCTGGCCGGCGCCTTCTCGTGCGCGCCGGGCGACGTCGCCGGACAGGTCGAGCGGCTCGCCGTCGAACACAAGGCCCTGAAAAAGCGGGCCCGCCACCTCGAGGAGCGGCTGGCCGCCTTCGAAGCGGCCGAGGTCGTCCGCACGGCGACGGATCGCTTCGTCTCCGGGCTCCTCGGGGACAAGACCCCCGAGGAAGCCCGCTTCCTGGCCCTCAACATCATCAGGAACGGCGAGTTCTACGTCGTTTACGGCGCCGCTTCCGAAAGCCAGGGCCACCTCATCGCCGCCCGGTCGGAATCCCTGAAGACCGACCTGAGGCAGCTCGCGGCGGATCGTCGGGGCCGTTCTCCCCGTCAAGGGCGGGGGAGGGCCGTCGCTCGTCGAGCTGGTCACGGCCGAGAAGTCGCGGCTCCGCGAAGCCGTCGACGCGGCCGTCGCCTGGGTCCGGGCGAACGCCGAAAAACCGGGAGCCTGAGTGATGCCCGATGAAGAACGTCCTGGTCGTCGGCAGCTCCAACACGGACATGATCATCCGCGTTCCGCACATTCCCGAGGCCGGGCGAGACGATCCTGGGCGGCGCCTTCTCCATGGCCGCGGGCGGCAAGGGGGCGAACCAGGCCGTGGCCGCGGCCCGGGCCGGCGGGCGGGTGACGTTCGTCGCCCGCGTCGGCGACGACCTCTTCGGCCGGCAGGCGCTCGAGGGCTTCGGCCGCGACCGGATCGACACGCGGTTCGTCCTCGCCACGCCCGGCGCGGCCTCGGGCATCGCCCTGATCACCGTGGACGAGCGGGGCGAGAACAGCATCTCCGTCGCCTCGGGCGCCAACGCGCTCCTGTCCGTCGCCGACGTCGAGGCCGCGGGCGACGCCTTCGCCGCGGCCGACATCGTCCTCCTCCAGCTCGAATCGCCGCTCGAAACCGTCGAAGCCGCGATCCGCGCGGCGAAGGGGAGGGGCATTCCGGTCGTCCTCAATCCGGCCCCGGCCCGTGCCGCTCGACGACGGCCTTGCTCCGGCTCGTGAGCGTCCTGACCCCGAACGAACACGAGGCGGAATTCCTGAGCGGCATCGCCGTCACGGATGAAGGGAGTGCGATGAAGGCGGCCGCGCGGCTCAGAACACGCGGCGCCGCAGCCGTCATCGTCACACTCGGCGCAGGGGCGTCTGCGTATCGGCCGATCCGTACGAGGGGCACTTGCCCGCGTTCGCCGTGGACCCCCGTGGACACGACGGCAGCCGGCGACGTCTTCAACGGCGCCCTGGCCGTGGCGCTCGCCGAAAAGCGGCCGCTCGGCGACGCGATTCGCTTCGCCCAGGCCGCCGCCGCGATCTCCGTCACCCGACCCGGCGCCCAGCCCTCCGCCCCCACCCGCGCGGAGATCGAGTCTTTCCTCGATTGAAGGTAGACGGGGGACACGTCTCCGAATCCACTCCACGTTCGCCGAGTTCGTGTCGATCTTTGATTGGAGCGAGGCTTAACAGAACGGAGCCGGGAATATGTTTCGGGAGCACGGGGCGATCATCCCAAGAACGGGTGGCGGGGGACAGCCCGTTCGCCTGACGAGGACCTGCGGACGGGGACTACCCGATCGAAGCCGGGGACCGATGCGCTGCAGCCGATCGGCGCATCCGACAGGACCCGTTCGGGATGATCGTGCTGGCAACGGCGCAATCAGGAGAACGTACGGCTGTGACGCCACCCGACAGGACCCGTTCGAAGAGATAAGCGCTCTATTCGTAGCGGAGGGACTCGATCGGGTCCATGTGAGCGGCCTTCTGGGCCGGGAAGATGCCGAAGAACAGGCCGATCGCGGCCGAGACGGAGAGTCCCAGGACGACGGACCAGGGGGAGACGGTCGCCGGAAGCGGCGTCGCGGCGTTGACGACGAGGGCGATGCCGAATCCGACCAGGACGCCGAGGAGGCCGCCGACGCCGGTCAGGAAGATGGCCTCGATGAGGAACTGCTTCAGGATGTCGCCCGACCGGGCCCCGATGGCCTTGCGGATGCCGATCTCCCGCGTCCGCTCCTTGACCGAGACGAGCATGATGTTCATGACCCCGATGCCGCCGACGAGCAGGCCGATCGAGGAGATGACGATCATGACCAGGTAGGCCGCGCCGGTCAGCTGGTTGTAGAGGTCGACCATGGAGTCCTGGGTCATGACGGCGAAGTCGTCGGGCTTGCCGTAGGGGACCTTGCGCCGCTGGCGGAGGACGTTGCGGATCTGCTCGATCGTCTCGGGCAGGTCCTCGGAACGGCGCGGGACGGCGATGATCTCCAGCCCGTCCTTTTCGTAGGGGAAGTACTTCATCAGGGTGGTGATGGGCAGGCCGACGAAGTTGTCGCGGCTCTGGCCGAACATCTGGCCGCGCTTGGCCAGGACGCCGACGACCGTGAAGGCCTCGGGGCCGACGCGGATCTCCTTGCCGAGGGGGTTCGTCATCGGGAACAGGGCGTCGGCCAGCTCGGAGCCGAGGACGCAGACCCGGGCCGAGCGGTCCACCTCCGCTTCGGTGAGGAAGCGGCCCAGCCGGGGCAGGTAGAGCGACATGACCGTGGGCCACTTCTCGTTCATGCCGATGATCATGGCGGTGTCGCTCTTGGCGCTCTGGTACTTGATCTCGTTCTGCGCGAACACGCTGACGTAGTTGCTGACGGCCACGGCCCGGACGAGCGGCGCGCCCTGCTCGATGGCCTGGGCGTCCTCGAAGGACAGGTCCTTGCGCATCCGCTCCTCTTCCGACCGCTGGCCCATCTGGACGGCATCGTACTTCTGGATGTGGATCATGTCCGACCCGACGGACTGCAGCTCGGAGAGGAAGCTCTTGTTGAGCCCCTGGATGATCGAGACCATGCCGATGACGGTCATGACCCCGATGACGATGCCCAGGATGGTCAGGAACGACCGGAGCTTGTGCGACCGGATCGAGTCGATGGCCATCCGGAAGACCTCGCGGAAGATCTGGAGCCTCATAGTTCCGCCCGCAGGGCCTCGACCGGGTCGAGCTTGGCCGCCCGGTTGGCCGGATAGATGCCGAAGAACAGGCCGATCGACCAGGACATGACCATGGCCAGAACGACCGAGACCGGCTCGACGCTCGAGGGCATGGACGTCGCCGCGGAGATGATCCGGGCGACGAGGAACCCGAGGACGATGCCGATGAAGCCGCCCAGCCCGGAGATGACCGCCGATTCGATGAGGAACTGGAAGAGGATGTCCCGGCGCCGGGCCCCGACGGCCATGCGGATGCCGATCTCCTTGCGCCGCTCGGAGACCGAGACGAACATGATGTTCATGATGACGATGCCGCCGACGATGAGGGCGATCGAGGAGACGGCCAGCATGGCGAAGTAGATGCCCGAGGTGGCCGTCTTGTAGAACTGGATGAAGGTCTCCGAGGTGGCGAACGAGAAATCGTCCGGATCCTCGTAGCCCCTCTTCCGCCAGGACCGGAGGACGGTCCGGACCTCCTCCTGGGCCTGGGCCATCTGCTCCTGGGAGCCGGTGTGGATGTTGATGCTGATGGAGCGGCGCGAGCCGTAGACCTTGTTGAACGTCGTGATGGGGATGCGGATGAAATTGTCCTGGCTGAAGCCGAGGATCTTGCCCTTGGCCTTGGCGACCCCGATGATCTGGAAGTTCCGGCTGCCGACCTTGAGCCAGCGGCCGAGCGGATCGAGCCCGCCGAAGACCTTCTCGGCGACGTCGGAGCCGATGACGCCGACCGAGCGGGCGTTCGACTCGTCCTGGCTCTGGAGGTGGCGCCCGCTCGTCAGCTCGACGACCGCGCCGATCTCGTGGTCGATGTAGGTCACGCCGCGGACCTCGGTGTCCTTGAGGGACTGGCTGCCGTACTTGACCGTCGCGCTCTGCGAGGCGGAGGCGCCGACGAGTTCGCAGGAGGGGCAGTTGGCCCGGATGAGATCGCGCTCGACCAGGGTCAGGTCCTTGCGCTTCATCTGCTCGCGGAAATCCTTGAGGGACGTGCCCATCATCGAGAACTTCTGGACCGAGAAGTCGTTGGCCCCGTAGAAGGCCATCTTGGTGTAGACGTAGTTGTTGAGGCCCTGGATGACCGAGACGACGGCGATGATGGTCAGGACGCCGATGATGATGCCGAGCAGCGTCAGGAAGGTGCGGAGCTTGTTCGAGCGGAGGGCGACCAAGGCCATCGTGAACGACTCTTTGAACTGCAGTTTGGCCATGGGTCTTCCTTATATTCTACCCTATCTATACGAATCCCCTAAACTCGGTTCAAATTCATTCGTTCTTGAGTCAAGGCGATCATCCCAGGAACGGGTCCTGTCGGGTGGCGTCCCCGTCCGGCTTCGGCTCCACCCATCCCCCCGGGCCTTTGGCTGGGACAAGGGTTCCCGTCAAAGGCCCGGGGCCCCTTCCGCCTCCAGGCGGACGGGGACTATCCCCCCGCCACCCGTTCCTGTGGGGCTCGCCCTGCGATCGTCCGAATTCGCAGAGATCCTAAGCCAGGTAAAGATGCTGACACTACCCGACAGGACCCGTTCGGGGATGATCGCCTTGACTTAAGGACGACCGCGCCGGATAATCAGTCGGCATGGCAACCCCGATGAGGCTCAACAAGTTCCTGGCGCACGCCGGAGTGTGCTCCCGGCGCGAGGCGGACCGCTGGATCGCCGAGGGCCGGGTCAGCGTCAACGGCAAGACCGTCATGGAGCTGGGGGAGAAGATCGATCCGGCCCGCGACAAAGTCGTCGCCAACGGCAGCCCGGTCAAGGTCGAGGAGGAGCGTCCGGTCTACATCCTGCTCAACAAGCCGGCCGGCCGCGTCGTCAGCGTCAAGGACCCGTTCGGGCGGCCGACGGTCATGGAGCTCCTGACCCACGTGACGGCCCGGATCTACCCGGTCGGGCGGCTCGACCTCGAAACCGAAGGCGCCCTGGTGCTCACGAACGACGGGGAGCTGGCCCTGCGCCTGACCCATCCCCGCTACGGCGTCGCCAAGGTCTACGAGGCCCGCGTCGAGGGCGACCCCTCGGACGCCGACCTCGAGAAGGTCCGGCGGGGCCTCTTCCTCGAGGGCCGGAAAACCGCGCCGGCCAGGGTCCAGGTCGTGCGGCGGAGCCACCGCCACGCGACCCTGAAAGTGGAGATCCACGAAGGACGCAAGCGGGAGATCCGCAAGCTCTTCGAGGCCGTCGGCTATCCGGTCGCGGACCTGACCCGGATCGAGTTCGCCGGCCTGACGCTCGAAGGTCTCCGGCGCGGCCAGTGGCGCTTCCTCCACACCGCGGAGGTCCGCCGCCTGAAGAAGCTCGTCGGCCTGGAGTCCGACGACCGCCCGCCGGCTGCTACGGCTTCTTCTTCGTCCCGCCCCCGCCCTTCTCGCCCTCGTCCGCGAACGCCTTGAGGCCTTTGGCCAGCCGCAACAATTCCCTGTCGACGAGCCCGTGGACGGTGCCCTCCGGATAGACGCCTTTCGCGTCGGCGACGCCGGCTTCGACGCCCGTCAGGATCTCGATGCCCTCGTCGATCGTCCGGACCGGGTAGACGTGGAACTTCCCCTCTTTGACCGCGGCGACGACCTCGGACTTGAGCATCAGGTTCTGGATGTTCTGGTGGGGGATGAGGACGCCCTGCGTCCCCGTCAGGCCCCGGGACTTGCAGACCTCGAAGAAGCCCTCGATCTTCTCGTTGACCCCGCCGATGGGCTGGATCTCGCCCTTCTGGTTGAGCGATCCCGTCACGGCCAGGTCCTGGCGGATGGGCAGGCCGGAGAGGCTCGAGAGGAGGGCGTAGACCTCGGTCGACGAGGCGCTGTCCCCGTCGATGCCGCCGTAGGACTGCTCGAAGGCGAGCGAGGCGGTCAGCGACATCGGCCGCTTCGAGGCGTATTTTCCGCGGAGGTACCCCCCGAGGATGAGGACGCCCTTGTTGTGGGTGGGTCCGCTCAGGTCGGCCTCCCGCTCGATGTTGATGACGCCGGCCCGGCCCATGGACGTCCGGGCGGTGATCCGGGCGGGCTTGCCGAACATGAACTGGCCCATGTCGTAGACGGACAGGCCGTTGACCTGGCCGACGACCGCGCCCGCCGTGTCGATGAGGATGGAGCCCTCGTCGATCATCTCCTGGATCTTGTCCTCGATCAGGTTGACCCGCGCGAAGCGCTCCCGGACGGCCTTCTCGATGTCGTCGCGTCCGACCGCCGCCTTCTTGTTCCGGGCGGCCCAGTAGCTCGATTCCCGGACGACGTCGGCGATGACGTGGAAACGCGTCGACAGCTTCTTCTGCCGGCCGGCGATGCGGGTCGCGTACTCGATGAGGGCGCCGAGGCCGTCGCGGTCCAGGGGCAGCAGACGGTCTTCGTCGCAGATCTTCTTGACGAAGCGGACGTAGTCGCCGACGGCCTTTTCGCCCTTGTCCATCTCCGAGTCGAACTCGGCCTTGATCTTGAAGATCTTCTTGAAGTCCTCGTCCGCGGCGTAGAGGTAGTTGTAGATCGAGCCGTCGCCGATCATGACCACCTTGACGTCGCACTTGATCGGCTCCGGCTTGAGCCGGGCGTTCGAGAAGAGATACATCTGGAGGTAGTTCTGGATCTCGAAGATCTGGTTGCGCAGGGTCCTTTTGAGGGTCGTCCAGACGCCGGGCTCGACCAGGGCGTCGAGGGCGTTGACGACGAGGTAGCCGCCGTTGGCCTTGAGGAAGGAGCCGGCTTTGATCATGGTGAAATCGGTCTGGCCCATGCCGGCGCGGGAGTAGGTCGACTCGATGGAGCCGAACAGGTTGACGTAGGTCGGATTGGTCTCCATGACCACCGGCGCGCCGTGCTGGTCCGAGTTGTCGACGAGGAGGTTGACCCGGTACTCCAGGAAGTCCTCGGCCTGCTCCTTCTCCTCCTTCTTCTGGTTCTTGAAGGCGTCGATGGTCTTGATCAGGGCCTTTTCGACCTCGTCGAGGTAGGCGCCGATCTTGGGGAAGGCGAAGCAGGTCCGGAGGGCCTCGATGCCGTCCCGGATCACCGGCGCGATCGCCTCCTCGTCCCAGTCCCGGAGCAGGGTCCGGGTCTGCTCGTCGATCTCCTTGAGGCTCTCGAAGATGTCCTCCAGCTTGGCCGACAGCTCCTCGTACTTGGCCCGCAGGGCGTCGAACGCTTCCTTGGGGAACTTCTTCTCCTTGACCAGGCCGTCGAGCTTGGCGAAGGGGACGGGCGCGCCCTCGAGCACGGGGATGAGATCGGGCCGGCTGAACATGCCCATCTGGACCTGGATGACCGTGAATCCCTGTTGCCCGACCTCCTCCTCGAAGCGCTGCAGGATGTCCCGCTGCTTCTTCTGCTGGCCCTCGACGATCGCGTCCCGCTTTTCCGTGTAATAGGGGCTCTTGAGCAGGTGGGGGATCTCGGTCCTGAGCCGGTCGATCAGGGTGGCCATGGCCTCGCTGAACGCCTGGCCCTGGCCGGCCGGGAGGACGACGAGCACGGGCTCGTCCGGGTACTTGAAGTTGTTGACGTAGAGGATGTCGTCGGGCGTCCGGTCGCCCTTCTCCAGCCGTTCGAGGAGCTGCTTCACCGTGGTCGTCCGGCCGGTGCCGACCATGCCCGTGATGAACACGTTGTAGCCGAGGCTCTTGATGTCGAGGCCGGTCTGGATGGCCCGCAGGGCGCGCTCCTGGCCGATGATCTCCTCGCAGGGCCGGGCCTCGGAGCTCGTGGCGACGGGGATGAGGTCGGGCGGGCAGGTCCAGCGCAGCTTTTCCGGGGCGAGCTCGGCGAATCCGGTTTTCGTACGCATGAGGGCGCCTCCTGGACCAAAACTATCATATTCGGAGGGACCGCTCAAGGCGCTTCGGTCCCGGATCGCCGCGCGCGGCGGAAGATCCCGGGGCGCCGGTTTATGGTGAATTGCGCCCCGACATCTGGTAGAATAGGGCCTCTCCGGAAGGCCGGGACAACTCAACGCGACGGAGGACGAGACGTCCATGAAGATCCATCAAGGCAAGCTCCAGGCCAAGGGGTTCAGGATCGCGATCGTGGTCAGCCGCTTCAACAGCTTCATCTCCGAGCGCCTGCTCGAGGGAGCCCTGGAAGCCCTCCAGAAGACGGGGGCCCAGGAGGCCGACCTGACCGTCTACAAGGTCCCGGGCTCGTTCGAGATCCCGATCGTCGCCAAGAAGATCGCCAAGGCCAAGTCGGCCGACGGCATCCTCTGCGTCGGCGCCCTCATCCGCGGCGACACGCCCCACTTCGACTACCTCGCCGCGGAGGTGACCAAGGGACTGGCCCAGATCGCCATGGAGGACGGCGTCCCCGTCGCCTTCGGCATCCTGACCGTCGACACGGTCGAGCAGGGCATCGAGCGGGCGGGCACCAAGGCCGGCAACAAGGGCTACGACGCGGCCTTCTCGCTCGTCGAGACCCTGAACATGCTCAAGGAGGCGGGCCTCCGCTGAGCGGACGACCGGTCCACGCCATGGGAGAACGCCGCAAGGCGCGGGAGTGCGCCCTCCAGATCCTGTTCCAGTTCGAGTTCAACTCCGGCGATCCCCGCGACCTCGTCCGGGTCTACTGGGGGCACCAGCGCGCCTCGAAACAGGTCCGCGAGTACGGGACCTGGATCGTGGAGAAGATCCTCGACAACGGCGAGGCGATCGACGGGGCCATCCAGTCGGCTTCGAAGAACTGGCGGCTGGCCCGCATGGCCGTCGTCGACCGGAACATCCTGAGGATCGCCGTCGCGGAGCTGCTGTACGAGCCCGCGCTCGTGCCGGCCATCGTCATGAACGAGGCCATCGAGATCGCCAAGCGCTACAGCGGCGAGGAGTCGGCGGTGTTCGTCAACGGCGTCCTCGACGCGGTGGGCCGGCGGCTGGCCGGGGCGGCCGCCGATCCCGCGGACAAGGTCCCGCCGGTCAAGGAAGGATAGCATGAGTCCGAAAGAAGACAGCGTCGAGCTCGATCAGGACGTCGCCCGCCGGGAGAAATACCGCAAGCTCGGCGAAGCGGGCGTCCCGCTCTTCCCGTACACCGTCCGCCCGGACGCACGACGTCAGGGACGCCGTCGCCGCGTTCGCCGGCCTGACCCCGGCCGAGCTCGAGGAGCGGAAGATCGCGGTCGTCGTGCCCGGCCGGATCCTGTCGATCCGCAAGATGGGCCGGGCGACCTTCTTCCACATCTCCGACGGGTGCGACAAGCTCCAGGCCTACGTCCGGGAGGACCAGGTCGGGGCCGAGGCCTACGGGCGCTTCGGCCTGCTCGACCTCGGCGACGTCGTGTCGGTCTCCGGGACGCTCTTCAAGACGCGCACGGGCGAGCTGACCGTCCTCTGCGACGCCGTCGGCTTCCTGGCCAAGTGCCTCCATCCGCTGCCCGAGAAGTGGCACGGCCTCCAGGACGTCGAGCTCCGCTTCCGCCAGCGCTACCTCGACCTCATCATGAACCCCGAGGTCGGCCGGGTCTTCCGGCTCCGCAGCGCCATCGTCGCCCACATCCGCCGTTTCTTCGACGCCCGCGGATACATCGAGGTCGAAACGCCCATGATGCACGCCGTGCCGGGCGGCGCCCTGGCCCGGCCGTTCAAGACCTACCACAACGCCCTCGGCCTCGACCTCTACCTCCGCATCGCGCCCGAGCTCTTCCTCAAGCGGCTGACCGTCGGCGGCTTCGACAAGGTCTACGAGATCAACCGCAGCTTCCGCAACGAGGGCCTCGACGCCCAGCACAATCCCGAATTCACCATGCTCGAGTTCTACGAGGCCTACCGGGACTACTTCGACATGATGGACCTGACCGAGGAGCTGCTCAACGGGCTGGCCGTGGGCCTGCTGGGCAAGGAGGAGTTCCCCTTCGGCGAACACACGATCTCCTTCAAGCGGCCGTTCCGGAGGCTGAAGTTCATCGACGCCTGCCGGACCTACAGCGGCCTGGCCCCGTCCCGGTTCGAGGACCGTCCGGGCCTCATCGCCTTCGCCGCCGGGCTGGCCCCGGAGAAGAAGCCGACGACCTACGGCAAGGCCCTGGACGTCATCTTCGACCGGTTCGTCAAGGACACTATCGTCCAGCCGACCTTCATCACCAATCCGCCCCGGGAGATCTCGCCCCTGGCCAAGACCTCGCGGGAGAACCCCGAGGAATCGGAGAGGTTCGAGCTCCTCGTCGCCGGGATGGAAGTCGCCAACGCCTTTTCGGAGCTCACCGATCCGGCCGAACAGCGGGCCCGGTTCGAGGAGCAGGCCGAGGAGAAGAAGAAGGGCGACGACGAATCCCACCCCGTCGACATGGACTACGTCGAAGCCCTGGAATACGGCCTGCCGCCGACGGGCGGCGAGGGCATCGGCATCGACCGGCTGACGATGCTCCTGGCCGACCGGCGGTCGATCCGGGAGGTCATCCTGTTCCCCCTCCTGAGGCCGAAATAGACCCATGAGCTTCGAGCTGTTCGTCGCCCGCCGCTACCTCACCGCGAGACGGAAGCAGGCCTTCATCTCCGTCATCACGATGATCTCCGTCGGCGGCATCGCCATCGGCGTCGCCGCCCTGGTCATCGCCATCGCCCTGATCACCGGTTTCCAGAGCGACGTCCAGGACAAGATCCTGGGCGCCACCTCCCACGTCATGGTCTCCGACCTCGGGGGCGAGGGCCTGGCCGACTACGAGGCCATGGCCGACAAGATCCGGGCGCTGCCCGGGGTCGAGTCCGCGAGCCCCGTCGTCTACAACACCGTCCTCATCACCGGGATCGGCGAGAGCTCGGGGGCCCTGGTCAAGGGCATCGACTTCGAGCGGGAGCGGCCGGGCTCGGCCTGGCTCCAGACGCTCGAGTCGGGGCGGATCCCGGACGGGTCCGGGCCGCGCGACGGCCTCCTCCTCGGGCGCGAGCTGGCCTTGAAGATCGGCGCCCAGCCGGGCGATATCGTCGACATCGTGACGGCCTCGTCGACCCTGTCGCCGCTGGGGCTCATGCCCAAGCGCAAGCGGTTCCAGGTCACCGGCATCTTCAACACCGGCCTCTACGAATTCGACAGCTCGACCGCCCTGGCCTCGATCGCGGTCGCCCAGAGGCTCTTCGGCCTCGAGGGCCGGGCCAGCTACATCCAGGTCAAGCTGGCCGACATCTTCGCCGCCCCGGCCCTGGGGGAGCGGATCAAGGCCGTCCTGCCGCCCGTCGTCTACATCACGACCTGGATGGAGCTCAACAAGTCCCTCTTCTCCGCCCTGAAGCTGGAGAAGAACATCATGTTCCTGACCATCACGCTGATCGTCATCGTGGCCGCCCTGAACATCATCGCCACGCTCATCCTGATGGTCATGGAGAAGACCCGCGACATCGGCATCCTCATGGCCATCGGGGCGACGCCCCGGACGGTCAACCGGATCTTCTTCTACCAGGGCGCGCTCATCGGCGTCATCGGCACCGCCCTCGGCGTCCTCCTCGGGCTCGGCTGGTGCGCTCTGGCCAACACGTTCGAGCTCATCAAGATCCCCGTCGACATCTACCAGATCTCCTACGTCCCGTTCCGGATGAGACCCCTCGACCTCGCCGCGATCGTGGGCGTCACGCTGCTCATCAGCTTCGTCTCGACGCTGTTCCCGGCCCGCCGCGCGGCCAAGACCGATCCCGTGGTGGCGTTGAAATATGAGTGACCTCGTCCTCGTCGCCGAAGGCCTGGGGAAGTCCTACCCCCTCCCGAAGGGGGACCTGTGCGTCTTCGAGGGCCTCGACTTCGCGCTCCGGCGCGGCGAGCTCGCGGCCGTGATGGGGGCTTCCGGCGTCGGCAAGACGACCCTGCTCAATCTCCTCGGCGGCCTCGACCGGCCCTCGGCCGGCCGGGTCCTGCTCGACGGCGCGGAACCTCTTCGCCGGGTCCGACCGGGAGGTCGCCGCCGTCCGGAACCGCAAGATCGGGTTCGTCTTCCAGGTCTACCACCTCCTGCCCGAGTTCACCGCCCTCGAGAACGTCGCCTTCCCCCTGATGATCGGGGGCGCGGCGAAGAAGGACGCTTTCGCCGGCGCGGAGGCGATGCTCCGGGAGGTCGGGCTCGAGGACAAGACCGCGTCCCGGCCGGGCCAGCTCTCGGGCGGAGAGCAGCAGCGCGTGGCCATCGCCCGGGCCCTGGTCAACGGCCCGAGCCTGCTTCTGGCCGACGAGCCGACGGGGAACCTCGACTGGAAGACGGGGGAGAACGTCCTCCGCCTCATCCTCGACCTCCACGAACGGAAGGGGCTGTCCTCCATCCTGGTCACCCACAACGAGAAGATCGCCCGCTACTGTCACAGCGTCTATATGATGGAGGCGGGCCAGATGAAACCAACCGTCCTCCCGGAGCGTTGAACGGGGTGGGCGGGCTCCGGTCTCTTCCCGGCCCGTCTCTTTGACCTGACCCGGTCGATATGGTATATGGTAGAAGGATGTCCATGAAGAAAAAGCTCGCCGTCGCCCTCGTCCTGCTCCTCCTCCCCGGGTTCCTGGCCGCCCAGGAGATCCTGGAGAAGATCGAGATCACCGGCAACGACCGCGTGACGGTCGAGACCATCCTCTATTACCTGTCCTCCCGGGAAGGGGACCCCTACGAGGCCGACCGGTTCCGCCGGGACTTCCGGGTCCTCTGGTCGACCGGCTTCTTCTCCAACATCGTCCTGGAGGAATCGACGGGAGCGCGGGGCAAGATCCTCAAGATCACGGTCGAGGAAGCCCCCGTCGTCCGGGCCGTCACCTACAAGACCGGCAAGAAGGTCAAGGAAAAGGACATCGTCGACAAGCTCAAGGAGAAGGACCAGTCGATCCTGCCCTACTCCTATTACAGTCCCTTCAAGGTCCAGCGCATCAAGGACACCATCACGGACCTCCTGTTCGAGAAGGGCCTCCTGGCCTCGAAGATCGAGGCGGAGGTCGTCAAGCAGGGCAAGAACGAGGTCGACGTCCAGATCCGGGTCGACGAAGGGCCCAAGGTCCGCGTCGGGGACGTCGTCTTCGAGGGCGCGGCCAAGATCCCGCCGGGCAATCTGACCTGGGCCATGAAGGACAACCGTCCCCACAGCCTCTTCAACTTCATCGCCGGCAAGGACGTCTACAAGTCGAACAAGGTCGAGGAGAGCGTCGATCTCCTCCGCAAGAGATACCAGGAGATGGGCTACATGGAGGCCTCGGTCGGGCAGCCCCGGACCGAGGAGTTCGTGAAGCGGTCGGTCGTCTTCAAGAAGCAGAAGATGATGCGGCTGGTCTTCCCCGTGACGCCCGGCTACCTCTACCGCACCGGCGAGATCAAGATCGAGGGCAGCAAGACCCTGAACGTCAAGTACCTCCGCACCCTGATCAAGCTCGAGACCGGCGATGTCTACAGCACCAAGGTCCGGGAGAAATCGGCCGAGGACATCTCCGAGGTCTTCCGCGACGGCGGCTTCGTCTACGTCCAGGTCATCCCCGTCGAGAACCTCGACCCCAAGAGGAAGATCGTCAACCTCACGCTCAACGTGGCCGAGGGCGAGATGGCCTTCCTCAACCGGCTCGAGTTCCGCGGCAACAACTACACCAAGGACAAGGTCATCCGCCGGGAGATGATGCTCCGCGAGGGCGACCGCTTCAGCCTGGCCATGTTCAAGAACAGCATCCTCCGGATCAAGCAGCTCGGCCTGGTCGACCTCGAGAAGGACCCGGACATCAAGCCGGACCCGACCGACCCGACCAAGATGGACGTCCAGGTCAACGTCAAGGAGCTCCAGAGGAACAACATCCAGTTCACGGCCGGCTACAGCGGTTACGAGGGGACCTTCGTCGCCTTCAGCTACTCCACGGTCAATTTCCTCGGGGCGGGGGAGACCCTGGAGCTCGGCATCCAGCAGGGCAAGCTCGTCAAGAACTACTCCTTCGGCTTCTCCGAGCCGTACGTCTTCGACAAGCCCATCACCGCCGGCTTCAACGTCTACAAGCGCGACCTCCATTACCCCTGGTTCTGGCGGAAGGGCGCGGGCATCGACCTCAGCCTGGGCGCGCGGCTCTGGGGGATGTGGCGGGCCAACCTCGTCTACAACTTCGAGAACGTCAAGATGACCGTCTCGGACAGCGAAGAGTTCAACCTGCCCACGTCCTATTACATGTACTACAGCAACCAGAAGTACAACATGAGCTCGGTCACGCCGATGCTCTATCGGTCGACGATCGACAGCCCCCTGACCCCGACCCGCGGGACGCTGTACTCGGCGGCCCTCAAGTACGCCTTCCCCTTCCTCGGCGGCGACGTCTTCCTGCTCAAGCCGATGCTCGAGTTCACCCACTACCAGCCGGTCATCGGCCGGGGGTCCAAGGCCCACGTCATCGGCGTCCACGCCCAGTACCAGGTCATCAAGGCGCTCAAGGGCTCGCAGATCCCCTACTGGGAACGGACCTTCCTCGGCGGCGAGCGGTCCATCCGCGGCTACGAGGTCTACAGCATCGGGCCCGTCGACGAGAACGGCTACAACGTCGGCGGCACCGAGTCCCTCGTCCTCAACGCGGAATACATCATCCCCGTCGGCGGCCCGCTCTACGCGATCTTCTTCTACGACCGGGGCAACGCCATCGCCTACGAGGACAAGCTCCGGTGGGGGAACATGTACTCCTCGATGGGCCTCGAGGCCCGGCTCTTCATCCCCGCCCTGCGGGTGCCGTTCCGCCTGATCTTCGCTTACAACAACAAGAAGGTCTACTCGACCGACCCGGACTTCGCGTTCCGTTTCGCCGTCGGCACGACCTTCTAGGGAGGTTCCTCGCATGAAACGACACATCCGTACGCTCGCGCTCGTCGCCCTGGCCGCGGCCGGGCTCTCCGGCCTGGCGCTCGCCCAGGACAGCAAGATGGGCATGCTCAATTCCCAGGAGATCCTCGAAAAGTCCGTCGAGGGCAAGAGGGCGCTGGCCCAGGTCCAGGCGGCGGACAAGAAATACGCCGACGACATCGCCAGGCTGGACGACCAGATCAAGCAGCTCCAGAACCGCCTGAGCACCCAGCGGACGACCCTGACGCCCGAGGCGGCCCTGGCCCTCCAGACCGACATCCAGAAGAAGCAGACCGAGCGTCAGCGGGCCATCGAGGACGCCTCGCGCGGCTTCCAGGAGCTCCAGGCGAGGACGCTCGAGAGGGTCCAGAGCGATCTCATCCCCATCATCGAGCAGCTCCGCAAGGACAAGGGGCTCGACCTCATCTTCGACGTGGTCAAGGGCGGGGCCGTGTACTTCACCCCCGCGCTCGACCTGACCGCCGAAGTCATCCAGCGCTACGACGCCCTAGAAAGCGGCGCCGGCCAAGAAGTAGCTCCGGGCGAGGGCGTGCCGTGATCACGGTCGAAGAGATCATGCGGTTCCTGCCGCACCGCTTCCCCTTCCTGCTGGTCGACCGCGTCGTCGACCTGGTCCCGCGCAAGAACATCGTCGCCCTGAAGAACGTCACCTGCAACGAGCAGTTCTTCCAGGGTCACTTCCCGGAATGGAAGATCATGCCCGGCGTCCTCATCGTCGAGGCCATGGCCCAGGCCGGGGCGGTCCTCCTCTTCGGCTCGATCCCCGACCCGGAGACGAAGTTCGTCGTCCTGAGCAAGGTCGACAAGGCCAAGTTCAAGCGGATGGTCGTCCCCGGCGACCAGCTCCGGCTGGACGTCGAATGGACCCGGGAAAAGGGCCGCATCCTCCAGATGAAGGGCAAGGCCTTCGTCGAGGGCGAGCTGGCCGCGGAAGCCGAGATCTACGCCTCCGTGCTCGACCTCGCCGATCTCAAGGCCGCCCGGATCTGATCCGCCCTACTTGGCCGTCTTGATCAGCTTGCCGGCGGCCGGGACCGCCGTGAGCTCGAGCCCGTTCATCACCGCGAACGGGGCCCACGCTTTCTCCGGCAGGCCGGACCCCTTGAGGATCGTCTGGAGCGTGTCCCTGCCGTTGGCCTTGACGAGCACCAGGCGTTTGGGCGAGCGGTTGATCTTCGACGCGTCCGTGAGGTTCCGGAAGGAGGTCACGACCGCCTTGAAGTTCGGCGCATATTTCGCGAACCCTTCGGGCGAGCTCAGCGACTGGAAGGCGTAGATCCAGTCGTCCTTCTTCAGGCAGGACAGGCTCATCCGGACCGTGGACTGGTCCTCCTGGAGGATCGTGTAGGCCTGTTCGAAACAGGCCAGTCCGTTGATCGTCGTCCGGTTCTCGCCGAGCAGCTTGCCGCCGGACTGGGTGATCTCCGCGGCCGCTTTCCGGGCGTACTCCTCGGGCGTGTCGGTCGACTTCCCGCCCCCCAGGATGATCCCGGCGCTCTGGTCGGGCGCGACGAGGGTCACGTTGGCGGGCGAATTGTTGACCGTCCAGCCCGCCGGGACGGCGAACTGGAAACGGAGGCCGGGGTGGTAGAACATGGAATTCTCGACGTAGCCCTGGCGCGGGTCCTCGCCGTAGATCACGTTCTCGACCGTCCGGAGGTAGGCCTCCGGCTTGCGGGCCAGGGACTGGTCCCCGGGCTGGAGCATGGCCTGGACGTTCTTGATCCTGTCGGCGGTCAGCGGGTGGGTCGAGAGGAAGCCGGGCAGTGAGCTGCCTTGCCCCGAGAGGTCGCCCATCTTCTGCAGGGCCTGGAACGTCAGGGCCATGTCCGCGGGATTGTAGCCGGAGGCCCGGGAATAATCGACGCCGAGGGCGTCGGCCTGGTTCTCGTTGTCGCGGCTGTATTTCAGGAAGAGGACCTGGAGCCCGGCGCTGGCCAGCCCGGCGTACTGGGCGAACTTCCGGCTGATGATGCTCCCGGCGACGAGCCCGATCTGGGCGAGCTGCTGCTTGCTCATCTGGCTCATCGAATGGCGGGCGGTGACGTGCCCGATCTCGTGGCCGAGGACGGCGGCCAGCTCGGCCTCCGAGCTCATCATGGCCAGGATGCCGCGCGTGACGTAGACCGCGCCGCCCGGGACGGCGAAGGCGTTGACGACGGGGCTGTCGAGGACGGCGAACCGCCAGGGGAGGCTGGGCCTCTGGGACTTGACGGCCAGGGACGAGCCCAGCTTGCCGATGTAGGCCTGCAGGGCGGCGTCTTCGTAGATGCCGAACTGGGCCGCGACCGCTTCGTCGGTCTGCTTGCCCATCTCGATCTCCTGGGCCTCGGAGTAGAGCATGAACTCCTTCTTGCCCGGTGACGGGGTTGACGGCGCACGAGAGCGCCGCGACGAGCAGGACGATCAGGACCGCGAGTCTCTTGAGGGACATGGGGACCTCCTGGTCTATTTCGTTTTGAGCTCGAAGAGGGAGTCGTCGAGCCCGGCGTTGCAGGTCACGCCGGCGACGGTCAGCCGCTGCACTTCCTTCCCGCCGCGCAGCGTCCTGGAGGAGCAGGCGATCCGGGCGCCGCAGAACTCCCGGTAGTCGGCGAAGACGGTCTCCGCGTCGGCTTCGGCCCCGGTCGGATCGAGGGTCCGTGTCGAGAGCCGGGCCGGCAGGTGGGTTTCGGGATCGAGGAAGTACGCGGTCTTGTGCCCGTCGGCGAGCGTCTGTTCGAGGACGATGTAGTCCCTGTCTCCCACGGTCTGCTTGGGTTTCAGGGCGTAGGTGACGCCGAGCGACCGGGGATCGAGGAGCGCCGCGTTCCCGAGGGCTTTGTGCGACACGTCCCGCGACTCGCTCTCGGGCATCTCCTCCGGTCTCATCGTCCGGGCGTCCGTTCCCCAGCCCCTCCGGCCGTCGAAAGCCTGGGTGATGGTCGTGGCGGCCTCGGCCACGGTGATGTCCATCCGCATCCTGTCGGGCTCTTTCTGGTAGAGGACGAAGGGGGAGGTCAATCCGATCTCGGGCGCTTCGACGGTCCCCGTGACCGTCATGTCCTTGATCGCCTCGAGCGCCTTGCGTCCGCCCAGGGCCTCGATCATCCTGTTGAGAACGGCCAGGGATTCTTTGTTCCCGGCGGGGCCCGGGGCCTTTTGCCCGGGCAGGGCGACGGCCGCCAGCGTCGCCAGCAGGATGACTCCGATGACAGGAGCGGCAGGATTTTTCATGATTCCTCCGACCGGCCGATGAGGCCCTCGGCCGGACGCGGCTCCATTCTAAAACAACCCTGCGGTTTTGCCAACCCGCTTTTCGCCGGCCGCGAGATGGACCTGCGCCGGGTCAGGCTACGGCTCCGGGGATTAGTCTTCGAGGGACGCACATCTAGCCAATTTTCTGCCTTGAGCGACCACTGATATATCTGATTAATTATAAATAAAATATAGAATACAATTATAATATGCAATGTATCGTAATGGGACATATAATTATTGTCAACATTAACATAATGCTTGACTTAAAATGAATTTCTATGCTATAATTGATATGTTCATATATTGGACATATAGGTAGGGTATACGGTACGCCGCGAATGGCCAATCAGCTCTGTTTGATCACCTGCGCGAATTTCGACAGAGAGATCCTGGCCGTCCAATCCTCTCCCGATCTCCAGGACGTCCGCTTCCGCCTCCACCCCGTCGATTGCGATCAGGTCGAAGCGCCCTGGCCCGGCCTCGGCGAGGCCGTCGCCTCGTGCCGCAAGGACGGCTGCCCGGTCGCCCTGGTCGGCGGCTACTGCCTGACCCGCCCGGCGAAGGACCTCGGGCTCGAAGGCGTCAGCCGGCTCCATCAGAAGAGCCAGTGTTTCGAATGGCTCGCCGACAAGGACGTTCTCGACCGCTTCCTCCAGGACGGCGCGCTCCTCGTCCTGCCGGGCTGGCTCCGGGACTGGGAGGCGCGCGTCGACGCCCGCTGGCCGTCCGACCGCAAGGCCGCCCAGGCCTTCTTCCGCGAGCTCGCCCGGAAGGTCGTCCTGCTCGACACGGGGATCCATCCCGGGATCGACCGCGAGCTCAAGTCGTTCGCGCGCTTTCTGCGGCTCCCGCTACGAAGTCTGTCACGTCGGACTGGAGCACTACCGGCTCAACCTGGTCCGGATCGCCCTGTCCTGGCGCGTGGAGATGGAAAAAGCGGCGGTCGAGGACCGCCTGGCCGGCGCGCGGCAGCAGATGTCCGACTACGCCCGGATCGGACAGCTCATCGGCGCCGTGACCGGCGTCAAGACCGCGGCCGATGCCCGGGCCGGCGTCCTGGAGCTCTTCCGCGTCCTCCTCTCGCCCCGCGAGGTCGTCTTCCATGCCGCGGAGTCCCTGATCGATCTGCCGGGACCCGAGGGATCTCCCGTCGACCGGATCGTCGGGCTCAACGCGGACTACGCCTGGACCGACGACCGCCGGACCGTCTTCCTCAAGGTCGCCCACGACCGGGAACTTCTGGGGATCGTCGAGCTGACGGGATTCGGCGGCCCGGAACGGCGCGACCACGATCTCGACCTGGCCCTCGGGCTGGCCCGCATCTCCGGCCTGGCCCTGATGAACGTCCGGACGCTCCGGGCCCTCGCCCAGGAACGCGACCGGGCCGTCGAGGCCGAAGCCGCCCTCGCGGCCGGCGAAGAGAAGATGACCCGGATCTTCCACTATCCCCTCGGCCTCTACCGGACGACACCCCAGGGCCAGATCCTCGACGCCGCGCCGACCCTGGCCCGCATGCTCGGATATCCCGACGTCCAGGCCCTCAAGGCGGTCAGCTTCTGGGACATCCACCACGATCCCCGCGACCGGGAAAGCTGGCAGGCCGTGCTCGATTCGAGCTCTCTGGTCGAGATCTTCGAAACCCAGCTCCGGCGCAGCAACGGCACGCTGTTCTGGGCCAAGGATTCCTCCCGGGCGGCCAAGGACTCGCGGGGCAACGTCCTGTTCTACGACGGGATCATCGAGGACATCACCCGGAAGAAGCAGATGGAGGAGGAGCACTCCTGGGACGTGCGGCTCCAGGCGTCGGTCGGCGACGTCTCGGAACGGCTGCTGTCCCCGACCCCGATCGAGGAGATGTCGGCCGTCGTCCTGGAGCACGCCCGCCGGCTGACCTCGAGCGCCACCGCCTTCGTCGGCATCGTCGGGGAAGGGACCCAGCGGCTCGCCCCGGCCGCCCTGACCCCGGACGCCCGCGAGCTCCTGTCCGAATACCCCGGGGGTGACGGCGCCCTCCACGGGAACTCCGGGATGTGGCGCTGGATCCTCGAGAAGCAGCGGCCCATCCTGACCAACATGACCAGCCTGGACCCGCGGTTCACCGGCATGCCCGAGTGGCACATCCCCGTCCGCCAATTTCTGGCGGTGCCCGCCGTGATGTCCGGGAAGATCGTCGGTTTGATCGTCGTCGCCAACGCGGAGGAGCCCTACGTCGAGAGGGACCTCAAGGCGGTCGAGCGTCTGGCCGCCCTCTACGCCATCGCCGTCCAGCGCACCCGGACCGAGGACGCGCTGAGGGAGATGTCGCTCGTCGACGAGCTGACCCGGGTCTACAACCGCCGCGGCTTCATGACCCTGGCCGAGCAGCAGATCAAGGTGGCCCACCGGACCAAGAAGGAGATGTCCCTCTTCTACGCCGACCTCGACGATCTCAAGAAGGTCAACGACGCCTTCGGCCACAAGGAAGGGGACGCCGCCCTCGTCGCGGCCGCCGACCTGCTGCGGGAGGTCTTCCGCGATTCCGACATCATCGCCCGGCTGGGCGGGGACGAGTTCGTCGTCCTGGCCATCGACGTCGCCGAGGGCAAGGGGACGGCCCTCGCCCGCCGCCTCCGCGAGAGGGTCCAGGCCAGGAACGCCCGTCCCGACGTCGCGTATCCGGTCTCCTTCAGCCTGGGGATCGCCCGCTACGAACCCGACAGGCCCGTTTCGCTCGAGGAACTCCTGGCCCAGGCGGACGGGAAGATGTACCAGGACAAGTCGTCGAAGAAGAACGCCCCGGCGGTCGCCTGACGGCGGCCGGTCCCCCTCAGTTCCGGATCCCGTACTTGGCCAGCTTGTTGTAGAGCGTCGTCCGGGAGATGGCCAGGATCTTGGCCGTCTGGCGCAGGTTCCCCTTGGTCACCTTGAGGAGATAGACGATGTAGTCCTTCTCCAGGTCCTCGAGCGAGGACAGGCGGCCCTGCCCGGCGAAGGCCATCGCGCCCTCGGGCGGGACGTAGTCGCGGAGGTACTTGGGCAGGTTGGCGACGTCGACGAAATCCTTCTTGCAGAGCAGCACGGCGCTCTCGAGCACGTTGGCCAGCTCGCGGACGTTGCCCGGCCAGCCGTACTTGAGGAAGAGCTTCTGGACATCGCGGGAGACGCCGCGGACGCTCTTGGCGACGTTCCGGTTGGCGATCTGGAGGAAGTGGCGGACGAGCAGGGGGATGTCCTCGGGCCGCTCGCGCAGGGGCGGGATCTCGATGACGACCTTGTTCAGACGGTGGAGAAGGTCTTCGCGGAAGGCTCCGGTCCGGACCCTCTCGGCCAGGTCCCGGTTCGTGGCGGCCAGGACCCGGACCTCGACCGTCGTGCTCTCGCTCGCGCCGAGGGGCCGGAACTCGCGGTTCTCCAGGACGCGGAGGAGCTTGGCCTGGACGGCCGCCGGGATCTCGGCGATCTCGTCGAGGAAGATCGTCCCTCCGTCGGCCTCCTCGAACAGGCCGCGCTTGTCGCGGTCGGCGCCGGTGAAGGCCCCCTTCTTGTAGCCGAAGAGCTCCGATTCGAACAGGCTCTCCGGGACGGAGGCGCAGTCGCAGACGACGAGCGGCTTGTCCTTGGAGGGGCTGAGGCCGTGGATGGCCCGGGCCACGACTTCCTTGCCGGTCCCGGTCTCGCCGGTGATGAGGACGCTCGAGAAGTACTTGGCGATGTTCTCGACCAGCCCGAAGATCTCGAGCATCGTGGGGTTCCGGCTGATCAGGCCTTCGAAGTCGTACTTCCGCTCGAGCTTCTTCTCGAGATGGAGGGTTTCGCGGCGGAGCGTCCGCTTGCGGGAGATCCGCCGGAGGATGTCGGCGAGGATGTCGCGCTCGTAGGGCCGGGGGATGAAGTCGGTCGCGCCGGCGTTGACGACGTCGAGGGCGGCCTCCCGGCCGACGGGTTCGCCGCCGACGAGGACGTCGACCAGAACGTCGAATTTTTTGATCTTCTTCAGGATCAGGAGCCCGGCGGCGAGGGCGTCGCCGGAATCGACGAGGACGACCCGGATGCCGTTCTCCCGCACGACGCCGAGGTAGTCGTCGTCGGTCTGGGAGAAGAAGACGTTGAAGTCGGCCGCGACGGGGGCTTTCTTGACGGTCTCGTAGAGCGAGAAGTCGTCCGAGATGATCAGAAGGTTGGTCTGCGGTTCCATCGCTCCCCGTTCTTTTCCCTAGGCGGCTCGGCTATCTTATCAAAGGAGACCGGGTCTTCGCAAGCGCCCCGGATTTGCCGGGTCTCGCCCGGACCAGGGTCAGGCGCACCCGGTCCCGGACCTCTTCCTCGATCCGGACGACCGTGAACTCGGCCGAACCCAGGTATTTCACGTGGGCCCGGAGGTAGGCCAGGCCCTGGCCGCAGAGGAACTCGAGCCAGTCCCCGGTCGCCGTTTCGTCCATGAGCTCGGGCGTCTGCTCGCTGAAGGTCGCCCGGGCCCGCGGCGTCAGCCGGTTCTCGGTCGGGCCCTTGCGCTTGGCGAAGATGTTGACCCCGTCCGTGATCTCGAGCGCGTTCATGTGCGGCGCCCACCGGGCCGACCAGCGCTCGTAGCGGTCGTAGAACTTGCGGTTCGAGGCCGCGATCGCGGGATCGGCGGCCAGCTCCGCGGCGATGAGCTTCATGAGATCGCCGCCGGCCTCCCGGTGCTCCGGGTGGACGGGCAGGCTCACGGCCTTGAAGTAGGCGAACCAGCCCTTGGGGATCCAGTAGTCGCGGAAGAGATAGGGCGTGTAGTTCGAGAACGGCTGGACCCATTCGTGCGACGGGTAGCCGTGGAGGTTGAGGAAGACGTCGGGGACCCAGCGGTCGTAGAGCCGGGTCCGGACGGCCGCCTCGGGCAGGAGCGGCTTCGCCCCCGTCTGGTAACCCATGTCCACCCCCAGGGCGCCGTAGCGGCCGGCGTGCAGGCTGTGGAAGGGCTCGTTCTTCTGCATGGCGAAGGCCAGCTCCGCCCCGTCCGGGTTCTCCACGGGCTCGAAGACGAAGCTCATCTTCTTGAGCGCTTCCCGCGTCGCGGGATCGCGGGCCAGGAGCTCGGCGAAGCGGAGGAGATAGTTGGTCGACGAGACCTCGTTGGCGTGCTGGCGGGCGACGGCCTGGAGGGTCGGCTTGAGGGTGGCCAGCCGCGGCAGGGAGACGTACTTCTCGAACGGCAGGAAGAGCTCGAGGACGGGCACGTCGCGGCCTTCGTAGGACCGGCCGCCGACATAGCCCCGGACGCCGTCGAGGGCCGAGAGCCGGCGGACGATCGCCCCGGCCATGTCCGGAGAGATGATGTCGCGGGTCGTGACGATGGGTTCTCCCGGCCGTGGGGGAAGGGGTTTCGCGTCCGGCCTGGAAGCGGGGACCGCGACGACGCCCAGCCGCTCGTCCTTCTCCTGCGACTGGTAGCGGGGACGGAGGGTGAGGGCGTCGAGCCCGGGATAGCGGAAAGCGTCGGCGACGAGGCCGGCGTCGAAGAGCTTGCGCCAGGCGGCGAGCACGTCGACGACGGCCAGGTAGTCGGCCTCCTTCTCCCATTCGGATTCGAAGACGACGTTCGCGACGCGCCCGGTCCGGCCGTCGAAGGCGAGCTCGGCGATCCGCGTCTCCTTGGGCTTGAGCGCCGGGAACGCGGTCTTCCGCGCGACCTCGTCCCGGCCCTTCTCCTTCCAGCGCACCGTGATCTCGGGGCCGGCGGCCGGCCAATCCTCGAGCAGGACGCGGACCCCGGCCGGCCCCCCCTCGAGCGACGGGTGGAGGGACGGGAAGACGTTCCCCGGGGCCGACGACCGGGACGTGTCGGCCGCCGCATCCTTGTCTTCGGGATCGAAGCGGGTGATGCCCCGCAGCAGGTCGAGCGTGTCGAAGTAGATCTCGTCGTGGACCGCTTCGAGCGAGGAGACGATCTCCTCGTCGAGGCCGGTCCTGAAATCCGGCTCGCTCGCCCGGAGGTCGACGAGGAGGCGCTTGAAATAGGGCTGCTTGGAGAACGTCGGCTCGCCGCCCGTCTTTTTTCTGACGTGGGCGACGACCGCTTTGAGGACCTCCTCCTGGTAGAAGCCCCAGAACTTCTCGAGGTCGGTCTCGAGCGGCACGTCGCAGACGACGGTCCCGCCGGCGACGACGCGGAGCCCGCCCGTGGTCACCCGGGCCGTTCCCCATTCGGGCAGGACGTTCGAGAGGGGGATCTCGCGGGTCCGGGGCGTGAAGGACTCGTCGAGCACGACCGCGCCCTTCGCGTCGACGGCCACGGCCCGGTAGATCGGGCCGCCCGGTTCGGCGATCTCGAACCCGATCCTGTCGAGCGGCAGGCCGAGCTCGCGCGACAGGACCTCGTCGACGGGATAGAGCTCCTGGAGCCAGCGGGAAGGCTCGGCATAGGCGCGCTCCGCCCGGGTGAGGTCCTCGCGCTCCTCGGCGAAGCGGACGGTGAGCGCGTGGACGGGCTTGCCCGCCAGGGCGGGCAGGACCTTTTCGACCAGCCAGAAGTAGCCGGGCTTGTACGCGGACAGGACCTCGATCCGGGCCGCCGGGAATCCCGAAGCCGCGAGAAGCGCGGCGAGCTCGCCGCGGACCTTCTCCCGGACGGCGGGGGACTCGCTGACGCCGAGACGGACCTCGACGCCGCCGCCTTTGCCGGCCGCGTCGACGACGGCCCGGAGCTTGTCCGAGAGCAGGGCCTTGGCGTCGTCGACCTCCCAGGTGAACGTCTTCTCCTTCTCGAAGACCGTTTTGGCCGACTTGAGCGAGACCGATCCGACCGAGACGGGAGCGCCTCCCGAAGCGGCGCGCAGGGCCGCCCGGACGGCTTCCTCGTAGGGAGCGTTCGGTCCCGGCAGGACGAGCTCGGCCTCGACCGTCTCCAGGTCGCGGCCCTTGATCTCGGCGGCCGCCTTCTCGACGGCGTTCATGAAGGCCGCCTCGGCGGCGCCCTTTTCGCCGGCGAGGAACCTGTCGACGTCCGCGGCCAGATCGGTGAGCGAGGGATTCCCCTCGCCGTAGTCGCCGAAGTAGGGGAAGGTCCGGGCGAGATGGGAGAGCGTCCCCCGGAGCCCGGCCGTGTCGGCGCCCTGAACGACGACGGCGGCGGATTTGCCGAAGGCCTTCGGCACGACCTTGATCAGCCCGGTGCCCTGCTCGAGGGCCGGGAGCTTGAGCTTGCCGGTCTTGACGAGGTCGGCGGTCAGGGTGTTGGAGCCGACCAGGATGGGGGCCGCCAGGGCCTTCCGGCTTTCGATCTCGGAATCCAGCCGGACGACGGGGAACGACGCTCCGGCCGTGCCCATGACCAGGCGGGTGGCGAGCTCGTCCGGGCCCGCGGCCGTGAGATCCCCGGGGACGACGACGACGGCGTCGAGGCCGTCGGGGATGCCGTCGCGGTCCTCGTCCGAGTAGACGCCTTTCGTCGAATAGAGGCCTGCGAGATCGAACTCCTTGCCCGCGGGGTCCGCGGCGGGTCTCTCCTTGAATCCCGGGGTCAGCAGCCGCTTGGTCGCGCCTGTCCGCGTCAGGACGACCGGCGAACCCGGGCCCGAGCCGCCGGAGCGCAGATCGACGGTCAGGCGGGCGCAGGCGGGATAAGAGAGGACCGATGTGCGGTTCCCCTTGCGCCGGTCGGCCGAGAGGAGCGCAAGGGCCGCGCGGGCCTTCTCGCGGTCGGCCCCGGCCGCGAAATGGACCTCGACGACGAGGTCGGCGATCTGGCCCTGTTCGAAAGACAGGGCCTTGAGGCCGTCGGCGACCGGAGGCGCGGCCGGGAATTCGTAGACGGCTTCGCGCACGACGGTCTCGAGCGCCTTGACCCCGGCCTCGGCCAGGAAGGCGTCGAGATCTCTCTCCAGGTTTTCGTACGTGGCCCCGGTCTCGCGCCCCCAGATCTCCCAGAAGTAGGGCCAGCGCAGGAAGAAGGCCCGCCCGGTCTTGAGAAGGGCGTCGTCGGAGCCGGCGACGCAGGCGATCGCGGTCCGGCCGTCGCGCGCGAGCAGGAATACCCGTCCCCGGTTGGGGCCGATCGTCGCCGGGGTCGATGCCCCGTTCTCTCAGGGCCTCGCGGACCCAGGCGAGATTGCCGCCGACGAGGATGGGGAAAGCCGCGGTCGAGGATGAGAGGAACTCGGACTCGCGCCGGACGAGACCGAAATCCACGGCCAGGCTCTCGAAATTGGCCCGGGCGGCGATGTCGGCGGCCAGGGCCAGCTCGGCCGCGGTCGGCTTGTCGGGGACGACGACCGTCAGGGCCGGCTTCTCCGGGAAGCCGTCGCCGTCGAGGTCGAGGACGGCTTTTCCGGGCGCGAAGAGCTTCGACAGGCTGTCGACTTCGGCCAGGGCGGGTTGGACGAGAACGAGCGCCGCGAAGGCGGCGAGGAGCGCTTTTTTCATGGATCTCACTCCGCGGGATTTCGCCCGGATTCTACCACATTCCGGGCCAAGAGGAACGTCGCGGCGTGCCCGTGGCGACCTTCCTCGCCGACGGGGACCGGGCGGCCGGCCGGCTAGCCCCGTACGGCGAACGCCGAGATCCTAAATACAACAGGTTGTGGGGATTACGAGAAGCTATAGCACGGCTAGATATATCGGCTTGACAAGCCCATCGTTCGTCCGCTAGCTATGTGATCGTCCAAGCAGTCAGCGGGTCCCTACGATGTTCCATAAGATAAAGTACATTTTTATTCTTTTCGTCGCTTTCTTTTTCTTCGGGGGGATCCCTGTCGAATTCGGGACGGAGGGGACGTTCTTCCACGGTTACATGGTCCCCAACCCGGTCATCCGCATAGGCCTGGGCACCAACCTCAAGGACATCCGCGTCAGCTCCTCCTCGGGCATGAAGATCTACGAGGTCGACACCGGCTACAAGCTCGTGGCCGACGACGCCGACGAGGTCTGGATCAAGGGCGGCGGGGAGAAGCTGACCGAAAAGTTCGTCGTTCTCCTGGCCCACGCCAAGGAGAGGGAAGAGGCGGAGCAGCTGGCCGCCGATATCCGGGACAGGGTCGGCGGGAAGATCACCGTGTCCGAGGACCTCGAAGCGGAGGCGGCCGGGATCTTCGAGGTCAAGACGGGCGACTTCATGACCCGCGGCGACGCCCTGGCCAAGATCGCCGAGCTCACCGCCGCCGGGATCAAGGACGTCTGGATCGAGCGCGAGGAGATCGTCGAACAGCCCTCCCGGCCGATCTGGATGCTCCAGGCCGGAGAGCTCAAGCCCCTCGGCCGCGAATCGGTCATCTACTTCATCCCGGCCAATCCCCAGAGCTTCCTGACCCTCAACGGGCGCAGCTATCGCGGCTTCCTGGTCATGCAGGGGAGCCCGAAGGGCATCGTCCTCATCAACTTCGTCAACATCGAGGACTACCTGAAGAGCGTCGTCCCCGGCGAGCTCTCGCCCGGACAGTTCAACGCCCTCGAGGCGCTCAAGGCCCAGGCCGTGGCCGCCCGGACCTATGCCCTCAAGAACATGGGCCAATTCGGCTCCCTGGGCTACGACCTGGTCAGCACGCCCCGCTCGCAGCTCTACCTGGGCATGTCCGCGGAGCATCCCCTGAGCACGCGGGCGGTCGAGGAGACCGCGGGCGAGGTCGTCACGTTCCGGGGCAAGCTCATCAACGCCCTCTACACGAGCACCTGCGGCGGCCGGACCGAGGACGCCGAGAAGGTCTTCGCCGGCCGGGCCGTCCCGTATCTCAAGAGCGTCGAATGCGCCTCGGAGAAACAGCAGGAGTGGCGGATCGAGGCCAAGTCCCCGGTCGCGCCGATCACCGTCGACGGCCGGAACGCCAGTCTCGACGTCGCCTACCTCCTCGGCCTCGGGATCGTGCCCATGGGCGCCGAGCCCCTGGATTTCCACAAGGACGCCACTTTCGACGAGGCGGTCGAGTGGATCCGGGACGCGCGCCGCAGCGTCGGGGTCAAGGATCCGGGCTTCGTCCCCGATTCCGCGGCCCTCGACTTCGTCAGCCTGGCCCGCCTGCTCGTCGAAGCCTTCGACTGGACGGACAGGATCGAGGAGCTGCTCCTGCCGGGAGAGGTGGACTTCATCCTCAAGGACCTCCCCAAGGTGCAGGGCAAGGACCGGCGTCCCCTGGCCTACGCCTTCCAGGCGGGGCTCTTCCCCGCGTCCGTGAGGACCGGCGATCCCCTGCGGTCCGTCAGCCGGGCCGAGCTGGCCATGGCCCTGGCCCGCGTCGTCAAGGACCACCGGGATTTCTTCAAGACGGGGACCTTCCGCGCGGCGGGCAAGGGCACGATCGAGGTCGGCCTGGATTACGAGCGGAAGACGCTGGCCCTGTCCAACCACGTCCGGCTGCTCCAGACGATCGAGGGCGAGACCTTCTTCGCGACGCGGCTGACCCTCCTCGGCGGGGAGAATCTCCGCTGGCTGGAGCGCGAAGGCCAGGTCGCCTACCTCGAGGTCTTCTACCCGCCCAACTCCAACGTCCTCGACCGGTCCTCGCGGTTCAACCGCTGGCAGGTCCGCAAGACGAGGGAGGAGCTCGAGGAGCGCATCAACCAATCCTACGCGATCGGCGGCCTCGTCGACATCGACGTCAAATCGCGCGGCGATTCCGGCCGGGCCACGGAGATCGTCCTGACCGGCGCCGACAAGAGCACGAGCGTCCACGGCTTCCAGATCCGGGCGGCGCTGGGGCTGCGCGACACGCTGTTCGTCGTCGACCGGACCTTCGACGAGGACGGCCGCGTCGACCAGTTCACCTTCGCGGGCCGCGGCTGGGGCCACGGCGTCGGACTGTGCCAGGTCGGCGCCTACGGCATGGCCGTGGCCGGGGGGACCTACCAGGAGATCCTGAAGAAATACTACAGCGGCGTCAAGATCGAGAAGGCGGGCCAGGGCGTCCAGATGGCCCAGGCCGGCCCCGATCGCTGAGCCGCCCGTCCGCATCCCGAAAATCCTCCAAGGAGTGCCGCCATGAAGCCGACGAGAGCCCTCAACGCCAAAAAGACCGAAGCCCGCGAGTACCAGACCCCCGACTCCGGCATCTTCTTCACCGTCAAGGACGTCCTCTACGAGGGGCAGTCGGAGTTCCAGCATATCGAGATCGTCCGCAACAAGGATTACGGACGCGTCCTGCTCCTCGACGGCCTCGTCCAGACGACCGAGCGCGACGAGTTCTACTATCACGAGATGCTCGTCCACCCGGCCATGGCCTCGCACCCCAGGCCGGCCAAGGTCCTCATCATCGGCGGCGGGGACGGCGGGGCGCTGCGCGAGGTCCTCAAGCACCCGGTCAAGAAGGCCTGGCTCGTCGAGATCGACGGCAAGGTCATCGAGGCCTGCCGCGAGCACTTCCCCTGGCTGCGGTCGACGTTCCGGGACCCGCGGGCCGAGCTCGTCGTCGCCGACGGCAACGTCTTCATCGACAAGGTCCGCGAGACCTTCGACGTCATCCTGGTCGATTCGTCCGACCCCGTCGGGCCGTCGACCGTCCTCCACCAGGAGAGCTTCTACCGCAAGCTCAAGTCCAAGCTCAATCCCGGGGGCATCATCGCCGCGCAGGCGGGATCGCTGATGCTGCATCTCGAGTCGCACGCCCGCAAGGGCGTCTTCCTGAAGAAGATCTTCAAGCACTCGCCGCTCTACCTGGGGCCCGTCCCGACCTACCCGGTCGGCATGTGGTGCTACAACTTCCTCTCGGACAAGGTCGATCCGGCCGCGATCAAGACGCTCTACATCCCGGACGGGCTGAAGTACTTCAATCCCGACGTCTACCGCGCGGCCTTCGCCCTGCCGAACTTCCTGGCCGAAAGGCTGAAGAAAGGGAAGTAGGGAGGCGGGGAGATTTCCAGCCTGAGGCCGGCGCTTCTTTATTTTCGCGAAAGATAGGCCTTCAGCCGGGCCCGGTCCTCATCCGACAGCCGGGTGAAACAGATCCCCATGCCCTGCAAGTGGTTCATCCAAACGACTCGTCCCTCGCCCGAGACGGGGCCTCCCGATTCATCGCCCGGAAGCTTGAACTGGAAGCCGACGGACGAACCCTCGGGCAGGGGATTGATGGTGTCTATATATAATCCCCCTTGGGAGATATCGTTGATCCGTCCCTCGTACTGCATTCCCTTGTGGTCGAAGGTCACGTCCGTGATGGCGAACGACCGGGAACCTTGTCGCTTTTCATCGCCCATGGCGTCTCCTCGGGCCCATCATGTCCGGCCCCAACCGGCCGGGAAATGAACGAGCGCCCCAAGTATATCCGAGTCTTCGGAGAAAAGGGAAGAGGAGCCGGCGGCCCAGGCGTCAGACGCCCAGGGTGCCCGCCGCGTGGCGGGCCTTGAGGGCGGCCAGCATGTCCGCCGTCATCGCGGCCAGGTCGTAGTCCGGCTTCCAGTCCCATTCCGCCCGGGCCGCGCTGTCGTCGATCGAAGCGGGCCAGGAGTCGGCGATGGCCTGGCGGAAGTCCGGCTGCGTAGCGGATCTCGAACGCGGGCATGTGCTTGCGGATCTCGGCGGCGAGCTCGCCGGCCGAGAAGCTCATGGCCGTGACGTTGAAGCCCGAGTGGTGTTTGAGGCGGGCGAAGTCCGCGTCCATGAGGTCGAGCGTGCACTTGAGGCAGTCCGGCATGTACATCATGGGCAGGCGGGTGTCTTCGCGCAGGAAGCAGGTGTAGCGGCCGTTCTTGACGGCCTCGTAGAAAATGGCCACGGCGTAATCGGTCGTCCCGCCGCCGGGGAGCGTCAGGTGGCTGATGATGCCGGGGTAGCGGCAGCCGCGGACGTCGAGGCCGTACTTGAGGACGTAGTAGTCGCAGAGGAGCTCGCCGGCGACCTTGGTGACGCCGTAGATCGTCGTCGGACCGAGGACGGTGTCCTGGGGCGTCATCTCGCGGGGGGTGGTCGGACCGAAGACGGCGATGGAGCTCGGCGAGAAGATGCGGAACAGGCCCCGGGCCCGGCCGATCTCGAGGATGTTGTAGAGCCCGCCCATGTTGACGGCCCAGGCCTTCTGGGGGTTCTTCTCGCCGGTCGCCGAGAGCAGGGCGGCCAGGTGGTAGACGGTATCGGCTTCGAACTTGCCGACGAGGGCGTCGAGGGCGGCCCTGTCGGTGACGTCGACGAGCTCGAAGGGCCCGGCCTCGGCCAGGGCGGCCGGGGGTCGGACGACGTCGGTGACGAGGACGTTGTCGCGGCCGTACTTCATGCGCAGGGCCTGGGCCAGCTCGGAGCCGATCTGTCCGGCCGCGCCCGTCATCAGGATCCGCTGGGTCTCTTTCGTCATGGCCGTCCTCTCAGTCCGGGGATCGAAGGAAAAACAGTCGATATTTATAACACAGCGGAGACAGTAATAAAAGGTTCATCTCCCCTTTCCGGGCTATCCTCTCGAGGCGGCGAGGGGATTATCCTCGCAGATCCCCGTGGTGGAGGGGGGACCCGCGCAGCGGGGGGAACCGACCGCACTGGTTCCCGGGGCGGGGAGCTAGAGGATATCCCCGAACACAGCCGGAGAGAGGAACTCCCCGGAATCGGGAGATGAACCTAATTAAAGGGGACGCGGGCAGGGGGTTTGACCCCTTCTCGAACTTCGGTTAAAGTGTTGGGGCCTGACATGAGTCACGACGCCCATCATCATCACCGTCCATCCCAGGAGGATCCCCCATGTCCATCACGCTGACCGGTACCGGTCTGACCGTCGAGAAGGTCGTCCAGGTCGCCCGCGAGAACGTTCCCGTCGCGCTCGATCCCGAGGCCCGGAAGCGGATCGAGAAATGCCGGACCCTGCTCGAGGACAAGATCCAGAAGAAGGAGATCATGTACGGGGTCAACACCGGGATCGGCGAGCTGGCCAACGTCGTCCTGACCCAGGAGCAGATCGAGGAGTATCAGCGCTACCTCGTCTACAGCCACGCCGCCGGCTACGGCAAGCCCATGCCCGAGGAGATCGTGCGGGCCGCCATCCTCAGCCGGATCAGCTGCCACTGCCACGGCCACTCGGGCCTGCGGCCGATCGTCACGGAGACCCTGATCGAGCTCCTCAACAAGGGCGTCACGCCCGTCATGTGCGAGAAGGGCTCGGTCGGCGCCTGCGGCGACCTGTCGCCGATGGCCCAGATGGCCCTCGTGCCCATGGGCGAGGGCGAGGCCTTTTACAAGGGCGAGCGCCTGGCCGGCGCCGAGGCCCTCCGGCGGGCCGGCATCACGCCGCTCGTCCTCCACGCCCGCGACGGACTGGCCATGATCAACGGCTCGAACGTCATCGCCGGGATGTCGGCCCTGATCGTCCACGACGTCCACCGCTGGCTCAAGATGTCCGAGATCGCCGCGGCCATGACCCTCGAGGTCCTCAACGCCAACATGAAGGCCTACGACGAGCGCATCCACAAGACCCGGGGCTATCCCGGGGCCCTCGAATCGGCCGCCAACATCCGGCGCATCACCGAGGGCAGCGAGCTCCTGGAGCAGCCGGGGAAGAAGGTCCAGGACGCCTACAGCCTCCGCAGCACGCCGCAGGTCGTCGGGGCCGTCCGCGACGCCCTCAAGTGGGCCCGTTACATGATCGAGATCGAGCTCAACGGCGCGGCCGACAACCCCGTCTTCTTCCCGGACGAACAGCTCGTCCTGACCGGGGCCAATTTCCAGGGCGTGCCCATGGCCCTGCCGCTCGAGCTGCTGGGCACCTCGGTGACCACGGTCGCCGTGCTGTCCGAGCGGCGGCACAACCGCCTCATGAACCCGCATCTCAGCGCCGGCCTGCCGCCCTTCCTGACCAAGGGCGCCGGCATGTTCTCCGGCCTGATGCTGTCCCAGTACACGGCCGGGGCCCTCGTCTGCGAGAACCGCGTCCTGTGCACGCCGGCGGCCACGGGCTCCATACCGGCCGCGGCCGACCAGGAGGACTTCGTCAGCATGGGCATGACCACCGCCCTCAAGACGCGCCAGATCATCGACAACGCCCAGGCCGTGCTGGCCATCGAGCTCATGGCCGGGGCCCAGGCCGTCGACTTCCGCCGGCCCGTGAAGCCCGGCAAGGGGACCCAGGCCGCCTACGACGTCATCCGCAGGCACGTGGCCCGGCTCGAAGAGGACCGGCCCATCTACGACGACATCAACAAGCTCAAGGAGGTCGTCGCTTCCGGAGAGATCCTCGACGCGGTCGAGAAGGCCGTCGGGACCCTCGTGTGACGCCATGAGCCTGAGGATCGCCCTGGTCACCGGCGCCGCCCGGGGGATGGGGCGGGCCATCGCCCTGCGGCTGGCCGAGGACGTCTCCGGCGTCGCCGTCCATTACCTCACGCGCCGCGAGGAGGCCCTGGAGCTGGCCGCCGCCATCCGCGACAAGGGCAAGCTCAGCGCCGTCTTCCGGGCCGACCTGACCAAGAAGGCCCAGGCGGCCGGCCTCGTCAAGAAGGTCGAGGAGCGGTTCGCCCGGATCGACGTCCTGGTCAACAACGTCGGGACGTTCCTGGTCAAGCCCTGGGACCAGCTCGAGGTCGCCGACTGGGAGAAGGTCCTGAGGGGCAACCTCCTGGGGTCCTATTTCTGCATGAAGGCGGCCCTGCCGGGCATGCGCAAGCGGAAGTGGGGGAGGGTGGTCAACATCGGCTACAGCCGGGCCGAACACCTCGGGGCCTACCCGACGATCGCCCCCTACGCCGTGGCCAAGACGGGACTGCTCGTCCTGACCCGGACGGCGGCGGCCTCGGAGGTGGCGAACGGGATCACGGTCAACATGGTCTCGCCGGGCCTCATCCGGGGCGGCGCCCTGCCGCCCATGAAGAACATCTCGGAATCCCAGCTGGGGACGTACGAGGACGTCGCCGAGGCCGTGGCCTGGTGCGCCTCCGACCGGGCGGCCGCGGTCACCGGGACGAATCTCCTCGTCGCCGGCACCTGGAAGATGTAAGCCCGGTCGCGCTGAACCGGTTGCCCCGGCCTCCGTATTTATGAGAAGATAATCCCATCTTCAGTCCGCGGAGGTCAGCCATGACAATATCCCCTTATCTCTGGATCGCCGCCATCGCGATCTTCATCTTCCTGCTCGGCATCCGGATCGTCCGTCCGACGCACCGGGGGCTCATCGAGCGGCTGGGCCGGTACAACCGGTTCGCCAAGCCCGGCTTCAGCTGGATCATCCCGGTCGTCGAGACGATGCGCCAGATCAACATCACCGAGATGATGGTCGACGCCGCCCCGCAGGAGATCATCACCAACGACAACCTCAACGCCCGGGTCGACGCCCAGGTCTACTTCCGGGTCAAGGAGGACGAGGCGAACGTCAAGGCCTCCCAGTACAACGTCAACAACTTCCAGTGGCAGATCGTCAACCTGGCCCGGACGACCCTGCGCAACATCATCGGCACGCTGACCCTCAAGTCGGCCAACAGCGAGCGGGGCAAGATCAACGAGGAGCTGCTCAAGACCCTGTCCACCGAGACGGCCCGCTGGGGCATCGACATCGTCCGGACCGAGCTCAAGGAGATCGACCCGCCCAAGGACGTCCAGGAGACGATGAACAAGGTCGTCAAGGCCGAGAACGAGAAGATCGCGGCCATCGACTACGCCACGGCCCGGGAGACGGTCGCCGACGGCGAGCGGCGGGCCGAGATCAAGAAGGCCGAGGGCGTCCGCCAGGCCAAGATCCTCGAGGCCCAGGGCGAGGCCGAGGCCATCCGCCTGGTCAACGAGGCCGCCGAGAAGTACTTCGTCGGCAACGCCCAGATCCTGCGCCGCCTCCAGGCCCTCGAGACGTCCCTCCAGAGCAACGCCAAGATCATCGTCCCGTCGGACAAGGACCTGGTCAACGTCATCGGCGACATGGCCGGGGTCGCCCCGCTGAAGAAGGGCTGAGGCCGGCGCTGCGCCGGCAGGAGGAGGGCCCATGCTGCGTTCGCGCACCGTCCTGTCGTTCTCTGCGGCCGTTCTGCTCGTGCTCGGCCTGGCTGCCGCCCCGCGTTCACCCCAGGCGGCCTCCGACGCCCCCGAGTTCGACGTTCTGATCAGGAACGGTCTTGTCCTCGACGGGTCGCTCCGGGAGCCGTTCCGGGCCGACGTCGCCGTCAAGGACGGCCGGATCGTCAAGGTCGGACCGGCGCTCCGCGGCCGGGCCGGCCGCGTCATCGACGCCCGCGGGCTCCACGTCGCGCCGGGCTTCATCGACCTCCATACCCACGTCGACGAGGGCCTGTACTTCCCCGCCAACCGGGGGGCCCTCGGCTCTCTCTCCCAGGGCGTGACCACCGCCGTCATCGGACAGTGCGGCGGGAGCGCCTGGCCCATCTTCGAGAAGGCCTCCGACCAGGTCGAGAGGTTCACCAAGGAAGGCGTCGGCCTGAACGTCGCCCTCCTCGTCGGGCACGGCCAGGTCCGCCAGCTCGTCATGGGCATGGAGGACCGGGCGCCGACGGCCGACGAGCTCGAGCGGATGAAGGCCCTCGTCAAGGAGGCCATGGACCAGGGCGCCGTCGGCATCTCGACCGGACTCATCTACCGCCCCGGCATTTACGCCAAGACCGACGAGGTCCTCGAGCTGGTCAAGGTCGTCGCCCCTTACGGCGGGATCTACCACTCCCACATCCGCAACGAGCGCGACAAGCTGCTCGAGGCGGTCGGCGAGGCGATCGCCATCGCCGAGGGCGCCGGGGTCCGGGCCAACATCTCCCACTTCAAGGTCATGCGCAAGGCCAACTGGGGCCTGGTCGAGGAGGCCAGCCGGATGATCGAAGCGGCCCGCGCCCGGGGCCTCCGCATCACCGCCGACCAGTATCCGTACCGGTTCTCCAATACCGTGCCCTATTCCCCGCTCGTGCCCCGCGAGGTCTGGACCGGCGAGGACGGCGGCGTCGGGACGGCCGACATCCGCAAGGCCTTCTCCCGCCTCAGGGACGCCGAACTGATGGAGCTTTACACCAAGGCCACGCCGTTCGTCCCCCTCTCCCGGCCCCATCTCGATTTCCTCGATGGCCTGCCGCGGGACCGGTTCGTCGACCTGGTCGCCTCGGAGGTCTTCGGGGGCCGGACCCAGGGCGCCGGGAACGAACGCGAACGGGCCCTGTTCCTGCGCCGCCTGGAAGAGCCGGAGCAGGCCCGGATCATCCGTGAGGGCGTCCAGGCCTACTACGACGAGGTCGGCGCCGAGAACATGATCATCGGCATCGCCGCCGACAGGTCGCTGGAGGGCAAGTCCCTGGCCGCGATCGCCGCCGGCAGGAAGAAGGACATCGTGGACACGGCCATCGAGCTCGAATTGGCCGGGGTCCGGGCCGTCCCCTTCAACATGTGCGAGCCCGACATCGAATCCATCATGAAGAAGGACTGGGTGGCCACGGGGAGCGACGGCATCCTGCCCGTCTACGGCGTCAGCCTGCCCCACCCGAGGTCCTACGCGACCTTCCTCTACAAGATCAAGGAATACGCCCTCGGGCGCAAGACGGTCTCGCTCGCCCACGCGATCCGCTCGCAGACGTCGCTCCCGGCCGGGATCATGAACTGGCCCGACCGGGGCCGGATCGCCGAAGGCGCGGCGGCGGACATCGTCGTCCTCGATCTCCGGGGGATCGCCGTGCCGTCCTCGATCTCGAACCCCCACCAGCTCAGCCGGGGCGTCCGCCAGGTCCTCGTCAACGGCAGGATAGCCTTCGACGACGGAGCTCTTACGGGAACGCTCGCCGGGCAGGTGCTCGGGCGCTGAGGGCGGTCCGGGCTATTTCGTGGGCGAAGGCGTGAACGCGACCTCGAACAGCTTGGGATCGAACGTGTAATTCCGGAACGCCCCGGCCACGGCCGGGGAGACCGCCTCGAGGAGCGGACCGATGGCCGCCCGTTCCTGCTCCGTGATCTCCAGCTTGGATACGACCTCGACGGAGACCTCCGTTCGCGGGTATCTGTGGAGATAGGGCGGCTTGAACAGGAAGTCCGCCATGAGCGGGTTGGGATCGAGGAGCTCGGTCCCCGGATGGCCGGCCTCGGCGAAAGCATCGGCGAACTGCTGCCGGGCGTAGCCGAAGTGGGTGCAATTGAAGCTGGCGAAGAGGGGGCCCGGGACGTCCCCGGCCTGGGCCAGGGCTTCGCCCACGAATTTCCGGATGTAGCCGACGGTCTCCTCGGTCGCGATGCCCCGCTCGATGGCCCCGGCCAGATTGTGGCAGGCCTGGCCGTAGATCCGCTCGGCCGGGAATCCCAGGGCGACGAGGGCCTTCTTGTGGGCCTCGGACTCGATGGTCGTCTTGGTCCCGAAGAGGAGGGCTGTGGCGCCCGGCGTCTTGGCGAACTGCCGGGCGATGAGATCGACGCCCGTCTCGACGATGCCGATCACCGGAAAGGGCGCCGTACGGGCGAACGCCGTCCGGTCGTAGACGACCGACAGGGTGTTGCAGGCGATGAGGAGGATGTCGGGGTGATAGCGCTCGTTCATGGCCCGGAGGACGGCGTCGAAGATGCGGTCCTTCTCGGCCTCGGAGGCGAGGCCGTTGTAGCCGCTGCTGTGGAAGAGGGCGTTGTAGAAGACGATGCGGGCCTTGCGGAAGACGCCGCTTTCGGGCAGCCGGGCGGCGACGTCGGCGGCGACGGAGAGCCCGCCCAACCCGGAGTCCGTCACCAGGATGGTGATGTCCTTCTTTTTCGACAGGACCTTGTCGATCCGTTCTTCCCGGCTCCCGGCCGGTCCGCCGCAGGCGGCGGCGAGGAGGGCGGCGAGCGCGGCGAGCGCGATGAGAGATCTTTTCTTCATGGGGTCCTCCCGGCCGTCAGTATCCGGCCGCGAATCCGTCCCGGCGCGAATCGGCCGCGCCGTAGAGCATTTTTTTCCTGCTGTCGATGAGGATGGCCTGGGCTCCTCCGAAGAAATTGTCCCAATCGGGATACAGCTTGACGGGATGGCCCCAGGACTTCAGGGCTTCGACGACATCGGCGGGGAAGCGGCCCTCGAGGGCCAGCGTCTCCGCCAGACAGTGGATGCGGGGCGCCTCGATCGCCTCGTCGAGCCCCAGGCCGAAGTCGACGATGTTGACGATGATCTGGGCCAGGGCCGAGACGATGCGCGCCGCGCCCGGCGTGCCGATGACGAGGACCGGCGTCCCGTTCCGGAGGACGACCGTGGGGGCGATGCTGCTCGCCGGACGCCGGCCCGGCCCGATGGCGTTCGGTCCGCCGGCCGCGCCGTCGAAGTCGGCGAGATGGTTGTTGAGCAGGACTCCCGTGCCCGGGACGACGACACCCGAGCCGAAGAAGCTGTTGATGCTCTGGGTCAGGGCGACGACGTTGCCTTTTTCGTCGGCGACGGAGAGGTGGGACGTGCTTTCCGATTCGGGGATGACGAGCGACGGCGGGGCGTAGTCGAAGCGGGCCTGGCCCTCGCGGATCCGGGCGGCGAGCGTCCGGGCGTAGGCCTTGTCGGTGAACGTCGCGACCGGGAGGACGAAGCTGATCCGGGTCCCCGGAGTTCGCCGCCTTGTCGGCGAAGGTCATCTTCATCGCCTCGGCCAGGACGTGGAGGAGCCGGGCGCTGCCGCGGCCCAGCTCCTTGACGTCGAAGGTCTCGACGATGTTGAGGAGCTCGACGAGATGGGTCCCGCCGCCCGTCGGCGGCGCGGCCGTGACGATGTCCCAGCCGCGGTAGGTCCCCTTCACGGGCTCCCTCAACTTGGCTTCGTAGGTCTTCAGGTCCCCGGCGCCGAGGACGCCGCCGAGCCTGTTCATCTCGGCGGCGATGGCCTCCGCGACGGGCCCCTCGTAGAACGCCCGTGCGCCGCCGGCCGCGATCCGCTCCAGCGTCGCCGCCAGGTCTTCGTTCTTGAGGACGCTGCCCGCTTCGAGCGGCAGGCCGTCCGGGAGATAGATCGCCGCCGCGGCCGGGAACTTGCCGATCTTCTCGATCTCGTCGACGATCATGCCGTTGAGCTTGGGGCTGACGGTGATGCCCTCGCGGGCCAGGCGGACGGTCGGGGCGAGGACCTCGGCCAGGCTCATCGTCCCGTATTTTTCCAGGGCCAGGGCGGCCCCGGCGACGAGTCCCGGCACACCGACGGCGTCCGGCCCCTCCGCGGTCCGGGCGGCGAAATCGACGCCCGGGGCGTAATAGCGCTCGGGCGTCGCCCCGGCCGGGGCCGACTCGCGGTAGTCGATCATGACCGGCGCTTCGCCAGCCATGCGCACGACCATGAAGCCGCCGCCGCCCACGCCGGACGCGTTGGGCTCGGCCATGCTGAGGGCGAAGGCGACCGCGACCGCGGCGTCGACGGCGTTGCCGCCCTGCTTGAGGATCTCGACCCCGACGGCCGTGGCGGCCGGGTGGGCCGAGGCGACCATCGCCTTGCGCGCGGCGACGTCGCCCGGGCCGACGGGTCTTCCCCGGGAGCATGAGAACGAGAGCAGGACGACGACAGCGAGGAGTTGGGCTTTCTTCATGACGGGCCCATCCTACTTCCGGCCTCCGACGCCTGTCAAGGAAGCCGCGGACCGCGGTGCGGCATCTATCCAACCCGGGTAAAATGGGGTAAACTGATCGCCTCCGGAAAGTGAGGCTGACATGAGATTCGCCGCGACTTCGGGCCGCGGCCGCCGGACTGGCGGCGCTGGCTTTGTCGATCGTTCCCGCGGCCGGGACCGTCACCGGCGAAAACCCCGTCTTCGAGCCGCCCCTGCTCATCACCTCGGCCGGCCAGAGCCCGGACGTCCAGCTCGCCGTCGTCCTGGCGAAAAGGGCCGGCATCGAGTATACCCTGGCCAAGCTCGCGACCGCCCGGGACTTCGGCGGAGCGAAGACGCTGGGCATCGTCGTCGGGGCCAGCCTGAAGGGCCTCGGGGCGGCCGGGATCGACACGGCCAAAGAGAAGGAACGCGTCAAGGGGCTCGTCGCCGAGGCCGCGAAGAGAGGCATCCCCGTCCTCTTCCTCCATCTCGGCGGGGACCAGCGCCGCGGCGAGCTGACCGACGCCATGGTCGCCGAGTACCTTCCGGCGGCGAAGATGGCCGTCATCGTCAAATCGGCCGATTCGGACGGCCTGTTCTCCGGGATCTGCAAGGAACGCGGCATCCCGCTCGTCGCCGTCGAGAAGACGGCCGACGCCGCGGAGGTCCTGAAGGGCGCGTTCAAGCCGAAGGCCTGAAGGCCGGACCGGGAGGCGGAGGGATTGCCGGAATACATCGTCTTTTTCCTCATGGTGGCCGTCTTCGTGCTGGCCGCCGCCGCTCTCAAGTGGCCGATCGGGCTCTGCCTCATGGCCGCGGCGCTCGTCGGCGCCCTGGCCGGGGGAGAGGGCGTTCCGCTCCGGCATCTCGTCGAGGGCAGCTTCGGCTTCTTCGACGTCATGCTGATCATCCTGACCGCGGTCCTGTTCATGAAGGTCCTCCAGGCTTCGGGCGCCCTGGACAGCCTGGCCGCGGTCCTGCTCCGGGTCTTCTATAAAAAGAAAGCGCTCCTGCTCCTGACCGCGAACCTGCTGGTCATGTTCCCGGGGATGATCACCGGCTCGTCGACGGCCAGCGTCCTGACGTCGGGGCCGCTCGTCGCCCCGGTCCTGACGAAGCTCGGCCTGTCGCAGCTCAAGACGGGGGCCTTCATCGCCATGGCCGCCGTCCTGGGGATGATCGCCCCGCCCGTCAACATCCTGGTCATGATCATGGGCGGGGGAGTCGACATGCCCTACGTCGGCGTCACCCTGCCGCTCCTCGTCATCGTGGTCCCTCTCGCGATCGTCATCCCGCTCTGGATCGGCCTCCGGGACGTCAAGGTCATCGCCTTCGAGGACATGAAGGCCATCCTGCCGCCGTCCGTCTACGACAAGTACGGTTTCCGGCTCTACATCCCGCTCCTCGCCGTCATCGGCCTGATGCTCGGGGAACGGGCCCTGGTCAAGGTCATGCCCGACCCCGGCATCCCCGGGATCTTCCTCGTCGGGAGCCTGCTCGGCACGGTCTGCGGCCGGCCCTTCAACTTCTGGAAGACGACCCGCAAGGCCGTCGGGGAGGCGATGCCCATCCTGGTCATCCTGGCCGGCGTGGGCATGTTCATCCAGGTGATGACGCTGACCGGGGCGAGGGGCTGGATCGTCATGACCTTCCTGGCCCTGCCGGGCGCGCTCCTCTACGTGGCGATCGCCCTGGGCATGCCGGTCTTCGGCGGCATCTCGGCCTTCGGCGCGAGCTCGATCCTCGGCGTGCCGTTCATCCTGGCCCTGATCAGCAAGAACGCGCTCATCACCTCGACCGCGCTCTCGGCGGTCGTCGGCCTCGGCGACCTCATCCCCCCGGCGGCGCTGGCCGGGAGGTTCGCCGGCCAGGTCGTCGGCGAGAAGAACTTCATCCGGATCCTGAGATACTGTCTCGTCCCGGCCCTGTTCGTCCTGGCCTGGGCGATCGTCATCCTGCTCAACGCCTCGATCCTGGACAGGTTCATCTAGAGGAAAGCATGGAGATCGTCTACCGCCTCATCGTCCTCTATTTCGCCGTGCACATCGTTCTCGACCTCTTCGGCCGGAAGAGGATCAGGGACCAGGCCGGCCCGGCCGTCGTCCTGGTGCTCTTCGTCCTGAGGCTCCTGCTCGTCAAGTGAGACCATGAAGAACGGCGAGATCGCATCTCGTCACGGCCGCCGGGCTCCTGGCCGGCGCCGCCGTCGTCGCGTTCCTGGCCGGCCGCGAGTTCCGGAGCATGCGGGCGGTCGAAGCCATCCGCCCCGGCCCCGGGCTCACGCGGCAGACCCTCCTCAGCGCGTACTTCCCGGCCCTCGCCGGGACGGCCGGCGACACGGACGTCTACGTCTTCGAAGGCGGCGAGGCGGGCGGCACCGTTCTCGTCACGGGCGGCTCCCACCCCAACGAGCCGGCGGGATTCGTTTCGGCCGTCGTCCTGGTCGAGAACCTCCGGGTGCTCAGGGGGAAGGTCATCGTCGTTCCGCGGGCCAACGCCAGCGGCTTCACCTGCAACGACCCCCAGGAGGCCAATCCGCAGCGGTTCACCGTCGCCTCGGCCGGCGGCCCGAGGGTCTTCCGGCTGGGATCGCGGCTGACCAATCCCGTCCACCAGTGGCCCGACCCGACGCTCTACGAGAACCCGGCCGGTCAGATGCTTTCGGCCTCCGAGGTCCGGAACCTCAACCGCTGTTATCCCGGGCGTCCGAAGGGGTACCTGACCGAGCGCGTGGCCTTCGGGATCATGGAGATCATCCGCCGGGAGAAGGTCGACCTCGGCATCGATCTCCACGAATCGGCGCCCGAATACCCCGTCATCAACGCCATCGTCTTCCACGACGAGAGCGCCGAGCTCGCGGCCCTGGCCCAGATGTCGCTCCAGTCCGAAGGGCTCGAGTTCCGCCTGGAGGCCTCGCCGCAGAACCTGCGCGGCCTGAGCCACCGGGAATGGGGCGACGCGGCCGGGATCAAGGCCGTCCTGATCGAAACGCCGAACCCGGTCCAGGGACGGTTGAAGGGGCGGACGACGCCCGAGCTCGTCGTCGAAGGGCAAGGACAAGGCCTATCTCAAGGCGTCCCGGCTCGGGCGGCTCTTCGTCCCTTACGACGAAAAGGGCGCGCCCCTCGGGGGCCGGGTCGCCCGCCATCTGGCGGCCGTCGGGGCCGTCCTGCAGAGCCTGGCCGAGCTCGAACCGGAGAAGGCCGTCGCGTTCGAGGGTTTGCCCGACTGGCGGCGGGTCGCCGAAGAGGGCCTCGGTCCCTTCCTGCGCTAGTCGTTGCCGACGAGCCCGATCTCGACCCGCCGCGATTTCCCCTCGCGCTCGACCGTCAGCGTCACCGTGTCGCCGATCTTGTAGCCGTCGAGCGCGGTGAAGAGGTCGTCCCAGGACTTGATCTTCATCGCGTCGATCGCGGTGATGACGTCGCGGATGAGGAGCCGGCCGAAGGCGTCGCGGGTGAGGCCGCGCAGGCCGGTGGCGTAGGCCCGGCTGTCGCGGTCGACCTCCATGACGACCGCCCCTTCGATGCGGGAGCGGCGGGCGACCTCGTCCCGGACGAACGAGACGCCGCCGATGTCGGGCCGGATGACCTTCCCGAACTGGATGATCTGCGGGACGACCTTCTTGACCGTGTCGACGGGCACGGCGAAGCCGACCCCGCTCGACGCCCCCGACGGGCTGTAGATCATCGTGTTCATGCCGATGAGATCGCCGTTCGAGTCGAGCAGCGGCCCGCCGGAATTCCCCGGATTGATCGACGCGTCGGTCTGGATCATGTCCCGGATGGTGACGTTGCCCGCGCCGAGCATCGACCGGCCCAGGGCGCTGACGATGCCCTTGGTGACGGTGTGGTCGAAGCCGAAGGGGTTGCCGACGGCGACGACCTTCTGGCCGACCTGGAGGTCCCGCGAGGTGCCGATGACGACGGGGCCCAGGCCCGAGACGCGCTCGGAGAGCTTGAGGACGGCGATGTCCTTGGAAGCGTCGCGGCCGACGAGCGTGGCCTCGACCTGTCTCTGGTCGGGCAGGCTGACCATGAACTTGTCGCCCTCGTCGATGACGTGGAAGTTGGTGACGATGTGCCCCCGGTCGTCCCAGACGAAGCCCGAGCCGCTGCCCCGCCGGACCGGCTCGTCGGACGAATAGAAGAAATCCCGGACGTATTGCAGGTTGGTGATGTAGACGACGGAATTCCGGGTCTTGCGGACGACCTCGATGGTGTTCCGCTCGTCCTCGGTCAGGCGGGCGTTCGCGGGCGCCTGGGCCGGCGGGGCCGGAACGGCCGTCTGCGGCGCCGCGGCCTCCGGGCCGGACGCCCGGTCCGTGGGCGCGGGCGGTTCCGCAGGGCTCCGCGACCCCGGCGAACCCGTGTCGGCGCAGGCGAAAAGAGCCAGGCTGAGGGCGACGAGGGCCGAGAGAACGTTCCTCTTCGAATTCTTTGTCATGGGGGTCATTTCTTCACGAAGGGCTTGGTCTCGAGCGGCTTGGCGGCGTCGTCGAAGAACTTGTTCTGGAGCTCGAGCGTGATCGAGTCCTTCTTCACCGACCGGATCATCTCGACGAGGGCCCCCGACTCCGCCTCGAGCTCGGCCCGGCCGAACTCCGCGTTGCCGGCGCTGCCGATGCCGCGGTAGTGGTTGGGCTGGCCCGCGTACCACCAGATGCCCGTGTAGGCGTGCTTCAATCCGGCCTGGCGCTTCTGGTCCGCGCCGCTCTCGTCGCCGGCTTTCGCCAGCTGGACGAGGTCGGGGCGGTGGGCCAGCATGACCGACGTCTCCGACTCCCCGGCGTGCCCGTCGAGCGTCGTCTTGCGGAGCTTCGCCAGGCGCGCTTCCGTGGCCTCGTCGTAGGCCGGCTCGAAGAGATAGACGGCGTAATCCTTCCGGCTCTCGAGCTGGGACTGGCAGAAATAGTGGAGGAAGGCGTCGTTGCCGCCGTGCCCGTTGACCAGGATGATCTTCTTGAGGCCGTTGCGGGCCAGCTCGTCGCAGGTCTGCTGGAGGAAATCGAGCATCATCCGGCTGCCGTAGGCGATGGTGCCGGGCTGGTGCTTGGCCTCGAAGATCTGGCCGACGAAATAGGGCGGGAAGACGATCGTGTATTCCTGGGCCGCCGCGCGCAGCGAGACCTCGCGGCAGTCGATGAGATCGGTCCCGAGCGGAAGGTGCGGCCCGTGCTTTTCCAGGATGCCGAGCGGGACGACGCAGGTCGCGCCGGACCGGGCCACGGCCCGGACGAAGTCCGGCGCGGTCAGCTCTTCGTAGCGCACCGGCAGAGGCTTCGGCTCTTGAGGAGCGGTCTGCGGCGCGGAGAACGCCAGAACGCCGCACGCGGCGATCGCGGCGGCCAGGATGACGGTCCTTGTTTTCATGGGTCGTGCCTCCTCGCGGGGATGAACGCGCCCGAAATATAGTCCCCGGAAGCCCGTCTGTCAACGCCCCGCGAGCCCGTCCGCCGGTTTGGCGAAACCCCCCGAAAATGGTATATTTTCTCGAGGAGAAGGTCATCATGAACGTCCAACTGACGAAGGAACAGCTCGCGACCCTGGTCAAGCTCGTCTACCTGGGCAACCGCATGGCCAACGACTGGCGGACCGACGACGTCATCGAGGAGTACGACGAGGTCGAGAGCCTCGTCCTCGATGCGGCCCAGAAGCACGGCCTGGGCGACTACGTCGAATTCGACGAAGAGACGAAGAAGGCCGTCCCGTCCGGCGAGCTCGAGGAGAAGATGACCGAGACCGTGGAGTTCTACAACGACAACTCCTTCTGGGACCAGCTCATCTACCGCATGGCCGACCGCGATTACGTCCGCAAGTTCGGCGAGGAGGCCCTGTCGGAGCTCTACACCGAGAAGGGCATGGAGCGCGAGCGCCCGCTCATCGAGAAGTACGAGAAGGAATTCAACGACAACGGCCTCGACCGGATCGAGGTCCGCCGCGACAACTGAGCGGCGACATCTCTCAGGAGGTTGTCCGATGAAGAGAGCGTGCGTGGTCCTGGTCCTATTCGGGATCCTGGCCTTCGTCCCCTTGACGACTTCGGGGCAGGTGCAGGAGCTGACCACGATCAAGCTCCTCGAACCGAACACGGAGCGGGGGCTTCCGGTCATGAAAGCGCTGTCGGTCCGGGCCTCGGCCCGGGAGTGGTCCGACAGGAAGCTGGAGCTCCAGGACGTGTCGGACCTGCTCTGGGCCGCCAACGGCATCAATCGCCCCGACAAGAAGAGGACGGCCTCGTCGGCGATGAACGCCCAGGACGTCGACATCTATGTGTTCGTGACGGTCGGGGCCTATCTCTACGACGCCGCGGCCCACGCGCTGGTGCCCGTCCTGGCCGGCGACCACAGGTCGGAGATCATGATGACGAGGCCGGGGGCGCCGGGCGGGCCGCAATCCCAGCCGCCGGTCCAGATCGTCCTGGTCTCGGACATCTCCCGGTTCCGGATGGGGGAGACGGCCCAGAAGCTCGAATGGGCGGCCCTCGACACGGGGATCGTCTCGCAGAACATCGCCCTCTTCTGCGCCGCGACGGGCCTGGGCACGCGGCCGCGCGCCTCCCTGGCCAAGGACAAGATCAAAGAACTTCTCGAAGCTGAGCGATACGCAGTACCCGATGCTGAACCACCCGGTCGGGTATCCGAAATAGGCCGACATAAAAAAAGGGAGCGGCTTCATCAGCCGCTCCCTGGTTGGAACCGTTACGATGACCCCGGGCTCCCCGGGGGGGCCGGGATCTTAGTAGCTGCGGTTGCCGCCGAAGCCGCCGGTCCGCGGCGAGTCCGTGCGAGGCTTGGCCTCGTTGACCTTGGCCGACCGGCCCTTGAGGTCCTTGCCGTTCAGCATGGACACGGCCTTATCGGCCTCCGCCTTGTTCGGCATCTCGATGAAGCCGAAGCCGCGGGATTCTCCGCTGAACTTGTCCTTGATGACGGACGCCCTCGACACTTCTCCGAACGACTGAAAGAAGTCCCTCAGATCGTTCTCGCTGACTGTGGTGGACAGGTTGCCCACATAGATGTTCATTCTCGTCTCCTTTCGACGATGGACGGGCTCTTCCGAGCCTGCCCGGTTGATAAAGATGTTTGAACGTCATAAAGGAGAGGAGTATGCGACCGGTCAGGGCCTCTGGCCCCTTCCTTTAATCATTCAGGTGTTGATAGCTGAGGTTTCCCTTTTGCGTATGAACAGAAGTATTATACCACGTCCCCCTAATTCCGCTTGTCCGGAGCCGGAAAATCCAATATAAAGAGAACGAAACCGGGTCGTCCCGAAATTTCCGAGGAGGCTGTCCCGATGGAACAATGCAGAGGCTCGGCGGGTTTCCTGATCGCCGTTCTCATCGCCGTGGTCATGACCGGCTGTACCGGCGGGACTCCTCCGGAAGAAAGCGGACCTGTCGCGGCGGCGCCCGCGGCGTCGGCGCCCTCCGCCGCAACCAAGCTCCCCTGGCCCCCGCCCAAGGACTTGAACGAGCTCTTCCAGCTGGAGTACAAGACCTACCGGGTCGACGAGATGAAGCCGTACGACCTCGCGGTGCTCGGCGGAGAGCCGGGTCAGGCTCGTCTTCCCCATCATCGACGGCGGCTGCATCACCGCGGAAACCCTGACGGTCAGGGAGGTCGAGATGGGCCCCGACAACGTGACCACCCTCCACCTGCTCTACACGCTGGACGGCCGGCCGTGCAAAGCGCTGTTCAAGCGGGTGCTCGACGCCACCTTCCGGCTGCCCAAACCCGGCGCCTACCGGATCAGGCTCTCGGTCAACGAGCTCTATTACGGCAAGGGCGAAGAGCCCGCGCCGGTCAAAGAGATCACGATCTGACCGGACCGGCCTCTTGACTCCCGGTGCCGGCCGGCCGTATCATCGCGCCATGTCCGGTATCGGGGGCCAGCGCTTCCGCGCCCCGCGGAGGGGAATTTCCATGAGAAAAGCCGCGCTGTCGCTGTGCATTCTTCTGTGTCTCGCGATCTGGGGCTGCGGGCCCGGAGGAGCGCCCGATGACGACGACCCGCCGCCCCAATCGGTGACGATCAACATCATCGAGAGCGCGGCCAGCGTCGAGGTCGGCCATTCCTTCCAGTTCCACTACAGCGTTTCCAATAGCACCAACACCTCTTGCTCCTGGAGCGTCAACGATGTTGCCGGGGGCAACAGCACGGTCGGGACGATCGACGCCGGCGGGCTCTACACGGCGCCGGCGGCCGTTCCCAATCCTGCCCAGGTGACGGTCAAGGCCGTCGCCGCAGCGGACACCGCGAAATCCGACACGGCCCAGGTGACCGTCCTGGCTCCGCCGCCTTTCACGATCTCTCCGGCGACGGCGACCGTTCCGGCGGGAGCGACTCAGCCGTTCACGACCACGGCGGATGTCACTTGGTCCCTGGAGGGCACCGCGGGCAACACCGCCCCCCTCGGCTCCATCTCCGCGGACGGGCTCTACACCGCCCCGCTCGCGCCGCCCCTCGGCGGCGAAGTGACGATCGTCGCCACTTCCAAAGCCGACACGTCGGTCCACGCCACGGCCGTCGCCGCGATCACGTTCTCCAACGCCAGCCTCCACGGCCCCTACGCCTTCGTCTACCGCGGCGCCGACGCCGGCCGACGTGGTCTATATCGGGGGCCGTCTGACCGCCGACGGGGCCGGCGGCGATTTCCGATGGCGCATCCTGGACATTAGCCAGGGCTCGGGCGTCAAGCTGGATGGCCGCGCCGTTCACGGGAACCTACCAGGTCCAGGCCGACGGGCGGGCCGCCCTCACGCTTTCGGACGGCGAGGACGACTCAGATGTTGCGCTGGCGTCCTCGCTTCGGACGACTCGGCCCGGCTGATCGGATTCGCCGCCGGGCGCCGCGGGCATCCGGCGAGCTCGAGCGGCAGGAGGCTTCCGCCTTCGGGACCGGCGGCATGCTCCTGGGGACGTTCGTGTTCGGCTACGACGGGACGGACTATTACGCGGCCGACGATCCGAAGCGCGGCCAGCCCATCGCGGCGGCCGGCCGGTTCGCCATCAGCTCCGACACCCTCGATCCGATCCACGACGGCATCGCCGACATCAACCGGAACGGCCAGTGGATCCAGAGCGGCGACTCGGGGTCGACGTTCTTCGGCGGATCACCCATCTGGGCAACGGCTCGGGCTATATCGGCCTCGGCCATACGCTGGGCGCCGATCAGTTCGCTTACTTCATGCTTTCTGCCGACGAGGCTCTGCTTCGTCGGCTGGTATGGATCTCTGTTCCTGGGCGAGACGCTCGGGGTCATCGGCCGGATCGACCCGCCAGGCGCCGGCCCGTTCTCGGCGTCTTCGCTTTCGGGGGCCCTCTCCGATCTCTCCCACGGCTACCGGGCGGTCCCGTTCCGACACCGGACCCGTTCATTCCCGGCCGATCCCGCCTTCTCGGCGGGGTCCATGACGGCCGACGGGGCCGGTCACTTCACGGGAGGGACGACCGACACCAACGTCGGCGGGACATTGGGTACGGGATTGGCGGTTACAGGGACTTATGCCGTCGGCGCCGAATGGACGGGGGACCGTCGACGATCAGGCGGGCAGTCTCACGAATCACGTGGCGCATTTACCTGTGCTCGAACGAACTCGGCATTTCGGTCGGCCTGGATACCTGGGGGACGGGTTTGTCGGACTTCTCGCCCCGCGGGGCCGGGCCGTTCGGTGTGGCCTCCCTCGACGGCCACTACGCGTTCACGCTCAGGGGCACCCTGACCTCGCCGGGCAACGACATCTCCGGGCAGATCCTGTTCAACGGCCTGGGCGCCCTGGCCGGGGCCATCGATATCAACGCGGCCGGCGTGATCCAACCGGACGTCCCGGTCACGGGGTCCTATACGATGAACGCCTCGGGCCGGGGCACGGCGACGATCACCACCGCGAGCGCGACCTGGACGATGACGATCTACATCAAGGACGCCGCGACGGCGCTCCTGCTGGGGACGAGCTTCCCCGGGAACGGGAGCCTCGTCCGGCAGTATTGAGGTTTTCCGGGATCCAGAGCGGGGGACCCGGAACGCAAGCCGGCCAGGCGCTTCCGAATCCATGTCTATCATACTGATTACAAATGGATTTAATGGCTTGACACCCCTGGTCTTTTCGGTTACCTTACAAGCCCTACGTTTTTACTTTCCGAGGAGGACGAATGACCGCTCCCAAGATCTACTGGACCGAAACCGACGAGGCGCCGTACCTGGCGACCTTCTCGCTCCTGCCCATCGTCCAGGGCTTCACCCGGGGGACCGGCGTCGAGGTCGAGCTCTGCGACATCTCGCTCGCCGGCCGCCTTCTGGCCAATTTCCCCGACTACCTGACCGAGGCCCAGCGGGTCCCGGACAATCTGGGCTTCCTGGGCGAGCTGGCCCTGAAGCCCGAGGCCAACATCATCAAGCTGCCGAACATCAGCGCTTCGCTGCCCCAGCTCCTGGAGACCATCGCGGAGCTCCAGTCGCAGGGTTACAAAGTCCCCGACTATCCCGAGAATCCCAAGACCGAGGCCGAGAAGGAGATCCACACCCGCTACGCCAAGGTCCTGGGCAGCGCCGTCAACCCGGTCCTGCGCCAGGGGAACTCCGACCGGCGGGCTCCCGTATCCGTGAAGAGATACGCCCAGAAGAACCCCAAGAAGATGCTGCCCCTCGGCCCCTGGACGCCGGAGTCCAAGGCCCACGTGGCCCACATGACCGGCGGCGATTTCTACGGCAACGAGAAGTCGGCGACCGTCGCAAAGAAAGTCGACTTCCGGATCGAGCTCCAGGGCGCGGACGGAGCGGTCAAGGTCCTCAAGGACAAGCTGACGGCGCTCGACGGCGAGATCCTCAGCGGCACGTTCATGAGCAAGAAGGCGCTGCGGGCCTTCTACGCCGCCGAGATCGAGGACGCCAAGGCCAAGGGTCTGCTCCTGTCGCTGCACCTCAAGGCCACGATGATGAAGGTCTCCGACCCCGTCCTCTTCGGGCACGCCGTCTCGGTCTTCTACGAGGACGGCCCTGGCCAAGCACGTCGCGGCGCTCAAGGAGTGCGGCTTCAATCCCAACAACGGCCTCGGCGACCTCTACGCCAAGATCAAGACCCTGCCCGAGGCCAAGCAGAAGGAGATCGAGGCCGACATCCAGGCCGTCTACGCCGAGAGGCCCCCGCTGGCCATGGTCGACTCGGACAAGGGCATCACCAACCTTCACGTCCCGAGCGACATCATCGTCGACGCCTCCATGCCGGTCGTCGTCCGCGAATCGGGGCAGATGTGGGGGCCGGACGGCAAGCTCCACGAGACCAAAGCCATGATCCCCGACCGCTGCTATGCGACGATCTACCGGACGATCATCGAGGATTGCCGGAAGCACGGCGCGTTCGACCGGGCGACCATGGGCGACGTCCCCAACGTCGGACTGATGGCCCAGCAGGCCGAGGAATACGGCTCCCACCCGACGACCTTCGAGATCCCGTACGATGGGACGGTCCGCGTGGTCGCGGCCGACGGCAGCGTTCTCATGGAGCACGCCGTCGAGGCCGGCGACGTCTGGCGGCTGTCCCGGGTCAAGGACATCCCCATCCGGGACTGGGTCAAGCTGGCCGTCAAGCGGGCCAGGGCCACGGGCGCTCCCGCCGTGTTCTGGCTCGACCGGAACCGGGCCCACGACGCCCAGGTCATCGCCAAGGTCGAGAGATATCTCAAGGACCACGACACGGCCGGGCTGACCATCGAGATCATGGCCCCGGTCGAGGCCATGAAGTACTCGCTCGAGCGCATCCGCAAGGGCCTGGATACGATCTCGGTGACGGGCAACGTCCTCCGCGACTATCTGACGGACCTCTTCCCGATCCTCGAGATCGGCACGAGCGCCTACATGCTGTCCGTCGTGCCTCTGCTCGCCGGCGGCGGCCTGTTCGAGACGGGCGCCGGCGGCTCGGCCCCCAAGCACGTCCAGCAATTCGAGAAGGAGAGCTACCTAAAGCCTGGGGGATGATATAACGCGGCCGGTGTGATCCAACGACGTCCCGGTCACGGGGTCTATACGATGAACGCCTCGGGCCGGGCACGGCGACGATCACCACCGAGTGCGACCTGGACGATGACGATCTACATCAAGGACGCTGCGACGGCGCTCCTGCTGGGACGAGCTTCCCGGGAACGGGAGTCTCGTTCGGCAGTATTGAGGTTTTCTGGGATTCAGCCGGGGGCCAGGAACGCAAGCCGGCCAGGCGCTTCCGAATCCATGTCTATCATACTGATTATAAATGGATTTAATGGCTTGACACCCCTGGTCTTTTCGGTTACCTTACAAGCCCTACGTTTTTACTTTCCGAGGAGGACGAATGACCGCTCCCAAGATCTACTGGACCGAAACCGACGAGGCGCCGTACCTGGCGACCTTCTCGCTCCTGCCGATCGTCCAGGGCTTCACCCGGGGGACCGGCGTCGAGGTCGAGCTCTGCGACATCTCGCTCGCCGGCCGCCTTCTGGCCAACTTCCCCGACTACCTGACCGAGGCCCAGCGGGTCCCGGACAACCTGGGCTTCCTGGGCGAGCTGGCCCTGAAGCCCGAGGCCAACATCATCAAGCTGCCGAACATCAGCGCTTCGCTGCCCCAGCTCCTGGAGACCATCGCGGAGCTCCAGTCGCAGGGCTACAAGGTCCCCGACTATCCCGAGAATCCCAAGACCGAGGCCGAGAAGGAGATCCACACCCGCTACGCCAAGGTCCTGGGCAGCGCCGTCAACCCGGTCCTGCGCCAGGGGAACTCCGACCGGCGGGCCCCCGTGTCCGTGAAGAGATACGCCCAGAAGAACCCCAAGAAGATGCTGCCCCTCGGCCCCTGGACGCCGGAGTCCAAGGCCCACGTGGCCCACATGACCGGCGGCGATTTCTACGGCAACGAGAAGTCGGCGACCGTCGCAAAGAAAGTCGACTTCCGGATCGAGCTCCAGGGCGCGGACGGAACGGTCAAGGTCCTCAAGGACAAGCTGACGGCGCTCGACGGCGAGATCCTCAGCGGCACGTTCATGAGCAAGAAGGCCCTGCGGGCCTTCTACGCCGCCGAGATCGAGGACGCCAAGGCCAAGGGCCTGCTCCTGTCGCTGCACCTCAAGGCCACGATGATGAAGGTCTCCGACCCCGTCCTCTTCGGGCACGCCGTCTCGGTCTTCTACGAGACGGCCCTGGCCAAGCACGCCGCGGCGCTCAAGGAGTGCGGCTTCAATCCCAACAACGGCCTCGGCGACCTCTACGCCAAGATCAAGACCCTGCCCGAGGCCAAGCAGAAGGAGATCGAGGCCGACATCCAGGCCGTCTACGCGGAGCGGCCCCCGCTGGCCATGGTCGACTCGGACAAGGGCATCACCAACCTCCACGTCCCGAGCGACATCATCGTCGACGCCTCCATGCCGGTCGTCGTCCGCGAATCGGGGCAGATGTGGGGGCCGGACGGCAAGCTCCACGAGACCAAGGCCATGATCCCCGACCGCTGCTATGCGACGATCTACCGGACGATCATCGAGGACTGCCGGAAGCACGGCGCGTTCGACCGGGCGACCATGGGCGACGTCCCCAACGTCGGGCTGATGGCCCAGCAGGCCGAGGAATACGGCTCCCACCCGACGACCTTCGAGATCCCGTACGACGGGACGGTCCGCGTGGTCGCGGCCGACGGCCGCGTTCTCATGGAGCACGCCGTCGAGGCCGGCGACGTCTGGCGGATGTCCCGGGTCAAGGACATCCCCATCCGGGACTGGGTCAAGCTGGCCGTCAAGCGGGCCAAGGCCACGGGCGCTCCCGCCGTGTTCTGGCTCGACCGGAACAGGGCCCACGACGCCCAGGTCATCGCCAAGGTCGAGAGATACCTCAAGGACCACGACACGGCCGGGCTGACCATCGAGATCATGGCCCCGGTCGAGGCCATGAAGTACTCCCTCGAGCGCATCCGCAAGGGCCTGGACACGATCTCGGTGACGGGCAACGTCCTCCGCGACTACCTCACGGACCTCTTCCCGATCCTCGAGATCGGCACGAGCGCCTACATGCTGTCCATCGTGCCCCTGCTCGCCGGCGGCGGCCTGTTCGAGACGGGCGCCGGCGGCTCGGCCCCCAAGCACGTCCAGCAGTTCGAGAAGGAGAGCTACCTGCGCTGGGACTCGCTCGGCGAGTTCTCGGCCTTCGCCGCCTCGCTCGAGCACGTGGCCGGGGCCTTCAAGAACGCCAAGGCCCAGGTCCTGGCCGAGACCCTCGACACGGCCATCGGCAAGTTCCTCGACAACGGCAAGTCGCCGGCCCGCAAGGTCGGCCAGATCGACAACCGGGGCAGCCATTTCTACCTGGCCCTCTACTGGGCCGAGGCCCTGGCCGCCCAGGACAAGGACGCGGAGCTCAAGGCCAAGTTCGCGCCCGTGGCCAAGGCCCTCGGCGGGAAGGCCGCCGAGATCGACGCCTGCCTGATCACGTTCCAGGGCAAGCCCGTCGACATGGGCGGCTACTACCACCCGGACAAGACGAAGCTCGAGGCGGCCATGAGGCCGTGCCCGACCCTGAACGCGATCATCGACGCGCTGTAGCGCAAGGCGGTCCGGCAAAGCGGGGATCCGATGCGGCCCTCGCCCCGGTTTCTGGCCGCAGTGCCGCTGGGCCTCGCGTCCGGCCCGGCCCCGAGCGAAGGGGCGCGGGTGACAAGGGGAGGACTTCGACATGGCCGTGAACAAGGACGAAAAGGACCACTGCGACCTCAGCATCCGCATCGGCGGCGAAGCCGGGCAGGGCATGAATTCGATCAGCAGCCTGCTGGGAAAGGCCTTCGTGCGCAACGGGTCTCCACGTCTTCATCAACCAAGACGTCATGAGCCGGATCAGGGGAGGGCACAATTACATCCAGATCCGCGTCAGCGACCGCGCGGTGAGCTGTCCTTCCGGCCGCGTCGATATTCTGGTGTGCCTGGACAAGAATACCCTGGACCTCTACCGGGACAGCGTGGACGGCCTTATCGTCTATGACGAGGGGAAGGTCAGTGAAAACGCCCCTTCGGGACCAAAATACCTGCCTCTGCCCATGGAAAAGATCGCCGAGGAAACCGGCGGCAGCGCCAGGATGGCCAACAGCGTCGCTTCCGGAGCGCTGATGGCCTTGACGGGCTTTTCGCTCGAGCCCCTCCTGGCGCTCCTGGGCGAGGTCTTCTCCCAAAAAGGCGACAAGGTCGTCCAAGCCAACAGGGAATGCGCCCGCAAAGGCTTCGAGCGGATGAAGGACAGGCCCGAAGGGCCGCCGCTCTGCGAGCTCCACCCCTCCGGAGAGGAGAGCCGTCGGAGGATGCTGCTCACGGGAAGCGAAGCGATGGCCCTGGGGGCCCTGGCTTCCAACGTCCGGCTGTACTCGGCCTATCCCATGTCGCCGGCCACGGCCATCATGGAGTATCTGGCTTCGAAAAGCAAAGAGCTCGGGATCGTCGTGGAACAGGCCGAAGACGAGATCGCCGCCGTCAACATGGCCATCGGATCGTTCTTCTGCGGGGCGCGGGCCATGACCGGAACGTCGGGGGGCGGCCTGGCCCTGATGGTGGAGGGCATCAGCCTGGCCGGAATGACGGAGACCCCGCTGGTCGTCGTCGACTGCCAGCGGCCCGCGCCGGCCACCGGATTCCCGACCCGGACGGAACAGGCCGACCTCCTCTTCGTGACGCACTGCGCCCACGGGGAATTCCCCCGCGCCGTCCTGGCCCCCGGAAACGCGCAGGAGGCCTTCCACTCGATCCGGAAGGCCTTCTATCTGGCGGAGAAATACCAAACCCCGGTGTTCGTCCTGGGCGATCAGGTCCTCAACGATTCATCCTGGACCACGGAGCCGTTCGCCATGGACGATCGGCTCGGCGAGGCACAGAGCCTCGTGTCCGAACAGGCCCTGAAGGACATGAAACCCTATGCCTATGCCCGGTACGAGATAACGGATTCGGGCATCTCGCCCAGGCTCCTGCCCGGCACCCCCGGCCAGGTCCTCTATGCCGACAGCGACGAACACACCGTGGAAGGGCACATCACCGAGAGCGCCGATGTCCGCCGTTCCATGGTGGAAAAACGGCTGCGCAAGCTCGCCGGCATGCGGGAAGAGATGGCCGGTCCGAAGATCTTCCCCGGCCCCGACGCCGAATCCTATCTCGTGTGTTGGGGATCCACGCTCGGCGCGGTCGAAGAGACCGTTCAAGCGCTTCGCGCGGAGGGCGCGAACTGGGGCTATATCCACTTCAGCGAGCTGTATCCGCTTCCCGAGGCTCCCATACCCCGGGAGATATCTCAAAGGGCCCGCCTCATCGCCGTGGAGAACAATGCCACCGGTCAATTCTGCAAATTGTTGAGGATGGAAACCGGCCTTGCTATCGCGGAAAAGATCCTCAAGTACGACGGCAGGCCGTTCACGCCGGACGAACTCAAGGCCAGGCTGGAAACCACGAAAGGCTGACGACCATGGCTGACACAGACGTGTTCAAGAGCGACGATCCGATCGCCTGGTGTCCGGGATGCGGGAATTTCGGCATTCTGAGCGCGCTGAAGCGGGCGTTGGCGCTGTCGGGACTGAAGCCGGAACAGGTGTTGATCGTCTCCGGAATCGGGCAGGCCGCCAAGCTCCCACACTACCTCCGCTGCAACATGTTCAACGGCCTGCACGGCCGGGCCCTCCCCGTGGCGACGGGCGCCAAGATAGGCAATCACGACCTGGTCGTCATCGCCGACGGCGGGGACGGGGACGGCTTCGCGGAGGGGGGGAACCACTTCATCCATGCCATGAGGCGCAACCTCGATATGACCTATCTCGTCCACAACAACCAGATCTACGCGTTGACCAAAGGGCAGGCTTCCCCCACCACGGACGCGGACATGGTCACCGGCACCACGCCGGAAGGCAATTCCATGGAGCCGGAACGGCCCCTGGCCCTGGCCGTGGCGGGCGATTGCAGCTTCGCCGCGCGGGGATTCGCGGGGGAGATGGACCATCTGGTCGGCCTGATCCAAAAAGCCATCGAGCACGAAGGCTTTTCCTTCTTGGAGATCCTCCAGCCCTGCGTTTCCTTCAACAAGGTCAACACCTTCGACTGGTATAAAAAAAGGGTCTACGTTCTGGACGAGGCCTCGTACGATCCTACGGACAGGCCGGCGGCTTTCCGGAAGGCCCTGGAATGGGGTGACAGGATCCCGCTCGGGGTCATTTTCCGGGCGGAGCGCAGGACCTACGAAGATCTCCGAGGGTTGAAGGGGTCCGAGCCCCTGAAGGACCGGGCCCTGGACAAGGGGAAATTGGCCGATCTTTTCAAAGAATTCCGCTGATCGACGAACGCAAAGGAGCCACACCATGAAAAAAGTCGTTTTTGCGCTCGGCGCTTTTCGTCCTGACTGCCGTATCGGGCCTGGCCCAGACGTCCGAACAGGACCAGGCCAAGGCCATGGAAGGCCTACATGAAGGCCGGGGCCGTCACGGTCGAGCACAAGGCCCTCGAGTACTTCGCCGGACGCTGGAGGGTCGAAGGCAAGATGTGGGCCGCTCCCGGCGCCCCGCCGACCGAGTCGGTCAACAGCAATGAAGGCGAGATGATCCTGGGAGGCCGCTATGTCCGGCTGACTTACAGGGGCGAGATGATGGGCCAGCCGTTCGAAGGCCTGCAGATCTCGGGCTACGATAATATCGCCAAAGCCTACACGACCTTTTGGATCGACAACTCCGTCGACCAGCTTCTACCTGCTGAAGGGGACCTACGACGCGGCCAAGAAGACCTACACGTTCACCGGGCGCTGGGCCGATCCTGATAATATAATCATGGGCGGCGACACGCCAGGTCCGAATGGTCATCAAGATCAGGGTCTCCTCACGAGTACGTCCGAAACACGCCACATGAGCTGAATGGAAAAGGCAAAAATGGAATATGATCGACAATAGCAAGGTCAAGATCAAATAAGCGGAATGAATTGACGCTACATGAAGCTAAGCCGGACGGCAAGTGGGATGTGCTCAAGGCCGGGCAAGGCGCGGTCAAGGATGTGAAGCGCGCGGTCAAGCGCTCCGGATCAAATAACAGCGGCAGCCATGAAAGACGGGAAAAGCCAGAGCCGCTCCGGAGAGCGTCGATGCCTATATCGCCGGGTTCCCGCCCGAAGTCCGTGCGGTCCTGCGGAAGATGCGGGCGACCATCCGGAAGGCTGCGCCCGAGGCGGAGGAGAGGATCAGCTGGGGCATGCCTTCTTATGCCCTGGGCGGGATGCTCACTTCTTTCGCCGCCTTCGAGAAGCATGTCTCCCTCTTCCCGGGCCCCGACGGCATCGAGAAGTTCAAGAAGGAGCTCGCCCCTTACGGCACGTCGAAGGGGACGGTGCGGTTCCCGCTCGGGACGCCGGTGCCTTATGGATTGATCACCCGGATCGTCAAGTTCCGGGTCAAGGAGAACCGGGCCAGGGCGGAAGCCAAGCGGAAGAAGAAGTAAAGCCCCGCTCTAAGCTCAGAGGACCTTTTTGATACCGGGGACGCGGGTGAGCAGCCAGGCGGGCCCGAACGAGCCGGCCGTCGCGGCCGGCTATTTCCAGAAGATCATCTCCGGGGGATTCCTCTTCATGGTCGTGAACGCGACGGCCGGCCAGCCGGCGGCGATCGCCGCCACGACCTTGTGATCTTCCGGGAGGCCGATACGCTTCTTCGCTTCGTCCGTCCTCAGATACATTCCAACGAAGCCCATCCAACACGTGCCCAGGCCGAGATCGCGGGCCGCGAGCATCAGGTTTTGGGCGGCCAGAGCGCAATCGATCTCGGCCGTCGGGCTCGAATTCTGCACGGAGCAGATAAGGACCAGCGCCGGCGCGCCATAAAGCACGTTGAAGCTGGGATTCTCGAGCGTTTCGCGGTACTGCGCGAGCGGCGGTATCTGATCGATCATTCCGAGCATATAAGTCTTCGTCCGGCCGGAAAGGTCGGTCAGGATCTCGCGGTCCTGGATGACGGCGAACTTCCAGGGCTCGATGCCCATGCCGCATGGCGCCTGCACGGCGGCCTCGATCATCTGCCGGACCAGGCCGGGGTCGACGGGCTTGTTCTCATAGGCCCGGATGGATCGACGGGTGGAGATGGCTTCTTTAATGTCCATGGTGATCGGCTCTCCGAGCAGCCAGGCCAGCCCGAACGACCCGGCCACGGCGGCTGGCGCCACGAAAAGGAACTTGAGCTCCGGAGCGATCGGCAGCGGCTGGGCCAGACGCGCGATCGCGACGGCCACCGGGGCTTGGACCACATAAGCGCCGAAGGCGGCCCGTCCCATCCCGCGTGCCAGCGTACCGGCGTGGTCGAGGCGGCGCTGGAAGAACCCGAGCAGCCAGACGGACGAGCCGACCGCCGTGATCCCTTCGCCGATGGCGACCGCGGCCGCCGGCCAGGACATCCCGCCCTCCGAGAGGATCCGTGTTTTTCATGTTGAGCAGGAGGGCCGAGACGATCGTCAGCGCCCCGCCGATGGCCGCAAGGCCGGACGAGCCGCCGCAGCCGGTCCGGGACCGGGTCGAGCCAGCCGTTCTCGGCGCAGGCGACGCCGAGCGCGAACAGGCCGATGCACTGGGGCCACTGCCAGACGTGCAGCACGAAGATCTGGTGGGAGTCGATCGGGTAAACGCAGCCGGACGACGAACGTGGCCGCCGCGATGCCCGCGGCCAGGCCGACGAGGAAGGACGCGCGCCACGGACGGGGAGAGGGACGGGCCGGCCGGAGGGTCGCGCCAGGCGGCGTAGGCCGAGGAAAAGATGAGCAGGGCGAGGACGAACCACAACGGGCCGGGATCGAGCTCCTTCAGCTGCATCGCGGAAGAACCAGGCGAGCGACCGGCCGCGCCGGTCGCCCATCCATCGCACAACGGGGAAGACGACGAGCAGGAACGCCAGGAAGGGCGGGCCGAGCCGGACGAGGCGGTCGCGCAGGAAACCCGCGGGGCCCTTGCGGGCCAAGGCCCGCGGGACGAACATCCCGGCGATGAGGAAGAACAGGCCCATCGCGAACATGGAGCCCGAGAGCGACGTAGAAGCGCGGCGGGGATGACGAACGCTTTGTTCGGCGGAAGGCTCGAGGTAAGCCCAGGACCCGACGTCGGCGTAGGTGATGAAGACGTGACCCGTAATGACGCCGGCCACGAGCACGGTCTTGAGGTTGTCCAGGTAGGCCCGGCGCGGGGTGGACACGGCCGCCGTGTTCATGGGCTTTCGCTCTTTCCGGAAAAATGATCCTAAGGGTTTTTTATCTTGTCTTGAGCTCGACGTTGTCGCGGATCCAGTGGTCGTCCCACCATTCCACGGGATTGACGAAGGCCCCGTGGACGAGCATGGCGAAATGGAGATGGTCGCCGCCGGCCAGGCCCGTGGATCCCGAAAGCCCGAGGGTCTCGCCCCGCGTCACGTCCTGGGACACCGCGACATCGATCTGGCTCAGATGGCAATACATGCTGAACAATCCCAGGCCATGGTCCAGGACGACCGTCAGGCCGTGGATGCCCAGCGGGTCGGCGAACACGACCCGGCCGGCGTTGGCCGCGGGGATGGGACACTGGGCCGTGGAGGCCAGGTCCACGCCGAGATGGACCTGTTGGTCGACGACCTTGCGGTCGTACGTATAGGTCCGCCGGTCCCCGAACGCGGCCATGGGCTTCGAGTTCGGCAGCCGGAGAAACGCCCCGGACCAGAGCATCCGGGATTCTGTCTTCTTGCAGAGGGTCGCCAGCCGCTCGTAATCCAGCTTCCGCTGCGTCCGGTTGACCGTCAGGAAGGCCTCCAGGTCCGTTCCCTGGAGCCCCGGGTCGATGTTCTTGAAATAGGAGACGACGTCTCCGAGGAACCTGTCGGACAGGCTCAGGGTGTCCCGCTTGAAGGCGACGGTCTTGATCACCGGCCGGAAAACGATGGTCGTCTTGTTGCCGGACGGGTCCTCGGCCACGCCGGCGAAAGAAACGTCGCGGGGCGCGTCCGGAGGGAGCGCGAAAAAGACCAGGAAGCGTTTTTCCCCGGTCGGAAATCCGGCGAAAAAGCGCTCTCCGACCCGGATCCCGACGACGGAGCTTTCCTCGTCGACGGTGCAGGAGACGACGCCCGTGCCTCCCGTGTTGATATAGTGCGGCCCGCCGAGGACGTTCATCCGGGGGGAGCGGGTGTCGAGGATCATCTTCCTTTCCAAGACGGCGGTGTTCCCGCCGTTCCAGGAGCGGTCCTCGGCCGAGATCCGGAGGAGGACCTCGCCGTCGGCCAGTCCGGCGGGAAGCGGGCGCAGGGAAAGCGTTTTGACGTAAGCCGGAAGCGCCGCGGGGAATCTTTCGGAAAAGACTTCGACGGTCCGGCCGGCCTGGACGGCTTCCACCCGGACTTCGGCCAGACCGCTTTTCCGGTCGCTGACCCGAAACGTGAGCTCGCGGCCGAGGAACGGGCTGTCGCCGGCCGGACGGATCTCCGGTTTTTGGGATTCGAACTTGACGACCCAGAGGATGACGATCGCGGCCAGGGCGGCCGGGATCAGGATCCAACGGGCTTTCTTCAGGAATTTCTTCATCGGACTCGGACTCTCCTTGTGGCGGTCAAAGCGGCTGCGGCGAAGAATCACTATTCCACACGCCCCTCATCCTGTCAAGAAAAGCGGCTAGAATTTCTGAGTGTATGAATAAAGATGGAATGATTGGCGATGCACAGTATTGGAAGCCGCGGCCAACGGGGCATTGCTGCGCTTTGTCTTAGAAGATTGGCCGATGCTGACGTACAGCGATAGGGAGATTCTGCCTGGGGGCTAGCTGAAGCCATGTCGAGCCGGCCGATGAGCGCCAGTGTCAGCCTGAGACCGAAGCCGCGCCGCTTCTGAGGCTCAGCGGCCTGACCGGATACGATGAGTAGACGTTCCCATGTCAGGAAAACGACGCCGCCGATGATCTTGTAGAGTGGGAACCGAAGCTCCTCATTGAGGACGAGCATCGCTTCGCCGCCGACGGCCATCCCGTGACCGGGTCCTTGGGTCCAGCTCGTGAAATCCGTAGCCGCGGACGGTCGTACTCCGCGGCGAAAAACGCAAGCTCAGAGGCAGTTCCTGCCGAAGCCGCTCTCGATCCAGTCGCGCCGCCGAGGCAGCAGAAAGACGGGATTCAGCCGGAGTAGAACGAGGCCTGCGAACGACCGGACATACCGGAACTGCGAGCCAGAAACCTGTCGCCGTATTCCAGCGTCTGGTAAAGGAAACGGCCCCTGGTCGGGTTGAGGAAATCGTCCTCGAGTCGTAGGCCAGCGAGGCGCTCACCGCCGATCCTGTTGGTCCCGCTCATCGCGGCGTTGCGCTAAGGTGCTGTCCCACTCGATCGTATAGTCGTACGTCAGCAGATACCTGCCCCGATAGCGCCTTTGCTGCTGGAGCGTCGCTCCGTATTTCCGGAGAGTGAAATCGGGCTCGGCCTTGCGGTCGTAAAAGATGACATGTTCGTATCGGCCTTCGCGCCAGAAAATACTGGCTCGGATGAACACCCGCCCGCCTGCTCCCGGCTGTCGAGAAGGGCGGTTCCGCCAGGGCCAGGGCCCGCAAGGAAATTCTCATGGACCAGGTGAAGGTTTGCGCCGACCGAGGTCTCCGTATCGTAGTGAAGACCGCCGACGAGGATGACGGGCTTGGCTTCGGACAACTCGAGCTTTGCCAAATACGGCTGCCGCCGATCCGCCTCGCTTCGGCGCCGCCGCCGCAATCGCGGTCGGCTGCCGCAGCAGGTCGAGGCTCAACGTCCTGAATACGCCAGGTCGTAGAGGTTCCTCCGGGATTCATTGATCTCCGGTAATCCACGAGTCGCCGGCTTGAAGGTCAGCACGTCGCGGATGAACGAGAGCGGGTGAGCCGGTTGCCGAGATCTGGATGGCTTCGATGACGCCTGCTTATCTTCGGTGATCTTGTAGCTGAGCGACACCGTGCCAGCTGCCGCATCCGGCAGGTACCGGGCCTCGACCGCGGCGTTGATGAACCCGCTGATTCGTAGGCCTCGAGGAGGATCGACCTCGACGATCGAACTTCTCGAGCCGGAAGACATCTCCCGTCGCGAAGCCCGCGGCCTTGAGCAGCCGGGCCCTGTCGAAAAACCGGTTGCCCTCGAACGCGATGTCCCCGACATGAAACAGCGGGCCCTCCTTGATCGCGAAGACCGCGTTGACGTTGCGACCCGCTTCCTCGAAGGCGATGTCGGGCTTTCCGACTCGGGCCTCGAGATAGCCATGTTCACGGTAATAATCGCGGAGCAGTTGAGACGAATCCCCGGGATTGAGAAAAAGGTTTGCGTAGAGCTCTCCGGAGCCGAGGACCTGGCGCAATGTTTTGTCCTTGAAGGCCGTTCTTCCCGAAAATTCGAGACGGGGCCTGGCGTAACGTTTTCCCCTCTCGACCTCGATCACAACTCTCGTGAGGCCCGGCCCGACCTCCTCGCTCCGGGCCTTGACCGCCGCACGGGAATAACGCTTCGAAATTAGCTCGGACCGAACGGTCTCCTCGACATTGCCGAGCTTCCTTCCGGCGAACGTCTCCTCCATCCAGCGTTCCTCCAGCCTTTTCCGCAGTTTCTTGGAGACGGCGAAACCCCGCCCCTCTAATACGAACCGGGGCCCGGCCTGGATGTCCAGGGTGATATCCACCTGGCCGTCGCTTGTGTTCCGGTCCACCTCAGAGCCAGGTCGAGATGGCCGGACTTGCGATAGAGATTTTTGAGCTTCCGCAGGGCTTTGCCGTAGGTCAGGAAATTGAACTTCCGGCCGGTCTTGAGCGGAAAGTGTTTTCGGATCGTCTTTTCGGGAAGGCCCAGGTCGCCGCTCAGCCGGATCCGGCCGATCTTGAGTCCCGCTTCGGGAGCGGCCCGCTCAGCCGCGCCGGCGCGGGCAGCGCCCGGCCGATGCGCAGCTCGCCTGGACGCTGAACCGGTACTCGTCGCTGTCTTTGTTGAGAGCCTGGAAGTTCAGTCTCCTCGTCGGCGCGTAGTTCAGGATGACCGTCCTCTGGCTGGAGTTCCTGAAGATTCTGCGAAAGGATGAGATCCACGTTCGGGGTCAGGTGCTGTCCCACCGTGATCCGAGCCTCCGGCGTCCCGCCCGGCGCCACGAGGCGGGTATCGAGGGTCAGCGTATCCAGCCCCAGTCCTTTGGCAATGACCTTGCCGACCTTCCCGGTGACGGCCGATTCGAGATACGAAAGAGCCTGGTCCGGCAACCCATTCGACGAAGACGGGGCGGCTCCATGGAGCGGCATCGCCGACCGTGAGCAGCGACAGGATGTCGGCCTCGGGCAGGGCCGGCTCGGATGTGAACGTGGCCTGCAGGTTGTCCAGGGTTCCCGGTCATGCTCAGCTTGATCGCGTACCCGCTGACGATGGTCGCAGCCTGGAGGACCAAATTCGGTTCGATGCGGTTGGGATTGAGGAAATGACCCGGCCCTGCTCGACCCGGTAGATGTTTCCGGCAAAAGTGACAGTTCCTCCGTCCAGGACCAGGACGCTTCCTCCGAGACCCGGAGAGTATGGTTTTCCGCTGAGCTTGAGAGCCCCCGGACCTGGATGTCGGCGATGTTGTTTCGGACGTTGAACGGGTTGACCGTCGTGATGTCGACGTCGAAAGTCATGTTGTCGAAGAACGGGCTGCGTTCGAAGTAAACCCGCGTCCCGCTTCCCTTCAGGAGACGGAAGAGCCCGGATCTGACGTCGAAGTTCTCCGTGATATTCCCCTGGATCAGAGAGGCCTTGCCGTCGAGCTTTTGGCGTCGGCCATCGGAGGTGAATCTCAGGGCCAGGTCCCATTCGGCGAGAAAGCCCCGAGGGTAATCCGTCAGCACCGAATCCGCGGTGATCTGCACGTCCGCGCCGCTCAAGCCGAGCCCGTGCCAGTCGAGGGATCCTCCGATCGACAGACGGCCCTGGTTGACTTCACCGCGGAGGTCCTTGATGAGCATCCGCCGCCCTTCGAGTTCGATGGAGCCGGAGAGGCCGCTGACGGACAGGCTATAGTCCGGCCATCGCATCTCGATGTTCTTCAGGCCAGGAATTCGTTGAGCTCGGGACTCGCCAGGTCCCCGGACATGAGAATTCTAATGTTGGATATCCCGGAGATCTCGCCGGTTTTTAAAAAAGGACGGAGCAGGGCCAGCTGCAGCTCGCCGTCCAGAGCCAGACCGGAGAACTCTCCTGAGGCGAAGTCGAGTCCGCCGCTCAGAGCGAAGCTCGTGCCTTGCCCGGACAGCTTGAAACTCTCGATCCGGGCCTGTCCGCCATCAACGGAGATCCGCACGGGCTCACTCGCGGAGAAGGTGAGATCGCCGAAGTTGAACCGCAATTCTCCGAAACGAAGATGTCCGTCGAGGGCGTTCCAGTCGAGAGAGCCGCCGCCGAGGTCGAAATCGAACGAGGCGACGCCTGTCATGCCGCTCAAGGCCGGCTGGGACAGCGCGGCGCCCACCTCCGCCGGGTCGAGGCCCGCCACCTTTCCCTCGAGACGGAAAGCGGTCGGGCCAAGAACGGGCCTGAGCGATGAAACAACAAGGCCCAGCGGAAACGTTCCGGAGAGATCGACCGAGGTCTTTCCCCACCGGAAGGAGGCTCTCTCGATCTCGATCTCGTTCCCCCGGACGGAAGCCTTCAGGTTCAGCTCCTCCACCGGAGTGCCGACCGACTTGATCCGGAGGCCGGCGTTGCTGATGTCCGCGTCGAGGGCGACAACGGGTGAAGCCAAGCTCCCGGTGATCGTCGAGGACAGCCCGAGCCTCCCTTGCGCGGCCAGGGCCGGCACCAGGACCTCGGTAAGAGAGAGGTCGAGGCCGGCCTGAACCGTCAGTTCTCCCCCTGGCTGGTTCGAGGCGGGAAGGCGGCCGTCAACCCGGATTTCGCTGCCACCCCCGGCCAGGCTCATCTGTTCGATGGTCAGTCCTTCTGCGTCGAAGGCGAAGCGAACCGGGCCCTGATTGGCCAGGAGCCGGCCCGGCAGCCCGAATGCAATCTCTCCGAACGAAGCCTCGGCTTGGAGAGTCTGCTTTGCCTGGGCAAGTGAAACGCTGAAGTCGACGGCGCCGGTCAGGCTGCCCGCAAGCCGAGGCCCGACGCCGGACGGCCGGGGCTGCAGGAGCGAGTCGAGTGACAGCCCTTGAATGTCGAGCTTGCCGCTGAGGTCGTACGGGCTGGTCAGGCCGAGGGCCCCGGCCGCGGAGACCGCAAGGGAGGAGAGTGTGAGTTCGAAGTTGAGCCGCCGGTCGGCCGTCTTGCCGCGGAATGCCGCGCCGCCGATCTCCAGGCCGCGGTAAGACAGGCTCGTGGCATCGATCCGGACCCGCAAGCCGGGCTGTTCGCGCGTTCCCGAAGCGGCCATATCGAGGCTCAGCGTCCCGTCGAGGGGCACGCTCCGGCCGAAGAAGGCAGCCGTTTTCCCGATATCGATGGCCTCCCCCTTCACCGAAAGCGTCAGCGGTCCCGCCGGACCCGAGCGGCAGCCGGCCTGAAACGGCCAGGGTCCCGCCTGAATAGGCCAGGTGAGCGAGGTCAGGTCCAGGTTCTTTTCGTCGATGAGGGCGGCGGCCCGGAGGGTGAATTCCCCGTCCGGATTTGCTCAGCCGCCCGTCAGCCCGGACTCTTGCGCTTCCTGCGGCGGACATCGAGGGTTGAATGCTGGCCCGGAACAGACCCGAAAAGGCCATCGGGCGTTTTCCTTGCCTTCTCCGTCGCGGCTGCAGACAGAGGCGTGAGCGTCAGCTCCGTTTCGGCCTCGAGGGTGGACAGCGACGAGTTGGCCATCGGGCCCGGGCCTTGCCCGTGGACAGACTGTCGACCAACACAGGGAGTCCAGGGCCCGGGAGAGGAGGCCCAGATCAAGAGAACGCCAAGTTATCTCGAGGCTGCTGTCACGGCCGCCGGCTCCGGCCGCATACTCCAGGTAGCCCTTGAGATCGCCATGCGGCGAAGATACCTCGAACGAGGAGACGTGAGCGAACAGGGCTCCAGCGGAAATCGGCCTGCACATCGGCTCGATGCCACGGTCCATAGCCTGCATTGCTGCCTTTGATCGTCCCCTGCGCTGACATGGCATTGAGCGGGCTTCGAGGTGCCTGAATGAGTGATTGAGATATTCTGAGCGAACGCTCTAAGTCTGGTTGAGGTGCTGAAGAGTGTTTGGAACTTTGGCTGAGCAGATATGAACTGTGCTGAACGAGAGGCTTTAGAATTTCACGGAGAAGTCTGAGTTTGCGTCTCGGTTGAAGGTCGGCGAGGGGAAGAGTCGGCAGAAACGAGTGAGATCTATAACGCGCGGCGCAGTGAACGCAGCGCGTGCTCTGCACAGTCAACGGACGGATAGCGTAAGGGATGAGAGGCAATAGCGAGATTGAAAAAATAAAGGTAGCGCTCAACTGAAACTCTAAAAAGGAGGAAGTGGTCTGGGGTGGCTGGCGTGGAAACTGGATATTGCTGTCAGGGGAAAACGACTTGATATCGGTTGTTGATGGTACATTACGGAAACGCGGTTGCCTTGAAAATGAGAACAGGGGACGCGAACGACATTGTCGGCACGAAACAAAGGCGGCAGTTCGAGCCTGTCTGGATGGTGAGTTTCAGGAGGCGCTATGTTGAAAACGCTGTATCTATGACTTTGCGAGAGCTGAATTGAAGCGCGCGTAGATAGGCATGATTGTGAAGTACTATGGTCGAGCCAAGGGTATGGGCGAGGCAGCAGGAGCGAGGAGGAGAGATGCGAAGGCGAGAAGCGTTCTCAGGAAACATCTTGCAGAAGGATGTATTTGAGCTACGCTATGTGCGCACAAAGATAGATGAGCACGGAATAGAACAGAGATATCAGGAAGAACACGAGGATTAAGAAAGAACACGGTAACGATTGATGAGTTGATATACAGGCTAAAGAGATATTTCAGAAATAGAATAGCGCGCGATTGCATGATGAGAAATTATTCAGGGAGGAGCTTTGCTGCAAGTAGCGGTATAACGCGAAAATGAGAACTTGGACGAGAAGGAGCGGTGATGATAGAAGGCTGAGAACGATACTGCGCAATTTGGCGGCACGAGAAGAACATTACAGAAAGATAGAGAAGACACGACAGCGTTGCGCGTAAAAAAGGTTTCAACGTGGTTTCAGCTTGAATGGCATGCCATGATATTCAGGGGAGCGAGCTGGGAAGGCGCGAGAGAAAAGATGAGTATTACGAAGCTGACGGGGAACTTGCCGCGCGACGGTGCGCAGGTTGAAGACGGTGTGGACGGTGAGGAAGGAAGTGAGCAGTTGAATCCCTCCATCCTGTCAAGAAAATGAAAGCCGGCGACCCCATGCCGCGCCAAAAAAGGAATTTCCCTATCAAATATTGACTGATTCTTGACAACTCAGCCGGCAAAAGGAGCATTATGGCAGCAGGCCATGATGCTAAGGCAAGGAGGGAACACCGTGCCCAAAAGAGCCGTGATCCTATTCACTCTGGCGTGCTTCTCCCTTTCTTCGACGTCCTGCACGATGATGGCGACGAAAAACGTGGCTCCGTACGATCATCCCGGCCAAAAAGCGAAGATCATCAGCCTTGTTAAAAAATCCGGCAACATTGTCGTTTTCTCCGGCGCTGACCCGGGCCGCGTCCTGGGGGACACGATCACGGGTACGGCTATCGTCGGTGTCGAAGAGCGGATCCCGTCCCCCATCCCAACGATCAGGAAACGTGCCGACGGGAGCGTCTATGAGATCGTCGATCGGGATGGGCGAACCCACCTCGTCTGGAAGGTCTTGGATCAAGGGGAGACCGGTTGGACCATCCTGGCTGCCGGAAATGCGGCCCAGCGGATCTCCGTCCCTCTCTCGGAGGTCAGCCAGGTCAGATATAAAAAGACCAACGTCGCGCTGACCATTCTTGCGATCGCGGTGCCGATGGCCCTGGGACTCGTCGTCTTGGGAGTGCTTGTCTACGCCAACAATATCTGAATCCGGATCATCCGTCACGGGGTTGACGTTCGTCACGGAGAAACCGCCTCCCGCCTACGCCTTCGAGCAAGTCGCCTGATGGCAGACGCCTCGCAGTACTCATGGAGACGCGCATCGGCTCCATAAGTGCGGCCGAGGAGAGCGGGCATTTGATTGGTCGCGTTTCAGGATGACGCACCCGATCATCCGCCCGCCGGCAGCCGGATCGGCTCAATCGCAAGAAATTGACATCGGCTCGGGGCGGTGATACCCTCCTTGTCGAGATGGGAAAGGTTAATCGGAAAAGGAATTTCCTATCAACCCAAGTCAAGCCATGCAGTAGCTTCGAGGCCCAGGAAGCTGCGGACATCCAATATTATATCGGCCTAAGCCCCGAAGCGCGCCAGCGCATCGCTCGGGTACTGCGCAAGAGATATTACGGTAAGAATCCTCCCCGGATCCGGAGCGCCGAGGCAGCTAAATGACTCCCTCTCATTTCTCCCGGGATGTTCTGGATCTGTTCGTCCAGCTCCAAAAGCACGGGGTCCGTCTTCTCATCGTCGGGGCGGAAGCGGTCATCTACCACGGCTTTGCCCGGCTGACGGGCGACATCGACCTGTTCTATGAGCCGTCCCTCAAGAATTGCCGGGCCCTGTATGCCGCTCTCCGGGAATTCTGGTCAGGAGACGTCCCCGGGATCGGATCCGCGGGCGACCTGGCACGAAGAGGGCAGATCGTTCAGTTCGGATTTCCCCCGAATCGGATCGACCTGCACAACACGATCTGCGGCGTCGGATTCGACGAGGCCTGGAAGGACCGGATCACTGAACAATTGCTGATCCGGGGGCAAAAAGTCGATGTTCGCTACATAGGCCTGGCAGCCTTGATCAAGAACAAGAAGGCCGTCGGGCGGCCCAAGGACCTGGAGGATCTCAAGTATCTCCGGGCAGCGGCCAAGAAACCGACGAAATAATCTCCCATCGATTTTCCTCTTGACAAACGCCCGCGGCGGTCTTATCTTATAAAAGGTGAACAAAATGGTAAACACATTGAGACGCGAGCTGACCCTGCGGCAGGCCAAGGTCCTCAAGGCCGTCGAGGACTTCATCCTCGGGCACGGCTACGCCCCGACCATCCGCCAGCTGGGCGCGGCCCTGAAGATCCCCAGCCCATCGGCCGTCCTCAAGCACCTCCAGAGCCTGGAGCGCAAGGGCTACATCAGCCGTGCCGACGGTGAGATCCGTGTCGCCGGCTTCCCAGCCCTCGTCGAGAGCCAGGTCCGGGTGCCGGTCGCCGGGCTCGTCCCGGCCGGCGGGCCGCGCGAGTCGTTCGACACGACCGGCGAGGCCATGGACGTCCCGGGCTGGATGGTCGGCCGCCGCCGCGGCAACGTCTTCTGCATCCGGGTCGACGGCAAGAGCATGATCGACGCCTACATCGACGACGGCGACCACGTCCTGCTCGAGCGGACCAACCTGGCCAACTCGGGCGAGATGGTCGTGGCCATGCTCGAGGACGGCTCGGTGACGCTCAAGCGGCTGAGGCGGGACAACGGCCAGATCTTCCTCGTCCCGGAGAACCCGGCCTTCCAGCCGATCGAGGCGCCCTCGGCCAAGATCCTGGGCCGGGTCATCGGCGTCATGAGAAAGTACTGAACGGGGCGGGCCCCGATATCGCGTCCCCTTCGCGGAAGGGGAGAACAAGGGAATCGGATCGCTGCAAAGAAAGGAGCAGGGGTGTCTCTGTCGCAAAACGGGCGCCGGTACATCGTGCACGTCGACATCGACGCCTTCTTCGCCTCCGTCGAGATCCTGCTCGACCCTTCGCTCAAGGGCAAGCCGGTCATCGTCGGCGGCCTGCCCAACGAGCGCGGCGTGGCCTCGACCTGCTCCTACGAGGCCCGCAAGTTCGGCGTCCACTCGGGCATGCCGCTGCGCAAGTGCTACCAGCTCTGCCCCGAGGGCGTCTTCGTCCGCGGCAACTACCAGGTCTACCAGGCCTTCTCGGAGCGCTTCTTCCGGGTCCTGCACGCCGCGACCCCCGACGTCGAGGAGGCCTCGCTCGACGAGGCCTATCTCGAGTTCACCCGGTGCGGCCGCCTCTATCCGTCCTTTCCGGAGGCGGCCCGCGAGCTCAAGCGGCAGGTCGAGCGCGAGATCGGGGTGACGGTCTCGGTCGGGGCGGCGCCGAACAAGGTCCTGGCCAAGCTGGCCACGGGCCGGGCCAAGCCGGCCGGCTTCTTCGAGATCCGCGAGGGCGAGGAGACGGCCTACCTCCGCGACCTCGGCATCGAGGCCCTGCCCGGCATCGGGCCCAAGGCCCAGGTCGTCCTGCGCCTGATGAACGTCCACAAGATCGGCGAGCTGTGGGCGTTGCCGCGGGCGACCCTCCGGACGCTCTTCGGCACGGGCGGCGACGACATCTATCTCCAGTCGCGCGGCATCGACAGCCGGCCGCTCGTCGCGCCGTCCCTGCCCAAGTCCGTGTCGCGCGAGACGACCTTCCTCGAAGACCTCTGGGACAAGCGCCTGCTCCTGGCCCACCTGGCCTACCTCTGCGACCGGCTGACCCTGGCCCTGCGCGAAGACCGGCTCTACGCCCACGTCATCGAGGTCAAGGCCCGCACCGCGGACTTCAAGACCGAGATCAAGCGCCGGCTCGTCCTGTCGCCGCTCCAGGAGACGGGCAAGATCTACAAGATCGCCGAGGAGCTCTTCCTCGAGCTCTTCACCGGCACGCGGCTGGCCCTGCGCCTCGTCGGGGTCAAGGCCTCGGAGCTGGTGCGGGTCCGGCCCCTGGCGCTCTTCGAGCCCTATTCGGAGCGGCCGGAGAACCTGGGCCGGGCCCTCGACCAGGTCCGCGACAAGTACGGCTTCGGCTCACTGCTGACGGCCCGGGAGAGGATGCTCGACGCCGTCTACGCCTCCGACCCGCGGCGGGGCTACGTCCTCAAGACCGCGTCCCTGACCAAGTGAACGGCATGTTCGTCCCGCTCCGCATCCATTCCGTGTACAGCCGGGGCCGGGGGAGCGTCACGCTCGAGGAGGCGTCGGGCTGGGCGGCGGCCCGAAGGCTTCCGGCGGCGGGGCTCGCGGACATCGGCAACATCTACGGCTGGGGCAAGTGGAAGCGCGTCGCGCCGGCCGGCGGGTACAGGCCGCTCTTCGGCTGCGAGCTCGAAGTCGGCGGCCGGCGCTTCGTCTTCCTGGTCCGGGCGCGAGAGGGCTACTCGAACCTCATGGAGATCTTCAACCGGCGCGAGATCCGCGACACGTCGGGACTCGTCGTGATCTACGTGCCGGACGGGGGAGCGTCGGCCGCCAAGGCCAAAGACGGGGACGGAAAAGGGGACATGCCCCCCCGGGTGAGCGAGGGCGCGTGTCTGGCCGAGCTGCGCGAGAAGGTCGCGCCGGGGCGATTTGTACTTGGGGGCGGAGTTCGCGAATTTCCGGCGAATTTCGGGGACATGTACCATTCGGAAATTGGAACGTGTCCCCAGAAATTCGACTTGCCCGTCGTCTGGGCCAACCCCGTCAAGTACCTGACCAGCCCCGAGCGCCTCGTCCTCCTCCGCGCCATCGAGAAAAAGGTCCCGTACCCGCCCGAGCGCGACCGGCTGCTCGCGAAAGTCCGGATCTTCGGCCCGGACCAGGAGGCCCTGGCCCTGCGCCGCTTCGGCGACGCGGCGAAGGAGGCCCTGGCCCGGACGGCCGAGGTCGCCGAAAAGTGCGAGTTCGCCTTCGACGGCATCGTCCCCAACCTCCCGGCCGATCTCTTCCCGCGGGGCCTCCGCGAGGTCGTCCAGGAGCGGCTGGCCGCCGCGAAGAACCTGACCTGGAAGGAGCGCCAGCGGGCCCGCCGCGAGCTCGCCGCCGTCGAGCAGTCGGGCTTCGGCCCCTACTTCCTCGTCGTCCACGACATCGTCGAGTTCGCCCGCCGCCGCGGCATCCTCCACAACCTGCGCGGCTCGGGGGCCTCGTCCTTCCTGGGCTGGCTCCTCGGCCTGTCCCACGTCAACCCGATCGAGTTCGACCTCTACTTCGAGCGCTTCCTCAACCGCGGCCGGCCCGACCCGCCGGACATCGACATCGACTTCGACTCCCGGCGCCGCGACGAGGTCCTGCGCTACGTCCTCGAGCGCTACGGCGCGGGCAAGACCGGCGCGGCCTACGTCTGCGAGCTGAAGGACTTCGGCGGCCGCTCGGCCCTCTACGAGACGCTCCGGGCCTTCGGCGTGCCGCCCGACGAGGCCCGCGGCCAGTCCAAGCGCGTGCCGTACTTCGCCGAGCCGTCCTGGCTGCGGCAGGCCGCCCCGGCCCCCGGCCGCCTCGACGCCTGGAAGCTCGCCGCCGAGCTCCAGGACGTCTTCCGCGAGATCTCCCTCCACGTCGGCGGCGTCATCCTGACCCCGGGCCCGGTCGAGCGCTGCCTGCCGCTCGAGACCTCGGCCAAGGGCCTGCGCATGACCCACTTCGACAAGGACGCCGTCGAGGACCTCCGGCTGATCAAGCTCGACCTGCTCTCGGTGCGGGGCCTGGCGGCCATCTCGGAGACGAAGGAGAAGCTCAAGCTCCGGACGCTCCCGGCGGGCGACGCGGCGACCTACGCGGCCCTGCGGACCGCCCGGACGGTCGGCTGTTTCCAGGTCGAGAGCCCGGCCATGATGAACCTCCTGCGGCGGATGAAGCCCGCGGACGTGCACGAGATCACCCAGGCCCTGGCCCTGGTCCGGCCGGGGCCGACCGAGAGCGGCATGAAGGAGGCGCTTTTGCGGCGGCGGAGCGGCGCGGGCCGGCGAAAGCCGGGGACACGTCCCCGTCGCCCGGCGACGACCCCTTCCTGGCCCGCATCCTGCCCGAGACCGGCGGCATCCTCCTCTACGAGGAACAGGTCATGCAGGTCGCCGAGCGGGTGGCCGGCATGCCCCCGGAAGAGGGCGACCTCCTGCGGCGGGGCCTGCGCAAGGGGAGGGGCGGCGACCCGGCGCTCCGGACGAAGTTCGTCCGCGAGGCCGGCGAGCGGGGCTACGCGCCGCAGGACGTGGAGCGGCTGTGGAAGACCATGGAGAAGTTCTCCTCCTATTCCTTCAACAAGGCCCACAGCGCCTCCTACGCCCACATGGCCTACCAGGCCGTCTACCTCAAGGTCCATCACCCGGTGCCGTATTTCGCGGCGGTGCTCAACGCCGGCGGCGGCTACTACGATCTTCCCGAATACGTCGCCGAGGCCAGGCGGAACGGCATCCGCATCGTGGGCCCGGACGCCAACCGCAGCGACGCCGGATTCGAGGTCGAGGCCGGGGCCATCCGCGTCGGCCTGACCGCGATCAAGGGCCTGGGCCTCAAGACGGTCGAGCGCGTCCTCGACGAAAGGAAGGCGGGCGGCGGGTACCTGTCGGTCGAGGACTTCCTGGCCCGGACGAAGCCGGGCAAGGCCGAGCTCCTGGCCCTCATCCGGGCCGGCGTCTTCGACTCCCTCGAGCCGCGCCGGACCCGCCAGGTCCTGCGCTACTTCCAGGGCCTCGAGCACATGGAGGAGGTCGCCGACATCGCCTCGGACGAGAAGCGGCGCATGCTCTTCGAGTCCCTCGGCTTCCTGCCCGAGGGGGACGAGCTCGAGCTCTACGAGGGCAAGCGGCCGCCGCTCCGGGTGAAGGACCTCAAGGACTGCGCCGGGAGCCTGGTCGAGCTCGTCGTCCGGGTCGTCGACGCCCGCCAGCGGGTGACCTACGGCATGATGCGGGGCGGGAACGGCCACGGGGGCTACGGCGGAGGGGACGGCGGGGGCGAGGAGGCGGAGCCCGCGCCCGGCAACGGGAACGGCGGGGGAGGCGCAAAGTATTTTTACATGTTCGAGGACGAGACGGGGCTTCTCGAGGGCGTCGGCGAGACGCGATGCGCCGCGTACGGGACGCCGCCGGTCTGCTTTCTCCGCGGCGAGGTCCGCAGGGACGGGGAAGGGGTCCCCAAGATCACCAAGTGCGCCTTCCTGAGGTCGTTCTGATCTATCCGCATCTTCGTCGAGGACGGGCTCGGCGATGACGAGGCGCCGCCGCAACACGACGGGCTGTCGTTCACGACCGTACGCGTCTGAAGACGTCCCTTAGCGCGGTCGGCCTTCGAAGTGGAGCCGGTGGAAAAGCCGATGGGCGGCCGGGGCCATAATGATCCCGGCCACGACAAGGAAGACCACGCCCGAGAAAAGAGCGTACCCAGAGGCGAAGGCCTTGCCTCCCGTCGACCGGATGGGATCCACGGGTCCCATGCCGCCCAGGATCATGGACGCGTTGAGCAGGGCGTCGAGCCAGGGAAGGCGCTCGAAGTGGTGATAGCCCAGAACTCCCAGTCCGAGCGATCCTGCGATCACCAGGAGACCGGCCGAGAAATGGACCATCAGCCGGGCGATGAACCGGCGGAAGGGCAGAAGCGGTTCCGTTTTATGTTCGTACCTCATGGGCGTATTGTAACGCATGTCCGACCGGCGGCCCAATCATCCTCAGCCTTGACAGCCTGACCGCCGGACGCTATAAATCGTCTCATGTCACCCATCAAGATCAAGCCCTTGGTCAGATACGGTCTCGTCCTCGCGGTCTGCGCCCTTGCGCTCACGGTCCTCGTCCCCTTCGCTTCAGGCCAGACGGCCAAGCGCGCGATCGCGCTCGACGACCTGTTCAAGATCAAGAGCGTCGGCGATCCCCAACGCTCTCCCGACGGAAAATGGGTCGCCTACACCGTCGGCGCGACCGACCTCGAGAAGGACAAGCGCGACACCGACCTGTGGATGGTCGGCTGGGACGGCGGCGAGGAGATCCGGCTGACCTCGAGCCCGGACGGCGAGTCCACGCCCCGCTGGAGCCCCGACGGCCGCTACCTGGCTTTCCTCGCCTCCCGCGGCACCGAGGATGAAAAGAAGCTCGGCGCCCAGGTCTGGCTCCTCGACCGCAGGGGCGGCGAGGCCCTGCGGCTCACCGAGATCAAGGGCGGTGTCGACGACTACGTCTGGTCGCCGGACGGCAAGCGCCTGGTCCTCGTCGTCGGCGAGCAGGACCCGGCCGACGAACCCGAGAAGATGGAAGGCTGGAAGCGCAAGACCAAGCCGCCGGTCGTCGTCGACCGCTATCACTTCAAACGTGACCGCGCCGGCTACCTCAATCGCCTCGGCAAGCACCTGTGGCTCTTCGATGTGGCGACACGCAAAGCCGAGCCGCTGACCTCCGGGCCCTATGGCGATGGCTCGCCGGTCTGGTCGCCGGACGGCACCCGGATCGCCTTCTCCAGCGACCGCGGCCCCGATCCGGACCGCAATCCCGATTCCAACGTCTTCGTGGTCGAGGCCAAGCCCGGAGCGGAGGTCCGGCAGCTGACGACCCGGGAAACCCCGGACGGCGGAAGTCCCGCCTGGAGCCCCGACGGTGTGTGGATCGCCTTCCTCTTCGGCGACGAGCCTAAATACTCCGCTTACAGCCTGAGCAAGCTGGCCGTCGTGCCCTCGGCCGTCGGCGCCGCCAAGGTCCTGACGGCCGGGCTCGATCGGCCCGTTTCGGGCCCTTTGCGCTGGTCCCCCGACGGCACGAGCCTGACCTTCCTTGTGGAGGACGACCGCGAATCGCTACGTCGGACGCGTCCCCGTTTCCGGCGGAGCGATCGAGAAGCTGACCTCGGGCCGGCGCACGGTCTCGAACATTTCCCTCGGTCCCGACGGTGCGATCACGCTGCTCGCCGGCTCGGCCGCCGAGCCGGGCGAGGTCCACGCCCTCGAGAACGGGAAATTGAGGCGGCTGACGCGGCAGAACGACGCCCTCTTCGCCGGGCTCGAGCTCGGCCTCACCGAGCCCTTCACCTCCAAGAGCAAGGACGGGACCGTGGTCAACAGCATCCTCGTCAAGCCGGCCTCCTATGTGTCCGGGAAGCTTTACCCGTTGCTTCTCCGCATCCACGGCGGGCCGAACGGACAGGACGGCTGGAGCTTCAGCTTCGAGCGCGAGCTTTTCGCCGCCCAGGGCTACGTCGTCCTCGCCGTCAACTACCGCGGCAGCTCGGGGCGGGGGAGCGCCTTCCAGAAGGCCATCTTCGGGGACTGGGGCCGCAAGGAAGTCCTCGATCTGCTCGGCGCGGTCGACCAGGCCGTGGCCCTGAAGATCGCCGATCCGGACCGGCTGGGTATCGGCGGCTGGAGCTACGGCGGCATCCTGACGGACTACACGATCGCCACCGACACCCGCTTCAAGGCGGCCATCAGCGGCGCGGGCAGCGCCCTGCAGCTCTCGATGTACGGCAGCGACCAGTACATCCGCCAGTACGAGCTCGAGATCGGCGTGCCCTGGAAGGCCCTGGATCGCTGGATCCGGATCTCCTACCCGTTCTTCCAGGCCGACCGGATCAAGACGCCGACGCTGTATATGGGCGGGGAGAAGGACTTCAACGTCCCGATCATCGGCAGCGAGCAGATGTACCAGGCGCTCAAGAGCCTGGGCGTCGAGACCCAGCTCGTCATGTACCCCGGGCCAGTTCCACGGGATCACGATGCCGAGCTACATGAAGGACCGCTACGAGCGCTACCTGGCCTGGTACGACAAGTACCTGAAGCCCGCGAAATAGGGGGAGAACTCTCGACCAAGGGGAACTTGAACGAGCGGCGTTTGGGAATCGATGGACAGAGCAGCGGATCACCACGATAAGCGGAACCTGCTGGCCGTCAATCTGGCCCTGATCGCCAATGCCGGGCTGGCGGCGCTCAAGACCGCGATCGGGATCTTGGGACACAGTCCCGCATTGCTCGCGGACGGGATCAACTCCACGTCCGACGTGGCCTATGGGATCATTGTCAAGGTCTTCATCAGGAAAGCCCGGAAGCCCGCCGACGACGAGCACCCTTATGGGCATCGACAGCTCGAAAGCATCGCGGCCGTCGTCATCGGCGCTTTCGTTCTAACAACGGCCGTGGCGATCTTCTGGGACGCGATCAACCGGGTCTATGACCTTTTCTCCACGGGAGCTGCCGTCGCAGGAGCCAGCGCAGGGGCCCAATTCGCGGCCGTGTTCACCGTTGGTTTGAAGATCCTCTTAAGCTGGAGGACCAGGCGCATCGGCCGTCAGACGGGCAACCCCGTGGTTCTCGCCATCGCCTCCGACCACCGCAACGATATCTTCGCCGCCGCGGCCGCTGGCATCGGCATCTTTGTGGCCCGCCACGGCTATCCGTGGTTCGACCCCCTGGCCGGAGCGGTAGTCGCCTTGGTGATCCTTCGAACAGGGCTCGAGATCCTTCGCGAATCTTCAGGGGACCTGATGGACACCGTACCCACGGCGGAGCTCAGGAAAAAGGTCGAGGCTTGTGTGGCCGGAACACCGGGAGTGTTGGCCGTCGAGGAAATGCAGGCGCACCGTTTCGGCCCGTATTTCGTCATCAATCTGACCATCGCCGTGGACGGGTCCACGACCGTCGCCGAAGGGGACGCCGTCTCCGCTCGCCTGGAACGCGCACTTCACCGGGATATCGACCTGCTGCAACGCGTCCATGTTCATTACCACCCGCTGTCCGCGGCGAGCCCGGGGCCGCCTCTGGAGATCCCGTAGACTCGAAAGAAACCGCCTCCCCTTTATGGAAAGCCGGCCCCCCTCAGCCGAGCTTCTTGACCCGCTTGGCGATGGCCTTCCGGATCTTCGCGTATGTCGGGGGCGGGCCCATCCGAAGGCCCTTGCCGTCGACGAAGATGGCGTCGGGTTCGCCCCATTCTTCGAACGCCGTGCGGTCGAGCGTGTCGACGGCCCGGAACGCGACCTTGTCCCCGAATTCCGCAGAGGCCCGTTTGGCCCGCTCGAAGGCCGTGTTCATGCCCGGGCACCAGCCGTTGACGAGGGCCGTGACCGTGACCCGGCCGGGTTCCGGCTCGGGCGTCTTCTTCTTCCGGATCCACCGCGGCGGCTCCGCGTCCTCCGTGAACGGCTTCCAGAGGAGGACCTGCATACCGACGGAGTCGGCCTTCTTGTAGCCGTGCTTCCTGAACCACGAGGCCCTCATGAAGAAGGGCAGGGCCATGCCCCAGGCGGCCATGCCCTTGGCCCCGAGTTCGCGGGCGTCCTCCTCGGCCGCTGCGAGCAAGGCCGTCCCCATGCCCTTGCCTTGGAAATTCCCGCGCCCTTGCTTGTGGCCGTGGACCCAGATGCAGGGAATGAAATAGAGGCCGCGGCCTTCGACGAAGGCCTCCTCGATGGGGACGTACTGGATCATCCCCCCGACTTCGCCCCGGTCGTCGAGGGCCAGCCTCACCCGGAGGCCCCTGTCCCGCATCTTTGCGAGCCAGCGGGCTTTGTGGTCGCCGCCCTCCTTGACCTCGTCCGACCAGTCCTCGAGGCAGGCGCAATACAAGGGTTCATGTTCGGCGGACAGGGGAATGACGCGCATCCGCGACTCTCCTTATCGGGGATCTTTGAGTGGATTCTAGCGCCGGCCGCAAGGTCAAGTCAAAGCCGGTGATCGAAAACGACGT
>CAWHBV010000006.1:0-19361 GCA_963827635.1 uncultured bacterium
TGGTCCGACCCCGAACTCATAAAGACTGACGCTGATGGGGGGGACGGTCAGCTTTTTACCGAAGGGCGCGGCGGGCGTTTCGCGGACCGCGACCTGCGGGTCCTTCCCCGGCACGTTGCAGGCCCGCGGATCGTCGCCGGCGACGAGGAAGAGCCGCGCCGTCTTCGGCAGGGCGATCGTCCCCGCATCGAGCTTGAGGGTCACCGCCCTCTTCGTCGGATTGACGATCGCGAGCGTCAGGACGTTCTTCGCATCGTCCTTCCAGCAGGCCATGACGTCGAGCGGCTCGGGCGCTCCGCCGACCGCGACGGGGATCGTTCCGAAATGCTTGCGGTAGAGCGCCAGGATGACGCCCGTCGTGTCGAGCACGGCCGCCGTCTTCGACGTCTTGATGGCCCCGATGACGTTGACCGTCTGGGCGTAGTTGGCCATGAAGTAGACGTCGCTCTGCCGGGCGAACTCGTTGAGGCCGGCCGCGATGCCGAGCGCGTCCTCGAGAAAATACTGCGTCCCGAGCTCGCCGTAGACATGCGGGCCCGTACCAGTAATTCCACTCGTCGAGGGCGACCGGGACCTCCTTCATCTTGAGCGTCGGGATCGTCTGCCGGTATTTCCGGTGGGCCTCGGCGATCCGCCGGATCTCGGCCGGCGCCTGGTTGACGTGGCCGAGGAGCCCGGGCTTGTGCTGGACGTAGAAGTGCTCGCTGATGAGGTCCATGTGGTTCGAGGCCTCGGCCAGCATCGTCTCGCTCCACCGCCCGACCGCGCCGACCGCGACGACCTGCACCGACGGGTCCATGGCCTTCATGGCCACGGCGAACTGCGTGTGCTTCCTGACGTAGTCGGAGAGCGGCATGTGGCCGAGCTGCCAGTCGCCGTACATCTCGTTCCCGATGGCCCAGAACCTGACGCCCCAGGGCTCGGGGTGGCCGTTGGCCGTCCGGAGCTTGCCCATCCTCGTATCGGCCGCGCCGTTGACGTATTCGAGTTCCTCGAGGGCCATGACGACGTCGCCCTGGCCGCTGTTGACCGCGATGTAGGCTCGGTACCGATGTGCCGGACGAGATCCATGAATTCGTGGATGCCGACGTCGTTGTGCTCGACGCCCGTCCAGGCCGGGTTCTTGCGCGGCGGCCGCCTGTCGCGGTCGCCGATGCCGTCGCGCCAGTCGTAGCCGCTGACGAAGTTGCCGCCCGGCCAGCGGTAGACCGGCGAATCGAGCTCCTTGAGGCAGCGCCAGGACCTCGGGCCGGAAGCCGTCGACGTTGTCCGCCGGCATGATCGACGCCGTCCCGACCTTGAACGCGCCGCGCCCCGCCGAGGCGATCTCGAGCCGGGCCGTTTCCGTCGTCGCGCCGGCCTTGAAGGCGAAGGAGAACGTTTTGTATTCCCTGCCGATCGCGTCGACCGTGACGGTCTGCCGCGCCTCCGGCCCGTCGCCCCAGACGAGGCTCACGGTGACCGGCGCGGCGCTCGCGTCGCCCGCGAGGACCACGCGCCCCACATAGTCTTTTCTCTCGACGAGCGCCAGGTCGCCCTGGACCAGGCCGCCCGGCCCCTTCCCGCCGAGCGTGACGCGCGGCGTGTGCCCGCCCGTGAACGGCTTGACCGTGTCCATGGCCACCCCGGCGGCGTCGCCGATCGCCTTCCACGGCGATTCGCCCTGTCCGACCGGCCAAAAGAACTTGCGGTCTTCGAGCATCTCGGCCCAGACACCCTGGTAGATCGAGCGGCCCAGGTGCTCGATGAACTGGCCGTAGATGTACTTGGACACCGGCTTCCCGGTCTTCGCGCCGTCGATGACGACCTCGGGCGTGCCGATCTCTTTCCCCGACAGCCGCACGAGCTCGACGTCGTCGAACCAGGCCTTGCCCGTCGCCCGGCCCCAGCCGCCGAAGAGGCAGGTCACCTCGAGGGCGTCGTTGGCGCCGGCGTCGAATTCGACCTCGACCTGGGTCCAGTCCTGCGTCCCCGTGACAGGCGGCGTCCGCCACTCGCCCTCGCCGTTGATGTTGAGTTGAGCGCCCCGGCTCACACCGGGGACGAGGTTCTCCGTCTTGATCCAGCCGCTGAGCCGATATCGCGAATAAGGCTTGATGGGGACGGCGGCGATCCACGAAGCGTCGGCCCCCTTCTCGGAGGAGATCGTGACGCTCCGCCCGCCCGTATCGCCCGGACGGCTCGACGGCGAAGACCGCGTCGCTTTCCCGCTGCCATTTCCGGGTGGTCCATGCCTTCGGCCTCTCGCCGTCCATCTCCTCGAAGGAGCCGTTGGCGACGAACTGCGTGACGCCGGCCAGCTCGTCGCCGGGTTGGGGCGCCCGGGCCTTGCACGAAACGAACGCGATCAGCAATCCGCAGGCGACCAGGACAGCCAAGCCGTGCGCGGCAGTACGTACGGGGGATATTCATCATGACTCCTTCCCGTCCGGGCGGCCCGCGGCGGGGCAGGACCCGCCGTCAAGCCGTGGACGGCAAAGGAGAATGTATCTTGGCTCCCGCCGCGTGTCAACGCCGCCGGAGGCGGGAATGGTCCCCGTCCGCCGGATCCCTCGCGGTCAGGAATGGGAAAAATAGATCTTGCCGACGATCTTCCAGCCGTCGTCGAACTTGTAGAGGGACAGGTAGTCGGTATAGATGAGCTTCCCGCCGCGGTTCAATTCGAGCTTGACGGCCGCCGCGGTCCCGGTGATATCGACGGAGATGTTCCCGATGGTCGTCGGCGGAGGATTTTGGCCCGCCGCCTTCTGTTTCCCGGCGGAGGCGATCCAATCGGCGATGGGGAACCGTGTCAGCTGGCCGTTCCGGAGCCCGAGCAGGACGAAATCGGGATGGAACCCGGACTTGGTCTTTTCCAGGTCCCCCAGATTCAACAGGCCATCCACATACGCCTGCTGGACCAGCTGCTTGATGGCGGACTCGTCGGAAGGCACATCGGCGCGGGCGGCGAACGCCGCCGAGAGCAGCAGAACTACGGTCAGCGCGACGGTCATCGTTCTCTTCATGACGGCTCCTTTTCGCGGTTTCGGCGGATCCGCGGCCCCTCGCGGCCGCAGCGGGACGAGAATTCCCCCGTCCGGTGATTAATACGCGGCGCCCGGGGGCGGCGTTTATCCCCGGGGTCCCGCTTCGCCGGTCTTGACACGGGGCCCCGGACCGGGTAACCCTATGACCCGGAGTAAAGGAAGGCCCGGACATGCCGGCATCGAAACTGCTGTTCTTCGATTGCGAGACGACGGGGCTCCCCCGGAGCCGCTGTTTTTCGACCGACAACGTCGACGACTGGCCGCGCCTCGTCCAGATCGCCTGGGCCCGCTACGACGCCCGGGGGAACGCCGAGGACGCGCAGTGCCACATCGTCAAACCGGTGGGATTCAAGGTCCCCGCCGACGCGACGAGGATCCACGGCATCACGGACGCGCACGCCCGCCGCGACGGCCGGGACCTGGCCGAGGTCCTCGACGAGTTCCTGGCCGAAGTGGATCGCCCCGGGACGACGCTCGTCGCCCACAACTTCGACTACGACCGCGGCGTCGTCGGGGGCGAGCTCGTCCGCCTGCGCAAGCCCCTCCGGTTCCTGGAGGCGCCCGCGATCTGCACGATGAAGGAGACGACGGAGCTCGTCGGCCTTCCCCGTCCCGGCGGGTGGGGACTCAAGTGGCCGACCCTCGAGGAACTGCACACGTACGTCTTCGGCTTCTCCTACGAAGGGGCCCACGACGCGGCCAACGACATCGACGCCTGCGCCCGGTCCTTCTTCAAGCTCCTCGAAGCCGGGCACTTCCGCGTCTGACGCAGGCCGCTATTTGACCTTCCACTCGTGGACGCCGGCCGACCAGTCCGGCTGGAGCTGGACCTCGAGGCGCAGGGCCGTCGTGCGCACGGGTGCGAACGCGACGGCGTTCCAGGCGTCCTTGGCGACGCCGTACTCGCCGGCGGCCTTGACCGGGAGCCACTCCTCCCCCGACTTGTAGAGGACGCGCCAGGAGGCCGGGACGCGGCACCCGCCGCCGCCCGTGTCGTCGAACCAGTAGACGGACGCTTCGGACACGCGGACGGGCGCGTCGAACGCGTACTCGATCCACTCCGTGGTCCCCTTCTTCGGCCACCAGTGCATGTAGCCCGCGGCGTCGTCCGAGCTCTCGGGCTCGAACTGGTCGTTGGCCCGGCTCGGATTGACCGCACGCTCCGAGGCCGTGACCGCGGCCTTGGCCGAGAGCCCCGGCTCGCGGGCGACGCGGGCCTTCGAGGCGTCGCGGGCCAGCCACACGGCCATCTCGCCCTTGCCCCGGTTGGCCCAGGCGTAGTACGGGATGAGGGTGACCGGCTTCTTCTCGGCGACGATCTTCCCCGCCTTCTCGCTCACCGCTTCGGCCTCGCCCGTGACGACGACCACCCCGCCGAGGAGGTCGGGCCTCATCTCGGCCGCGAGCGCGGCGCCGTCCGGAAGCACGAGGTTCGAGACGCGGCCGTCGTTGTCGGTCCATTCCGCGCAGTAGACGAGCGGGCCGCGCTCGACGGCGACGCGGCCGCGGTCGGCCTCGACGGCGTCGTGGGCGACGACCCGGCGCACGGGCATGGGCAGCGAGAGCTCGACCACGTCGCCGGCCTTCCAGGTCCTCGCGATCATGGCGTAACCCTTGTCGAGGGCCAGGTCGACCGGCTCACCGTTGACCCGGAGCGACGGCGCGCCCTCGGCCGGCTCCGTGTAGGCGTAGAGATCGGTCGGCACGGGCCGGTTCAGGGCCCAGCCGGGGATGCGGACCGCGAGCGTGAACGCCGCGTCCTTCTTCGGCCTGACCTCGATCTTGATGTCGCCCTTCCAGGGGTACTCGGTCGTCTGGACGAGCTCGAGGTCGGTCCCGCCGGCCCGCATCCGGCCCGTGCCCTGGGCGAAGAGGTTGACGTAGACCCGGTCGGCCGTCGCGGCGTAGAAGTATCCCGGCACCGAGGTCAGGATGCGGGCGACGTTCGGCGGGCAGCAGGCGCAGCTGAACCAGGGCACCCGCTCGTGCTGGCCGAACGAGGCCAGGGGATTGGGATAGAAGAACAGGTCGCCGGAGAGCGAGATGCCGGACAGGACGCCGTTGTAGAGGATGCGCTCCATGACGTCGGCGTACTTGGCGTCGAGCCCCAGGCGCTGCATCCGGGTGTTCCAGAGGAAGGTGGCGATGTTGGCGCAGGTCTCGGCGTAGGCGCTGGCGTTGGGCAGGCGGTAGGCCGGGCCGTAGCCCTCCCAGCCGCCGGCCGCGCCGATGCCGCCGGTGATGTAGAGCTTCGTGCCGGCCATGTCGGCCCAGATCTTCTCGAGGGCGGCGATGTAGGCGGCGTCGCCGGTCAGGGCGGCGACGTCGGCCGCGCCGGCGTAGAGATACCCGGCCCGGACGGCGTGTCCGACCGCTTCGGTCTGTTCGACGAAGGGCTTGTGGTCCTGGGCGTATTCGCCGTAGAGGAGCTGCTCCTTGCCTTCGCGGGGGTCCTCGACGAACGGGATCCGGCCTTCGGTCCGGCCGCGGGCGTCGATGAAGAACTTGGCCAGGTCGAGGTACTTGCGCGTGCCGGTGGCCCGGTAGAGCTTGACCAGGCCGATCTCGATCTCCTCGTGGCCGGGGGGATTGGTGCGCTTGCCGGGACCGAACTCGCGGGCGACGAGGTTGGCGCTCTTGACGGCGATGTCGAGGAGGTTCCTCCGGCCGGTCGCCTGGTAGTGCGCCGCGGCGGCCTCGTAGAGGTGCCCGAGGTTGTAGAGCTCGTGGCTCATGTAGAGGTGCGACCAGCGCTCCTTGCCGAGCCAGGGCTGGGGCGGCGGGCCGCCGATGGTGCGGGCGGCGTAGAGGTAGCCGTCCGGCTCCTGGGCCGTCGCGATCTTGGCGATGAGCCCGTCGACGTAGGTCTCGAGCTCGGGATCGGGATGCGTCGCGAGCGCGTAGGAGGCCGCCTCGACGATCTTGTAGACGTCGGAGTCGTCGAAGGGGAAGCGGCTGCAGTACTTGCCGTCCGTGGCCCCGTCGAGCGCGGTCGCGGCCAGCTCGAAGTTCTTGACCCGGCCCGTCTCCTCGCTTTGCTTGAAGTTGTGGGGGATGGTCACGGTCCGGTTCGTCTCCAGGCGCGGCGCCCAGAAGGCGTCCGTGAGGTGGACATCGGTGAAGGGCACCGGCGCAGCCGGATAATCGGCCTTGGGTGCCTGCGCGCAGGTCAGCGTGAGGGTCGCGAGAAGCGCCAGCCCGAGCGCTCCCGCCGTATTCTTCCTCGTCATTTCGGCCTCCTTAGAAAATGGGGGACATGATACCCATTTCCCTATTTTTCCGGAAGATATCCTAACATTAATAAATGGGAAATGGGTATCATGTCCCCCTATTTTAAATGACGATGGGCGTCGGGCCGACCGTCCAGCCCTGGCGATAGCGGATGACGGCCTTCCTGGCGAGCTTCTTGCCCGCCGCCTCTAGCGTCACCGTGTACTCGCCCGGCTCGACCAGGCGGCCGCCGCTCCAGCCTTCGGGCCTCTGCCCGCCCGCGGCCGGCCGCTGCGGCCGCATGCCCCACGACACGGTGTTTAGCCCGGGCTCGTTCTTGCCCGTGAGCTCGGCCAGCACGGCGCCCGATGCGTCGGCCACGGTGACCTTGACCGCGCCCGCCGCCTTGGCCTTGAGCCAGTAGTTGACGACGACGGCGTTCGGCTCGTTCGGGGTGAACAGGTGGCTGTCGCCGAGTAGCTGGTAGTTGCCGAGGGCGTACGTCACCCTCTGCGTCTCCGGTTCGATGTCGAACAGGTGGACGTCCTCGGCGAGCGCGGCCGCCGTCATCCCCTGGAGCGCCGTGACGTCGACGACGTAGGCGCCCCGCCCGTATGTCGCCACGACCAGGTCGTTCTCGCGCGGATGGACGACCAGGTCCGTGATCTTGACCGACGGCATGCCCGCCTTGAACGGCAGCCAGCGTTTCCCCCCGTCGAGGGTGACGTAGACGCCCCACTCCGTCCCCACGAACAGGAGCTCGGGGTTCTTCCGGTCCTGGACGACCACGTTGATCGGCTTGCCGTTCGGCAGGTCCCCGGCGATCGAGGTCCAGGTCTCGCCGTAGTCGGTCGTCTTGTGGATGGACGGCCGGTAATCGTCGAGCCGCCACCCCGTCTTGCTGACGAAGGCCGTGCCCGCCGCGTGGGGCGACGGGAACACCCGGCTCGTCCAGAAGTTCGCCGGCCCGCCCGCCGCCGCCAGCTTCGCCGTCCGGTCGAGCCAGGTCGCCCCGCCGTCCTTCGTCACCTGGACCTTGCCGTCGTCCGCCCCGGCCCAGATGACCCCGGGCTCGACCGGCGACTCCGCCAGCGTCGTGATCGTGCAATAGGAGATGTAGCTCTCCCCGTGCTGCTTCGCGTCCTCGTCGGTCGTGAGGTCCGGGCTGATCTCCTGCCAGCGCTCCCCGCGGTCGAGCGACCGGAAGACGACCTGCGCGCCCGTGTAGACGATGGCCGGATTGTGCGGCGACAGCGCGATGGGCGGCGTCCAGTTGAATCGCAGCGCGTCCTTCCCCTTCTCCTACGCTTCGGCGTGATCGTCGTCTGGACGCCCGTCTTCTGGTCGAAGCGCCACATCGCGCCCATCTCGCGGTTGTTGTAGAGCCAGCGCGAGTCGGCCGGATCGACGCAGTTGTACATGCCGTCGCCCTCGCCGACCGTCACCCAGTCGGCCGGCCCGATCTCGCCCGCCCACCCGTTCGAGGGCCCCTTCCACGAGTCGTGGTCCTGGAGCCCGCCGTAGATATTGTACGGGTCCTCCATGTCGACGCCGACGGCGTACCACTCCGTCAGCGGCAGGTTGTAGGCGTGGTGGCTCGTCTTGCCCCGGTCGTAGGAATAGTTGACGCCGCCGTCCGAACCGAAGATCAGCCGGTCCGGGTCGAGCGGATCGATCCACATCGCCCGCCAGTCGCCGAAGGCCCGGGGCATGACGCCGTCGGACGGCCAGCCGAGCCCCTTCCAGGTCTTGCCGCCGTCGTTGGTCGAGGCGAGGGACTGCCCGGTGATGTAGACGGTCTCCTTGTCGGCCGGATCGATCCTCAGCTGGTTGAAGGAGTACGGCGCCTTGTCGAGCGCCGCTTCGTAGCCGGCGTTGACCTTGCGCCAGGTCGCGCCGCCGTCGTCCGTGCGGTAGACCTCGTTGCCCATGGTGCGCGGCGCCGGCTCGACGCCGCGGCGCTTGTCCTGCTCGATCTCCTGGGCCGTCGCCGGCCGCGGATTGACGTTCTCGACGACCGCGTAGAGCACGTTCGGGTCCTTCTGGAAGACGTCGAGCCCGATGCGGCCGATCCGGCCCGTCGGCAGGCCGCCCGCGAGCCGCGTCCACGTCTTCCCGCCGTCGGTCGTCTTGTGGATGGCGCTCCCCGGTCCGCCGAGGCTGTAGGTCCAGGGCCGGCGCTCCTTCTCATACATCGCCGCGTACAGCGTGTCGGGCGCCGACTTGACCAGGGTCAGGTCGACGGCGCCGATCCTGTCGTCGACGTAGAGGACTTTCTTCCAGCTCTTCCCCCCGTCGGCCGTCTTGAAAACGCCGCGCTCGGCGTTCTCGGAAAAGAGATGGCCCATGGCCGCGACGTAGACGACGTCCGGGTTTGCCGGGTGGATGACGACCCGGGCGATATGGTGCGAGTCCCCAAGGCCCATGTTCGTCCAGGTCTTGCCGGCGTCGGTCGACTTCCAGACGCCGTCGCCCGAGTTGGAGCTTCGGGCGCAATACGGCTCCCCGGTCCCGACCCAGACGACGTTCGGGTCCGACGAGGCCACAGCCACGTCGCCGATCGAGAGCTTGGGCTGTCCGTCGAATATCGGCTCGAACGTGGTCCCGGCGTTCACGGTTTTCCACACCCCGCCGTTCCGCGTCCCGACGTAGAGCGTGTAGAGATGGTCGCGGGCCGGCGCGTCCGGCACGGCGAACGACGTCACCCACGACCCGGCCCGGTAGGGCCCGAGGGCCCGGGCCTTGAATCCCTTCAGCAGGTCCTCGGTGTAAGCCCGTCGCGGCGGCGGCTGGCCTGCTGTGGCCGCGAGCGCGAGAACAAGAAGGACGACCGCGGACGCAAGCTGAAGAACGGAATTGGGACTGTTCATGGCTCCTCCCGGATCTGACGGATTTTTCGGGCGGCGGGGACGGATCTCATATCTGCCTGTCGCCGATGGATTATATTTCAAGTATGGGGACACGTTCCAGAGGTTCGTCTCCCCGATCGCCCTCCCCGCCCGAAGGCCCTCGCTTAAAGGTTGCCCCTGCTCCCGCCCTGAGTATAATGAGCTCATGACCAACCGCAAGTACGCCCTCGGCCTCGATTTCGGCACCAACTCCGTCCGGGCCCTCGTCGTCGACGTCACGAACGGCGACGAGGTCGGCACGGCCATCTTCGCCTACCCGAGCGGCCAGGCCGGCATCCTCCTCGATCCCAAGGACACCAACCTCGCCCGCCAGAACCCGGCCGACTGGATCCTCGGCATCGAGACGGCCGTGCCCGCCGCCCTGGCCGAGGCGAAGAAGAAGGTCAAAGGCTTCGATCCCGCCTCCGTCGTCGGCATCGGCGTCGACACCACCGGCTCGACCCCTCTCCCCGTCGACCGCGCCGGCAAGCCGCTCGCCCTCTACAAGGAGCTCAAGAAGAACCCGAACGCCCACGCCTGGCTCTGGAAGGACCACACCGGCCACGCCGAGGCCGCCGAGATCACCGCCCTCGCCGCGGCCGAGCACCCCGAATATCTCGCCAAGTGCGGCGGGACCTATTCCTCCGAGTGGTTCTGGAGCAAGATCCTCCACTGCCTGCGCACGGACCCGAAGGTCGCCTCGGCCGCCTACTCCTGGGTCGAGTGCGCCGACTACATCCCCGGCCTTCTCACCGGGATCGCCGATCCGCTGAAGATGAAGCGGAGCCGCTGCGCCGCCGGCCACAAGGCCATGTTCAACGACCGCTGGGGCGGACTTCCGGCCAAGTCGTTCCTGGCCAAGCTCGACCCGCGCCTGGGCGAGCTCCGCGACCGCCTCTACGCCAAGACCTATACGTCCGACGTCCCCGCCGGCGGCCTGACGAAGGACTGGGCCAAGAAGCTCGGCCTGCGCCCCGGGATCGCCGTCGCCGTCGGCTCCTTCGACGCGCACCTCGGCGGCGTCGGCTCGGGCGTCGAGACCGGCCGCTTCGTCAAGATCATCGGCACGAGCACCTGCGACATCTGCGTCTGGCCGGCCTCGAAGAAGCTCCCCGACGTCCCCGGCCTCTGCGGCATCGTCGACGGCTCGGTCCTGCCGGGCTACCTCGGCCTCGAGGCCGGGCAGTCCGCCGTCGGCGACATCTTCAACTGGTTCGCGAGCGAGATCGAGCCCGGCGGGCCGAAGAAGGGCTCCCACGCCGCGCTGACCCGCGGGGCCGCCGCCCTCGCGCCCGGCGAGTCCGGGCTCCTCGCCCTCGACTGGCACAACGGCAATCGCACGGTCCTCGTCGACCAGCGCCTGACCGGGCCTTCTCGTCGGCCTGACCCTGCGCACGAAGCCCGAGGAGATCTACCGGGCCCTCATCGAGGCCACCGCCTTCGGCGCCCTGACCATCATCCGGCGGTTCGAAGAATACGGGGTGAAGATCCGCGACGTCGTCAACTGCGGCGGCATCGCCGAGAAGAACCCCCTCGTCATGCAGATCTACGCCGACGTCACCGGCCTCGAGATGAAGGTCGCCCGCTCGGGCCAGACCTGCGCCCTCGGCGCGGCCATGGCCGGGGCCGTGGCCGCCGGCCGCAAAGGCGGCGGGCACGCAGACTTTCGCCGAGGCCCAGGCCGCCATGGGCGGGGTCAAGCGGACGGTCTTCAAGCCGGACGCCGCCCGCCACAAGGTCTACCTCGAACTCTACGCCCTCTACCGGGAGCTCCACGACGCCTTCGGCACCAAGGCCTGGACGGGGAACCTGCACCGCGTCATGAAGGACCTTCTCGCCCTCAAGGACCGCCAGAGGAGCCGATAACCATGCTCACCGAGCTCAAAGAGACCGTCTTCAAGGCCAACCTGGAGCTGGCGAAGTCCGGCCTGGTCATCCTGACCTTCGGCAACGTCAGCGGCATCGACCGCCGCCGCGGCATCGTCGCCATCAAGCCGAGCGGCGTCCCCTACGACGATCTGAAGGCCGAGGACATCGTCCTGGTCGACCTCGAGGGCCACGTGGTCGAGGGCTGGCTCAATCCCTCGTCGGATACGCCGACCCACGTCGAGCTCTACAAGGCCTTTCCGGCGATCGGCGGCGTCGCCCACGCCCACAGCGAATACGCCACGATGTTCGCCCAGGCCCACCGCGAGATCCCCTGCTTCGGGACGACCCACGCCGACCTGTTCCACGGCCCCGTGCCGCTGACCCGGCTTCTCGGCGAAGCCGAGGTCGCGGCCGACTACGAGCAGAATACCGGCAAGGTCGTCGTCGAACGCTTCGCGGGCCTCGACCCGCTCGAGCTCCCGGCCGTCCTCGTCGCCGGCCACGGGCCATTCGCCTGGGGCCGGACCCCGGCCGAGGCCGTCGAGACGGCCCTCGTCCTCGAGCAGGTGGCCAAGATGGCCTACGGGTCGATGATCCTCGATCCGCGCCTCTCGCCCCTCGACCGCCCCCTCCAGGAAAAGCACTTCCGCAGGAAACACGGCCCGGACGCCACGTACGGGCAGAAGAAGGAGAAGGACAATGACTAACATCCCCAAGGTCCGGCTCGGGCTCGTCGCCGTCAGCCGCGACTGCTTCCCCATCGAGCTCTCCCGCAAGCGCTCCCTCCGCGTCGCCGAGGAGTGCCGCAAGGCCGGCCTGACGATCGTCAGGATCCCGACCGTCGTCGAGAACGAGAAGGACGCGCTCCAGGCGCTCGAGGAGCTCAAGGCCAAGAACATCAACGCGCTGGTCATCTACCTGGGCAATTTCGGGCCGGAAGGCCCGACGACCATCCTGGCCCAGAAGTTCGACGGGCCGGTCATGGTCGCGGCGGCCGCCGAGGAGTCCGGCAAGGACCTCGTCGACGGGCGCGGCGACGCCTACTGCGGCCTGCTCAACAACTCCTACAACATGGGCCTGCGCAAGCTCCGGCCCCACGTCCCCGAATATCCCGTCGGCACGGCCGAGGAGATCGCCGGGATGGTCGCCGAGTTCGTGCCCGTCGCCCGCATCGTCCTCGGCCTGAAAAAGCTCAAGATCTTCTCCTTCGGGCCGCGGCCCCAGGACTTCCTGGCCTGCAACGCGCCGATCAAGCCCCTGTACGATCTCGGCGTCGAGATCATGGAGAACAGCGAGCTCGACCTCTACGACATCTTCCGCAAGGCCGAGGGCGATCCCAAGGTCAAGGCGGTCGCCGCCGACATGGCCAAGGAGCTCGGGGCCGGGAACACCTATCCCGACATCCTGAACAAGCTGGCCCGGTTCGAAGTGGCCCTGCTCAAGTTCATGGAGGCGAACCTGGGGGCGTCGCAGTACGGCGTCTTCGCCGACAAGTGCTGGCCGGCCTTCGAGAGCTACTTCGGCTTCGTCCCCTGCTACGTCAACTCCCGGCTGGCCTCGCGCGGCATCCCCGTCTCCTGCGAGGTCGACATCTACGGCGCCCTGAGCGAGTACATCTGCGCCTGCGCGACGGAGCTGCCGACGACCATCCTGGACATCAACAACACCGTCCCCTACGACATGATCGCCGGGGCGAAGAAAGCCATGAAGGGCTACAAGCCCACCGACCTGTTCATGGGCTTCCACTGCGGCAACACGCCGGCGCCGTGCCTGTTCGACCCGACGATGCGCTACCAGCTCATCATGCACCGGCTGATGGAGCCCGGGAAGGACCCGAACGTCACCCGGGGCACGCTCGAGGGGCGCATCCGGACGGGCGGCGTCACCATCTTCCGGCTCCAGTCGACCGCCGACACGGTCCTGCGGTCCTACATGGCCGAGGGCGAGGTCCTCGACATCGATCCGAAGTCCTTCGGCGGCATCGGCGTCATCGGCATCCGGGAGATGGGCCGGTTCTACCGCCACGTGCTCATCGAGAAGCGCTACCCCCACCACACGGCCGTCGCCTTCGCGCCCGCGGGGAAGACGCTGTGGGCGGCCATGCGCATGCTCGGCGTCGAGGACCTCTCCTTCAACCGCCCGGCCGGCCTGCTCTATCCCACGGAGAACCCGTTCTGACGATGAGAGCCGCATTCCTGACCGGCGTCCGGTCGATCGAGGTCCGCGAGACGCCGGCGCCGCGCATCGCCCGGGACGACGACGTCCTCGTCCGCAGCCAGGCCGTCGGCGTCTGCGGCAGCGATCTCCACTATTACCTCTCGGATTCGGTCGGCGCCGACAAGGTCAAGTATCCCTTCATCCCGGGTCACGAGTGCGCCGGCGTCGTCACCGAGGTGGGGCCGAAGGTCGCCCGGGTCAAGCCCGGGGATACGGTCGTCATCGAGCCGGCCGTCTCCTGCGGCAACTGCGACCAGTGCCGGACGGGCCGTCCCCACACCTGCCGCAAGCTCCTCTTCCTCGGCCACTACGGCGAGCTCACCGGCGGCATGGCCGAGTTCACCCTGGCCCCGGAACGCAACTGCGTCCCCCTGCCGTCGCGGATGACGGCGGTCCAGGGCGCGCTGGCCGAGCCGCTCTCGATCGCGCTCTACGCGACGGGGCTGGCCGGGTCGGTGCGCGGGAAGAGCGCGGCCGTCCTGGGCACCGGGCCGATCGGACTGTGCGCCGTCATGGCCCTCAAGGCGGAGGGCGCGGGCGCGGTCTACGCGACCGAGAAGGTCGAGGCCCGGGAAAAGGCGGCCGTGACGGCCGGCGCGGACTGGACGGGGAATCCCGACCGCGAGGACGTCGTCGGTTCGATCCTGGCCAACGAGTCACCCGGCCTCGACATCGTCTTCGAGTGCTGCGGCGAGCAGGCCGCGCTCGACCAGGCCGTGGCCCTGCTCAAGCCCGGCGGCACGATCGTCGTCGTCGGCATCCCGCTCGAGCCCCGGGTCTTCTTCGACACCTCCAAAGTGCGGCGCAAGGAGATCCGCATCCAGAACGTCCGGCGCCAGAACAGGTGCCTGGAGAAGGCCGTGGGCATGATCCACGCCGGACGGGTCAAGGTCGATTTCCTGGCCACGCACTTCTTCGGGCTCGACCTGGCCCGCGAGGCCTACGAGACGGCCGCGGCCCGGCGCGACGGCGTCATCAAAGCCGTCGTCATGCCCTGACCCCCGTTCGGGAGAGGAAAGGAGAGGAGAATGGGCAGCGCGACCGGCGACTCCTTCGGGAGTTCCTTCGAACGGATCTTCATCGGGCTGACCGCCGCGGCGGCCGGGCTCGCCCTCGCTTTTCTCGCGGTCCAGGGACCGCTCATCCGGGGCGTCGTCACCTACAAGACCGCGCCGGGCATCATGGGCCAGCTCGCCGGGCAGGACGCCGTCAATCTGGTCCTGGTGGGCCCCCTGCTCCTGTTCGGAGGGATCCTGCTCCTCCTCCGGAAGCCCCTGGCCAAGGACCTGCTCATCGCGACGCCGCTTGTTCCTCATCTACTATGCCCTCAGCTACACCATCGGCTGGGAGTGGAGCTCGCCGGTCTACGCCGGCAACAGCGAACGCTATTTCTTCCTCTATCTCTTCGTCCTCGTCGCCGCGCTCGTCATCCTCCTCTACACGCTGGCCGTTTTCCCGAAGAACGTCGAGAGCCGGTTCCGGAAAGGCGGCCTGGCGGTCTATTCCGCCGTCTTCACGCTCTTCCTTCTCGTCTTCGGGGGGATGTGGGTCAAGGAGGCCCTGGAGGTCGTCCGGACGGGCACGGCCCGCGGCTACGACATCGCCCCGACGGCTTTCTGGCTCGTCCGGGTCTTCGACCTCGGGTTCTCGATACCGCTCGGCCTGATCAGCGTCTACCTGCTCTGGGCCCGGCCGAACAAGGCCTATCCCGTCATCTGCCTGTTCTACGGCTTCTTCTTCACCCAGATCGTCGCCGTCCTGGCCATGGGGGTGACGATGTACTTCACGAAGGACCCGACCTTCCTCTGGCGCGACCTCGCCGTCTTCGCCGTCCTGGCCGCGATCATCGCCTTCGGCTTCTTCTACGTCCGGAGGAATTACAAGATCATCTGAGGATCGGTCCCTCGGATCACTTCATCTTCTCTCGCATCTTGGCCTCGTTCTCCGAGGGCCAGTAGCCGCAGTCGAGCTCCAGGAAGACCGTCGTGTAGGGCACGGCCAGGGTCGTCTTGACCATGACGATCTTGAAGGTCTTCCCGGCCTGGTCGAGCCGGGCGATGAGCTCCTCGTGGAGAACGGGCTGAGCGCCCCGGCCCCTCGAGCGCCTCGTCCAGCTTCCGCTTGGCCTCGTCCGCTCCCGGCGCGAGGTCCTCGGTGACGAAGCCCAGCTCCTTGTCGAGCCAGATCTTGGGCCGGATGTGCTTGGCCCCGTCCACGGCCTCGAGGACCTTGGCGAGCACGGCGAAGTGGTCCTCGCCGGTCGCGATCGTCTCGATCCCCGGGGAGATCTGAAGCGGGAAGGCCGAATCGGCGACGACGATCCAGTTGCGGTGGCCCAGGGCGGGCAGATAGCCGGCGAGCTTGTCCGTCCAGGTCGGGGCTTTGACGGTCTGGGCTAACGGTCATGATGTCATCCTCCCCTTCCGCTTCGTCTTCCCGATCGCAGGCGACGCACGCCGCGAGCAGGACGGTCAATCCGATGATCGGGATCAATGGGCGCATGCGGACCTCCTCGTTCTCGCGCGATCTCATTCGGCCAGCAGACGGTAGGTCGCCTTGATGGGCGACGCCGCCTTGAGCATGGCCCAGACGGGACAATAGCGCTCCTCGGACAGCGCGAGGGCCTTTTCGACCGAGGCCGCGTCGAGCTTTCCCCCGCGGAACTCGAACTCGAGCTCGATCGAGGTGAAGACGGCCGGATGGATCTCTTTCTTGGTGCCCTCGGCGCGGATGACCAGGTCCCCGACCTCCTGTCCCATCCTCTTCAGGAGCCCGACCGTGACCTGTCCGCTGCAGCCGCACAGGCCGGCCAGCAGCGATCTCCATCGGCGTGTAGCCGGCGATCGCCTCGCCCTCGCGGCCGAAGTCGAGGTCGACCGTCGTCCCGGCCCGCCCGGCCTTGGCCTCGAACTTCATGCCCCCCTTGAAAACGACGTCGACGCGGGATTCCTCGGCCATGGCCCGACTCCTTTCGCCGTCCTGACGACGGATGTCAGGGGTAGTATCCAACGGAGCGGCGGGCGGCGTCAATACGGAAAGGCCGCGAGGGGGTGCAGGCGATGAAAGACAGGCCGGCCGTCAGGCCTGGGCCGCCGAGGCGGGCAGGACGACGAAGAACTCGACCCATTTGCCCGGCTCGGATTCGGCCCAGATGCGGCCCTTGTGCTTGTCGACGACGGTCTTGCAGATGTAGAGGCCCAGGCCGGAGCCCTTGACGCCCTCGGTCCCCTTCTGCCTCAGGCGCTCGAACCTCTTGAAGAGGCGCGGCAGGTCCTCCGGCGCGATCCCCACGCCCTCGTTCCGGACCGAAAAGCGGAGCTCGCCGTTCTCGAGGCCCAGCTTGAGCCGGACCGGCGTCCCCTCGTAACCGTACTTGACGGCGTTGTTGACCAGGTTGCCGACCAGGATCTTGAGCAGGTTCGGGTCCCCGTCGATGACCGGGTCGCCCTCGAACTCGGTCACGATCTCCATCTTCCGGACGTTGTCCCGGATGCCGGGCATGTTCAGGGCCTCGGCGACGACGGCCGAAGCGAACGGCACGCGCTCCTTGAACGTGTTCAGGCCGTCGAGCTCCATCTTCGACAGGTCGATGTAGCTGCGGATGATGTCCTCGAGGTAGGAGCAGTTGCGGATGATGGTCTCGACGATCTTCTGCTGTTCCGGCTCGAGCTTGCCGAAGTAGCCCCGCTGGAGGGTGGTCGCGGTCGTCTGGACGGCCGCCAGCGGGCTCTTGAGCTCGTGGGAGACGATGGCCATGAGGTCGAGCATCTTGCCCCCGGCGGCGTCCCGGCGGGCCTCGACGGCGTTCGCGACGACGCTCCGGAGCTCGTCCGGCGTGAACGGCTTGGGGATGTAGTCGAAGGCGCCGTTCTTCAGGGCCTCGCGGGCCGTGTCGACGCTGCTGAACCCGGTGAAGATGACGACGGTCGTCTTGGGCCGGTCCCTGCGCAGGGCCTTGAGGACCTCCATGCCGCCGAGGCCGGGCATCTTCAGGTCGGTGACGACGATGTCGTAGTCCTTGTCCATGGCCATGGCCAGGCCCCGGTCGCCGGACGGCGCCGTCTCGATCTCGTAGTCCGTCCCGGCGAAGATCCGCTTCGAGCTCCTGAGGACGATGTCCTCGTCGTCGATGAACAGCAATTTCGCGCCCATGTGTCTCTCCCGGGCCGCCGCCTCAGCGGGGCGGCAGCTTGATGATGAATTCCGTGCCCGCGCCGACCTTGCTCTGGACGTCGATCAGGCCGCCGTGGCGCTGGATGGCCCCGTAGGTCATGGCCAGCCCCAGCCCGGTCCCCTGGCCCCGGTCCTTGGTCGTGAAGAACGGCTCGAAGATCTTGGCCAGGTTCTCCTCGCTGATCCCGACGCCGGTGTCCGCGACGCTGACGACGATCATGCCCGTCCCCGGCTCGACGAACGACCGGATGGTCAGCCGGCCGCCCTGCGGCATGGCGTCGGCCGCGTTGACGGCCAGGTTGTTGATGACCGACCGGATCTCCCCGGCGTCCACGTTGACCGGCGGCAGCGACGGGTCGAGGTCCCTGACGATCTCGACGTTGTGGAAGGTGACGTGCTTCTCCAGGATGCGCAGGGCGTCCCCGATGATCTCGTTGAGGTCGGCCGGCGCCCGCTCGGACTTGGTGTCGCGGGCGAAGTCGAGGATGCCCCGGACGATGCCCCGGCAGCGCAGGGTCTCGTCGCGGATGACCTTGAGGTCCTCCTCGTACGGCGTCCCCTTCATGTCCTCGAGCAGGAGGCTGCTGTAGGTCAGGACGCCCGTCAGCGGGTTGTTGATCTCGTGGGCGATGCCCGAGGCCATGCGCCCGATCGAGGCCAGCTTCTCCGACTTGAGGATGGTCCGCTCGGCCAGGTCCTTGAGCTGCCCGTCGCGCTCCTCGATGGCGTCGACCATGCCGTTGAAGGCCTGGCCCGAGGGCCCGGGCGTCCGCGTCGTCGTGCGGATCGACCTCGATCCTGTGGTAGAAGCCCAGGGCCATCTCGGTCGACGCGTCGATGATCCTCTTCACCGGCTTGGTGTAGAGGTTGATGAGGTAGCCCGAGAGGATGAGGGCCAGGCCGGTCGTGAACAGGATGACCAGGAGGTAGGAGATGGTCGTGTTCCGGACGACGACGTCGAACTTGCTCTTCAGGACGCCGACGTAGAGCATGCCGAGGATCTTCTGGTCGAAGTCGTAGAGCGGCGTGTAGCCGGAGATGTACCAGTCGTCGACGACGAAGGCCTTGCCGACCCAGGTCTCGCCCTCCTCGAAGACCTTCCGGTAGACCTCCTCCGAGACCTGGGTCCCGATGGCCCGCTTCCCGGAGGCGTCGAGGACGTTGGTGGCCACCCGGACGTCGCCGAGGAAGATCGTCGTCGTCCCGGCGTCCTTGCCGTTGATCTTCTCGTCCTTGAAGACGAGCCGCTTGAACCGGTCGACGAAGGCGTCGTTGTTGTTGAGGATGACGGCGCCGTAGAGGATGCCCGCCAGCCGGTCCCCGTCCAGGATGGGCGCCGCGATCTTGATGACCAGGGCCCGGTCCTCGACGGGCGAGGGCCCCTGGCGGGCGTGCGAGGTCGGCACGACCGTGATGAGGGTCCGGGCGGCCAGGTCGGGGCCTTCCCGGGCGATGTCCTCGTTCTCGAGCAGCCCGGTGCCGGCGATGGGCGCGTGCGTCCGCAGGACCTCCTGGATGGTCCGGTAGCCGGTCATGCCGTCCCCGAAGGCCTCGAAGTTGTTGGCCCGGACGAGCATCGTGCCGTCGGCGTTGACGGCGTCGACGATGTCGAAGCCGAACTCGCGCTTGATCTGGACGAGCTTCTCGAAGAGGAAGGCCCGGTCGCCGGCGGCCGCCGCCCGGACGATCTCGGGCGTCCGGGCCAGGTACTGGATCGTCCGGGAGCGGTTGTCGATCTCCTCCCGGTAGAGCTCGCTCGTCGAGGCCAGGTTCGTCCGCACGGTGGCGTAGGCGTCGCGGACGAGGTTGGTGTTGAGGGCGCTCAGCCCGACGATGATCGACAGGACGCCGGCCAGGAGGACGATGGCCAGCAGGCTGACGACGAGCTTGAACCGGATGTTCGACCGGGCCAGGGTCTTGATCATTTCAGAGCGCGGCCGATCTTGGCCAGGAGCTCGTCGAGGTCGACGGGCTTGGT
>CAWHBV010000007.1:0-45921 GCA_963827635.1 uncultured bacterium
ATGCCGCGCTCGGTGACGATGGCCGTGATGTAGGCGGCCGGGGTGACGTCGAAGGCGGGGTTGCGGACTTCGGCGTGGGGGATGGTTATCAGCCGCCCGCCGACCTGGCGGACCTCGTCCGGACTGCGCTCCTCGATGGGGATCCCGCCGCCGTCGGCGAGCGAGAGGTCGATCGTCGACGTCGGAGCGGCGACGTAGAACGGCACGCCGTTCTCGCGGGCCAGCACGGCCACCGAGTAGGTCCCGATCTTGTTGGCCGTGTCGCCGTTGCGGGCGATGCGGTCGGCCCCGACGACGACCGCCCGGATCTCGCCGCGGCGCATGAACCAGCCGGCCATGCTGTCGGTGATGAGGACGACCGGGATGCCGTCCCGGTCGAGCTCCCAGACGGTCAGCCGGGCCCCCTGGAGGAACGGCCGGGTCTCGTCGGCGAAGACGCGGATCGACTTGCCCTCGGCGACCGCCGCGCGGACGATCCCGAGCGCGGTGCCGTAGGCGGCCGTGGCCAGCGCCCCGGCGTTGCAGTGCGTCAGCACGGTCCAGCCGTCGCGGAGGAGGACCTGGCCGTGGCGGCCGATGGCCCGGTTCGTCTCGGCGTCCTCGAGCTCGATGGCCTTGGCCTCTTCGAGGAGGGCGGCGCGGATGGCCCGCGCTCCTTCTGTCCGCGTGCGCTCGTAGACCGCCCGCATCCGCTCCAGGGCCCAGAAGAGGTTCCGGGCCGTCGGCCGCGTCCGCTCGAGCCTCTTGTAGACCTTCTCGAATTCGCGGTCGAAGGAGCGGCCCGTCGCGGCGCCCATGCCCATCGTGCCGAGGACGAGCCCGTACGCCGCGGCGATGCCGATCGCCGGAGCGCCGCGGACGACCATCTTCTCGATGGCCTGGGCCACCTGGATGTAGGTGCGGCAGCGGACGTAGGTCTCGAGGGCGGGCAGCTTGCGCTGGTCGATCATGACGACGGAACGGCCCCGCCAGGCGATCGTCGGCAGCATGGTCACTCCTTCTTCCAGGCCGGGGTCCGGGCGTCCCGCCAGCCCCATCGGCCCGCCCAGCGCGCGTGGGCCGCGGCGAAGGCCTCGGCCTCGGCCGCCGGGAGGGATCCGCTCAGCCGGAGATAACAATAAACGAGCTGATTGTCGTTGTCACGCAGGATCTTTTCCGCGGGGAGGCCGAGCTCGCGGGCCATGACCGCCTCCTCGTACGAGCGGCGCAGGTCGCCGAGGTGGCCGTCGACCTGGGCGTGGAGATAGTGATAGAGACCGCAGGCGAAGTCGCGGTCGATGAGCCGGTCGAGGGCCTTGTTCAGCCCGGAGAGCGCCCGGTCCCGCTCCCGGGGTTCGAGCCCCACGGCCCCGGCCAGGACCATGTCCGTCCGCTTTTCGGCCGCGAACATGAGCGCCGGCCGGAAGTCGGACCGGTCCAGGATCTGGGCGTACATCCTCAGGGCGGGGGCTTCGAGCCCGAACTCGGCGAACGAAACCGCCAGGCCGGCCAGGGCGGCGTCGGCGGCCCAGGACTCGCCCTTGGCGAAACCCAGCCCGAAGGCCTTGAGGAACGAGGCCTCGGCCTCGCGCCAGCGGCCGAGGTTGGCTTCGGCCAAACCCTTGACCGTGTAGGACTGCGCCGACGGCCTCCGGAGACTCGCGCGGCCCGCCACGTCCGCGGCTTTCTTCCACGACGCGACCGCCTGTTCCGTGCGCATGGCCGCCGCGTGCTCCTGGCCGGCGGCGTAGTCGCGCTTGGCCCGATGGAGGTCCGTGAGGCAGGCGGCCGAGAGCGCGGCGGCCAGGCCGAGGGCGACGAAGGCGGACCGGGTCCGGGCGGAAAAATAGGAAATGGGTATCATGTCCCCCATTTTATAGCGTCGGGGGGAATGGCCGGGGCGGCGCCGGCCGGCTTCTTGACCAGGGCGACGATCATGTTCTGGACCTCTTCGTCCTTGAGCAGGTGCAGGCCGAGCGAGGCGGCCTCCGCGGCGGCGAAGTAGAGGGCCTTCCAGAATTCGGGATCGGCCGCGGCGGGCCTGATGTCCTCCACGGCTTTGGCCGTCCGCGAGGCGAACGCGACCACGATGGCCCGGTAGTCGGACGCGTCGATCTCGGCCTTGAAGAGCGCCTTGAGGAAGGCGTCCTCGAGGCCGAAGACGGGATAGAGAGCGGGGAACGCGGCCCGCAGGACGCGCATGTCCCCGCGGGCGATCTCGTCCGCGTACTCGCGGCCGAGGGCCTCGTGACCGCAGAAGAAGGCCAGGACGAACTCGTCGGGCTTGGTCCGGACGAAATCCGGGATCGAGCCAGACCTGCCAGGCCAGGATCCGCTCGCGGAAGTCGAAGACCCGCCGGACGGCCCAGACGCAGGCGGAATAGAGGACGGGAAAGACGAGCCAGGACTTGAGCGGCAGGAACGCGCTCAGGATCTCGACCCCCCTCGCGAGCGCGGCCTCGACGCTCTTCTTGCTCATCGCGGTAATGACACGCGTTAGTGACGACGAGGGCGCCCCGGCGGCCTACGCCGTTCCAAGGCCTACTTGACTTCGAGGATGGCCAGGAAGGCCTCCTGGGGGATGTCCACCTTGCCGACGCGCCGCATCCGCTTCTTGCCCGCCTTCTGCTTCTCCAGCACCTTCATCTTCCGCGTGTAGTCGCCGCCGTAGAGCTTGGCCAGGACGTCCTTGCGGAAGGGCTTGACCGTCTCGCGGGCGACGATGCGCTTGCCGATGGCCGCCTGGAGCGCGACCTCGTACTGCTGGCGGGGAATGACCTTGCGCATGCGCTCGACGAGGCCGCGGCCGATCGTCACGGCCTTGTCCTCGTGGACGATGAGCGACAGCGCGTCGACGGCGTCGCCGTTGATGAGGATGTCGAGCTTGACCAGCGGGCCGCCGCGGTAGCCGCTGAACTCGTAGTCGAGCGAGGCGTAGCCCTGCGACAGCTGCTTGAGCTGGTTGTAGAAGTCGAAGACGACCTCGTTGAGCGGCAGGGTGTAGGACAGGAGCACGCGGCCCGGCCCGATGTACTCCATCTTCTTCTGGACGCCGCGGCGCTCCTCGAGCAGCTTGAACAGGCCGCCGAGGTAGCGGTCGGGGGTCAGGATGACGGCCTCGATGATCGGCTCCTCGATCGCGGCGACCTCGGTCGGCTCGGGCATCTCGGAGGGATTGTGGATCTCGAACGTCGCGCCTTTCCGGTCGGTCACCCGGTAGCCGACGCTCGGGGCCGTCGTGATCAGGGTCAGGCCGTAGTCGCGCTCGAGGCGCTCCTGGACGATCTCCCGGTGGAGCAGGCCCAGGAACCCGGCCCGGAAGCCCAGTCCGAGCGCCGGCGAGTTCTCCGGCTCGTACTGGAACGAGGCGTCGTTCAGGCGCAGCTTCTCCATGGCGTCGCGGAGCTCCTCGATGTTGCTCTCGCCGGCCGGGAAGAGCCCGCAGAAGACCATCGGCTTGGCGTCCTTGAAGCCGGGCAGGGGCGTCGCGGTGGGCCGGTTGCGGTGCGTCACCGTGTCGCCGACCCGGGCGTCGCTGAGCTTCTTGATCCCGGCGACGAGGTAGCCGACCTCGCCGGTCTTCAGGACGCCCGCCTTGACCGGCTTGGGCGTGAGGTAGCCGACCTCTTCGGCCTCGTACTCGGCGCCGGAGGCCATGAGGACGATCCGGTCCCCCGTCTTGAGCTCGCCGTCGAGGATCCGGACGAGGACGATGACGCCCCGGTAGGTGTCGAACCAGGAGTCGAAGAGGAGGGCCTTGAGCGGCGCCTCCGGGTCGCCCTGGGGCGGCGGGATGCGCTCGACCACCGCCTCGAAGAGCTCCGGCAGCCCCTGTCCCGTCTTGGCGCTGACGAGCAGGGCCTCGGAGCGGGGCAGGCCGATGACGTGCTCCATCTGCTCGAGGGAATCCTCGATCTGGATCTGGGGCAGGTCGATCTTGTTGATGACCGGGACGAGGACGAGGTCGTTGTGGAGGGCGAGGTAGGTGTTGGCCAGGGTCTGCGCCTCGACGCCCTGCGAAGCGTCGATGACGAGCAGGGCCCCGTCGCACGCGGACAGGCTCCGCGAGACCTCGTAGGAGAAATCGACGTGGCCGGGCGTGTCGATGAGGTCGAAGACGTAGTCCTCGCCCGACCGGCTCCGGTAGTTCAGCCGGACGGTCTGGGCCTTGATCGTGATGCCCCTCTCCCGCTCGAGGTCCATCGTGTCGAGCATCTGCTCCTTGAGCTCGCGGGAGCTGAGGGCCCCGGTCAGCTCGATGAACCGGTCGGCCAGGGTGGACTTGCCGTGGTCGATATGGGCGATGATGGAGAAGTTCCTGATGTTCTTCATGGAATCGCTTATTATGGCAGAAATCTTGAAAAAAGTCCCTCGGAGGGCTTCTGCTCAGGCAGGCCGGCGCCCGAAATTGACTTTTGGGGGCTCCGAGCGTATCTTCTAGGGGAGAAATCGCGGCAGAGTCCCAAGGAGATTGGCATGCTTGGTTCCATCGGACCGACCGAACTGATCCTGATCCTCCTGATCGTCATCATCATCTTCGGCGCCCGTAAGCTGCCGGACCTGGGCCGGTCCATCGGCGAGGGCATCAAGAACTTCAAGAAGTCCATCAACACCAAGGACGATCAGGACGGCCCCAAGAACCCCGAGCCTCCCAAGAACTGACGCCAACTCCCCGCCGCCCGGCGGCGCGAGCGGCCGGGCTGGCTTTCGAGAATCCCCCATGACATCGTCTTACGACGCCGGATTCGACATCGGCGGCACGGCCATCAAGTTCGGCCTGGTCGACCGCGACGGGCGCCTGGTCCGCCAGGGCCAGGTCCGCAGTCCCGGGTCCATCGAGGGCATCCTGGCCGCCCTCGAGGAAGCCTGGACCGGCCTCAAGCGGAAGGCCCCCGGCCCCATCCGGACCTGCGGCTTCGGCATCGCCGGGTTCTACAGCCTCCGGCAGCGGAAGGTCCTCCAGTCGCCCAACTGCCCGAGCCTCGACGGCTACCCGCTCGTCCAGGCCGTGCGCAAGTTCATCGACGTGCCCGTCCGGGCCGGCAACGACGCCAACATGGCCGCCTTCGGCGAATTCAAGCACGGGGCCGGGCGGGACGTCCGCAGCCTCGTCCTCGTGACGGTCGGGACGGGCATCGGCTCGGGCCTCATCCTCGACGGCAAGCTCTGGCAGGGCGAGGGCGGCTACGCCGGCGAGATCGGCCACATCACGGTCAATCCCGAGGGCGAGCTCTGCAACTGCGGCGGCCGCGGCTGCCTCGAGACCGAGGCCTCGGCCCCGAGGCTCGTCCGGGACTTCCGGGGCCTCACGAAGCGGACGGACGTCACCGAATCGCGCCAGGTCTACCTCCTGGCCAAGCAGGGCGACCCGGCGGCTCTCGCCAGCTTCCGGAATCTCGCCTACTGGCTGGGCATCGGCCTGGGCATCGTCATCAACCTGCTCAATCCCGAGAAGATCCTCATCGGGGGCGGGGTGGTTTCCGCCGGGAACATCCTGCTCGGGCCCGTCGTCGAGGAAGCCCGCCGGCGGTCCAATCCCCTCTCCTTCTCGGGGTGCCGCATCGAGAGGGCCGCCCTGGGCAACCGGGCCGGCCTGGTGGGCGCCGCCGCCTGGGCCCGCCACGGGGCGGGAAACCGGGGATGAGCGGGGGCCGGCGGCCCGGCGCCGCCTGGAACCATACCGGCGGAACGGGAGTTAATTGTTTTGACAATCCCGGACGAAAAAATGGAAAATACGATGAAGACAGGGTCCAAGGAGGCCGCTTTGACCAGTAAATACGCCGCCGCGCTGGCCGTCGTCGCGGTCCTGCTCGCTCTCTGCCTTCCCTCCGCCGCGGCGGGCCCCGAGGGCACCCTCAGGGGCCGGGTCGTCGACGACAAGGGCGCGCCTCTCTCGGGGGCCTATCTCTACGTGACCTCGCCGACGGCGCTCGGGGTCGCGAACTACATCACCTCGAAATCGGGCCGCTACGCCATCTCCGGACTGATCCCCGGCAGCTACAAAGCCGTCGCCGAGATGCCCGGGTTCAAGACCGTCACGGTCGACGGCCTCGTCCTCTCCGCGGGGGTGACCGTCACCCTCGATTTCCGGATGCAGCCCACCGAGATCGAAGAGGAGCCCGCGTCCGGCCGGCCCGGCTCGCCCCTCGACCGGGATTCCGCGCGGGCGGCGGTCGTCCTGGACAAGGACCTCATCACGCGGCTCCCCCTGGCCCGCGATTTCACGGCCGTCCTGGGCCTCGTTCCCGGACTCGTGTTCGAGAACGACAAGCCCGGCCTGCGGGCCTCCCTGCAGGGGGCCCCGGTCACGACCAACGTCCTGGTCGAGGACGGGGTCATCGTGAGCCACCCCGTCGACGCGCGGGCCCTGGCCCCGATCAACACCGACATCATCGAAGAAGTCGTCGTCGAGACGGCGGGACACCCCGCCGAGGCCGGTCCCGCCCAGGGCGCCTACATCAACGTCGTCCACCCTCCGGGTTCCGCCTCGACGCAGGGCAGCCTGTCCTACGGCGTTTCCGGCAAGGGGCTGGTCGACTCCCTCTGGACGGCCGGCGAGATCGCCGAGATGGACGGGGCCGAGGCCCTCTCGCTCAAGCGCGAACACGACGTGTCCCTGAGCTACGGCTCGTCGCTCCTCGAGGACATGGCCTGGCTGTTCGCGAACATCCGCTACCGGACCCAGGGCTACCGGGCCCCGTACCGGTACTGGACCGATCCCGCCGGGGGCCGGAACTTCGTCTTCGATTTCGCCGACCGCGACCTCTCGGGCCTGTTCAAGATGCAGATGAACGTCCTGGACAAGTTCAAGGCCGTCCTGGAGTTCAATCTCTCCAAGGTCACCCAGCCCGTCTACGAAGCGGACGTCGATCCGCTCCGGCCGGAATCCTCGACCCGGGCCCTCGACGGGGAGAGGGTCATGCGCCTGCGCTTCGGCGGCAGCTACAACGTCAACCAGGGCACCCGGATCGACCTCGGGGTCGGCTACGCGAAATACCGCCAGCCGCTGCTCCTCAGCGACCTGGGCGTTTCCAAACCCGAGTACTACGACGTCGTCTCCGGGCGGCGCTGGGGCAGCGGTTCGGTCAACGACCGCGAGGCGGCGAGCCGCATGCGGGCCGGCGCTTCCCTCACCCGCTACCAGGACGGGTTCCTGGGCCTCTTCCACGAGCTCGTGATCGGCGGCGATTACGAGACGACCTACACGACGTCGGAGTCCTGGAAGGCCGACAACCTCATCTACAATTACGCGGCCGGCAGTCCCTACACCTACGGGCTGACCACCTCCCCGGTCTCCGAGGAGGAGGTCGGGTGGGGCCTCGTCGGGTTCTACATCGCCCCGGCGTCCGAGAAAAACATGACCGTGAAGCGCGAGCTCAAGCGGATCGGCGTCCACGTCCAGGACACGATGAAGATCGGCAGCCGCATCTCGCTCTCGGGCGGCCTCCGCTTCGACCGGTCCGACGCCCGGTTCGCCGGCGTCTCCAAGGGCTCGAGCGGGAATTCCGTCAGCACCGCCGTGGTCGGCGGCCTCATCGACCAGCTCATGGGCTACAACCTCTTCAGCTCGGTCAGCCTCGGCGCGTGGGAGAAGGCCATCGTCTGGAACACCCTCTCGCCCCGGGCCGGCCTGGCGGTCGACCTCTTCGGCAACGGCCGGACGGTCCTCAAGGGCACCTGGGCGAGGCTCCCGGAGTATCTGGGTCTCGGCTATTCCCAGGACCTGGCCCCCATCGATCCCCTGGCCTCCCACGATTTCCTCTGGTACGACGAGGACGGCGACGGCCTCGCCGACACCTCCGACACCTACTCGCTCGTGTCGTACGACTACCGCGTCTACAAGAGCGAGTTCTTCCGGCAGGCCGTCGATCCCGATCTCACCGCCCCCGTCATCACCGAGTGGACGGCCGGCCTCGAACAGCAGGTCGGCCGCGACTTCACCCTGTCCGCCCGCTACATCGAGCGGCGCCACGCCAACAATATCGGGCACGTCGTCTACGACCCCTCGACCGGGGCCCGCTGGTGGCAGCTCGACGACTCGCCGGACGGCTGGTGGGTCCCCTTCGACACCGTCGTGCCGGGCACCGACGGCTACGCGGACGTCCCGGTGACCGTCTACCTCCGGTCGAGCACCGCCCCGGATTTCTTCGAGCGCGTCGAGAACGTCCCCGAGCTCACGGCGAAATACCGCAGCGTCGAGTTCACCTTCCGCAAGAAGATGTCGCACAACTGGCAGCTCTACGGCACCCTGGCCTGGAACCGGGCCACGGGGACGACCACCATGGCCTCCCGCTGGAGCGCCGGCAATTCCCCGGTCCTGCTGACGCCGAACGCCTTCACCAACATCTCCGCCGACGACGTCCTCCTCCAGGACCGGCCGCTCGTCCTTCGCCTCGCGGGGACGGTCCACTTCGGCGGCGGCTTCTTCGCCAGCGTCCTGTTCAAGGCCCAGAGCGGCACGCCCTGGGCCCGGACCGTGACGGTCCTCCCGCCGGCCGCGTGGGCCGCGGCCAACGGCGCCCAGACGGCGCCCGTCACCGTCTACCTGGAGAGCCCCGGTTCGCGCCGCCACGACGGCTGGAAGAACCTGGACCTGCGGTTGGAGAAGGAGTTCGCCAAGGCCGGCCGGGTCCCCGTCGCGCTCTCGGTCGACGTCTTCAACCTGCTCGGCGACAAGTACCGGACGCTCGACCTCAACGACGGCGGGACCTGGGCCCCCGACGGGGAGGGCGGCAGCACGGGCACGCGCGTCCTCAGCGACCTCTACAACACCTACCGGCCGCTGTGGGGGACGCGGGTCGTCCGCCTCAACCTGAGCCTAAGATTTTAGCCGGAACACGACGGACTTCTTCAGTCCCCCGTCCTCGCCCGCGCTCTTGACCGTGACGTCCATCCGGAGCTTCTGGGACGTCAGCCGGGCCAGGTCCTTTTCGATCAGGATCGGGAATTCCATGCGGAAGCGGCCCTTGCGGTTCTCCGTGAGCTCGCGCTCCTCGAGCGCCAGGGGGAAGACGCCCTCGGCGTCCCAGACCGGCGTGCCGGACTCGTCCGAGATCTCCACCCGGACGTCGAACGACGTCTCGAGCCGCCCGTCCTTGAAGGTGAACCAGATCGTGTTGTAGGGGATGTCGACGAAGACCTTGCCTTCGAAGGCGGTCTCGTCGGCCCGGGTCTTCTGCAGGCTCACCAGGTAGTCGAAGAGCTTCTTGTCCTGGGCGAACGTCTTCTGGAAATGGCCCTGGGCGATGTTGAGCTCCTGGAGATGCTCCAGGTTGATGGCCCTCAGGATGAAGTTGCCCGAGCAGTGCTCGTCGATGAAGATGACCGGGAAGCTGCCGTAGTACCAGAGCTCGCGGCAGTTGCCGCTGAGGTCCATGGGATTGGTCTGCCGCTCCGACGGCGGGCCGAAGAGGATGAGGATCCGGCCCCGGTCGGTCAGCCAGCCGGGGCGGCCCTCCCCGTGGAACATCAAGGCCGCCTTCTTGACCCGGTCCTCGTATTCGAGCCGGTATTCGTTGACGGCGGTGTCGGTGTCGGGATCGCGCCTTGCCCAGAACTCGGCGATGAAATCGTCGCGGCCGTCGGCCGGGAGCTCCAGGAAGATCTTGCGCTCCTCCTTGGTGATGATGTAGCCGACCTGGGACAGGAAATCGGAATGGGCGGGGCCGAGCCTCTTCTCGAGCTTGTAGGTCCCGCAGGCGGAGGCCGCGGCGATAGCCGGCGGCCAGGAGAAGGACCTGCCCCAGCGCGGCCAGGGCCGGGACGGCGGCGGCGGTCTTGCGGGTGAGGGCGAGTGTCATCGGATTCCCATCCTTTCGCCTTCTAAGGTAGTCTTCGGGGCGGGAATTAGCAAGAGACGGGATCGGGGAGAAAAACTGGTGCGGAAGGGGGGACTCGAACCCCCAAGGCCTTACGGCCACAAACTCCTGAGGCTTGCGCGTCTGCCAATTCCGCCACTTCCGCACTCAGAGAGCCCGTATTATAGCCATTCCGGGGCCCGCCGTAAAGCCCCCGCGGGGCCGCTTGACAAAACGGGGGCCCGGGCCTATTGTGAGGATGTTGATCGACCTTCGCTTCGCCCGTCTCCCCTTTCGCCGCAAAACCCGCCTAATATCTCCCTAGGAGGATGTATGAAATTACAGAACCGTTCCCAGATCGAGGCGCTGGCCAAGTTCAAGGGCCAGGGCGATCTCGTGACGTCGTTCTACCTGGACACGGACAAGGGCCGGCTGAACAAGAAGGAGATCCAGCTCGCCCTGAAGAACCTCGTCAGCGAGGCCCGGGACCGGGCCTGCGCCCTCGCCGCCGCCAAGGACAAGACCGCGTCCCTGCTCGGCGACCTCGACCTCATCGCCGAGCACGGCGCCCAGGCGATCGCTTCCTCGAACGCCGCCGGGCTGGCCTTCTTCTCCCACAGCCAGAAGAAGTTCTGGCACGCCCTGGAGCTGCCGCACGGCCCGCGCAACCGGATCACCTTCGACACGAACTTCTACATCCGGCCCCTGGCCGCCATCCTGGACAAGTACAGCCCCATCTGCGCCCTGCTCATCAGCCGCCGCGAGTCGCGCTGGTACGACATCACGATGAACGAGATCAAGGCCCTCGACGAGCTCGAGAGCGACGTCCCGAGGACCGTCCGCGAGGGCGGTTTCGAGGGCACCGCGGCCAAAAGGATCGAGCGCCGCCTCGACGCCCACCTGCAGGAGCACTTCAAGAGGACCGCCCAGCGGACGTTCGAGCTCAGCAAGAAACACCCCTTCGACTGGCTCTTCATCGGCTGCGAGGACAACAGCGGCGGGGACTTCGAGGCCCACCTCCACAGCTACCTCCGCGACCGGGTCAAGGCCAGGCTCAAGGCCCACGCGGGCGACTCGCCGGCCAAGGTCCTCCAGGAGGTCCTGGAGGTCGAGGCCCGGCTCAAGAAGGCCGAGGAGCTGGAGACCGTCCGGAAGCTCGTCGCCGAGATCGAGCGCGGCGGGCTCGCGGCGTCGGGCCTGCGGGACACGATCCACCGCCTGAACCAGTTCGAGGTCCAGTCGCTCGTCGTCACGCACAACTTCTCGAAGCCGGGACGGCTCTGCCCGACGCACAAGCTGTTCTATCTCGACGAGCTCCAGTGCCCCATCTGCGACAAGAAGACGGTCGTCGTCCAGGACGTCGTCGACGAGGCCATCGAGACCGTGCTCAAGCGGGGCGGGATCGGTCAAGCACGTCGACTCGCCGTCCAAGCTCGACCGCTACGGCGAGATCGGGGCCTTCCTGAAGTACAAAGCCTGAAAAAAAGGGCGGGTCCCCGCCGGGGAACCCGCCCGTGTCGTCCGTTCGCGCGGACCGGCTTTTAAGCCGCCGCTTTCTTTTCCTTGATACCGTATCTTGTTGACCACGCTGTAGATGACCGGTATGACGAAGAGCGTCAGGACCGTCGTCGCGGTCAGCCCGAAGGCGATGGCGACGCCCATGGGCGCCCGGAACTCGGAGCCCGAGGACCGGGAGAAGGCCATGGGCAGGGTGCCCAGGATGGTCGTCAGGGCGGTCAGCAGTGACGGCCCGCAGCCGCGTCGTCGCGCCCTGCAGGATGGCCTCCCGCTTGTCGACCCCGCGCTTGATGAGCTGGTTGATGTAGTCGATCATGACGATGCCGTTGTTGACGGCGATGCCGGCCAGCATGATGACCCCGACCAGGGCGGCCATGCTGAGCGTCCGCCCGGTGACGAGCAGGCCGACGATGACGCCGACGATCCCCAGGGGCACCGTGAACATGATGATGAAGGGGTGGGTGAAGTGCTCGAACTGGGAGGCCATGATCATGTAGACGAGCAGGATGGCCAGGGCGAAGGCGGCGGCCAGGATGAGGAAGGCCTCCTGCATGTCCTCGTAGGAGCCGCCGTACTCGAGGAAGTAGCCCGGCGGCAGGGTCTTTTCGAAGCCGGCCAGCCGGCCCTTGATCTCGCGGACGACGCTGCCGAGGTCGCGGTCGGCGATGTTGGCGGTCACGGAGACGCGGCGCGACTGGTTCTCGCGGTCGATCCGGATGGGGCCTTGGCCGGACGTGATGTCGGCCACCTGCTCGAGGTAGACCGTCTGGCCCGAGCGGCCGTCCGGAGCGGGATGCTGCGGACCTCGTCGATGCTGTCGCGGTACTGCTTCTTGAAGCGGAGCCGGACGTCGATCTCGTCGCTGCCCTCGCGGAAGCGCGTGGCCACCCTGCCGAGCGTCGCCGTCTGGACGGTGTTGGCCACCTGGTAAACGGACAGGCCCAGCCGGTAGGCCCGCTCGCGGTCGATCTTGATCTGGACCTCGGGCTTGCCGGCGGCCAGGCTGTGGGTGAGGTCGCGGACCCCTTCGACCCCCGAGATCAGACTGACGATCTGGTCGGCCTGGCCCTCCAGCGTGGCCAGCTCCTTGCCGAAGAGCTTGATCTCGACCGGGGCCGCGGAGCCGCCCATCATCGACTGGCTCATGTCGAGCGCTTCGAACCTGACGCCGCGCAGGTTGGGCAGCTGGCGGCGGATCCGCTCCAGGATCTGCTTGTCGGACTCCTTCCGCTGGTCGCGCTTGACCAGTCCGACCCAGAGCAGTCCCTCGTGCGTGCCCGTGTTGGAGAAGCTCGAGGCCGAGTCGCCGGCGTCCTGCTCGCTCTGGGAGCCGGACTGGGCCGAGATCATCGTGATCTCGGGCATCTTGGCCATGATGTTCTCGACCAGCCCGACGACCCGGTCGGTCTCCTCGAGGGCCGTGCCGACGGGCATGCGGACCTTGAGCATGATCATGTCCATGTCCTGGGCGGGGATGAATTCCGTGCCCAGGAAGGGCACGATGGCCAGGGAGAGGACGAGGGCCAGGATGGCCCCGCCGAGGACCCAACGGCGGTGGTGGAGGGCCCAATCGAGCCGCTTCCGGTACCAGGCCCGGGGCTTGGCGAACTGGCGCTCATTCGGGCGTCCTTGGCGATGGACTTGAGGCTCTTCTTCGAGCGGAAGAGGAGGGACGTGGACAGGGGAACGATGGTCAGGGCGACGAAGAGCGAGGCCAGGAGGGAGAAGGCGATGGACAGGCCGAGGGCCTGGGTCATCTTGCCGGTGATGCCCGAGGCGAAGATCATGGGGAAGAAGACGGCGATCGTCGTCAGGGTCGAAGCCGTGATGGCCATGCCGACCTCGGTGGCCCCGGCGATACTGGCCTGGTCGGCTCCTTCGCCTTCCTCGAGATGCCGGTAGACGTTCTCGATGACGACGATGGCGTTGTCGACGAGCATGCCGACGCCCAAGGCCAGGCCTCCGAGCGTCAGCAGGTTGAGGGTGTAGCCGGCCGCGTAGAGGGCGATGAAGGTGGTGATGATGGACAGGGGGATGGCCAGGCTGATGACGAAGGTCGGCCGCCAGTTCCTCAGGAAGGCGAAGATGAGGAGGATGGCCAGAAGGCCGCCCACCCAGGCGTTGGCGATCGTGTTGCTGGTCGCCTGCTCGATCATATTGCCCTGGTCCATGGCGACGTGGAAGACGGGATTGCCGGGCATGGTCCCGATGAGCTTCTTGATCTCCGACTTGACGGCCGAGCTGGCGATCTGGGTGTTGGCGCCCGAGCGCTTGCTGACGATGAGATAGACGCCGTTCTGCCCCTGGATCCGCGCGGAGTAGCGCATCTCCTTGAGGGTGTCCTTGACCTCGGCGACGTCCGAGACGTAGACGGGCTCGCCGGTCGCGGACATGCCGACGACGGTCCGGCGGATGTCGTCGAGGCTCTTGAACTCGCCCATGGTCCGGACGAGGACCTCCGAGTGGCGCTCGACGAGGTTTCCGGCCGGCAGGTTGAGGTTCTCCGCCCCCAGGGCCATGCGGATCTGGTCGAGGGTCAGGCCCCGGCTCTCGAGGGAGGCCTTGTCGACGTCGACCAGGATCTCGCGCTCGTCCATGGAGAAGACCCGGGCCGAGGCGACGCCGTCGATGCGCTCGAGGCGCGGCGCGACCTCGTCCTCGACGATCGTCTTGAGCCTCATGGCCGGCAGGTCGCTGGTGATGCCGTAGAAGATGACCGGGAACGAGCTGAAGCTGAACTTCATGACCAGCGGCTCGCCGGCCTCCTCCGGGAGGTACTGTTCGTAGAGGCCGATCTGATCGCGGATGTCCTGGGCGGCGAAGTCGAGGTTGGTGCCCCACTCGAACTCGACGCTGATGACCGAGACGCCCTCGGACGTCTGCGACGTGACCTTCTTGACCCGGTTGACCGAGCTGACGACCTGTTCGAGGGGCCGGGTCAGGACGTTCTCGATGTCCTCGGACGCGGCGCCCGAGTAGGTCGTGATGACGGAGACCGTCGGGAATTCGAGGTCGGGGAAGAAGTCCAACCCCAGCCGGGAGAAGGAGATGGCGCCCAGGACGACCAGGATGGCCGCCATCATGGACGCGGTGACTTTGCGGTTGACCGAGAATTCGGGGAGCTTCACTTCTTCACCTCTTCGAGGACCTGGATCGGCGAGCCCTCCTCGAGGCCGTAGTTGCCTTCGACGATGACGGATTCGCCGTCGCCGAGGCCGCACAGGATCTCGACCATGGTCGTGTTCTGAATACCGAGCGTGACGTTCTTGCGGACGGCCTTGCCGCCCTCGACGACGAAGACGTAGGTGTTCTCGAGGACGGCCGCCTGGGGCACGACCAGGGCGTTCTCGTGGGACTGGACCTCGAAGACGAGGTCGCCGAAGGTGCCCGGCCGGAGCAACGCGTCGGGATTGTCGACGTGGACCTCGACCTCGAACTTCTTGTTCTGGGGGTCGGCGGCCAGGTTGACGACGCGGACGACGCCGCGGAAGTCGCGGCCGGGGAACGATCCGATCCGGAGGACGGCCTCCTGGCCCTTGCGGATGCGGCCGATGTCCTCGGAGGAGACGGCCACGGCCAGCTTGATCGTGGCATAGTTCATGAGGGTCAGGACGCCGCCGGCCCCGCCGCCGTACGCGCCGCCCATCATCGGGTTGATGACGTCGCCGACCTCGGCGTTCTTCGAGGCGATGATGCCGGCGAAGGGGGCCTTCATGAGCGACTGGTCCAGCGCGTGCCGGGCCAGGTTGAGGCCGGCCCGGGCCTGTTCGAGCTGCGCGGCGGCCGCGTCGAAGGCCAGCTGGATCTTCTCCGACTGCTGCGCGGAGACGGCGCTCTCCTTGAGCAGCCGGTCCATGCGCTCCTTGTTCTTGAGGGCGTCGTTATAGCTCGCCTCGGCCACGGCCACGCCGGCCTCGGCCTGCTTGAGCTGGAGCCGGATGGACTCCGTCTCGAGCTCGGCCAGGAGCTGGCCCTTGGCGACGCGGTCGCCGGGCTCGACGTGGATGCGGGCGATCTTGCCGCCGGTCTCGGGCGTGATGTTGATCTTGTCCAGGGCCTCGAGGGTCCCGGTATAGGTGATCTTCTCGGTGATCCGCTCGCGGGCGGCCTTGAAGATCTTGACCGGCGCGGCGCCGAAGGTCTCGGCCTCGGCGCCGGTCTTCGCGGCCTGCTTCTTGCAGGCGGCGACGGTGAGGAGAGCGGCCGCGGCGAGCGCCGCGACGACGAATGTGCGCTGGGTGTTGGTGGTTCTCATGGTTTCCTCCGTTAGTTCGAGCGGCTCTCCGACCGGCTCCGGCCGACGGCCTTTTCGAGCTGGGCCTGCGAGATGACGCAGTCATAGAGCGCCTGGGAATAGTTGGTCCGGGCCTGGCTCAGGGCCACCTGGGCCGTGGAGACGTCCAGGTTGGTGGCCAGCCCTTCCGAATAGTTCAGCTCCGCGATGCGGACGGCCTCGCGGGCCTGTTCGACGTTCTTCTCCAGGGAGAGCAGGGTCTCCCGGGCCTGGGCGAGGTTGAGCGCGGACTGGCGGACCTCGAAGGCGATGGCGTTCGTGAGGCCCTTGCGCGTCCAGTCGAGCTCGCGGATCGCGGCCTTGGACTGGCCGATCCGGGCCTGCGTCTCGAACCCGTTGAAGAGCGGGATCGAGAGCGACAGGCTGATCGTGTAGTAGTTCGACCACGTGCCCTTGCGCAGGTTCAGGGCGTCCGACCAGACGTTGTACTGGCCGCCGAGGGCCACGGTCGGGAGCAGCGCGCCCCGGGCCACCTTGAGCATCTCCCCGGCCATGCCGCGCTGGTAGTCGAGCTGGCGGAGCTCCGGCCTGTTGTCCAGGGCCTCGGCGACGATGTCCCGGGCTTCGCCGTCGAGGGGCGGCGCGACGAGCTCGCCCCTGACCTCGATCGGGGTGTCGAGCTCGATGCCGCAGACGGTCTTCAGGCCCAGGGCGGCCACGTCGACGCTGTTGCGGGCCCGGATGGCCTGCGGCTTGAGATTGGCGACCTGGACCTCCGAGCGGAGGAGGTCGAACTTCGAGGCCATGCCGACCTCGTGGAGGTTCTTGACGTTCAGCATGAACTTCTCGGCCAGGGCCAGGCCCTCCTGCGCCGCGGCGGAGAACTCCTTCGCCAGCAGGTAGCCGTAGAAGGCCCGCTTGGCCTCGAGGACGGTCTCCTGCTCGGACAGGCGGACCGATTCCTGGCTGGCCTTGAGGCCCAGGTTGGCCTGCTTGTAGCCGGCCGTCAGCCGCCCGCCCGCGTAGAGGGGCAGGCCGAAGGAGAAGGCCATCTGGTAATCCTTGGTGAAGTCGATGGACATCCTCGTCGGCGGCTCGCCCGGGATCATGGACGGGAACTCCAGGACGAAGAGCTTTTCGTCCAGGGTGTCGGAGCCCTGCGCGTTCAGCGTCGGCAGGAAGCCCGAGACGGCCTGGCGGACGCCCGCCCGGGCCTGGGCGATCTTCTCCTGCGAGGCCAGGTGGAACGGGTTCTGCCGCAGGGCCAGGGCGATGGCGTCGTCGATGGTCAGGACGATCGCCGGCTCGGCCTCCTGGGCGGCCAGGACGGCCGGCCCGAGGGCGGCCAGGATCGCAAGGATCGGCAGGAAGGCGGTCTTCCTCATGTCAATTCTCCTTCGGGGTTCGTTCGTGGTTCCGGATTCCGTCGAGGACGAATCGCGTCAGCTCGTCGGCGGCGTCCTTCGAGGCCGGCGAATCGCCCCGCCAGAAACGGGCGTGGGTGTAGCCTTCGAGCACGGCTTCGAGGAACTCGGCGGCCCGGCCCGTGTCCATGGGCTGGAATTCGCCCGCGGCCACGCCTTCCTCGAGGATCCTGGCGCCGACCGCCGTGATCTCCCGCCTCTTGTCGCGGAGCAGGCCGATCATCTTCCTGTCGGCGGCCGTGGCCGCGGCCGGCTTCCCGGAAGCCGCGACGAAGACCCGCATGAGCTTCAGCATCGACTTGTCCATCCACAGGACCCGGGTCAGGCTCCGCTTGGACTCGGATTCCGTCAGGGCCAGGCGTATGGCCTGCCGCAGCCTGTCCGCGGCGGTCCCGGCGCCGGACGCGATCGCTTCCATCTTGTGCCGGAGCTCGTCGAAGTAATGGCTCAGGATCTCGTAGAGCAGGGCCCCCTTGCCGGGGATGTATTTGTAGATCGTGGCCTTGGACAGGCGGGCTTCCCGGGCGACGTCGTCCATCGTCGTGGCGCTGTAGCCCTTGCGGAGGATGGCCCGCTCGGCGGCGTGGAGGATGCCCTCCCGGTAGTAGGCCCGGCGGCGCTGCTCGCGCTCGCGGCGGAAATCGCTGGATTTCATCGGTGGCAACCTTTTTATAGGAGTCTGTAGACGCTCTGGTTTATCCGGTGAACTTATGAGTTTATTTCGTGAACCTGCGAGTTCCAGACAAGATACGCCTCGGGGCGGCGTTTGTCAAGAGCCCGGCGCCGCGGTAGAATAGGGAGCGTCACCAAGGATATACGAAGCGACATGGCCAAAGGTTCTGTGAGGCGTTTTCTCCCGGTCCTGGCGGGGCTCCTCGCCCTGCTCGGCGGGGGCAAGGCCTCCCCCGCGCCCGAGGCGGCCGCAGGGCTCTCGCCCGGTCCCGCCTGGTGGGAGGTCCGGCTCCTGGTCACCGTCCGGGGCGAATACAGGTCCTGGGAGGCCGGCGGGGGCCCCCGGCGGCCCGCCGTGGCCGGGGATTACACCTATCGGGCCCGTTGGGAAGGCCGCCTGGAGCCGGACGGGGACGATTTCCTCCTCGTCCACCTCAAAACGGAAGTGCTGGAATGGCGCCTCGGGGAAAAGGCCGGCCCCCCGGGCGAGGAGACCCGGCTCGAGGCGCCCCCGGCGTCCGCGCCGGAGCTGCGCCTCGACTATGTTCTGAGGGAGGGCCGGTCGCTCGAGTTCAGCATCGGCCTGGACGGGTGCATCGACCTGCCCCTCCACGGCCATCGCGGCAAGATCTCTCTTCTCCTGCCGCGGTCCGCGTCCCGGCCGGACGGCCCCGGCGGCGACCGTTACGACGATTTCCTGACCGCGGGATCGAACAGCATCGTCCTGCCCGGAGACGGACCTCGCCCGGCGGAGGCCCGTACGGTCCTTCTGCGTGGAAATGGGAACGGGGCGTCCTGGGGCCCGCGTCCCGGCCCGGCCTCGCCGACGGGGCCGGCTTCAGCGACGCGCACTCGGTCGAGGCCGTCGTCACCCTCGCCGCCCGCTGATCCCCGGGCCGTCAGGCCCGCGGATGGAACTTGTCGTAGACGCGGCGGATCCGCTCCCGGCTGACGTGGGTGTAGATCTGCGTCGTCGTGATCTGGCTGTGGCCGAGCATGAGCTGGACCGAGCGCAGGTCCGCCCCCCGCTCGAGCAGGTGCGTCGCGAACGAATGCCGCAGGACGTGCGGGCTGATCTTGGCGCCCAGCCCGGCCTCGACGGCGTGCCGGCGGAGGAGCTTCCACAGTCCCTGGCGCGTGAAGGGGCGGCCCCGCCGCGACAGGAACATCTCCTCCCGGTCCTCCGCGTCGATGAGCGGCCGGACCTCGGCGAGATAGCGCCCGACCGCGTCGCAGGCCGACCGGCCCAGGGGAACGATCCGCTCCTTGCCCCCCTTGCCCCGGCAGACGAGGAAGCCGTCCCCGAGATTGACCTCGGCGATCTTCAGCGTGGCCAGCTCCGAGACCCGCAGCCCGGACCCGTAGAGGACCTCGAGCATGGCCCGGTCCCGGACGCCGTGGGGCTTCTTCGCGTCGGGCGTCTTGAGGAGGGCTTCGACCTCCTCGACGGTCAGGAACTTGGGCAGGGCCAGCCAGGTCGAGGGCGTCGTCAGCCGGGCCGAGGGGTCCTTCTTGAGGAAGCCGCCGAGGACGAGGAACCTGAAGAAGGACCGCATCGCGGAGATCAGCCGGGCCAGGGACCGGGCCGAGAGGCCGGACTGGCTTTGCCGCCGGATGAAGCCCGTCAGGGTCTCCTCGGTGATGCGGACGAGGGGTATCCGGCCGGCCTTGAGGTGGCCGGCGAGCTTGCGGACGTCGCGCTCGTAGGCCTGGACGGAGTTCCGGGACAGGCCTTTCTCGACGGTCAGGAACTCGACGAAGAGGCGGAGGGCGTCCTCGGGCGAGGAAGCGGGGGACTTCATGTCAGGACGGGATTGGAGGCGCGCTCCTGCTCGACCGTCGTCCAGGGGCCGTGGCCGGGCAGGACCACGGTCTCCTCGGGCAGCGTCAGGATGCGCTCCCGGATCGACCTCTCGAGGTCCTTCCAGGAGCCGCCCGGCAGGTCGGTCCGGCCGACGCCGCCGCAGAAGAGCGTGTCGCCGGAGAAGAGGACGCCGCCGTGGACGAAGCCGATGCTCCCGGGCGTGTGCCCGGGGATGTGGATGACCCGGAGCGAGGTCCGGCCGACGGCGATCTCGTCCCCCTCGGCGAGGAGGCGGTCCGGGGGCGGCGAATTCCTGGCCCCGAGGAGCAGGCTGAGCTCGATGAAGTCGGAGACCTGGAGCATGTCCGTGTCGGCGGCGTGCATGGCCAGCGGCACGCCGTATTTCTCGACGATGTCGGCGTTGGCCCCGACGTGGTCGACGTGACCGTGGGTGTTGAGGACGACGACGGGCTTGAGCTCGAGGTCGGCGATCGTCGCGACGATCTTCTCGTGGTCCGCGCCCGGGTCGATGACGGCGCAGTCGCGGGTCTCCTCGTCGTAGACGAGATAGCAGTTGGTCTCGAGGGCACCGACGACGACGATCTCGTACTTCATGCCTGTTCCCCGCCTCATCTTAATGCCAAAGCTCGCCGGGAGTCAACCGCCGCAAAGAGTGCTATAATCGGCGCGTGGACGCGTTCATCACCCCCGAGGCCCGGCGCGAGATCGACGCCCTGATGGTCTTCCGGCCGAAGCCGGGGACGTGGGGGGTCCTGGTCGGGCACAGGCGCGGGTTCCGGTTCATCGTCGAAAAAGCCTTCCCGGCGGGCGACGGGGGGAGCGTTCCGGACGAGCGTCTCCTGGCCGGCCTCGACGGCGTCTGGCCCGGGAGGACGATCGGCCTGTTCGCGGTCCGGCCCGGCGCCGCGTTCACGAAGGCCGTCCGCGGCCCGGCCTGGTACGGCAAGCTCGTCCTGCGGCTTCGCGGCCCGGCCCGGTCGCCCGCGCTGCGTCCGTCCGTCGTCGAGTACGAGCGGCGGTTCTTCCTGGCGCCGATCGCGCTCGCGCCGGCCGCGAAGGAGAAAGCCCGTGAGTGAGCCCCTGACCCGCGAAGAGGAACGGACCGCGCTCGCGCTGGCCCGCAAGGCGCTCGAACACTATTTCGGCACGGGGGGACACCTCCGCTCGCCCGTCAAAAAGGGCCTGCTCAAGGAGAAGCGGGGGGCCTTCGTCACCCTCACGGTCGACGGCGACCTGCGCGGCTGCGTCGGCTATCCCCTGCCGGTCAAGCCGCTCGACGAGACCATCGTCGAGATGGCCGTCGCCGCGGCCAGCCAGGACACGCGGTTCGACCCCCTGCGCCCGGACGAGATGGACCGGCTCCGGATCGAGATCTCCGTCCTCGGACTGCCCGAGCCCGTCGGCGATCCCGGGGAGGTCGTCGTCGGCCGGCACGGCATCATCGTCTCGAAGGGGTTCCACAAGGGCCTGCTTCTGCCCCAGGTCCCGGTCGAGCACGGCTGGGACAGGGAGACCTTCCTGCGCCACGGCTGCCTGAAGGCGGGCCTCGCCCCCGACGAGTGGAAAAAAGGGGCGAAGATCGAGGTCTTCACCGCCCAGGTCTTTTCCGAATAGACGCCCGAGGGAACCGGGCTACTTCTTGGTCTTGTTCTTCTTCGCCGCCAGCGCGTCGAGCTCCGCCTTGGCCTCGGCCTTGACGACGTCGTCCTTCGAGGTCGTCTTGGGCAGGTCGATCGCCTTCTGGAAGGACTCGCCCGCCTCGTCGTACATCTTGAGGGCGACGAGCGTCCGGCCGAGCTCGAGATAGTGGATGACGTATTCGGGCCGGAGCTCGATGGCCTTGCGCAGGGCCTTCTCGGATTCGGCGTAGGAACCCTTCGGGATCTTGCCGTAGATGAGGCTGCCGAGGGCGCGCTTCATGCCGCCGATCTCGTCCATCCTCCGGTGCCAGCGCCCCAGGGCGTGCCAGGCGAGGTGGTTCGTCTGATCGAGCTCGAGGGCCTTGTCGATCTCGGCCCGGACGGCCTTGGAGGCGTCGATCTGTTCCTTCTTGCCGAGCAGGAGGAGCCGCTTGCCGTTGGCGGCCGCCAGCTGGAAGTGGCCCCAGGTGTCGTTGGGGTTGGCGGCGACGGCCTTCTTGGCGACGGCCGTGGCCTCGGTGTACATCTTCTTCTGGCGTTCCTCGACGTCCTTCTTCGTCGCCGGGGTCACCGGGATGACGTCGGCGATGTCGACCATGGCCCGCGAAGACTTCCAGAGGGCTTCGTAGTTCTCCGGTTCGAGCTTCAGGGCCTCCTGGTAGTGCTCGAGGGCCTTCTGGTCGTCGAGCAGGGCGAAGGCTTCGTCGCCCATCCGGACGTGGTCGGCGGCCGTCTGGGCCAGGACGGGCCCGGCCAGGAGCGCGGCCAATAGGAGTACAAACAGGCTTTTCTTCATTTTTTCCCTCCGTGCCCCTTACTTATAGCAGTTTCCCGGCAAATGGTAAAGCGCCCCGCGTTTCCGGTATAATATGGCGCTATGAGACGCTCGCCCTGGCTCCTCCCCGGTCTGATCCTGCTCGTTCTCGCCGCCGGGCTCTCCGCCGCCCCTGTTGCCGAGGACCCGGCCGTCACGCCGGCAGAGGCCGTGGCCGACATGCAGAAGGCCCTCCAGGCCGTCTCGACCCTCCAGGCCAGGTTCGAGCAGCTCCACTACTCCGTGTCGGTCTCCATGCCCCTGCGCGAGAAAGGGGACCTCTACCTCGAGAAACCCGATCACATGCGCTGGGAATACAGGGACCCGCAGAACAAGGTCTTCCTCTACAAGGCGGGCGTCCTGGAGACGTATCTGCCCGAGGAGAAACAGCTCACCCGCAGCCCGGTCCCCGAGGAAGCCCTCAGGACCGACATCTTCGGCCTCCTCCTCGGCCTGATGTCCTTCGAGGAGGCCTACACGGTCGAGGACAGCCCCTTCCCGACGGAGGCCGTCCGGGTCCGCCAGGTCAAGCTGACCCCCAAGACCGAGGGGGACTATTCCCACATCCTGCTCGAGATCGACGGGGCGACCCGGCTGCCGCGCCGGGCCATCTTCCTCGAGTGGGCCGGGAACAAGCGCGAATTCGTCTTCAGCCAGGTCCGGACGGGGGTCCGCATCCCCGCCAGGATCTTCACCCTCAAGGTCCCGCCCGACACCGAGGTCATCGACGACACGGAGGGCGCCATCCGCTAGGCGCTGAACCTTCAGGCCGCTGGTCCGTATGAACACCCGAGGGCAGGATACTCTCTCGATGACAGAAGACCGGAAGCTGGTATCCCGCGCTCTCAAAGGAGACCGCAAGGCGTTCGAAATGTTGGTCCGCAAATACGAGCAGCCGCTCACGAGCTACCTCGGCCGCATGACCGGGGAGCGCGAGGCGGCCCTCGATTTCGCCCAGGAAGTCTTCCTCAAGGTCTACTGCTCGCTCGGTTCCTACAGCCCCTCGTACAAGTTCAGCACCTGGCTGTTCAAGATCGCCTCCAACCACATGATCGACCACTGGCGGAAGAAGAAGCTGCCGACGGTCTCCCTCGACCAGCCCGTGGACGGCAACGACGAAAGCCTGCTGCCCCAGGTGGCCGACCCCGGGCCGTCGGTCGTGCGCAAGTTCGAGCTGGCCGAGATCCGGCAGAAGATCGAGCGGGCCCTGGAGACCGTCCCCGAGGCCCTGCGGGAGCTCTTCGTCCTCCGGCACGTCAACGAGTTCTCCTACGAGGAGATCGCGGACATCAAGAGCCTGCCCGTCGGGACGGTCAAGAACCGCGTCTTCCAGGCCAAGGAAATGCTCAGAAGAAGGATGGAGGCATCGTGAACGGCTGCCCGCGCTCCGAAGACCTCTACCTCTACCTCGAGGGCGAGCTCGGCCCCTACGAGGCCCGCAAGCTCGAGGAGCACGTCGACGCCTGCCCCGGCTGCCGCGAGCGGCTGGCCGAGCGGCGGCTCCTGCACGAGGCCTTCACCACCCTGCCGCCCTTCGAGGTCCCTCCGGACTTCGCCCGGTCGGTCATGGCCGGCCTGCCGGAGCCCGAGCCGGCCCGGGGCGGCTGGCTCGCCCCGCTTCTCGCGGGGGCGGCCTCCCTCGTCGTCGCCCTGCTCGGCTTCCACTTTTTCACCGGGCAGAGCCTGTCCGGAGTCCTCGTCGCCTGCAACCGCTTCTTCGGTTCCGTCATCGCCGTCTGCCTGCCCGCCGCGGCCAAGACGTTCAAGATCGCCGGCATCCTCCTGAAGGTCGCCGCCGACCTCGTCGAAATGCTCATGGCGGGCGCCGGTTCCGTCGCGCGCTCCCTGGGTCCCCAGGGCATCGCCGCCCTCGTCGGCCTGGGAGGCCTCCTGGTCCTGCTCGCCTTCTTCGGGGCGAGACGATTCCACTCCCCGGGAGAAAGATCATGATGAAGAAAAGACTGATGCTGGCCCTTTTCGGGCTGTTCATCCTGGCGCCTCTCGCCGCGACCGCCGCGACGGCCCAGACCGGCGCCGAGGCCGGCACGTCGAAGGAGGTCCTCGTCGCGGCCGGCGAGACCCAGGAGAAGATCTTCAGCCTCGGCGGCCACGTCGTCATCGAGGGCACGGTCCGCGAGGACGTCATGGTCATCGGCGGGTCGATCACGATCAGCGGCGAGGTCGGCCAGTCCGTCGTCGGCATCGGCTCCCACGTCGTCGTCCGGTCCACGGCCGTCATCAAGGAGGACCTGGCCGCCCTGGGCGGGACGCTCGAGAAGGAGCCCGGCTGTTCCATCGGGGGCGATACGATCTACTTCCAGACCCGGGAGCTCAGCGACAGGCTCTTCCGGGACGACGGCTTCTTCCAGGGCGTCTTCTCGCTGTCGATCATCCCCGTCATCGTCGTCGTCAAGCTGGTCATCATCTTCCTCTGGTTCATCGCCGCCCTGCTCGGCGCCGCCCTGTTCCCCAAGCCGGTCGCCTACGCCGCCGGCGAGATCCGCAAGCACTTCTGGCCCGTCCTCGGGACCGGCCTCGTGGCCATCGCGGTCTTCACGGTGGGCGTCATCTTCGCCGCCCTGCTGAGCTTCATCCTCATCGGCATCCCCCTGGCCCTGGCGCTCGGGACGGCCGGGTTCGTCGTCAAGGTCTTCGGCCGGCTGGCCGTCCTCTACTTCATCGGCGACAGCGCCCTGCGCGCCTTCCGGTCGCGGAGCGTCTCCCCGTTCGGGGCCCTGATGCTGGGGCTTCTCGTCTTCAGCGTGGCCGGATTCGTGCCCGTCCTGGGGTTCTTCTTCGGATTCGTGATGAACGCCGTCGGCTGGGGCGTCGCGATCCGGACGAAGTTCGGCTCGCGGGAGAACTGGTTCGTGAAGAAGCCGCCGGGTTGCTGACGCGCTTCAGCGCTCGAGAATCTCTTTCTCCTTGGCCGCCGCCAGCTCCTCGGCCTTCGCGACCGTCTCGTCGAGGAGCTTCTGGAGCTGTTCGAGCCCCGAGAACTTGTCGTCCTCGGTGATGTCCTTCTCCTTCTCCAGCTCCTCGATGAACTCCTTGGTCTCGCGGCGCATGTTGCGCAGGGCGGTCTTCTCCTCCTCGAGCATCCGGCCGATCTTCTTGGCGATCTCCCGGCGGCGCTCTTCGTCGAGCGGCGGGATCGGGACGCGGAGGAGCTTGCCGTCGTTGAGGGGGTTGAGGCCGAGGTCGGCGCCGCGGATGGCCTTGTCGAGAGCCTCGAGGACCGAGGGATCGTACGGCTGGACGACGATGAGGGTCGGCTCGGGGACCTTGATGGTCGCCACCTGGTTGACGGGCGTCATGACGCCGTAGTAGCTGACCTTGATCTCCTCGAAGATGCTGATGTTGGCCCTCCCGGTCCGGAGCATGCCGATCTCCTTGCGGAAGTGCTCGGTGGAGGTCTTCATCTTTTTAGCGGTATCGGCGAGCACGTCTTTGACCATGGTGTTCCTCTTAATAAACCCGAGTGCCGATGGCCTCGCCCAGGACGGCCTTCTTGATGTTGCCGCCCTTGCCCAGGGCGAAGACCAGGATGGGCATGCCGTTGTCCTTGCAGAGCGATATGGCCGTGGCGTCCATGACCCGGAGGTTCTTCTTCAGGACGTCGATGTAGCGGATGGCCTTGAACTTCTTGGCCCCCTTGTCCTTGACCGGATCGGACGAGAACACGCCGTCGACCTTGGTCGCCTTGAGGATGATGTCGGCCCCGATCTCGAGGGCCCGCTGGGCGGCCGCGGTGTCGGTCGTGAAAAAGGGGCTGCCGATGCCGGCCGAAAAGATGATGATCCGGCCCTTCTCCATGTGGCGGATGACCCGCCGGCGGATGAACGGCTCGGCCACGGACTTGATCTCGATGGCCGAGACGTGGCGGGTGTCGGCGCCCGCCTTGTCCAGGGCCGCCTGGAGGGCGATGCCGTTGATGACCGTGGCCAGCATGCCCATCTGGTCGGCCGAGCCCTGGTCGATGCCGTCCTTGATGCCCTTGGCGCCGCGGAAGAGGTTGCCGCCGCCGATCATGACGGCGACGTCGACCCCGAGGTCGTGGACCTCCTTGATCTCGCGCGCGACGGCCAGGGCCCGGTTGAAATCGACGCCGCTGGCGACGTCGCCGAGGAAGGACTCGCCGGACAGCTTGAGGAGGATGCGTTTGTAAGCGGGTTCGGGCATATGGGGCTCCGGCCGGTATTCTATACCGGTTCGGCCCCGGAGTTCAATAAGGAGGGCGAGGCTCAGTCCTGCCCGATCTCGTACCGGACGAAGCGCCCGACCTTGATGTTCTCGCCCATCTTGGCCACGAGCTTGGTGATCAGGTCCTTGACCTTGAGCTTGTCCTCGCGGATGTAGGGCTGTTCGAGGAGGCAGACCTCTTCGAAGAACTTGTTCAGCTTGCCCAGGACGATCTTCTCCAGGATCTCGGGCGGTTTCTTCATGTCGCCGAGCTGGGCCTGGATGATCTCCTTCTCCTTGGCCACGATGTCCGCCGGGACGTCGGCCGGGGAGATCCAGCGGGGCTTGGCCGCCGCGATCTGCATGCCCAGCTCCTTGACCAGCTCCTGGAACTCGCAGTTCCGGGCGACGAAGTCGGATTCGCAGTTGACCTCGACGAGGACGCCGATCCGGCCGTTCATGTGGATGTAGGAGCCGATGAAGCCTTCCTTGGCGGCCCGGCTCGACTTGGCCTCGGCCCGGGCGTAGCCCTTCTTGCGCAGGATCTCGATGGCCTTGTCCATGTCGCAGTCGCACTCGGACAGGGCGGCCTTGCATTCCATCATGCCGATGCCGGTCCGTTCGCGCAGTTCTTTGACTTTATCCGCCGTGATTTCCATGATGTCCTCTTTCCGGTCCGTGAGATCAGTTGTCTTGGGGAGCGCCGCCCTCGGGGGTCTCGCCGGCCTCGGCCTCGTCGGCCGTCTTCTGGTCGAGGAGCTCGCGGCTGATCCGGTTCTTCTTGCCCTCGATGATGGACTCGGCCGCCTTCGAGGCGAAGAGCTCGATGGCCCGCACGGCGTCGTCGTTGCCGGGGATGGGATAGTCGACGTCCTCGGGGTTGCCGTTCGTGTCGACGACGGCCACGATGGGGATGTGCATCTTCCGGGCCTCGGCGATGGCGATCGTCTCCTTGGAGGAGTCGATGATGAAGATGGCCCCGGGCAGGCCGGCCATGGTCTTCAGGCCGCCGAGGTTCTTCTGGAGCTTGCGGTAGACCTTCTCCTGCTTGGACTGGACCTTCTTCGACAGGAGGTCCCAGCGGCCGTCCTCCTTCATCTCCTCGAGCTCCTTGAGCTTGTCGACGCTCGTCCGGACGACGGCGAAGTTCGTCAGCAGGCCGCCCAGCCAGCGCTGGTTGACGTAGGCCGACTCGCACTTCGAGGCGTAGTCGCGGACGATGTCCTGGGCCTGCTTCTTGGTGCCGACGAAGAGGATCATCTTGCCCTCTTCGGCCACGCCCCGCAGGTAGTTCAGGGCTTCCTTGAAGTTCTTGATCGTCTTCTGGAGGTCGACGATGTAGATGCCGTTCCTCTGGCCGAAGATGAATTCCTTCATCTTGGGGTTCCAGCGCTTGGTCTGGTGCCCGAAGTGTACGCCCGCCTCCAACAGTTCTTTCATCGTTACGGAAACCAAGTCGAGCCTCCTCTTTAGCGCTTGTGGTACTGAGGAGCCTTGCGGGCGCCCAGCAATCCGTATTTCTTGCGTTCTTTGACCCGGGCGTCGCGCGTCAGCAGGCTGGCGGCCTTGAGCACGGGCTTGAGCTCCCGGTTGAACTCGACGAGGGCCCGGGAGATGCCGAGCCGGATGGCCTCGGCCTGGCCCTTGGCCCCGCCGCCGCTGACCCGGAGGAAGATGTCGAACTTGTCCTCCGTCTCGGTGAGCAGGAGCGGCTGGCGGATGATGGTCTTGTAGGCGTCGAGGCGGAAGTAGTCGTTGTAGGGCCTCGGCCGCTTATTGACAAAGAGGGTGATGTCGCCCTTGCCCGAGCGCAGAAAGACGCGGGCGATGGACGATTTCCTCTTCCCGGTACCGTAGTATTGGATCAGACTCAACGGGGCCTCCTAAAACTTGTATTCCTGGGGGTTCTGGGCTTCATGGGGGTGGGAGGGTCCGCGGTAGACCTTGAGCTTCTTGTACAGGGCCCGGCCGAGCTTTCCCTTCGGGATCATGCCCCAGACGGCCTTCTGGATGACCTCTTCCGGCTTCTTGGCCAGGAGGTCCTTGAGGGTCTGTCTCCTTGATGCCGCCGGGGTAGAGGGAGTGGGTGTAGTACTTCTTCTGCTCGAGCTTGCGCCCGGTGACCTTGATCTTCTCGGCGTTGATGACCACGACGAAGTCCCCGGTGTCCAGGTGGCTGGTGAACTGGGTCTTGCGCTTGCCGCGGATCAGGTCGGCGATCTCGGTGGCCATCCGGCCGAGGATGCGGCCCTCGGCGTCGATCAGCCACCATTTCTGGTCGATGTCGTCCTTTTTGGGGATAAACGTCCTCATGAGCTTCTAACCTTATTCAGAGATAGAAAGACGACCTAAAATACTAGAATTCGGGGGAATTGTCAACTTCATTCCCACGAAGGTTTTCGGAAGCCCCTGCCCAGGGCCAGACGGAGGAAGAGCAGGCCCGCCAGGAAACCCCCGATATGGGCGAACCAGGCCACCCCGCCCCCCATGCCCAGCGTTGAGGATCTGCATGACGAACCAGAGGCCGAGGACGAGCCCGGCCGGGACCGAAACGACCTCGATGAAGAAAATGAGGAAGACGAAGACCTTGACCCGGGCGTGGGGGAAAAGCACCCAGTACGCCCCGAGGACCCCGGCGATGGCCCCGCTCGCCCCGATCATGGGGACGTGCGATCCCGGCTGGGTCGCGATGTGGGCCAGGGCCGCGGCGATGCCGCTCGCGAGATAGAACAGGGTGAACCGGACCGGTCCGAGCCGGTCCTCGATGTTGTTGCCGAAGATCCAGAGATAGAGCATGTTGCCGGCGAGGTGGAAGAGGCTGCCGTGGAGGAACATGCTCGTCAGCAGGGTCAGCAGGGGCGGGAAGGCGGTCTCGCCGCGGCGGCGGCGGCCCGGAAGTGGACGATGTCGTAGGGGACGGCCCCGAAGCGCATCGCGGCCATCTCCAGGCCGTGGGGGACGGCCGCCCGGGTCAGGAAGACGACGGCGTTGACGGCGATCAGCGCCAGCGTGACGACGGGCAGGCGCGAGGTCGGGTTGTCGTCCTTAAGCGGGATAAACATGGCTTAAATGAAAATTGCGCTCCGCCCGGTGAGGGGCGGAGCGCAATCGGGATCCGTCGTTATCGTCCGCGCCGGGCCGGAGTTACTTCTTCAGCTCTTCCTCGAGCTTCTTGCGCTCGGCGGCCCTCTTCCTCATCTCGCCGAACTTCTCGAGGTAGCGGTCGCCCTCGGCGGTGTAGCGGGCTTCCTTCTCGGGCTCGAGCTTGGCCAGAACGGCCTTGTAGAGGGGGCCCATCCAGGCGTAGGGCTCGGGGTAGTTCGGGTCGAGCTCGATGGCCTTGCCGATCGAGACGAGGGCGGCGTTGGCCATCCTCAGCCTCTCGGGCTGGGTCAGGAACTGGAAGCGGTAGGACCGCGACCACTGGTTGACGCCCAGGGCCAGCCAGGCCTCGGCGGATTCGGGCTGGAGGGCGATCCGCTTCTCCCAGTATCCGGCCGCCTTCTCGAAGGACTTCAGCAGCTCCTCGGGGCCGCCCGCGACTTCCTGGAGGTAGGTGGCCATGTAGGCGTAGCCCTGCGGATTGTCCGGATCGGTCTCGATGCGGCGCAGGTACATCGACTCGGCCTTCTTGGCGACGTCCTTGTTGTCGGCGGAATAGCGCTTGTAGAACTCGGCCACGACGTAGTAGTTGCTCATGTCCTCGGGCTCGAGCTCGATGATCCGCAGGTAGAGCTTCTCGGCCTCGGGGAACTTCTGGATCTTGTCGTACATGTCGCCGAGCGAATAGATGATGTCCTTGTTGTTCGGCTCGATCTCGAGGGCCTTGTTCAGGGCGGCGAGGGTCTTGGCCTCGAGCTCCTTGTTGAGGGCCGAGTCGACGCCGGGCTTGTAGAGCTGCTTGTAGCTCTCGCCGAGGAAGCGGTAGGCCTGCACGAGGTTGGGATTGAACTTGAGCGTCGCTTCGTACTCGGTGATGGCCTTGCGGTACTGGTTCTCGCGGAAGAAGCTGTTGGCCTTGCCGAAGTGGTAGTTGGCGGAAAGCTTGGAATAGCTGATGTTCTCACAGGCCGTGAACGCGAAGATCAGCGCGACGGCGGCTGCGGCGAACAAGAATCTCTGGGTCGTCTTACGGGACATCCTGACCTCCTTGACTGTCAAGCGCGAATCACAGAGAAAGACAGAAACTTATTTATAGACGAAGGCTCGTTCAAAGTCAAGAAAAAAGCCGGGCGGCGGGCGAACGTTCTAGCTGGTCCGGACGATGAGTTTGAGGGGGGTGCCGACGAAGCCGTACTCCTCGCGGAGGGACTCCAGGAAGAACTTCTCGTAGGTCGGCGAAAGGGGGCCCTTGGAGCCCAGGAAAAGGATGAAAGCCGGGGGGGAAACGCTCTTCTGGGTGATGTAGCGGAGCTTGGCCCGGGCCCCGTTCTTCAGGCGGGGCGGGTGGGTTTCGGCCGTCCTGGCCAGGAACTGGTTGAGCTTGGAGGTCTCGACGCGGGTCGTGGCCCCCTTGTGGACCTGTTCCGCGGTGTCCAGGATCTTGACGATGCGCTGGCCGGTCCGGGCCGAGACGAAGAGGAGGGGCGCGTAGGAGACGAAGCCGAGCTTGCGGAAGACGCGGTCCCGGACGGCGTCCGGGCGGACCGTGTCCCGGTCGACGAGGTCCCACTTGTTGAGGACGATGACCAGCGGCCGGCCCGATTCGAGGGCCAGCTGGGCGATGCGGGCGTCCTGCCGCGTCGGGAACTCCTGGACGTCGAGGACGAGGCAGACGACGTCGGCCTCGCGGATGTTCATCTTGGCCCGGATGACGCCGGCCCTCTCCCGGGTGTCGTCGGCCGCGGCCATGCGGCGGATGCCGGCCGTGTCCACGAGGCAGAACGGCTTGCCGTCCCGGACGAGCAGGGTGTCGGTCGAGTCCCGGGTCGTGCCGGGGATCTCGCTGACGATGAGGCGCTCCTCGCCGGCCAGCCGGTTGACGAGCGACGACTTGCCGACGTTGGTGCGGCCGACGATGGCGATGCGCAGGGGGGCCTCGCCGGCGGGGGCGGCCGCCGACGCGGGCAGGGCGGCGGCGATGGCCTCCTCGAGCAGCTCCATGTTGATCTTGTGCTCGGCCGAGACGAAGAGCAGGCTCTTGTCGCCCAGGCGGTAGTACTCCGCCGTCATCGATTCCTCTTTGGCCGGGGAATCGAACTTGTTGACGACGAGGAGGATCGGCAGGCCGCGGCGCTTGAGCTGGAAGTAGAGCTCCTCCTCGGCCGAGGCGATGCCGCGCTTCCCGTCGAGGACGAACAGGACGAGGTCGGCGGCGGCGGCCTCCTCGAGGGCCTTGGCCCGGACCTTGTCGCTCAGGGGCTCGTCGGCGACGCCGAAGAGCCCGCCCGTGTCGACGAGCGTGAAGCGGCGGTCGCCGAGCGTGCACTCGGCGGCGAGGCTGTCCCGGGTCATGCCCGGATCGGAGTGGACGAGGGCCTTGCGCCGGCCCAGGAGGCGGTTGAAAAGAGTGGACTTGCCGACGTTGGGCAGGCCGACGATGACCACGCGGGGGAGCTTCGTCAAGGCCGGCCCCCGGTCATCGCGCGACCATGGAATAGTCGGGCGAGAAGGCCCGCGACAGGTCGACGTGGCCGCCGAGGGTGTCGCGTTCGGAGCCCTCGACCAGGATGACGACCTTCTTGATCGCCTCGAAATTGTAGACGAGCGTGTCGACGACGGCGTAGACCGCGGCCAGCTCCGAGGAGGAGCCGTAGGCGAACTTGTCGGCGATGTCGCGGCTGAAATCGACCGTGGCCAGGCCGTCCTTGGCGACGAAGACCTGGCGGACCTTGGTCTGCGGCGGGAGCGGCGAGAGGAAGCCCTTCTCCGAGCCCCGGACGAGCTCGGCCAGGGCGCGTTCGGCCTCGTCGGCGGCCGTCGGGCCGGCGGCGATCTCGCGGGTCTCCTTGTGGAGCGAGTCGTCGTCGTCGGAGATGAAGAACAGCGTCACGGTCTTCACGGCGCCGGCGGAGGCGGCGGAGGTGTCCTGGGGCTTGGGGATGTTGGCGTCGACGAAGCGCTTGACCTTCTCCCCGCCGTTGCCCGTGAAAAAGATGATGACGAGAACGAGGAGGACGAGGGCCAGGCCGCCGAGGACGAGCGCCGGCCGGGAGAGAAGGCCTTTCCCTTTATTCGCGGCCATGGGGTGCTACTCCGTGAGCTTCAGGAAGCGGGCCAGCCCGCGGTAGATCGCCTCGGCGACGCGGTTCTGGTAGGCGTCGGAGGCCAGCTTCTGCTCTTCGTCGGGATTGGAGAGGAAGGCCGCCTCGACCAGGATGGCCGGGCAGGCGACGCCCCGGAGGATCTTGAAGGGGGCCTGCTTGATGCCCCGGTTCCGGAGGCCGAGCATGGAATCGAGCTCGATCTGGACGAATTCGGCCAGGCGGCTGCTCTCCTTGACGTAGGCGGTCTGGGCCATGTCCCACAGGATCATCATCAGGTCGTCGTCGGTCGACGGGTCGATGTGGGTCTGGAGGTCGTTGCCGGTGTTCTCGAGGTAGGCCAGGCGGCGGGTCTCCTCGTCGGTCGCGTTGAGGCTGAGGAAGAACGTCTCCGAGCCGGCCGCCTTCTTCTGGACGGCCCCGTTGGCGTGGATGCTGATGAACAGGCCGGCCTTGTGGTTGTTGGCGGTGGCCGAGCGGTTCTCGAGCGAGACGTCGACGTCGCGGTCGCGGGTCAGCACGACCTCGAAGCCCATGTTCTTCTCGATCAGGGCCTTCAGCTTGAGGCTGATGGCCAGGGTGATGTCCTTCTCGAGGTTGCCGAAGCGGCCCTTGGCCCCCGACTCGATGCCGCCGTGCCCGGGGTCGATGACCACGGTCTGGATGCGCCGGGACTGCGCGGAGAGGGAGAGGGCGCTGGCGGTGAGGAGGAGGGCAGACGGAGAGGGAGGCGAGAATGGCGGCGGAGATCGCGGCCCGGGCTGTCCGGCTTATTCTCAAGTTCTTCAATTTCGGTGTTGGTGGAGGCGGCGGGAATCGAACCCGCGTCCGAAAGCATTCGACAGCAAGTGACTACATGCTTATCCTCTTCATTGTTCTCGTCTCCCGTCACCCGAAGAGGAAGGGCGTCGGTCGACCAGCCCCGATGTTGTTTCGCTCCCCGGCCTCAAGGCCGGACCGGTTCGCTATCCCGCAGAGTCGGCGCTCCGGAAGTCCCGCGGGAGAGGACCCCAGGAACGGCGAGCCTTTCTATTAGGCCGCGACTGCTAAAGGTTCGGCAGTTAGTTGTTTCCACCAGTTTAACGAGGTGGGTGGGACCTCGACATGCCACTTGTGTCTCATTACCTCCGTCGAGACCAGTTCGCCCCCAACTCCTTTCAGCGTTAATTATACAGGAAGGGACTCAGGTCTTCGCAAACGCCAGTTTTCCCCTGGCGCTGCGAAGACGCTGAAAAGTTTGGTTTGACCCCTTCTGGTTGACTCGGCCGCCTGCCCGTCCTATAGTCCGCTTGAACATCACCAAGGAGCGTGACATGACGAAACCCACGATCACCAAATTGGCCCTCACGGCGATCCTCGCCGCGACCGTTCTGGCCGCCTGCGACGGCCCGAAAACCCCCGCCGAAAAACCGGCCGAGACCGCGGCGGCGGCCCCGGCGCCCCTCCTGGCGGCCACCCCGCCCATGGGCTTCAACACCTGGAACAAGTTCGGCTGCGACGTCGACGAAACCCTCATCCGCCAGACGGCCGACGCCCTGGTCGAGACCGGCATGCGCGACGCCGGCTACAAGTACCTGGTCATCGACGACTGCTGGCAGGTCGAGCGGGGCGCCGACGGCCGCATCGTCGCCGATCCCGTCAAGTTCGCCGGCGGCATGAAGGCCCTGGCCGACTACGTCCACTCCAAGGGGCTCCTCTTCGGCCTCTACACGGACATCGGGCCCAAGACCTGCGCCGGGCGGCCGGCCTCGGCGGGCTACTTCGACATCGACGCGGTCACCTACGCCGAGTGGGGCATCGATTACATCAAGGTCGACTGGTGCAACTGCGACGACCTCGACGCCCCGTCCGAGTACGCCCGCTTCCGCGACGCCCTGCGCCGCGCGGGCCGGCCCATCGTCCTGAGCATCTGCGAGTGGGGCCGCAACGACCCCTGGAAATGGGCCCGGGGCGTCGGCCAGCTCTGGCGGACGACGGCCGACATCGGCGACAACTGGGACAGCGTCGTCTGGATCATCGGGGCCAACTCCCGGCACGCCGCGGCGGCCGGCCCCGGCGGCTGGAACGATCCCGACATGCTCGAGGTCGGCAACGGCGGCATGACCTTCGACGAGTACAAGGCCCACTTCTCCCTGTGGGCCATCATGGCCGCGCCGCTCATGGCCGGAAACGACCTGCGGGCGATGTCCGAGGAGACCAAGTCGATCCTTCTCAACAAAGAGGTCATCGAGGTCGACCAGGACCCGCTCGGCGCCCAGGGCGAGGTCGTCATCGAGCGCGGCTACGGCGGCCAGGTCTGGATGAAGCCCCTGGCCGACGGCTCCAAGGCCGTGGCCTTCGTCAACTACTCCGGCCAGGAGCTCGCCCAGTACGTGCGCTGGTCCCAGATCGGCCTGCCGGCCGGGGCGGCCCGCGTCCGCGACCTCTGGGCCCACCAGGACATCGGCGTCCACACCGACACGGGCAAGCACTACAACGAGCGCTTCGAGGTCAGGGTCCCGTCGCACGGGGTCGTGATGGTGCGGATCTGGCCGGTCGCGGCGGTCAACTGAAGAAGAAGGGGTCAAACCTAACTTTATTACACTTTTTTATCGCGAGCCTACGTCTATCCCCAAGCGCCAGGCGGAAAAGTGGCGATAAAGTAGATTTGACCCCTTCTTAATGTCAGCGGAGGAACTGGAAGGCGAGCACGGTGTAGGCGTGCCAGCTCCAGGTCGAGTCGGTCTTCACCGGGCGCACCCAGATCTTGACCATCGGAACGGCCGGCGTCAGCAGGGCCTCCCAATCGGCGGGCAGGACCGGCAGCGTGAACGTCCTCACGTTGGTCTGGGCGTTCCACACGAACGAGCCGACCACGGTCTGCAGGTCGCCCGTCGTGTCCAGCGCGACGGTCAGGTCGACCGGCGTCGTGCGGTCCCAGATATCGAAGGTCGAGACGCCCATCGTCCCGCTCGCGGCCGTGTAGCCGGTCGTGATCCTGCTGAAATCGTGCAGCCGCAGGGGGGCCAGGACGAGGTCCTCGACGACCCAGCGGGTGTTGGCCCCGTCCCAGATGAGGCCGGCGCAGGCGAAGACCCACAGCCGGGCGGCGCGGGCCTGCTCGACCGCCTCGATGAAGTCCGCGACGACCGTGGACCTCCCCGACGGGAGCCCGTAGAACCACCAGCCGAACGTGTGGTCGGCGATCGCGCTGTAGACCATGGTCCGGGTGCGGTCGGCCCAGCCGAAGGTGAAGCCGTCGGCCGTGGCGCCCGTGACCAGGCCCTCGGCGTGGGCGCTGCGGACGTTGACCGTGGCCGCGACCTTGGGCGTCGCCGCCGGATCGACGAAGGTCACCTCGACCCGGAAGCCCCGGGCGATGTGGCGAAGGACGCCGCTGCCCGTCCCCATCGCGACGTCGTGGAACGTCCAAACGGTCGCGCCGTCGACGAAGACCGTCTCCGAGTTCCAGTCGCACCTATGCCGGCTGTCGCCCGTCGACAGCGCCTCCGTCTTCTTCTTCATGACGGTGAACCAGTTGTCGCCCACCCGCCGGACCAGGCCCTCGGGGGTGAACTGGGGCAGGGTGTCGATCTCGGCCGCGTACCAGACGCGCCTCGCATACAGGCTCCCGTCGGCGTTCATGTTCGAGGCGACCAGCGCCGAGCCGCTCCCCACGAGCCCTCTCAGGCCCTCGAAGCTCCCGGCCGCTTTGGCGTCGGCGTCGACGTAGATGGTGTTGGCGTTGACGTTGAAGGCGATCTCGGCGCCCTGGACCGTCTTGACGGTGAACGTCGTCATGTCCGTCGCGGCCGCGGTGATGTCGCCGATCGTCCGGGCGAACTGGATGCTCTGCAGGCGGTGCGGCAGCGCCTTGTGCCGGACTCTGAGGCTGAGGATGACCTTCCCGTCCAGGTTGACGATGGACAGCGGATGGGCCAGGTCGAAGTCGACGAGCAGGTTCGTGTCCTTGCCCTCCTCGACCGTGACGGCCGGCTCGAGGTCGACCGCGATCTCGCCCCGTCCGGACGGATCGACGACCGTGATGTCGGCCGGGTCGATCGTCGCGCCGTCGTCGGTGACGAGCGTCATCGTCGCCGGGTCGGTGTCGATCACGAGCCGGAGCTTGTCGTACGTCCCGACGGGGATCGCGGCCTTCTGCAGGATGGTGACGACCGTGCTCAGGTCGACGAGGTTGATCTTGCCGGCGGCCGGATCGGCCGCATCGGCCTTCCAGACCTCCGTCCAGGTGTTGCCGCGGAGGCTGACGGACTTGAGGATGACGACGACCTGCGACCACTCGTCGGTCGGACCGTCGGTCAGCAGGAGGTTCAGGCCGCCCGTGGGGCCCGTCCCGCCGCTCCCGGCGATGTTGCACGACGTGACCAGGCCGAGGCCGGCCGCCGCCGCGACCGCGAGGAAACCCACAGCGATGGCTTTGAAGAGACGATTCAACGGATCCTCCTTATAAGGCCGGTGAATGAGATTCCCGCTTTCCATCGATATGATAGATCCGCGCCCGGGCGGAGTCAAGCCCTGCCGGGTCCCCGACTAGGGGGATATCGGGGGGTATTTCCCCGGGTACGCGGCTAGTCCTCAAAGCCTCAGGAGGCCTGCTGCGCCGTCAGCCCCCGCCTCACGAAAGTGCCGGGCTCGGGGGCGGGCAGGCCCGCTTCGACCTCGGCGCCGTCCGCGAGCTCCCGGTAGCAGGCCTGGTAAGCGGTCAGGGCCAGCTTCGCCCTGCCCTGGATGCCGCACTTGGCGTGGATCCGCTTGACGTGGGTCCGGACCGTGAGCGGCGAGATGAACAGGCTCTCGGCGATCTCCTGGTTCGTCAGCCCCAGGCCCAGCAGGCGGAACACCCGGAACTCGCTCGGGTGAGCGAGTGGACGCTGGCCATGGCCTCTTCCCTCTGGCGGATCTGCTCGGCCTGGCGCTTCCGCAGCGTCCCGATGTCGTCGCTGTCCCAGTACTTCTGCCACAGGAAATCGTTGACCTTGTTCTTGATGATCGAGCCGACGAAGGACCGCGGCGGCGTCCAGCCGTCGCCTATCTTGCGCAGCGTCGTGAAGACGGCGAAATGGATCTCGGAGACGACGTCTTCGGCGCAGGGCAGGTCGCCCATGGCCTTATGGACGGCGCTCCTGATCATGGTGCCGTGCTCCCTCACGATCTTCTCCATCAGGGAGTTGTGCTTCTTCAGGACGTCGTTCATAAGTCGCCTCCAATCCGGTTTTGCATTGCCACGGTACCAGCCGAAGATGAACCTGCCATTAAAGAAAGATTAATTATTCGATGAACATATCTGTTGAAAAATTCATTTTATTTTCATATTCTGTTCATCATGGCTGGCGTATCATCCCTCTCCCATGGAAGAACTGGTTGGAGCAGACCACATGCGCGTCCTGGTCGTTGAGGATTCCCGGCGCCTGGCCGGCATCGTCAAAAGGGGCCTTCTCGAGGAGGGCTACGCCGTCGACAACGCCTACGACGGCGAGGAAGCCGAATACATGGCCGAGTCCACCCCCTTCGACCTGATCGTCCTCGACATCATGCTGCCCAAGAAGGACGGCATCGCCGTCTGCCGCGACCTCCGGGCCAAGAAGGTCAACACGCCGATCCTCATGCTCACGGCCAAGGACAGCGTCGAGGACAAGGTGACCGGGCTCGATTCGGGGGCCGACGACTACCTGGTCAAGCCCTTCGCCTTCTCGGAGCTCCTGGCGCGCCTGCGCGCCCTGCTCCGCCGCGAGGTCCTGCCCAAGGTCCAGAAGCTCCAGATCGGCGAGCTCTCCCTCGACCCCCAGAGCCGCGAGGTCTGGCGCAACGGCGACCGGGTGGACCTGACCGCGAAAGAGTACGCCATCCTCGAATACTTCATGCGCCGGCCCAACGCCGTGGTCACCCGGACCATGCTCGGCGAGAGCGTCTGGGACTACGAGTTCGACGGCATCTCGAACATCATCGACGTCTACGTGCGGCGCCTGCGCCGCAAGATCGACCGGGACGGCCAGGAGAGCCTGCTCCAGACCGTGAGAGGAGCGGGCTACCGGTTGCGCGTTCCATGAGCGTCCTCAAGAGCATCAAGTTCCGGCTGACCCTCTGGTACCTGATCGCGATCGTCATCCTGCTCGTCGTCTTCGGCACGGTCGCCTACTACCTCCTCTCGAAGAACCTCTACCGGAACCTGGACGAGTCCCTGCGGGCGCGCGTGATCGAGCTCGTGGGCTCCATCAGGATCGACGGACAGCCGGGTCGAGTTCGAGCAGAAGGTCAACGAGCTGGTCATGGTCTACGACGCCGACGGCGCGCTGATCCAGCGCCTCGGCCCCAACGTCGAGTTCGAGAACATCGACAAGACCGTGCGCGAGGCCCTGTTCGGCAAGAGCTCGTTCGTCTCGGCCTCGACGCCCAACGGGCCGGACGTGCGGCTCTACGCGGCGCCGTACAACGTCGACTCCCAGACGCGCGTGGCCATCGTCGTCGGGCGCCTGCCGAACGACATCCTGAGCATGCTGGCCATCTTCCGCATGGTCATCCTCAACTCGTCGCTCCTGCTGCTCTTCCTGGCCGGCGTCGGGGGCCTGTTCCTGGCGGAGCGGACCCTGAAGCCGGTCGAGCGCATCACGGACATCGCCCGGGGCATCGGCGAGAGCGACCTGAGCCGGCGCATCGACGTCGAGAGCGACGACGAGCTCGGCCGCCTGTCCGAGACGCTCAACGAGATGATCGGGCGGCTCGAGGAAGCCTTCATGAAGCAGCGCCAGTTCGTGGCCGACGCCTCCCACGAGCTGAGGACGCCGCTCGCCGTCATCCAGGCCGAGTCGTCGCTCGTCCTGGAGAAATCGAGGACCGAGCCCGAGTACCGCAAGGCCCTCGAGCTCGTCTCGCAGGAAGTGTCGTTCATGTCCGACATCGTCGGCAAGCTGCTGCTCCTGGCCCGCAGCGACGCCGGGACCGAGCCGATGGAGTACCAGACCGTCGACGTCGCCGGCCTGCTCACGGAGCTCGTCCAGGACGTCGACGTCCTGGCCCAGGACAAGGACCAAACGCTCAGCGCGGCGCCGATGGAGAGCATGACGGTCCGCGGCGACCGGACCAAGCTCAAGCAGCTGTTCCTCAACATCCTCGACAACGCCGTCCGCTACACGCCGACCGGCGGCCGGATCGCGTGCACGCTCGTCCGGCAGGACGGCAAGGCCGTCGCCTCGATCGCCGATTCGGGCATCGGCATCGCGGCCGAACACCTGCCCTTCATCTTCGACCGGTTCTACCGCGTGGACAAGGCCCGCACCTACACCGAGGGCGGGACGGGCCTGGGGCTGGCCATCGCCAGCTCGATCGCGAAGATGCACGGCGGGGAGATCAAGGTCGAGAGCCGGGAGGGCGCCGGCACGACCTTCACCGTGGTGCTGCCGCTGGCCGAGACCCAGACCTTCCCGTGGAACGCGCCGACGCCGAACTGGGGCCGCGAAGGCAGCCTGAAAATGGGGACTCTCCGGGGGAGGCGCCGACTCCTCACATAATGGGGACAGATAGGGGAAGCGCTCAATGAGCGTCAGTCGGGCGTCTCGGCGGAGGCGGAGCGCGCCTTCTGACCCGGCGCGAAGCGATCCGCATGGGCCTCGCCGGAGGCGCCCTGGCCTGGCTCGGCAGCGCGTGCCAGGAAGTTGCGGCTCCGCCGGAACCCCCCGAGCCCCCCGCGATCGATCCGGTCTACGAGCTCGCGCCGGGAAGCTCGCTCTACGACGATTTCGACGGCCACGGCAATTTTCAAACCTTCGACAACCGCGATCTGGCCGCGGCCGGCGCGCTCGCCGCCAAGCTCTGGATCCCCGGCGCCGGGGCCCGCGTCGTCGAATCCGCGCTCACTCCCCTTCCGCCGCCGGCCGGGATCCCCGCGGCCCCCGATCGCGTCCTGGAGCTCCGTTGCGGCGATCTGCGCGTCGAGGAGGCCAAGCTCGCCAATCCGGCCCTCATCGGCTTCGCCGATATCGGCTCGTTCAGCGCCGACATGATGCTTTCCTCCAGGTCCACGGCCCCCCGCCCGTTCATCGGCCTGAATCTCCACACCTCCATCCCGGAGCAGCCGCCGGGCAAGAGCTGGTACTGCACGCTCGGCATCTTCAAGAACATGACCGGGCCGGGCGCCCTCGCGGTCGGCTTGTACGGCAACGTCAACCTGGAGATCGTCGAGAACGACCTGCTCGCCGCGATCGACTTCGACGAGTGGCACACCTTCCGGCTCAACATCGCGACGAAGGCCGACGACCCCGGCCTGGGCGATCAGGATGTCCGCCTCGAGTACTACCTCGACGGCACGCTCATGGCCGCCCGGATCCCCGAGGACAGCCCCATCCTCATCGATCCCTCGCGGCTGGGCTTCGGCCCCTACCGCAGCCTCATCATCAGCCGCGACTGGTACGAGGGCGAGGCCTTCGGCTATTTCGACAACGTCCGCGCGGTGTATCGCGACCGGATCGCCTGAGGGTTGGCTGGTTACGCTGGCCGGTTGCGCGCCGTCTAGCGCCATCTCCTCACGAACCGGGTGGTTGCGCTCGTGCCGTTGCTCCAGCGGCCGGTCATCTGAAAATCGGCCGTGTTCCCGCTGACCTTGCCCGACAATTCCCCCCCGTCCGGCTGCACTTTGAGGCGGAACGTCTGTGTGGCGGGATCGAACGTCCAGACGCCCGAGCCGGCTTGGTGCAGCGATTGCTTGGGGGAGTACTCATTAATGGTGAAGGTCCCGTCGGCGCGCAGCGTCAGGTCCCCGCGATACTCGTCCGTGGACCGGTACAAGTCGGTGATGTTATAGAAGCCGGTGAAGTCCGCCGCCTGGGCCGTCTCGACCGGCCGGGCGCCCTGGGGCACCGGCTGCCGCGGGTCGGGCCGGTAGGAAGCATACGATACGGCGTATTGGAGGTCGGGTGTCTGGGTGTAGGCGCCCACGGCCTCGACGACGATGTTGTATTCCTGGTTCGGATCGACCTGAACGAACCAGCTCCACATCCGAGCCCCCATGCCGGCAACCCCGCCGGACGCGGGCTGGACGTTCTCGGCGACGACCCCGCCGCCCCGTTCCACCCGGAGGCGCAGGCTGACGTCGCGGCATCCCTCCACGGCGTGGTTCTGGACGTTCACCGAAACGGCCAGCCCGTCGTTCGGATGGGCGGGGTCGCGCCCGACCACGATCATGGGCTGGAGGGCGGTGTAGGCGGATCGCCACATCGTGTAAACGGCCTCGACGGCGCCGCGGACCGCGGTATCGGGGGCTCGCCAGTAGGCCTCCGTCCGCTCGCGGGTCCTCTGGGCGATCCTCGCGGCGAATGTCCCGACCTGCTGGCCCTGGGCCCGCCAAGCCTGGCCGGAGAAGGCGTAGTCCGGATAGGCGTTGATCCAGAGGGGATCGTAGGGCGGCGGGGCGCCGAAGACCCTCCGATAGCCGCCGCTCTGGAGGAAGCGGCCATGCGCTGCCGCCTCGTAGGACGCGTGGGTCGACAGGACGGAGCGGCCGGGGTCGGTATCGGAGTCGGAGAAGATCATGCCGACGACGACGGTCTTGGCCGGGAAACCGGTCCAATACCAGGGATCGAACCAGTCGAGATGGTTCACCGGCCGCCCCCGGCCGGCGGCTTCGTGGTTCAGCCGGAAGAGGTCGTAGAGCTCGCGGAAATTGGAATTGAGGCCCCAACCGTCGCGCGACCAGTTATCGTAGGCCTGGGCGATGTTGCCGATGACCGTCCCCGGTATGGTGCCGCCGGGGGCCGGGGGTTGCGGTTGATAAAGGAACGCGGGGCCGGCTTCGGACACCCCCATGATGAAGTTCCCGGCGTTGATGCGGGCCAGGGCCTCGTCGGCCGTGATGCCGTTGACGTGATAGGGGACGAACATGTCGGCCAGGAAATGGGACGACCAGGCCAGGCCTTTGAAGAGCTCCTCGTCGCCGCCGGCGATCCCCGACTTCGCTGAGAGGAACCTCGAGAACCAGTCGGCGGCCGCCTGCGGGGCCTGACCTTGGTTGGACGCGGGATTGAACCAATGGCAGGAATAGACCGTGGAGCCCTCGGCGTCCGGGCCCGGCCCGTAGGGCGAGAGGTTCCGGATCGAGCCGTTGACGCCCTCGTATTCGAGGACCTTGTCGATCCAGACGGTGCGGTTGCCGCCCACGGGGATGCCGTCGAGACCCTTGATGCGGGGGTCGTTGAGGAACAGATCGAAAGCGGCCATGAGGATCTGCTGATGGGTGTCCGTGATCTTGATCCCGGCGACGCCCCGGAAGGAGCCCCAGGGATAGGCCGTGGACCAAGCGAGGAAGAGGACGAGCCCGGCCAGGGCGGCGGTCCGGGCGCGGCATCGCCGGCGGGAGCGGGAACGGGAGAGGTCGTCAAGCGGGGGCGGAACGAAAGCGAGATGGGGGCTCATGCGGTCCTCCTCGGCTTCCAAGTTGCAGCCTATATAGCCCAATCGTCGACCCGCCGTCAACCGCCGTTCAGGAAAAGGGCGCGGCCGGTCCCGGCGTTTGACATCCCCCGCCCGTCTGGACTACTATCGCCGGCTTAACGATCGAGGTAAACGCATGTCCAAAAAGGGTTGGCTCGTCACGGCGGCCGGGCTCGGCCTCAATCTCGCCCTGGGCATCCTCTACGCCTGGAGCATGTTCAGCAAGCAGCTCACGGAACCGGTCGCGGGCGGCGGCTTCGGCTGGACGCGGACGGCGGCGACCCTGCCCTACACCATCGCCATCGCCTGTTTCGCCCTGATCATGGTCCCGGCCGGGCGCCTGCAGGACAAGCTCGGGCCGCGCGTCATCGCCACCGCGGGGGCCGTGCTGTGCGGGCTCGGGCTCGTCGTCTCGAGCCTGGGTGCGGCCGACCGGAGCTGGCCGCTCATCGTCGGCTTCGGCATCCTGTCCGGAACGGGGATCGGACTGGGATACGCGGCCGCGACGCCGGCGGCGGTCAAGTGGTTCGGGCCGGAGAAGAAGGGCCTCATCACCGGCATCGTCGTGGCCGGCTTCGGGCTGGCCCCGGTCTACATCGCGCCGCTCTCCAAGGCCCTGCTCGCTTCGCAGGGGATCGCCGGGGCCTTCCGGACGCTCGGCTTCGTTTTCCTCGTCGTGGCCGGGATCTCGGCGCAGTTCCTGGTCAATCCCAAGCCCGGCGAGGCCCACAAGAGCGCCGCGCCCGTGAAGCTGAAAAAGAAGAAAACGGCCCCGCCGCTCTCCGACGCGACCTGGCGGGAGATGGTCCGGACCCCCCGGTTCTGGTCCCTCTACGTCCAGTTCGCCTGCGGGGCGACGGCCGGCCTCATGGTCATCGGCCACATCGCCAAGATCGTCTCGACGCAATCGGGCGGGGCGATCAAGGCCGGATTCGTCTTCGTCGCGCTGATGGCCGTCTTCAACGCCGGAGGCCGGGTGCTGGCCGGGCTGGCGTCCGACATCATCGGCCGGGCCGCGGCCATGATCAGCGTCTTCCTGCTCCAGGCCACGATCATGTTCTTCTTCGACCAGTTCTCGACCACGACGGGCTTCCTCTTCGGCGCCGCGCTCGTGGGCTTCAACTACGGCTCGTGCCTGTCCCTCTTCCCGGCCACGGCGGCCGACTACTGGGGGACCAAGAACCTCGGGCTGAACTACGGCATCCTGTTCACGGCCTGGGGCGTCGGGGGCGTCTTCGGGCCCAACCTGGCCGGGATGATCGCCGACTCCACGGGCGCCTACACGACGGCCTACCGGGTGGCGGGCGGGATGCTCGTTTTCGCGGCCATGCTGGGGATATTGAGCCACATTTTCCTGACGTCGAAGCTGGACGAGCCCGCCTCGGAATAAGCGGCCAAATAGGGAACCTTTCCCGGCGCTGCTTGGTATCTATGAGAGAGCGAACCCGCGTTCGTCCCATTCTACCGGTGAGGTGTTTCGTGAGATCAACAGGCCTTCGGCATACCGTTCTCTCGATCCTGATCCTCGCGATCACGTTCATGGCGGGCGCGGGGGCAGCCTCCCCGGCCGCCCAAGTCGCGGATCCGTCGGCGGCCGCGGCCCGGGCGGCCCGTATCGAAAAAGGGCTTCTGCCGGGCATCGTCATCGCCGGCCGGCCGGTGCCGGAGATGTCGTTGGCCGAACGCATGGCGGCCTTGAATGTCCCGGGCGTCAGCGTCGCCGTCATCGACGGCGACAAGATCGCCTGGGCCAAGGGCTACGGCGTCCTGGAGGCCGGATCGCCGGCCCCCGTGACGGAGAAGACCCTGTTCCAGGCCGCTTCCATCAGCAAGTCCGTGGCCGCCATGGCCGCCATGCGCCTGGTCGAACGAGGCCAAGCTCGTCCTGGACGAGGACGTCAACGTCAAGCTCAAATCCTGGAAGGTCCCCGAAAACGAGTTCACCCGAAAGGAGCCGGTCACCTTGCGGCGCCTGTTGAGCCATACGGCCGGGCTGACCGTGTCCGGCTTCGGAGGTTATCCGGCCGGCACTCCCGTTCCGACGACCGTGCAGGTCCTGAGCGGCGAAAAGCCGGCCAACAGCAAGGCCGTCCTCGTCGACGTCCTCCCGGGGAGCATATGGCGCTATTCGGGGGGCGGCTTCACGGTCGCCCAGCTCCTGATGGAGGAGGCGGCCGGAAAGCCCTTCCCGGCGCTGCTCTCCGAACTGGTCCTCGAGCCCCTGGGCATGGCCGACAGCACTTACGAGCAACCGCTTCCGGACCGGCTCCGCGGCTCGGCCGCGTCGGCGCACGACCCGGAAGGCAAGCCACTTCCGGGCCGCGGGCACACCTATCCCGAGATGGCCGCCGCCGGGCTGTGGACGACGCCGTCCGACCTGGCCCGCTTCCTCCTCGAGATCCGCAAGGGAACGCGCGGCGATTCCGCGGTCCTCTCGCAGGATAAAGCCCGGCTGATGACGACGGCCGTGAAGGGCGGCTACGGACTGGGACTCTCCGTCCAAGGCTTCGGACGGGCCGCGCACTTCGGGCACGGCGGCTCCAACGAGGGCTTCAGGTGCCAGATGACCGCGTTCCTCGAGCAAGGCCAGGGGGCCGTGATCATGACCAACGGGGAGCGGGGCGGGGGGCTGGCGGATGGGCTGCTGCGGGCCATCGCCCGGGAGTACGGCTGGCCGGTCTACAAGCCCGTGGAGCGGACCGTTGTCCCGGTACCGGCGAGCGAGCTGGCCCTCCTGACGGGGCGATACGAGATGCGCCCGGGCAAGGTCTTCGCCATCGCCCTGGAAGGAGAAACGCTCTATATCAAGGACGGGGAATGGAAGACCGAGCTCTTCTCCGAGTCGCCGACCCGCTTCTTCGAGCTGGCTGAGGAGCATACCATCGTCTTCGAGAAGGACGCCGCGGGGAAGCCGGCCAGGCTGGTCATAGACGGCCAGATCAAGGCTCCGAGGATCGCGGATAAGTGAGGGCCAGGCCGAACGATATAAAAATCGAGTTTTGTGTGGACATCGCGGACACCCCGACTTGCGTCAAATAGTGTATGAGAGACGGCGTTCCGATGCTTCGTCTGGAACCAGGGCTCGTTGCGGCAGCCAAGATACCGGAGTGTGCCTGAGAGGATTCGAACCTCCGACCTTTGGATCCGGAGTCCAATGGTCTATCGCTAACGCGCCACACTGAAGGGGAACCTACACATTACTGTTCAAAGTCCA
>CAWHBV010000008.1:0-111507 GCA_963827635.1 uncultured bacterium
CCCGTCGACCCGTTCACGGGGAAGCCCTTCGTCTATCGGCGTGAGGGGGAGGGCTTCATCGTCTACAGCCTCGGATCGAACCAGAAGGACGACGGCGGACGGTCGACCTACATGATCACCCAGCTGGTCATGGACAAGGACGACGACTGGACCTGGAAGGAAGAAAAATGACCGACGGGAGCATTTCACACGCGTATCAGGCGATCGATTGGAGCGCGGTCCCGAGAACGGAGCACAAAGGGGATCCGGGGATGTCCTATTGGCGGACCGTCCAGCTCCCCGGCCTGAGGATCCGCATCGTCGAGTACTCCCCGGGCTACGTGGCCGACCACTGGTGCCAGAAAGGCCACATCGTCCACTGTCTCGAGGGCGAATTCGTCAACGAGCAGGAGAACGGGGACATGACGGTCATGGCCAAGGGCATGACCTACGTCGTCTCCGACGGGGCCAGCTCCCACCGCTCCCGGACCGAGCATGGCGCGACCCTGCTCATAATCGACGGGGAATTTTTAAAGCGGGTTTGAGAAAATGGCAGGAAAGTCTGTTCTCCCGTAAAAGCGCAATATTCTAACCTAATTTGTTGTAAATAATAAGGATAAATATTTAGTAAAAAGTGTTGACTTTTTCTAACAAATTGTTAGAATAATATCACATTGTTAGAATTAAATAACTATTTTAGCCAATCGGAGGAGTAATGAAAAAGCCTTATTATGGGTTTTTGCTCGGTATGATCTTTCTGGCAGGCTTGGGGCTTTGGGCGCTCGCGGGTTCCATCTCGTGGGATGCCCGCGAGATCGTGGTGGCCGGCCTGGCGCTGGCCGTGGTCGGTCTGGCAGCTTACCTTTAGGGCAGAGAGGAGGAACGATGAAAAAGATGATCGTCATTTTCGTGGTCAGCACACTCGTGCTGGCGGGCATGGCCGCTTGGGCGCTCAAAGGAAACATCGAAGGAAATACCGGGGAGATCGTGATGGCCGGCGTCGTCTTCATCCTGGTCGGCTTCGCCGCCGCCCTCGGCGCGTCAAGGCTCCGGAGCCGGCGCCGCGGAGAACCGGCCGAGGACGAGCTGTCCAAGAGGATCATGACCAGGGCGTCTTCGCTGGCCTACTACGTCTCGATCTACCTTTGGCTCTTCATCATGTACATCAGCGACAAAACGACCCTCCCGGCCCACAGCATAGTCGGTACCGGCATCGCGGGCATGGCCGTCGTCTTTCTCCTCTGCTGGCTGGGCGTGAAGTTTTTCGGGATGAAAGATGTTTAACCGCATCAAGGAACTGAGGGCCAAGGCCGACATCTCCCAGCTGGAGCTGGCCCAGAAGGTCGGGGTGAGGCGAGAGACCATCGTTTTCTTGGAAAAGGGAAAGTACAATCCCTCCTTGCGTCTAGCCCACGACATCGCAAAATTCTTCGGCCTGGCCATCGAGGCGGTCTTTCTGTTCGACGATGAGGCCGAAAAAGGCCCGGGCCAGCCGGCCGCCTGACCTCGGAGGAAGTATGGTAGAATCCGGGGCATGACGTCCCGCGAGCGCGTCCTGGCCGTCTTCGCCGGCGAGATCCCCGATCGCGTCCCCGCCTGGCTCGGAGCCTCGCCCGAATGGAAGGCCCTGGCCAAGGCCCGGGCGGGCCTCGCGACCGATGAAGAGCTCTCGCTCTTCGTCGGCGACGACTTCCGCAGGGTCTTCGCCAAGTACGCGGGCCCCCCGGAATACAGCCCGGACTCGTCTTTCTCCCACCCCGAGGCCACGGCCCGCACGCCCTTCGGCGTCGAGCGGACCGGGTACGGCTACGGCCAGCCCGTGAACCACCCCCTGGCGGAGGCGCGGACGGTCGCCGACATCGAGCGCTACCCCTGGCCCGATCCGGCTTGGATGGACGTCTCCCGCATCCGCGACGAGGCCCTGGTCTGGGGCCGGCGGTTCGCCGTTCTGGGCGGCGACTGGTCGCCGTTCTACCACGACGCGATCGACCTCCTGGGCATGGAGGGCTTCATGGTCGCGATGGTCGAGAGCCCGGCCGTCGTCGATGTCCTGCTCCGGCGTCTGGTCGATTACTACTTCCAGGTGAGCCTGAACATCTTCGAGGCGGCGGCCGGCGTCATCGACGTCTTCTTCATCGGCAACGACTTCGGCACCCAGAACGGCCCGGTCGTCGGCGACGCCCTCTTCCGCCGCTTCTTCCAGCCCCATCTCGCCCGTCTGGCCGGCCTCGGCCACGACTTCGGGCTCAAGGTCATGATGCACTGCTGCGGCGGGTTCTTCCCGCTCATCCCGGCCATGATCGAGGCCGGGATCGACGCCTTCCAGGCGCTCCAGCCCGACGCCCGGGACATGGCCCCGGCCCGGCTCAAAGCCGCGTTCGGCGGCCGCGTCGTGTTCAACGGTTGCATCGATACGCACCATTGGCTCATCGGGGGGACGCCGGACCTCGTCCGGGCCAGGACGAGGGAGGTCCTCGAGGTCATGAAGCCGGGCGGCGGCTACATCGCCTCCCCGAGCCACGACTACCTGCTGCCCGAGACGAAGGTCGAGAACGTCTTCGCTCTTTACGAGACGGTCCGGGAATGCGGGGGATACTGACGGCCTAGTAGACGCAGGCGCGGGCGGCCTCGGCGTAGACGCGGAGGTTCTCCGGCGGCGTTTCGAAGAAATGGTCGCAGCAGGACAGGATGTAGCCCCCGTCGCCGCCGACCTTCTCGAAAAGCTCGCGGACCTTGGCCCGGATCTTATCAGGGGAGCCTTCCGTCAGGACGTTGAACTGGTCGAGCCCGCCGATGAGGGCCAGCCGCCCGCCGATCTTGGCCTTGAACTCCCACGGCTCCTGGTTGCCGCCGATCGATGTCGGGGCCAGGGTCTCCGAGGCGTCGCAGCCGTTGGCGACGATGTGCTCTTCGATGCCTTTGGTCCCGCCGCAGGTGTGGTAGGCGATCCGGAAGCCCAGCGCATGGAGGGCGTCGTGCATCTTCCGGTCGTAGGGCAGACAGTATTCCGCGTGGAGGGCGGGGGAGATGAGCGTCGACGAGGCCGCCCCGCCGCCCGTTTCGATGAGGTCGAAGCGGGCCCCCTTCATCGACTCGATGAAGCGCAGCTTCTTCTCCAGGAGGATGCGCATGAGCTCGTGGACCCAGCCGGGATCGTCGAAGGTCCGCAGGATGAGCGCCTGGACGTCGATGAGGCAGGCGGCGTGCTGCCAGCATCCGGCCTGGTCGCCCCAGACGAAGCCGCGCAGGATGCCGGCGTCGCCGACGGCGTCGTAGGCCCGGCCGACCGGCGCCGGGTCGAGCCGCGGTACGGGCATGTACTTCTCGATGAGCCGGATGTCGTCGTCGTGCTTGATCAGGTACTCGGAGACCCACGTCGTCATCCGGTTGCCCTCGGCCGCGTAGGTCAGGGTCCCCCCCGGCGTGGTGATGGTGTGCCGGGCCACCCGGTGATCGGGATCGGCGCTGAGGATCTCCGCCTCGTCCCGCCACTCGGGGGTCGAGAACTTGGTGAAGTCGGCGTCCGTGAGCCAGAACTGGCCCATGTCCTGGAAGTACTGGATGGACGCGTCCAGCCCGAACAGTCGGAAGGCCTCGAGGTCGCCGACGCCTCCGAGGAACGTGTCCAGGTGGTACTTCTGCCACTGGTGGACGGTGGCCGGCAGGCGGTCCGGCTTCTCCCGGGCCAGGGCGCGGAGCATGCGTTCTTTCGAGGTCACGACCGGATTATACTACGGGGAGCAGTTCTTTTCTGCCCGGCATAGTATTTGATTTTTCATCCCCGTTCCATTAAAAGGGAGGGACGAAGGAGGCCCCCATGACGCCTACGATCTTCCCTCGCGCCCGCGGCTCTGTCCTCGCCGCGTTGTTGACCGCCGCCGTCCTCGGTTCCCTCGGGTGTTCCGGGCCAGCGCCCGAGCCGTCCGCGACGACCGGGTCGTCCGCGACGACCGGGTCGGTCGCCGCGGAAAAGCCGGCCGTCCCGCTTCTTGCCGAGGACGCCGTGCGCCTCTCCAACGACCCCGGAAAAACGGAGATCTTCCGCGACGCGGGCCTCGGTCTCTTCATCCACTGGGGGCCGAACTCCCAGGTCGGGACCGAGATCTCCTGGCCCCTCTACAACGCCTCGGAGGATTTCATCAAGAAGTACTACGCCCTGGCCGCGACCTTCGATCCGAAGGGCTTCGACCCGGCCGAGTGGGCCCGCCTGGCCCGTCTCGCCGGCATGGAGTACGTCGTCTTCACGGCCAAGCACCACGACGGCTTCTGCATGTTCGATACGGCCCTCAGTGATTTCAAGATCACCCGGACGCCCTACGGCCGGGACATCGCGGCCATGGTCGCCGAAGCCTTCCGCAAGGAAGGGCTCCTTCTCGGGTTCTATTACTCGCCCGGCGATTTCCGCTACCAGTGGGAAACGGGCCGGCGCACGGGCCACATCTACGAACCGGGATTCGACAGCTCGGCCCCGTTCGGTCCGAAACAGGTGAGCTTCCTCGACTACGAGCGCGGCCACATCGAGGAGCTCCTGACCCGCTACGGCGACGTCTTCATGCTTTGGTTCGACGGCAAGTGCGAGCCGCTCAAGAAACACTCCTGGCGCGTCCGCCAGGACGTCTTCATCGCCCGCGGCGAGATCCCGACCCCCGAACAGGAGATCCCCGGCCAGGCCGACGACCGCGCCTGGGAGAGCTGCCTGACCACGAGCTATCAATGGTCCTACCTCCCCGGCGCCGTCGTCCGGCCGTCGTCCGAGATCATCGAGAACCTCGTTCACATCCGGGCCCGCGGCGGCAACATGCTCCTCAACATCGGGCCCCGCCCGGACGGGCGGATCGCTCCGGCCGACGAGGACGTCCTCCGCGACCTCGGCCTGTGGATGATGCTCTACGGCGAGGCGGTCCGGGGGGTCCGGCCCTGGAGCGTCACGAACGAGGGTGACGTCTGGTTCACGCAGAAGCGGGCCGAGGGGACCGTCTACGCCCTGGCCGTCCTGGACGAGCGGAACTCCCGGACCCTCCTCCTCAGATCCGTTTCCGCCACGCCCGGGACCAAGGTGACCCTCCTCGGCCAGGAAGGGGACCTGGCTTGGGAGCAGACCCCCGGCGGCCTGAAGATCGTTGTGACCCGGAAGCAGACCATACGCCTGGTCAAGGCCAAGCCGGCCCCGGACCGGGCCGAGACGAGCGACATCCAGCGGCTGACCTGGGGACTCGAGGCGCCCGTGGCCGTCAAGATCACCCAGGTCCAGGCCCCGGCAGTCCCGGGGAAGTGATCGAGCCATGAGCGCCCGAACGATCGTCCGTTTCGCCGCCGTCGTCGTTCTCGTCGCGGCCGGACTGGCCCTCACCCGCGGCGTCGCCGCGAACGCCGGCGGCCGCGTCGAGCGCTACGGCATGGTCATCGGCGTCAAGCCGGACAAGATCGAGTATTACAAGACACTTCACGCCGCGGCCTGGCCCGGCGTCCTGGCCAAGATCAAGGAGTGCCATATCCGGAACTACTCGATCTACCTCCGGGAGGTCGCGAAGGGCCAGTTCCTCCTCTTTTCCTATTTCGAATACACGGGGGACGATTTCGCCGCCGACATGGCCCGGATGGCCGCCGATCCCGAGACGCAGCGCTGGTGGAAGGAGACCGATCCCTGCCAGTCGCCCATCCCGACCCGCGGCCCTAAGGAGTTCTGGAGCCGCATGGACGAAGTCTTCCACACGGACTGAGGCCGGTCGCGTATGAACGGCGCCGCGCAGCTGACCATGTCCGGCCTGGACACGGCCATCGTCGTCGCCTACCTCGCGGGCATCGTCGGCCTCGGGCTCTGGGCGTGGCGAAGGCGCCGGACGAAGCAGGCTTCGAGCTCCCAGTATTTCCTGGCCGGCGGCTCGCTCCGCTGGCCGGTCATCGGCTTGGCCCTGTTCTCGACCAACATCTCGACCATCCATCTCGTCAGCCTGGCCCAGGAGGGCTACGTCAACGGCCTGGCCTACGGGAACTTCGAATGGATGGCCGCGTTCCTCCTCATCGTGCTGGCCCTTTTCTTCGCGCCTTTCTACGTCCGGGCCCGGGTCGCCACGCTGCCGGATTTCCTGGAGAAGCGCTATTCCCGGGCCAGCCGCGACTGGCTGGCCGGCCTGTCCATCGTGTCGGCCGTATTCATCCACATCGGCTTTTCCCTCTATACGGGGGCGGTGGTCCTCCGCGGCCTGTTCGGGATCGACATCACGACCAGCATCATCGTCACGGCCCTCCTCACGGGTCTCTACACGGTCGTCGGCGGCCTCCTGGCCGTGGTCGTCACGGAATCCGTCCAGACCGTCGTCCTCATCCTCGGCTCGGCCTGCGTCCTCGGCTTCGGACTGGCCCGTATCGGAGGTTGGGAAGGGCTCGCCGCCGCGGTCGAGCCCGTCAAGCTGACCGTCCTGCGGACCGCGGCCGAGACGCCGAGCCTGCCCTGGTACGCGGTCCTCCTGGGCTACCCGGTCATCGGCCTCTGGTACTGGTGCGCCGACCAGACCATCGTCCAGCGCGTCCTGGGGGCCAAGGACGAGCGGAACGCGCGATTGGGCCCGCTGTTCGCAGGGTTCATCAAGATCCTGCCCGTCTTCCTGTTCGTCCTGCCCGGGCTCATCGCCTACGGCCTCGTCCGGCAGGGCGCCCTGCCGGCCCCGGAGAGCTCGGCCGACGTCTATTCCCTCCTCGTCAACAACATCCTTCCCGCCGGGCTCAAGGGGATCGTCGCGGCCGCTCTGCTGGCCGCTTTGATGAGCACGGTCTCGGGCGCGCTCAACTCCATCGCCACCCTGTTCACGCTCGACATATACAAGCGCTGGCGCCCGCTGGCCTCGGAGAAGCGCCTGACCCTCGTCGGCCGCGTCGTCACTTTCGCCGGGATGGTCGTGGCCATCCTCTGGTCACCCATGGTCGGCCATTTCCAGAGCCTGTTCCAGGGCATCACGGCGGTCATCTGCTACATCGCGCCGCCGATCACGGCGGTCTTCCTCTGGGGCGTACTGTGGAGGAAGGCCTCGGCGACGGCCGCCCGGGTGACCCTCATGGTCGGCTCGGCGCTCGGTCTCGCCGTCTTTTTGTTGGACTGGTTCAAGGAGACGACCGGCTGGACCGTGCCGTCGATGATGGCCACGTTCTACCTGTTCCTCGTCTGTTCGGCGGTCCTGGTCGTCGTCTCGCTCCTCCGTCCGCACGTTCATACGGCCGACAGCGAGAAGCTCGTCTGGACGCGCCCCGTCGACGCGCTCAAGGGGCCCTGGGGGCCCGGGATCCTGGATTACCGGCTCGTGGCCCTGGTCCTGTTCCTCGTGATGGCCGGGCTCTACGCCGTCTTCGGCTGAGCTCACACGTTCCCGAATCTCGGGTTGACGACGTTGCTGTAGATCGAGCCGAAGCGGTAATTGACCCCGATCTCGAAGCTGAGATCGTAGCCGGTGGCCAGCCGCTTGAGCTCGAGCAGGATCTCCTCGGGCGAGTATTCCCGGCCGGGCAGCGAGAGCTGGTCGCGGATGCGGCTGTACCGGCCGCCGACGTTGAACGAGAAGCCGCGGAACAGGTTGATGTAGACGCCGAGGTCGGCCCGGAAGTTGTTGTACTTGAGGTCGGGGATGAAGGTCGAGCCCTGGACCGAGGCGCCGATGGAGCCCCAGGGCTCCTTGATCTCGAGGACGACCTGGAGGGCCTGGCTGAAGAGGTTCTCCTTCACCTTCTCGTAGATGGTGATCTCGTAGTAATCCCGCATCGTGTAGCTCAGCCGGTACTGGAGGCGGAGCTCGCGGCGGGTGGCCTCGGCGTAGGGGAAGATGTTGTACTCGACGCTGGGTCCGACCGAGGTGTAGAGCCGGGCGTTGTCGTAGGTCGAGGAATAGACGCTGGCGCCGCCGCCCCAGGACCAGTGGCCGTCGATCGACTTGAAGATCGAGGCCGAGGCGTTCTTGCGCTTGCTGTCGCTGATGATGGGCTCCTCGTCGGGGATCTCGTAGCGGCGGTGGTTGAAGTTGATGCCCCCGTACAGGCGGAACTTCATGGCCTCGGTCGTCCGGTTGGCCGAGGCGTTGACCTGGTAGCTGTAGCGCTCGGCCTGGTCCTCGAACTCCCCGCTGCCCCGGACCCCGACCCCGAAGACCCAGTAGTGCCAGGGGTCGGAGGTCGGCGTCGGGCGGTAGTCCTGCTTCTGGGCGTAGCTGATGGAGATGAACTCGGCCAGGGGCGTGTCGTAGACGTAGGGGATGAGCCCCTGCTTGAGGACGTTGACCAGGCCCTTGCGGAACTGGTCCTCGGTGTCCGTCGGCTTCGAGTAGAATTTCAGCGTCGCGTCCTTCCCCGCGTGCCGCTTCAGGCCCATGTAGGCGAGCGTGTACTCGTTGCCGCCGCTGCCCGTCTGCTGGCGCGTGACGATGATGTGGACGTCGGCGCTCTGGCGGTCGAGGACGTAGTTGACGAAGGTGATCTCGGTCTTGATGTATTCGAAGTCGCAGGTCCGCCGCTCGCAGTCGAGGTAGACGTTCGGGGCGACGCTCCTGAGCTCGTCCTGGGGCAGCGGCCTGGGCCGCCGCGGGGCGCGGCAGGAGCGAGGCCGGCGACGAGCAGGACGACGGGCGCCAGGCGCCTCATTTCGTCCTCACGAACACCTGGGACCAGGGAATGACGTTGATCTCGGAGCCGCGGGCGTACCGGTCGCCCCCGAGGTAGCGCTTGTAGAACCAGGATTGGACGGCGTAGATGCGGACGATGGTCGAAGCCGGCAGCGTCGGCCGCCGGGATCAGGACCTCGGTCCCCTCCACGTGGTCCTTGCGGAGGAACTCCTTGCCCGTCCGGAAGTCGTAGGCGCGGAGGTCGACGGGGGACGGGAACCGGCTGAACCGCCAGCCGACCGCGAGGTCCCGGCCGGTCTCGACGACGGACGGCGTCGGATCGGTGATGACGAGCCAGGCCGGCAGCGGGTGCCGTTCCTTGATGACGGGGCGGCCGGGCAGGGCGATCTCGACGTCGATCTCGGCGGGCAGCTTGTCCTTGTCGAAGAGGATCCTCTTCTCGAAGTGGTCCTCGTGGTACTCCAGCTTTTCGCCGAAGGCGGAGACGCGGGCGTCGGCGGCCGCGGGCCCTTCCTGCGAGACGCGCCGGATCTCGGCGTAGACGCGCACCTCGTAGAGGTCGAGGTCGTTGTTGTAGTCGTAGCGCGACAGGCTCGCCGTCGGATAGAGGGTCAGCCGGACGAAGACGGGCTCGGGCGGCGCGGGCGCGTCCTGGGCCGGCGGGTCCTGGGCGGCGCCGAGCGCCCCGGCGGCCAGGAGGACGAGGGCCGCGGCGAGCGGGAATTTCATGCGCATGGTCGTCTCCTTCGATCAGGGGCATTATACAGGACTCGCCCGGACCGCGCGAGGGCCCGCCCGGGCTTCCCGCGGACTTGTGCCGTCGCCGGGCCTGTGCCATAATGGGCCGGACGAACGGGGGTTTCGAAGCCCGTTCCAAGGGAGGGCATCGATGGGAAACACGAGGACTGTCTGGGAAGGGGACATCGCTCCGGATTTCACGCTCAAGGACCACCACAACCGGGAATTCAAGCTGTCCGAATTCGCCGGGCGCCGGGTCCTGCTGTCGTTCCATCCGCTGGCCTGGACGCCCGTCTGCGCCGAGCAGATGAAAGCGCTCGAGAGCCGCAAGGCCGTCTTCGACGGCCTGAACACGGTCGCGGTCGGCATCAGCGTCGACTCGTTCCCGACCAAGCACGCCTGGGCCAAGGAGCTGGGGATCAAAGAGACGCGGCTCCTGTGCGATTTCTGGCCGCACGGCGCCGTGGCCCACGCCCTGGGCCTCTTCCGCGAGGAGGACGGCTTCTCCAACCGGGCCAACATCGTCGTCGACGGGAGCGGCCGGATCGTCCTCATCAAGGAATACGAGATCCCCCAGCTGCCCGACTGCGACGAGATCGTCGCCTTCCTCCGGAAGTGACCCGCGTGGCGGGTGAGAAGGTCGTCGTCGCGGGAGCATCCGGCTTCATCGGGAGCGCCCTGGCCGGGAGCTTTCGGCCGGCGGCTACGAGGTCGTCGGATTGACCCGCCGCGCGACCGCCGGACCGGTCCGGAGGTTCCGGGCCGGTCACCTGGGCGGAGTGGGACGGCCGGACGGCCGCGGGCTGGGGACACCTCGTCGAGGGAGCCCGGGCCGTGGTCAACCTGGCCGGGGACAACCTGGCCGAAGGCCGCTGGACCCGGGCGAAGAAGGAGAGGATCCTCCGCAGCCGGACCGACGCCGGGGGCGCGATCGTCGAAGCCATCCGGGCGGCCCGGACGAAGCCGCGCCTCCTCGTCCAGGCCTCGGCGATCGGGATCTACGGGGCCGCGGGCGACGAGGCGCTCGACGAGGGCTCGCCCTTGGGCGCCGGATTCCTCGCGGACGTCGCGCGGAGTGGGAGGATTCGACCCGGGCCGTGGAATCCCTGGGCGTTCGCCGCGACCGTCATCCGCTCCGGGATCGTGCTGGGGAAGGCCGGCGGGGTCTGGCCGCGCCTCGTCCTGCCCTTCCGGTTCTTCGCGGGCGGTCCGCTGGGAACAGGCCGGCAGGGCTTCTCCTGGATCTCCCTCGAGGACGAGGTCCGGGCCATCCGTCATCTCGTCGAGCGCGAGGACCTCTCCGGGATTTTCAACCTGACGGCGCCGCGGCCGCTCCGGCAGAGGGAATTCTGCCGCGTCGTCGGCCGCGCGCTCGGGCGGCCCTGCTGGCTGCCTGTCCCCTCGATCGCGCTGAGGATCCTGTTCGGGGAGAAAGCGCGGGCCACCCTCGTCTCCGGGCAGTTCGTCTTTCCCGGGCGGCTCGCGGCGTCAGGCTTCGAATTCCGCCATCCGGACGCGGCGACGGCCGTCGCGGCCCTCCTCAGATGAGGACCTCCCGGGGGATCTCCCGGAGGTTGAAGTTCGAGGCCATGCTCCGGCAGTAGGCGCCGGCGCAGAGGACGGCCAGGACGTCGCCGCTCTCGGGCAGGGGCATGGATCGCTCCCGGCCGAAGACGTCGCCGGTCTCGCAGAGGTTCCCGGCCACGGTGATGCGGGCCTTGTGCGGCCCGTCGACCCGTCCGGCATTGACGATCTCGTGGTGGGCGGAGAGGTAGATGGCCGGCCGGGGCACGGTGTTGAAGGTCCCCCCGTCGACGCAGGCGAAGATGTTGCCGTAGCTCTCCTTGACGTACTCGACGCCGAGGAGCAGCACGCCGGCGTCCGCGACCATGTACTTGCCCGGCTCGATGGCCAGGGCCTTGACCGAAAGGCCGGACCGGGCGACGGCGCCGGTGAGGTAGGCGATGTAGTCCTCGACCGGGAAAACGCTCCGCGACTTGTGATAGCGGGGCCCGAAGCCGCCGCCGAAATCCAGGAACTCGAGGGGGAACCCGGCCTTCTCGATCTCCCAGGCCTTGCGGACCATGAGGTCGACGGCCGTCCGGACCATGCCGAAGTCCTCGCGGACCCAGCCCGATCCGAGGTGCTGGTGCAGCCCGACGGGACGGAAGCCCATCTTCTTCGCTCCCCTGAACACGTCGAGGACCTTCCTGGCCTCGACGCCGAACTTGATGGGCGTGCCGTCGGAGGACCGCTTGCCGGCCGTGATGACGCGGGAGTTGATGCCCCGGCCGACGCCGGGGTTCCAGCGCACGGAGACCCGGATGGCCTTTTTCGGAAAATCGCGCTTGACCTCGGCCATGACGGCGAGCTGTTCGGCGGCGTCGATGTTGACGGTCAGCCCGTCGATCGGCGAAGACGGCCCGGAGGTCGGCCCGGCTGACGCTCGTCCCGGTGAAGAGGATGCGCTCGGCGGGGAACCCGGCCTTCATGGCCGTCTCGACCTCGCAGGGCGAGACGGCGTCGATCCAGGCGCCCCGGCCCCGGAGCAGGCGGAGGATGCCCCGGTGGGGATTGGCCTTCATGGCGTAGCAGATCCGGGTTTGCAGGGCGGTGTTGCGGGCGAAGGCGTCGTCGAGACGGGCGTACCGTTCGAGGATGCGGTCCTTGCCGTAGACATAGAGCGGCGTGCCGTAGCGCCCGGCCAGCCCGGCCGCGTCCCGGCCGGCGATCCGGAGCTTGTTGTCCTCGACGGCGACGAATTCGGTTTCCCACCAGTTCATGTCTTGTCTCCCTCGTCGTACAGATCCGCTGGCCGGCCTTGATGGCCCGGACGATCTCGCGCAGGACCGGGTATTTCTCGAGGAGGAGCTCGGGCACGTCGACCTTCTCGCCCGAGATCATGTTCCGGATCTGGAGGGCGTTGGCCATGGCCTGTCCCCGGTAGTGGTTGTTGGTGACGACGTAGACCTTGCCGCTCTTTTGGCCCAGCGCCTTGATGCGGCCGACCCAGTCCTCGAGCTCGTCCGCGGCGTAGAGGTAATCGTAGCGGTCGTCGCGCCCGGCCCCCGCGCGGAACCAGTTCTCGCGGTTCCGGCCGTGGAGGCGGACGTAGGCGAAGTCGGGGGTCGTGCTGACGGCCGACGGCGCGATCGAATCGTCGAAGAGCGGCTGGTCGATGTTGCAGAAGGCGGCCCCCTGCCCGCGGAGGGCGTCGTAAAAGGCGGGCGTGTCCCAGCTCCCGTGGCGGACCTCGACCGCGACGGGATAGCCCGAGAACAGATCGAGCAGCCGGTGGAGATACTCGCCGTTCTCCGGCGTGTTGCGGTAGGACCAGGGGAATTGGACGAGCAGGGCGGCCAGCCGGCCCCGGAGATGGAGGATGTCGGCCGCCGCCCGGAAGGCGTCGACGTCCTTCCGGGTGAAGCCCGACCGGGCGTGGGTGAACGACTGGTGGAGCTTCAGCGCCAGGAGGAAGTCCGGGCGGGCCTCGATCCTCTTCAGCCAGGAGCGGACCAGGGCCGGGTCGGCCGGGCGGTAGAAGGTGCTGTTGACCTCGACGATGTCGATGATAGGCGGCGAGGTAGGGCAGGGCGTGGAAGCCGCGCCCCTTCGAGAGCGGATAGACGATGCCCTCCCAGTCCTCGTAGCTCCAGCCCGCGGTGCCGATATGATATTTGGCCATACGGCCGATATTCTACGCCCGCCGCTCACAGGTTACAATGCAGAGGACGGCGGCGCGGATCCCGCGACGCCGCTTTTCCTGGAATAGCACTTGTGATAAACACAGGATAATGAGCCAGCTCGAGACATCCTACGATTTCCAAAATAGCGTCCCGGAGGCCTACCGGAGGATCGAGGCGGACATCCGGCGGACGCCGCTCGAGCGGTCCGAGCCGCTGAGCCGCGAGTTCGGGGCCGACGTCCACGTCAAATGGGAGTGCGACCAGATCACGGGCTCGTTCAAGCTGCGGGGCGCGCTCAACAAGCTCCGCTCGCTCGCGCCCGAGGAGCGGGCCCGCGGCGTCGTCTCGGCCTCGACGGGCAACCACGGCCTGGCCATCAGCCACGCCGCGAAGCTCGAGGGCATCGGCCTCAAGCTCTTCCTTCCGGAGACCGTGGCCGAGGTCAAGAAGAAGCGGATCGAGGCCCTGGGCGTCGACGTCGAGGTCGCGGGGGAAAGCTGCGACAAGGCCGAGGCCGTGGCCCGGGAATTCGCCGCGCGCCAGGGCCGCGTCTTCGTCTCGCCCTACAACGACCGGGACATCGTCTTCGGAGCGGGCACCACGGGTCTCGAGATCGCCGCCGGCCTCGCCCGGTTCGACGACGTCCTGGTCCCCGTCGGCGGGGGAGGGCTCATCGCCGGGATCGCCGGCTTCCTCAAGGCGGTCCGGCCCGGCGTCCGCATCGTCGGCGTGGAGCCCGAGACCTCGGCCTTCATGGCCGCGTCCGTCGCCGCGGGCCGGCTCGTCGGGTTCGACGAGAGGGAGAGCGTCGCCGACGCCGTCGCCGGCGGCATCGAGCCGGGCTCCATCACCTTCCCCCTCTGCCGGGACCTGGTCGACGCGATCGAGGTCGTCCCGGAGGCCCTGATCGTGCGGGCCCTGGCCCTGGTCCGCGAGCGCCACGGCCGGATGATCGAAGGGGCGGGCGCCCTGCCCGTCGCCGCCCTGCTCCACACGCCGGCGCACTGGGCGGGCCGGACGGTCGTCCTCGTCGCGAGCGGCGGCAACATCTCCCCCGAGCGGTTCCGGGCCGTGACCGGACTTCTCCCGTAGGGCCGGCGTCCCGCGGCGTCTTGTCCGGCGCCGGCACTTGGTTTAAGATGAGGGGGCCGGGCATGAAAAAAGCGACACTGTCCTTGGCTCTGTTGGCGGCCGGACTCGCCCTGGCGCCCGCCTGCCGCAAAGGGGAGGCCCCGCCCGCTCCCGCCGACGCCCCGAAACCCTACGCCATCGGCATCTTCCAATCGGTGGACTCGCCGACGGGAAGCGAGGTCCGGCGGGGCATCCTCCAGGCCTTCGCCGAGGCCGGCCTCCGCGACGGCCGCGACATCGCGGTCTCCATCCGGATCGCCAACAACGACATCGCCGAGGTCCAGCGCATCGCCCGCGATCTCGTCGCCGAGAAGGTGGACCTGATCATCCCGCTGTCGACCCAGGCCCTCCAGGCGGCCCTCCTCACCGGCCGGACGACCCCCATCGTCTTCGGCGCCGTCGCGGTTCCCTACCTCGTCGGCGCGGGCCCGTCGGCGGAGAACCACCCCGGACACGTCACCGGGGTCGTCTCCACGGGTCCCGTCCGCCAGACGATGGCGCTCATCCGCGAGCTGCTCCCGAAGGCCCGGCGGGTCGGCTCGCTCTGGACGTCCTCCGAGATCAACTCGGAATATTACCTGGACCTGGCCCGGGAGGCCGGCGCCGCGCTCGGCCTCGAGCTGGTCGCCGTTCCCGTCACGAGCCCCCACGAGATCCCCGCGTCGCTGCAGCGCCTTCTCAACGCCGGGATCGACGTCCTGTTCCCCATGTCCGACAACACCCTCAACAGCGCCTTCGACGTCATCGGCCGCGCGGCCGACGAGAACGCCGTCCCCCTCGTCGCCAGCTTCCTGCGGTCCGTCGAGTTCGGCGCCTGCGCCGCGCTGGGCTACGATTTCTACGCCATGGGGCTCAAGACCGGCCGGCTGGCCGTCCGGGTCATGGGGGGAGAGAGCCCGGCCGGGATCCCGATCCAGTCCATGGACGAGATCGAGCTCCACATCAATCCCGCGGCGGCGGCCCGCCAGGGCATCGTCTTCTCCGCGGAGATCCTCCGCCGGGCGGTCCGCAGCGTCAGCGCTGTTTCCGGGGCCCGGTCCGCGGACGGCTCCGTTCCCGACTGAGATCGAAAACGCGGCGATCGCCGCCCGCCGGGACGGCGTCGCGGATGGCCGCGCCGATCCTTTCGATCGCCAGTCCGCAGGCCTCCGCCACGGCCCGCCCTTCGGCCATGAAGGCGAGGATGGCCGAGGACAGATAACAGCCCGTTCCGTGGACGCTCCCGACGTCGAGCCGCGGATGGTCGAAGACCGTGAATCCCCGCCCGTCGCAGAGGACGTCGACCGCCTTGTTCGCGAGGTGCCCGCCCTTGACGAGACAGGCCATGCGGCCGGCGTCCGCGATCTTCCGGGCCGCGTCCTTCATGCCGGCCACGGTCGTCACCCGGCCCGCGGCGAGGATCCCGGCTTCGTCGAGGTTCGGCGTGATGAGATCGGCCTTTCCGCGGAAGCGCCGGGAGATAGCGCGGCCAGGCGGATCTCCGGAGCAGGAGGGTCCCCGAGGTCGAACGGAAGACGGGGTCGACGACCCGGGGCAGGCCGGGCCGTGCCGGCCAGGATCCCGGCCACGACGGCGAGGTTCGCGGCCGTGGCCAGCATGCCGGCCTTGATGCCGGAGACCTCGACCGCTTCGGCCAGCCGCGCGAACTGGCCTTCGACGGCCCGGGCCGTCACGGGCATGACCCGGTCCACCCGGCCCGCGTTCTGGGCGGTCACGGCGGTCAACACGCCGAAGCCGCGGTGGCCCAGCCCTTCGAAGACGGCGATGTCGAGGAGTACGCCGGCGCCCGCGCTGGGATCGTAGCCGGCGACGGAGATCAGGTTCTTGGCCATGTCGCTCGATGTTCCGGGAGTCGAGGCGATTCTACCATGATTCGGACGAAGCCGGGATGTTGACTTTTTTCGGGCCGATGGGGTATTCACAGAGAACATGGGCAGAGGAACTGGTCAGGGTGCGCGTCTTCGCCGGCGGCCGCGTCCAGGGCGTGGCCTTACCGGTTCTACGCGGAGAAATGCGCCGGCCGCCTCGGCGATCACCGGCTGGGCCCGCAATCTCCCCGACGGACGGGTCGAGGTCCTGGCCGAAGGCGCGGCCAGACACGTGGAGAGGTTCCTCGACCGGCTCCGGGCCGGCCCGAGCCTGGCCCGGGTGGACAGCTTCGACGTCCGCCGGGAGGCGGCGACCGGCGAGTTCCCGGATTTCCGGGTCGTCTACTTCTCCGGCTGAGCGCCGGACCCGGCGTCAGCGCTTCAGGAATTTCCGGCGGCACTCGTCCGAGCAGAAGTGATGCTCGGCGCCGTCGCGGAACTCGGTCAGGGCCTCTTCGCGGGGGATGTAGGTGCCGCAGATCTCGTCCTTGACCATCACGCCCCCGACCTGCGGCCGGGACGCTCCCGCGGGCTTCTTCGGCGGCTTCAGCCCGCGATAGACGCGGACGAACAGGAAGGCGACCCAGGCGACGAAGGCGAACAGGACGAAGCGCAAGAACGCGGCTACCATTCGACCAGCATGGAGCCCCAGGTCAGCCCTCCGCCGAAGCTCGTGAGAATGGCCAGGCCGCCTTTGCGGAGACGGCCTTCCTCGACCGCCTCGCGCAGGGCCAGGAGAACGGAGGTCGAGGAGCAGTTGCCGCGGCGGTCGACGTTGACGTAGAACTTCTCGATCGGGATGCCCAGCTTCTTGGCCGGGAATTCGAAGATCCGGGCGTTGGCCTGGTGGCAGATGAAGAGATCGATGTCCTCGAGCCGGTAGTCGCGCGTCCGGCCCGGGGTCCGGTTGGCCTTGTCGATGGTCTTCAGGATGAGATCCGGGATGATGCGGAGGACGAACTTCTGGATGTCGTGGCCTTTGATGGCGATGTTCGGCCGGACCGGGGCGTCGTGACGGCGGGTGTCGTGGCCGGCGCTGTAGGCGGCGTCGGCGCTCAGCGGGTCCGAGCCCATGACCGAGCAGACGATGCCGGACGACGCCCACGGTCCTCTTCAGGACGACGGCCGCCGAGCCGTCGCCCCAGAGGTCGGCGTTGGTGTCCGAAAAATCGAGGAGCCGGCTGAGGACCTCCGCGCCCATGGCCAGGCCGTACTCGGCCTCGTTGTCCGGGAGAGAAGGTGCTTGCGGACGATGTCGACGGCGTACAGGCCGCTCGTGCACGCGGCCAGGACGTCGACGGCGGGGATGCGCAGGGCCGACCGGGCGGTCCGGTCGTCGAGCTCTCCGGCATCGATCTTCTTGTGGATGGCCTTGTTGAGGACCATGCAGGCGGTCGAGGGGAAGAGGGCCTCGGGGGTCGAGCTCCCGACGACCAGGATGCCGATGTCCTGCCAGCCGATCCCGGCGTCGGCCAGGGCCTTCTCGGCCGCGAAGAAGGCGAGATCGGAGGTGTTGACGCTGTCGTCGACCCAGCGGCGCTCCCGGATGCCGACGAGGTCGACGATCTTCTGCGGGACCAGCTCGTCGGGCAGCCAGGGACGGTCGGTCCCCGGCTTGATCGCCTTGTGGGCGAGGAGGATGCGGACCATCTCCTCGTTGGTGACGACCCGGCCGGGGACGTCGGTGCCGGGCAGGCATTTTCCGGTGCCCGCGATCTTCACTCGCATGCGCGCGCTCCTCGTCTTATCTCGTGGCTTCTGCTATTTCGGGGAGGGTAACGCCTATCAGGCCCTACCATTATTATCGGAGAGCCGGAGAATGTCAAATGCCGCCGTGGAGATCCCGGCCCGCCGCGATTGACCGGGCCCGTCCTTTCTGCTAAATAGGGGGGGACCATGAGCGACAAGCCCCTCGACGGCGTCCGCGTCCTCGACCTGTCGCGCCTCCTCCCCGGCCCCTACTGCACCCTCGTCCTGGCCGATCTCGGCGCCGAGGTCATCAAGGTCGAGGACGTCGAGGCCGGGGACTACATCCGGGCCATGGGGCCCTTCGTCGGCGGCGAGAGCTCGTATTTCCTGGCCTTGAATCCCGGCAAGAAGAGCGTTTCGCTCAACCTCAAGGCCCCGGCCGGCCGGGAGATCTTCCTGAAGCTCGCGGCGACGGCCCGCGTGATCGTCGAGAGCTTCCGGCCGGGAACGGTCGAGCGCCTGGGCATCGGCTACGACGCCGTCCGGGCCGTCAATCCGGGCATCGTCTACTGCGCCATCTCGGGTTACGGCCAGGACGGGCCCGACCGCGACCTGGCCGGTCACGACCTCGATTTCACGGCCCGCTCCGGCATCCTCGGGCTCTGCGGACGTCCCGGCGAGCTTCCGGCCATCCCTCCGGTCCAGATCGCCGACCTGGGTTCGGCCCTGTTCGCGGCGACGGGCATCCTGGCCTGGCTCCGGGAGAGCGACCGCACCGGCCTCGGCCGCCACGTCGACATCGGCATGCTCGACAGCGCCGTGGCCATGATGGTCATGCCCGCGGCCGAACACGAGGCCGGAGAACGGGGAGGCCGGGGCCGCATGCCCCTCTCCGGCCAGCATCCCTGCTACAACGTCTACCGGACGCGCGACGGGCGGGACGTCTCGCTCGCGGCCCTGGAGAAGAAGTTCTGGGAGGCCTTCTGCCGCAAGGTCGGGCGCGACGACCTCATCCCCCTGCAGTTCTCCGAAAAGGCCGAGGACTTCGCCCTCTTCGAGGCGCTCTTCGCCGGCCGCACGGCCGCCGAGTGGAGGGAGATCCTGGCCGGGACGGATTTCTGCTGCGAGGTCGTGTCCTCGCTCGACGAGGTCTTCGAGGACCCCCAGGTCCGCGCCCGCAACCTCGTCATACCCCCCGCAACCGGGCGGCCCGGCCGTCAGACGGGTCGGCCATCCCCTGAGGTCGAGGGCGGAGCACGGCCGGAAGCCCTGTCCGGGGCACGGCGAGCACACCGCCGAGCTGCTCCGGGAGATCGGCGTTTCCGAGGCCGAGATCGACGGCCTCGAAGCCTCCGGCGTCATCCGCCGGGGCCGCTGAGGCGGCCGCGCGTGGACGCCTTCCTCACCGCCGCAGAGAACGACCTCCGCCGGAGGGCCCGCGAATATTTCCGCTCCCGCCCGGACTCCTCCGGCCCCGAAGAACGGCCGTCTTGGGAAAAGATCCGGCGGGACCTCGCCGGCGGGGAGACTCGCGACGAGGCCGCCGTCCGTCCGGCCGCCCTCCTCGGCGAGGCCGTCGCGATCATCGAGGGGGCCGCGTCGTGCGATCCGGGCCTGGCCCACGGACTCCTGTCGCGGCGCACCGGCCCCCGGACGGCCGATCCGGTCGGTGACAGGCTCTGCGCCTTCGCCCGCCTGGCCGGCGCCGCAGACCACGTCCTCGAGGCCGGCGCCCGCTCCGCCCGGGAGCGCGGCGCGTTCGCCAGCAGCCTCATGGGCTGCCGCGAGGTCCAGGAGAGCCTGGCCGGGATCGCCTGGGGCGCGGAGCTTCTCCGGCTCGGGACCTGCCGGGTCCTCCGGCTTCTCGACAAGGGCGAGCCGGACCGCGCCGAGGCGGAGTCGGCCCGCCTCCTCGACCGGGCCGCGGCCCTCGCCCGCGACACCCGCTCCGTCGCTCTCGCGCTTCTCGGCGAGGCCTGGGCCGGGTCCCGTCTCGCCGGGGAAGAACCGTCACCGACCGAAGAAAGGAAACGATCATGAAGCTCGAACAGCTCTACAGGAAAGCCGTCGCCGCCGGCATCGCCAACGACCCCCGGGGGCCGGAGGAGGTCCGCCGGGTCCTCGACGACGCGCTGGCGAGACTCGAAAAAGCTCAAGGACGACGAGCGGGACGGCTGGGAGGAGGACCGCCTGTTCAATCCCTACGCCGACACCCGGCTCCTCGCCGGCGACCCGGCGACGGAGGTCCGCAAGGCCCTCGTCGGCATCGACATGGACGTCGCCGAGGTCCTCCTCGCCCACACCCTCAACCGGGACCGGGCCGCGGGGATCGATCTCGTCCTCGCCCACCATCCCCAGGGCGTGGCCCTGGCCCAGCTCTCCGACGTCATGCGCCTCCAGTCCGACATGCTGGCCGCCCACGGCGTCAATATCGCCGTCGCCGAACAGCTCCTGGACAAGCGCATCGACGAGGTCGGCCGGCGCGTCCTGCCCGGGAACCACAACCGGACCGTGGACGCGGCCCGCCTGCTCGGCCTGCCGATGATGTGCGTCCATACGCCCGCCGACAACTGCGTCCACACCTACCTCGCGGCGCTCTTCGAGAGGGAGAAGCCGTCCCGGCTCAAGGACCTGATCGCCCTGCTGAAGACGATCCCGGAGTACCGGGCCGCGGTCCGGAGGATGGCCGGGCCCCGGATCGTCAGCGGCTCGGAGAACGGCCACTGCGGCCGGATCTCCCTGGAGATGACGGGGGGAACCGAAGGCGCCCGGACGATCTACGAGCAGTACGCCTCGTCCGGGGTGAGCACGATCGTCGGCATGCACATCAGCGAGGAGGCGCTCGAGAACGCCAAGAAGGCCCACCTCAACATCGTCCTGGCCGGCCACATCTCGAGCGACACGCTCGGACTGAACCTGCTCCTCGACGAAGTGGAGAAGGAGGAGCGCCTGGAGTTCGTCGGCGTTTCGGGCTTCGTCAGGACGCGGGCCGCCGAACGCTAGGCCCCGGCCTCACAGGCCGCGGTAGTGGCCCTGGGCGCCGAGGGTCTGGATCCAGCGGGCGAAGGACCGGGCGTCCTCGAGGTCGCTCTCGTCGGGATGGGTGGCCGCGGTGGCGGCCATGTCGGCCCAGGCCTCGTGCTCGGGCGACTGCATCAGGACCTCGAGCGCCTTCATCGAGACCTTGCCCCGGCAGGAGAACGTGCCGACGAGCCGGGCCTTGGACACGAGGACCGAGGCGTACTCGAGGGCCTCGCGCGAGAGCCGGCTGCCCGTCACCGAGCCGTGCGTGGAGAAGAGGGCGATGTTCCGGCCCTCGGGGACGGTCTTGAGGAACACCTCGGCCGGGTAGGGAACGCTGTGGGTCTGGACGGGAAAGCCCGCGAGAATGAGCCGGTAGGGGGCGAGGTCCCCGGCTTCGGCCATCGGCTTCAGGTCCTTGTCGCCGGACAGGGCGCCGAAGATGGCTTCGGCGACGAGCTTGGTGTTCCCCGTCCGGGAGAAGTAGGTGACGAGCGTCTTGGCCATCGCGGTCATCCTTTCGAAAACGGCGCGTTGCGGCTATTCTGCCAGAATTCCGCCCGAAATGCCAACGGTCATCCGCCGGCCGGGAGCTCGATCGTCACCGTCGTGCCCTGCCCCGGCGCGCTGGCGACGCGGATCGTCCCGCCGTGCTCCTCGACGATCTTCTTGGTGATCGGCAGGCCGAGCCCGGTGCCGGCGTCCTTGGTCGAGAAATAGAGCTCGAAGATCCGCCGGGCCGTCTCGGGGCTCATGCCCGGCCCGTCGTCCCGGACGGTGACCGTCGTGAGGCCGTTCGCGCGCCCGATCGTCACGGCCACCTCGCCGCGGGGGCCGATGGCCTCGACGGCGTTGGCGACGATGTTGCGGAAGGCCGTCCGGAGCTTGGACGGGTCGCCGCTGATCCGGAAGTCCGTCCCCTCGGCGACGACCTTGAAGCGGATGCGCTCGGCCAGCAGGCGCCGGTAGGGTTGGAGGATCTCCTCGACGATCTCCCGGAGGTCGAGCGGCTCCTTGCGGACCGTCGTGTCGCGGGCGATCTCCATGAACTCCTGGGCGATCCTCCGGAGGTTCTCGACCTCGCTGACGATGTAGGACATCGATTCCTTGAGGGCCGTGCCGAAATCGCCGCGCCGGTCCTCGTAGACCTTGAGGATGTGCTCGGCCGACAGCTGGATGGGCGTCAGCGGGTTCTTGATCTCGTGGGCGACCTTGCGGGCCATCTCCGTCCAGGCCACCTTCTTGCTCATCTCGGCCAGCTCCTGCTCGTGGGCCTTGAGGTTCCGGATCATCGTGTTGAAGCCGTCGATGAGGGTCATCATCTCGTCGTGCGACCTGTGCTCGATCGTGACCTCGAGGTTGCCCAGGCCGACCTCGCGGGTCCCGGCCAGGAGCTTGCGGACGGGCACGATGATCATGCTCTTGATGCTCCGGGAGAAGAGGACGACCAGGGCGACGAAAAAGGCCGAGAGGAGGACGAGGAACTCGACGATGTTCCGCGTGGCGGCGACGAGCTGCTGCTTCTCGAAGGGGAAGGGCAGGGAGATGAAGAGCGTCATGTTCTCGTAGTCGTAGGGCACGGTCAGGGTCTGGAAGGAGTAATCCCCGAGCCGCGTCCGCTGGATGAAGAAGGGCTTGCGGTCGTAGAAGAGGGCCTGGAAGGCCTCCCCGTCGAGGATCTCGGGCAGCAGCCCGCTGTCGAAGAACTCGCGCCGGCTCGAGGCCAGGAGCACGGCGTCCTTGTAGATGATGACGTCGTTCGACAGGGTCTCGCTGATCCAGAGGGCCAGGTCCTCTCCGGGCGCGAGATACGGCGAGGCCTCGCCCTTGATGAAGAGAAAGGCCTCCATGAGGCCCTGGGCGTAGCTCGAATGCACGGCCGACTCCTCGACGAAGCGCTCCGTGAACAGGCTGTCGAACAGGTTCCGGGTGAAGACCGTGTAGAGCAGGAGCGGGACCAGGGTCACGGCCAGGAAGGACGCGTAGACGCGGTTGGAGAAGGACCAGAGGGGATTGCGGAGCGAAGCCTTTCCGGAAACGAGGGTGACGGCGAGCAGGACGAGCAGGGCCGCGGCCAGGCCGAGGAAGAAGAACCTCAGGAAATCGACGGCCCTGGTCCGGAGGTGCTTTCTCGGCGTGAAGAGGCTGTAGCAGCGTTCGCCGGAGCGGAAGAGGTAGGCGTCGTGGACCGTGTCCTTGTCCCGGAACTCGGACCAGAACGGGGGCGAGCCGGCGGCCAGCCGCTCCCGGTCGGCGTCCGCGAGGCCGGCGGTCAGCCGGCGGGGATTGAAGAGCGAGCGGCCGTCGAGGTCGAAGATCTCGCAGCCGAAATCCACCTCGCCGAGCGAGGGCAGGGAGTCCGTCCGGAGGACCTCGAAGTAGGGATTCGCGGAGTACAGGAACGGGAGCATCTCCGGGTCGATGGAGACGTAGAGGACGACGCGCCCGAGCGGCACGCCGTTCTCGGAGTAGTCCCTGTAACCGATGAGGAATTCCTTCTCCATGCCGATGAACGTCAGGGGGTAGGGCACGATGGTCCAGTCCGCGGCCGGCCCGAGGTCGGGAGGACGGCCCAATCCCCGGGGGACGTTGAGCGAGAAACGGCTGAGCGTGCCGCCTTCGGCGTCGCGGATCTCGAGGCTCGAGTTCCAGTTCGATTTCGCGACGGGCGTCCTCTGCCAGAGCGTGCGGGCCAGCTCGCGGTCCCGGGGATCCTTGAAGAAGGCGACGATCTGTTCCCGGCTGCGGTCGAGCCCGGGCAGCGATTCCTCGATGAGGAAGTTGCCCCAGGTCTCCTGGGTCTGGACGGCGTGGGCGACGGTCGTTTCGAGCAGGCGGCGGGTCCGGGCGGTCGAGAGGCCGTCGACGTCGAGGGACAGCCAGAGCGAGGCCAGGACGAGGCCGGCGAACCAGGCTTCGCGTCGGCGCGAGAGGCCGGGGACGACCGCGAGGGCGACGAGTCCGGCGAGCAGGGCCGCGCTCAGGCCCAGGAGCGGGAGCGAAGAGCTCCGGCCGGCGAGGACGGTGGCCGCCGCTCCCAGGACGCCGGCCAGGACGGCGTGGAAGACCCGTCCCGGGACCCCGGAAAGCCAGCCGGAAGGCGACGGCCAGGCCGAGGAGGACGGCGACCAGCAATATGAACAGCGCGAGCTGGAGGGCCAGCCGCGAGAAGTCGAAATCCCAGCGGAGAAGGGAGAGGTTGGAGTTGAGAACGACCCGGCGGACGATCTCGCGCAGGGCGAGGAGGGCGCCTGCGGCGAGAGCGGCGGCGGCGACGACGACGAGGATCCCGGCCGGAACGGACGGGCGCGTCCGTCCGTCGCCCTTCCGCCGGCCCGACGAACAGACGGCCAGGCACACGGCCAGTCCGAGGGCGGTCAGGGCCGTCAGAAAGATGTCCGCCGGCGACCCGGTCAGTCCCTGCCACGAGACGAATCCGGCCACGGCCGGATCGAAGAGGCGGATGGCCTGGATCCTCTCCAGCTGACCGAGGGGCAGGGCGACGAGACGGAGCCCGACGAGAACGGCGGCCCCCGCGGCCCCGGAGAGGGCGTCGCGGCCGAGGCGGAAACCGGGCGACGACCAGAAGAAGGCCAGGGCCGCGAGTCCCGCCGCGAGGAGAAGGAGGAGGAGGACGAGGCGGAGATCCTCGCGCCACGACGTCAGCCGGGAGGTCAGGGAGGGCGAGGCCAGCGTGATCGTGGCGACGATCCGGCCGCTCTCGTTGCGGATCGGGAAGAAGAGCGTCTGGATCCCGTTCTTGGGCCGCGGTTCGCCGACGAACTCGTTCTCGTGCAGGGCGAAGAACCTGTCGAAGCCTTCGACGGATTCCCGGAAATCGTAGTAGCTGATGTCGGACTCGGAGCGCGCGGACCGGTCGTATGGCGTGGTACTCCCTGATGTACGAAGACCGGACCTGGGGCACGAACGCCAGGCGGGCGAAGTGGGCCAGCATGCGGCCGCCGTCGCCCAGGGGCTGGAGAAGGGTGAGATAGTAAGTGGTCCCGGCCTCGTTCCGGATCAGGAACGCGCCTCCCCCGGCTTTCACCCGTTCGAGGTCGGTCCGGTCCGCGATCTGGTCCGAGAGGCTGAGGACGTCGCCGTACCAGACTTCGACGAAGCCGTCGCCGTTGGCGAGGGCGATGCCTTCGTTCCCGGGATCGAGCCCGGCGTCGCGGAAGAGGGGGTAGAAATCCGCGGGCTCGACGGGAAGCGCCGTGCCGGCGAAGCGGGCCGCCCGGGCTTCGAGGCCGGCCGCCAAAGAATCGTAGGAATCGCGCGTCCGCGCGGCCTCCCTGCGGAGCGAGGCCAGGCTCTTCGCGTCGTAGTCCCGGGAGAGGAATCCCGGCAGCGTGACGGACAGGGCCCCGACGACGAGGGCGAGGGCGGCCGCCGCGACGCCCGCGATGAGCAGAGCCCGGCGCGACCGGATGCGGACGGCGGTCCTCACAGCCTCTCCGCACGGATCTCGACGATCCGCAAGACCAGGCCGGGTCCGGGCGCGCCCGGGGCGGGATCCCCGGCGCACCGGGGCGATGAAGAAGTAGACGCGGAAGGGGTAGCGGTTGCCCGTCCGGTCGTTCCGGAACGACCAGCGGGCCTTGAGGATGCCGCCCGCGACGCCGGGCAGGGCCGAGAGCCGCGGCTCGGTCGTGAACTCGGTCGTCCGGAAGACCGAAAAGATGCGATGGAAGACCAGGATCGCCTGGTCCGGGGAGAGCTGATCGGCGAGGCCCAGCGGTTCGGGCAGGGAGACGGGGATCGCGCCCTCGTCCGTCAGGAGCTCGCCGAGCAGGGCCGGGGAGTTCTGAAGGAACGCCGTCTCGATCCTCTGGGCCAGCGGCAGGGGCAGGGACAGGAGCAGGGACAGCGAGAAGATATGGATGTTGACCACGTTGGCGTCACCATCTTAGCACAGCCGTTTCCGGACAGGCAAGGAATGACGCCCCGCGGGGGCGGCCGGCGACGGCCTTACGCGGCCTTCTTGGGCTCGGCTTCCTGCTCGAGCTTCTTGGTCCGCTTGGCGTCCTTGATGCTGCTGATGCCGGCGATGAGCCCGATGAAGCCGCCGAAGAACAGGATCGGCGGGATGAAGCCCAGGATCAGGTGATAGAGGGCGGACCTGAACAGGGGCGAGAAGACGACCAGGGCCAGGCCTCCGGCCATGGCCACGAGGCCCCCGACGACGGCGACGAATTTACCCATGTGTGTTCCTCCCGGACGAGTTTGTTCCTGGCCGGATTATAACAAAGGAATCGCGTCCGGGTCAACGCTTGGGAAATGGGGACGTTTCCGTTAGAATAGCCGCGGAAATCCGGCGGAGGAGGCGACGCATGTCGATCGGACCACGGAAACTCGCGAGCGGGCTCGGCCTGCTGTTCGTTCTCGCGTCCGGCGCCTCGGCGGGCGCCGCCGACGACTTCGTGTTCGGCGGAGCGCGGATCCGGAGCGGCACGAGCCACTCCGGCTATCTCGCCGTCCCGGCCGGGGCGGGCGCCGCGACCGAGATCCCCTACACGGTCGTCCACGGCGCCAGGAAGGGGCCCGTCCTGGCCCTCGTCGCGGGCGTCCACGCCTACGAATATCCGCCCATCCTCGCCCTCTACCGGCTGAAAGGCCTCATCGACGCCAAGTCGCTCCGGGGGACCGTGCTCATGGTCCACATCGCCAATCTGCCGAGCTTCAAGAAGCGGACGATCTACTACGGTCCGGACGACTGGAAGAACCTCAACCGCGTCTTCCCCGGCGACCCGGCCGGCACGACGAGTCAGCGGATCGCCGCCGTCCTCGACGAGAACGTGGTCGGCCGCGCCGACGTCCTCATCGACATGCACTGCGGGGACGGCAACGAGGCCCTCATCCCTTACACCTATTGGATGATCAGCGGAGACAGGAGATTCGACGCGAGGACGAAAGAGCTGGCCCTGGCCTTCGGCCTGCCGCACATCATCATCGACGAGACCCGCGGCAGCGTCCTCAAGGAATCCAAATACCTCGGCAACACGGCCATCCTCCGGGGCAAGCCGGCCATCACCACCGAGGCCGGGTACCTCGGCCGCACCGACGAGGAGTCGGTGTCGCGCAACGTCCGCGGCGTCCTGAGCGTCCTGAGGCATCTCGATATGATCGCGGGCGAGCCGGAACCGGCGCAGGACCCGGTCTGGATCGACAAGTACGAGGTCGTGTATTCCCGCTGGAGCGGCCTCTTCGCCCCCCGGGTCGAGATGGGCTACTTCGTCCGGCAGGGCCAGGTCGTGGGGACCGTCACCGACTATCTCGGGACCTGGAAGGAGGACGTCAAGGCCCCGTTCACCGGCATCCTCCTCTACGTCATCGGCACGCCGCCCTGCAACGAAGGCGAGCCCCTGTTCGAGGTCGGCCGGGTCAAGGAGAAGTGAGCGGGCCGATGGATCTCCGGGGCGTCATCTTCGACCTCGACGGCACGGTCGTCGAGAACGACTACGACTGGGTCCGGATCCGGGAGGAGCTCGGGACGGGAGCGACCTCCATCCTGGCCTACCTCGATTCCCTCGAGGGGCCGGAGCGGGCGGCCAAGTGGACGATCCTCGAGTCGCACGAGGCGGAGCAGACCGAGGCGTCGGTCCTGCGCGAGGGCGTCCGCGAGCTCCTGGACGTGCTCCGGGCCCGCGGCATCGCCGCCGCCCTGGTCACCAACAATTCGCGCAAGAACACCGAGTTCCTCCTCGAAAAGTTCGGGCTGGAGTTCGACTGCGTCGTCACCCGGGAGAGCGGGCTGTGGAAGCCGTCCGGCGCCCCCTTCCGCGACGTGATGAAAAATCTGGGCCTGGAGCCCGGGACGTGCGGCGTCGTCGGGGACACCCATTTCGACGTCCTGGCGGCCCTCGACGCCGGGATCGGCGCCATCTTCCTCGTCTCCGACGAGCCCGAGCAGTTCGCCGGCTTCCCCGTCGAGGTCTTCCCGGACATGGAATTCCTCAGGGACCGCCTCGAATCCCTCCTCGCCGCCTGACCCCCGCCCGGGGGGAATGGAACAAACGGCGGGTTTCCGTTGTAGTAGGGATGTAGGACGTCGTCGGGACGTCCTCGAGGAGGAAGACAATGAACCGCCAAGGGTCCCTGAAAAGCCTGATCGTCCTCGCCGGCCTGGTCCTCGCCGCGGCCGTCGCGCCGTCGCTCCGGGCGGACGGGTTCATCATCCCCGACCGCCGGCCCGGCGAGCGCGTGCCGCCTCTCAGCGTCAAGTATCACCGGGTCAAGGTCGAGATCTCCGGCCAGGCGGCCCGGACGTCGGTGGACCAGGTCTTCGTCAATCCCTCCGACCGGGACATCGAGGGGACCTACATCTTCCCGGTTCCCGAGGGCGCGTCCGTCTCCGATTTCGCCATGTTCATCGGCAACGAGAGGGTCCGCGGCGAGATCCTGGATAGCGCCGAGGCCCGGCGGATCTACGAGGACATCGTCCGCAGGATGAAGGACCCGGGCCTGCTCGAGTACTTCGGCCGCAATCTCTTCCGGGCCCGGGTCTATCCCATCCCGGCCCGCGGCGAAAAGCGCGTCCAGATCTCCTATACCGAAGTCCTCAAGGCCGAGAACGGCCTCGTCAAGTACCTCTATCCGCTGAACACCGAGAAGTTCTCGCGCGAGCCGCTCGGGGACGTCGGCATCTCCGTCCGGATCTCGAGCCCGGTCCCCATCGTCAACGTCTACTCGCCCTCGCACAAGGTCTCCGTGCGGCGGGACGCCGCGGGCAGCGCCCTCGTCGGCTACGAGGCCAGGGACGTCCGCCCGGACAAGGATTTCCTCGTCTACTACTCGCTCTCGAAGGACGACGTGGGCCTGTCCTTCCTGAGCTGGGAGGGCGCCGACGGCGGCTATTTCATGTTCCTGGCCGCGCCGCGCTTCGCCGCGCCCGGCGAGAAGATCGTCGCCAAGAACGTCGTCCTCGTGCTCGACAGCTCGGGCAGCATGAGCGGGACGAAGATGCGCCAGGCCCGGGAGGCGGCCCGGTTCGTCCTCAACCACCTCGGCGCCGGCGACGCGTTCACGCTGGTCGATTTCGACGACGGCGTCACGGCCTTCTCGGAGGGACTGGTCCCGGCCACGGCGGAGAACGTCGGCCGGGCGCTGAAGTTCGTGGATGCCATCGAGGACACCGGCGGCACGAACATCAACGACGCCCTCCTCGCGGCCCTGGCCCGGATGCGGGACGGCGACCGTCCCGGCTACGTCCTCTTCCTCACCGACGGCCTGCCGACCGCGGGGACGACGGACACGGCCGACATCCTGCGGAACGTCGGACGGGCCAACGCGCTGCGGTCGCGGATCTTCGTCTTCGGCGTCGGCGACGACGTCAACACGGAGCTCCTGGACCGGCTCTCCTCGGATCACCGGGGGACCTCGGTCTATATCGGCGAGACCGAGGACCTCGAGCGGGCCCTGTCGGGCTTCTACGAGAAGATCTCCTCGCCGCTCCTCTCCGACCTCGCCGTGGACTTCACGGGCATCGAGACGAGCCAGGTCTATCCGCGCTCCCTGCCCGACCTGTTCAAGGGCTCCCAGCTCGTTCTCGTCGGCCGGTACCGGGGGAGAGGACCGCTGAGGGCCGTCCTCACCGGCCGGAGCGGCCGGCAGGAGAAGCGCTTCGTCCTCGAGAACGTGAAGACGGAGACCGGCGAACGGTACGATTTCCTGCCCCGGCTCTGGGCGACGCGCCGCATCGGCTACCTGCTCGAGGAGATCCGCCTTCGCGGCTCCGCCGCCGAGCTCGTCGACGAGATCCGGCGCCTGGGTTTGAAATACGGCATCGTCACGCCGTACACGTCGTTCCTCGTCACGGAGCGCGAGGCGCTCGATCTCGACGCGGCCGCACCGTCGGCGCGCGAGGCTGTGCTGGGCGGCGTCGTCGGCGGCGCCGGCGCGGTCCGGGCGGCCAAGGCGACCCAGGTCTTCAAGCACGAGGACCGGGCCGCCCAGGTCGTCTCGGAGCGCATCCTTTATAAGGACGACAAGACCTTCTATCTCAAGGACGGTGTCTGGACCGACAGCGAGTACAAGGAAGGCTCGCCGGTGAAGGAGATCGCGTTCGACTCGGACGAGTTCTACCGTCTCCTCGCCGCCAAGCCCGGCCTGGCCAAGTATCTCTCCGTCGGCAAGAAGGTCGTTGTGGTCCATGAAGGCATCGCTTACCGGATCGCAGACTGATCCGCGGCATCGCGTGAAGCCGGGAGGCAAGGGTCCGAGGGCCGTCGCGGCCGGATCACGGGACGCCCTTGATTTCCATCCGGGGTTTGGTCACAATGGACGCGATTTCGCCCCGGAGGACCCGATGCCCGAAGAGAAACTGCTCCTGATCCCCGGCCCGAGCCCCGTCGTCCCGCGCATCCTCGACGCCCTGGCCCTGCCCACGGTCTCGCACGTCGGTCCCGAGATGGTCCGCGACCTCAAGGAAGCCTGCGAGAACCTCAAGAAGATCGTGTTCTGCGACGCCGGCGAGCCGTTCGTCGTCGCCGGCGCCGGGACGCTCGCCATGGAGATGGCCGTCCTCAACACGGCCGGCCGGGGCGACCGCGTTCTCGTCCTGTCGCAGGGCTATTTCGGCGACCGCATGGCCCAGATCTGCCGGGCCTTCGGCCTCGACCACGACGTCCTCGAGTGTGCGTGGGGCCGGGCCGTGACGCCGGGCGAGCTCGACCGGCGGCTGAAAGACAGGAACTACAACGTCGTCGTCTGCACCCACGTCGACACGGCCACCGGCGCCTGCGCCCCGGTCGCGGAATACGGCCAGGTCCTGGAGAAGTCGGGCTCCCTCTTCGTCGTCGACGGCGTCTGCGCGACCGGGGGGATCCCGGAGCGCATGGACGCCTGGGGCATCGACGTCGTCCTGACCGCGGCCCAGAAGTGCCTGGGCACGCCGCCGGGCCTCTCGATCCTCGTCCTGTCCGAGCTGGCCATGGAGAAGCGGCGGAGCCTGGCCTCCGTCCCGGCCTACTATTCCGACCTTCTCCGCTGGCTCCCCGTCATGCACGATCCGACCAAGTATTTCTCGACGCCGTGCGTCAACGAGGTCCGCGCCTTCGCCGAGGGGACGCGCCTCATCGTGGAGGAGGGACTGGAGGAGAGGTTCGAACGCCACGATCTCTACGCCGAGGCCATCCGGGCCGGCCTGGCCGCCCTCGGCTTCGGCTTCTTCACCGACCCGGACTTCCTGGCTTCGACGCTGTCCGTCGTCCGCTACCCGGACGGCGTCGACGACAAGGCCTTCCGGGCGGGGCTGGCCGCGAACGGCGTCGTCGTCGCCGGCGGCTTGGGTCCGACCGCGGGCGGCGTCTTCCGCATGGGCCACATGGGCAATCTGACCTCGGCCCAGGTCCGGTTCGCCCTCGACGCCGTGGAGAAGACCCTCGCGGCCATGGGCCGGAAGGTCGCGCCGGGAACGGGACGCCGGGCCGTCGACGGCGTCCTCAAAGCCCGCTAGGAGGACCGGTCATCCCATGAAGAGCTCCGTCCATTTCATCGCCGCCGATTCCCGCGAACCCGCCGCGCTCCTGGCCGAAAAGGCCAAGAAGGTCTATCTGGCCACGGGCTTCAACGACCGCATCGCCGAGGGCGATTTCGCCGCTTTGAAGATCCATTTCGGCGAGGCCGGCAACACCGGCCACATCAAGCCGCAGTGGCTGGCCGGCCTGATCTGGGAGATCAGGCAGAAAACCAAGCACGCCTTTCTGACCGACTCCAATACCCTCTATGTCGGCAACCGGTCGAACTCCATCGACCACCTCCGCCTGGCCTGGTCCCACGGCTTCACCCCGGAGACGACCGGTCTCCCGGTCATCATCGCCGACGGCCTCATCGGCCGCGACAAGCAGGAGCCGCGGAGCGCCCAGGCCCGGACGGCGTCCTCGAAGATCGCCAGCGCCATCCTCGACGCGGACGTCCTGGTCGGCCTGACCCACGTCACGGGGCACGTCCAGACGGGTCTCGGCGCGGCCATCAAGAACATCGGCATGGGCTGCGCTTCGCGCGCCGGCAAGCTCGAGCAGCACTCGGTCACGCACCCGCGGGTCAACGCCAAGCAGTGCCGGAACTGCAGCGTCTGCATGGCCTTCTGCCCGGAGGCCGCGATCGTCCAGGCCGAGGGCCACGTCGTCATCGACCCGGCCAAATGCATCGGCTGCGGCGAATGCCTCGTCGTCTGCAAGTTCGGCGCCATCAAGATGAAGTGGGACGAGGATTCGCTCCGTCTCCAGGAGAAGATGGCCGAGTACGCGCTGCGGGTCGTCTCGCACTTCCCGGGACAAGGCCGTTTTCGTCAGCTTCCTCACCCAGGTCACCAAGGACTGCGACTGCATGGCCAAGGCCGCGAAGCCCATCGCGCCCGACATCGGGATCCTGGCTTCCCTCGACCCGGTGGCCGTCGACCAGGCCACGGCCGATCTCCTCGTCGCCGCCGGCGCCGGCAAGGACCCGCTGCGGGCCGGCTACGACATCGATTGGTCGGCCCAGCTCGCCCACGGCGAGAAGATCGGCTTGGGCCGGCGGGATTACCGTCTGGTCGAGATCGCCTGACGGGTCCCGCGGGCCGGGGCCGTCACGGCTGCCGGCGCAGATGCGGCATGAGGACGGCCAGGGCCGTCGCCCCGCCGAGCATCACGCCCGCGCCCATCAGGACGGCGGCCGTCTGGCCGAAACGCTCGGCCGTCACGCCCACGCCGAGCGCCCCGAGGGGCATCAACCCGAAGAAGACCAGCGTATAGACGCTCATGATCCGGCCGCGGAGGGCGTTGGGGCTGTGGGTCTGGACCAGGGCATTGGCCAGATTGAAGATGAGGATGAGGGACAGGCCCGACCCGAAAATGAGGATGAGCGAGAGGGGCGTCCCGCGGGACAGGGCGAACAGGGCGACCGTGACCGGCAGGGCGAAGGTCCCGACGGTCAGGAGCTTGCCCCGGAAGCGGAACCGGCCGAGCGAGGCGATGAGGAGCGCCGCGGCCAGCGCCCCGAGACCGCGCGCCGACTGGAGATAGCCGTTGGTCCTGGCGTCGCCGTGGAGGACGTCGACCGCCCAGGCCGGGAAGAGCGTGACGAAGGAGATGCCGAAGAGGGCGACGATGCCGACGAGGCCGATGATCGTCCTGATCAGCGGGTGGCCGGAAACGTAGGACAGGCCCTCCTTGAGGTCGGCCCACGCGGAGTTCCGGCCCGTCGCGGGCGCGAAGGGCTCGAGCTTCATCCTTTTCAGGGCGACGAGGACGGCGACGAAGGACAGGCCGTTGACGACGAAGCACCAGGCCGGGCCGAAAAAGGCGTAGACGAGCCCACCCGCCATCGGGCCGACGGCCATGGCCGTGTTGAACATGGCCGAGTTCAGGGCGATGGCGTTGGTCATGTCCTCGACGGCCACCATCTCCAGGACGAAGGACTGGCGGGCCGGAGCCTCGAAGGCGTTGGCCGTGCCCAGAAAGAAAGCCAGGACCAGGACGTGCCACGGCTGGACCCAGTGCAGGAATGTCAACGCGGCCAGGACGAAGGCCAGGGCCATCATGGCCGTCTGGGTGATCAGGAGCAGGGTCCGGCGCGACACCCGGTCGGCGATGACGCCGGCGTAGAGCATGAACAGCCAGGTCGGGACGCCGGTGGCGAAGCCGACCAGCCCGAGGTAGGCCGGGGACTTGGTCAGGTCGAAGATCAGGAAGCCGAGGGCGGTCGACTCCATCCACGTGCCGAAGAGCGAGACGATCTGGCTCCAGAACCAGAGCCGGTAGTTCGGATATTTGAGCGCCGTGAAGGCCTGTTTCCAGCTCATGCTCTTCCTCAGACCGAGGAGGCGTTGCATGAATTCCGCTTTGGGAGTGAGGTCCGGCACTGGCAACGGTTCCGGGGGCATGCGACTCTCCGGCGTCCCTACAGGACCTGTTCGTCCTCGGCCCGCCAGGCCGGATCGACGATGCAGAAGAAGGCGAGTTCGTCCCCGCCGGTGTTCTCGATGGATTGGACGGACCGCGGCGGGATGTAGACGGTCTGGCCCGCCCCGACCTCGGCGGTCTCTCCGTCGACGCGCATCAGCCCGCTCCCGCGGAGGATGCAGTAGACCTCCGCGCTTTCGAGCCGATGGGGGAGGGTTCGGCGGCCGGGTGCGACGACGGCGTGAGCCAGGCTGTAGCCGATGCCGAGCGGTTCCTTGGCCGGGTGGAGGAGCTCCTTGAGGAACGATCCGTCGCCGGCCTCGAATTCCGGGATGTTCCGGAGCGATTTGACGATCATGGGTATGAAGAAAAAAAATCGGGGAGGTGGGATTTGAACCCACGGCCCCAGCGTCCCGAACGCTGTGCGCTAGCCAGGCTGCGCTACTCCCCGACTCAGGCGGCCCATTATACACACTTCCCGGGCGGAAGGGAAGGGGGATGTGAGAAGCGTATTGACGAAGGGCGTCTCCTCATGTAATTAAGGGAGTGACGGATCCGAGAAAGGAGACTCGCATGCGCTTTCGTATCCTGTTGACCGCGCTCCTCGCGCTGGGGGCGATCGGGGCGCTCGCGGCCCAGGACGCCGCTCCGGCCAAGCCCGCCCAGGTCGGCGGCGATTGGGAGATGACCACGCAGTCCCCCCAGGGCGACATGACCGCCGACGCGACCTTCGTCCAGGACGGGGACAAGATCAAGTTCACTTCGACGATCATGGGAATGGAGATGACAGGCGAGGGGACGGTCAAGGGCCAGGACATCGAATGGACCGTGCTCCTCAGCACGCCGCAGGGCGACATGGCGTTGACCTATAAGGGCAAGGTCGAGGGCGTTGCGATGGCCGGCGAGGTCCAGGCCGGAGACTTCGGCGCCTTCCCGTGGACGGCTAAAAAGAAGCAGTAGGCCTTCCTCCTTCCTTCCTGCGGCCGCCGGCCCGGGCCGATTGTCTCGTCCCGGGCGGTGCGTGTATAATACCGCTTCGAATCCGCGCGTGATCCCCGGAGGAATCCGATGACGACGAAATGGTGGCACCTCGCGACCGACGAGATCGCCCGAACGCTCGGGACCGACGTCAAGACCGGCCTCTCCTCGGCGGCCGCCGCCGGCAAGCTCGCCGAGTTCGGCCCGAACGAGCTCCAGGAGAAGAAGGGCCGCGGGCCCCTGGCCATCTTCCTCGACCAGTTCAAGAGCCTGATGATCGGCGTCCTCATCGCCGCCGCCCTGATCTCCGGCTTCCTCAAGGAGTGGGTCGACGCCGTGGCCATCCTGGCCATCGTCATCCTCAACGCCATCCTCGGCCTCGTCCAGGAGTACCGGGCCGAGAAGAGCCTGGCCGCGCTGCGGCGGCTCTCCGCGCCCTCGTCCAAGGTCCTGCGGGACGGCGCTCCCCGGGTCGTCCCGGCCCGCGAGCTCGTCCCCGGCGACCTGGTCGAGATCGAGGCCGGCGACAACATCCCGGCGGACAGCCGGGTCGTGTGGCACACCTCCAATTTCGGCGTCCAGGAAGCCAGCCTGACCGGGGAGTCGACGCCGGTCAGCAAGACGGACATCGAGCTCGAAGAGAAGGACGTCCCCCTGGCCGAGCGGGCCAACATCCTGTACCTGGGCACCTCCGTCGTCTCGGGCAAGGCCCGGGCCGTCGTCGTCGAGACCGGCATGCAGACCGAGCTCGGCCGCATCGCCGGCCTCATCCAGGGGATCAAGAAGGAGACGACGCCCCTGCAGCGGAAGCTCGAGGAGTTCAGCAAGATCCTCGTCTACCTCTGCTTCTTCCTCGTGGCCGTCGTCTTCGGCCTGGAGATCCTCCGGGGCGGCAAGGTCCTCGACATGTTCCTGACCTCGGTCAGCCTGGCCGTCGCCGCCATCCCCGAGGGCCTCCCGGCGGTCGTGACCATCGCCCTGGCCCTGGGCGTCCAGCGCATGGTCAAACGCAACGTCCTCATCCGCAAGCTGCCCTCGGTCGAGACCCTCGGCTGCGCCACGGTCATCTGTTCGGACAAGACCGGCACCCTGACCAAGAACGAGATGACGGTCCAGGCCGTCTGGACCTCGCGCGACGCCTTCGACGTGACCGGAACGGGCTACGACCCCGCCGGCGAGTTCCGGACGTCCGCGGGGCGGGTCGACCCGGCCGCGCACCCCGATCTCGTGGAGGCGCTGCGGGCGGGCGTTCTCTGCAACAACGCCCGGCTCGCGGTCAAGGACGGGAAGACCGAGGTCTTCGGCGATCCGACGGAGATCGCCATCCTCAGCGCCGCGGCCAAGGCCGGCATCTGGAAAGGCGAGGAGGAGGACGACTACGAGATGCTCGAGGAGCTCCCCTTCGACTCCGAGCGGAAGAAGATGAGCATCGTCCGCCGGGCCGACCAGGACATCATCGCCTTCACCAAGGGCGCCCCGGACCTCCTGCTCCGGGACTGCTCCTACATCCTGGAAGACGGGCAGGAGCGTCCGCTCACGGACGGCGACCGCGAGCGCATCATGAGAGCCAACGACGGCTATTCGGACCAGGCCCTGCGCGTCCTGGCCGTCGCTTTCCGGCACCTCGAGCAGGAGCCCCACTCCTACACCGCCGAGGCCATCGAGCGGGACCTGACCTTCGCCGGCCTCGTGGCCATGATCGATCCGCCCCGGTCCGAGGTCCGCGACGCCATGGCCAAGTGCCGGCAGTCGGGCATCCGGACGGTCATGATCACAGGCGACCACAGGAACACGGCGGTGGCCATCGCCCGCGACCTCGGCTTCTATGGCCCCGAATCGCGGGCCCTGACCGGCGAGGAGCTCGACGGCCTGACCGACGCGGACCTCGACGCGACGGTCGAGAACGTGGCCGTCTACGCCCGGGTCTCGCCCGAGCACAAGCTCCGGGCCGTGCGGGCCTGGCGCCGGCGCGGCGACGTCGCGGCCATGACCGGCGACGGCGTCAACGACGCCCCCGCCGTCAAGGAGGCCGACATCGGCGTGGCCATGGGCATCACCGGGACCGACGTGACCAAGGAAGTCTCGGACATGGTCATCACCGACGACAACTTCGCCTCGATCGTCGCCGCGGTCGAGGAAGGCCGGGGCATCTACGACAACATCCGCAAGTTCATCCACTTCCTCCTCTCCTGCAACCTCGGCGAGATCCTGGTCATGTTCGTCGCGGCCCTCATCGGCTTCCCCGTGCCGCTGCTGCCCATCCAGATCCTGTGGGTCAACCTGGTGACGGACGGCCTGCCCGCCCTGGCCCTCGGCGTCGACCCGGTCGACCCGAACATCATGGAACGACCGCCGCGCAAGACCGACGAGCCCGTCGTCACGGGGGCGCGGGCCTGGCTCATCGGGCTCCAGGGCACGCTCATCGCGGCCTGCAGCCTGGGCGCCTTCCTCTTCGTCTTCCTCTACGAGAAGGAGCCGCTCGAGATGGCCCGGACGGCCGCCCTGGCCACCCTGGCCTGCAGCCAGCTCTTCCACGCCTTCAACTGCCGCAGCATGCGGGAATCGATCTTCAAGCTGAAGTTCTCGACCAATCCCCAGCTCGTCGTCGCGGTCGTCGGCTCGTTCCTGCTCCAGATGGCCGTCATCTACCTGCCCTTCCTCCAGCCCATCTTCAAGACGCGGGCCCTGACCCTCCTCGACCTCGGGGCCATCATGGTCTTCTCGACCCTGCCGCTCTGGATCATGGAGCTGGTCAAGGCGCTCAACCGCAGATTCAAGTTCTACACGTTATACTGATACGGACCGAAATCCTCAGGAGGGACCATGAAGAACACAGTCAGATATTTCGCGATCGCCGCCCTCGTCCTCGCTCTCTCGCTCGTTTCCGGAGCGGACGACGGCATGTGGATGCCGCACCAGATGAAGAGCCTCGACCTCAAGGCGCTGGGGCTGCGGATGGACCCCGGCGAACTCTATAAGACCGACGGGACGGGCCTGATGAGCGCCGTGGTCAACCTCGGCGGCGGGACGGGCGAGTTCGTCAGCCCCGAAGGCCTCGTCCTGACCAACCATCACGTCGCCTACGGCGCCATCCAGAGGGCCTCGAGCAAGGAGAAGGACTACATCACCGACGGCTTCCTGGCCCGGACGCGGGGAGAGGAGATCCCGGCCCAGGGTTACACGGTCGGCGTCCTGCTCGGCTACGAGGACGTGACCGCCAAGGTCGACGCGTACTTCAAGCCCAAGATGACGCCGCGCCAGCGCTACGACGCCTTCGACAAGGCTTCGAAGGACCTGGTCACGGCGGGCGAGAAAGCCGGCAAGGACCTCCGCTGCACCCTGGCCTCGATGTACAGCGGCAACGCCTACTACCTCTACACCTTCAAGCAGATCCGCGACGTCCGCCTCGTCTACGCCCCGCCCCAGGACCTCGGCAATTTCGGCGGCGAGACGGACAACTGGATGTGGCCCCGCCACACCTGCGACTTCTCGTTCCTCCGGGCCTACGTCGCGCCCGACGGCACGGCCGCCGATTTCAGCCCGTCCAACGTCCCCTACAAGCCCAAGGTCTGGCTCAAGGTCTCCCTCGACGGCTTCAAGGAGGGCGACTTCACCTTCGTCATGGGCTATCCGGGACGGACGTACCGCAACTACGCCCTGTCCGAGCTCAGGGCCGACCAGGAGAGCATGGCCCGGCGGATCAAAGACACGCAGGACCTCATCGGCTTCTACGAGGCCGCCGGGAAGAGCGACAAGGAAGTCGAGATCCGCTACGCCAGCCTGGTCAAGGGGCTCTACAACGGGCTGAAGAACAGGCAGGGCAAGCTCGAGGGCTTCGTCAAGTACGACCTCGTCTACAAGAAGGCCGCCCAGGAGAAGGAACTCCTCGACTGGATCGCCGCCGACCCCGCCCGGGCCAAGCAATACGGCGCGGCCCCGGCCGCACTCGAGGCGTTCCTGGCCCGGCAGAAGGCGTTCGGCGCCAGGACCGAGCTCCTGAACGGCGTCCTCGGCGGATCGACCATCCTGTCCCAGGCTTACAACATCGTCCGGGCCGTGCCCGAGATCCAGAAGCCCGACAAGGACCGGGAACAGGCCTTCCAGGAGCGCAACCTGCCCCGCCTCAAGCAGGGCATCCAGCTGGCCGAGAGAGGCTACGTCTTCGCCACGGACCGGGAGCTCCTGAAGTGGACGCTCAAGCGGCTCAAGGCCTCACATCCGGACGAAGCCGCGTGGCCCGCCTCCCTCAAGGGCCTGGCCGCCGGGAGCGAGGCGGACGTCGCCGCCCGCGTCGACGCCATGTACGCCAAAACGGCGCTCGGCGATCCGGCCAAAAGGCTCGAAATGCTCGGCCTCAAGCCGGCCGCACTCGCGGCGGTCGACGATCCCTTCCTCAAGCTCGCGGCGGCCATGGAGCAGGAGCTCAAGGTCGTCCGCGAAGAGAGCAAGGGCATGGGCCAGGAAGGCGCCGACCTCAAGCGGACCTACGAAGCGGCCATCCTGGACATGAAGAAGGGGAGCTACGCGCCCGACGCCAACGGCACCCTCCGCTTCACCTACGGACCGGTCCTGGGCTACACGCCCAAGGACGCCGTGGCCTACCTGCCCCAGACGACCGTCGGGGGCGTCGTCGAGAAGGAGACGGGGGAATTCCCGTTCCGGGTGCCGGCCAAGATCAAGGACCTGTGGAAGGCCAAGGATTTCGGACCGTACGCCGACGCCCGGCTCGGCGACGTGCCGGCCTGTTTCCTGAACACGACCAACGTCACCGGCGGCAACTCGGGTTCGCCCACGCTCAACGCCAAAGGCGAGCAGATCGGCATCATCTTCGACATGACCTACGAGAGCGTCATCGGCGACTATTACGTCATCCCCGAGCTGCAGCGCTCGATCAGCGTCGACCTCCGCTACGTCCTCTGGGTGACCGATAAGTTCTCGGGCGCCAGGCACATCGTCGAGGAGATGGGCCTCGCGGGGAAATGAAGAAGCACCTCGCGGCGTGGCTCGTTCTGGCCGCGGCGGTCACGGCGGCCGCCTGCCGGAAGCCGGAAAGGACCGGCGGCCCCGCCGGTCCGAAGACCGAGCTCGGCCGCTCCGAGCTCTTCGACAAGATCAAGGGCGGCTGGGCCGGCCAGGTCATCGGCTGCACGTTCGGCGGGCCGACGGAGTTCCGCTTCCCCGGCGCCATGATCTCCGACTATCAGACCATCCCCTGGAACGAGTCGCTCGTGGCCGCCAGGTTCGAGAGATCGCCCGGGCTCTACGACGACGTCTACATGGACCTGACCTTCCTCGAGGTCATGGCCCGCGAGGGGATCGATGCCCCCGCGTCCAGCCACGCCCAGGCCTTCGCCCGGGCCCCCTATCCTCTCTGGCACGCCAACCAGGCCGCCCGGTACAACGTCCTCAACGGGCTCCTGCCGCCGGACTCGGGCCACTGGACGAACTCGCCCCACGCCGACGACATCGACTTTCAGATCGAGGCCGACTTCGCCGGGCTGATGAGCCCGGGCCTGGTCAACGCCGGGGCGGAGATCTGCGACCGCGTCGGCCACATCATGAATTACGGGGACGGCTGGTACGGCGGCGTGTATGTGGCGGCCATGTACAGCCTGGCCTTCGTCAGCGCGGACCCGGGCTACGTCGTCGAGGAGGCCCTGAAGGTCCTGCCGCCGGAGTCGCAGTTCGCCCGGTGCATCCGCGACGTCGTCGCCTGCCACCGGGCCGACCCGTCCGACTGGAAGAAGGCCTGGTTCGAGGTCGAGCGCAAATGGGCCCAGGACGTCGGCTGTCCGGACTTCGTCTTCGATCCCGGCAACATCGACGCCCGCGTCAACGGGGCCTACATCGTCATCGGCCTGCTCTACGGAGGAGGGGATTTCGGGCGGACGCTCGAGATCGCGACCCGCTGCGGCCAGGACTCCGACTGCAACCCGGCCAGCGCCGGCGGCATCCTGGGGACCATGCTCGGGTACGAGGGGATCCCGCCCGTCTGGCGGGACCCGGTCAAGGCCATCGAGGACAGGCCGTTCCCGTTCACCTCGCTGTCGCTCGAAAAGGTCTATGCGACGGGCCTCGATCTGGCCCTCGAGATGGTCCGCCGCAACGGCGGCGCCGTGGAAGGGGAGACCGTCCGTCTGCCCCTCGAAGCCATCAAGGCCGTTCCGCTCGAAGTGAGCTTCGCAGGCTGTCATCCGATCGAGCGCAAGAGGCTCGGCCTGCGGCTCGAGACGACGGCGGAGATCGCCTTCGAGGGCACGGGCTACGTCCTGACCGGGGGGCCGTCACGGATGGCCGAACACGGGACCGACGCCCACGTCTACCGGGTCGAGATCGGGCTCGACGACCGGGCCCCCGTCGTCGTCGCCATGCCGGTCGACGACCTCGTCCGCCGTCTCGAGGTCGGCTGGGGATACAGGCTCGACAACGGCCGGCACACGCTCAAGCTGAAGCTGCTCAACCCGAGGCCGGACGAGTCCATCCGTCATCGACGATCTGATCACGTACGGCGACCGCCCCGCCGCGCGGCCTTACTGACGTCCGGCGCCGGCGGCTTTCGACGGACGATCGGGCCGCGGGGGAGTGATCGGCCCGTCCGCCACGATCCTGATCGGCGTCCCGTCGGGAACGAATGCGTAGAGCTCCCGGATGTCCGGATTGAAGAGCGCGACGCACCCGTCCGTCCAGTCCTGGTATTCCCTGACGGCCGCGGGATCGACATCGCCGGGGCGGAGCCCCTTCCGGAGCGGAACGGATGCGGCCCTGTGGGCCGCGGCGACCTCCGCCGCGTACTCCGGGGGCTGGCCGTGGATGAGAAGGTCCCCGCCGAGCTTCGTGCGCTGGGGAGGGCAGCGGCCCGCCGCGAGCGCGCCCGCGATCTCCTCCGATTCCCGGGGGCCGATCCTCCCTTCCGCAAGTCCCCGGCGCGCGTCCGTCCGGTTCGGATAGGAGATCCAAAGGGCGAGGTAGTAAGAGCTTGTGGAATGGGCGCAGACGAAATAGTCCCCCTCCGGTGTCTTCCGGTCCCCTTGACGCACTTTGGCCCCGCGAGGCACGATGCCCAGCTGGACCCGGTAGGCTTTCACCATCCGCTTCCCGACCCAGAGCTCGAGGCGCCGCTGCGCCTTGACGACGAGCAGCCGGGCCTTTTCGAGCTTCCCGTCTTTGAGACCGAGGCGGTAGGCCCCGACGAGATCTTCGAGCGCGCGCTCGGGTCCGTAAAGGGCGGGATCGTAGAGGGCGACGGTGATGCCCCAGCGCCCGACGCGCTCCGCGGCCGCGGCCGGCCTCGGCCTCGTTCGCGGGCGGGGCGGCCCCGCGGCGCAGGCGGCCAGGGACACGGACAGCAGCGCGACGGCGGCGAGCCGGCGGCCTTGCGATCTCCCCCTGTTCTCCATGCCGGTCCGAATTATAGCGAATCCTTGACGGCTTCTCAAAACCTGAATTACAATCCCCGGCGGTCGCCGCGCCGGAAAGCGCGGCCCCCGACCCGAGGAGGACCGACATGAAGTCCGTCAAGTGGAGCCGGAGATCGTTCCTGCGCACCGCCGGCGCGTTCGGCGCGGCCGCCGTGGCCTTCGATCCGAAAGGGCTGGCGCGCATCGACGAGGCCTCCCAGTCGATGGCGGGGCGGACGCCCGAGGACGTCGCCCAGGACGAGTTCTACTGGCGCGAGAGTCCAGCTGGCCTTCAAGCTCGACCGCTCGCTCATCAACCTCAACAACGGCTTCACCTGCCCCATGCCGCGGGTCGCGCTGGATTCCGTCGTTCCGCTACATGGAGATGATCAACATGCTGCCGGTCCACTACCAGGGCATGGTCGCCGGCAACAGCGAGACCCTGCGGCGGCGGATGGCCAACGAGTTCGGCTGCGACCGCGAGGAGATGGCCCTGACGCGGGGCGCCAGCGAGGCCCTCCAGATCGCCCAGAACGGCATCGATCTCGAGCCCGGCGACGAGGTCGTCACGACCGAGCAGGATTACCCCCGCATGCTGACCACCTGGGACCAGCGGATGCGGCGCGAGGGGATCAAGGTGACGCGCCTGCAGTTCCCGGTCCCGGCGACGCAGGACTTCCTCTACACCATGTTCGAGAAGGCCGTCACGCCGAGGACGAAGGTCTTCCACTTCACCCACATCACGAACCTGACCGCCCAGCTCTTCCCGGTGAAAAGGCTCTCGCGCCTGGCCCGCTCGAAGGGCATCGTCACCATCGTCGACGGCGCCCACGCCCTGGGGCAGTTCCCGTTCAAGCTCCGGGACCTCGAGTGCGACGCCTACGGGGTCAGCCTGCACAAGTGGCTGCTGGCCCCGCTCGGCAACGGCTGTCTCTACGTCCGCAAGGAGATGATCCCCCGGTTCTGGCCCCTCCAGGCCGCGCCGGAGCAGCAGGACAACGACATCCGCAAGTTCGAGTCGATCGGGACCCATCCCTGGGCCATCCGGGCGGCCCTCGGCGAATCGCTGGCTTTCCACCAGGCCATCGGGGCCGAGCGGAAGGCGGCCCGCCTGCGCTACCTCAACATGCGCTGGGTCAACGCCCTCAAGGTCCACCCCCGGATCAAGGTCCTGACGGAGACGAGCGAGCCGCCCCAGGCCTGGGGCGTCATGGCCGTCCACATCGAAGGCATCGACGTCCGGGCCCTGGCCACGTTCCTGCGGAACAACTACCGCATCATCTGCGTCCCGCTCGTCGGGGGGGCGCCGCCGAACTCGGTCTTCGACTACCAGGCCCTGCGCATCTCGCCGAACGTCTACACGACGCTCGAGGAGATCGACACGTTCGTCGAGGCCATGGAAGAAGCCGTCAAGGAGGGCGTGCCCGACGCGCCCGACCCGGTCCCGGCCTATCCGGCCGACGTCACCGTCTGAATGGGAAAGGGAGGCATGCGATGATACGCAAAGCAACGGCAGCGGCGGCGGCCCTGGCCCTCCTCCTCGTCGCGGGCGTCGCTGCGGCGGAGGCCCAGGCGTCCTTCAAGGTCGCGTTCCCGATCAAGGCGGCCGGCAAGAACCTGGCCGCCGGGGAGTATACGGTCTCCAAGACGGCCGAAGGCGGGCTCGTCCTCCGGCAGGAGGCGACGGGCAAGGAAACGCCGGTCGCGGTGCTCGAGAGGATCGCTGCGCCGGCGCCGCCTCCCCCCGCGCCCCAGCTCGTCTTCGACGAGGTCGGGGACTTCGCGCCGTCCTACACGGAGTACATCACGGTCTACGTGCTCTCCGAGGTCTGGCTCCCCGGCGAGGACGGCTACCGCGTCCACGTGACCAAGGGCGCGCACAAGACCAAGACCGTGACGGGAGAGCCGGTCAAGAAATAATCGCCCGGTCTGCTATAATATCCGGTCCTGCGAGGACAGGGACAACTCCATGATCGTCGTCGACAATCTCTCGAAGAACTACGGAAAACAGGGCCTCTTCGACTCCGTCAGCTTCAAGGTCAACCGCAAGGAGCGGGTGGGCGTCGTCGGCCGCAACGGCCACGGCAAGACCACCCTCTTCCGGATGATCACCGGCGAGGATGAGCCCGACGCGGGGACGATCACCAAGCCGCGGAAATACCGCATCGGCTACGTCGAGCAGAGGATGCGCTTCACCGAGGCGACGGTCCTGGCCGAGGCGGCCCGGGCCCTGCCGCCCGACGCCCCCAACGAGATCTGGCGGGTCGAAAAGGTCCTCGCCGGGCTCGGCTTCGACGCGGCCGACCTCGAGAAGCGCCCGTCGGAGCTGTCGGGCGGCTACCAGGTCCGGCTCAACCTGACCAAGGTCCTGGTCGGCGACTTCCAGATGCTCCTGCTCGACGAGCCCTCCAACTACCTCGACATCACCTCCATCCGCTGGCTGGAGCGGTTCCTCGCGGCCTGGCCGGGCGAGCTCCTGCTCATCACCCACGACCGCAGCTTCATGGACAACGTCGTCACCCACGTCCTCGGCATCCACCGGCGCAAGGTCCGGAAGGTCGAGGGCGACACCGGGAAGTACTACGAGCAGATCGCCGCGGAAGAGGAGATCTACGAGAAGACCCGGATCAACGACGAGCGCAAGATGAAGGAGATGGACCTCTTCATCACCCGTTTCCGGGCCAAGGCCCGGCTCGGCGGCCTCGTCCAGTCCCGGGTCAAGTCGCTCGAGAAGATGGAGAAACGGGAGAAGCTCGAGGCCATCAAGACGCTCGAGTTCGCCTTCGCCGAAAAGCCCTCCTACCACAAGTACGCCCTCGACGTCCGCGACCTCTCGTTCGGCTACACCCCCGACCGGCCCCTCATCCGCCGGTTCTCGATCAGCATCGGGGCCAGGGACCGGGTCTTCGTCATCGGCCGCAACGGCCGGGGCAAGACGACGCTGCTCCGGCTCCTCGCCGGGGACCTCGAGCCCCTCGCCGGGACGGTCGATTCGCCGCAGTCGGTCGCGGCCGGCTACTTCGAGCAGACCCACATCGCGACCCTGTCCGAATCCAACACCGTCCTCGAGGAGATCGTCTCGGCCGACCCCGAGGGCGATCCCAAGCGGGCCCGCTTCATCGCCGGGGGGATGATGTTCGAGGACGACGACGCCCTCAAGCGCATCCGGGTCCTGTCGGGCGGGGAGAAGAGCCGCGTCCTGCTCGGCAAGCTCATCGCCACGCCCCTCAACCTGCTCCTGCTCGACGAGCCGACCAACCACCTCGACATCGAGTCGAACGACGCCCTGCTCGAGGCCATCGACGCTTTCGAGGGCGCGGTCGTCATGGTCACCCACAACGAGATGTTCCTCCACGTCCTGGCCGACCGGCTGGTCGTCTTCGACAACGACGACGTCGTCGTCTACGAGGGCGGCTACCGGCGGTTCCTGGACAAGGTCGGCTGGCGGGACGAGATCATGCAGGGATCGATCGCCGCCGCGGCGCCGCCCGGGAACGAGGCGGCCGCGAAGCGCCCCAAGTGGACGCCCAAGGAGCTCCGGCGGCTGCGCTCCGAGATCGTCGCCGAGCGCTCGCGGGCCCTGCGGCCGATCGAGACGCGTCTGGCCGCGATCGAGAAGGACGTCGAGGCGCACGACGCCGCCCTCCGCCGGCTCAACGGCGAGCTGGTCAAGGCGTCCGAGAGCCGCCAGGGCGCCCGGGTCGTCGAGGTCTCCAAGGAGATGCACCGGACGAAAAAGACGATCGACGGCCTCTTCGAGGAGCTCGAGAAGCTCACCGCCGACCACGAGGCGAAGAAGGCCGGCTTCGACGCCCGGATGCAGGAGCTCGACGCGGCCGGAGAAGATTGACCGCCCCTCCCTTTTAAGTATAATTCGCTCTCATGCGCGTCCGGCTCCGCCCTGATCCTGCTCTCCCTCGGCCTCGCCCTCTTTCCGGCCTGCCGCCGCGGCGGGGAACGGGCCGATCTGACCCTGGCCGGGTCCACGAGCATCCAGCCCTTCGCCGACAAGTGGGCCGAGGTCTTCATGGAGGCCCACCCCGATTACGGGGTCAACGTCCAGGGCGGCGGCTCGAGCGCCGGCATCCAGGCCTGCAAGAGCGGCGCCTGCCAGATCGGCATGTCCTCGCGGGACCTCAAGGGCGACGAGCAGGACCTCGTCGAGATCGTCGTCGCCCGGGACGGACTGGCCGTCATCGTCCACCCCTCGAATCCCGTGCGGGCGGCCAAGATCGCCGAGGTCAAGCAGATCTTCGCCGGGGACCTGAGGAACTGGAAGCTCCTGGGCGGGCCCGACCGGGCCATCACGGTGGTCACGCGGGAGGAGGGCTCGGGGACCCGGGGCGCCTTCCAGGAACTGGTCATGGGCAAGACCCGGATCTTCCGGGGCGCCATCACCGAGGACTCCAACGGGACGGTCCGGGAGATCGTCGCCCACGATCCCTATGCGGTCGGTTTCATCTCCCTGGGCCTGGTCAACGAGCAGGTCCTGGCCCTCGAGCTCGACGGCGCCGCCGCGAACGACGAGAACATCGAGAGCGGGCGCTACAAGCTCGTCCGGCCGTTCCTCTTCGTCAGCCAGGGGGAGCCCACCGGCCACGCCAGGGACTTCATCGACTTCGTCCTGTCCGCGGAAGGACAGGAGCTGGTCCGGAAGGAGGGGCTCCTCCCGATCAAGTGACCGGGAGGGCCGGCGATGGACGCTTCGTCGAAAAAGCCCGGACGGAACAGGCTCGAACGCAACGACCGGCTCGTCCGCCTGGCCCTCCTCCTCGTCGCGTTCTCGGCCGTGTCCGTCCTCGTCGTCATCACCGTCTTCATCGTCGGCCAGGGGACCCCGATCATGGTCAAGTACGGCCTGAAGAGCTTCCTGGCCGGGTCCAACTGGTATCCCTCGGAAAAGCTCTTCGGCCTGTGGCCCATGATCGTCGGCTCCCTGTTCGTCACGGCGGGGGCCCTGGTCATCGGCGTCCCCTTCGGCCTGGCCTGCGCCATCGTCCTGACGGAGTTCTCCTCGAAGCGGGTCCGGCGCCTCATCAAGCCGGTGATCGAGCTCCTGGCCGGGATCCCGTCGGTCGTCTACGGCTTCATGGGCGTCATCATCCTCGTGCCCTTCATCCGCGAGACCTTCGGCGGCCCGGGCCTCTCGGTCCTGGCCGCGTCGATCGTCCTGGGCATCATGATCCTGCCGACCATCATCTCGATCTCGGTCGACTCGCTCCAGGCGGTCCCGCCGTCCTACCGGGAGGGGTCCATCGCCCTGGGGGCGACGCGCTGGCAGACGGTCAAGATGGTCCTCTTCCCGGCCGCCCGCTCGGGCATCATCGCCAGCATCATCCTGGGCATGGGCCGGGCCATCGGCGAGACCATGGCCACCATCATGATCGCCGGGAACGCCGCGGAGATCCCCCGGTCGCTCCTGGCCCCGGTCCGGACCCTGACCTCCAACGTCGCCCTGGAGATGAGCTACGCCACCGGCGAGCACCGGGAAGCCCTGTTCGCGACGGGCGTCGTCCTGTTCGTCATCATCATGGTCCTCAACACCATCGCCAACGCCACCTCGGCCAAGCGGAGGAAGCAGCCGTGAAGCGGCTCGGCCCCCGCATCGAGGAGCGATCGGCCCGGGTCGTGCTCTGGACCATGACGCGTCGTCACGGTGGCCGTCCTGGTCTTCATCATCGCCTTCATCCTCCGCCGCGGCCTGCCCGCCCTCAGCCTCGAGTTCCTGACGGCCAATCCCGTGGACATGGGCAAGGGGGGCGGGATCTTCTCGACCATCGTCGGGACGATCGCCCTGACCGCCCTGGCCATCGCCATCGCCGCGCCCCTCGGCGTGGGCACGGCGATCTACCTCACGGAGTACACCTGGGGCGGGCCGGTGACGCGGGTCATCCGCTTCGGGGCCGACTGCCTGGCCGGCATCCCCTCGATCATCTTCGGCCTCTTCGGCTTCATCCTCTTCGTCACCAAGCTCAAGTTCGGCTGGTCCATCCTCAGCGGCGGGCTGACCCTGGCCTTCATGCTCCTGCCGACCATCATCCGGACCTCCGAGGAGGCCATCAAGAGCGTGCCCCCGGCCTACCGCCAGGTCGGCTTCTCCCTGGGCAGCACGAAGTGGCAGACGGTCACCCGGATCGTCCTGCCCTCGGCCCTGCCGGGGATCGTCACGGGGGTCGTCCTCAGCATCGGACGCAGCCTGGGCGAGACGGCGGCCACGATCTTCACCGCCGGCAGCGCCCTGCGCATGCCGACCTCGGTCTTCTCGTCGACCCGGACGATGGCCGTCCACTTCTACATCCTGGCCCGCGAGGGCATCTCGGCGCCCAACGCCTACGGCACGGCGGCCATCCTGATCATCGCCATCCTGGGCATCAACATCCTGACCTATTACCTGATGAACCGGTTCATCCGGAGATATTCGTGAGCGGCGTCGCCATCGAGGTCCGGGGCTTCAGCCAGTCCTTCGGCGACGTCCGCAAGATCTTCGATCTCGATCTCGACATCGTGCGCAACGAGATCCTGGGCATCATCGGGCCGGCCCGCAGCGGCAAGTCGACCTTCCTCTGCGCCCTCAACCGCCTCAACGACCTCGTCCGCGGCTCGCGGCACGAGGGGACGATCACCCTCGACGGCCGCGACCTCTACGGCCCCGACGTCGACGTCGTCGAGCTGCGCCGCAAGCTGGGCATGGTCTTCGCGACGCCCGTGCCCCTGCCGCGCTCGATCTTCGAGAACGTCGCCTTCGGGGCCCGGATGGCCGGCATCCGCGGCCGGGACCGGCTCGAGGGGATCGTCCGGGACAGCCTGGAGAAGGGGGGCCTGTGGGAGGAGGTCAAGGACCGGCTCGGGACGAGCGGCCTGAAGCTCTCCGGCGGACAGCAGCAGCGGCTCTGCCTGGCCCGCATCCTGGCCGTCAAGCCCGAGTTCATCCTCCTCGACGAGCCGACCTCGGGCCTCGATCCCATCTCGACGATGAAGATCGAGGAGTCCCTGCGCCGGCTCAAGAAGGACTACACGATCGTCCTCGTCACCAACAACACCAAGCAGGCGGCCCGGGTCGCCGACCGGACGGCCTTCTTCCTCAACGGCCGGCTCGTCGAGATCGGCCCGACGGCGAAGATCTTCACGGCGCCCGACGACAAGAGGACCGACGACTACCTCCGGGGCCGGTTCGGATAGAGCCATGGCCATCATCGAAGTCCGCGATCTCGACTTCTTCTACGGGAAGTTCCAGGCCCTCAGGGGCATCGGCCTGGACATCGAAAAGAACCGGATCACCGCCCTCATCGGCCCGTCGGGCTGCGGCAAGACGACCTTCCTCCGGTCGCTCAACCGGATGACCGACCTCATCGACGACGTCCGGGTCACCGGCCGGGTCCTCATCGACGGGCAGGACATCTACGCCCCCGGCACCGACCTCCTCACCCTGCGGAAGAAGGTGGGCATGGTCTTCCAGCGCCCCAACCCCTTCCCCCTGAGCGTGGCCGACAACGTCCTCTACGGGCTGCGCGTGCACGGCATCCGGGACCCGAAGGCCCTCGACGAGAAGCTCACCCGCAGCCTCGAGGCCGTCCACCTCTGGGAGGAGCTCAAGGACCGCCTCGACGAGAACGCCCTCCGCCTGTCGGGCGAGCAGCAGCAGCGCCTGTGCATCGCCCGCCTGGTCGCCGTCGAACCGGAGATCCTGCTCATGGACGAGCCCTGCTCGGCCCTCGACCTGGCCGCGACCGCCAACATCGAGGACCTCATGGCCGAGCTCAAGAAGCGCTACACCATCCTCATCGTCACCCACAACATGCAGCAGGCGGCCCGCGTCTCGGACGTCACGGGCTACTTCCTGCTCGGCGAGCTCATCGAGATCGGGGAGACCCGCCAGATCTTCACCACGCCCCGCGATTCCCGGACCGAGGATTACATCACCGGTCGCTTCGGGTAGGCTTTGGAGTATAATAGAACCGCTTTTTCCGACGGGAGGGACGAACGATGAGAAAATCCGCGCTGATGCTTTCTCCGCTGGTCGCGATCCTGGCTTTTTCCGCGGCCTGCATCATCTTCCCCGATCCGGGCGACGACGAGGGCTGGCGCCGCATCCCCGAGCGCGACGGGACGGCGCCGCGGGAGACGCGAACGGAGCCCGCGGCGCGGCCGGCGAGCGGGACCGAATTCCGGGAGACGCTCGACCTGCGCAAGGGCGGCACGCTGTCGCTGGAGAACGATTTCGGCAACGTCGCGATCACCGGCTGGGACCGCGACACGGTCGACATCGCCGCCGCGGCCGCCGTCGCCGCGACCGGGGGCATCGCCCGCACCTCCTCCTCCCGGAGGTACGCGCCCGACGTCGAGGTCAGGGAGACGGGCGGCGGGCTCATGGTCCGGACCCGCACCTTCGAGGGCACCGGGACGCCGCCGGCGGTGGACTACCGGGTCCGCGTTCCCGATTCCGTCGTCCTGACCGGGATCCGCCTCAGTGAAGGCGACCTCACGGTGTCCGACGTCTTCGGGAAGCTCGAGGCCTCGGTCGACCAGGGCGGTCTGTTGGTGGAGAACTTTTCCGGGGCGGTCGACGTGACCGTCGGGACGGGCGACGCGGACGTCGAGGTCCTGGACCTCCGCGAAGAGGACACGATCACCATCACCTGCCGGCGCGGCAACATCGTGCTCCGCCTGGAATCCGGGGTCGGCGCCATCGTCGAGGCGGACGCGCCGCGCGGCCGGGTCCGCAGCGACTTCGACCTCGGCGTGGAGCTGCCGGCGGCCACGGTCAAGGGCTGGATCGGGGAGGGCGGGCCGAACATCATCCTGCGGGCCCCGAACGGCCGCGTCGAGATCGTCAAGATCAAGACGATCAACCGGGACGCTTCCGCGGCACCGGGGCGCTAAGGGGAGGCCATGGACGATCTCCGGATCGAGGATGAGAGGGACGGGGATCCCGAAGAGGAGAAAAAGAGCGTCTGGGGCCTCGCGGCGGCCCTGTTCGCCATCCTGGCCGCCGTCGCGGCCCTCTACTATTTCGTGTTCGTGAAGAAGCCGGCCAAGCCGGCCGCCGAAGCGCCGCCCGCCGCGGAGACCGTCCGGCCGTCGGAAGGGGAGAGCGCCGCCGCCCTGCCGGCCGGGGAGCCGCTCGCCTTCCCCGCCGTCGCCCTCGGGGAGAGCGACGCGACGGTCCGGGAGTTCGCGGCGGCCCTGTCGACGAATCCGGAATTCGTCCGGTGGCTCCTCTCGAAGGACCTCGTCCGGAAATTCGTCGTCTCCGTCGACAACGTCGCCAACGGGCTCAGCCCCAAGCCGCACGTCGATTTCTTCGCCTTGGCCGGGGACTTCCGGGTCGCCCGGACGAAGACGGGGACGCTCGTCGATCCGGCGTCCTACGCCCGCTACGATCCCGTCACCGGCGTCGTCCTGTCGCTCGACGCGGCGGCCGCGGCCCGGCTCTATCGCGCGGTCAAGCCTCTCCTCCAGGAGGCCTACGGCGAGCTCGGCTATCCGGGGGTCGACTTCGACGACACCCTGGTCCGGGCCATGGACGAGCTCCTCGGGACTCCGGTCGTCGACGGTCCCGTCCGGCTGGAGCAGAAGGTCCTGAGCTACGCCATGATCGGACGAGACCCTCGAGGGATTGAGCGCGGCCCAGAAACAGCTGCTGCGCCTGGGCCCCAAGGGCGTCGGAGCGGTCCAGGCCAAGATCCTGGAGCTGGCCGCGGCGCTGGGGATCGACGGGTCCCGATTGAGCCGGCCGAAAACCTACACCACCGCCGCGAAGTAGGGCCGCGCCCTATTTCCAGCGGAACGGCTTCTCCTTCCTGAAATCGGGGACGAGGTGCTCGTCCGCCCGGAAGGGCTCCGGTTGGAGGAACAGGGGATCGAGGCCGAGGGCGAGGGCCGCTTCGGCGGCCCGATCGTATTCCCCGGCGGTGACGCCCGCTGGATCTCGGCCGGCGCCTCGTAGCAGGGGTGATACTGGCTCATCAGGCTCAGGCCGGTGAACGGCGAGAGGTTCTCCCCGACCCACTTCAGGACGGCCAGCGAGTCGTCGACCGCGCCGGGCAGGACGAGGTGGCGGACGACGAGACCCCTGCGGGCGGTCCCGCCCGGCCCGAGGTCGAACGCGGGCTGCTGCAGGGACATCTCCTTGACGGCCGCCGAAGCCCGGGCGAAATAGTCCGGCGCGGACGAGTATCTTTTCGACAGCTCGGGCGAAAAATACTTCAGATCGGGCAGGTAGACGTCGACGATGCCCTCGAGGGCCCGGACGGTTTCGAGGCCGTCGTAGCCGTTGGAATTCCAGACGAGCGGGACCTCGAGGCCGCCGGCCAGGGCGATCCGCAGGGCCCGGAGGACGGGCAGGACGACGTGGCCCGGCGAGACGAGGTTGATGTTGTGGGCGCCCCGGGCCTGGAGATCGAGCATCATGGCCGCGAGCTCACCGTCGGTCGCCGGAGTGCCCTCGAGGAGCCAGCTGAGCTGGTAGTTCTGGCAGAACAGGCACTTGAGGTTGCAGCCGCTGAAGAAGACCGTGCCCGAGCCGGCAGTGCCGCTGATCACGGGCTCTTCGCCGAAGTGGAGCAGGGCGTGGGAGACGGAGGCCTGGCGGCCGGTCCGGCAGACGCCCTCCGCGCCCTTCGTCCGGTCGACCCGGCAGTCGCGGGGGCAGAGCGTGCAGGCCGATTCGAGCGGGGAGAGGCGCTCGATGGCCCTCTCGACGAGCCCGATCTTCCTGTTCATGGGCTTATTTTATCATGTTCGGGGTCGGACCTCAGCAAATATAATGATATGAGCAAGTTGAACGGTCCGAGGCCTGACTCTCCAGGCAGGGCGACGACGAATTTCGATGTTTTTAGGCCAAAAAATGAAAACCCCGGTCCGGCCGGCGAATTGATTTGGGCCCGTCGGCCGGGTATAGTAGGGGGCTCATGGATCTCCTCAAATCCGTCATCGAGTTCGTGCTGCACATCGACAGGCACCTCAGCGCCATCATCCAGCAGTTCGGCGCCTGGACCTACGCCATCCTGTTCGCGGTCATCTTCATCGAGACCGGCCTGGTCATCATGCCATTCCTCCCGGGCGATTCGCTCCTCTTCGCCGCGGGGACGTTCGCCGCGCTCGGCGCGCTCGACGTCCGCCTGCTCATCCTCCTCCTGGCCGCGGCCGCCGTCGTCGGGGACACCGTCAACTACTGGATCGGCCACCGCATCGGCGAGAAGGCCTTCAGCCGGGAGGACGCCCGTTTCTTCAAGAAGGAGTACCTCGACCGGACCCACGCCTTCTACGAGAAGCACGGCGGCAAGACCATCATCATCGCCCGGTTCGTCCCCATCATCCGGACGTTCGCGCCCTTCGTCGCCGGCATCGGCAAGATGTCCTACGGCCGCTTCCTGTCCTTCAACGTCATCGGCGGCGTGGGCTGGGTCGTCCTGCTCGTCGGCGCGGGCTACTTCTTCGGCAACATCCCCTTCGTCAGGAAGAATTTCTCGATCGCCATCCTGGCCATCATCCTCATCTCGACGGTCCCCATCGCCGTCGAGTACTTCCGGCACCGGAAGAACAAAACCCGATAAACGAGTCCCTCGAGCGGCGCGCGCCGAGCCGCGCGATCCGGCCTCTCGAGGAGCGAACGAGGAGGGGAGTCTAGCGGGCGAGCGCCTTGGCGATCCGGCGCATCGGCGCGGAGCGCAGGACGTGATGGGCGGTCATGTCGGTGTGGAGGGGCGTCAGGGTGATGTAGCCGTCGTGCGTGGCCATGACGTCGGTGCCCGCGTCGCCCACCCGGCGCGGCGTTCCCGTCCCGATCCAGTAGTAGGAGGCGTTGCGCGGATCGGTCTTCTCGATGATGTCCGGGTCGTAGAACTTCCAGCCCAGGCGCGTGATCTTGACGCCCTTGGCGGGCGGCGGCGGGATGTTGACGTTGAGGGCGATCCCCTCGGGCAGGCCCGAGGCCAGGACGTCGGCGGCGACCGTCTCGACGATCCCCGCCGCGTACTTCAGGTCGTAACGCCCCTTGTCGTCCGCGAGGAGCGAGACCGCGATCGAGGGGATGCCGTGGAAGGTCCCCTGGAGGGCCCCCGCGACCGTTCCGGAATAATTGATGTCCTGCTGGCCGAGGTTCGGCCCCGGGTTCATGCCCGAGACGATGAGGTCCGGGCGGCGGGGCAGGAATTCCTGGAGGGCGAAGTAGATGCAATCGACCGGCGTGCCCTCGACGGCCCAGACGCGCGGCTTGACGTGCTGGACGCGGAGCGGCTGCCGCAGCGTGATGGACAGGGAGCAGGCGCTCTTCTCCCGGTCCGGGGCGACGATGTAGGTCCGGCCGAGGCGCCCGAGCCTCCGGAAGAGGATCTGGATCGTCTCGCGGTAGAACCCGTCGTCGTTGGTCAGGAGGATGACGGGCCGCCCGTCGCGCGCCCCGGCCTTCGGAAGATCGTTCACGCCGGCTTCTTGATCATGACCAGGAGCATCTTGAACCGGGTCACGGCCTTCAGCCCGTGCGGGATGCCGGCGGGCATGATGATCATCTCGCCGGGCTTGATCCGGTTGGTTTTGCCGCCGATGGCGATGTCGGCCTCGCCGTCGAGGTCGATGACCATGGCGTCGTAGGGGGCGGTGTGCTCGCTGAGCTGCTCGCCCTCGTCGAACGCGAAGGCGGTCACGGTCCCGGCCGCCTGGCTGACGACCTCCCGGCTGACGACCGCCCCGTCCTGATAATTGACGAGTCCCGTCAGGCCGATGGCCCTGGCCTTCAGGTCTTCGGTGTTCTTTTCTTTTTTCATGGCGGACATCGCGTCGCTCCTTCCGCTCAGGCTCTCGCCCGGGCTCTTGACGATAGGGGAAAGAATGGTCGGGACGGGCGGATTCGAACCGCCGACCCCATGCACCCCAAGCATGTGCGCTACCAGGCTGCGCCACGTCCCGAACCGGGGTCCCTCATTATAGCAGAATCGGGGGAATTTAGGTCTTTTTTTTGCGCCCGCCGCCGAGTGAGGTCACGATGTCCTGCAACTCGTCGCGGACGCTGTGGAGCGCCTTGCGGAGCCTCTCCGGGTGGACCGGGTTCGAGGGAGCCAGGCCGAACTCGTCCTCGATCTTCCTCTTGATCCCGGCCATGGTCAGCGTCTTCGTCGCCATCAGGTCCTTGACCCGGGCGACGATGGCCACGTCCTGCTGGCGGAAGAACTTCTCGCCGCTCCCGGTCAGTCCGGCGCTAAGGAAGGGGAATTCCTCCTCCCAGGAGGCCAGGGTGGCCGTGTCGACGCCCGTCATCCGGCTGACCTCGTCGAACTTGTAGACGAGCTTCGCCTTCGATTTTTCGTCCTTGAAGAGCTTCGGTTGAGCGGCGGCCTTTTTTTCGGACATCGGGAGGCCAACAGTAGCATTTTCCGGATTTTCGGTCAAGGCGCGGGCCCGTTTCGAAGGCTTCGCGGGCCGCCGGTTGTGCTATAATCCGGGGACGATGGCTCCCTCGAAAGCGAAAACCAAAGACCGGGATTTGGGGACGCACACACCGCTCGCCGAGCGGATGCGGCCGCGGACCTTCGACCGCGTCTACGGCCAGGACCACATCCTGGGCAAGGGCAAGCTCCTGGCCGAGCTCATCGAGTCGAACCGGCTCGTCTCCATCATTTTCTGGGGCCCGCCGGGCTCCGGCAAGACCACCCTGGGGACCATGCTGGCCGGGCATTTCGACCTGCCCTGCGAGTTCTTCAGCGCCGTCCTGTCCGGCATCAAGGAGGTCAAGGAGTTCATGGCCCGGGCCGAGCAGCAGCGGCGGCTGTTCGGCAAGCCCATGGTCCTGTTCATCGACGAGATCCACCGCTTCAACAAGGCCCAGCAGGCGGCCTTCCTGCCCTACGTCGAGAAAGGGGACATCATCCTCTTCGGCTCGACGACGGAGAACCCCTCGTTCGAGGTCATCGCCCCGCTCCTCTCCCGGACCCGGGTCCTGGTCCTCAAGGAGCTCGACCACGCGGCGCTCGCCCGCATCCTCCAGGACGCCCTCGAGGACGCGGACCACGGGCTCGGCGCGGCCGGCCTGACCCTGGACCCGGCCGCCCGGGACATGCTCATCGACTTCGCCAACGGCGACGCCCGCCGGGCGCTGAACACGCTGGAGATCGCCGCCGGCCTGGCCCGGACGAAGACCGTCACGATGGAGAACGTCCAGGAGGCCCTCCAGCAGCGGACCCTGCTCTACGACAAGTCCGGGGAGGAGCACTTCAACCTCATCTCGGCCCTCCACAAGAGCCTGCGCAACAGCGACGTCGACGCCGCGCTCTACTGGCTGGCCCGGATGCTGGCCTCGGGCGAGGACCCGCTCTACGTCGCCCGGCGCATGGTCCGGTTCGCCTCCGAGGACATCGGCCTGGCCGACCCGCAGGCCCTGGCCCTGGCGCTCCACGCCAAGGAGGCCTACGACTTCCTCGGTTCGCCCGAGGGGGAGCTGGCCCTGGCCGAGGCCGTCGTCTACATGGCCGCCGCGCCCAAGAGCAACCGGATCTACACCGCCTACGGCGCCGTCCAGAAGGAGATCGAGCGCAGCCCGCACGAGCCCGTGCCCCTTCACATCCGGAACGCCGTGACCTCGCTGATGAAGGAGATCGGCTACGGCAAGGATTACCGGTACGCCCACGACAACGTCCTGGCGACGACCGACATGGAGACCATGCCGGAGCGGCTCAGGGGCCGGAAATACTACGAGCCCGGCGAGCTGGGCTTCGAGAAGGAGATCCGCAAGCGGATCGACTGGTGGGACAACCTGAAGGCCCGGATCAGGGCCGATCAAGCCGGAAAAAAGACGGAAGAGACGGAAAAGAAGAGCTAGACGCTCACTCCGGCGTGCCCCCGGGCGGGACGTCCTTGTCCTCTCTCTCCTTGAGCAGGTAGTAGACCTCCCAGCTGATGTCGTCGGCCAGGCAGCCGATGCAGGACTTCGGGGTCGTGGCGATCTCCTCGTCGGCGATCTTGTCCTTGAGGATCTTCTTGACGATGCGGCGGATCTTGTACAGCAGGATATAGTTGACCATTCCCGGCTCTCAGCCGGAAATCATACCAGTTTACGTTGCCCGGAGCAAAGAGCCTTCGACCCGACCGTTCCCGACCGCGGGTGGACTTCGGGGACCGTCCCTATTCGCCGGGATGATCGAAGCGTTTGGGCCGGAGTGAAGCCTGAATACGTTTTTGTTATATAATCCCCTCAGAGCATGCTCATTCCCATCCGCAAAGCCGTTATCGCCGCTCTTGGCTTGGCGTTGGCGGGGTGCGCGGTCTCGACCCACAAACCGCTCGTCGATCCCTTCCCCCTCCGCCTCCCGCTCGCCGAGGCCGGATCGCTCGAGATCGAAGGCCACATCGCCGGCCAGCCGCGCGTAAAGGACGGCGTCCTCCATTATGTCACCCGCGAGGGCTATTCCACGGAGCTCGTCGTCTCGACGAGGACCGTCCTGCGGCGGCAGAAGGACGCCGACCCGACAGCCGAAGCGGTCCCGCCCGATACGAGGGTCTCGGCCGGCGACCGGGTCTATTCCGGCTCGGCCGATCGGATGTTTTCCTGTCTGGACGCCGCAACCGGTAAAGTGAGATGGAAACGCAAGCTCCAGGGCGCGCTGCTGCATCCCCCCATCGTTGCGGGCCGCCGGGTCGCCGTCATCGCCTCGAACAGCACCATCTACTTCCTTTCCGCCAGGGGAGGATCGATCCTCTCCTGGGCAGCCATTCCCTCCAGGATCGTCTTCGAGCCGGCCCGCGCCGGCGAGTCCCTCCTCGTCTCTCCCGCCGCCGACCGTCTCTTCGTCTTCGATCTTCGGACGGGAGAGCGGATAGGCCAACACCTGACGTCCGGGACCCTGGTCGCCGGGGCGGTCTGGTCGTCTCCCTACGTCGTCCTTTTCGAGGAGGACCCGGACACCGGCCGGCAGCGCATCGTCTTCCTCAGGTCCCGGTGAAGGCCTCCCGGCCGCTGGACGGCGCTCCCCGTTTTGAGCTATCCTTGCCTTCTCTGAACAGGAGCGAACCATGAAGAAAGTCGGCATTATCATCTGCAGCCGCTATCAGTCCTGCGGCGGCGGGAAGTGCTTCCGGGCCGCCCGCGAGCGCGCCGGCGGTTTCGCCCGCTATGCCAAGGACGAGCCCCTCGAGATCGTCGGGTTCTCGAACTGCGGCGGCTGCCCCGGCGGCAACATCGAGTACGTCCCCGAAGAAATGAAAAAGAACGGGGCCGAGGCGATCCACCTGGCCACGGGCTTCGTCGTCGGCTACCCGCCCTGCCCCTACATCGCCCAGTTCAAGCAGTTCATCGAGTCGAAGTACGGCCTTCCCGTCGTGGTCGGCACGCACCCCATCCCGCTCAAGTACTACGAGGCCCATCAGAAGCTGCCCTACTGGAAGGATATGAAGATGGAGGAGATCGCCGGCGACCTGATGAAGGAAGACCGGGCGGTCATGGAAGCCTACAACTGAAGGAGACCGACGATGACCCGCGACGAAGCCCTCGACCTGCTCAAGAGCCACATGACGAACAAGAACCTCATCAAGCACTGCCTGTCCGTCGAAGCCTGCATGCGCTCCCTGGCCGTGCGGCTCGGCCACGACCCCGAGCCCTGGGGACTGGCCGGCATCCTCCACGACCTCGACTACGAGGTGACGGACAAGAGCCCCGAGCTCCACACGACCGAGACGGTCAAGGTCCTCCGGGAGAAGGGCATCGACGAGCCGGTCGTCCACGCCGTCCAGGCCCACGCGGGCAAGGTCCCCTGCGAATCGCCCATGGACTGGGCCATCTACTCCGTCGACCCGCTGACCGGGCTGATCATCTCCGCGACCCTGATGCACCCGACGAAGAAGCTGAAGTCGATCGACCTCGAGTTCCTCAAACGGCGCTACAAGGAGAAGAGCTTCGCCCGGGGCGCCCGGCGCGAGGAGATCGAGCAGTGCAAGAACCTCGGGCTCGAGCTCGACGAGTTCCTGTCGATCGCCATCGCGGCCATGCAGGGGATCGATTCAGACTTAGGGTTAGCCTGACACCAGGCGAAGCCTCGCCCGCCTCCGCGCAGGGTCTCCGGCGTGCCTCAGGCTGATTTCTGCAGCTTGCTGTGGCGGAAGCCGTACATGAAGTAGATGGCCAGGCCGGCCAGGAGCCAGACCCCGAAACGGTACCAGGTGACCTTCGGCAGGCTGGCCATCAGGTAGAAGCAGAAGCCGATGGTGATGAGCGGCGTGAAGGGAACGCCGGGCGTCTTGAACTTCCGTTCGACCTCGGGCCGGGTCTTCCGCAGGAGGATGACGCCCGCGGAGACGAGGATGAAGGCGAACAGGGTGCCGATGTTGCAGAGGTCGATGATCATCGGCAGGGGGAAGAGGCCGGCGATCACGGCCGTGGCGACGCCTGTGATCCAGGTGCAGAGGTGGGGCGTCTGGTGCCTGGGGTGGACCTTGGCGAAGACGGGCGGCAGGAGGCCGTCGCGGGCCATGACCATGAAGATGCGGATCTGGCCGTAGAGGGTGACCAGGAGCGTCGAGATCATGCCGATGATGGCGCCGGTGGCGACAAGCGCCCCGCCCCATTGGATGCCGATCCGGCCCAGAGCTGCGGGCAGGGCGTTGCCGACGTCGATCAGCTTGTACGGCACGATCCCTGTCAGCACGAATGCGACGGCGACATAGAGGACGATGACCACGCCCAGGCAGAGCATCAGCCCGAGCGGGACGTCCTTCTTGGGGTTCTTCGTTTCTTCCGCGGCCGTCGAGACGGCGTCGAAGCCGATGTAGGCGAAGAAGATGATGGCCGCGCCGGCCATGACGCCCTTCCAGCCGAAGGGCATCATGGGCTGCAGGTTGGCCAGGCTGATGTGCCGGACGCCGAGGACGATGAAGAGGAGGATGACGGCGATCTTGATGACGACGATGATGTTGTTGATCTTGGCGCTCTCCCGGATGCCGATGTAGAGGACCCAGGTGATGAGCAGCGTAATGACGACCGCGGGGACGTCGATGATCCCCCCGGACAGGACGATCTTATGGTCGACCGTCGTGATCGGCGGCGTCAGGAAGGCTTTCGGCAGCTTGACCCCGACGCTTTGGATGAGGCCGATGAAGGTCGTCGACCAGCCCGAGGCCACAGCGCTCGCGGCCACGAGGTATTCGAGCATGAGGTCCCAGCCGATGATCCAGGCGATGACCTCGCCGAACGCGACGTAGGAGTAGGAGTAGGTGCTTCCGGCGACCGGGAACATGCAGGCCAGCTCCGCGTAGGTCAGGGCGCAGAAGCCGCAGGTGACGGCGGCGATGATGAACGAGAGCAGGATGCCCGGGCCCGGCCAGCTGGGCGCCCTGCCCGGTCGCCACGAAGATGCCCGTGCCGACGACGGACCCGATCCCGAGCGCGGCCAGATCGAAGGCGGTCAGGTTCTTCTTGAGCTGGGTGTGTTCGGCGGCCTCGGCGATCTGGGCCGGCGACTTGGTCTTCCAGATGTTCATGGAAACCTCACTTCGGTCCGGGTCGGCCCGGAGGGGGATTATATCCCAGCCGGAACGGAAAGCAATCCCCGGCGGGTGCCGTTTGACAACTCCGACCCGATAAGTTACCTAGAGTGATGAAATCCGAATCGAAGAGGCGCCCATGAGAAATCACCGGACTTCGACAGCCTTCCTGCTGGCCGGCCTGGTCCTCGCCCTATGCTCGTGTTCGGACGACGCACCGACGCGGGCACTCGAGGCGATCCGCGCCGACGACATGTCCTTCCATCTGAAATTCCTTGGGGCGCCGGAGTTCCGCGGCCGGGAGACGCCGTCCGCCGAACAGGACCTCGCCTCCCGGTACATCGCGCTCACGGCCGAGCGCATCGGGCTGAAGCCGTTGATGCCGGGAGGTTCGTATTTCCAGGAAGTCCCGGTCGAGGTCGTTTCCGTCGTGCCGTCCTCCTCCCGGCTGAGGCTCGCTGCCGCGTCGGGTGAGCGGACCTTCACCTTCCCCGCCGATGCGACGGCCGGCCGCTGGTTCGAGCCGGGCCGGGCCTCGGGCGAAGTCGCCTTCCTGGGCTACGGGCTCGGCGCCCCGGACCTCGGTTGGGACGATTGTGCCGGGATCGACCTCCGGGGCAAGATCGCCGTCATTCTCGAAGCGACGCTTCCCGACGGGCATCCGCTCCAGCCGGCCGCGAACCGGCGGCTCCTCGGGGGCCGGGCCGGGGCTTTGCGCGGGAAAGGTGCTGCGGCGGTCGTCACGATCATCGACGATGCGCGCGAATCGCGTTTGACCGGGAAGGGATTATCTTTCGACCTTCCCAGGCGCACCAGGGTCCTGGACATCGACAACGCCGCGCCGGGGGCGGGTCCCTCACGGCCGGCTTCGGCGCCCTTCCTCCAGGTCGAGGTCAGGCATGCGGCAGGCGCCGCCATCCTGGGATGTTCCCCGGAGGACCTGGCCGCCATGTCCGCGTCGCTCCGGGAGGGCAAGCCCGTCGCCGCGAAGGTCCTGTCCGGCCGGCGGCTCGAGATCGAGATCGTGACCGCCTCGAGGCGCGATCGGGCCTTCAACGTCGTCGGCTGTGTCGAGGGCGCCGACCCGGTCCTGCGGCAGGAATATCTCACCATCTGCTCCCACCACGACCACCTGGCCGTCCGCGAGGGCCGGATCTATCCCGGCTCGGACGATAACATCTCCGGCGTCGTCGGCATGTTCGAGATCGCCGATATCCCGGCTCGGACGATAACATCTCCGGCGTCGTCGGCATGTTCGAGATCGCCGAGGCCCTGCTCCTCGCGCCGCCCAAGCGTTCCGTCGTCTTCGTCTGGAACACGGCCGAAGAGCTGATGCTCCTCGGCTCGTACTACTTCGTCCAGCACTGCCCCGTGCCGGTCGAAAAGATCAGCGCCAACCTCAACCTGGACATGATCTCGCGCAACGCCACGGACCATCTCTACCTCATCGGCTCGAACAAGCTCAGCTCGGAGCTCGACGCCAGCATCAAGGCCATGAACGAATCGCCGGGTCCCGGCCTCCGCCTCGACTACACCTACGAGGCCCCCGGCCATCCCGACCGCTTCTTCTTCCGCAGCGACCAGTACCCCTACATCCGCTACGGCATCCCGGGCGTGTGGTTCTTCTGCGGCACGACCGATGACTACCATACGGAGGGGGATGTCGAGGCCAAGGCCGACTACGTCAAGATGGAGAAGGTCTCGGAGCTCGTCTATCGCGTGGCCATGGACATCGGCAACAGGCCCGCTCTCCTGAAGCTCGACCTGAGGCCCGAGGTCAAGGCCCGCGGCCCGGAGAACATGAAGGTCGTCTGGCAATAGATCCCGGGCGCGCCCGGGGACGTGGGAAGCCCGGCCGCTTTTTGACTTGCCCGGGCCCCTATGCTATTTAGAACGCGATGAGGATCGTCGCGGTCGTCGGCTTCTCCGGGAGCGGCAAGACGCGGCTCGTCGTCCGGCTCATCGGCGAGCTCGGGCGGCGCGGGCTGCGGGTCGCGGCCCTCAAGCGCTGTTCCCACGGCTTCTCGCTCGACACGGAGGGAAAGGACACGGCGGACTTCGCCGCCGCCGGGGCCGACGGCACGGCCATGGTCTCGCCGGAAGGCTGGGCGGCGCTGGGCCGGGGCCCGGTCGGGGACTTGCCGCGGCTCGCGGCGCGCCTGTTCCCCGATGCCGACGTCGTCCTCATCGAGGGCGGGAAGGACCTCCGCGGGACGCGCAAGATCGAGGTCCTGCGGGCCGGCGTCTCCGAAGCGCCGGTCGGCCTGCCGGAGGAGCTCCTGGCGGTCGTCTCGGATCTCCCGGCGCCCGACGGCGTCGCCGTCCCCGTCTTCAAGCCCGACGATCTCGCGGCGATCTGCGATCGGATCCTGTCTCTGGAGGAGGCGGACATGGCGGACATCAAGCTCGAAGTGGACGGCCGGGAGGTCAACCTGAACCCGTTCGTCCGGACGTTCATCGAACGGACCGTCCTGGGGATGGTCACGTCGCTCAGCGGCATCGGCCCGGAGCCGAAGAGGATCGCCCTCGTCATCGACAGGGCGGGGGACACGGCCGAGCTGCCGGTCAAGCCATGAAGGCCCTGCCGAAACCCGGGACGATCGCCTTCGCCCGGGAGTTCTTCGCCCACCGCGATCCGGCCGTCCTGGCCGTGCTCCGGCAGAGCTCGGTCGGCATCGCCGGCGCCGGCGGCCTGGGCTCCAACGTCGCGGTCGCCCTGGCCCGGGCGGGGATCGGCCGGCTGGTCATCGCCGACTTCGACCGGATCGAGCCGTCGAACCTCAACCGCCAGCAGTACTTCGTCGACCAGGTCGGCGAGCGGAAGGTCGAGGCGCTGCGGGAGAACCTCCTGGCCGTCAATCCCTATTCCCTCTACGAGATCCACGACGTCCGGATCAACCGCAGGAACGCGACGAAGATCTTCGGCCGGGTGGACGTCCTCGTCGAGGCGTTCGACCGGGCCGAGGCCAAGGAGATGCTCATCGAGTCCAGCCTGTCGCATTTCCCCGGCCGGCCCATCGTCGCGGCCTCGGGCCTGGCCGGCTACGGCAGGAACCACAGGATCCACACCCGCCGCCTGGGCAATCTCTACATCTGCGGCGACGAGGAGAGCCAGGACCCGAAGGGCGTCAGCCCGATGGCCCCGCGCGTGGCCCTGGTCGCGGCCATGCAGGCCAACCTGGTCGTGGAGTTATTGGCCAAAATGAGAGGCAAGCATGTTTAAGGTCAACGAGTATTTCGACGGCAAGGTGAAATCCCTGGCCTTCGCGACGGCCGACGGCCCGGCGACGGTCGGCGTCATGGCCCCGGGCGATTACGAGTTCGGCACGTCCACGGTCGAGATCATGTCCGTGGTCTCCGGCGTCCTCACGGTCAGGCTGCCGGGGAGCGACGTTTGGAAGGACTACGCCGCCGGGTCGAGCTTCACGGTCGAGGCCGGGAAGAAATTCCAGCTCAAGGTCGCGGCCGACGCGGCCTACCTCTGCCTCTACCGCTGAACCGCGGTCCCGCTCAGTACCTCCAGCCCAAGCCCGCCCTGGCGACGATGTTCATCAGGATGGGCACGGCGTAGATGACCGCCACCGCCAGGACCTGCTTCGACCGCTTTTTCAGGCCGAGCACGAAGATGACGGCGGCGTAGAAGTAGAAGTAGCCGAAGACGAAGATCAGCCAGATGCCCCCGAAGGAGCGGTTCCAGAAGGGGTATTCCCAGACGAGCAGCCCGCCGATGTTGAGGAGGACCTCGACGAAGACGCAGAAGACGGCGTAGCCGATCGCCCAGAACCAGCGGTTGTTCAGCCCGAGGATCTTTTCCTTGGGATCGTCCGAGATCGTGTGATAGTAGATGATGCCGGCGAGGAGGAACATGAACATGATCTCGATGTTCCAGCCGACCATGGTCCGCAGGGCCGTATCGCCCGGCGTCGTCCAGAAAGCCGACCGCCCCGTCAGGACCAGGACCCAGCCGTTCCAGGTCTCGTTGAAGAAATCCACGCCGAAGAGGGTCAGCCCGGCCAGGACCGCGTCCCAGTTTCCGGAGCGGCGGGCCTCTTTGATCTCCCGGGCGTAGATGTAGAAGACGATGGCCAGGAGCGGGATGACGTACCACTTGAGCATCGTCAGGTCCCGGAGCCCGTCGAGCGCGCGAAGAGATGCCTCGGTCATGACCGACCTCCTTTTATCCGCCCGAATAGATCGGCGAGATGACGACCCGGTCGCCGTCGGCGAGGGCCTCGCCCGGCACCACGGCCCGCCCGTTGCGGGTGACGATCTTGGGCCGGGCCCGGTCGACGCTGACCAGGCCGATCAGGTCGTCGGCGGTCGTGCCCGCCGGCACGTCCAGGTCCTTTTCGCTGAAGCCGAACACCTGGATGAACGGCCCGATCAGCTTGACGGTGATCTTCATGCCAGCTTGCCGAACTTCTCCGCCGCCCGGCCTTCCTCGGCGACGCCCAGCCGCTCGAGCGTGGCCTTGGTGGGGATGCCGCGCCGGTCGTAGCCGCGCAGGTCGTAGTAGTGCTGCAGGAGTCCGTCGTACTTGTCGTACTCGAGGTGCTTGCCGGCGATGGGGCCTTCGGTGTCGACGTTGGTGGGGTCGAACCAGACCGCGGGCGGATAGTCCATCCGGCGGTCGGCCTGCGGGTATTCGCGCAGCCAGAAGAGCTTGATCATCGAATAGATCCGGTCCGAGATCGTCCAGAAATCGTCGAGGGTCCAGTCGAGGCCGCTGACGAGCTTGAAGTACTTCGGGTAGTTCTCGAGGCCCCAGCCGACCTCGATCCAGGGGAAGCGGCAGGAGACCATATACTCGAACAGGCCGCCCCGGATCCGCTGGAGGTCGATGACCTTCTGGGCCTTCTCGGGGCCGTAGGATTCGCGCACGGACTGCTTGAGCTCGAAGGTGATGACCCAGGATTCCTTGTGGTGGGCCCCGATCGGGCTGACCCCGAAGGCCAGGGCCATGCCGGGGATGAACTTGCAGTTGTAGGCCGCCACTTCGAGGCCCTTGACCTGCATGGCGTAGTCGATGGAGCCGTGGCCGAACTTGTGCGCGGCGCGCATCGAGCCCTCGGCCAGGATGTTCCCGATCTCGCCCTCGCGGCGGGCGATGGCGCCGAGGAGGAGCTTGGAGGCCGCGGCGTCGCCGAACTTGTAGGCCCCGGGCACCGCGCCGCGGTCGATGGCGTCGGCGTAGAAGCTGAGGACGCAGCCGCCCGACATCGTGTCGATGCCGTAGTCGTCGCAGAGGTAGTTGAGCGACCCGATCGCGGGCAGGTCGAAGATCTCCAGGTTGGGCCCGAGGAGGCCGACGTTCTCGTAGTCGAGCTCGGACTCGCGCCCTTCCTCGTCGTGGATGGTGATGCCGCAGCGCATGGTGCAGTTGGGGCAGCCGTAGGTGGCGATGCGGGCGTTGTTCAGGCGCTCGCCGTCGCACTTCCAGGCGTCGGGGTGGTGGGTCTTGCGGAAGTTCCGGACCGGCAGGGCCGCGACCTCGTTGCACCAGGCCAGGACGCCGTTGGTGCTCTGGATGGACCAGCCGGCCTTCTTGTCGATCTGGTGGACCTCGCGCAGGTCGTCGTAGCCGACCTTCTTCATGCCGGCGGGATCGGCCTGGGGGATGGCCTTGGTGCCCTTGACGACGACGGCCTTGAGGAGCTTGGAGCCCATGACCGCGCCCATGCCGGTCCGGCCGCCCGCCCGGCCCTCGAGGCTGCGGACGACCGCGTAGCGGACCAGGTTCTCGCCGGCCTGGCCGATGTTGAGGACGCCGACGCCCTTGCCGTACTTGGCGTAGATCCAGTCGTTCGTCTCGTAGGTGCCCTTGCCCCAGACGGCGTCGGCCGGCAGGAACTCGACCTTGTCGTCGTCGATGACGAGCATGGTCGGCCCGGCGGCCCGGCCCTCGACGATGAGGGCGTCGTAGCCCGCCTTGCGGAGCTGTTCGGCCACCCGCGTCCCCAGGTTGCCGTCGCCGTAGCCGCCCGTGCTGGGGGACTTCCCGGCCACGACCGCTTTCCCGGTGTTGGGGGCCGGGATGCCGGCGATGGGGCCGAGCGCGACGATGAACTTGTTGTCGGGGCCGAGGGGATCGATCCCCGGGGCCAGCTCGTCGTAGAGGATCTTGACGGCGAAGCCGCGGCCGCCTATCCACTTGCGGGCGAACTCGTCGCTGAACGGCTCCTTCTTGAAGGTTTTCGCGGTCAGGTTGACTCTCAGGATGTGGCCGGTCCAGCCGTTCATGGGCGTCTCCTCGGTGAATATGAAAAGTACCCTCTCATCCTAATTCGGCGGCCGCTTTCCGTCAAGACGAAAATGGGCGATTCACCCCTGTTTTACGTATAATAGATGACGGAGGCCGCGAGGCTTCCCTCGGAGAGGAGATATGACATGGCCAAGAAGCTTTACCGTTCGAAGAGCCAGAAGATGCTCGCCGGCGTCTGCGGGGGCCTGGCGGAGTATTTCGACGTCGACGTCTCGATCATCCGCCTGATGCTGGTCGCGTTCGACTCGTCACCGGGATCGCGCCCATGTTCTTCTTCTACATCATCGCCTGGATCGTCGTCCCCGAGGCGCCGGCCGCCCCCCGGGACTAGTCAGGGCCGCCGGCCCGGGGCGATGGCCTCTCAGGGCCGTTGACTTACAGTCAGAGTTCGGTTATAACCTAGTCGGTTTTCATGATGGCCATGAAGAGCGCCCTCGAGATCCCGTTCAAGCACATCGCCGTCGAGGGCGTGTTCCGCTCGAAGAAGACCCAGCTGGCCAACGTCCTGGCCCAGCGGATCGGCGGCAAGGTCGTCCTGGACAACGTCGGCAACCCCTACCTCAAGGATTTCTACAACGAGCGGGAGGGCTCGGCCTTCCTGGCCCAGCTCGTCTTCCTGGCCAACCGCTACAACCAGCAGACGCGCCTCCTCCAGAGGGACCTGTTCGTCGACCGGATCATCTGCGACTACCTGTTCGAGAAGGACAAGATCTACGCCTACCAGACCCTCTCCGACGACGAACTGCTTGTTTACGAGAAGATCTACGGCATCCTGGCCGACCGCGTCCCCAAGCCCGACCTGGTCATCTACCTGCAGATCTCGCTCGCGTCCCTGACCCGGCGCGTGGCCAAGGAAGGCGATTCCGTCGAGAAGAACATCTCCGAGAAGTACCTCGAGGACATCGTCGAGGCCTTCGACTACTTCTTCTTCAACTATCAGGCGGCCCCGCTCCTCGTGGTCAAGGCCGACGACATCGACTTCGGCCGCGAGGAGGACGTCCTCGACCTCCTGGACCAGCTTCGCGACATGAAGAAGAGCTCGCTCTATTACGTCCCCCAGAGCTACGGGGGCAAGGGCTTGAAAAAGGGCTGAGGGCCCGGATACGGCCCTGACCCCGCGAAACGCGGGGCGGGGACCGGACGCCCCCGCGGGACAACGCGGCTTTACCTCAACCCCGGGGACGAGCCGGGGTGGGGAGAAAGGACGGACAATGGCCGAATTCGCCGGTCGACAAGATCACCATCCCCGGGCTGCAGGCGCGCAAGGCCGTCGGCCCGAAGATCGTCTGTCTGACGGCCTACGACTTCCCGACCGCCCGGATCCTGGACGAGCGAGGGGTCGACCTCATCCTGGTCGGGGATTCCCTGGGCATGGTCGTCCTGGGCTACGAGAACACGGTGCCCGTGACCATGGACGAGATGATCCACCACACCCGGGCCGTGACCCGGGCGGTCAAGCGGGCCCTCGTCGTCGGCGACATGCCCTATTTCTCGTTCCACCTCAGCGCCGACGAGACCGTCCGCAACGCCTCCCGCTTCCTCAAGGAGGCGGGCGCCGCCGCGGTCAAGATCGAAGGCGCGTCCGCGAAGCGGCTCAAGCTCGTCAAGGCCATGGTCGAGGCCGAGATCCCGGTCATGGGCCACGTCGGGCTGACGCCGCAGTCCATCCACAGCCTGGGCCGGTTCAAGGTCCGCGGCAAGCTCGCGGTCGAGGCCCGGCGCATCGTCGAGGAAGCCGCCGCGCTCGAACAGGCCGGGGCGTTCGCCGTCGTCCTCGAGTCGGTCCCCGTCGAGGTCGGCGCGCTGGTCACCCGGACGGTCGGCATCCCGACCATCGGCATCGGGGCCGGTCCGGCCTGCGACGGCCAGATCCTCGTCTTCCACGACGTCATGGGCTTCTCGACCGGATACATGCCCAAGTTCGTCCGGCGGTACGCCGACATCAACGGGGTCATGGGCGTGGCCGTCGGGGCCTACGCCGCCGACGTCCGGGCCGGGCGCTTCCCGGACGACGCCACCTCCTACCACCTCAAGCCCGAGGTCGCGGCCGAGCTCGCGCCGAAGAAGGCGGCCGTCCCGCGGAAAAAGGCGAAGCGATGAAGGTCGTCCCGACCGTCGCCGGGATGAAGGCCCTCGTCCGGCAATGGAAGAGGGAGGGGAAGCGGATCGGGCTCGTCCCGACCATGGGCTACCTCCACGAGGGACACCTCAGCCTCGTCCGCGAGTCGAAAGAGCGGACCGACGTCACCGTCGTCAGCATCTTCGTCAACCCCACCCAGTTCGGGCCGAACGAGGACTTCAAGAAATACCCGCGGGACCTGAAGAAGGACTCGGCCTACCTGGAGAAGGCGGGCGTCGACTGCCTCTTCCATCCCGACGCCGCCGGAGATCTATCCCCCCGGCTACCGGACCTACGTCGAGGTCCAGGGGCTCCAGGACAGGCTCTGCGGCAAGTCGCGACCGGGACATTTCCGCGGCGTGGCCACCGTCGTCCTCAAGCTCTTCGACATCGTCGCCCCCGATGCGGCCTTCTTCGGGGCCAAGGACGCCCAGCAGGTCCTCATCCTCCGGAGGATGGCCGCCGATCTCGATCTCGACGTCGAGGTCGTGACCTGCCCCCTCGTCCGCGAGCCCGACGGCCTGGCCCTGAGCTCCCGCAACGCCTACCTCTCTCCGGACGAGCGGAAGGCCGCCCTGTCCCTGTCGATCGGACTGCGCTGGGCGGAGAGGGCGGTCGCCGCGGGGGAGCGGGATGCCGCCAAGGTCGTCGCCGGCATCCTGGCCGTCCTCGAGGCCGAGCCGCTGGCCCGCGTCGACTACGTCGAGGCCGTCGACCCGGAGACCCTCGAGCCGGTGGCCGAGATCCGGGGCGACGTCCTCGTCGTTCTGGCCGTCTTCATCGGCCGGACCCGGCTCATCGACAACGTCCGCCTGCACACCTGAGGAGATACCCATGCTCAGAGCTTTCCTGCGCGCCAAGGTCCACCGGGCCACGGTGACCCACGTCGACATCGGCTACGAGGGCAGCCTGGCCCTCGACGAGGACCTCCTGGAAGCCGCCGGGCTCCAGCCCTACGAGAGGATCGAGGTCTGGAACGTCACGAACGGCAAGCGTTTCACGACCTACCTCATCCGCGGCGAGAAGGGCTCCCGGGCGGTCGGCGTCTTCGGGGCCGCCGGCCACAAGGTCGCGGTCGGCGACGTCATCATCATCGCCGCCTACGGCTACATGGACGAGCACGAAATGGAGCTTTTCACGCCGCGGGTCGTGCTGATGGACGAGGGCAACCGCATCGCCGAGATCAAGTGAGCCGACCGCCCCGCCCGCGCCCGCTCATCCGGCACCTCGCGCTCGCCGGCCTGGCCTTTCTCGGGGCCTGCGGCCGGCCCGAGCCGTGCCTCCTCCGGTCTGTTCGTCGCCTCCGCATCTGACCGCCGAAGGCCGGTTCACGGCGGGCATCGAGGGCCCGGCCTGCGACGCCGCCGGGAACGTCCTGGCCGTCAATTTCGAGCGGCAGGGGACGATCGGCCGCGTGTCCCCGGACGGCCGGGGCGAGGTCTTCGCCGTGCTCCCGGAGGGAAGCGTCGGCAACGGCCTCCGCATCGGTCCGACGGGGACCCTGTTCGTGGCCGACTACACGGGACACAACATCCTCGACGGTCGATCCCGTCACCCGCTTCGTCCGCGTCCTGACCCACGAGCCGGCGATGAGCCAACCGAACGACCTGGCCCTGGGCCCGGACGGAACGCTCTACGCCAGCGATCCCGACTGGACGGCGGGGACCGGCCGGATCTGGAAGATCGGCAGGGACGGAAAGGCCGCCCTCCTGGCCTCCGGGCTGGGGACGACCAACGGGATCGAGGTCAGTCCCGACGGCGGCACGCTCTACGTCAACGAGAGCGATCAGCGGAAGATCTGGGCGTTCACGCTCTCGCCCGAGGGAGAGCTGACGGATAAGCGCCTCCTCGCCGCGTTCCCGGATTTCGGGCTCGACGGCATGCGCTGCGACGCCGACGGCAACCTCTACGTCGCGCGCTACGGCAAGGGGACGGTCGTCGCGATGTCCCCGGACGGCCGGGTCCTCCGGGAGATCGGTGTCCTGGGCTCGAAACCGTCCAACCTGTGCTTCGGCGGCCCGGACGGCCGTACCGTGTACGTCACCGAAGTGGAGCACACCCGGCTCGTGCGGTTCCGCGTCGACCGTCCGGGCCGGGAGTGGGGGAAGCCGGAACGAACGCCCCAGTTCGTCTGCGTCGCCTCGGACGACAATGGCTACTCGGGGCTGCCGGGCTCGCCCCACGAGGGCGGCCTGAGCTATCTCACGGAGCTCTTCGCCTCGCTGCGGAATCCGGCCGGGGCGGGGGAGCCGCGGACCTACGACGGGGCCGCCCCCCACTACACCTTCTTCGTCAACACCCGCTACATCCTCCCCGACGGGCCCAATCCCCACGCGGGCGGCTACGGCGCGGGCGACGACCCCGTCCTCGTCAAGCGGGCCTGGCGCGAGGCGGTCGATCGCGGCCACGAGATCGGCGTCCACACCCATTCCCACCCTCACGGCCGGCCGTTCTCCGTCGCCGCCTGGGAAGCCGAGATCCGGCGCACGATCGACATCCTGACCCGGCCGTGGGATCCCGCGGAGGTCCCCGGGAAGCCCGATCCGGCTTCGGGCATCGGCGTTCCCCGGGCCGGCCTCATCGGCTTCCGCGCGCCCTTCATCGAGTCGAGCGACAACGGCATGGCCGCGGTCGCCAAGGCCGGACTGATCTACGATTCGAGCATCGAGGAAGGCCCGGATCTCGGGCCTCATCGCGGCGAGCTCGTCTGGCCTTACCTTCTCGACGCGGGCATCCCGGCCAACGAGCCGCCGATCGGCCCTCATCCGGGGCTTCTCGAGATCCCCATCGGGAATTACATCGTGCCGCCCGACGACGCCTGCGAACGCTACGGCGTCCGGCCGGGGCTGCGGGACGCGCTGAAGGCGCGCCAGGAGTATTTCCTGCCCGAGAACGGCGAGATCACGGGCATGGACTGGAACCTCTGGAACCTGTACACGATGACGCCGGAGGAATTCCTGGCCACGCTGAAGTACACCCTCGACCTCCACCGGAACGGCAACCGCAGCCCCATGACCGTCGGGCTGCACAGCGAGCTCTACACCGTCCGGGCCGACCTGAAGACCGATCCCGCCGCGATCCGCGCCCGCCGCGCCGCGGTCGAGGCCTTCCTGGCCTACGCCCTGTCGCAGCCGGAGGTCCGCCTGGTCAGCCATCGGGAACTCTTGGACTGGCTCGCCTCTCCGGTGCTCCTCCCCGCGAACCCGGGTCCGGCCCTATCTCGCCGCGGCGGTCTGGAGAATAAAGAAGCCCCCCGAGATCAGGAACACGACCAGCGTCAGCACGAAGAGCGCCATGCCCAGGGCCGGCGCGTTCCTGACGAAGCCCTTGAAGAAGCGGACGATCAGGATCTTCAACAGCAGCACGGCGATGAGCGTTTCGGCCAGGACCATGTGGAAGACGGCCCGGGTCGACATCCCGTCGCCCATCTCCCCGATGAAATCGACGCCCAGATAGACGAGAGGGACGAGCAGGACGACGTAGAGCCAGCCGAAGACCCGGTGGACCTTCCGGCACCTTGCCCACGTCGCCCGGCGCTCCCGGCCGGCCCATGATCCTCATCATGGTCAGGAACGCGCCCGTTCCGGCCAGGAGGAAAGCCGACGCGATGATGGTCTTGAGCGTCAGGTCCGACATGGCCGCGCCTCCTTCGCCCCTCAGTCGAGGTGGTAGTTCGGGGCCTCCTGGGTGATGACCACGTCGTGGACGTGGCTCTCCTTGAGCGAGGCCTGGGTGATCTTGATGAACCGGGCCTTGGTCTTGAGCTCCTCGATCGTCCGGCAGCCGGCGTAGCCCATGCCGGCCTTGAGGCCGCCGACGAGCATCTGGACGATGCCCGTCGTGCTGCCCTTGTAGGGGACCTGGCCCTCGATGCCCTCGGGGACGAGCTTGGTCACGTTCGTCTGGCCGTCCTGCTGGTAGCGGTCGCTGCTCTTGCCTTCCTTCATGACCGCGATCGAACCCATGCCCCGGTAGCGCTTGTAGGCCCGGCCCTGGTACATGACGACGTCGCCCGGCGCCTCTTCGGTCCCGGCCAGGAGGTTCCCCAGCATGATCGAGTCCGCGCCGGCGGCGATGGCCTTGGTGACGTCCCCGGAATACTTGATGCCGCCGTCGGCGATGACCGGGATGCCGCTCTTCCGGCAGACCGCGAAGACGTCGGCGACGGCCGTGATCTGGGGGATGCCGGCGCCGGTGATGATGCGGGTCGTGCAGATGGAGCCGGGCCCGACGCCGACCTTGACCGCGTCGACCCCGAGGTCGACGAGCTCCTCGGCCGCCCGGCCCGTGCCGATGTTGCCGGCGATGAGCTCCTGCCCGGGGAACTCCTTCTTGAGCGTCCGGACCGTGTCGAGGACCCGCCGCGAGTGGCCGTGGGCGTTGTCGACGACGATGACGTCGCACTTGGCCGCGACGAGGGCCCTGGCCCGGTCCAGGAAGTCCGCGCCGACGCCGACCGCGGCGCCGACCCTCAGCCGGCCCAGGCTGTCCTTGGCCGCGTCGGGGTACTGGATCCTCTTGAGGATGTCCTTGTAGGTGATGAGGCCCTTGAGGTGGTAGCCGTCGTCGACGACGAGCAGCTTCTCGATCTTGTGGTCGTGGAAGACCCTCTCCGCCTCTTCGAGCGAGGTCCCGACGGGGACGGTGACGAGCTGGCGGGTCATGATCTTCTCGATGGCCAGGCCCAGCCGTTTCTCGAAGCGGATGTCGCGGTTGGTCAGGATGCCGACGAGCTTGTTGGATTCGTCGGTGATGGGCAGGCCCGAGATGTGGTGCTCGCGCATGACCTCGAGGGCCCGCGAGATCCGGTCCTGGGGCCGGAGGGTGATGGGCTCGACGACCATGCCGCTCTCGTGGCGCTTGACCTTGTCGACCTCCTCGGCCTGGCCCTCGATCGAGAGGTTGCGGTGGACGATGCCGATGCCGCCCTGCTGGGCCAGGGCGATGGCCATCCGCGACGTGGTCACGGTGTCCATGGCCGCGCTGACGACGGGGATGTTGAGCGTGATGTTGCGGGAGAGGCGCGTCGCGACCGAGGCTTCCTGGGGGACGACGTCGGACGCGGCCGGGAGGATGAGGACGTCGTCGAAGGTGAGGGCTTCCCTGATCTTGTCGTCGAGCATGGCTCCTCCTTGGCTCCCGCGGATCAGTGCTTGTGGCGCTTGCCGGGGATCATGCCCCGGGCCTGCTTCGACCGCTGGCCCGAGGGTCCCTGCGGCTTCTGGTAATAGACCGGCGCCTGACGCCGCACCGGCGCGGGCTGGTCGGCGACCGGCTGGATGAGGAAGAGGTAGCGCACGGCGTCCTCCTCGATCCGGTCGAGCATGGACTGGAACATCTCGAAGCCCTCTTTCTTGTACTCGATGAGGGGGTCCTTCTGGCCGTAGCCGCGCAGGCCGATGCCCTCCTTGAGATGGTCCATCTCGAGCAGGTGGTCCTTCCACTGGGAGTCGATGACCTGGAGGAGGATCATCCGCTCGAATTCGCGCATGAACGGGCCGAGCTGCTGTCCCTTGGCGTCGTAGACCGCGTCGAGGCCCTTGACCAGGGTCTCCCGCAGATCGCCGGGGGAGACGGTGTCCCAGGGGATGTTCAGCGTCTCGATGTCGAGCCCGAACTGGGCCAGGACGGCCTGGCGCAGGCCTTCGCGGTCCCAGTCCTCCGGGGCCGTGTCCTTGTTGGCGTGGGTGTCGAGCATCCAGTCGACCAGGTTCTCGATGAGGCCGAGGAAGTACTCGTGCTGGTCCTCGCCGTGGAGGATCTTGCGGCGCTGGCCGTAGATCGTCTCCCTCTGCTTGTTCATGACGTCGTCGTACTCGAGCAGGTGCTTGCGGACGGTGAAGTTCTGCCCCTCGACCTGCTTCTGGGCCCGCTCGATGGCCCGGGTGATCATGGTGTGCTCGATGGGGACGCCGTCGCCCATGCCGATCCGGGCCATGAGCCCCGAGATGCGCTCGCTGCCGAAGATGCGCATGAGGTCGTCCTCGAGCGAGAGGTAGAAGCGCGACGAGCCGGGATCGCCCTGGCGGCCGGCCCGGCCGCGGAGCTGGTTGTCGATGCGCCGGGCCTCGTGGCGCTCGGTGCCGAGGACGTGGAGGCCCTCGAGGGCGATGACGGCCTCGTGTTCCTTCTGGGTGACTTCGGAGACCTCCCGGAACGCCTTCTCGTACTGCTCGGGCGTCACCTGGGCCGGGTCGACGCCGCTCTTCTTGAGCTGCTCGCGGGCCAGGTACTCGGGATTGCCGCCGAGGAGGATGTCGACGCCGCGGCCGGCCATGTTCGTGGCGATGGTCACGGCCCCGATGCGCCCCGCCTGGGCGATGATCTGGGCTTCCTGCTCGTGGTACTTGGCGTTCAGGACGACGTGCTTGATGTTCTTGCGGCGGAGGAGCGTGCTCAGGTGCTCGGATTTCTCGATGGAGATCGTGCCGACGAGGACGGGCCGGCCCTTCCGGCTGAGCTCGACGATCTCCTCGACGACCGCGTTCCACTTCTCCTCGCCCGTCCGGTAGATGACGTCGGGGTTCTCCAGGCGGATGAGGGTCTTGTTCGTGGGGATCTCGATGACGCTGAGGCCGTAGATGTGGCCGAACTCGGTCGCCTCGGTGGCCGCCGTGCCCGTCATGCCGGCCAGCTTCGCCGTACATGCGGAAGTAGTTCTGGAAGGTGACCGAGGCCAGGGTCTGGTACTCCTCCTCGACCTTGACCCGCTCCTTGGCCTCGAGGGCCTGGTGGAGGCCGTCGCTGTAGCGCCGGCCGGGCATGAGCCGCCCGGTGAACTCGTCGACGATGACGATCTTGCCGTCCTGGATCATGTAGTCGACGTCGAGCTTGAAGAGATGGTGGGCCTTGAGCGAGGTGTTGATGGCGTGGACCAGGTCCATGTTGGCCATGTCGTAGAGGTTCGCGACGCCCAGGACCCGCTCGGCCTCGGCGACGCCGGCGTCCTGGATGGAGACGGTCCGGCTCTTCTCGTCGATGGTGAAATGCTTGTCCTTCTGGAAGCGGCGGACGAGGCTGTCGACCCGGGTGAACAGCTGGGTCGATTCGTTGGTCGGCCCGGAGATGATGAGCGGCGTCCGGGCCTCGTCGATGAGGATGCTGTCGACCTCGTCGACGATGGCGTAGTGGAACTCCCGCTGGGCCAGGTCGGCCAGGCGGAACTTCATGTTGTCGCGGAGGTAGTCGAAGCCGAACTCGTTGTTGGTGCCGTAGGTGATGTCGGCCCGGTAGGCGGCGTAGCGCTCGGCGTCGCCGAGGTCGTGCTGGATCGTGCCGACCGTGAGGCCGAGGAAGCGGTAGATGGCGCCCATCCACTCCGTGTCGCGCTTGGCCAGGTAGTCGTTGACCGTGACGATGTGGACGCCCTTGCCGGACAGGGCGTTGAGGTAGGCCGGCAGGGTGGCGACGAGCGTTTTTCCCTCGCCCGTCTTCATCTCGGCGATCTTGCCCTGGTGGAGGACGGCGCCGCCGACGAGCTGGACGTCGAAGTGGCGCATCCGCGTCGTCCGCCGGGAGGCCTCGCGGACGACGGCGAAAGCCTCGGGGAGGATGTCGTCCAGGCTGGCGCCCTGGGCCAGCTTTTCCTTGAATCGGCGGTCTTGGCCCGGAGCTGGTCGTCGGTCAGGGGCTGGATGCGGGGTTCGAGGCCGTTGATGACGCCGACGAGCGGCGTGATCTTCTTGAGGGTGCGGTCGTTATCGGAGCCGAAGAGCTTGCGGGAAATCCACTTATACATTTATCATTATTTATCAGAAAGGGGTTTTGAAGTCAATGTTGACAAGGGCCCTCCTCCGGCCCTAAACTCGCTGCGGAAGGGATTCCCGAGCAGGGGAGGGAAAACGTCATGAAAAAAGCCGTGCTGGTGTTCTGTGCCGTCGTCTGCCTGGGCGCCTGGAGCGCGCTCCCGGCCCAGCTGACCGAGGCCGAGCAGGCCGAATACGACAAATGGGAGGATTTCCTCAAGACGGCCACGGTCGTCGCCCGGGAGCGCCTGACCGGCGACAGGGCGGTGACGCAGCCGTATATCCTGACCCTGGAGAAGGACGGCGTCCGGCGCCAGGCCCTCTGGAAGGATGTCCTGGGCGAGCGGGTCGGCGGCTTCAAGGAGACCTGGAAAGGGGAGATCGCCGCCTACCGCCTGAGCCGCCATCTGGGCCTCCACATGGTGCCGGCGACGGTCGAACGCGAATTCGAGGGCAGCCGGGGATCGGCCCAGATCTGGATGGACTCCTGGAACACGATGGAAGAGGTCCGCAAGAAGAAGCTCAATCCGCCGGGCGTCAAGGTCAACGGCTTCTTCCGGCGGCTGTTCCTCCAGCGGGCCTTCGACAACCTCATCTCCAACGAGGACCGCCACCAGAGGAACTACCTCATCATGGAGGACTGGCGGATGATCCTCATCGACCACTCCCGGACGTTCCGGACGACGAAGAAGTTCACGACCAGGCTGATCTACGACGAGAAGTACAAGGAAGGCCCGACCTTCATCATGGCCGAGCTGCCCCGGTCCTACGTCGAGGCCATGAAAGCCCTGACCCCCGAGATCGTCCGGACGGTCGTCGGCGATTATCTCACCGACGAGGAGATCGCGGCGACCATGGCCCGGCGGGACCTGATCATCGCCTGGCTCGACAAGCGCATCGCCGAGCTCGGGGAGGCGAAAGTCATCTACTGACCTCCGCCCGGCCTTGGCGGCTTTACATTCGCCGCCCGATATCCTATAATTTCAGTAGGAATTATTTCCCGGATCAACGGAGAATTTGTCTTGCTTCACATAGATAATCGGCTAAACTGGTCTACCGGTAAACCCATGAACCTCCTCGACGCCCCTCACGGAACGCCCCTGCGGATCGTCGACCTCGCGGGGGGCGAAAGCGTCCGGCGCCGCCTGATGGCCCTGGGCTTCCACAAGGGCGACGTCGTCGAGCTCGACGGCCAGGCCATCCTGCGCGGGCCCCTGCTCGTCCGCAACTGCACCTCGGACACCACCGTCGCCCTGGGCCGGGGCGTGGCCCAGAAGATCCTGGTCGAGGCGGTCCATGAGCCGGCCTGAGGTCCCGGCCGTCATCTTCATCGGCCAGCCCAACAGCGGCAAAAGCACCCTCTTCAATTCCATCGCCGGCAACAAGGCCGAGACCTCGAACTTCCCCGGCACGTCCATCAAGCACACCCACAGCCGGGTCGCCATCGAAGGGCGCCTCCTCGACGTCGTCGACCTGCCCGGGACCTACTCGCTCTGCTCGTCCGACCCGGCCGAGCGGGTCGTGCTGACCCACCTGTTCGCGGAGAAGCCCGACCTCGTCGTCAACGTCGTCGACGCCTCGACCCTGAGCCGCGGCCTCGAGCTCACGCTCGAGCTGGTCGAGCTCGGCTATCCGACCGTCGTCGCCCTCAACATGGTCGACGTGGCGGAGCGCAAGGGCATCGAGCTCGACGCCGCCAAGGCCGAGCGCCTCCTCGGCGTCCCCGTCGTCCCGACCATCGCCGCCCACGGGCGCGGCGTCCGCGAGCTTCTGGACAGGGCCTTCGAAGTCATCGACAAAGGCCAGTCCCTCAAGCCGGTCCGGTTCTCGGACGACGTGGAGACCGAGGTCGCCGCCGTCGAGCGCAGCCTGCCGCCGGGATTCCCCGTCGTTTCCAACCCCCGGTTCACGGCCGTCAAGCTCATCGAGACGGCCGGGCACGCCTGCGGCGATTTCCTCGGCGAAGTGGAACCCGGGTTGAGGGAGGCCGTCGACCGCGCCCTGAAGGCCATCGAGAAGGACCGCGGCGCGCCGGCCTACGAGGTCATCTCGGCGGAGCGGCACCATCTGGCCATGAAGCTGGCCGAAGAGACCAGCCGCGTCCTCCACGGCAAGCGGATGACCTGGGACAAGAAGATCGACGCGGTCCTCATGCATCCCTTTCTCGGCTACGTCATCCTGGCGGCGGTCTTCCTGGCGTTCTTCGTCATCATCTTCGAGGTCGGCAGCCCCCTCGAAACGCTCCTCCTCGGGCCGTTCAACCGGCTGAGAGAGGCGCTGGCGGCGGGCCTGGGCGACGGGCTTCTCTTCCATCTCGCCGAGGGTCTCATCCAGGGCGTGGGCGGGGGCGTGGCCATCGTCCTGCCGTATTTCCTGCCGCTCCTCCTCCTGATGTCGGCCCTCGAGGACACGGGCTACCTGGCCCGGGCCGGGTTCCTCCTCGACGCCTTCATGCACCGGATCGGGCTCCACGGCAAGTCGGTCTCGCCGTTCATTCTGGGCTTCGGCTGCAACGTCCCGGCCATCGTCTCGACACGCATCCTCGAGTCGCAGAGGGACCGGATCCTGACCTCGCTCCTCATCCCCTTCATCCCGTGCTCGGCCCGGACGACGATCGTCCTGGCCCTCGTCGCCTTCTACCTGGGACCGCTCTGGGCCATGGGCTTCTACGCGGTCAACATCCTCATCGTCGCCCTCGTCGGCTGGGCCGTCAGCCGGTTCATGAAGGAGCCGTCGCCGGGGCTCATCCTGGAGATCCCCTCGCTCAAGGCGCCGAGGATCGGGTCCATCCTGCGCAAGACCTGGCTCCAGATCAGCTCCTTCGTCAAGTTCGCCTGGCCCATCCTCATCGGCGGCAGCCTCCTCCTGAGCCTGTTGAGCTATCTTCCGGGCCGACCGGGTCATCAACGACGTCCTGGCCCCGCTCGTCGTCAAGGGCCTCGGCCTGCCCCACGAGCTGGGCGTGACGCTCGTCTTCGGCTTCCTGCGCAAGGAGCTGTCGCTGATCATGATGCTCCAGGCGCTCGGCGTCGACTACCAGAACCTCATGACGGTCATCAGCCGGGAGCAGATCGTCGTCTTCACCGTCTTCATCAGCTTCTTCATTCCCTGCCTGTCCACGTTCGTCATCATGTGGAAGGAGATCGGGAAGAAGTGGGCCTTCCTGTCGGTGGGGCTGAGCGTCGGCGTCGCTCTGGCCCTGAGCTGGGCAGTCCGGCTGGTCCTTTAACACCGCCGGCAGTCCCGAGTTTCGAGGGGCCGTCCGGCTGGTCCTTTGACACCGCCGGCTGTGTTATAATCGGCCCATGAAAAGAAGCATCATCTGGCTATTGGCCCTCGCACTCGTCGTCCCGGGTCTTCTGGCCCAGGACCGGTCCGTTCAGACGATCGATCCCGTCCGGAGCTACGACGGGACGGTCGAATACCAGAAGACCGCTCTGCCCGCCAAGGTCTTCGAGTTCCGCTATCCCGCCAAGGACCTGGCGAACGCCATCGGCCGGTACTTCCAGGACCGGGGAGGGAAGCTGAGCAAGGTCAAGGGGCTCACGGTCGTCTCCGGGATCCGCCTTCACGACTCCGACGACGCGGCCTACGACGTCTATTACCAGATCAAGGGCAAGGGTTCGGGGAAGAACGCGCTCTCGACCCTGTCCGTGATCCTGGCGGAGCCGGGAGAGGACATCCTGGCGCGGGGCCAGGCCGCGGAGGGCGAAGCCGTCGCCGGCGCCGCGTTCCCGTTCGTGTACGAGAGCCGCGGGGCGGAAGGCTTCTTCCGGGACCTCGGGATCTATGTCGGGGATTACGATTACGGCCAGCTGACGGCGTCGCACGAAAAGGCGCTGCGGAAGGCCGAGAGCCGCTATGAGAAGCCTGGTCAGCAAGGGCCGGAGCCTGGAGAGAAAGCGGCAGTCGATCGAGCGGCAGATCAACGACAACATCGAGCAACAGAGGGAACAGGCGCGCGAGGTCGACCGTCTCGCGCTGCTTCTCGACCAGATCCGGGCCAGGCGCAGGGGCTGACCTTCCCGGCCGGCTCGGATCCGGGCCGCGTCCCTCAGGGGCCTTCTTCCCGGGAGTCCGGTCCGAGGCGCTCGAGGACCCGGGCCGCGACCGCGGCGCCGATGAGCGAATCCAGCTCGGCCCGCGGGGCGTTGCGGATCGCCTCCAGGCCGTCATAGCGGGCGAGAAGCGCCGCCCTCTTCTTCGGGCCGAGGCCCGGGATCCCGTCGAGCAGCGAAGCGAAGCTTCTCTTTTCGCGGCGGCCGCGATGGAAGGCGATGGCGAAGCGGTGGGTCTCGTCGCGGACGGCCTGGACGAGCTTGAGGGCGGGGGAGGTCCGTTCGAGGAACAGGCCTTCGCGATGCGCGGGCGTGTACAGGATCTCCTCTTTCTTGGCGATGGAGACGAGCGGGACGCCGGAGAGGCCGAGCGCGGCCAGCGCCTTCTCCGCCGCGCCGAGCTGCGGTTTGCCGCCGTCGACCATGACCAGGTCGGGGAGAGGCGTCCCGTCCTCGAGCCTCTTGCGGTATCGCCGGGTGACGACTTCGGCGAGACTGGCCACGTCGTTGGAGCCGGCGACGGTGCGGATGAGGAACTTGCGGTAGGCCTCCTTGTCCGGGCGTCCGTCCCGGAAGACGACGAGCGAGCCGACCGATTCTTCGCCCCCCGTGTTGGAGATGTCGAAACCTTCGATATGGCGCGGCGGGGCCGGCAATCCCAAAACCAGCTGAAGCGCTTGCCAGCGGCCCGGCGTCCTCCGCCTGCCGGCGGAGATGGGCCTCGGCGTTGCGGCCGGCCATCTCGACGAGCTTGAGGTTCTTGCCGCCGCGGGGGACGAGGACGCGCACCTTGGCCCAGCCGAGGAGGGACTGGAGGCCGGTCGTTTGCGCCGGCGCGAAGGGCAGGAGGAGCCGGGGCGGCGATTCGCGGTCTTTGTAGAACCCGGCCAGGAACGCGCCCAGGACCTCGGGATCGGGCATCGCGGCCGGGACGTCCATGAGCCGCGCCTCGGAGTTGCGGATCTTGCCCTTGCGCATGAAGAAGACATACGCGGCGGCGCGGCCGCCCGCCCGGACGAAGCCGACGGCGTCCTGGTCCTCGAGGGCCGTGGAGATCGTCCGGGGCCTGTCCCGGTAGTCCTCGATCGTGCGCAGGAGGTCGCGCCAGCGGGCCGCCTCCTCGAACTTCTCTTCGGCCGCCGCGCGCTCCATTTTCCCCTTGATCGTGCGGGCCAGCTCGGGCATCCGGCCTTCGAGGAAAAGGCAGGCGGCCTCGACGCTCTCGCGGTACTCGGCCTCGGTCGGGTATCCGACGCAGGGGGCCGAGCAGAGCTTGAGCTCGTATTCGAGGCAGGGGCGCTTCCGGTTGCGGAAGACGGCCTCCTCGCAGCCCCGGACGAGGAAGTGCTTGTTGACCAGGTGGATGGACGAGCGGGCCCGTCCGGGCGGGCTGAACGGCCCGAAATAGCGCGAGCCGTCCGGTTCGACCTTGCGGCTGAAGTAGACCCCGGGCCAGGTCTCGCCGGTCGTCACCTTGAGGTAGGGGAAGCTCTTGTCGTCCTTGAGCTTCAGGTTGAACCGGGGCTGGTGCTGCTGGACGTAGTTGTTCTCGAGGAAGACCGCCTCCTTCTCGGAGCCGGTCAGGATGTAGTCGATGTCGTCCGTCTCGCGGAGAATGCTGCGGACCTTGATGTCGGGATTGGCCAGAAAGTAGGAGCGGACCCGGTCGCGGAGTGAGCGGGCCTTGCCGATGTAGACGACCTCGCCCGAGGCGCTCTTGAAGAAGTAGATGCCGGGCTTGGCCGGGAGGGCGGCGGCGCGCGCTTTGAGCTCGTCGAAACCGGCCATGCGTCCCCTAGAACCCCATCTCGAGCTCGCGCTTCTTGAGCTTGATCAGCTCGTCGCGGTAGGCGGCGGCCTTCTCGAACTCGAGCGCGGCCGAGGCCTCCTTCATGAGCTTGGCCAGCTCGTCCATGCGCTTCTTGCGCCTGTGGGGCGAGAGGTAGATGTCCTTGTCCTCGGAGATGCGGGTGTAGTCGAGGTAGTCGCGCTCGGAAACGGAGGTCATGACCTCGTCGATGCCCTTGACGATCGACTGCGGGGTGATGCCGTGCGCGGCGTTGTACTCCCGCTGGATGCGGCGGCGGCGGGCCGTCTCGTCCATGGCCGCCTTCATGGAGTCGGTCACGGTGTCGGCGTAGAGGATGGCCCGGCCGGCGACGTTGCGGGCGGCCCGGCCGAAGGTCTGGATGAGGGCGGTCGCGGAGCGGAGGAAGCCCTCCTTGTCGGCGTCGAGGATGGCCACGAGCGAGACCTCGGGCAGGTCGAGGCCCTCGCGCAGGAGGTTGATGCCGATGAGGGCGTCGAACTCGCCCTTGCGCAGGTCGCGGAGGACCTTGACCCGGTCGAGCGTCTCGACCTCGGAGTGGAGGTAGCGGACGCGCAGGCCGAGCTCGTGGTAGTGGCGGGCCAGGTCCTCGGCCATCTTCTTGGTCAGGGTGGTGACGAGGACGCGCTCGTTGCGGGCGGCCCGGGCCCGGATCTCGGCCATGAGGTCGTCGACCTGGCCGCGGACGGGCCGGATCTCGAGCTCGGGATCGGTCAGGCCGGTCGGGCGGATGACCTGCTCGACGACCCGGCCCGGCGACTTCCCGATCTCGTAGGCGCCGGGCGTGGCCGAGACGTAGAGGGTCTGGCCGACGCGCGCCCTCGAACTCGTCGAAGTTGAGGGGCCGGTTGTCGAGGGCCGAGGGCAGGCGGAAGCCGTGCTCGACCAGGGTCATCTTCCGGGAGCGGTCGCCGGCGTACATGCCGCCGATCTGGGGGACGGTGACGTGCGATTCGTCGATGATGGTCAGGAAGTCCCCGGGGAAGTAATCGAGCAGGGTGTAGGGCGGCTCGCCGGCCGCGCGACCGGTCAGGTGGCGGGAGTAGTTCTCGATGCCGGGGCAGTAGCCGAACTCGCGCAGCATCTCCAGGTCGTAGAGGGTCCGCTCCTCGATGCGCTCGGCCTCGACGGCCATGCCGCGGCGCCGGAAGTGGGCGACCTGTTCGGCGAGCTCGGCCTCGATCCCGGCGACGGCGGCGCGGACGGTCTCCGCGGGGGTGGAGAAGAACGTGCGCGGATGGACCATGACCGTGTCGAGCGCCTCGCGGACGCGGCCGAGGAGCGGATCGACCGCCGAGATGGCCTTGATCCGGCCGTCCTCGAGCTCGATGCGGTAGGCGGAGTCCTCGTAGCTCGGGAAGACCTCGACGATGTCGCCGCGGACGCGGAAGGTGCCGCGCTTGAAATCCCCCTCTTCGCGCTCGTACTGGACGGACACGAGCTTGTCCAGGAGGGCCTTGCGGCCGAAGGCGTCGCCGACCGCGAGCGGGAAGCTCATCGCGTAATAGGTCTCGGGCGCGCCGATGCCGTAGATGCAGGAGACCGAGGCGACGATGATGACGTCGCGGCGGGAGAAGAGCGAGTTCGTCGCGCAGAGCCGGAGGCGGTCGATCTCGTCGTTGATCGTCGCCTCCTTGGCGATGTAGGTGTTCGAGGCGGGGATGAAGGCCTCCGGCTGGTAGTAGTCGTAGTAGCTGACGAAGTACTCGACCGCGTTCCTGGGAAAGAAGCGGCGGAACTCCTGGTAGAGCTGGGCGGCCAGGGTCTTGTTGTGGGAGACGACCAGGACGGGACGGTCGGCCTTCTCGATGATGTTGGCCATCGTGAAGGTCTTGCCCGAGCCGGTGACGCCCTTGAGGACCTGGTGGCGGGCCCCGGCGGCGAGGCCCGCGGTCAGGCGGTCGATGGCCTGGACCTGGTCCCCCTGCGGGACGAACTCGGAGCGGAGCCCGAACGCTTTGGCCATCACTCCTTCATGCGGATGCCGCCGGAGAAACGGGCGCCGTTGGCGATGGTGATCTTGGGGGTGACGATGTCCCCGGTCATCTCGGCCGTCTCCGAGATCACGGCCTTCTCGCCGGCCCGGACGGTGCCCTTGAGCTCGCCGTGGAGGATGAAGGAGCGGACCCGGACCTCGGCTTCGACCTTGGCGCCCTTGGCCACGGTCAGCGTGCCCGAGGGGAGGGTGATCTTTCCCTGGATGCGGCCCTCGACGACCACGTCCTCGTGGGCCTCCAGGTCCCCGGTGAGGACGATCGTCGAGCCCAGGCGGGTGCTCCCCGAGGACGGGGCCCTGTCGTTGTTCCGGTTCGCGAATTCATCGGACATCGGCGTTCCTCCCTTTCCGGGCGTTCTCCCTGCGATTATAGGGGGCCGGCGCCCGCCCTGTCAACGCGCCTGAAGAAGGGACCAGGTCCCTTCTTGACCTGTCGCGGGAATGTGTTAGAATCCAAGGGACCTCTGAGCGGGCATAGCTCAATGGTAGAGTACCGGCTTCCCAAGCCGGGTGTTGTGGGTTCGAGTCCCATTGCCCGCTCCATTTTTTTTCGCCCATGAGAACCTGGCACCTGATCGTCGAAACCTCGCCGCTTCCCGGCCCCTGGAACATGGCCGTGGACGAGCACCTCTACCGCCTCGCCGAACGGGAGCCGCGGACCTTCCTGCGCTTCTACCAGTGGGAGCGCCCGACCGCGTCCCTCGGCTACTCCCAGGAGGCCGACAGGGTCGTCGACCGGGCTTTCTGCGCCGCCAACGGCATCGACATCGTCCGGCGCCTGACCGGAGGCAAGCTCGTCCTCCACCATCGCGAGGTCACCTACAGCGTGGCCTCGTCCGACGCCGGCGTCTTCACCGAGACCCTCCGCGAGTCGTACCGGCTCATCTCCCGGGCCCTCCTCAGGGGCCTGGACCTGCTGGGCATCTCCGCCCGGCTGGCCGAATCCGCCCCGCAGGCCTACGTCAAGGGGACCATGCCCTGTTTCGCCTTCGCGGCCCGCGACGAGATCGAGGCCGGCGGCAGGAAGATCGTCGGCAGCGCCCAGAAGAGGACGGGGAACGTCTTCCTCCAGCACGGCTCCATCCCGCTCGAGAAGGACGAGGCCCTCCTCGCCGCCGTGGCCCGGCCCGGCGAACCGTCGGAGAACCCCGGCATGACCTCGATCTCCGAGGCCCTCGGGCGGTCCGTCGATTTCGACGCCGCCGTCGGCCCCCTCGTCCAGGGCTTCGCCGAGCATTTCGGGGTCGGCTTCGAGCGCTTCGCCCTGACCCCGGCCGACACGGAGGCCGTCCGGGCCCTCCAGGCCTCCCGCTACGGGTCCGACGAATGGACCTTCCGGAAGCGTCCCGGTTCCCGTTGACATTCTCCCCGGACCGGGGCTACACTCGGCTCGAAGTGAGGTCGACGCCATGAACGAAGTGGAAGAACTCTCCAAGCTCGATCCGGCCGGACTGCCCCCGCTCAAGCCGATCCTCCTCGACGGCCTCTACCAGGGCGTCCTCAAGAACCTCCACCTCGAGCTCGGCAGCGGGCCCGTGCTCTACCTGCTCTCGCCGAACTGCTCCGTCCTCAATCCGACCCCGGACGAGGGCATCACCGAGTTCATCACCCGCAACGAGACGCTCCTCGACTACCTCAAGGAAGCCATCGTCCAGAACCTGGCCGAATACTCCGTGCTCGTCGACATCAGCAGCTACTTCATCGAGCAGAACAACGGCCTCGTCCTGGCCCGGCTGCGCGAACGCGACTCCGAGGGCCGGCGCTTCGAGATCCAGTTCTACACCCACTCGCCCCAGGAGCTCCTGTCCCGCTACGAGGACAAGATCTACATCGGCCGGGACTTCGTCGACCTGTTCACCCCCGTCCGCAAGTACTTCGGCCTCAAGGACACCATCGTCTCGCTCAAGGCCCAGTTCGAGCGGCTGTCCGAGCGGGCCGGGGCCAAGCTGAGGAAGGCCCAGGACTTCGGCTCCTACTTCCAGGAGATCGGCGATTCGGTGGGCGAGCTCCACAACGAGGGCCTGCTCGTCCTGCAGAGCCTGCCGCCGCACCTCGACTTCGCCAAGCTCTCCGGCAAGGACCTCATCGACATCAACGCCCAGTACCGGACGATCAACCACTACGTCATCGAGCTCCACGACACGGTGGCCGAGTTCGAGAACCTGCTGCGCTTCAAGGAGCGCTCGGACTTCGTGCGCTACGTCACGAAGTACAAGAAGGACGTGACCAACCTGATCTCGTTCTTCAACATCAAGGTCAACGGGGTCATCGGTCCGCGCATCCACGCCTGCCGGGCGAAGCACAGCTAATCCGTGCCGGCCTTTTCGAGGAGACGTCCTCTGCTCAGCTTTTTGCTCGGGAATCTCCTCTAGCTCCCCGACCCCGGGAACCAGTGCGCGCGGTTCCCCCCGCTGCGCGGGTCCCCCCTCCACCACGGGGATCTGCGAGGAGATATCCCTCGCCGCTTCGCTTCGGACGTCAACGGGAAGGGCGGGCGAATACAGAAGGGACCTGGTCTTCGCAAACCTGCCTGTTCGCCTCAAGCTGCGAAGACCTGGTCCCTTCCGGCGGTTTCCGTCCGGCACAATAAAAAAGGCCGGCCTTTGCGGGGCCGGCCTGGCGTATCGCGCGGAAAAAATCTAAAACTTGCGGGCGCCTTCCTTGATGCGGATGTCGTCGTAGGTCGTGGAGAGCGTGATCAGGGGGGCCCCGGCGCTCGCCGTGAAGGCCTTGACCAGGGCCTCGCCGTTCGTCGTGTCGACGTCCGGCTTCTCCGCAAGGCCCCAGGACACGGCGCCGCCCCTGGAGCGGGCCTCGAGCCGGGCGACTTCGCCCGACGGCCAGAAGAGGTCGATCGTGCCGTATTCGTTGGCGACGTCCATGCCGTGTTTGAGATCGAGCGGCCGGAGCGTCACACCGCCGTTGCGGCAGACGACCTTGAGCGCGGCCGAGAAATCCGACAGGAGGACGGGCTCGTAGGACGTCGTGACCGAGATCTCGGAGCCGGCCACGCCCGCGGCTTCGACGGCCGCATTGTGGGCGTCGACGACGAAGTTCCCCTGGACGTCCCGGGCCACGACCTTTTGGTAGCTCGTGCGGACCTCGAGGTCGCCCCGGACCTTCTCGGCGTAGACGGCCATGTTGTTCCCGATGACGACGGCCGGGCCGACGTCGGTCAGGGAGACCTTCTCGTAGGACGTCTCGACGGCGACCGCGCCGGCGACCCGCTTGGCGTCGATATCGACGTTCGAGCCGCGCAGGTCGGCCTTGCCTCCCGCGTCCTCGACCCGGATGCGGGCGTAGCTCGTCTCGATGCGCAGGTCGCCCGTGACCGAGACGGCCCGGACGTCGGCGTGGCTGTTGACGAGGCGGCACTCGCCCTTGACGCTCTGGACCTCGAGGTCCTCGTAGCTCGTCTCGAGCGTGCACGGGCCGTCGACGTTCGTGGCGTAGAGCTCGCCGTGGCGGTTGGCGACCGTCGCTTCCTTGACCCCGTCGACGCGGACGACGCCGTAGCCGTTGGTGATGTGGACGGTCATGGCCCGGGGAACGGTCAGGACGAAGCCCGTCTCGAAGTTCTTCCGGCGGAACTCGTCCCGGTTGGTCTTCAGCGTCAGCTTGTCGGCCGCCGCCGTCAGCTCGTACTTGATCCGGCCGGCGATGTCCTTCGCTTCTTCCTCGTTCCTGCGCCAGACGACCTTCTTGAACGTCAGCCGGACGTCGGTCTGGTCCGTGCCGCGGACCTCGACCCAGCCGTGGCCGTTGGCGATCTCGATCGCCGGCGGCAGGGGAGCCTCGATCGTCCGGGTCTCCTCCACGGCGTATTCGCGGCCGACGAGGAAACCGGAGTCGTCTCCCCAGTTCCAGTCCATGTCGTCGAGGTCCCATTTCCCCGTCTTGAACTGGAAGAGGACGAGTCCGGCCAGGATCAGGACGACGACGAGGAAGACCTCTTTAAACTTCATGGGTCTTGTCCGGGCCGGGCGTCTCGGAGCGCTCGTTGCGCTCCTTGAGCCCGAGCCAGAGCTTGTTGGCGCCCCAGACGATCAGGATCGACGGGCCAGAAGCGCCAGACCTGGTCGAAAACGTCGATGTCGAACTGCTCGAGCAGGAAGATGACGCCGACGACGATCAGGATGATGCCCCAGACGAGCGAGTCGCTTTTCTTTCTGATTGGCCATGTGAAACCTCCGTTACTTGCCGTTCTTGGACTTGGCCACCGCGTCGACCACGAGCTTGAGCCCGAGGACGATGACCGCGACGGGCCAGAAGTCGATCGAGCGTGTCGTAGTTGATGATCTCGAAGTTGGCCAGGATGAGCAGGCCGCCCAGGACGATGAGGACGACGCCCCAGAAGATGGAACCCTGGGAGGGGATCTCGGGCAGGCCCTGGTCCACGGCCGTGGCCGGGACCTGGCCGGCGGCGGCCGCGTTGATGGCCCGGGCCGACTGGATGTTGTCGAAGAACTGGTAGATGATGAAGCCGGCCAGGACGAGCCCGATGAAGGGCTGCCCGCCGCCGCGGTCCTGCATGTGGACGAGCCCGGCGAAGATGACCAGGTGGAGCAGGGCCTTGGTGTACTGCCCGTTGTAGAGGGCGCCGACGCCGAACGGGAACATCCCCAGGACTCCGGCGAACCCGGCGACTTCTGCGGCCTCTGCGGAACGACTTTGCTTTCTTCCATGCTCATACCTCCGTAAGAGATGTCATTGTTTCATTTTCGTCTCCCCCGGCGAGGCCCAGGGTGTTGAACGACTTGACCATGTTGGCCGACAGGGCCCGGATCTCGCCCTTGAGGCCCCCGGCGTCGGCGTAGAGCTTCTCGACCGCGCCGATGCTGCGGTGGAACTGGACGTCGATCGCCTTCCGGATGCCGCGTCCCTCCGGATGGAAGAGGACGAACGACAGGACGATGAGCGCGGCGGTGGAGGCGGCGTAGACCGGCTGGAGGGTCGGATCGGCCCAGCCAATCGAAGGCCGTCCGGAAGAAGCGCTTCTTCGCGGCCTTGGCGGCCTTCTCCTCCGGGATGCCGTAGAGCCGGGCCATCAGGCCGGCCGAGGGCTCGGCTTCGGGGAATCCGGCCGTCGCCGTCATCGTCTCCCTCATCAGGCCGAGGAGCGCGGCGCAATCCGCGCACCCGGCGATATGGGCGTCGACGCCGGCCTTCTCCGCGGCGGAGAGCCCGCCCTCGAGATAGGCCGAAAGGAGTTCTTCGATCCGTTCGCAGGTCATTGGGTGCCTCCCCGGGTTTCCTTGAGGACCAGGGCCAGCTGGATCCGCGCCCGGTTGACGCGCGATTTGACCGTGCCCAGGGGCAGGCCGAGGATCTCGGCGACCTCTTCGTAGCTCTTGCCCTGCAGGTCCCTCAGGATGAGGACCATCCGCATGTCCGCCGACAGGCGATTCAGCCCTTCCCAGACGAGGGCCTTCGTTTCCCGGGCGACGAGGTCGTCCTCCGGACCGGTGTGGGCCGCCTGGGCGAGGACGCGTTCGTCGAACTCGTCCCGCTGCGTCTTCTCCCACTTGGTCCGGCGGTACTCGTCGATGAGGTGGTTCTTGGCCAGGGTCAGCAGCCAGGCCGTGAAGTTCTTGCCGAAGTCGTATTTCGGCAGGGCGCCGTGGAGCTTGAGGAAGACCTCCTGGGTCCGGTCCTCGGCTTCTTCCCGGCTGCCGCAGAACTGATAGGCCATGCTAAATATCCTCCTGGCATACGCGTCCACAAGGGTTTTCCAGGCGCTCTGGCTGCCTTCCAGGCAGTTCCTGATGGTCGCTTCCAAGTCCACTCAATTCACCCTGGTTGACGGATTCGGACGGTTCAAAGTTCCGTTCCCGCCCCATTTTCTTACAATTCCGCCGGAAAATGAAGAAAAAGAGGGGACCAGGTCTTCGCAAACGCCAATTTTCCCCTGGAGCCGCGAAGACCTGGTCCCTTCTTGTCTGGGGCCTGTCCCCTCGGGCGGACCGCTTCAGGCCGGAATTGCTATAATAGAAGGGTGGCCGATGTAACTTTCTTGGGGAGTACGGGGTTTTAGGATTACGAGGATGGACGAACATCAGCTGATCCGCCGCGTCCAGGACGGGGACCAGGAGGCGTTCGCCCAGATCATGGGCCTCTACAAGGACAAGATCGTGAATTATCTCTACCAGTTCTCGGGCGACTACCAGAAGGCCGTCGAGCTGGCCCAGGAGACCTTCATCCGGGTCTACTTCAAGGCCGACCGGTACAAGCCGATCGCCCCGCTCTCGGCCTGGATCTATACCATCGCCTCGAACCTGGCCAAGACCGAGTGCCGCCGGTCCCGGAAGATGTCCACCGTCTCGCTCGAGGACATCCCCAACAATTTCTCGAGCGGCACCTACTACGAGGACCCGGCCGACCCCGGGCTCGTCCGCAACCTCCGCGAGGCCCTGGACGAGCTCCACCCGCGCTACCGCGTCCCCGTCGTCCTCAAGGACATGGAGGGTTTCTCCCAGGAGGAGATCGCCCGGATCATCAAGCGGCCGGTCGGGACGGTCAAGGCCCGGATCAGCCGCGGCCGGGAGCAGCTCCGCAGGAAGCTCGAAAAGGCCCGGGACGGCGAGTCCTTCGCGGCCGAAAAAGAGGTGAGCGAACATGGAAGGGCATGAGCTTTTCGCAGGCGTGAAAGGGTCAAGGCCCCCGCGGGCTTCGAGGCGGGCGTGCTGGCCAAGCTGCCCGCCGCCCGGAAGGAACGGGCCCGGGCCCGGCGGGCGATGACCTACCGGTACGCTTTCGCCGGCTCGGCGGCGCTCGTCCTCGCCGGCTTCCTCTTCTTCAATCCCTCCGGCGTCGACAAGGGGACCGTCCTGTCCTACGCCGAAAGGGAAGCCCTCTCGGCCACCCCGGAGACCGGATCGAGAGGCGGCTCCCGCCTCGTCCCCGTCTACGAGACGATGGACTACGCTTCGGAATACCGCAACGCCCGCACGCAACCCCGGACGGTTTACATACTGGAGCAGGTTTCCGAGACCGTATCTTCGGAAATCATTTATTAGGAGGTTCAGAAGCCATGAACAGGATGCTCAAACCGGCCCTCGTGATCATGGCCTCTTTGGCCGTTCTGGCCCCGTCCTACGGGACCGAGACGGCAGGGGCGAAAGGTATCGGCGGCGAGCCCGACATCGCGGGCGTCGCCAAGAAGGTCTATCCCTCCGTCGTCCGCGTCGAAGCCCTGAACGGCACCCGGCGCGTGGCGACCGGAGTCGTCGTCGAGAAGGGCGGCTACATCGTCACGACGGCGCTGATGTCCCCGCGCGAAGAAAAGATCACCGTCACGACCTCGGAAGGCAAAAAGATCGAGGCCGAGTTCCTCGGCTTCGACACCGAGACCCAGCTGGCCCTGCTCAAGGCCAAGGACGCCGGACTGCCGGCGCTCGCCATCGGCAAGCCGTCCGACCTGGCGCCGGGGTCCTGGATCTGCGTCGTGGGCGTCTCCCCCGAGGCGACCGCGGCCGTGACCCAGGGCATCGTCAGCTCCGTCGCCGGCGACAAGGTCCGGCTCAACGTCTGGGTGACGCCCGGTTCGAGCGGCGGCCCCGTCGTCGACGCCAACGGGCGGCTGGTCGGGCTCCTCCGCGGCATCTACATGGAGGAGCGTCCCGTCGTCTTCCAGTTCCGCGACAGGGAGCAGGCGGGCTCCGGCGTCGTGCTCAGCAACCGCGCCGAGGCCCCGTCCTCGGGCATGGCCCTGGCCGTCCCCGTCGACGTCGTCATGGACGTCGTCGGCCAGATCAAGGACAAGGGCAAGGTCGAAAGAGGCTGGCTGGGCGTCGGCATCGGCCAGGATCAGGAAGGCCGGACCGTCATCGGCACGGTCGACGAGGAGAGCCCCGCCGGACTGGCCAAGCTCCAGCCCGGCGACGTCGTCCTCAAGATAGGGGACCGCGATGTCCCCGGCCCCGACGTCCTGGCCGCCGAGATCCGCAAGAAGAAGCCGGGACAGGACGTCACGCTGAAGATCGAGCGCGACGGCAAGCCCATGGACGTCAAGGTCAAGCTCGGCGAGCTCGCCGAGGACGACGCGTTCAAGGAGATGGATGCCCGCTTCCCCGGTCTCTTCGGACCTGGCGCGCCCGGTCCGCTGATCAAGGAGAAGCCGGGTGCCCCGGGAAGCCCCGCCAATCCGGCGATCAAACCGAGGCCGGGATCTCCCGACGTCAGGTTTACCCCGCGGGCGCCCGAGTGGACCTACGAATCCCGCAAATACATCGGGGTCTACTGCAGCGAGCTCAACGCGCGAGCTGGCCGAGCACTTCGGCGTCAAGGAAGGGACGGGCCTGCTCATCTCGCGGCTGACCGAAGACGGCCCCGCGGCGAAGGCCAAGGTCCGGGTCGGCGACGTCATCGTCGCGGTCGACGGCAAGCGCGTCGAGACCGTGAACGAGCTCCTCGACCTCGTCCAGGCCAAAGAGAAAGGCTCGAAGATAAAGCTGGAAGTCCTCAGGGACAAGAAGTCCACGACCTTCGACGTCGAGGTCCAGGAGGACAAGAGCGGCGATCTCTTCGAATCCGAGGATCTCCAGGGCTTCCTCGAATCGTGGCAGGGATACACGGACGCCTTCAGGAACGAGATCCAGAAATGGCAGTCCGAGGGCACGCCGGAGCTCCGGCAGAGCCTCAAGAAGTTCAGCCTCCGGGGAGGACAGCGAAGGATCTGAGAGACCTGCTCCGGTCTTTTCTTTCGAGGGGACAAGCACCGCCGAAGCGGTGCGTGTCCCCGTTCTTTTTCTTATCCCTGTTCCGATCCGTCGAGATTCAGCCACTTGCCCCTGAGCCGATCGAGCTCTCCGGCCGGGAGCCGGGCCTTGTCCCGGTAGCCCGCGGCCTCCCGCTGCCGCAGGGCTTCGTACAGCATGACCGCGACCGATACCGACAGATTGAGGCTTTGGACCATCCCGAACATGGGGATGCGGACGACCTTGTCGGCGAGGGAGAGGCATTCTTCGGTGATGCCCTCGGCCTCGCTGCCGAAGACGATGGCGACCGGCCGGGCGAGATCGATCTCCGTGTAGGGGACCGAGTCCTTGCGAAGGTGCGTGGCCAGGATCTGATAGCCGGCTTCCTTCAGCGGCTTCAGGCAGGCCGCCGGGGTCGGATGGACGGAGATCTCCAGCCACTTGTCGGCCCGGGTCGAGATGGCCTTGTTGGGTTTCAGGGCCTCGGGATTGGGCCCGATGAGGTCGAGGTGCAGCACGCCGGCGGCGTCGCAGGTCCGCATCACGGCGCTGGCGTTGTGGGCCAGGGTCACGCCCTCGAGCACGACCCGCAGGTCCGCCTGCCGGGAGGCCAGGACCCGTTCGACCTTCTCGATCCGTTCCGACGTCGGCATGCGGGGACTATATCAGACGGGCAAGATCGGGGACTAGGCGAAATCGGGGACATGTAACGATTTTCTGAAATCGGTACGTGTCCCCGATTTTCTTGACTTCCTTGAAAAGGCCGGCCTTTTCCCCTATAGTTATCGCTCCGCGCCGGTGTGGCGGAACTGGCAGACGCGCGGGACTCAAAATCCCGTTCGGGGCAACTCGAGTGTGGGTTCGATTCCCTCCACCGGCACCAACGATCTTCTACTTCCGCCTCACGCCCGTGATCCCGGCCTCTCCGAACTCCAGGGACAGGGTCCCGATCAGCTTGTCCTCGGCCACGACGGCCGAGTAGTTGATGACCATGTTGCCGCCGACGGTCACGTTGAACTTGACCGTGCCGTTCTCGAACGTGAGGTCGGCCATGTCGGTGCTGCCCGACGCGCCCGAGTACTTGCCGGCCAGCTGACCGTCCTTCATCGAGAACTCGAAGACGAACTCGCGGGAGCCGTCCTCCATCTTGACGTCCCAGGTCCCCAGGAGCGCATCGTACTTATCGTTCCTGGGCCTGGCCGGAAGCCGAGAAGGCCAGGACGGCGATCATGATCAAGGCGAGGGAACCGAAAGCTTTCGCAGACATCGTCTTTTCTCCTGAGACCAGATCTTCTCGGGCATTATACCCGAAACCGGGCCCTCCCCGGCGGCCGGCCCTCGTTCAGTACTTGACCTGGGTCTCCACCGTGAAGAACTTGTAGTCCTTATAGAGGATCGTGGTCAGCGAACGGACCTGGACCCGGCCGTGCTTGATGTAACCCTCCTCGGTCGTGTCCTTGCTCGGGAACCGCAGGCCGTTCTTCTCCTGGCCGTACTCGGTGACCGAGGTCAGGCGGGGCTCCGCATTCATCTCTTTCGCCGTCTTTTGGATGATCTCGAAATTCCCGACCGATGCCTGGTCCCAGGCGATCTTGAGGATGCTGGCATCGTCCTCGCGGACCCATATCCGGCCCGTGCAGTGGACGCGGTCGAGCGTGGCTTTCAACGTCGCCTCGAGGACGAGGACCTGCTCGCCCTTCTCCTTCTCCTCGCCGACGATGCGGTACTCGTGGAGGTCCTGGGCCGCGGCGCCGAGCAGTCCGATGGGGCCGAAGAGGGCGTTCTCCACCCGCACCGTCGTCGTGGTCAGGACGGCGTCCTGGTTCTTCTTCTTCCGCCCGTTCTCCTCGATGAGGACGCGGTTCTCCGTCTTCCGGCTGCCCTTGCGGACGAACTGGTAATCGTAGACGTAGGTGGTGGCGTAGTAGGGCGTGTTGATCGGCTTGTACGTGTAGGCCACGCCCGAGGGATTGGGGACCACGCCGTCCGGGGCCTCCTCGATCGTCGAGTAGGTCCGCTCCTCGATCTTTTCGATGCAGGTGAAGTCGAGGGCGGCCCGTTCGAGTTTCTGGCAGTAGTCCTTCGTCCGCTCGAGGATGCGCGCCAGCCGCGCATCGGCCGGGGGATCCTGAGGCGCCGGCGGCATGGAAGGGGCCGGCGACTGCCGAGAGGACGATGAATGCGCCGATGAGCCGAAGACAAGCATGTCGGATCATGACGGTCTCCTTTCCGAGGTCGATGACCGAATCGCCCTTCCGTCCTCTATCCGCTTTTACTATAGGCCCGAACACCCCGGATTACAAATGGGCCCGGTCCGCCCGTTGACGGCCCTCCGGGTCGGTGCTATCCTTCGTTCGAACCCGCGTCGTTGGGGATAAGCAACCCACGATCGAAGGAGGCCCCATGTCCAAGCGCTCTCTCGCCGTTCTGATCGCGGTCGTCCTGCTCTCGTCGACCGCCCTCTCCGGTGCCGAAGTCAAGCTGACGGCCCTGACCCTCCAGGGCGGCAAGACCGTCCAGATCGGTTTCGCCAAGACCTTCCGGACCCCGTCGCGGGCGGCCATGCAGGCGACGCTCACCTTCGACAACGGGCAGGCCTCGGTCAGCCTGAAGTACGAGAAGATGGAACCGGCCGTCCTCTTCGCCGGGGACATCTCGGCCTACGTGCTCTGGGCCGTCACGCCCGACGGCTCGACGGAAAACCTCGGCGAAGTCGTCGCCGACAAAAAGAGCTCTTCGGGCACCGTCCAGGGCTACACCGGCAAGAAGACCTTCGCGCTGATGGTCACGGCGGAGCCGTTCGCCACGGTCACCCGGCCGACGGAGCTCGTCGTCTTCGTCTCGGGCGAGAACCAGGGGATGAACATCGCCAACACGCCCTTCACCTTCAAGGATTTCGCGACGGATTACAAGGGCGCCCTGGATTCGATCTCCGGCGTCCAGTACAACGACAAGACACCCGCGGCCGTCAAGCAGGCCATGAAGGCCCTCGAGATCGCCGGGAAGATCGGCGCCGCCGAGGTCAATCCGAAGGCCCTCTCCCAGGCCCAGGCCGCGTTCGCCAAGGCCCAGGCTTCGACGCGCGACAAGAAGGCCATGGCCGACCAGGCCCGGGTCGCCGCGCAGCTGGCCTCCCAGGCCATCAAGGACACCGTCAAGGTCAAGGAGGAAAAGGCGGCCGCCGAGGCCGAGGCCAAGCGGCTGGCGGAGAGGGCGGCCCTCGAATCGCGGGCGACCACGGCCGAAGGGGAGTCGGCCCGGATCGCCCAGGAGCTCAAGGAGGTCCAGGTCCAGCGCGAGGCCCTGGCCGCGGAGACCCGGACCCTGGCCCAGCAGACGGAGAAGCTGGAGACCGAGAAGAACGTCATCGCCGCCGAGCGGGACCAGCTGGCCGCCGAGAAGAACGCCCTGGCCGCCGAGCGCGACGCCATCAAGAAGGAACGCGACGAGCTGGCCGGCATGCTGAAGGGCGCGCTGTCCTCGGTCGCCGAGACGACCGAGACGGCCCGCGGCGTCATCGTCAGCCTCTCCGGCATCCTGTTCGACGTCGGCAAGGCCACGCTCAAGCCCGCCTCCCAGCACTCCGTGGCCAAGCTGGCCGGCATCCTGATGGTCTTCTCCAACATGAACCTCAGCATCGAAGGCTACACGGATTCGACCGGCTCGGCCGACCTCAACATGCGGCTGTCCATGGACCGGGCCCGCTCGGTCTACGAGTTCCTGATGACCCAGGGCGTCTCCAACAGCCGGATGAAATACCAGGGCTTCGGCCCCGAGAACCCCGTCGCGCCCAACGACACCGAGACCAACCGGGCCAAGAACCGGCGGGTCGAGGTCGTCCTGACCCAGGCGCCGCGAACCCCCTGAGGACGCCCCTCCAGACATCCGTTCCTCGGATGACTTGGCCCGGCCCGGCGGCCGGGCGTTCGCCGCGGGAACCTTTCTCCCTGTTCATTCGTCTCTTGTGACGAGAGTCGAAGTCCGAGGTGTATCATGAAAAAGTGGATCTTCCGCATAATCTCTCTGGCCCTGCTCCTGACGTTCTTTTATTTCCTGTTCGCTTGCGGTAAGCCGAAGGCGGAGACCAAGCTGGTCGCCGTTTCCCGGGGGGACATCCGGGAGAAGGCCCTGGCCGTGGGCACGATCGAGCCGGAGAAGGAGATCAAGGTCAAGTCGACCATCCCGGGCATCGTCGCCGAGGTCCTGTTCAAGGTCGGCGACGCGGTCAAGGCGGGGGCGCCGCTGTTCAAGATCTCGCCCAATCCCACCCCGATCGAATACGTGGAAACCCGCCGCGCCATGGAGCTGGCCGAGGTGACCATGCAGAAGCTCAAGAGCGACTGGACGCGCCAGCTCGAGCTCTTCAAGGGGAACCTCATCTCCCGGTCGGAGATGGACGCCACCGAGGGTCTGTACAAGGAAGCCGAGCTGAGGTTTCGGACGTCCTCGGAGCGCCTGGAGCTCCTCGAGAAAGGCCGCATCCGCATGGCCAACCGGGACATCGACTCGCTCATCAAATCGCCCATCTACCGGGATCATCCTTTCCCAGAACGTCTTCACGGGCGACCCGGTCGTCCCGCTGACCAATTACCAGCCGGGGACGGAGCTCTGCTCGCTGGCCGACATGTCCAGCCTGCTCTTCAAAGGCACGGTCGACGAGATCGACGTCGGCAAGCTCTCCGACGGGATGGCCGCCGAGATCCAGATCGGCGCCCTGCCCGACGCCAAGATCCCCGGCCACGTCGACCGCATCTTCCCCAAGGCCAAAAAAGAGGGCAACGCGACCCTCTTCGACATCTGGATCCTCATCGATGAAGCGTCCGGAGCGACGCTCCGGGCCGGCTTCTCGGCCACGGCCAGCATCCAGATCCGCGAGCGCAAGCAGGTGGCCCTGCTCCCCGAGCGGCTGGTCATCTTCGAGGACGGCAAGAAGTTCGTCGAGATCCCCGGCGGCGAGAAGACGAAGAAGGTCGAGATCCGGACCGGGTTATCGGACGGCCTGAACATCGAGATCCTCGACGGCGTCAAGGAAGGGGACCAGGTCGTGGAGAGGCCGCCCCGGGAGATCAAGTGATCGGCATCTTCTTCCGCAATCTTTTCCGGGACCTCGTCCGCCAGCCCCTGCGGACCGCCCTGACCCTGTCGGGGGTCGTCTGGGGCACGTTCTCGGTCGTCCTGCTCCTGGCCTTCGGCGATTCCGTATCGAAGGCCCAGATCAAGCGCTTCCACGGCATGGGCCAGGGCATCGTCCTCGTCTTCCCTTCGCGGACGACCCTCGCCTGGCAGGGCTTCCTCAAAGGCAAGGCCGTGCGGATCACCCCGGAGACGGTCGAGGCCATCCCGGAGAAGGTCCCCGGCATCGAGCTCGTCAGCCCGGAGTTCGTCGGCAGCCGGCTCATCCGCTACGGCCGCAAAGAGTTCCGCAACACCGTCCGGGGCGTCAACCCCCAGTTCGAGCTCATGCGCAACACCATCGCCGAGCGCGGGCGCTTCATCGATCCCGAGGACATGGCCGGGCGGAAGCGGGTCTGCTTCATCGGGGACGTCCTGGCGAGCCGATCTCTTCGGGACCGAGGAGCCCGTCGGCAAGCCCGTTTTCCTCGACAGCGTGCCGTTCACCGTCGTCGGCGTGATGCGGACGAAGCTCCAGAAGCTCCAACTACAACGGCCAGCGCGACGAACGCTGCGCCTTCATCCCATGGACGACGTACGCCTCGCTCTACGGGACGAAGTACGTCTCCAACGTCATCTTCCGCCCGCTCGACCTCGGCCGGAGCAAGGCGGTCATGGAGGACGTCAAGGCCCACCTGGCCAAGCTCGTCGGCTTCTCCCCGGCCGATCCCGACGCCCTCGGCGTCTGGGACACGCTGGAGTTCGAGAAGCAGTTCACGACCTTCTTCCTGGCATTCACCATCTTCCTGGGCGTCATCGGCTCGTTCACCCTGCTCGTCGGCGGCGTGGGCGTCGCTTCGATCATGAGGGTGGTCGTCGACGAGCGGACGCGCGAGATCGGCGTCAAGCTCGCGGTCGGGGCCCGCCGCCGGACCATCCTCTGGCAGTTCTTCAGCGAGTCGATCGCCATTATGCTCCTCGGCGGCCTGGCCGGTTTCGGGCTGTCGGCCGGCGTCCTCCAGGCGGCGAAGGCCTTCCCGGAGGGCGGTTTCACCGAATTCGTCGGAGTGCCCGTCCTCAATCCATTGGTCATCGCTTCCACCGTCCTGATCCTGCTCGGGATCGGGGTGGTCTCGGGGATGATCCCGGCCCGGGCGGCCGCCTCGACCGATCCCATCGAGGCCCTGAGGAAATAGGGGATCGCCGCGATGAACCTGACCCTGCCCCGGTTCTTCTGGAGCGAGTACCGGAAGCGCCGCCAACGGGCTTCGCTCATCACCTTCGCCCTCTTCTGGGGGACCCTGTCGATCCTCCTGCTCATGGCCTTCGGCCAGGGCATGACGACGCAGTTCAAGGTCGCCTTCAGCGGCCTCGGCGAGACGCTGATCATGGCCTACGGCGGCCAGACGTCCCTCCCCTTCGAAGGCCTGCCCAAAGGCCGGCAGATCTCCCTCTTTCCCGAGGACGTCGACTACCTCAAGGACCGGATCCCGGAGATCCTGCGCATCGCCCCGGAGTCGTACAGCTACCTCCCGGCATCGGCCGGCGGCAAGGAGATCAACCGCAACGTCCACGGGACGACCGCCGACTTCGGCGTGATGCGGTCCCAGGTGCCGCGGGCCGGCGGCCGCTTCCTCAACGACGCCGACGTCGCCCAGGGCCGGAAGGTCGCCTTCATAGGCTGGAAGGTCGCCGCGGACCTGTTCGGGACGGACGATCCCATCGGACGGCTCGTCGTCATCAACCGCGTCCCCTTCACCGTGGTCGGAGTTCTCCAGAAGAAGATCCAGGATTCCATGTACAACGGCCCGGACGCCGAACAGATCTACCTGCCTTTCCACGCCTATCAGCAGCTCGACAACCGGCGGCGCATCAACCAGATCCACATCCAGCCCCGGGAGGCCTCCCAGTCGAAGCTCATCGAGGACCGGGTGCGGACGCTCCTCGGCCGCAAGTACCGCTTCGACCCCGACGACCGCTACGCCACGAGCTTCTGGAACACCATCGAGAACGCCAAGGAGGGCCAGGCCATCTTCCGTGGCATCGAGATCTTCCTCGGCATCATCGGCGCCCTGACGCTGCTCATCGGCGCCGTCGGCGTGACCAACCTGATGTACGCGGCGGCCAAGGAGCGGACCAAGGAGATCGGCGTCAAGCTGGCCATCGGGGCCCGGCGCCGGACGATCGTCGGGCAGTTCTTCCTGGAGACGGTGTTCGTCTTCGCCAAAGGGACGTTCTGGGGCTTTATCACCGCGTTCAACATCGTCCATCTCGTCCGCCTGGCCCCGATCAACTACGAGTCGTTCGGGATCGAGGCCTATCTTCTGCGTCCGGAGTTCTCGCTGAAGATCTTCGTGGCCTACATCGCCATCCTGGGCCTCCTCTGCTTCCTGTCGGGGATCTTCCCGGCGCTCCGGGCCTCGCGGGCCAACCCCATCGAATCGCTGCGCTACGAATAGAGGACCATCATGATCGAGCTCGAAGGCATCACCAAGGTCTACCGGACCGGAAGCCAATCGCTGGAAGCGCTGCGGGGCATCTCGCTGGCGATCGGCAAGGGCGAATTCGTCTCGATCATGGGCCCGTCGGGCTCGGGCAAATCGACGCTGATGAACATCGTCGGCTGTTTGGACACGCCGACCGGGGGCGCCTACGTTCTCGACGGCGAGGAGGTCGCCGGGCTGACCTTCGACGAACTGGCGGCCGTGCGCAACCGCAAGATCGGGTTCGTCTTCCAGAACTTCAACCTCCTGCCCTACGCGACGGCCTGGGAGAACATCGAGCTGCCGATGCTCTTCGACGGCAAGAACGGACGGAGGCGTCGCGAACGGGTGACCGAGCTCCTCAACGCCGTCGGGCTCTACGACTGGCGCGAGCACCGGCCCACGGAACTCTCGGGAGGCCAGCAGCAGCGCATCGCCCTGGCCCGCGCCCTGGCCAACGATCCGCCCATCCTGCTCGCGGACGAGCCGACGGGGAACCTCGACTCCAAGAGCGGCGAGGAGATCATGGCCATCCTGGTCGATCTCTGGCGGGGCGGGCGGACGATCGTCATGGTCACTCACAACGACCACATCTCGGCCCGGTCCGAGCGGACCATCCGGCTCTTCGACGGCCAGGTCGTATCCTAGCGCGGGCCCACCGGGCCGGGACGGATTGACACCGCCCGGAACCGGGGTCTATCATTCGTCCCGTCCCGGGATTCGCCCCGGAGCTTCGCCTCGTTCGAGGAGGGACGCGATGAGAAAAACGCCGGTCTTTGCCGTCGCCGCTCTGGCGGCTCTGCTGGCTCTTCCTCAGCCGGCCGTCTCCCAGGAGCTGTCCTGGCCGCAGTTCCGGGGCTACGACGTCCCCTACGTGCCCACCCCGCCGGAGGTCGTCGACGCGATGCTGAGCCTGGCCGGGGTCAAGTCGGGGGATATCCTCTACGACCTCGGCTGCGGTGACGGCCGCATCGTCATCGCGGCGGCCAAACGGTTCGGGGTCGAGGCCGTGGGCATCGACATCGATCCGGTCCGGGTCGCCGAGAGCAACGACAACGCGGCCGCGGCCGGGCTCGCGGGCAAGGTCCGGTTCCTCCAGAAGGACCTCTTCGAAGCGGATTTCCGCGAGGCCACGGTCGTCACCATGTATCTCCTGACCTCGGTCAACCTGCGCCTCCGGCCCAAGCTCCTGGCCGAGCTCAGGCCGGGCACGCGCCTCGTCTCGCACAGCTTCGAGATGGGCGAGTGGAAGCCCGACAAGACGGTCGAGGTCACGACGTCGTTCGACGACCGGCGGGACGTCCACTTCTGGATCGTGCCGGCCAACGTCTCCGGCCGGTGGGACTGGGACATTCCCGTCGGCGGGCAGAAGAGGCACGTCACGCTCCGGGCGGACCAGGAGTTCCAGGCCGTGACCGTCGAGGGAACGGAAGACGGACGGCCGCTCTCGGCCGGCGGCTTCGTGGTCTCGGGAGACCGGATCTCCTTCCGGGTCGACACCTCGACCGGCGGCAGGGAGGTCTCCTTCCTCTACGAGGGCAAGGTCCTCGGCGACGAGATCGCCGGAACGGTCCGGCCGGCCGGCGACGCCAAGGCGGCCGCCGTCGTCTGGAAAGCCGTCCGGGACCCGAAGACCGTCGCCGTCATCGCCAAATAGGCGGCTCGCCCCGGGCTCAGTCGAGGGCGAAGGCCCGCGAGGACAGGGCCATCAGGGCGACCAGCCCCGGATCGAGATCGGCCAGGCGGGCGCCGCCCGCGGGCATTCCTTCGCCGAGCCGCTTGCGGAGCCTCTCGAGATAGGAAAAGCGGACGGGGAAGCCGCGCTTGGCCGACCGGACGTACCGCCTCGGGAACTGCCCGGGGTGTTTTCCCACGGAGCCCCTGAACATGAGCGCCAGTCCGCCTTCGATGGCGTCGCAGAGCGCCGACCGCGCCGGCGTCGCGCCGCTCCGGGCCCGCCCGATCACGGCGGCGAGGTAGTTCTCGAGCCGGGCCGCGGCGGCCTCGCGGCCGGCCCGGCCGGCGGCATCCGTGAACAGGGTCCGCAGCCCGCAGCGGGAATCCTCGGCGATGTCCTGAAGATCGTCGGCCAGCTGGAGGAACGTCCCGAAGCCGAAGCAGAACTCCTCGTCGGCCGCCGAAAGGTCGCCGGCCACGAGGTAGCCGTCGGCGAGAACGGACGTGCCGCCCTTCTCCAGGCTGATGGCCAGGACGTCGTCCGGCGAAGTCAGGGCGCCCGGCTTCTGCTGGAGCAGGCTCTTGACCTGGGCGTTGTAGATCGCCAGGAGCGAGCCGTAGACGCCGGGGAAGCGCGGGCGGGGCAAGCGGCCCTCGATGAGTCGGACGAGCGAGAGAAGCCGGGCTTCGCCCGGCGACGCCGCCTCCGGCCCGGCCCCTTCGAGCCACTCCCTGAGCTTGGCCAGCAGGGCCAGCTTGCCGGATTCCGAGGTCCCGGCGTCGTCGAGCACGTTGTCGAGGTAGGGATAGACCATGCTGTAGGCGAAGACCGCGTCGCCGTGTTCGACGGGCAGGCCGAGGTCGAACTGGAGCGAGTTCATGATCCAGACGTTGCGCAGGGCCTGATAGGCCGAGTCCAGGCCGAGCCCGGGATCGAAGTCGCGGGCGGCTTGGAGGAACCGGCGCGTCGAGTCGATGAAGCGGGCGTCGTACACGGCGTCGAGCGGCAGGTCGATGAGACCGAGCAGGCGTTTGAAACCCGGCTTGAGCCCGGCGGCGACGGCCTCGAGGCCCGCGGCGTCGAGCGATCCGTCGAGGAAAGCCGTCCGGACCTCCGGCGCAGAGAGCCGCCCGACGAGCGCAGAGAGCTCGCGTTCGACGGCCCGCTTTTCCGCGCGGGCGTAGCGCTTCTTCGGCGGCCGGGGCTCGGCCGAGGCCTCCCGCCAGAGCCTCATGTGGCGGCGCACGAGCTCCTCGACCCGGCCGCCGAGCGGCCCGACGCGCGTCGAAAGGGATGAGGTGATGCCGCTCATGGTGTTCGCGTTCCCCGATTATAGGACAAATCCGCCCGCCCGGGAACGAATTCCGTTGACAGCGGTCCGGCCGGACTCTATCATCCTCCGCGCGGGAACGCCAGGAGGTGAAACATGGATCCGACGAACGTCGCGGCCGTGCTCGAACGGTTCGGCCTGGAGCTCGTCCGCCTCCGCCCGGACCTGCCGCTCGCCGGAAGCCCGGAGAGATGTCTGGAGCGGACGGCGCCGAGGACGCGCAGGGCCGCCTGTGGGTCGTCGAAAGACACGATCCCGCGACGGCGTCGCGCAAAGAGGAGATCGCCGCCGCGGCGGCCTTCGTCGCCGCCCGGCTGCCCGAGGTCAGGCCGTGGCGGACCTGCGCGCCCGGCCGTACCGTCGCGGAGCACGGGGACGGGGCCTGGCAGGTCTCGCCGTTCGTGCCGGGGACACCCCTCGACCGGCCCGCCTACGCGTTCGAGGGCTGGCGGGGCGAGGCGCTGGCCGATCTTCTCGTCCGCTTCCGGGCCGCCGCCGTCGGTGCTCCGCGAAGCGACACGGCCGGCGATTTTTCCCTGGCCGGATTCGTCCGCGACCTCCTCGGCAAGGTGGGCGACCGGAACCGGCCGCTCTTCGAGCGCGTCTACCCGGCCGTCCTCCGGCTCGAGCGTCACCTCTTCCCGAAGCTCGGCGCGATCCCCGAGGCCTTCTGCCACGGCGACTTCCACCCCCTGAACGTGATCTGGTCGCCGACCGGGATCGACGCCCTCATCGATCTCGAGTTCTGCGGCTACCGGACGGAGGCCTACGACGCCGCGATCCTCGTCGGCTGTCTCGGCATGGAAGACCCGCGCTGCCTCACGAAGGATCTGGTGAAAACGCTTCGTCGGTCGGCTCCGCGCGGGGGCCGGCTACTCCGAGGCGGCCTGGGAGTGCTTTCCGGACCTGGTCCTGGCCCTGCGCTTCGCCTGGCTGTCCGATTGGCTGAGGCGGGACGACCGGGAGATGGTCGATCTCGAGGCGGTCTACATCGGCCTGCTGCTCGAGAACCGGGAAGTCCTGGAGAGGGCCTGGGCCTGATCAGTGGGAGATGGCCGTCGGGATGCCGCCGCCGTTCTTCTCCGCGTAGAGGTGCTTGATCAGCGAGAGCAGCGTCTGCGAGATGCTGTGCAGGAACTCGACGCCGCTTTCGAAGAGGTCGTCGTCCTCTTCGCTCTTCTTGGTCCACTTGATCTCGCCGTCGACCTTGATGGACTGGTGGGTCCGTTCGAGGTCGATGACGATGCGGACGACGCTCCCGACGGGGAAGTAGTGGGGGGTGCAGATCCTCGCTCCGGACAGGGAGAGGTCGTGGGTGTGGGCGTTGATGCCGTGGCCGTAGAGGGCCTCGGCGGCCTCCGACGTCGACTTGATGAAGACCGTGTTCCGTTCCGAGAAGCGCTTGTCTTTGCGATTGTCCATCTTATCCGTCCTCCGAAACGAGGTGACCGTCCGAATACGGGACGATTTTCGCCCCTGGCCGGAGAAGGGTCAATCACCCCTAAGGGTGATTCGCGAGGTGATATCTCACCCCCCTGCGACCGGAGCGGGGCGGATCAGGCCCGGCGGGCGAGACTGTAGTCGAGAAGGCTCGAGAGAAGGGCCCTGTGCCGCTCTCCGACGGGCAGGGCGCGGATCCGCCCTTCGGCCCGCCGGGCCAGCCTGGCCATGGTGCCGAGGACGTCCCTGCGGACTCCGAGGCGCTCGGCCAGGTCGCGGACGAAGAGGACGTCCGTCGTCGGGGGCGTCGGGGCGGCCGAACACGGCCGCGAGGCGGTCCCGGTCGGCGCCGGAGGCCCGGTCCGTCAAGCCCAGATAGAACAGGGTCTTCTTACCCTGCCGGACGTCGGAGCCCACGGGCTTGCCGGTCGCCGCGGCGCTGCCGAAGAGCCCCAGCTCGTCGTCCTTGATCTGGAACACCAGCCCGAGGTCTTCGCCGAGGCGACGGAGGGCCGGCAGGACCCGTCCGGGGCCGCCGCCGAGGATCCAGCCCGCGGCGAGGGGCAGGGAGAAGGAGTAGCGGGCGGTCTTGTAGCGGTAGATGTCCAGGATGTCGCTCTCGGTGAGGGCCCGGCGGCCCGCGCCGGCCTCGATGTCGAGCATCTGGCCGAGCCCGACGAGGCCGAACTCGGCCGCGAAGAGCTTCTGGACCTCGGCCGCGCGACGCGGCGGTCCGGGCAGGCCGGCGAGCGCCTCGAACGCGAGGAAGATCGCGATCTCGCCGGCGCAGATGGCCAGGCTCGTCCCGAAGTGGGCCGCCGCCGGGCCGTCCAGGCCGCGCGCGAGGCCGGCGTACTGTTCGTGGATGGACGGCGCGCCGCGGCGGCGGGGGTCCCGGTCCATGATGTCGTCGTGGATGAGCAGTCCCGACTGGATGAGCTCGCAGGCGGTGCCGGCCCGGAGCGCGGCCGGCCCGGAGCCGCCCTCCGGCCATCCCGTGGGCGAGCAGGACGAGGCCGCCGCGGACCATCTTGCCCTTGCGGGTGAAGGCGGACAGGCGGCGGAGGACGTCGCGCCCCCACGGCTCGATGCCGGCCACGTCCCGCGCGCTTCGAGGCGAGGAACGCGGTGAGGTCGGCGGCGAGCCGGGTCCTGGCTCCGGACATGTGGCGGTCGAAGGTCACGGGGCGCCGTCCTTCCGGCCGGGCGGCGTCTCCGGGCGGGATTCGAGGCGCCGGACGACCTCGACGATGAGCTCCATCGGCGTCGACGCCCCGGAGGCCACGAAGACGGTCGCGTCCGCGGGGATGGCGATGTCCTCGACGCTCTCCGGCCTGTCGATGAGGTGGGTCCGCGGGTTGATGGCCCGGGCGATGTTGTAGAGATGCATGGTGTTGGCGCTGTGGCGGGAGCCGATGACGATGACGCAGTCGGCCTTCCGGGTGTGGGTCTCGACCTCGCGCTGGCGGGTCTTGGTCGGCTGGCAGATGGTGTCGTGGTAGACGACGTCGGGGACGAGGGCGCGGATGCGCTCGACGATGCTCCGGGCCTCCGCTTCGACGAACGTCGACTGGGCCACGACGCCGGCGCGGCGGACGCCCTCGAAGAGCTCGGGCGTGACCTCGTCGGGAGACTTGACCACGAGGGCCCGGGCGACCTGGCCGACGATGCCCCGGACCTCCTCGTGCCCGAACTGGCCGATGACGACGGGGGTGCGGCCCTGGGCTTCGACCTCGCGGATGCGGTCGTGGATGATCCGGACCATCGGGCAGGTGGCGTCGACGTACTCGAGGCCCCTCTCTTCGAGCTCGCGATAGCGCTTCCGGGTCGAGCCGTGGCTCTGGAGGATGACGACGCCGCCGGGCGGGACGTCGGCGAGGGTCTGGACGATGCGCAGGCCCTTGGCCTTGAGGGCCTCGACGACGTGCTCGTTGTGGACGATCTCGCCGAGCATGAAGTAGGTCCGGTCGGGGCGGTCGGCCAGGAGGCGGTCGGTCGTCTCGAGCGTCTTGCGGACGCCGAAGCAGTAGCTCAGCGTTTCGGACAGGACGATCTTCATGGCGCGCGATCCCGGACGCTGGCATTCTATGCGCAAGCTCGCGATCCTGTCAACGCGCCCCATTTCATTTGACCGGGAGGGACCGCCGGGGCTAGAATCGGCATCCGGCGACGGAAAGGAGCCCACGATGCGCATTCTCCCGAAGAAGACCACGGTCCTGCTGGCGGTCCCACTTCTCGCCCTGGCGCTCGCTGCCGGCGCGACGCTGGTCTCGTCCGGTCAGAACCCTGCGGCGCCGCCCGAGTTCGTCCAGGACCGAGGCCATGATCGCCATGCGCGACGGGGTGAAGCTCCGGACGGTCGTCTATGCGCCGAAAAACGCGGCTGCGCCGCTCCCGTTCCTGCTCCAGCGCACGCCCTACGGGGTCCCGGAGACGGCGGTCAACCTGGCGGGGGAGAGCTACCGCGAGCTCGTCGCCGACGGCTACATCTTCGTCTACCAGGACATCCGCGGCCGCTTCGGGTCCGAGGGCACGTTCGTCATGCAGCGGCCGCCCCGCGACAGGAAAGATCCCAAGGCGATCGACGAGAGCACGGACGCCTACGACACCGTCGCCTGGCTCCTGGCGAACGTGCCGGGCCACAACGGCCGGGTCGGCCTGAGGGGAGTCTCCTACGACGGCTGGCTCGCCGCCATGGCCATGCTCGATCCGCACCCGGCCGTCAGGGCCGTCTCGCCGCAGGCGTCCCCGGCCGACATGTACCTCGGCGACGATTTCCACCACAACGGCGCGTTCCGCCTGAGCTACGGCTTCGAGTACGCGGCCAAGATGGAGACGACGAAGGGGGACACGAACTTCCGCTTCGACGAGTACGACACCTACGAGTGGTATCTCCGGCTCGGGCCTCTCTCGACGGTCAACGAGAAATACCTGTTCGGCCAGATCCCGACCTGGAACGATTACGTCGCCCATCCCAACTACGACGCGTTCTGGCGCCGGCAGGCCATGGCCCCCTACCTGGACCGCGTGACCGTGCCCACGCTCCACGTCGCCGGCTGGTGGGACCAGGAGGACTTCTACGGGCCGCAGAAGATCTACGAGACCCTCGAGCCGCTCGACGGCCGGGAGATCAGCTTCTTCGTCGCCGGTCCCTGGAACCACGGCGGCTGGAACCGCCCGGGCGGGGAGGCGCTGGGCCGGATCAAGTTCGGTTCCGACACGTCGAAGTATCTTCCGCGAGAGGATCCAGGCGCCTTTCTTCGCCTACTATCTGAAAGACAAGCCCGGCTGGGAAGTCCCGGAGGCGATCACGTTCGAGACCGGCGCCAACGAGTGGCGGATCTACGACGAGTGGCCGCCGCGCCGGCTGACCGAGGACCGGGCCCTCTACTTCCGCGAGGACGGCCGGCTGTCGTTCGAGGCCCCCGCGGAGCCGGGCGACGGCCCGGCCTTCGACGGTTACGTCTCCGATCCCGCCCGGCCCGTGCCGTACCGGCCGCGGCCGATCGAAGCGACCTACGATCCGCGCGGGTCCGGCTGGCGGACGTGGCTCGTCGGCGACCAGCGCTTCGCCCACATGCGCCCCGACGTCCTCAGCTGGGAGAGCGAAGCGCTCGCCGAGGACGTCACCGTCACCGGGAGCATCACGGCCAGGCTCTTCGCTTCGACGACGGGGACCGACAGCGATTGGGTGGTCAAGCTCATCGATGTCTACCCCGAGGACTATCCCGCCGAGCCGTTCATGGGCGGCTACCAGCTGATGGTCGCCAACGAGGTCTTCCGCGGCCGCTTCCGGAAGAGCTTCGAGAAGCCCGAGCCGCTCGTCCCCGGAGAGGTCGCGGAGTTCGCCATCGATCTGCATGCGGCGGACCACCGCTTCCTCAAGGGCCACCGGATCATGGTCCAGGTCCAGAGCACCTGGTTCCCGCTCATCGACCGGAATCCGCAGACCTTCGTCGAGAACATCTTCCTGGCCGAGGCCTCGGATTACCGCCCGGCGACCCAGCGCGTCTACCGGTCCGGGAAGCACGCCTCGCACATCGTCCTTCCGGTCCGCGTCCGCTGATCCGGAAGGGACCGAACGGGGACTGGTCTTCGCTTCCCCGCCAACGCGCGGCCGAATGCGAAGACCTGGTCCCTCCTGGTCCAGCGGATTCGCGTTGCGAAGACCTGGTCCCTTCAGGAACCGAAAGTGTCGCGGAAATAGCGCCAGCCGTCCGCGATCGTCCGGTCCGGATCGATGTAGCTGTGGCCGAACTCGCGCCGGCTCTTGGCGTTGTCGTAATAGGCCGTCCAGCCGCTCAGCTTGCCGTAGGCCGCGGTGAGGAGAGGCCTGCGCCCGGTGATGCCGGCGACGCGTTCGAACAGGGCCCCGGCCGCCCTCAGCAGGGGAGCCGGGACCGCGAAAGGGAAGGCCCTGCGGCCGCAGGCCCCGGCGATCCGGCGGACGACGTCGCGATAGGGGAGGTTGGCCCCGACGACGAGGTAGCTCTCGCCGTCGCGGCCCCGGCCCTCGACGGCCTCGAGGATGACGGTCGCGAGGTCCCGGACGTCGACGATGGCCAGGCCTCCGGCGAACGAGCCGATCTGGGTCCGGCCGCATATCCTTTTATAGAGCTCGTTGTGCGGCGTCGCCGGATTGTGGTCGCCCGGGCCCATGATCGAGGCGGGATTGAGGATGACGGCCCGCAGGCCCCGTTCGCGCACGGCCCGTTCGACGATGTCCTGGCCGCGCCGCTTCGAGCCCATGTAGAGGATGTCCGCGGGCCAGTTGAACGGCGTCGTCTCGTCGGCCGGCCTCCCGTCCTCGTGAAATCCGATCGCCCCGACGGACGAGACGTGGACGAGCCGCTCGACGCCGCCGGCCAGCGCGGCCTCGACGACCGCCCGCGTGCCGTCCTCGTTGACCCGCCTCAGCTTTTCCTCGTCGCCCTTCCAGTAGGAGATGAGGCCGGCCATGTGGACGACGCGGTCGTGCCCGGCGACGGCCGCCCGCACGGCAGCCGCATCGGCGATGTCGCCCCTGAACAAGCGCACACCCGAGTCCCGCCAGGTCGCGGGGATCGCGTCTCCGGGAAGGACGAATGCGTCGACGGCGCCGGCCCCGTGGCGGGCGACGAGCTCCGGCACGAGCACCGCGCCGACGAAGCCGGTCGCCCCGGTGACGAGGATCCTCACGCCTTCTCCCGTCGCAGGCGACGGCAGGCGAGACTGTCGGTGATGACGCCGGTGGCCGCGTGGAGGACGAGCGGGTAAAAGAAGGAGCCCGGTGAAATACGCCACGAGCCCGAGGCAGGGCCCGGAGACGGCGGCGGCGACGACCTCCTTGTCGGGGTGACCGATGTGCATGAGGGTCGCGCCCGCCGTCTGGACGGCCAGGGCCGGGATGAGCCCGATCGCCGGCACGAGCGGGAAGAACAGGACGCCCCGGAAGACGGATTCCCAGGGCAGGTAATAGAAAATAATGTAGGACACTTCGTAGCCGACGAACCTCCCCGTCCCTGAACAGGCATCCTTGGCGAACGGATACATCCTGCGCAGACCGGGATCGCGGGAGCCGGAGAAGCCGGACAGGCAGGCGAGAGGCAGGAGCACCAGCGTGAGCTTCAGGCCCAGCCCGGCCCGTCCGAAGGTCCAGCCGAATCCCGCCAGAGTCTCGAAAGGGCGTGCGGACGAGAGGAACGTCAGCGCGCAGGGGAGGACGAGGAAAAGGCCGAACACGGCCAGGAAGTAGAGCCGCACGGCCCCGAGCTCGCCGCGCGTCTCCTTGAGCCTCCGGAAATGGAGCACGGAGGTCAGCAGGGTCACGGCCAGGACGAGCTCCAGGTAGACGAGGGACAGGGTGATGCCGCCGGGTCCGGCGGCGCGCTCAAGCCAATCCGCCACGGGCTTTCTCCTTTATGTACCAGGCGACGATCTCGGCGAACTGCCGCTCGTAGTCGTCGTCCGGCCGGTACCCCAGATCGGCGATCGTCCCCGAGATGTCGTAGGTCGTCTCCGAGGTGACGCGCCTGACCCGGTAATAGTTGAGCTTGGGTTCGAAGCGGGGGAACACGGCCGCGACGGCGCCCGAGGCCGCGGCCAGGGCCCTGGCGACGAAGACGGGTACGTAGACCCTCTGCCTCCTGCCGACACCGCGCTGGAAGGCCTCGAAGAGCTCCTTCCACGTGGGCAGGATGCCATTGGTCACCGTGTAGGCCCGGCCTTCGATCCCCGGCGTGACCAGGGCCAGCTCGGCGGCCCGGCACAGGTTCCCGATGTGGCAGTAGCCGAACCGCCAGCGGCCGTGCCCGGCGACAAGGGGCAGGCCCTGTTCGCAG
>CAWHBV010000009.1:0-496925 GCA_963827635.1 uncultured bacterium
GGCAGGCCGCCTCGGCCAGGCCGGCGGCCAGGAGCTGGGCGCCGCAGGGGATGCCGAGCTTGAATCGCCCGATGCCGAGCTCTTCGGCCAGCGCGGCCATGATCTCGGGCCAGGCGTAGGAACCGCCGTCCGTGACGAAGTAGGTCTCGCCGACGGCGCGGGGATGGTCCGCGGCGAGGATCAGGGCGGAAACGAGGTCGTCGACGTCGACGAGGCTCGTCCTGGGCCGCCCGTCGCCGATCACCGGGGCCAGTCGCCTGCGCAGGAGGCCGATGGCCCCGGCCAGCTCCTTCGAGCCGGGCCCGAGGACGTTCGGAGGCCGGACGATGGTCGCGGGCAGCCGCGGCCCCCGTCTCCCGGACGGCGCGTCTCGGCGGCGAGCTTGCTGCGGCCGTAGGCGGAGACGGGCTTGGGCGCGTCGGTCTCGACGACCGGCCGGCCCGGTCCGCTGGGCCCGGCGGCGGCGATGCTCGAGACGAAGACGAAGCGTTTCAGGCCCGGCGCGGCCCGCAGGCAGGCCCCGACGAGGTTCGCGGTCCCCCGGGTGTTGGCCGTGTCGAAGTCCGCCTCGTCGAGGGCCTGGACGACGCCGGCCAGATGGAAGACGCGGTCGCGTCCTTTGACGGCGGCGTCCAACGAGCCGGGATCGCCGAGGTCGCCGACCACGAGCTCCACCGGGAGGCCGCTGAGCGGGGCCGTGCGGCTGGTCCGGCGGACCAGGCAGGCGACTTCGTCGCCCCGGCGGACGAGCTCCCGGGCCAGCCGCCTGCCGATGAACCCGCTCGCCCCCGTGACAAGGCTTCTCACGCCGTGATGATAACAGAACGCGGGGGCCGATGAAAGGCGACGGGTTTGACCCCATCTTGATTCCGTGGGATAATCGCAACGCTATGAAAAAGGCCGCGGTCCTGGCTTTCGCCGTCGTTTTCGCCCTGTGCATGTTCCATTACTACTTCGCCGAGGACCACTGCCCCGTCCACTGCACGGCCAAGGCCGCCGGCCTCGGCCACGTCCACCCGCATCACCCTTCCGGCGAGACCTGCCTCTGTTTCTGGGTCTCGATGGTCGGCCCGGAGCCCGTCGAGCTCGGTGCGGCGGCGGGGTTCGCGGCGGTGATGTCCGATCCCTCCGAAGGCCGTCCTCTCGGCCGCCCGGCCGCCGATATCGCCCACCCTCCCAAATCCTTCCTCCTCTGATCCCTTCTCCGGCTTCGACCCGACGCTTTCGACGAGGAGGATTATCATGGCGCTCAAGAGACCGCCGGTTATCGCCGCCCTGGCGGCGTTCGTCATCGTTTCCGCGCTTCCCGCCCAGGAGGGAGGCCTGACGCTGGAGCGGGCCGTGGAGCTCGCCCTGGCCGGACATCCCGAGATCCGGGAGGCCCGAGCCCGCGTCGAAGCGGCCCGCGGCCGGACACTCCAGTTCGCGTCCCGTCCCGAACCCCAGCTCACGGCCGGGCTCGAAGGCATCCCCCTGCCGGGCCTCAAGAGAGGAAGGCGACGAGCTCGAGGTCCGCCTCGGGATCGAACAGGTGTTCGAGTATCCCGGCAAGCGCTCCCTCCGGACCGACATCGGCCGGAAAGGGGAGGACCTGGCCGGCGCCGAGCTCGACCGGGTCCGGCTCCTCCTCGCCGCCCGGGTGAAAAGGGCCTACTGGCAGGCGGTCTTCGCCGCGGGGGCCGTCACCGCGCTCGAGCGCTCCGGGTCCCGTCTCGACGCGCTCCTCGAGGACCTCGAGTCGAAATACCGGACGGGCGCGGCCGCGTACGGCGATGTCCTCCGGGCCCGGGCGGAGAAGGCCCGGCTCAGGAACCAGGCGCTCGACCAGGCCCGGGAACGGCGCACGGCCGAGCTGGAGCTCATCGGACTTCTGGGGCTTTCGCCCGGCGATGCCGTGGAGCTCGCGACGCCCCTTCCGTTCACGCCGCTCGAGGCCGACCCATCGGCACTCTGGGAGCGGGCCCGGACGACCCTGCCGTCGATGCGGGCCGCGTCGATCCGCACGGAGCAGGCTGCTGCAGCCGTGAAGCTGGCCGGGCTCGGCCGGCGACCCGATTTCCTGGCCGGCTTCCTCCTGCCGAGCGTCCGGCCCAACGCCTGGGGCGTCGAGTTCGGATTGACCTTGCCCTTCCTCCGGCCCGGCCGGGCCCGGGGCCAGGCGATCGAAGCGGCCGCGGAGGCGGACGCCGCCCGTCTCGCCTCCGAGGCGCTCGCGCGGCGCGTCCGGACGGCCGTCGAGAGCGCCTTCGCCGCCGCCAGATCGGCCGAGGGCCAGGTCCTGGTCTACGAGCGCAGCCTGCTCGCGGACCTCGAGGACGAGCTCGCGATCGAGCTCGAGTACTTCCGCTACGGCAAGACGCAGGCTTTCGGGGTCATCGACCTCCACCGGACCTTCGTCCAGGCCCAGATCGAACATCTGCGCGCCCTTCTCCTCTACAATCTCGCCCTGGCCGACCTCGAGGTCGCCGGCGAAGAGACCGAGTAACGGAGCATCGCCATGAAGAAACTCACACGTTGGATCCTCTGGGCCGCCCTGCCGGCCCTTCTCCTCATCGCCGGCTGCCGCGGCGGCGCGCCCGCCGCGTCCGGTCCCGCGATCGAAGACCACGATCACGAAGCCGCGGCGCCGTCGTCCGTGACGCTTTCGCCGGAGGCCGTCGCCGCGGCCGGACATCCGGACCGAGCCGGCCGCGACGCGCCTGCTCGCCCTCAGGATCGCCGCGGCCGGCGAGATCGAGTGGAACGCCCGCCGCGTCGTCCACCTCACGGCCCGGACCCCGGGCCGGCTCGAGCGGGTGCTCGTCGTCCGGGGCGACCGGGTTCGCGAAGGTCAGCTCCTGGCCGAGCTCTACAGCCCGGACTACCTGACCCTCCAGGCCGAATACGTCCAGGCGGCCGCGCGGCTCAAGCGGCACGCCGGCGACCCGGCCGAAGAGGGGCCCGCCCGGGCCTTCCTGGCCGGCGCCCGGGACAGGCTCCGGCTGCTCGGGGTGCCCGACGCGGAGGTCGAGACCCTCGGCGCGACGTCCGCCCCGCGCCCGCTCCTCGCGGTCCGGGCGCCCCTCGCGGGCACCGTCCTCGAAGCGAACGTCGTCGCCGGCGACGCGGCGGAGCTCGGCACGAGCCTCTTCCGGCTGGCCGACCCCGCGTCGCTTTGGGCCTGCCTCCACATCCAGGAGAGGGACCTCGCCGCCGTCAAGACGGGGGCGGAGGTCGTGCTCCGCACCCAGGCCTATCCCGGAGAAGACTTCCGCGGCCGGCTCGTCCTCGTCGGCGACGCCGTCGAGAGCGGAACGCGCACGGTCGAGGGGCGGGTCGAGATCGGCGGCGGCAACGGGCGGCTCAAACCGGGCATGTTCGTCGAGGCGACGATCGCGTCGGCCGGAGAGCGGCCGGCCCTCGTCGTTCCCGAAACGGCCGTCCAGGACGACGCCGGCAAGCCGATCGTCTTCGTCCGGACGGGGGAGAGGACCTTCGCCCGGCGCGAGGTCCGGACCGGCGCGAGGTCCGGCGGCGCGGTCGAGATCCTGGAGGGACTCGCCGAAGGCGAGGCCGTCGTCACGTCGGGGAGCTTCCTCCTCAAGTCCGAGATCCGCAAGGGCAGCCTGGAGGACGAACATGGGCACGCTTGACCGGATCATCGAAGGCGCCCTGCGCCGGCGCGCGCTCGTCCTCGTCGGCGTGGCTCTCCTCATCGCGCTCGGCGTCTGGTCCGTCCTGCGCATCCCCATCGACGCCTTCCCCGACGTCACCAACATCCAGGTCGAGGTGCTGTCCACGGTCCCGGGCATGTCTCCGCCCGAGGTCGAGCGCTTCGTCACCTACCCGGTCGAGACGGCCATGCGCGGCCTGCCCCGGCTCGATCAGGTCCGCTCGGTCTCCAAGGCCGGGCTCTCCGTCGTCACCGTCGTCTTCGAGGACGGGGTCGACGTCTATTTCGCCCGCCAGCTCGTCCTCGAGCGGCTGATCGAGGCCCGCGAACGCGTCCCCCAGGGGACCGAGATCGCCATGGGACCGGTCTCGACCGCGATGGGCGAGGTCTACCAGTACACCCTGGCCGGGGAGCGGCCGGCCGGGACGGACGAGATGACCTGGCTGACCGAAGTCCGGACCGCCCAGGACTGGGTCCTCGCGCCGCTGCTCAAGTCGATCCCCGGCGTCAGCGAGATCAACTCCTTCGGCGGGGCGATCAAGCAGTATCACGTCGTCGTCGATCCGGACCGGCTCCACGCCTACGACCTGACCCTGGCCGAAGTCGGCGAGGCCCTCCGCCGGAACAACCTCAACGTCGGCGGCAACATCCTGGAGCACGGCGAACAGCAGTATCTCGTCCGCGGCGTCGGGCTCCTCCAGACCGTCGGGGACATCGGCGCCGTCGCGCTGAAGACCGAGGCGGGAACGCCCGTCCTCGTCCGGGACGTGGCGGAGGTTTCGGCCGGTCAGGCCGTCCGCCAGGGCGGGGCCGTCAAGGACGGGAAGGGCGAGGTCGTCGGCGGGGTGGTCATGATGCTCCGCGGCGCCAACGGCCGCGACGTCGTCCGGGCCGTGGAGCGCCGGGTCGGCGAGATCAACGGCTCCGGGCGTCCTGCCGCTCGGCCTCCGCATCGAGCCCTACTACAAGCGCTCGGACATCATCGACCGGGCCATCCACACCGTCACGGAGGCCCTGCTCGTCGGCTCCGTGCTCGTCGTCCTCGTCCTCTATCTCTTCCTGCGCAGCTTCCGCGGCGCGTTCATCGTCCTCCTGGCCCTGCCGCTGTCGATGCTGTTCACGTTCGTCATGATGCGGGCGGTGGGCCTGTCGGCCAACCTGATGTCGCTCGGCGGCCTGGCCATCTCCATCGGCATGATCATCGACGCCACGATCATCCAGGTCGAGAACGTCCAGCGCCACCTGTCCGAGGCCGGGGCGGCGGCCCGCCGGCTCCCGGTCGTCCTGCGGTCCGTCCTCGAGGTCCGCAAGCCGTCGATCTTCGGCGAGCTCATCATCGCCCTGACCTTCATCCCGATCATCGCCCTGCAGGGGATCGAAGGGAAGATGTTCCTGCCCCTGGCCTTCACCCACGTCATCGCCCTGCTGGCCTCGCTGCTGCTGTCGCTGGCGGCCATCCCGGCGTTCTGCCACCTGCTCCTCAAGCCGCACCCGGACAAGAGGAGCTTCCTCGTCGAAGGGGCGAAGAAGGGCTATCTCCCGGTCCTGCGCTGGAGCCTCCGCCACAAGGCCGTCGTCGTCGTCGCCGCCTCGGTCCTCCTCGCCGGGACGGCCTTCCTCGTCCCGCGCCTGGGCACGGAGTTCATGCCCGTCATGGACGAGGGCGCGCTCGACACGGACATCCAGTTCCTGCCGGGCATCTCGCTCGCCGAGTCCCTGGACATGAGCCGCAAGGTCGAGGCCCGGCTGATGGAATTCCCCGAGCTCGTGACCATCGTCGGCAAGACCGGCCAGACCGGCATCGCGCTCGAGGCCCGGGGCGTCGAGAAGACGGGCTACGTCGGCGTGCTCAAGCCGCGGGGCGAGTGGACCTCGGCCCGGACGCGGGAGGAGCTGACCGACCGCATGCGCGAGGCGATGGAGGAGTTCCCGGGCATGGCCTTCTCCTTCAGCCAGCCCATCGCCTGCCGCATCGACGAGCTCGTGGCCGGGACGCGGGCCCAGCTCATCGTCAAGCTCTTCGGGGAGGACCTCGACGTCCTCAAGGACCGGGGCGCGGCGATCGCCGCCGTGCTCGGCCGGGTCCGGGGCGCGACGGACGTCACCGTCGAGAGCGTCGCCGGGCAGCCCTACATCACGGTCGAGCCCGACCGGGCCCGGATCGCCCGCCTCGGGCTCAACGTCGAGGACGTCCAGGACGTCGTCGAAACGGCGGTCGGCGGCAAGACGGTCACCGAGCTCTACGAGGGCGACCGCTACTTCGACCTGCAGCTCCGCTACCCCGAGGAGCGGCGGAATTCGCCCGAGACGATCGGGGCCATCCTGGTCCGGACGCCGGGCGGGGCCCGCATCCCGCTCGGCCAGATCGCCGAGATCACCATGCTCGAGGGCCCCAGCCAGATCAGCCGCGAGTCCGGCCAGCGCCGGATCGGGGTCGAGTGCAACATCAGCGGCCGCGACCTGGGCGGGTTCGTCGCCGAAGCCCGCCGGGCCATCGGCCGCGACGTGCCGCTCCCGCCGGGGTACTTCCTCGATTACGGCGGGCAGTTCGAGAACCAGCAGCGGGCCATGCGGCGGCTGGCGGTCATCCTGCCGGCCACGATCGGCCTGATCCTCTTCCTGCTCTTCCTGACCTTCGGCTCGCTGAGGCTGTCCCTGCTCGTCATCCTCGACCTGCCGTTCGCCCTCATCGGCGGGGTCCTGGCGCTCTACTTCTCCGGCCTCTACCTCTCCGTCCCGGCCTCGGTCGGCTTCATCGCCCTGTTCGGCATCGCCGTCCTCAACGGCATCGTCCTGCTCTCGTACATCGCGCAGCTCCGGGAGGAGGGGAGGCCGCTCGGCGAGGCCGTCGTCGAGGGCTGTCTCAACCGCCTGCGGCCCGTGCTCATGACGGCGACGATCACCGTGCTCAGCCTCGTGCCGCTGCTCTTCGCCCAGGGCCCCGGCTCGGAGATCCAAAGGCCCCTCGCGGTCGTCGTCGTCGGCGGGCTGATCTCCTCGACCCTGCTGACGCTGCTGGTGCTGCCGGTGCTGTACAGCTGGCTCGGCAGAGAGGCGAATCCGAGATAGAGAAGACGGGTCAAACCTACTTTTCGTTCCTGGCGCACGGAAGCTTCGGGCATCAAGATAGAACCAGCCGTCTTCACAGGTCCAGTAGCGAGAATTAGCGTTTGCGAAGACCATGGTCCCTTGTGCTATAACTCGCGTCCATGAAGAGCCCCCTGTTCGCCATCAAGAGCCTCGAGCAGCTGACGCAGGAGGCCTCCTCGGAATCTTCGGGCCTCAAGCGCGTCCTCGGCCCCTGGCACCTCATCTTCCTCGGCGTCGGGGCCATCGTCGGGGCCGGCATCTTCGTCATCACCGGCCACGCCGCCGCCCAGTACGCCGGGCCCGGCCGTCACCCTGTCCTTCCTGTTGGCCGGGCTGACGTGCGCCTTCGCCGGCCTGTGCTACGCCGAGTTCGCCTCGCTCATCCCCATCGCCGGAAGCGCCTACACGTACGCCTATTCGACCCTGGGCGAGATCTTCGCCTGGATCATCGGCTGGGACCTCATCCTCGAATATTCGCTCGGCGCGACGACGGTGGCCATCGGCTGGTCCGGCTACGTCGTCAGCTTCCTCAAGGGCATCGGCATCGATTTCCCGGCCGCCCTGGCGCAGGCGCCCTACGCCTTCGACCCCCAGACGGGCGTCTGGGCCAAGACGGGGGCCTACCTCAACCTGCCCGCCGCCCTCATCATCGGCCTGATCACCTGGGTCCTCGTCCGGGGCATCCGGGAATCGGCGACGGTCAATTCCGTCATCGTCTTCCTCAAGATCAGCATCATCCTCATCTTCATCGGGGCCGGCGTCTTCTTCATCAAGCCGGAGCTGTGGCAGCCGTTCATCCCGCCGAACACGGGCCAGCCGGGCTTCTTCGGCGTGAGCGGGATCATCCGCGGCGCCGGCATCATGTTCTTCGCCTACCTCGGCTTCGACGCCGTCTCGACCGCCGCCCAGGAGGCGAAAAATCCCAAGCGCGACATGCCGATCGGCATCCTCGGATCGCTCTTCGCCTGCACCCTCCTCTACATCGCCTTCTCGCTCGTCCTGACCGGCGTCGTGCCCTACACCGAGCTCAACGTCGCGGCCCCCGTGGCCGTGGCCATCGACGCCATGCGGCTCTTCTGGCTCTCGCCGCTGGTCAAGATCGCGGCCATCGTCGGACTGATGTCGGTCATGATGGTCCAGCTCATGGGCCAGCCGCGCATCTTCTACACCATGGCCAAGGACGGCCTGCTGCCGCCCGCCGCGGCCAAGGTCCACCCGAAATACGGCACGCCCCACATCACGACGGTCATCACGGGCGTCGTCGTCGGCATCGCCGCCTCGCTCCTGCCCATGGGCATCGTCGGCGAGCTCGTCAGCATCGGGACGCTCTTCGCTTTCGCCATCGTCTGCGGCGGCGTCCTCGTCCTGCGCTACACGCGCCCCGACATCCCCCGGCCCTTCAAGACCCCGCTCGTCCCGTTCATCCCGGTCATGGGCATCCTGTCCTGCCTCTACCTCATGGCCAATCTGCCGAAGGACACCTGGATGCGGCTGCTCGCCTGGATGGGGCTGGGGCTCGTCATCTACTTCACCTACGGCATCCGCAAGAGCAAGCTGAGGAGAAGGCCATGAACGTCAAAGCCGCGACGGCCGTGACGCCCGTCCCCGAAACCGCATCCGGCGGCTTCAAGCGCGAGATGTCGCTTGTTCGACGCCATGATGATCGTCATGGGGGCCATGATCGGCTCGGGCATCTTCATCGTCAGCGCCGACATCGCCCGCACGGTCGGCTCGCCCGGCCTGCTGCTCGTCGTCTGGCTCATCACCGGCGTCCTGACCGTCATCGGCGCCCTGAGCTACGGCGAGCTGGCCGGCATGATGCCCCATGCCGGCGGCCTCTACGTCTACCTGCGCGAGGCCTACCATCCGCTCATCGGCTTCCTCTACGGCTGGACGACCTTCCTGGTCATCCAGACGGGGACCATCGCCGCGGTCGGCGTGGCCTTCGCCAAGTTCACGGGGCTCCTGATTCCCTGGTTCAGCGAGAAGCACATCCTGGCCACGGTCCTTCGGCTTGAAGATCTCGGCCGCCCAGGTCCTGGCCATCGTCAGCATCGTCGTCCTGACCTGGCTCAACATGCGCGGCCTGCGGACGGGCAAGACGATCCAGGGCCTGTTCACCGTGACCAAGACCGTCGCCCTGAGCGGGCTCATCCTGCTCGGCTTCTTCGTGGGGGCCAACGCCGCGGCCATCAAGGCCAATTGGGCGGTCTTCTGGAAGGCCAGCTGGACCCACATGGCGTCCGGCCAGATCGTCTCGGTCGAGCCGCTGGCCGGCCTCATGCTCCTGGCCGCCATCGGGGCGGCCATGGTCGGCTCGCTCTTCGCCTCCGACGAGTGGTACACCGTGACCTACATCGCCGGCGAGGTCAAGAACCCCAAGCGGAACATCCCGCTGAGCCTGGTCCTCGGCGCGGGCGCGGTCGTCTTCCTCTACTTCCTGGCCAACCTCGCCTACATCCTCATCCTGCCGGTCCACGGCAGTCCCGAGGCGGCCGACGCCATCGGCCGGGGCATCCAGTTCGCGCAGTTCGACCGGGTCGGCACCGCCGCCGCCGGGATGATCTTCGGACCGGCCGCGGCCGTCATCATGGCCGTCCTGATCATGATCTCGACCTTCGGCTGCAACAACGGCCTGATCCTGTCCGGGGCCCGCGTCTATTACGCCATGGCCAAGGACGGGCTGTTCTTCAAGGCCACGGGGACGCTCAACCGGAAGGCGGTCCCCGGGACGGCCCTCGTCGTCCAGTGCGTCTGGGCCTCGCTCCTCTGCCTGAGCGGGACCTACAGCGACCTGCTGGACTACGTCGTCTTCGCCGTTCTCATCTTCTTCGTGCTGGTCGTCTCGGCCATCTTCATCCTGAGGAAGAAGCGGCCGGACTGGGAGCGCCCCTACAAGGCCTGGGGCTATCCGGTCGTGCCCGCGCTCTATATCCTCGTCGCCGCGGCCATCGCCGTCGACCTGCTGATCTTCAAGACGAGGAACACCGTCCCCGGCCTGCTCATCGTCCTGCTGGGGATCCCGGTCTACTTCCTCCGCAGGAAGCTGGCCAAGGGCTAGGTCTTCTTCCGCTCCGCGGCCAGCATCCCGGCGATCATGTATTCCTTCGGGGAGAACTCCTGCACCCACACCCGGATCGATTCGAGCGGGGCCCCGATCGAGTCGTGGACGGCCGCCGTGACCGCCGTGAGCAGGGCCTTCTTCTGTTCGTCCGTCCGACCTTCGAGGAGATGGATCTCGACGAGTGGCATGTCCGGCTCCTTTCGCGGGCCATTCTATCAAGAATCCGGATTGACTTCGACGGGGGCTTCTGATAAAAAACGTATCAATGACTACACCCCTGACCATCAAGACGCGTGAAGTGAACGACATCGTCGTCTTCGACGTCGAGGGGGAGATCCGCCGCTCGGACACCCCCCAGGTCAGCCTGAGCGGCCTCGTCCAATCCCAGCTCGAACGGGGCCGGCGGAACGTCCTGCTCGATCTGGCCGATGTGGGATTCATCGACAGCTTCGGGGTGGGGGAGATCCTGGCCAGCTACAAGTCGATCCAGGACCTGGGCGGCAGCTTCAAGCTCTGCCGGATATCCAACAAGCTCCTCCTGATCTTCAAGATCACGCTCCTCGACAAGGTCCTGGACATCCACGACAGCTGCGACCGGGCGATCGAGAGCTTCGATAAGGCCTGATCCCGGAAGCGCGGACAGGGGGCCTCTTGGCCGACGGCCGGATCGAAAAGATTCTTCAGACGGCACGGCGACGTCCGCGGCCGCGAATACCGCGCCTCCCTGGCCCTGTTCGGATTCTTCTTCCTCATCACCGCCGCTTTTTACATCATCAAGCCGGTCAAGGAGAGCCTGCTCATCGGCGCCCGGCCGGCCTGGTGGCCCTACGCCGACCTGGCCACGGCCCTGCTCATCGGCTTCGTCGTCGCCCTGAACGCCCGGCTCCTCGACCGCCTGCCGCGGCGGACCTATCTCACGGCCTCGATCCTGTTCTTCATCGCCAGCCTGGGGGCTTTCTGGTACGTCTTCGACGTCCACCGCATGGGCCAGGTCCAGACCCCGGTCGCGGATTCGTCCGGCGTCCTCTTCCTGCTCTGGGCCCAGACGGTGATCGAGAGCCACTTCCCCGTCTTCGTCATCGCCTTCTGTTTCTGGGCCGACGTGTTCATCGCCATGTCGGTGACGCAGTACTGGATCGCGGTCAACGACGTCTTCGACCCCCACCAGGCCAAGAGGCTGGTCGGTCTCTTCGTCATGGGCGGGCTCCTCGGCGGCATCGCCGGCTCGCTCGTGGCCGCCCTGACGACCTTCGCCAAGGTCATCAGGCCCGAGAACCTGCTGCTCATCTGTCCCTTCCTGCTCGTCCTGGCCCTGGTGACGGTGAACGTCGTCTACTCCGGGCGGCTGAAGGTCGACGCCGCGGCGGGCGACAGCCGCATCGCCCCGGCCTCGCGCGTCGGCTACCTGGAGAGCTTCCGGACCGTCCGGAAGAACGGCTACCTCCTCCTGCTCGCGTCCATGCTGTTCGCGGCCATCGCCGCCGGGACGCTCGTCAACTACCAGTTCAAGACCGTCGTCGCCCGGCTCATGCCGGAGAAGGACGTCCGGACGGCCTTCATCGCCGGCTTCTTCCTGGTCGTCCTGGTGGTCTCGACGTTCTTCCACGCCGCCACATCGGGACGCTTCCTCAAGTCCTACGGCATCCGCTGGGCCATCTCGTTCGCCCCGGCGCTCCTGCTCCTGGGCTCGGCTTCGGTCTTCGCCATCCCCGCCGGGCTCCTTCTGGCCTGGGTCCTGGCCGTCCGGGGAGGCGACAAGCTCTTCGACAACACCCTCAGCCAGTCGGTCCGGGAGCTCCTCTACGTCCCCGTCCCCGCGGACATCAAGTACAAGGCCAAGGTCTTCATCGACATGTTCGTCAACAAGTTCGCCACGGGCCTCGGCGCCGGGATCTTCCTCGTCCTGCAGGCCGTGCGGCACTTCGATTCCCGGGGCGACGACCAGACCCTGGCCATCGTGCGCGAGATCGGCATCCCGACCCTGGCCTTCCTGGTCCTGTGGCTCGTCCTGACCCGCCTCGTCTACCGGCGGTATCCGGACGTTCTGAAGCCGGAGATCCGCCGGCGCTGGGTCGGGGCCGAGACGGCCATCGCCGCGCACGTCGACGTGGACATGACCATGAAGGTCTTCAACACCATCCAGAGCCGGGAGCGGAGCACGACCATCTACCTCATGAACCTGTTCGACCTCGTCAGCCACAACGAGCTGACCCCCGACCTCAAGGAGCTCCTGGGCATCAAACGGGACGAGATCATGGCCCAGGGCATGGACGCCCTCCTCGACGTCGGCGGGACGGGTTTCTTTCCCGGCATCGAGGAGGCCGTCGACGACCCCGACATCCGGCGCGAGATCGACCTCGTCTTCCTGCTGCCGGCCTATCAGGAGATCATGGCCAAGCGTCTGGGCGAGATCGTCGCCTCCGCGTCCGAGGTGGACCGGATCGAGGCGGCCAAGATCATCGGCCGGATGGTCCCGAACGCGCCCACGCTCGAGGCCCTCGGGCGGCTCCTCCGGGACCCGTCCGCCGAGGTCGTCCTCTACGCCCTCGAGAGCGCCGCCGTCCACCGCCGCCCCGAGCACGTCCCGGCGATCCTGGCCCAGCTGGCCAATCCCATGACGCGCGCGGAGGCCCGGACGGCGCTCGCGGCCTACGGCCCCGGCATCGAGGACACCCTCTGGCCCGCCCTCCGCGACGAAAGCCTTTCCCCGGATATCGCCCGGGCCGTGCCCGAGATCCTGGCCCGGATCGGCACCCAGCGGGCCGCGGACATCCTCGTCGGGGAGCTGGCCCGGCACCGGGAGGACATCGAGACGGCCGTCGTCGACGCCCTCTTCCGGATCCGGTGCGAGCGCCCCGAGGTCCGTTTCCGGAAAAAGGACGTCAAGCCCGAGGTCCTCCGCCTGATGCGGAAGTGCTGCGACCTGGTCCTCGCCCCGCCCGGTTCCACCGAGGGGGCCGCGGCGGCCCTGAGCCTGCGCGTCAAGCGCGTCTTCGACCTCCTGACGCTCCTGCACCCCCCGGACGACGTCGTCATGGCCTACCAGAACATCCTGCAGGGCACGCCCCGGTCCGTCGACTACGCCCTCGAGCACCTCGACACGATGCTCGACCGGGAGCTCAAGGCCCTGCTCTTTCCGCTCGTCGAGGACCTCCCGGCCGCCGATCGGGCCGCGCGGCTCCGCCGGGCCCTGAGGTTGAAATGACCGGACCTGTCGTCTAGAATGAAGAGAGAGGGACAGCCCATGGCCAATCTGTACATCTATCCCAAGGGCGGGGAGCCCTCGACCTATCCGCTGGCCGCGCGCCGCGTGACCATCGGCCGGGCCTCCTCGAACGACATCGTCCTGTCCGACCAGTACAGCTCGGGCCTGCACGCCGTCATCGCGCCGACCGAGAAGGGCTTCGTCCTCATCGACCAGGGCAGCAAGAACGGCACCTTCGTCAACGACCGCCGGGTCAGCGGCGAGATCGCCCTGGTCCGCGGCGACGAGATCCTCATCGGCTCGACGAGCTTCTTCTTCGACCGGGACCTCGAGCAGCGCGTCACCTGGGTCGAGGGGACGACCTTCAGCCACAGCTCCAACACCATCATCGAGGTCAAGGACCTGCTCAAGAAGCCGGCCGCGGCCTCGGCGGCCATGAAGACGCCGGGCGGGGGCCTCGACCTCGAGCGCTTCCAGCAGGACCAGAGGATCATCGCCATCATCAGCGAGGTCAGCCAGGCCCTGATCTACCACATGGACCTCGACAGGCTCTTCGACCACATCATGGACGTCCTCATCCAGCACCTGCCGATGGACCGGGCCGTCCTCATGCTGAAGGCCGAGGACACCGGGGACTTCGAGCCCAAGGTCGTCCGGGTCCAGAGCGGGGCCCTGCGGAGCCAGAGCATCTTCGTCAGCCAGACGATCGTCCGGACCGCCCAGGAGCGGCGGTCGTCCATCCTCATCTCGGACATCCAGGCGGACGAGGCCCTGAAGGCCCAGGCCAGCGTCGTCCAGGCCCAGATCCACTCGGCCATGTGCGTCCCGCTCTTCTACAACGACGACATCATCGGGCTCATCTACTGCGACCGGGCCTCCCTCCTCGAACAGTTCAACGAGAACGACCTGCGGCTCCTGACGCTCCTGGCCAACCTGGCCGCCAACAAGATCGAGAACGCCCGGCTCATCGAGATCGAGCGGGAGGCCGACCGCATCCGCCGGGAGATGGTCCTGGCCGCCGAGATCCAGAAGAGCTTCCTGCCGCGCAAGGACCCCGTCTTCGAACCCTACGAGATCACCGGCAGCGCCCGGGCCTGCCGCCACGTCGGCGGCGATTACTACGACTACATCCCGATCGACGCCGACCGGCTGGGCATCATCATCGCCGACGTCTCGGGGGTCGGGGCCAGCGCCTCCCTGCTCATGGCCAACCTGCGGGGCGCCCTGCACGAGAAGTTCCCCGACCGCTTCGACCTGGGCGACCTCACGGCGGGCCTGAACGACTTCATCTACACGAGCTCGGACAGTCACTGTTTCATCACGTTCTTCCTGGGCGTCCTCGACCGCAGGACGAACGAGTTCGCCTACGTCAACGCCGGCCACAACCCGCCCCTGCTCGTCGGTCCCGAGGGCCCGGCCCGGCCCCTCGAGGGCACGGGCCTGCCCCTGGGCATGTTCCCGGCCCAGGCCTACGGCGAACGGAAGGCCGTCATCGGTCCCGGCGAGATCCTCTGCCTCTACACGGACGGCATCGTCGAAAGCCGCAAGGAGGAGCGCGAGGAGTACGGCGAAGACCGCCTGGAACGGAAGGTCCGCGAGCACGCCGCGCGGCCGGCCCGGGAGATCATGGAGAAGATCTTCGAGGACGTCTTCGGCTTCAGCGGCTGCACCGAAGCCGGCGACGACATGTCGCTCGTCGTCGTCAAGCGGAAGCCATGAGCGGACGGGGCGGGGCGGGGACCGTGGCGGTGCCGGACGCCCGGGAGATCACCGTCCCGGCCAGGCTCGGCGAGATCCCGCGCGTCCGGAGCTTCATCCACGACTACGTCTCCGGCCTGGGTCTCGGCGAAGAGGACCGGCTCAAGATCGAGCTGTCCCTCCACGAGATCTGCGTCAACGTCGCCCTGTACGCCTATCCCGGAAAGTCCCGGGGCAAAATGACCGTGCGGGTCTGGCACGACGACGCTTCGATCTTCATCGAGGTCCGCGACGACGGCGTCCCCTTCAATCCGGTCCGGAAGGAGAACCCCGACCTCATGCTCAAGCTCCGCCGCGGCGCCCGGGGCGGCTTCGGGGTCTATTTCTTCAAGACGCTGATGGACGGGCTGACGTACCGGCGCTCCCGCGGCCAGAACATCCTGACCGTCCGCAAGGCCCTCTGATCAGTAGAGGACCTTGTCCTCCCCGTTGATCTGGATCAACCGGTCGATCTCGCTCAGGATGAGCGCCCGGCGGGTGAGGACGGCCTGGATCTCGTTGTCCGACAGGTATTTCCCGACGACGGCCCGGATCGCGGCGAAATCGAGGGCCTTGATCCGGTCGACGAGGACCCGCGGCAGCTCGCTCATGAGCTTCGGGCCGTCGGGGCTGCGGACCGAGAAGATAAGGTTTTTGGTGAACTTCCCCGCCGTCCGGAAGGACCGGGAGTGGTCGATGAGGACCATCCGCCAGTCGGGCGTGATCAGGATCTGGTTGGCGTGGCGGTCCTCGTTGGCGATGAGGTTGTCCCACAGCCGCTGGAGATAGGTCGCCCGGTTCCAGCCGAAGATCTTGATCTGGGGCATCTTGATCTTCTTCTCTTCGCGGTCCCGGAGCGACATGCAGTCGTCGATCCAGTACTGGCAGGAGCCCCGCTCGTCGCGGAAGACGCGCTCGACCGTGGGCGGGACCATGCCCAGTCCGAGGTGCTTGTCGAGGAGGTAGGCGGCGATCTCGTAGGTCCAGCCTTCCCAGTAGCCGGCCATGCGGCCCTGGGCGTTCTTCCACAGCGCCCGGTGGGTGACGTCGCCCTTCTTGAGGGTCAGGACCCACGGCGAGGTGACGGCCTTGGAGCCGCTCAGCTGACGGCTGGAGACGACCTCCGCGGTCCTGAGGAAGTCCTCGCACTGTTCCCGCCGGGCCAGCTCGTCGGCGAGGAACTGGCCGGGGGCGAGCGCGGCGGCCAGGAGGCAGCCCGCCGCGGCGCAAGCGACCGTCAGTCCGGTCGTGACGAGTGTTTTTCTCAATAGAGCACCTTGTCCTCTCCCTGTTCCTTGATCATCAGGCCGATCTCGTCGAGGAGGAGCTTGCGGCGGGCGATGATGGAACGGATCTCCCGGTCCTTGAGGGTCGACCCGACGGCCGCCTTGATGTCCTCGAAGGTCAGGGCCCGGACCTTCTCGACGAACCAGCGGGGCAGGCGCCGGAACAGCCAGGGCGTGCCCTGCGCGGAGACCTTGATCCCGTTCCGGCCGAACATCAGCCGCTCGGTGAATTCCGGCGTCGAGCGGAAGGCCCGGGAGTGATCGAAGATGATCATCCGCCAGTCCTCGGTGTACAGGACGTTCTGCTGGGTCCGGTCTTCGTTGGCGATGAGGCTGTCCCAGGCCCGGGTCAGCCACTTCATCTTCTCGGTGCGGTCCACCGCCTCGTCGGGGATGCGGATGCCCTCTTCGACGATCTTGAGCAGGCTGTACTTGTTCTCGGCCCAGAGGACGAGCGCGCCCGGCTTGCCCTGGAACTCGCGCTCGACCGCCGGCGGGACCATGTTCAGGCCGATGAGCTTGTCCAGCCGGTAGGCCGCGATCTCGTACTGCCAGCCTTCGAGGAACCCCTGTTGGACGCCGCTCGGGTTCTTCCAGGCGGCCTTGAGCTCCGTGTCGCCCTTCTTGAGATAGAGCTTGAAGGGTTTGGTCACGCCCTCGCCGATGGGTTCGAAGCGGACGATGTCGGCCGTCCGGAGGAGCTCCTCCTGGGCCTCCCGCTGGGCGATCTGTTCGGGCAGGAACTGGGCGGACAGGCCGCCGGCCCCGGCCGCGACGGCCAGCGCCAGCGTCGCGAGAACGGCGATGCGTTTCATGATCCCCTCCCCGGGACGGCTTTCATGAGGCGGCCGCGACGGCGGCGTCGGCCGCGGCCCTGCGCCTCCTGTAGGCCGGGATGAGCTTGAGACAGACGCCGATCAGGACGACGAGGACGGCCACGTTGATCAGGGCGTAGCGCTCGATCGGCAGCCCCAGGAGCTGGGTGCCGGCCAGGATGGCCAGGGCCGAGAGCGTGTCGCCGCCCCGGACGAAGAAGGTGTCGATGGCCGCCTTGGCCTTGTACTTTTCCTCCCTCTTGGTGACCAGGAAGAGCGCGGCCTTGGTCGTGTTCTGGAGCGAGTAGTCGGTGCCGTTCTCGAAGGCCTTGACCCCGCGGACGACGGCGAGCACCGCCCCGAAGGAGATCAGGGCGTAGCCCCCCAGCGCGATGAGAGGCAGGAAGAGCAGGGCCCCGCCGACCCCGACCCACTTGAAGACCCGGGAGACCAGGAAGAGCTGGATGACGAGCGCGATCAGATTGGTCAGGAACTGGTAATCCATGAAGGCGTTGTGGATGGCTTTGCCCACCGACCTCTTCGGGAGGGCCGGCGACGCGGCCGGCAGGCCGTCCGGCAACGGGCCCTCCGCCGGCGCCGCGGCCGCGATCGAGTTCCGGAGCGTGACGTCGGACATGATGAATTCGCCGGTCGCGTTGACGAAATTGTACAGGCCGATCATGACCGCGATGAGCAGGAGATAGCGGCTCTTGAAGATGAGCCGGAAGCCGCCGCCGGCCGCGAGGGGCTGCTCCTGGACGCAGGGCTTCGCCGCCGCCCCGGCGATCCCCGGCCCGCGCTCCTCGCAGGTCCTGCGGACGTCGCGGCGGTGGATCTTCCGGGCCAGGACGATGCAGAGGAAGAGCAGGCCCGCGGCGATGAGCATGAGCTTGAATTCCCAGTTCCCGCCCAGGCCGTTCCTCAGCGTCTTCATGAAGGGCAGGGTGGCGATGAGCCCGCCCAGCGTCGCGCCCAGGGCGACGAGCGGAAAGGTGCGCTTGCCGGCCTCGTCCGAGTAGAGGTCGTTGGCGAAGCCCCAGAACTGGGCGATGACGAAGTAGTTGAAGATGCCGACCCAGACGAAGAACAGGATGCCCATGGGCTTTTTGGCCATGCCGCCGGCGTGGAGGAGATAGAACAGCCCGAGGTTGGAGATGAAGAACGAGGTCGTCCAGGTGATGAGGACGTGCCGCGGGACCTTGGAGGCCAGGCGGCTGAAGGCCTTGATGACGAAGACGAACAGGACCGCCTGGGCCCCGCTCAGGCAGCTCTTGATGACGGCGGAGTTCTTGTCGACGAGGAGGAGGGACTCGCGCAGCGGCTTGAGGATGTAGTAGGCCATGAGGAGGAGGAAGACGTTGAGGGCGAGCAGGAGCGCCTTGCCCGCTTCGCCGCGGCGGATGTCGGCGAAGAGCCTGAGGAACCGGTAGCCGGGCGGGTAACGGTCGGGCATCGGCACCCCCTTTCCGCGCGATCAGAAGAGGACCCGGTCCTCCCCGTTGACCTTGATCTGGGTTTGGATGAGCTGGACGACGATCCTGCGCCGGGCGTTGAGCGCCTCGACCTCGTCGGCGATTCAGGTAACGGCCCAGGTAATCGGCGACGACCCGGTCGTCCCAGGCGAGGAGCTTCCGGTAGAGGATCCGCGTGCACTTCCGGACGGTGCAGTGGGGGACGTCGCCCTTCTTGGGAGCGAAGGCCTCGGAGAAGTCGATCCGGTAGACCCGGCCGTCCGCGCCGCCGATCAGCGTGTCCTTCTCGTTGCGGCAGTCGTCGTAGACGAGGTTCTGGAAGACCAGGAGGTCGGCCATGGCCCGTTCGTAGTAATCCGGGTCCTCGGGCGGAATGTGCTTTTCCCTGCGCTCGGGATCCGAAACGGCGTTGCCGACGAAGACCTGGAGGGCGCCCGGCGTCTCGGCGATCGCGCGCTCGACGATCGGCGGGACGAGGCCGAGCCCGAGGTACTTGTCCAGCGCGTAGGCGGCCAGGTCGTACTTGTAGCTGTCGGGCAGCGGATCGGGCCGCCTCCGGTCGACGTAGCGGAACACCGCGGGATAGACCTTGCCCCGGGATTCCAGGCTGAGCCTCCAGGCGTCGGTCCGGCCGCCCGGGCCGGGCTCCCGGCTCTTGACGACCGCGGTCTTGAGGAAATTCTCGAATTCCTTGGGAGCCAGGGGCCTCTGCATCGGCGCCCGGTGGCCGCTGGTTTGAAAGGCCGCTTCCTCGGTCTCTCCCCAGAGCCGGAATTCGCCGTTGGCGATGATCAGGGCGGAGGGCACTCCGCCGTAGCTCCCGGAGATCCCGGTGTCGATGATCCAGACCTTGTCCTGGAAGCGGGCGACGTCCTTCCGGCTGATGGAGGGACTCGAGCCCCCGCTGAGACGGTTGTAGAAATAGCTGTGCCCCACGACCATGACCCGGGCCTCGAGGTTGGCCAGGATCCGCTCGATCTCGGACTGGGCCGCTTCCCCCTTGGTGGCGAGTCCGCGGAACCAGAGCGGGCTGTCCGGCTCGTAGACGATCTTCGGCTTGAAGGTCCCGCTGTATTTCTGGGGATTGCGCATCCGGCCCTGGAAGAACTCGAGCTCGGAGCGCATGACGGTGTTCATCTCGCGAAGCGACCACTTGGAGAACTTCTCGCTGATCCCGGCATGGGCGTAGATGACTCCGTCGATCTTGATGACGGTGTTCTTCCGCATGAGCCAGTCGCCGCAGGCGTCGTTGAAGCCCTCGACGTAGGCGCGCCGGGCCTCGGGATTCCGCCGGGCGATCGTTCTCTGCCAGTAGGAGAGGAGGGCGTCCTCGGCGGCCGCTTCCGATCCGGGCTCCTGGAAGACCCGGCGCTCCGCCGGGGGCAGCGTCCGGACGTACTCGGCTTCCCGGGCCAGGCGGAATTCCTCCGGCAGGAAGGACAGGAACTGCTCGACCGTGACGTAGCCGGGGTAATCCCAGGCGATCCCGGTGATGTTCATCTCCTCGTGGTTGCCGAGGAGCGTGTGGACCATCCCGCCCGCGGCCGCGGCTTCCCGCTCGAGGCGCATGAGGAGTTCGAAGATCTTCCGGGCGTCGGGACCCCGGTCCATGATGTCGCCGAGTTGGACGAGGTGCGATCTCCCGCCCGTCCAGTGGAGATCGCCGTCGATGAGGCCGACCTCCGGATGGGAGAGGATGAAGACGAATCTGTCGAAGTCGCCGTGGAGGTCGGCGACGGCCACGACGCGTTCGACCCCCGTCCACTCGTACGGGATGTCGGCGGCGGGGACGGCGCAGCGCGAGGCGGGGAGGACGGGGAGCGAAAAGAGGACGAGGAGGAGCGGCAGGATCAGGAAGAAATCCCGCGGGCGACCCTTTCTGCTGCGCAACATCGATCTGCATCCTTTATAGGCTTTTTTCCGGCCGGAATCAAGCGGACCGGACCGGGGCGGTTGACTCTCCGCCGCGCCTGCTGGTATCCTGAGCGCGACGACACTCCGGGGAGAAAGGACGAGCGACGATGAAGCGACGACGCTGGGCGATCATCCTGCCGGTTGTCGGGATCCTGCTCGCGGGCTGCCGCGGTCCCGGGCGAACGGCCGCTCCCGAGGCGGCAGCCCCGGTCAAGGTCAGGCCCGGCGTCGAGGTCTTCCTCGCCAAGCACCTCGACCTCGTCAAGGGCAAGAGGGTCGGCCTCATCACCAACCCGACGGGCACCGACTCGCGCCTGGCGACGACCGTCGACCTATTTCTTCAGAATCCGGAGATCAAGCTCGTCGCCCTCTACGGCCCCGAACACGGCGTCCGCGGGGACGCCCAGGCCGGACAATACGTTCCCTTTTACGTCGACCGGAAATACGGCCTGCCGGAATATAACCTTCCGGTGTTCAGCCTCTACGGCCAGTCGATGAAGCCCGAAGCCGGGATGCTCAAGAATATCGACGAGTTCATGCGTTCTTTCGATACCAAAGAGACGGGTAAGGCCCCGGAAGGAGCCATGGTCGAAGGGATCGACGTCATGATGTTCGACATCCAGGACGTCGGGACGCGGGTCTACACCTACGTCGCCACCATGGCCTACAGCATGCAGGCGGCGGCCGAGAACGGGATCGAGTTCATCGTCCTCGACAGGCCGAACCCTGTCAACGGGGAGGACATGGAAGGGCCCATCCTGGAATACCCCGAGTTCAGCTCCTTCATCGGGCTTTTTCCCATCCCCGAGCGGCACGCCATGACGATCGGGGAGCTGGCCCGGATGTTCAACGACAAATTCCTGGCCCGCAAGGCCAAGCTGACGGTCGTGCCCATGGAAGGATGGACGCGGGAGATGTGGTTCGACGACACCGGCCTGCCCTGGATCATCCCGTCGCCCAACATGCCCACGCTCGACACGGCGACGGTCTACCCGGGCTTGGTGGCCATCGAGGGTACGAACCTGTCCGAGGGCCGGGGGACGACGAAGCCGTTCGAGCTTTTCGGAGCGCCTTGGATCGACGGCTTCGATCTGGCCAGGACCCTCAACGGGCTGGGCCTGCCCGGCGTCCGTTTCCGCGAGGCCTGGTTCACCCCGTCCTTCTCCAAGTTCCAGGGTCAGCTCTGCGGCGGCTGCCAGGTCCACGTGACGGACCGGAGCGCCTTCAGGCCGTTCTCCACGGCCCTTCACATCATCAAAACGGTCAGGGACATTAACCCGGGGAAATTCGAGTTCCACGCGGACTACTTCGATCAGGTCATGGGCACGGCCTCGGTCCGCAAGGCGCTCGAGGCGGGGACCGCCGTGGCGACCATCATGGCCAACATCGAGCCCGGCCTGGCCGCCTTCGCCGAGCTCCGCAAGCCGTATTTGCTCTATTGAAAATGGGGTCAAACCTAAACTTTTTAACAGAGGGACCTGGTCTTCGCATCAACAGGGGAAAATTGGCGTCTGCGAAGACCTGGTCCCTTCTTTTTTGGTTTTGCCCCGCTCTTTCTGATAAAATGAACATCTTTCCCCTTCGCGGGACCATCATCCGTACATGGAGAGTGACGAGATGGCGATGAAGACCCCCCGATACGCGTTATCCAATCCGCTTTCGCTCCTGCTGGATAAGCCCGCCGCCGACTTCACCCGGGCCGACCTGCTCAAGGTCATCGAGTCGAAAGGCATCGAGCGCATCACCTTCCATTACCTGGCCATCGACGGCAAGCTCAAGGAGATGACCATCCCCGCCTCCGACCGCTATCACCTCGAGGCCGCCCTGGCCGAGGGCGAGCGGGCCGACGGCTCGTCCCTGTTCAAGGGCATGGTCGACATGGCCCTCTCGGACCTCTACGTCGTTCCGCAGTTCCGCTCGGCGTTCTTCAATCCGTTCGACGAGGGCAGCCTCGACTTCGTCTGCCGCTACCTGACGCAGAACGGGACCCCGGCGCCCTTCACGCCGGACAGCATCCTGGCCCGGGCCGCCGCGATCTTCCGCAAGGCGACCGGCCTCCAGCTCAACGCCATGGGCGAGCTCGAGTTCTTCCTGCTGACCAACCCTCCCGACCGGTCCTTCCCGGTCGAGGCCCAGCGCGGCTACCACGGCTCGGCGCCGTTCACCAAGAGCGGCCCCATCCTCCACGAGATGGTCGGCCACATCGCCCGCGTCACGGGGGCGGTCAAGTACGCCCACAGCGAGAACGGCGTCATCGACGGCGTCCGCAGCGACGTCGCCGAGATCGCCGGGCGCCTGGCCGAGCAGCTCGAGATCGAGTTCCTCCCCCGGCCGATCGAAGACGCGGCGGACGACCTCGTCCTCGGCCGCTGGATCATCCGCAACACCGCCTTCCGCAACGGCGCGGTGGCCACCTTCACGCCCAAGCTCGAGGAGGGCGTCGCCGGGAGCGGGCTGCATTTCCACCTGGAGCTCGAGAAGGACGGCCGCAACGCCATGCGGGGCGCCGACGGCAAGCTCTCGCTCGAGGCCCGCAAGCTCATCGGCGGGCTCTGCGAATACGCCGATTCCCTGACCGCCTTCGGCAACACCGTCTCCTCGGCCTACCTCCGCCTGGTCCCGAACCAGGAGGCGCCGACCCGGATCTGCTGGAGCGACCTCAACCGCAGCGCCCTCATCCGGGTCCCGCTCGGCTGGAGCGACGCCGGCAACCTGTCCCGGAAGGTCAATCCCGCGGACACCGCCGAGTTCACCGACGAGCGGGGAGGCCGCCAGACGGTCGAGATCCGCAGCCCCGACGGCAGCGCCATGATCCACCTGACCCTGGCGGGCATCGCCATGGCCGCCAACTGGGCTTTCAAGGGCGACCTGTCCCTGTTCAAGGACTACGGCCCCCTCGAGCTCGCCGACGATCTCTACGTCAAGGGCAACATCTTCGCCGACAAGGAGCTGCTCAAACGGCTGCCCGTCCTGCCGGCGAGCTGCGTCGAATCGAGCCGCGTCCTGCTCCAGAAACGGGCCCACTACGAGCGCGACGGCGTCTTCCCGGCGAGCGTCATCGACTACGTCGCCGGGATGCTCCAGGCCGAGAACGACGAGTTCATGAACAAGAAGCTCACGGACCTCCCGGCCCACGACCGGCTGCTCGAGATCCGCAAGATCATGCACAAGGACCTGCACAAGAATTGAGCCGCGACGCGATGACCTCGCGCGAGAGGTGGCTGGCCCTGTTCGCCGGCGAGAAGCCCGACCGGGTCCCGACCGACTACTGGGCGACGCCCGAGTTCGACCGCAAGATCATGCAGCACCTCGGCTGCCGGACGAGGCGGCAGATGCTCGACCGGCTCGGCGTCGATTACGAGGTCCGGCTCCAGCCCCGTTACGCCGGCCCGCGGCTGCCGCGGATGCAGGACGAGTTCGGCCGCCGCTTCCGGAGCGTCGGCTACGGGACCGGGCGCCTATCGCGAGTGCATCCACTTCCCCCTGGCCGGGTTCGCTTCCGTCGCCGAGATCGAGAAAAGCTATGTCTGGCCCACCGCGGACTGGTGGGACTTCGGCGTCATCCCCGGCCAGGCCCGCCGCGCGGCCGGCCATCCCCTCCGCGGCGGCGGCTCGGAGCCCTTCCTCATCTACAAGGAGCTCCGCGGCATGGAGCAGGCCTTCGTCGACCTCGTCGAGAACCCCGAGATCGTCCACTACTGCCTCGATAAGCTCTTCGGCCTGGCCTACGACTGCGCCGTCCGCATCTACGAGGCCGTGCCCGGGCGGGTCGACATCTCCTACATCGCCGAGGACATGGGCGGCCAGACCGACCTGATGATCTCGGTCCGCCACATCCGCGAGTTCCTCCTGCCGGGGATGAAGCGCATGATCGATCTCGCCCACCAGGCCGGCGCCCACGCCTTCCACCACAACGACGGCAGCTGCTGGCGCATCATCCCCGACATGATCGGGCTCGGCATCGACCTGCTCAATCCCCTCCAGTGGCGCTGCCCGGGCATGGAGCGCGAGCGGCTCAAGCGGGAGTTCGGGCCGCACCTCGTCCTCCACGGCGGCATGGACAACCAGTACACGCTGCCTTTCGGAACGGTCGACGAGGTCCGGCGCGAGGTCGAGGACAATCTCCGGATCCTGGGGGAGGGCGGCGGCTACATCCTGGCGCCCTGCCACAACATCCAGGCGATCACGCCCGTCGAGAACGTCCTGGCGATGTACGACGCCGCCCGCGAGCTCGGCCGTTCATAGGATCGGCTCTTACCCGCCGGATCAAGGCGCTCATCCCAAAACGGGTCCTGTCCGGTGGCGTCCCCGTCCGGCTTCGGCTCCACCCATCCCCCCGTGGGGAACCCCTTCCGCCTCCAGGCGGACGGGGACTAACCCCCGGCCACCCGTTTTGGGATATGCGCCTTGCCCCGCTTCATTCGGGGCATCTATCGAAGGATCCGACGGCGGGCCTCGAAGGCCGGGGCCAGCCGCTTCCAGAGATCGTTGAAGCGGGCCTGGAGGTCCGCATAGAGGGCGGCGTTCTGCGGTCGGGCTCGGCGGCGAGCTTGTCCTTGGCCACCCAGCGGTCGGCGATGTCGGCGAGGTCGACCTTCTCGCCCGCGGCCAGGCGCCAGTTCCAGACGGATTGCAGGGCCGCGCCGTAGGCCGCGGCCTCCGGCTCCTTGAGCGTCACGACGGGCGTGCCGAAGACGTCGGCGACGACCTGGAGCCAGAGGCGGCTTTTCGCCCCTCCGCCCGTCGCCCGGATCTCGGACGGCTCCAGTCCCAGCTCCCGCATCCGGCCGAGACCGTAGCCCAGGTTGAGGACCGTGCCCTCCATGACCGACCGGACGATGTGCGCGGCGTCGAAGTTGCCGCGGTCGAGGCCGAAGAGGACGGCGCTCGAGGCGGGCAGGACGGGCACGCGCTCGCCGTCGACGAACGGCAGGAAGAGGAGGCCGCCGGCGCCCGGTCCGGCCTTGCGGGCCAGCCGCTCGAGGACGGCGTTGTCGAGCCGGAAGAGCGATTTGACGATCTCGGTCGTGTTGGTGACGTTCATGGTGCAGAGGAGCGGCAGCCAGCCGCCCGTGCTGTCGCAGAAGGCGGCGATCTCGCCCTCGGGATCGACGAACGGTCTCGCCGAGTAGGCGTAGACCGTGCCCGACGTCCCCAGGCTGAGCGTGCAGACGCCGGGCCTGACGTTGCCGCTCCCGATCGCGCCCATCATGTTGTCGCCGCCGCCGGCCGCGACGAGGACGCGGCCGAAGCCGAACCGCGCGGCCATCCGCTTCGTCACGGTCCCGACGGGTTCGCGGGGAGGGGAGAGCGGCGGGAGCTTCGAGGCGAGCTCCGGGTCGACCGCGGCGACGGCCGCTTCGTCCCAGCGGAGCCGGCGGACGTCCATCAGCCCGGTGCCGGACGCGTCGCCGTACTCCATGTGGGCCCGGCCGGTCAGCCGGAAGTTCAGGTAGTTATGGGGGAGGAGGACGGTCGCGAGCCGGGCGAACTTCTGCGGCTCGCGCCGCTTCAGCCAGAGGATCTTCGAGGCCGTGAAGCCCACGGCCGGGGCGATGCCCAGCCGGGCGATGGCCGCCCTGACGCCGCCGAGCGCGGCGACGATGTCCGCGTTCTCGCGGATGGTCGAGGTGTCGTTCCAGAGCTTGGCCGGCCGGATGACCCGGCCCGCGGCGTCGAGCGGGACGAAGCCGTGCTGCTGGCCCGAGACGCCGATCGCGACGACCTTCCCGGCGTCGATCCGCGACTGCTTCAGCGCGGCGGCCAGCGCCTTCTCCGCGGCCCCGACCCAGACGGCCGGGTCCTGCTCGCTCGCTCCGGGGCCGAGCCCTTCGATCATGACGTGGGGGGCCCGGCCCCGGCCGAGGACGCGGCCGGTGGCCGCGTCGACGACGAGGGCTTTCGTCCCCTGGGTGCCGGAATCGATGCCGATGGCGTAACTGGGCATGTGCGACCTCGCTCGTCCCGGATTCTATGCCGGGTCGCCTTGACTTTTCAACAGGCGTCCGTCTTAATAGACTAAATGTAGGAAAGGAAGCGGTTCCATGCCCAGATCGACCCTGAAGTTCGTGTTCGCCGGGATGCTCGGCGCCCTTCTCCTGGCGGCTTCCCCGGCCCAGGAGAGCCAGGGGGACGGGCCCTACCGGACCGGGCTTCTCCGCGAGAACGATGTTCAGGTCCGGGCCTTCATGGACAGCCATCCCCGCGTCACCGGCGTCGGGATCAACTGGCTCGGCCTCGAGAGGATCAACGAGGTCAGGGCCGCGCAGGGCAAGCCGGCGCTCGACGTCGTCACGGTCGACCGGGTCGGCCGCGAGCTCGCGCGGGCGGTCCCCGGCACCGCTTCCGTCCAGGCCGACGCCCCGAGCCTCCTCCTCGCCGCCGATCTGCCCGTGTCGGTCGACAACAGTACGCTCAAGTTCTTCCCGCCCATCCGGAGCCAGAATCCGCTCGGTTCGTGCGCGTCCTTCTCGACCACCTACTACCAGCTCTCCTACATGACCGCGTTCCAGCGGAACCTCGACATCCGGGACGCCGGCGACAACACGAACAAGTATTCCCCGAAGTGGTCCTACAACATGCTCAACGAAGGGACCGACGGGGGCACATACTTCGGCGAGAACTACGAGCTCCTCGAGAACCACGGCGCCGCGACCTGGGCCGAGTTCCCCTACGACACCAATTTCAAGGCCTGGTGCCTGAGCGCGCGCGGCCTGGCGGAACGCGCTCGGCGTCAAGACGGACCCGGTGCAGTACCTCCGGGACGTCTCCGAGCCCGCGGGGCTCGCGCTCCTCAAGGAGCTCCTGACCAACGGCTACATCATGGTCTTCGGGACCTACGTCTCGTCCTGGCAGTTCAAGGCGATCCAGGACGACCCGTCGACCTCGGCGGACAATGACGCGGTCGGGGATGCCGTCGGGTACTGGGTCAACGGCACGGAGGGCTCCCACGGCATGACCGTCGTCGGCTACAACGACGCCGTCTGGACGGACGTCAACGGCAACGGCGCCATCGACGCGGGCGAGAAGGGCGCCTTGCGCATCGCCAACTCCTGGGGCTCCGGCTGGCGCGACGGGGGCTTCACCTGGCTGGCCTACGACGCCCTCGGATACGGTTCGTCGGTCGCCGGCGGTCCGTCGAGCCCGCGGGAACCGGCCTTCTTCAACGACATGGTCTTCCTGCTGACGGTGCGGGACGCCTACGCCCCTTCGATGATCGCCGAGTTCACCGTCAACCACCTCAAGAGGGACCAGCTCAAGCACGTCCTCGGGATCTCGAACACGTCGGCGACGGCCCCCACGACGACCTGGACGCCGGCGGCCCTCCAGGAACAGGGCGGGGCCTTCGCCTTCGACGGGACGACGACGGCCGTCGACGGGACCTTCGTCCTGGATTACACCGATATCCTCGTCGCGGGCGGCGGGACGCTGCGCTACCACCTGGGCATGCGCGACAAAACGGCCGGCGATCCCGCGACCCTGAAAGCGTTCAGGATCGTCGACCTGACGACCGAGCCGGACACGGAGGTCGCCTCCTCGATCGTCCCCAAGACCGCGGACGGCGGCGAGCAGGTCTATTCCTGGGTCGACTACACGTACGCGGGCCCGGCCTACAACCATCCTCCGGAGCTGACATACCCCCGGGTCTCGCCGGAGAGCGGCACGACGGCCGACACGTTCGTCTTTTCGGTCCGGTACGCCGACCAGGACGGAGATTCCCCTTCGGTCAGGAACGTCTACGTCGACGGGGTCGCCCACGCGACGACCTATTCGGCTTCCGACGGCCGGTACCGTTGGACCGCGAGCGGGCTCGCCGCCGGCGCGCACAGCTTCTATTTCGATTTCGAGGACGGCGAGGGCGGCACGGCCCGGGTCCCCGTCGCCGGATCGCTCATGGGACCCCAGGTCTACGCTTTCAACCTCTCGGCCCTCTCGCCGTCGAGCGCGCCGGTCGGCGGCGGGGCCTTCACCCTGACCGTGACGGGCACGGGCTTCGTCTCCGGCTCCGTCGTGACCTGGGACGGGAGCGACCGGACGACCGCGTTCGTCAGCGCCACCCGCCTCGAGGCGTCGATACCCGCCTCCGACCTCGTCCTGGGCAAGACCGTTCCGATCGTCGCCCGGGCCCCCGGCGGCGGCCTGTCGAGCCGGCTCGATTTCCCGGTCGAGAATCCGGACCCGGTCCTGGGCTCGATCTCTCCGGTCCGGGCCAACGGCGGCGGCGCCGCGTTCACTCTGACCGTCACCGGTTCGAACTTCGTCTCGAACTCGTCCGTCCTGTGGAACGGCGTCGCCCGGACGACGACGTTCGTCGACGCCACGGGGCTCCAGGCCTCCATCCCCGCCACGGACCTGGCCGCGGGCGGGGAATTCGAGGTTTCCGTCAGCAATCCGCTGCCGGCCGGGGGCGGCTCGGCCGGATCTCCCTTCACGGTCTCCGACTTCACCGTGGAAGCCCTGCCGGAGGGGACGACCGTCCCCGCGGGGCAGAGCGCGGTCTTCACGGTCCAGGTCTCGCCCCGGTACGGCTCGTTCGATTCCGCCGTCGCCTTCCGCGCTCTCGGACTGCCGCGGGGCTGCACGGCTTCGTTCTCTCCGGCGACTTTGACGCCGGGCGGCGCCGCCGCGACGACGACGCTGACGCTGGCCACGACGGCCAGGTCGGGTGCCGGGGCAGCGACGGTCGCCGGACCGGGCGGTCTCCTGCCTCCGGGAGCGGCCCTGCTGCTGGCCGTCGCCATCCTTCTTGCCTTTGGGGCGGCCCGGCGGCCGTCGTTCCGGAGGAAAGCGCTGCGGCCGGCCGCGGCCTTCCTTCTGATCGCGATACTGGTCCTCCTCTCCGCCTGCGGAGCGGGCGGCGGGGGCGGCGATCAGGAGACGGGCACACCGGCGGGAACCTACACGATCACCGTCCGGGGGACCGCAGGGGGCATGGAGATCCAGGACAGCGTGTCGCTGACAGTGAACTGAAGTCCGGTTCCGGCCTGAGCCCGGACGGGCGGGACCGCGAGGAGGGCGCAATGAAGAAGCCGTTGAAGGTCCTTTCCGTCGTCTTCGCCCTGGTCCTGATCGCGGGATCGGCCCGGCGCGGCGGGCACCTCGGTGACCCTCAAGGGCGGGTATTTCTCACCATCCGACGAGATCTTCCGCGACGTCTACGGCGGCGGTCCGTCCTTCGGACTGGAGATCGCCGTTCCGGTCGCCGGGGTCCTCCACGCCTGGGCGGGCGCCGAGCTTTTCTCCAAAAAAGGCCTGACGACGGAATCCGAGGAGGCGACAAAAGTCCGCATCGTCCCGCTCTACGCCGGACTGCGCTGCCAGTTCGCCGGGAAGAGCGTCCGGCCGTACGTCGGCGCCGCGGCGGGCTACTTCCTCATCAGGGAGAAGAACCCGCTCGGGACGGCCAGCGACGGCGGGATCGGCTTCCTCGGGCAGACCGGGCTCCTCATCGGCCTGGGCCCGTCGCTCGCCTTGGACGTCCACGCCGGCTACCGCGCCTGCACGGTCACGACGGACGGCGACGATCCGGTCGAGGCCAAGCTCGGCGGCCTCTCGGCCGGCCTCGGATTGGCCTACCGCTTCTGACGGTCTTGAATTAGCCGCTGCGGACCGCTAAACTAGCAGGCATGAAGGCCATTTCCAGGACCGCCGCCGCCCTCGCCGTCATCGTGCTCCTCGCCGCCCCGTCGTTCGCCATCCTCAAGCCGGGGGCCAAGCTCGTTCCCTTCTCGCTCAAGAACGTCGACGGCAAGGACTATACCGTCACCCTGGAGGAGGGGAGGCTGACCGTCATCGTCGCCGAGACCGTCGGCGGCGAGACGAAGACCGTCAAGTCCCATCCCGCCGCGGTGCTCGTCGATTTCTGGGCCACCTGGTGCGTGCCCTGCCGCAAGGCCATGCCGCACATGCAGCAGCTCAGCGAGACCTACAAGCCGGCCGGCGCCTCGCCCGACGGCGGCCTGTGCGTCCTCGGCATCGCCCTCGACGACGCCGGGGGCAAGGTCGTCGTTCCCTTCTACAACAAGCTGAAGATCACCTATCCCATGCTGGCCGACGCGCCGTCGTCCGCGGCCCCGGGCCTCTCCGCGACGGCCAAGGACATGAAAAAGGCCTACGACGTCCAGGAGATCCCGGTCGTCTATCTGATCGACTCGACCGGCACGATCACCCACGCCCACATCGGCTTCAAGGAATCCCACATCGCCGAGCTCGACGCGGCCGTCAAGGCCCTGGTCGGTGCGGGGGCGAAGTGAAGCGCCGGCTCCCCTGGATCCTGCTCGCCCTCTCGATCGGCGTCATGACCGCCGGGCTGCTCCTCGGCGAGTACCGGACCGTCCTCGAAAAGGCCATCACCGTCTGCCTCGACTGCATCGGGATCGGATGATCGCGGCATGGGCGTCGTGACGAAAGCCAAGCCCGCCCGCAAGCCCCGGGACCGCCGGCACCGGTATCAGGCCTTTTTCGCCCTCGCCATCAACGCCTGGATCCCTTCGTGGTTCAAGGGCGGCATCTTCCAGGGCGGGATCAAGGGCGTCTGCGTCCCGGCCCTCAACTGCTACTCCTGTCCGTCGGCGATGGGCGCCTGTCCCATCGGGGCCATGCAGACCTTCTTCGGCGGCCTGCGCTTCAACCTGTCCGTGGCCCAGAAGAAGTTCGGGCTCTACGTCGCCGGGTTCCTGGCGACCGTCGGCAGCGCCGTCGGCCGCATGCCCTGCGGCTGGATCTGCCCCTTCGGCTTCGTCCAGGAGCTCGTCCACAAGGTCCCGTCGCCGAAGATCAAGATCCCCCATTTCCTGACCTACTTCCGCTACGTCGTCCTGGCCACCACGGTCGTCGCCCTGCCGCTCCTCATCGTCGACCAGTTCGGCTACGGCCAGACCTGGTTCTGCAAGTGGATCTGCCCGGCCGGCACCCTCGAGGCCGGCATCCCGCTCATGCTCATCAAGGCCGACCTTCGACCCCTCATCGGGTTCATGTACTACTGGAAGCTCGGCCTGCTCGCGCTCTTCCTCGTCTGGTTCGTCCTCAGCCGCCGGCCCTTCTGCCGCACGGTCTGCCCGCTCGGCGCGTTCTGGGGCCTGTTCAACAAGGCCAGCCTCTTCCGCATGGCCGTCGACGACGAGAAATGCACCCTCTGCGACAAGTGCTACTAAGGACTGCCCGGTCGAGATCAGTATTTACGAATCGGCCAACTCGCCCGACTGCGTCCGCTGCCTGAAATGCGTCTCGTCGTGCAAGTTCGGGGCGATCAGCTACGAGTTCCTGGGCAAGAAGGAAGTCTCCCCCGATTTCCGCGTCAAGAAACCGGCTTAGCGCCCGCGCTCCCCGGCCCGCCTACAGCGTCTTGACCAGCGCGCCCCAGCGCTTGTCCAACCGGAAGCCGTGCCTCAGGAAGAACCCCGGCAGGTAGAGGTGCGTCATGACCAGGGGCACGCCCTGGCTGGCCATGCGGCCGCAGAAGTCGTCCAGGGCCTCTCCGCCGAGCCCCGACGATTTGAGCTGGGAGGTCACGGCGATGACGTCGATCCAGGCCACCCGGTTCGACAGCATCCGGTAGCACAGCCCCCCGACGATCCGCTCCTGGGCGTCCTTGAGGACGAAGTGGCGGTCCTGCTGGGAGACGACCTTGGGGTAGTTCTCCTTGAAGAAGAGCCGGTAGGCCTGACCGATCTCGGCCGGGTCCAGGGTCTCGGCGAAGGTGTAGGTCCGCCCGGCCCTGTCGTTGAGGAAGGACTGCACGATGACCCGCCGGTCGCCCTCGTCGCCCTCGGTCCGGACGTCCAGCTGCCGGTCGGCCTCGATCTTCGGGAAGACCATCCGGCTGAAGACCAGGCGGTCGCGCCCGTCGCGCAGGGCCGACTGCAGGTCCGACAGCTCGATCTGCTGGATGGCCGGCTCGTCGAGGGCCGTCCCCATCCGGGCCAGGAGCCGGTCGAAGAGGGCCTCGATCCGCTCGCTCCGGCCGGCGAAATAGGTGTGCCGGTATAAGTAGTAGCGGACGATCTCCGGATAGCGCTCGAGCGAGTACAGGCGGTGGAGGTCGAGGACCTTGCGTTCGCGGTCGCGCGGCTGCGCCAGCGGGTCCTGCTGCCGCCACTTGCGGTAGGCCTCGACGGCGATCTGGGCCGGAAGCGGAAAGATGTAGGTCCGGTCGAACTCGGCCCGGTAGCGGCCGAGCCTCGCGGCGAGGTCCTCGCCGGGGAGCGAGGGGATGGGCGTCCGGTCGAGCTCGGTCTGGAGGGCGGCGAAGAGGGCCGAGGCCCGCTCCCTGCCCCAGGGCGTCGTAGGCGGCGTCGAAGATCCAGTCGAGGTCGAGGTGGTCCTTCAGCCAGGGATAGTTGGCCGTGGGCCGGCGGTAGAAGCCGTCGACCATGGGCCGGAGGAGGCTGAGCGGGCCCGACGAGGCGCGCCAGCCGTCGATCGAGGCGAGGAAGGTGTCGTCCCGGTACTCGAGGTCGGGGACGACCACGTTGACCGGCGAGATCCGGCCGGGCAGGATGCGCCGCCCGCTCGTCTGCCAGGCCCGGAAGAGCACGGACATGGCCTCGACGTAGAGCTTGCGCCAGACCGTGGGAGCGGGCAGGGGCCCGTCGGCGGCCCGCCAGCCGGCGAACTGGCGGATCTTCTCCCAGACCGTCAGATCGCCGAGGTGGCGCCAGGTGACGGCTCCGGTCCGCTGGTCGGTCGCGCCGAGCGGAGTCAGGATCCGCGGCCCGCCCGGCTGGTCGGACAGGGCCGCCGCCCAGAGCCGGGTTTCGTGCTCCCTCGCCTCGCGATGGCCGTCGGGCAGGATGAGCTTGAGGTCGTAATGGCGCCCGGCCGTCGTGTTGACGCTGACCCGGTAGGTCGTCCGGCGCGGCGCGCTGTAGATGCGCGAGACCCACAGCCCGTCCGGGGCGATCTCGCCCGGGTCGAAGTCCTCGACGCCGCAGGCGAGGCGGACGGAATCGCGGAGGAAGGACGGCATGGCCAGGACCGAGCGGACGCGCCGGGCCTCGGCACCCGTGAGGCTGTCGTCGCAGACCGGCCGGGGAGCCGGGGTCCGACGGACCGCGGGCCCGGCCGGACCCGGTCGCCGGTCCGGCGCCGGCTTTCCGTACGAGCGGATCATCCGGTCGACCTCGCGCTCGGCCGTCCGGGCGAGCGCGGGATCGGACCTGTGGAGCACCCAGCTCGCGAGCTCCGCCCGGACGGAGCTGAAGAACGACGGCTCCCGTCCGGCCAGATCGACGAGCAGGTTGAAGATGCGCTCGAACTGCCGGCGGTAGGGTTCGTCGACCGGCCAGCGCATCGTCTCCCGGTAGGCCCGCAGGCGGAGCCGGAAGGCGTCCAGCCGGCCCCGGCCGAAGCGCGTCGAGGCGATCTCGTCGATGCTCTCCCGGTTGAGGAACGGCAGGCCCGAGCGGACGAAGGCCGGCATGACCTCGCCGTAATCGATGTCCGGGTCGTGGATGAGGAGGATGCGGTAGGCCCAGCAGCGGAGCCGCTCGCTCGGATGGAAGGCCAGGGCCCTCAGGCGGGCCCGGACGAGCTCCTCCGTCCGCAGGGGCGATTCGTAGAAGACGCGCTCGACCTCCGCCAGGGCGGAGTCGGGCTGCGGATCGGGCGAGAAGAGCAGCTCCGGAGAGCAGCGTGTGGAGACGGGCCAGGCCGGCGTCGCCGAGCTTGGGCGGCGCGACGATCTCCTCCGGCCGATAGGTCCGGGCCCGGCGGCGGGGGAGGGACAGCCGGCCGGTCGCCGGTTCGAGGGGCAGGTCCCAGCCCTCCTTGCAGGGCGAGAAGGCGGCCAGCGAGGGATTGCCGACCCAGAGGACGGGCTGGCGGGCGAAGACGCCGAGGTCGAGGATGCCGCCCTCGATCTCGTATTCGAGGTCGCCGACGAGCCAGGTCCGCTTGTCCGCGCCGCGCCGCAGCGGCAGGCGCAGGCCGCGGTTGAGGTCGCGCAGGCCGTCGCGGTCGCGCACGATCTCGTCCTCGAGGATGCCCAGGTCGCGGAAGAACCAGAGCGGGATGCGCACGGAGAGGCCCGGCCCGGCGAGGTCGACGGCGCGGCGCCGGTAGAGGTCGTCGATGGCCGTCTCGAAGGAGGCCTCGATGCGCTTGCGGTTGAACGAGCCCTTGCCCGTGATCTCGCCCCTGTCGAGGCTGAAGTCGCGGTCCAGGACCTCGAAGTTGATGACCCTCTCGTAGGGGGCCAGGCCTTCGTTGGCGGCCGTGACGATGCGCCGGAAGTACTCCCGGCTGTTCTCCTTGGACTCGAGCGCCAGGCCCTGGGCCAGGACCTTGTCGCTCCGGTCGGGCACGATGAACAGGACGTTGTAGGGCCGCCCGTCGCCGACGAGGAAGGTCCGCCTGATCCCCGGCACGCCGACGAACTTGTCCTCGATCTTGCGCGGCGCGACGGTCTGGCCGCGGTTGTTCTTGTAGATGTCCTTGATCCGGTCGACGATCTGGTAGTAGCCGTTGGGCTGCCGCTCGAAGACGTCCCCGGTCGCGAGCCAGAAATCCTTCTCCGGATCGCCCGACGGATAGGGGATGGTGTCGCCGGGCCCCTTGTCCTCGAGGTAGCGGGCGACATAGTGTCCCGTGACCTGGAGCTCGCCCTCCGGGCCGAGCCGGGCCTTCAGGCCGGGGAGCGGCAGGCCGTGCGAGCCGTCGATGTAGCCGCCCGGCGGGGTCATGGTGATGCCCCCGGTCCCTTCCGTCATGCCGAAGCCGCTCATCAGCTCGACGCCGTGGCCCGAGAAGAAGCGGAAGACGCGGGGGTCGAGATAGCCCGCCGCCGACAGCCCCCATTTCATGCGCGGGCCGACGACCTCGCGGACGACGGCCGTCGGGTCGGCCCCGGCCGGCGCGGCGTCGATCTTCTCCAGGCAGCGCTCGTGGAGCTGGGCCCAGCGCACCGGGACGCTGATGAAGCCCGTCGGACGGACCCGGGGCAGGAGCGCGAACAGGGTCTCGGCCGAGGGGTTCCCGGCGAAGACGTAGGTGCCGCGCCAGTAGATCGAGCCCAGCAGCTCGAGGTAGCGCCCGAACGTGTGGTAGAGCGGCAGGAAGCTCAGGAAGACCTCTTCCGGCCCGACCATGGGCAGGGCCGCCGCGCGGGCGAAGCGCTTGCTGACGAGGTTGTAGATCGAGAACGACACGCCCTTGGGCCGGCCGGTCGAGCCCGACGTGAACATGACGGTGGCGACCTCGTCGAGCCGGAAGCGGCGCCGGCGGGCGAGGCGCGCCTCGACGTCCTTCGCCCCGAGCTGCTTGCAGAACTCGGTCAGGAAGACGGTCCCCTCGTCGCCGTCGCGGAGGGCCGGATCGGTGACCAGGATGCGGAACGGCCGGGCCGTCCGCCGCCGGGCCTCCTTGAGCAGCCCGATCCGCTCGCGGTCGTTGGCCAGGACCATGTTGACGGCCAGGGCGTCGCACACGCCGACGACGTTTTCGAGGTTGAAGTGGGGATTGATCGGCGTATCGAGGATGTCGTAGAACAGGCAGGCCAGGTCGGCGGCCGCGCCCTCGGCGTGGTTCTCGGCGTAGATGGCCAGCCGCGGCTCGAGGCCTTCGGCGTCGGCCAGGGCGTAGAGCGCTCCGGCCGTCTCGCGGATGTGTCTCTTCGCCGCGGCGTACGTCCAGATCCGGGGCGGGGAGACCGACATGTCCTGGATGAAGGCCCGCTCCGGCGTTTCCCGGACGCGGTCCTCGAACATGTCGCCGAGACCGTATCCGGTGGCCCGGATCGCGGCGAAGGCCGCTTCGGCCCAGCGCTCGAGGAGGTCGGGCCGTCCGAGCGCACGGAGGAATTCGGGGTTCGAGGTCAGGCGGAGGAATTCCCGGCCGGTCTCCCGCGCCGGGCCCTTTCCCCCCGCAAAGCTCCGTTCGGCCAGCTCCAGGAGGGCCGGGGCGGGGGACTCGGCCGGGGGACGGCGCGACTTTCCCTTCGCCGGGCCAGGATTCGAGGAGGCGTTCGAGGTCGGTCTTGGCCATTTTCTTCATATCTTACCCCTCCGAATTATACGACAGGCCCGAACATCCCCGCAAGTGCAGATTTCGTGGACCAGTCCGGATAAAAAAATTCTTCTTGACAAGAATAGCGCATTGGTCTATATAAGGTATAGTCCAATTATTCGTGGTACATACCATAAGGAGTAAGAATGGACACCATCAAGCTAGAGAAATTCCCAGGGGCCAAACCGGCCTATCAACAGATCATGGCCTTCTTCGAGAAGCAGATCCAGTCCGGCCGGATGAAGCCGGGCGAGAAGCTGCCCGCCGAGCGCGACCTGGCCGAGGAGATCCACACGGCCAGGGGCACGGTCAAGAAGGCCTACGAAGAGCTCGTCCGGCGCCGCCTCATCGAGGCGACCCCCGGGCGCGGCAGCTTCGTCGCCCCGGAGCGCTCGTCGCCCGCCGAGAGCCGCAAGGACAAGGCCCTCCGCCTCATCGACGAGCTCATCGACGAGCTGGCCCGGCTCAAGTTCAGCGCCCACGACATCCGCATCTTCTTCGACCTCCGCCTGCTCGGGCGCGAGGACGAGCTCCAGAACCTGAACGTGGCCGCCGTCGACTGCAATCCCGAGACCCTGTCGATCATCGAACGCCAGTTCCAGATCATCCCCCGGGTCAACATGGCCAAGTTCCTGGTCGACAACCTGCTCGAAGATCCCGACGGCAACGAGCGCCTGCAGAGCTTCGACCTCGTCCTGACGACCACGACGCACTACCAGGAGGTCCTGGAGCGCTTCCCCGGGCTGAAGCCCAAGCTCGTCCAGGTGGCCATGGCCCCGACCCGCAACTCCATCATCGCCCTGGCCCGCCTCGTGCCCTCGCAGAAGATCGGCGTCGTCTGCGAGTCCCGGCGCTTCCTGAACATCGTCCTCGACCACCTCAAGGCCTTCGAGGTCCCCGCCTCGTCCGTCTCGCCGCTCTTCTGGTCCGAGCTCGACCGGCTGGACAAGTACATCGCCGGCCTCGACGCGGTCATCGTCCCGGCCGGGTATTCCCTGCAGAGGAACCGCGAGCACCTGGCCGCCATCCAGGATTTCACCGAGCGGGGCGGCGTCATCATCCCGTTCGACTACCAGATCGAGCGCGGCTCGCTGCTCAACGTCGAGGAGCGGCTGAGGACGCTCCTCGACGAAGGCTCCCGGGGTCTCTGATGGACGCGCCGCGGATCGTCCTGGGCGTCATCGGGGCCGACTGCCATTCGGTCGGCAACAAGATCCTCGACGCCTACTTCACCGAAGCCGGGTTCCACGTCATCAACCTCGGGGTCATGGTCAGCCAGGACGAGTTCCTCGACGCCGCCGTCGAGTCGGACGCCAAGGCCATCCTCGTCTCCTCGCTCTACGGCCACGGCCTCATCGACTGCGAAGGCCTGCGCCAGAAGGCCGTCGAGCGCGGGCTCGAAGGGATCCTCCTCTACGCCGGCGGCAACCTGGTCGTCGGCAAGACCCCGTTCGAGGAGGTCGAGAGGAAGTTCAAGGACATGGGCTTCGACCGGGTCTTTCCCGCGCACGTCGAGCTCGACGAAGCCGCGAAGCTGCTCCGGGAGGACATCGCGCGAGGGCGAAGGCGAAATGAACGGAAAGCTCCTTCTCTCCGTCGACATCGGGTCGACCTACACCAAGGGGGGACTCTTCCTCCTGGAAGGGGAGGAGCTTCGCCTGCTCGGCCGGAAGGTCCGGCCGACCACGGTCGACGACCTCGGCCGCGGCTTCGCCGACGTCCGGGCCGCCGCCCTGGCCGGACGGCCCGACGGCGCTTCCGGCGACGTGCCCGTCTACTGGTCGTCCTCGGCCCGCGGCGGGCTCAAGATCGCGGCGGTCGGGCTGACCCCGGACCTGACCCTTTCGGTCGCCCGCATGGCGGCGACCTCGGCCGGGGGCAAGGTCGTCCGCGCCTTCTCCTACGAGCTCGCCTCCGACGACCTGGCCGAGCTCGAGGCGGTCGCGCCCGACATCGTCCTTCTCACCGGCGGCACCGACGGCGGCAACTCCCGCGTCGTCCTCCACAACGCCGCCCGCCTGGCCGAGACCTGCGCTCCCGGCCGTCATCCTCTACGCCGGGAACCGCAAGGTCCGCGACCGGGTCGCCGAGATCCTCGCCGGCCGCGACCTCGTGACGGCCGCGAACGTCATGCCGGAGGTCGGGACGATCGACATCGAGCCCGCCCGCGAGGTCATCCGCCGGGCCTTCCTCGAGCGCATCGTCGACGGCAAAGGCCTCGACCGGCGTCGTCGCGGCGACCGGGCGCGAGCCCCTGCCGACGCCGCTCGCCGTGTTCGAGCTCGTCCGGACGATCGGGGAACGCCTGCCCGGCTGGGAGGACTTCGCCCTGATCGACATGGGCGGGGCGACGACCGACTTCTACTCGTTCACGGAGTCGTTCCACGGCGGGGACTCGATCCTGCTGCGCGGACTCCGCGAGCCCAAGCTGAAGCGCACGGTCGAGGGCGACCTGGGCCTCCGGGTCTCGGCCGAGGCCCTCTTCAAGTCCGAGAAGGCGTTCTTCGAATCCCGCCTGGACCCGGACGGGGAGGAGTTCGCCGCGCTCCGCGATCACGTCGCGAGGGTCAGCCGCGAGACGGAATATCTGCCCGGGGACGACCGGGGCCGCCGCTTCGACGACCTCCTGGCCGCCGCCTGCGTCCGGGCCGCCGCCCTCCGTCACGGCGGCGTCGTCCAGCGCGTCTTCACGCCGCAGGGCGGCTTCGATGTCCAGCGCGGCAAGGACCTCCGCCGGGTCGACCGCCTCATCGGCTCGGGCGGCTACCTGGCCGGCCTCGCCGACCCGGCCGTCCTCCTCGAGGTCTGTGCCCCGGACGCGGCCGACCCCGACACCCGGCACCTGGTCCCGGAAGCTCCGGCGTGCTACGCCGACGATCAATACCTCATCCCCCTGCTGGGGAACCTGGCGGCGGAATTCCCCGACGCGGCCGCCCGCGCCGCCGTCGCCGGCTTGAAACCGCTGCCGTCCCCGAAGAAACCGACGGACAAACGAGGATAAAACCATGAGATCACAACGCATGCCCTGGAAGGATTTCCTGGCCCAGCGCCAGGCCGTTCTCGACACCTGGCCGACCGGCCGGGACGTCGCCGACATCGAGGACGGACTGCGCTACCAGCGCGCGCTCCCCGCGGACAAGAGCTTCGCCAAGGCCATGAGCAAGGCCAAGGCGGGCGGCCAGACGCTGCTCCAGCCGCGGGCCGGCGTGGCCCTGATCGACGATCACATCCGCCTGCTCCGGTTCCTCGAGACCGAGGGCACGGCCGACCTCCTGCCGACGACGATCGACGCCTACACCCGGCAGAACCGCTACGAGGAGGCCGCCCGCGGCATCGAGAAGTCGCGCGTCGCCGGAACGTCGCTCCTCAACGGCTTCCCGGCCGTCAACCACGGCCGCGACGGCTGCCGCAAGGTCACCGAGGCCGTCACCAAGCCGACGCAGGTCCGCCACGGCACGCCCGACGCCCGGCTGCTCGCCGAGATCTCGCTCGCCGGGGGCTTCACCTCCTACGAGGGCGGCGGCATCTCCTACAACATCCCCTACGCCAAGAAGGTCGAGGTGGGCCAGTGCCTGCGCGACTGGCAGTACGTCGACCGCCTGATCGGCTACTACGAGGAGAACGGCATCTCGATCAACCGCGAGCCCTTCGGGCCGCTGACCGGGACGCTCGTGCCGCCGTTCATCTCGCACACGATCGCCATCCTCGAGGGCCTGCTGGCGCTCGAGCAGGGCGTCCGGTCGCTGACCCTCGGCTACGGCCAGGGCGGCAACGTCCTCCAGGACCTGGCCGCGCTCGCCTCGCTGCGGGAGCTGGCCGACATGTACTTCCGGGAGGCGGGCTACACCGACTACGATCTGACCCTCGTCTTCCACCAGTGGATGGGCGGCTTCCCCGAGGACGAGGCCAAGGCCTTCTCCGTCATCAGCATGGGCGCCTTCGTGGCCGCCGCGGGCAAGGTCGAGAAGACCATCGTCAAGTCCCCGCACGAGGCCATGGGCATCCCGACGAAAGAGGCCAACGCCTCGGGGCTCAAGGCCACCCGCCAGGTCCTGAGCATGATGCAGGACCAGAAGATCTGCACCGACAACGCCGTCGTCCAGCGCGAAAGGGACCTCATCGGCCGCGAGGTCGCCGCCCTGATGTCGGCCGTCCAGGCCGCCTCCGGTGACGACCTCGTCCAGGGCATCGTCCGCTCGTTCGCGTCGGGCATCCTCGACGTGCCCTTCGCCCCCTCGATCTACAACCGGGGCAAGGTCCTGCCGGTCCGCGACAACGAAGGCTACATCCGTCTCTTCGCCAAGGGCGGCCTGCCGCTCGGCGAGGACATCATGTCTTTCCACAAGGAGCGCCTCCAGGAGACGGTCGAAGACCGAGGGGCGCCCGGTCACCTTCCAGATGGTGACCGACGACATCTACGCCATCAGCAAAGGCAAGCTCATCGGGAGGCCCAAATGAAGATCGTCAAAGCCCTGTTCGTGCCCGGGTCGTCGGCGTTCTACTTCGACGACCAGAAAGCCATCAAGTCCGGCGCGCCCCACGACGGCGCCGTCTACGGCGGCAAGCCCGAAACGCCGGGATTCAAGGCCGTGCGCGTCGCCGGCGAATCCCTGTCCGTGCTGCTCCTCCTCGAGAACGGGAGCTGGGCCCTCGGCGACTGCGCCGCGGTCCAGTACTCCGGCGCGGGCGGGCGCGACCCGCTCTTTCTCGCCGCGGACTACCTGCCTCTCCTCAGAGGCAAGATCCGCCCGCTCCTCGAAGGCGCCGAGGTCGGCCCCTTCCGGGAGATGGCCGCCCGCTTCGAGGCCCTGGAGTTCGACGGCCAGCGCCTCCACACGGCCATCCGCTACGGCCTGTCCCAGGCCCTGCTCCACGCCCGGGCCCTCGCGGGCGGCAAGATCATGGCCGAGGTCGTCTGCGAGGAGTACGGCCTGCCCGTCGTCGCCGAGCGCGTGCCGATCTTCGGCCAGAGCGGCGACGACCGCTACATCAACGCCGACAAGATGATCATGAAGCGGGTCGACGTCCTGCCCCACGCCCTCATCAACAACGTCAAGACCAAGCTCGGGCAGGAAGGCGAGCTGCTGCGCGAATACGTCGGCTGGCTCGTCAACCGCATCCGCACGGTCCGGACCGACGAGTCCTACGTGCCGACCCTGCACATCGACGTCTACGGCACGATCGGCGTCATCTGCGCCCTCAAGCCCGCCCGCGTCGCCGACTACCTGGCCTCGCTCGAGCCCGTGGCCGCCGAGTTCCCCCTCTACATCGAGGGGCCCGTCGACGCCGGCGAGAAGCCCCGCCAGATCGAGCTCCTGGCCGCCATCCGGCGCGAGCTCAAGGCCAAGGGCTCCCGGGTCAAGATCGTGGCCGACGAGTGGTGCAACACCTACGAGGACGTCGTCGATTTCACCGACGCCCAGTCCTGCGACCAGGTCCAGATCAAGACGCCCGACCTCGGCGGCATCCAGAACACGATCGAGGCCGTTCTCTACTGCCGGCAGCACGGCATGGAGGCCTACCAGGGCGGCACCTGCAACGAGACCGAGATCTCGGCCAAGGCCTGCGTCCACGCCGCCGTGGCCGCCCGGGCCGAGCGCCTGCTGGCCAAGCCGGGCATGGGCTTCGACGAGGGCTTCATGATCGTCCGCAACGAGATGGAGCGCGTCCTGGCCGTGCTCCGGTCCAGGAACGGGAAGGAGGCCTGACCATGGCACCCCGCATGAAAGAGTTCCGCGTCCTTTCGTCGACGGCCATCCTGGGCTACGGCTTCCCGGAGGCGTCGTTCCGGGCGGGCCTGGCGAAGAAGCCCCACCTCATCGGCGCCGACGCCGGCTCGACCGATCCCGGCCCCTATTACCTCGGGGCGGGGAAGTCCTTCACCAACCGGTCCGCGGTCAAGCGCGACCTGCGCTTCATGCTGACGGCCGGCGTCAAGCACGGCATCCCGGTCGTCGTCGGCACGGCCGGCGGCAGCGGCGCCCGGCCCCACGTCGACTGGTGCGAAGAGATCATCCGCGAGATCGCCCGCGAAGAGAAGCTGACCTTCAAGATGGGCATCATCTACGCCGACGTCCCCAAGGCCCTCGTCCGGAAGCACCTGAAGAAGGGCGAGATCGTGCCCCTGACCTACGTCCCGCCGCTCACCGAAGAGATCCTCGACGCGTCGGTCAACGTCGTCTGCCAGATGGGCGTCGAGCCCGTCCAGAAGGCCCTCGCCGAGGGCTGCCAGGTCGTCCTGGCCGGCCGCCTCTACGATCCGGCCGTCTTCGCCGCGCTGCCGATCAGCCTCGGCTTCGACCCCGGCCTGGCCCTGCACATGGGCAAGATCCTCGAGTGCGCGGCGATCGCCGCGACCCCGGGCTCGGGGGCCGACTGCGCCTTCGGCACGCTCCGCAAGGACTCGTTCGTCCTCGAGGCCCTCAACCCGGTCCGCCGCTTCACCAAGGAGTCGACGGCCGCCCACACCCTCTACGAGAAGACCGATCCCTACCATCTGCCCGGCCCGGGCGGCGAGCTCGATCTCACCGGCTGCTCCTTCACCGAGCTCCCCGGCGGCAAGGTCGAGGTCCGCGGCAGCCGCCACGTCGAGACCGAAAGATACTGGGTCAAGCTCGAGGGCGTCCGCCGCGTCGGCTTCCGCACGATCGCCGTCGCCGGGACGCGCGACCCCATCATGATCCGCGAGATCGACGGCATCCTGGCCGGCGTCGAGTCCCAGGTCAAGGAGATCCTCAAGGCCGAATCGGTCACGGGACGCATCCACTTCCACGTCTACGGCAAGGACGGGGTCATGGGCGCCCTGGAGCCCGAGAAGCGCGTCCGCAGCCACGAGCTCGGCATCGTCATCGAGGCCGTCGGCGCGACCCAGGAGGACGCCGACGCGGTCTGCAGCCTGACCCGTTCGACGCTCCTGCACTACGGCTACCCCGGCCGCATCTCGACGGCGGGCAACCTGGCCTTGCCTTTCTCCCCCTCCGATGCCAAAATGGGGGAGGTCTTCGAGTTCTCGCTCTACCACCTGATGCCCGTCGTCCGGCCGGAGGATTTCCCGACCCGGACCGTCGCGTTCCGGGGTGGAAAGGAGTCGAAATGAAGCGCAGCATCACGACCGCCGCCAAGGTCATCCGGTCCAAGAACTCCGGCCCCTACGAGCTGACCCTGGACATCCTGTTCAAGGACCGCGAGCACTTCGAGCTCTTCCGCAGGCGCAACATCGTCACCAAGAGGAAGATCGCCGCGCTCTACAAGAGACCGGTCGCGGACATCCTCAAGCTCGTCTACTTCGAGCCGAGCAACGCCCTGAAGATCACCATGCGCCGGCCCATCCCCTCGGGCGACGCCGGGGAGACCGACATCTACGGCGCCCAGCAGCACGCCCCGCTCCTGAGCCTGACCTACTGAGAGGAGGCCGGGCCATGATCAAGTTCCACCAGGGCACCGTCCACCGCGAGACGCTCCTCTACGCGGCGTACTACGCCCCCCGCGGCAGCTACCGGCTCTACATGGTCGCGGCCGAGCTGGCCCAGAAGTACCTCACGCCGACCGACCTCCTCATCGGCATCCTGGGGGCCGAGGGCTCGGGCAAATCGACCCTCATCAAGGGGCTGTTCCCGGGCCTCGAGCTGACCAACGACGACGAGGGCATCAACGTCCGGCCGACGCCCCTCTACGACTTCGACCCGGCCGACCCGTTCTCCGGCCACACCTTCCACGTCGACGCCCGCTACGAGCTGGCCTTCCATCAGAAGTACGAGCTGGCCGAGGCCATCATCAAGGCCATCGAACACAGCCGGCGGGTCGTCGTCGAGCACTTCGACCTCCTCTACGAGGCCCTCGGCCACAACGCCCAGGTCCTCATCGGCATCGGCGAGGAGATCATCGTGGCCCGGCCGACGGTCTTCGGGCCGTTCCCCCAGGTCATCAAGACGATCGTGGACAAGACGATCAAGTACCGGCTGATGGCCCACTCGGCCGAGGACATCACGACCATGGTCCTCGAGAAGGACTACCGGATCCCGTTCCCGCCCCTGCACTCCGACGTCCCCCAGGGCTTCGTCCTCAACTTCAAGGAGCGGCCCGACGTCGATCTCCACGAGCTCGAGAAGAAGGTCCAGGCCATCATCGCCAAGGACCTGCCTCTGGCGTCCTGCGGCGACAACACCCTCGGCATCGGCGAGCGGACGATGCCCTGCACCGGGACCCGGACCCACGTCTCCTCGACCGGCAAGATCGAGAACTTCCGCCTGCTCAAGGAATACCGCTACGACCAGATGAGCAAGGAGTACTACGTCATCGGCCTCGTCGGGAAGCGCGGCGAGGACGCCTTCGAGGACCTCATCGACGTCGAGGGGATCTACGAATGAACTTCTTCGAGACGGGGCGGGACAAGGCTCGTTACCGGAAGCTGGCGGTCAAGGGAGTCGGGAGATCGGTGTGCGGCGGCCGGCCGGCCCTGCGCGTCGGCGATGCCGCCCTGAAAGCCCTGGCCGGCGAGGCCTTCACCGACCTGGCGTTCTTCCTGAGGCCGGATTTCCTGGCGGCCATGCGCCGCATCCTCGACGCGCCCGACGCTTCGCCCAACGACCGGTTCGTGGCCGAGGCGGTCCTGCGCAATGCCGTCATCGCGGCCGAGGGCGTCCTGCCGCTCTGCCAGGACACCGGCTCCATCCAGATCTTCGCCGGGCGGGGCCACCGCGTGGTCACCGGCGGCCGGGACGAGGATGTGCTGGCCGCGGCCGCGTCCGCGGTTTACAGGAAACGCAACCTGCGCTATTCGATCATGGCCCCGCTCACCGTGATGGACGAGGTCAACACGGGCGACAACCTGCCGGCCCAGGTCGACATCCAGGCCGTCGAAGGCCGGGAGTACAGGTTCTTCTTCGTGGCCAAGGGCGGCGGATCGTCCAACAAGATCGCCCTCTTCCAGGAATCCAAGGCCGTGTTGGAGGACGGGGCGCTCGAGACCTTCCTGGCCGGGAAGATCCGGGCCCTGGGGGTCGCGGCCTGTCCGCCCTACCGCATCGCCGTCGTCGTCGGGGGATTGTCGCCGGAGATGACCCTCAAAACGGTCAAGCTGGCTTCGGGAGGGTTTCTCGACGGTCTGCCCCGGAAGGGCGGGAAAAGAGGGGACGCATTCCGTGACCTCGGCTGGGAGGAGCGGATCATGCGCCTGGCCCGGGAGACCGGGCTGGGGGCCCAGTTCGGCGGGCTCTACCTGGCCCACGAAGCCCGCTTCGTCCGCCTGCCGCGCCACGCCGGGTCGTGCCCCATCGGGTTGGGCGTCTCCTGCAACGCCGACCGCGGCCTGCGCGGAAAGATAACGGCCGACGGCGTCTTCCTCGAAGAGGTCGAGCGGCATCCGGTCCGGTTCCTCGAAGGGGCGGCGCCCGCGGGGCTGGCCAAGTCCGTGGCCGTCGATCTCGACGAGCCGATGGACCGGATCCTGGCCAAGCTGAAAGCCCTCCCGGTCGGCACGATGGTCCGGCTGTCGGGGCCTCTCGTCGTGGCCCGCGACATCGCCCACGCCCGGCTGGCGAAGATGTTGCGCGAGAGCGGCGACGTCCCGGATTACCTCAAGCGCCACCCGGTCTACTACGCCGGCCCGGCCAAGACGCCGAAGGGGATGGCCTCCGGCAGCTTCGGACCGACGACGGCCCAGCGCATGGACGGCTACATGGCCGACTTCCTGAAGGCCGGGGCCTCGTTGGTGACGCTCGGCAAGGGCAACCGCACCGCGACGGCGGTCGAGGCCCTGAGGGCCGGGGGAGGGGTGTTCCTGGGCACGATCGGCGGGGCGGCGGCGCTCATCGCCAGGGAGCACATCGTCTCGAGCGAGACGATCGACTTCGCCGACTTGGGGATGGAAGCGATCCGGCGGATCGTGGTGAAAGACCTGCCCGCCTTCGTCATCTACGACGGGAAGGGCGGCGACCTCTACGCTACTTCTTCTCCGCGGTCTTCTTGAAGAATTCCTGGACCTGGGGGAAGAGCTTCGGGGCCGATTCGTAGGTCTCGATCTCGATCGTCTCCGCGAGCGAGTTCAGCTTGAGCTGGGCGTCCTCGTAGAACCGCCCCTCGCCCTTGCCCTTCTCGTTGAGCTTGAGCTCCATGGCCATGAAGTAGTGGCGGCCGACGGGCTGGAAGGCGCCCGGATTCCAATTCTGGCGGTTGAAGAAGAGGCGGACGACTTTGCCCTTCTCGGTGGGCACGACGACGGCCGCGTGGATGGGCAGGTTCCAGCCGCGGGCGTACATGAACCGGACGACGCCCTTGTCGGACTGGTTGAAGGCGGCCAGGAAGGCGTCGATGCCGGCCGTCCCCAGGGTCTCCTGGAGCTGGCGGATCTCGTCGAGCGTCGTCCAGCCGGTGACCTCGATCTGGACGTTGATCATGGGCGGCTCGACCGGGGCTTTTCCGGTCAGCATCCGGGCCTTGAAGATCTCGGCGCGGCCGAGGGCCGGAAGGACGACGGTCAGGGCCAGCGCCGCGATGAGGACGGTGGCGCGACCGGCACCGTGTTTCTTGGTCATTATTGGGTTCTCTCCGTTCGTGATCCCGCTCCTTCTATGATGCGCAGAATGGGGCCGGGAAGTCAAACGCCCCCGCCTATTTTTTGACCCTGGTGAGGACGATCTGCTCGCCGTCCGCCGCCCGGGCCGCAGTCGAAAAGGCCTTGATGGACGCATACTGGTCGACGGCGAAGTAGCTCTTCTTGATGATCAGATCGCGCTGGATTGGAGCTTCTGCGGCCCCTCGACGGCGGTGGCCAGCGAATACGAGGAAAAATCGTTCTGGTCTGTTGTGGGCGACGGGACAGACCTCGGGCGTCAGCTCCTCGGGCAGAGCGATGCCGGATGTCGTCGAACTCCGGAAGGGATAGGGGAAATAGACGGGGAACCGGCGCTCGTTCGTGGCGGAGCGGGTACTGCGCCGGCGCCGGTAAGCGGAGAGACCGGGAGGATCACCTTGTCCCCGGCCACCGTAGCCGCGCCCGGGATGGAGACGTCGCAGTGGATGATGAGGGCCGGACCGCTGTTGTCCAGGTTCTCGACCTTCGTCAAGGTCACGGTCGCCCCGATCGGCAGGACGTCGGCGAGCTCTGCTCGAGGGCCTTCTGCCCGGCGTCGCGTCGTCGTCGCGGATGATAGTACGAGCCGCCGGACGAGCGCTTCGTGGCCCCGTGCAGGTCGTCTTGACGGTGCCGGCGAGCCCGCCCTGGAGATCGAGGCTTCGAGGACGATCTCGCGCTGGGTCAGAGCCAGGTCGGGTTGACCGACATGGTCGTCGTGAAGAAGGCCGGCGGGCTTGTCGGAACACGCGCAAGGCCGTCGGCATTCGTCCGGCTCCAGTGGACGAGCCCGAAGGGGCAGAAGGGGTGGCCGGGTCGAAGCGCCATGGTCCGGTCGCCGAGCTTGGACCAGGGCCGCCTCCGCGTCCATCTGGTCGTAGAAGGACAGGAGGTCTGATCCGGAAGAGCTTGTCGTCCCGGCTCGAGACGCGCACGACTTCGGCCGTCGAACCCGGCCGCGCGGGCCAAGGCGACGAAGGTCCGGGTGATGTCGCTTCGACGACGTACGGCCTATCTCGTCGAAGATCTTCTCTTCCCCGACGATCCGGTAGGAGTGGTAGGCCTGCCAGGATTCGCTCAGGAGCCCGACCGGCCCGAAGAGGACGTTCTTGTAACGGAACGCCGCCGGCTGGATCGGAGGCATGGGCCAGCAGGAGCGCTCGGAGCCGACCGGCCCGAAGAGGACGTTCTTGTAACGGAACGCCGCCGGCTGGATCGGAGGCGATGACCGGGGGGCCTTGCGGCCGTCGATCGCGACGAGGTTGCGCTGTTCCTTGACCTCGTCCTTCTTGCGGACGAATGATAATCGTAGAGAAAGACGTCGAAGCGCCGCAGATGACGGTCCTTCATCTCCGACACTTCTTCGAGACAGACGAAGTCGAGCGCGGCCCGGTCGAGGCGCCAGCAGTAGTGAGCCGCCTTCTCCAGGATCGCGGCGAGCCGGGCTTGGTCGTCCTGGTCCGAAGGCCGTCCCAGCAAAGGGAAAAGCCCCAGAACGATCAGCAAAAGGATTATTTTCGGAATTCGTAGAGAAAGACGTCGAAGCGCACATGCGGTCCTTCTTCTCGACACTCTTCGAGAAAGACGAAGTCGAGCCGGCCCGGTCGAGGCGCCAACAGTAGTGAGCTGCCTTCTCCAGGATCGTAGCGAGCCGGGCTTGGTCGGACGGTTCTTGAGGACCGGGCAGGGCGGGGGAGACGCCGATGAACGCGAGGCTAACGGCCCCGGCGGCGAGCCAGCAGCGCGTGCGTCGAAGACAGGTCCGCCTCCCCTCCCGGACCGATGACGGGTGGTAGGCGAGGGCGATGCCGGGCTCGCGTAATCTCGGGCTTTGATCTCTCGGGATTTCATGCCGCTGTCAACCGGACAATAATTCCGCCTCTGGAACGAGTGGTGGTATAGTGGCGTGGGAGGCAAGATCCATGTACAGCGATCTGACGTGACCGCGGATGCCGGTTTGAGTCCCTGCGGGATACGCAGAAAGGACATGCGCCGATGAAAGCCATTGTCTATACCAAGTTCGGATCGCCCGATGTTCTCGAGCTGCAGGAGGTGGGAACGCCGGTCCCCAAAGCCCACGAGATCCTCATCAAGGTCCGGGCCGCGTCCGTCAATGCCTATGACTGGCGCCATCTCAGAGCGGATCCGTTCCTGATCAGGTTCATGGGAGCCGGTCTTTTCAAGCCGAGTCACAGGATACTCGGAGCGGACATCGCGGGACAGGTCGAGGCGGTCGGCGGCGAGGTCACGCAGTTCAAGCCCGGCGACGAGGTCTTCGGAGAAGGCGGCTACGGCGGATTCGCCGAATATGCCTGTGTCGACGAGAACAGATTCGTGCCGAAGCCGGCCGCTCTCAGTTTTGAAGAGGCGGCGGCCGCCCCTATGGCGGCACTCACCGCCTTGCAGGGTCTGCGCGACTGCGGGCAGATCAAAGCCGGGCAGAAGGTTCTGATCAACGGAGCCTCCGGCGGAGTCGGCACGTTCGCGGTCCAGATCGCCAAAGCGTTCGGGGCCGAGGTGACCGGCGTTTGCAGCACCTCGAAGATGGATCTCGTGCGCTCGATCGGGGCGGACCACGTCGTCGATTACACGCGGGAGGATGTCACCAAGAGCGAAGCGAAGATACGATCTGATCTTCGATGTGGCGGCCTTCCGACCGGCGTCGGAGTATAAGCGTCTCTTGAATCCCGGCGGGAGATATGTCGTCGCCGGCGGTTCCATCGGACGGATCTTCCAGACCATGTTCCTCTCCAAGTTCAAAGCGAAGACCATGCAAGTGATCATCGCGCGCGTCGATCAAAAGGACCTGCTCGTCCTCGCAGAGATGATGACCGCGGGCAAGGTCAGGTCGGTCATCGACAAACGCTATCCCTTGAGCGAGACGGCCGAAGCCCTTCGGTATCTGGAGGAAGGCCGCGCCCGCGGCAAGGTCGTGATCTCGCCTATTTGATCGCGCGCACCACTTCCGCCACGACAGATATGATCAATTCGGGCTGGCGCGCCGGGATCATGTGATCGCTTTGCTCGGCGACGACTAGCCTCGCGCCCTCGATCGACGCCGTCAACCGCTCGTGCGATTCGCGCCAGAGCTTCTGGTCTTGTGGCGCAAGCCATTCTTTGCCGGACGTGATTATCCGCACGGCCAGATTCGGAGGGAGAGCGACTTTTCGGGCGGCGTCGCACTTAACGCCCAGGTTGCTGCCCGGGGCGCCGACCATCCGGGCCTCGGCGCGCTGGTCCTTGGTGAGCTTCTCGGGATGAGAGGCATCGAAAGGGAGCTGGCCCATTTTCTTTTCGGTGGCCTCGACCCCCAGCGCGTCGACGAATTCGAGAGTGAAGGGATCGACGAACACCAGCCCCTTGACCGATTCCCGATGTTCGCCGGCTTCGAACCGGATCAGAAAGCCCCCGTAGGAGTGTCCGACGAGGACGAGGTCCCGGTCGAGGCCGAGCTGTCGGAGGCCCCGCCACAGCGCCTCGGTGTCCTCATGCAAGTCGTATGCGGTCTCGGGCAAGTCGCTCTGGCCGAAGCCGGCGCGGTCGTAGGCGACGACGGTCGCGCCGGTCTCCCGGGAGAGCAGAGGGGCCAGCGCCGACCACTGATTGGAGTCCATCGCGCCCCCGGCCTCGAGAAGGATCACCGGTCCTTGGCCCGGGATTATCCGGAAGTACAGATGGTAACCTCCGACATCGATCCGTTTCTCGATGACTTCCGGCGCCTGGGAGGATAGCCCGAAAGCTCCGGCTGGCGGCAGGGCTGACCCGGTGACGGCGGCGATGAGGAGTGAAAGAAGCACGATGTAACGGGATTTCATACTCTTCTCCCTCAGGTTTTTCAGTATGCCATATTGACGAGATTGAAAACGGATTAGTTCCCGATCTCCATCGCGGGGCGTTTACGGATCCGGGTGGATCGGCCTTCCCGTATTCTTGAGGTTGTCGGGAGTGGCGGGAAGGTGTGGGAGTCGAACCCACCCGGGACGTTTATAGCCCCATACCGGATTTGAAGTCCGGAAGGATCACCGGATCCTTCACCCTCCCGTGGGCGGAGTTATCGTAGTCCGTCGATCAAGCGGCGTCAAGGGCGGGCAGAGCCGTTTCGCCGCTAGAAGAAGGTCGGGATGCAGTCCATCATCCCATCGGCGGTGACCGGTCCCGAAAATATCCCCAGGCACTTGGGATCTCTCCGGGCATAGCCGCCGCACCAGCGGGCGGACGCCCGGCACCCCCCTCCGCAGACGGAGCGGAGCGAGCAGTCTTGGCACTCGATCGGAAGTGTCTTGAAGGCCCGCAGGAGCGGGTTGCGAAATCTTCTCCGGTAGATCGTCCAGATGTCATCGCGATGGATGTTGCCCATCGGGACGTCGTCGACGAAAGGGCAGGGCTGGACCGACCCGTCGGCTTTGACGGTCAGAACGAAGTTTCCGCCCGAGCAGGAATTCCCCGTCAGCATGTAAAAGCTCCTGACGAAATCCCAGTGTTCGGTCGTCCGATCCATGATCCAGCCCTTGACCCGCCGCCAGTCCTCGGGTCGGATATTCAGCTCGTCGTCCCCCGATACGGGGATATATTGATAGAAAAGAGGGTTCGCCCGAAGCCGGCTCCGGACGAATTCATGGATATCCGGCACGTCCTCGACATTGTGGCGAAGGACGGGAGTGAAGGTGTAGACCGCGATCCCGGCCTCCGTCAGCCGGCGCATTCCCCGAACGGCGGCCGCCCACGAACCGGGTTCTCGGGTGAGGGCATCGTGGACGCTTTCCCGATGGGACCAGAAGGATACGATGGCCCCGTCGAGGCCCGCGGCCTTCATGTCCGACGCCAGGCGGGGTGTCGCCAGGGCGGCGTTGGTATAGAGGGTGATGAAGGGACTCCGGGCCTCATGCTTCGCAGAGCGGATGATCTCGATCAGATCGCCGCGAAGCAGCGGCTCTCCGCCGAGGATCTCGATACGGACACCGCAGGCTCGGATCGAACGATAGAGCTTCCGGATGTCCTCGAGCGGGATCTCCGTTTCTCCTTTCCGGACATAGCAGATCCGGCATTTCATCGGGCATCGGTTGTTGACCTCGATCTTGAGGGAGTAGAGGAATCCCCCGACGACCCGCCGGGCGGTCCGGGCGAAGAGGCGGGCCGCGACGGAGCCGGGCGGCAATCGTCCGTAAAATCCGAGAATGCGCGATTGGTGAAGGGCGACGGCCCGGCTTTTGGCCCGGGGCGCAAGATCCAGGAGTCCGAGCCGGTTGATCTGCCGGCCGTAATTGCCGATGGGGATGCGCCAGTGCCATTGCGACCTCCTCAGACCGGCGACGGAGAGGCGCCGAAATGGTGACGGATGGCGTTCCCGATGACGTCTTGCCATTTCAGGGCACTCTGGTCGACAAGCGTGAATTGATACAGGCGCGCCGGACGGCCCCCGTACACCTCGAGCTTGCGTGCGCCTTCGATGACCAAGGAACGGATGTCTCTGAGATCGATGCGGACGGCAGGGCCCATGGATTCGAACGTCAGCTGGAGAGCCGACAAATTCAAGTGCCCTGCGCCAACGGCCTCGAGCCGGCCATTTCTCTCGAGGGAGAGCTTGGCCCGGGCCGGGCTCAGTTTGGGCTTGCCGGCGGTGAGCCCGCCCCCCGACACGGGGCGGATCCGCCGGGATAGGTCGGCCAGCGACGACCTGACGGTGTCGCCCGATCTCTGAACCGAAAAGTCGGAAAATAGCGTGAACTCGGCAAGGCAGCTCGAGCACTCGAAATGAGCCCCTTTTCCGGAATGGACCGAATCGAAGCACAGACACTCGGGACAGCGATAGATCACGGCTTCGATGCCTCTGGCCGAGATCGGACCCGACCGGCGAACCGGCCCCTCCTGCGGCGCAATGAGTCCGGAAAGCCTCGATTCCAGTTCGCCCGGCGATAACCGGTTGCCCGCGAAAAGGGGTGTCTCGATCCGCACAGAAACCCTTGCCCGCCGGGGGCGCCTCGCCCAACGCGGCCAAACGGCATACGTCCCCTGTAACCGCACGGGGAGGATCGGGATGGCGGAGAGGTTATTAAGAAGCCTCACGGCCTCGGGTTTGAAGCCGATCATCGAGCCCGTCCACGACCGCTCCGCCTCGGGGAACATCCCCACAATACAACCCTCGTGAAGCCGGCGACGGATCTCGAGCGCATTCCGGACGTCGGGTTTATACCTTGTCGCGGGGAGGCAAAGGAGCCTCGAGAAGACGAAACGCGATATGGGCGTTCGGAACATGCCGGACGTGGTGATGAAGTGGACGGGAGTCCCGAGCGCCACCAGGATGAAGAACGGGTCGAGGAAGCTGCGATGGGCCGAGACCACGATGAAGGGGGGCTCCGGGATGTGTTCCCTGCCCAGGACCTCGAGCCGGAAGAAGAGACGGCTCAGGCCGGCGAATACGGCCCTTACGAAATGGATGAGTCGAGGGACAACGATCGCCGTTTGCCGGCGATGCCCGCGGTAGAGGCTGCCGAAGCGTCTTTCGAGCCCGTATTCCTCGAGCCTGGCGTAAACAAAGGTCATCAAAACCAAGGCGGGGACGGCTGCCAGAACGGCGCCCGTCGGCCAAAAGACCACGGAAAATCCGCCGAAGAACAGTATGAAGAACAGATAGATCGGATGGCGCCATAGGCCGAAAACGCCGGACCTGATCAGCCGCTGCGGGGGAAAGGCCGAGATAGGCAAATGCCCCGAGGCTCGCGTGTACTGAACGATCGACAAAGCCAGCAGGACGCCCGCTACGCCCGCGAACGTCAGCCCCGTCGGCACGAGGTTGGGCATGGGGAGCCCCGGTCCGAAAACACGTTCTCCCCAGGCCGCCAGGATCACCAGAATTCCCGGCAGCACGCCCCAGAACACCAGGATATAGCCCAGGGCGACAAGTTGTTTTCGGGCCATGCCGATCACTTCGCCCAGATCATAACGAGTCTGAAAGGGAAACTTGTCAAAAAGATGTCAAGACTCTGGAAATCCGTCCGCAACGATTCTTATCTCTTCGGCGTATTCGCTGTATCTGATATCATTCCTTGAGAAATGAGCTTTAAAAATGGAGACCACGCCTATGACCAAACGGACCGTTGCCGCGCTTCTTTGCCTCCTGGCCGCCAGTGCCTTCGGCTTTTCTCAACCCGGGCCTCCGCCCGGCGGGGGAACACCGGGGGAGCGCCTGAGGGAGGAGGGGGACATCCCGGGAGCGATAGCGGAATTCGAGAAGGCCTATGCCCAGGACCCCAAGGACCAGAAGAACGTCTTAAACCTGGCCCGTGCGCTTTCCATCAACAAGCAGCTCGATAAATGCTTCCGATACCTGGCTATCGCCGTCGCCATGGATCCGTCCCTTGAGCCTTTGATCGATCCGGACCTCCTGACGGCCCGGGACGACAAGCGCTGGGTGGAATTCGAGGACAAGCTCGTGGCCACCCTCAACGCGAAGCTCGGCGATCCCTATAAGGACATCGAATACGCCAAAGCGCTCTGGAGGATGAGGGCCTGGGACCAGGCCTTTTTCACCGAGGTCGGCATCGCCGGGAGGAAGATAGGCATGAAGTCCTCCGTCGTGGAGGCCTTGTGGAAGTTCAAGTTCATGATCCAGAAAAGGAGCCAGGGGGAACTCGAGGGGTTGATCGCCCGGAAGGGCTGGCCGCGGGTGAGGGATGTCGGGCCGGAGGCCGCTTTCGCGGCTTTTCTCGTCATCATGCATTCCGATGACGGGGCGCAGAAAAAGTATCTGGCGACGATCAAAACGATCTGCGAAGCCGGAGAGCTTCCCTGGGAAAGGTACGCGGGGATCTACGACCGGAGCTTGTTCAACGACGGCAAGCCGCAGAGGTTCGGCACGCACACGAGCTATAACGAGCAGACGAAGGCGACGGAGCTCTATCCGCTCGAGGACGAATCCAGGGTGGACGAGTGGCGGAAAGAGCTCGGCCTGCCGCCGCTCGAAGAATATCTCAAGCCGTTCAATATCATCTTCCGGCCGAAGAAGTAGGAAAATCCGGCCGGGAAGGAACCTTTCCCCGGCTTCCGGCGTCATTAGGGATAGCCCGAACTGGAGGTCTGTGCGTTCCCGGGGAAAGGAATGAAGATGTCCCAACAGCGTCCGATCGCGATGCTTTTCGCATTGGGTGTTCTTGTCCTGGCTTTCTCGAGACAGGCGCCGGCCCAGGGCGCCCTCTCCGGTCCCGCCCGCCCGTCCGGGCTGACCGTTCGGCAATGGCAGGAGGATCTCGATTTTCTGGCCAAGACCGTGGCCGAGAAGCACCGCCATCCGTTCGGCGTGATCGCCCGCGCCGACTTCGACAAGGCCGTCGCCGAGTTGCGGGAGCGGCTCCCCAATCTAGCCGACCACGAGATCATCGTCGGCATGGCCAGGCTGGTGGCCCTGTTGCGCGATGGGCACAGCCGGCTATCGCTTCCGGCCGGCCCGTCCGCGGACTCGCAGAGCCACACGCCCACGGCCGGTCCGAAAGAAGGGGTCACCTTCCACGCCCTGCCGCTCCGGTTCTATCTCTTCAGCGACGGTCTCCATGTCCAGGGAGCCACGTCTGACCGGAGAGACCTCGTCGGCGGCAAGGTCGTCCGGATCGGGACCATGACCGCGGAGGAGGCCCTCGAGGCTATCCGACCCGCCGTCCATTACGACTCCGAGATGTGGTTCAAACTCGTGGGGCCCCAGTATCTCAGGATCCCCGAGATCCTCCATTCCTGCGGTGTAACGGCTGCCGTTGGGGAGACGCCGCTGGTACTGGAGCGGGAAGGCCAGAGCCGGACGGTCGTCCTGGAGCCCTTGCCCTCAGGGCCCGAGCCGGTCTGGGTCACCTGGAGCGACGTCTCGGGAACGGCGAAGCCGCTCTATCTCAGGGATCCCGATAGGCCATTCTGGTTCGAGCTTCTGCCCGACCGCAAGGCCATCTATGTCCAGATCAATGGCATCCAGAACGGACCGGCCGAAACGCTGGCCGCTTTCTCGGCCCGCATGGTCGCCGCGGCCCGGGCCGCCGGCGTGGAGAGGCTCGTTCTCGACCTCCGGCTCAACGGCGGCGGCAACAACTACCTCAACCGCGGGCTCGTCCTGGCCGTGCTCGGCGCGGAGGGGCTCAATCGTTATGGCCGCTTTTTTACCCTCATAGGCCGCAACACGTTCTCGGCGGCGATGAGCCTGGTTTCGGCCCTGGAGCGGTGGACGGAGACGATCTTCGTCGGCGAGCCGACCGGCAATACACCCAGCCAATACGGGGACGCGCGCCGCTACGTCTTGCCCCACAGCGGGCTGACCGTCAGGCTCTCTTCCGTGTATTGGCGTGATGCAAGCGTTGACGAGCGCCGGCCCTGGGTGGCACCCGCAATTTCGGCCGGGCTCAGCTGGGCGGATTATGCCGCCGGCCGGGATCCGGCCCTCGAAGCGGCCCTGGCCTACGAGCCTCCCGATTCGCTCCTCGAGCAGCTGAAAGAGAAACTCCGGATGGGCGGAATGGAAGCGGCCAGCTTACACTATTTCAATTACCGGAATTCCCCGGCGACCGCGGCGGTCAATACCGAGCAAGCTCTGCTCGGAGCGGCCGATTTCCTAATCGTCGAGAAGCGGCCCGCCGATGCCGTTCGCCTCCTGCAGGCCGCCGTCGGCGAATACCCGGAGTCCGCGGCTTGCCAGATGGCCCTGGGGAAGCGCCTCGTCGAACAGGGGAAGGGCCAAGAAGCGCTCGGACCGCTCAAGAAGGCCGTCGCTCTCAAGCCGGGAGATCCGGAGGCCGCGGATTGGCTCAAGAAGGCCGAGGAGCTGGTCCGGATGAAGAAGTGATCCCCGGCCCCCCCCGACTGTGCTCAAGCGCAGGCGAAGGACGGCGCCGCGATTCAGCCGAGGAGATCGAGCTCGGCCCGAAGCTCCCCGAGCCGGGCCTTGGCGAGATCGTATTCCTGCTTGATCCCGATGAGCCTCTCGCGGATCCGGATCTTCTCGTCCCGGACTCTTCCGCGCACGCCGGCCATGGTCGCCGCATATTCATCCCTGAGCCCTTTGAGGCCTTCCCGATGCCTCTCGATCTCCGTCCTTAGCGCGCCGACAAGGCCGGCCAGGGCGAATCCCTGCCGGAGCCCGGCGAGGAGCTGTTTCACGGACACGACGGACTCGACCCGATGGGCGTTGGCGCCGCAGAAGACGAAGCCGTTCTCGAGATCGCCTCTGCGGGCGGAGTCGAGAGCTTCGGATATGCAGTAACGGGCCTCGCGGGCCCCGCAACTTTCGAGGCAGCGCGAAGGACACCGGAAGACCTTCTTGTCTCCGCGGGCGATGGCTTCGAGGAACTTGCCTCTGATAGCCCGGCCGGGCAGGCCCACGGGGGAGCGGATGATGACGATATCCTCTTCCTTGCAGGCGAGGTAGGCCTTCTTGAAGCGGATGTCGGCGTCACATTCGTGCGTCGCCACGAAACGGGTCCCCAGTTGGACGCCCTTCGCCCCGAGCCTCAGGAACCTGGAGATATCTTCCCCGGTGAATATCCCGCCCGCGGCGATGACGGGCAGGGCGCGGCTCCAGCGCGTTTCGAATTCCGTGAGCGCTACGACCACTTCGGGGACGAGACGCTCGAGCGCGAAATCGGGATCGTCGATCTGCTCCGGCTTGAAACCGAGATGGCCTCCCGCGCGGGGGCCTTCGACGACGACGCCGTCGGGGATATCGTGGTAAGCTTTTTCCCAGGACTTGAAAATGAGCCGGGCCGCCCGCGCCGAGCTGACGATCGGCACGACCTGGACGCCGGCCTGCCTGATGGCCCGGACCGGGATGCCTTTGATCGGCAGGCCCGCCCCCAGGAAGAGGACATCGACCTTCTCTTCGACCGCGGCATCGAGCAGCTCGTGAAAGCAGTCGACGGCGACCATGATGTTGACCCCGATCACCCCGCTCGACTTGCGGCGGGCCTCGCGGATCTCACGCCGCAGGGCCCGGACATTCGCGGCCGCGGGATCGGCGTAGTAATCGTCCTCGATCATGCCGATGGCATTGGCGGCGATGACGCCGATACCGCCTTCCCGGGATACCGCGGCGGCCAAGTTGGAAAGCGAGATCCCGACGCCCATCCCGCCCTGGACGATCGCCAGGGCCGCTGTTTTAGCAGCCGATCCGGAGCGGGGGCAGCGGGTATTCCGAAAGGCAGGATTCTTTGAGCTTGGCGAGCCTGGCCTCGATGGCCGCGAACAGACTCATGGGCGGACGATCATGGGTGTTTGACCTTACAGGACCGAGTCCATGATAGGGGTTAGACCGGAACGTGTCAAACCGCTCCCCGTCGGACGGCTCGAGTAAGAGAATGGAAAAATACGGGTCCCTCCGGGAGCGACCCCGGAAGGACCCGTCAGGCCTGTCAGAACGCGATGGGAAGGGCCGTGGTGGCGCCGGCGGTCACGGCGATGCCGGTCGCTTCGAAGGTCGGCTTCCCGGCGGTCGTGGCGATGACGACGAAGGTGCCGGCCGGCAGGTCGATGGAATAGTCACCGCCGTCCTGGACGTTGGCCGACCAGACCTCGATCATGACCTCGCCGCTCGTCAGAGTGACGGTCTGCCGGACGGAGATCGTGACGTACGCGTCCGCGGCCGGGTTGGCGATGGAGACCGAGCCCTCGAGCTTGCCGAGCTCCGCGGGTTCGAGCGCGTCGACCGAGAAATCCTGCGTCGGCAGCGTATCGGCTTCCACGACGACCTGCGCCGCCAGGGGCGCGCAGACCGGCGCGTCGCCGCCGAGCTTGCTCGCGACGAGGTTGTAGGTCCCCGCCCCGATGAAGAGCTTGTAGGCGCCGGCGTCGCCGCTCAGGGTCGCGGTCCGCACGACGACCTTGTCCTTGGGGTCCGCGGCCGTGGCGTCGTAGACCTGGGCGCTGACGAGGGCCCCGGGCACGGCCACCGGGCTCAGGTCGGCGGCCGGCGTGCTGACGGTCCCGCCGATGATCGCGGCGAGCTCGGTGCCGAGCACCTGGATCGTCGGCTTCAGGAGATACTTGCCGCTCCGGCCCGCGACGACCACCGACCGCGACGCGTCGAAATCGAGGATGAGCTCGGTCGTCCGGTTCTCGTTGATCTCGAAGCCCTGGACGATCTTGATCCCGCTCTGCAGGCCGCTCGGGACCTTCATCTCGTGGGACTCGTCGGAGTCGTCGATCACGTAGTTGGCGAAGGGATGGGTCTGGCTCAGGATGTTGAGGCCGCCGTCCGATGTGTCGCCGAGGATGAGGCGCATCTGGGTGTAATGACCGGCGCTGAGGTCGGTGAGCGCCAGCTGCTCCCGCACTCCGTTGACGAGGCTCAGGAGATTGTAGGTCTTGTTCGGCGTGGAAACGGTCGTCCAGGAGCCCTCCGCGTCGTCCTCGGCGTGGACGGCCACCTCCCGGATGGTGACGTAGACGGCGTTGTACTGGTCCGTGGCCGCGTCGGTGAGGCTCAGCGAGAGCCGGCCCGTGTCGCCGCCCAAGCCGCAGCCGATGAGGCCGGCGGCCAGGAAGGCCAGAAGCGAAAGCGTTCTTGATCTTCGAAAGAGACTTGGTCATGGCGTTACCTCCTAAAACCACTATAAAGTCTAGCCCCGTAAAGCAGATACATATGATAGGTCCCGACTGGACGAGTGTCAAGAGGTTCTTAGATATGTACAGATAATGAACAATTTAGGCTATCCCTACAGGCCGAATTTCTTCTTGAGCTCGGCATCGATCTCGGCCGCCGCCTTCCGGTCCAACCCCTTGCCGTCGGCAGGTCCCTTGCGCGGAGGCGGGGCGGCTTTCGACTTTCGGGCCATGATGAAGCTCGAGGATTGGACCGCCGCGCCATGGGCCCGGCAGTTGTTCCCGACCTTGTTGTCGTCCGAGACGACCGTGATGTCGGATTTCCGGCCCTTGAAGTCCCGGACGAACCGGATCAGCTCGTCGTCGCCGCCGTGGGCGGTCAGGGAGAAGATGCACCGGATCCCGGCCAGGCGCTGGTCCCGGCCGCCCGAATACTGGAACTCCCCGTCGAAGACGATGACGCACTCGACGCCCGGATGCGCGTGGCCCCAGGCCGCGACCTGGAGAGCGAGGCGGTTGCGCGCGTTCTGCAGGCCCTCCGCCAGACTGAGCTCGAGCTCCGGGACCCGGTGGATGACGTTGTAGCCGTCGACGAGGAGGACGCGTTCAGGCGGCATCGGTCCCGTCCTTGCCCCGGGCGAGGGCGTCGAGGAGCCGGAGCCGCGCCGCCGGTTCTGCGGGCAGTCCCTCGTGAACGGCACAGGCGCCGTCGCGCACCGTCACGGCCCGGGTCACGAGGCCGGCCAGCGGTTCGATGGCGTGCGAGACGACGAGCAGGGTCGCCCCGGAGAGCGGTCCGCTCGCCGATCCACCCGAGGACGTCGTCCGAGATCTGGCGGTCGAGGGCGTCGAGCGGTTCGTCGAGGAGGATGTGTTCGGGCCGGCCGACGAAGGCCGCGGCGAAAAGCGCCCGCTTGCGCTGGCCGGAGGACAGCTCCCGGACGGAGTGGTCCGCTTCGTTCGCGAGCCCGAAGATCTCGAGGGCTTTCGCGCCCGCGGCCTGCGGCTCGCCGCGGAGCCGGCAGACGAGCCGGAGGACGTCCTGCAGGGTGGCATACGGCGTGATGTCGGGGAACTCGGGGAGATAGGCGAGGGCGCGCCGCGCTTCGACTTCCCGCTCCCAGAGATCGACGCCGTCGATCAGGATGCGGCCCCGGTCCGGCCGCTCGACGCCGGCCGCGAGCTTCAGCAGCGTGCTCTTGCCGCAGCCGTTCGGGCCGACGAGAAGGCTCAGGCCCGGTCCGAGCGCGAGGGAGGCGTTCCGGAGGACGGGCCGGGACGGCTCGTAAGCGAACGAGACACCTTCGAGGACCATCATGACGCGCTCCAGGAGAGGGGATCGCCGGCGTTCGAGTGATGCCGCTCGACCCAGAGGGTCGGCTTGAGGCGACGCTCGGCGTTTCGGGCGAGGAGGAATGCCACGGGCGTCGCCGCGGCCAGAAAGAACGATGCGGGCGGAACGAGGGCCACGACGAGCGACAGGATCGTTCCCTCGACGGCGACCGTCCCCAGGGTCCCGAAAGGCCGGTCGCCGGCTTCGCGCATGGTCCCGGCGGCGCGGATCGCGAGCCAGGCCACCGGGCCGAGGAGGTAGACGGCTTCCTGCGCCGGCCGGCGAAGGAGGGCGAGGCCGGCGGCGAGAGGAGAAGCGAGCAGGGCGAGGAGCAGGGCGTCGTCCCGCACCCGGGCGGCCGCCGACAGCGGCAGCGAGCGCAGCCAGGGCCAGACGGGCCGGCGCGAAGCCAGGATGTCCGCGGCGGTCGCGATGAAGGCTGTGACGGCGAGAGAGAGGCCGAAAAGGGAGAGGGCCAGGGCCGGGCGGGCGGCGAGGTCGTTGTTCCTGAGGAAGAGCCAGGCGGCGCCCAGGACGGATAGGGCCGGCAGATAGGCGAGGAGGATCCGGCCGCGGACGGCGCGCAGGGCCAAGGCCGGAAAGAAGGCGAAGGAGAGAAGGCGGCGCCGCGGTCCGTGATGCTTTCTGACGGGCGCGCTCCTCACGGAGAACGCCGCAGCGAGGGCCAGGACAAGGCCGGACAGGCCCACGACGGCCGGGTCGCGGCCGAAGGACAGATAGCAGGCGGCGAGCGGGAGGACCCTCATCGGGAGAGAGGGCAGCGGCGGCAGGCGGGCCAGGCCGGCCGCTGTCGCTCCGAGGACGAGGCCGGCGATGTGCGGTGCAACGCGCACGACGTGTTCTGCAACGCGAACGACGTACGAAGCGCCGGGCATAGGTCCCGGATCTGTGACGGCCCAGGCCAACGCGCCCAGGACCGCGAGGAGCGGCGCTTCGGCGACGAGCATCGACAGGACGGCGGCCAGGCGCCGGGTGCCGGAGTCGGCGGGAAGCGAGCGGGCCCAGCCGCCGCTGCCGGCGGCGATCCGGGGCGCGACGATGCGGGCCAGCCCGACGAGAAGGAGCGTTCCGGCGAGGCCCGCCTCGAGAAGGCTCGCCTCGACGAAGAGGATCCGGGCGAGCTCGAGCGTGAACTCGGGCCGGAGGATGTAGTAGAGAAAAGACAGGCGGCCAGTACGGGGGCCAGGACGCGCAGGGCCAGCCGGGCCCCGACCCTGAGATGGAAGAGGACGAGGGCGCGCTCGGATTTCATGGACGGGCCCATTATACTCGTATAACGCCGGCGGGGGCAGGGCGTTACGCCGGGACGTGACGGTCGCCGACGCGCTTCGTGTAGCCGGTCCGGTCGAAGTACTCCAGGATGGCCTGGGCGTACTTGCGGGAGAGGTCGAGGCGGTCCCTGAGCTCGGCGATGGAGACCGAGCCGTGGCGCTCGATGAGGCCGGCGACCGCGCGCCGGGCCGCTTCGAGCGTGTCGCGGTGATAGATCACCTTGGGGGCCAGGCGGACGAGCGTGCCGGCGCGCAGGAGCGCGTTCAGGACGGGCTGGAAGGCCGAAGGATTCAAGCCGAGCCTGGCGCGGACGTCGTCCTCGAGCGGCGCGGAGAAGCGGGCGGAGAGGAAGGCGTTCTCGACGCGGGCCCGGCGGTCGGCTTCGACCGGATCGAGCCCGACCTCCCGGCCGCAGAGGCCGATGCCGGCGTCCTTGCGATAGAGGACGCCTTTCGCGACGAGGCCGTCGAGAACGTGCTTGAAGGCGGCGGCGTCGCTCTTTTCGAGGAAGGCCGCGCGGACGTCGGAGAAGGGCATCTCGGCTTTGAAGGGATTGGCCGTGAAGTAAGCCTCGAGCCCTTCGACCAGGCCGTCGGCGAGTCCGTCGCGGACGGAGCGATGGAGATATCGCACGGGCTTTTCCGGGCCGACGGCGACGAGCGCCCCTGCGGCGAGGAGGGCGGCGATCGCTTCGGCGGCCTCGGATTCGGCGCGGCCGAGCTTCAGGGCGATCTCGGCGACGGTCCGGGGCGCGCCCGTCGATTGGGCGAACATCTGCTCGACGGCGTCGCGGGCCGTCCCCCCGAGCTTTTCGAGGCCTTGGAGGACCCGGCCGCTGAGGCGCTTGTGCTTTTCGGGAGCGGCGTCGAGGACGCGGCCGCCGCCGACGGTGACGATGGGCGAGAAGGACCGGATGACGAACCGGTCCCCGGGCAGGGCGACGGCCGGCCGCTCGAGGACGAGCTGAACGGGCGACGAGGCGCCGGGCGCGATGGTCGGACCCCCGATGACGGAGAGCCGGGCCATGACCTCGTCCGTCCCGATGTGGAGCCGGACCCGGTCGCGGTGCTTGATCTCGCGGGGCGCGCCGGCGAGGACGTCGAGGCGGGCGTCGAGGCGCGAGGTCGGGACGAGCGAGCCCTCGGCGGCGGCGACCTGGCCGCGGCGCAGGTCCTCCTTGGCCAGGTCCTGGAGGTTGAGGGCGGTGCGCTTGCCGATCCCCGAAGCGTCGGCCTTGGACTTGTGGACCTGGAGGCCGCGGACGCGGGTCTTGAGGCCTTCGGGGTAGATCTCGATGCGGTCGCCGGCCCGGACGGAGCCGGAGAGGACCGTGCCCGCGACGACCGTCCCGAAGCCGTGCATGGTGAAGACGCGGTCGACGGGCATGCGGAAGACGCCGCTGTCGGGGCGGGGCCGGACGCGCCGGCCGATATCCTGGAGCAGGGCCTTGAGCTCGGGGATGCCGGCGCCGGTGAGGGCCGAGACGGGCAGGACGGGGGCGCCGTCGAGGAACGAGCCCCGGACGAAATGGCGGACCGAGGCCGTGAGCTCGGCGAGCCGGGCGTCGTCGACGAGGTCGCGCTTGGTCAGGACGACGGCGCCGAGCTCGATGCCGAGGAGCGTCAGGATGTCGAAGTGCTCGCGGGTCTGGACGGCGATGCCTTCGTCGGCGGCGACGACGAGGAGGGCGGCGTCGACGTTGCTCGCGCCGGCGGCCATGGTCTTGACGAATTTCTCGTGGCCGGGGACGTCGATGAAGACGATCTGCTTGGGATAGGCCGGATCGTCGAGAAAGACGAAGCCCAGCTCGATCGTCATGCCCCGGGCCTTCTCCTCGGGCAGCGTGTCGGGGTCGGTCCCGGTCAGGGCCCGGACGAGGGCGCTCTTGCCGTGGTCGATGTGGCCGGCCGTGCCGACGATGACGTGGTCGAGGTCCGGCATGGCGGGCTCAGAAGTCGCGGGGGGGATGGGCGCGGAGGACGATGCGGGGGCGGGAGGATTTGCGGACGACGCGGCCGACGACCGCGGCGGAGGCGACGCCGGCGCGGTAGAGTGCCGAGAGAAGGGCGGCGGTCCGGGACCTGCGGACGGCGATGAGGAGCCCGCCCGAGGTCTGGGGATCGTAGAGGAGCGTTTCGAGCTCCTCGGGGACGCCGCGGACGGGGCGGACGAAGGCCGAGGCGTACTCGCGGTTGCGCTCGACGGCGCCGGAGACGACGCCGGAGCGGATGAGGTCGAGGACGCCGGGGAAGACGGGGATCGAGGCGCCGAAGACCTCGATCGCGACGCCGCTCTGGGCGGCGATCTCGCCGAGGTGGCCGGCCAGGCCGAAGCCGGTGATGTCGGTCGCCGTGGTGACGCGGGCGGCGGCCATGCATGCGGCGGCGGCGCGGTTGAGGGCGCGCATCGAGAGCTCGGCGGCGGCCAGGCCGTCGGCGGGGGCCCGGCCGATCTGGCGGGCGAAGCTCAGGGTGCCCGTGCCGATGGGCTTGGTCAGGATGAGGACGTCGCCGGGGCGGGCCTGGCTGTTGACGGTCATGCGGCGGGGATCGACGACGCCGGTCACGGCGAAGCCGAACTTGATCTCGCGGTCCTTGATGCTGTGGCCGCCGAGGAGGGCGACGCCGGCCTCGCGGAGCTTGTCGACCCCGCCCTGGAGCATGCGGTTCATGATCCGGGGGCTGAGCGTCTCGATGGGGAAGGCGACGATCGAGAGGGCGGTGAGCGGGCGGCCGCCCATGGCGTAGATGTCGCTGACGGAGTTGGCCGCGGCGATCTCGCCGAAGGCGTAGGCGTCGTCGACGACGGGCGTGAAGACGTCGACCGACTGGACGAGGGCCAGGCGCGGCGTCAGGCGGTAGACGCCGGCGTCGTCGCAGGTGTCCGACGAGACGAGGACGCGCGGGTCGAACGTGCGGGGCAGGCCCGAGAGGGCCCGCTTGAGGTCCTCCTGGCCGATCTTGGAGGCGCAGCCGGCGTTCTCGACGAGGGTGGTCAGGGCGACGTCCTCGGGGGCGTCGGCCTCGCGCTCGCCGGAGCAGAGGCAGACGTTCTTCTGCTTGAAGAGGTCGCAGGGGCAGGGGTCCTTGGGGTTGCAGATGCAGTGCCCGAGGGCGATCGACCGCCCCATGATGCGCTTGCGCCTCTGATAATCGATGGAAATGGGGACGTTTCCGGTTTTATTTTTCATCTTGACGAGGGGCGTCCGGCGAGGATGGAGATCAACGCCGTTCGCGACGATCGCGTCTTCGCCGGGCTGGATCGTCCGGAGATCGAAGAGGACGGCGTCCTTGTGGATGCGGGCGAAGACGGGCGGTGTGTGGAGGCGGAGACGGCGGGCCAGGTCTTCGGGGGAGAGGCCGGGCGAACGGACGGACAGGACTTTCGACGGGAGCGTCTCGACCGGGACGGCGCCGCTGCCGACTTGAGAAGCCCCGTCCTCGACCGTGACGGCGACCGGGGCGGGGAGGGCCTTGCGGAGGGCGGCGGCGAGCTTCCTCGCCCGGCGGTCGAGTTCGACCGGGGTCAGCGCGAGCATCCGGTAGATGGGGTGGCGCTCCGTCAGCTTGTCCGGAGCGAGGAAGAGCTTGAGCGTGGCTTCGAGGGCCGCGAGCGACAGCTTGCCGCAGCGGAAGGCCCGGGCCAGGGGATTCTTGCGGATCTTCTGGATCCAGGCCGACTTGCCCGCGATGATGCCGCACTGGGGGCCGCCGATGAGCTTGTCGCCGCTGAAGCAGACGACGTCGGCTCCGGCCCGGACGCTGGCCGCAACGAGGGGTTCCGCGGCCAGGCCGTAGGACGCGAGGTCGACGAGGGCGCCGCTGCCGAGATCGTCGACGACCGGGATGTTGCGGGCGCGGCCGAGGGCGACGAGGTCCTCGATGGGCGGCTCTTCGGCGAAACCGACGATGCGGTAGTTGCTGTGGTGGACGCGCAGGATGGCGCCGGTCGATTCGCCGATCGCGGCTTCGTAGTCGCGGAGGTGGGTCTTGTTGGTCGTGCCGACCTCGCGCAGGACGGCGCCGCTCGTGGTCATGACGTCGGGCATGCGGAACGAGCCGCCGATCTCGACGAGCTGGCCGCGGGAGACGACGACCTCCTTGCCGCGGGCGAGGGAGTTGAGGATGAGGACGGTCGCCGCGGCGTTGTTGTTGGCGACGGTCGCGGCCTCGGCGCCGGTGAGCTCGCGGAGGAGGCCCTCGACGTGGCGGTCGCGCGAGACGCGCTTGCCCGTTTCGAGATCGAGGGCGAGGGTCGAGTAGCCGGAGGCGACGGCGGCGAGGGCTGCGGCGGCGTCGGCCGAGAGGACCGCGCGGCCGAGGCCGGAGTGCATGATGACGCCCGTGGCGTTGACGGCCGGGGCGAGCGACGGGGCGAATCGCTTGGCCAGGCGGGCCTCGAGGCGCGCGATCAGGTTTTGGGACGTAACGATGTCGTCGGGACGGCTCGGGGCCGGACGCGGCGATCTCGGCCCGGACCTCGTCGAGGACGGCCCGGGCGGCGGTCACGACGGCCTCGCGTCCGTGAGCGGCGATGAGCGGCCCGACGGCCTCGTCGCCGAGCAGAGAATCGAGGGACGGAATGCGGCGAAGGAGCGCGTTTCTCGTTTCGTCTGTCATTGCGGCCGGGCGGTCGGGAGCCCTACTTCCTGAGAGATTTGAACCGGAGCTTCTTGAAGACCTCGGGGCGGACGTCGGCGCCGGCGGCGCCGGTCGAGACGGGGACGGCGATCTCGAAGGCGATCTCCTTCGGCGGCAGGCACGACTCTTGGTCGCAGGCCTGGTAGCTGAGGGCGGCTTTGATGATCCGGGGGCCGGCGGCGACGCCGTCCTTGGCCTTGAGGAGAACGCCCAGCACGACCTCGCCCTCATAGACGACGAGCTCGGCCTCCGAGTAGGCGAAGCGGGCCCTGCGGCCGCCGGGGTACCAGATCTCGACGACCTCGAAGTCGGGGCCGTCCGCGACGGTGAGGACGGTCGGGATCATGAACTCGTCGAGCGGGGCGTTGTCGTTGATGTGGAAGCCCGCCTGGACCTTGAGGAGGACGGCGGCTTGGAACGTTTCGCCGGGCCTGACCGCGTCGCGGGAGACGAGCGATCCGACCTCGACGACGTGGGCGCCTTCCTGGACGGCGAAGGCCGGCGCGAGGAGAAGCGCGGCGGAGATGATTGCCGAAATCGCGGTCTTATTCATCGCCGACAATTAGAGCGGTTTCAGCCCGTTTGTCAATTGCCCGGGAATGGCGAAAGAGGGACCAGGTCTTCGCAGCTGCCGTGATTCCGTTTGCGAAGACCTGGTCCCTATTTACGGCGGTCCTTGCCGCCCTTGGCGTCCTTGACGCCCTCTTCGAAGGGCTCGGTCAGGATGGGCACGACCCAGCCCTCGGGGCTCTCCTTGAACGTCTCGATGTCCTCGCGCACGGCCAGCGGGAACTTCAGCCCGTTGAATCGCCCGTCGAGGTACTCGCCCAGCCCGCCCCCCTTCGGATAGGGGAAGGCGATCCAGGCGCTCCGGTCGTAATAGACGCTTCCGCCCTTCACCGGCAGCATCCGCGTCTGGTTGTTCGTGGCGAACGAATAGACGAAGCCCCGCGACACGTAGTACCAGGGCCCGTGCTGGATGTAGATGAACGGCTGCTCGAGCGAGGCCTGCCCGCCGCCCAGATTGGGCGTCGCCAGGTCCAGGTACAGGGCCGCGAATCCGACGCCCTTCGCCTCGTCGAAGAAGCTGACCCAGGGCGTATCCGGCCTGAGCACGACGGCGTGGTCCGGGTGCATCTTCGAGGCCGCGAAATCCAGCACCTCGGTCCGGCCGTCCCTCTTGAAGGCCGCCTTGGTGAAGACCGCCTTGTTGAACACGACCTCGGCGTTGCGCAGGGCCATGACGAACATGTCTTTCCCGATCGTCGTGACCGACTCGACCATCACGACCGGCGAGCCGGCATAGAAGTGATACCGGATCCCGATATCGACGCCCTCGGGCTGCGGCAATCGCCCCTTGAGATTGAGCGAGTAGAAGACCGGCCCCTCGACCTCCCGCGCTTCCGGGTCCGTCCAGTCGGAGCTGTGATACCAGGCATGCGGCGGCGCGTAGACGTCCGGGTTCCAGTGGATGGCCCCGTTCGTCTCGAGCTTGTGCTCGAGCTTGATCCCGGTCGACTTCTCGACGATCTCGTGCATGACCCCGCTCGTCTCGTGGAGCGCGATCCGGTAGAAGCCGTTCTCGACCGACCGTCCGAGCCCCTTTCCCTTGGTCACCGCGAGATCGGTCGCGTAGGCCGGCTTGGGCGCGTCCGGATTGTTGTAGAAGACGATATAGGTCGCCTTCGCGTTCGCCCGGACATCCGCCAGGAACGCCACGCTGAACGACGTCGTCGGATGGTAGCGGACGACCTTCTCGCCCGTCTCCGCGTCCTTCTCCTCGACGCCGAGGATCTTCGGGTCGTTCCAGGTGACGACGTCGTAGACCTGGCTCGGGATCTCCCTGTACGCGACGTCCGTGCCGTCCCTCTCCGCGCGGACGACCCGGACCTCGTCGGGCGAATGCAGGTAATCGGCGATGATGCCGATCGTCGCGTGGACCGGGTAGCCCGTCCTCTCGAAGCCGTGCTCTTCCGAGACGACGAGCGACATGTAGTTCTTCCAGGCCGCGTCCCAATAGCCCTTGCCGGCGGGCGCCGTCCCCGACGCCGCGAGGACCCGGATGTCACCGGACTTGGGCTCGACGAGCTGGACCTTCATCTCCGCGGCCGTCCCCGGCCGCCACACGTGGCGGGCCTTGACCTCGAGGGCGATCTTCCCGCCCGCCGCCTTGACCCCGAGCTTGTCGACCTCGCGGCCACCCTGATAGACGAGGAAGTCGCGGGCCCGGACGCCGTCGACCTCGACCCGGTCGACGCTCCAGGCCGCGCTCTCGAGCCCGTCCGGGACCGGCGCGAGCTCGAGCGCGCACCTGACGAAGTACCACGGCTCGCCTCCGATCGGATAGCCGAACTCCGTCCCTGCGCCGCTCCGAGCCTCGTCGCCGGGCCGCCGCCCGCCCCTTCGTCTCCCGCCCCCTCGGGCCCCTTCCCGCAGCCCGTCATCGCCAAAGATGAATACACGATGAAAACAAAAACCAGAAACGTCCCCATTTTTTTCATTGGCCCTCCCAGTCGATCCTGGCGATGATTTTCGACAGCAACAGCGCGGCGACCGCGCCCACCGCCACATATCCCGCTCCCGCCGCCCACTCCATGAAGATGAGCTTGCCCACGCCGAACAGCAGGAACAGGATCATCAGCACGGCCAGCGCCCAGCCCGCGAACGGCGCCGCCTGAAGCCTGTATCTCGTCCCGTTCGCCCTGGCGACCGGGCCCCAGTATCCGCCCGGCTTGACCTTGCGGTAGAACGCCAGAAGCTTCTCCCCGTCGTCGGGCTTCGTCAGGAACGTCACCGCGATCCAGACGACGGTCGTCACGGCCACGATGATCAGGATGCCGACGCTCCAGGCGTCGACCGCGAAGCCCGCCCTCTCCAGCCCGCTCCCGACCGCCCGCGCGACGGCGTTGTCCGGGAAGACCTTGAGCAGGACGGCCGTCGCCGCCGACGCGCTCAGGGCCGCGATCTCCGACCAGGCGTTGATCCGCCACCAGTACCAGCGCAGCAGCAGGACGAGCCCGATCCCCGCCGAAAGCTCCATGACCAGCTGCCAGCCCATCTTGACGCTGCCCAGGACGTAGGAAAAGCCGGCCCCCAGGAGCGACACGCCCAGCACCAGTCCACCGCGACACCATCACGTAGTGCCGCTCGCTCGCGTTCTTCTTCACGAACGGCCGGTAGAAGTCGTTGAGGAGGAACGAGCCCGAGAGGTTGACGATGGACTCGATCGTCGACATGAACGCCGCGAAGAGCGACGCGACGATGATCCCCGCGACGCCCTTCGGGAACGAAGGCGATCATGCGCGGGTAGGCCGCCTCCATCTCGCCCGGCGAAGCCGCGGTCAGCCCGGGGAAGACGACGATGGCCGCCAGCGCCGTCAGGATCCACGGCCACGGCCTCAGCACGTAGTTGGCGACGTTGAACCAGAGCGTCCCCTTGACCGCGTGCCGCGGGTCTTTCCCGGCCAGCATCCTCTGCGCGCTCCAGCCGCCGCCGCCCGGTTCCGCGCCCGGATAATAGACCGCCCACCACTGGACGAATATGGCCACGAAGAAGGCCAGCGGCAGCGCCTGGCCCAGCGGTGGAAAGACCGACAGGTAATCTTTGCCGTTCCCGGCGCCCACCGCCTTCACCGCCTCGACGAGCGCCGCGATGCCGCCGGCCTTTTCGACCGACACCACCGCCAGAACGATCGAGCCGGCCATGGCCACGCCGAAGAGCAGCATGTCCGTGGCCACGACGCCCCACAGTCCGCTGAGCGTCGTGTAGAAGACCGTCAGCCCCAGGCAGATGGCCAGGGCCGTGAGGCCGCTCGTCCCGAAGACCGTCCGGATGATCTTGACCATGGCCAGGGTCACCCAGCCGAAGGTGATGCACGAGACGGGGATGCCCAGGTAGAGGGCCTTGAAGCCGCGCAGGAACCGCGCCGGCCGCCCCGAGTACCGGAGGTCGATGAACTCGACCTCGGTCACGACGCCCGCCCGCCGCCACAGGTGGGCGAAGAACAGGACCGTCAGCGCGCCGCCGAGCATGAAGTTCCACCACAGCCAGTTGCCCGCGATGCCGTCCTTGGCGACGATGCCCGTGACCGCGAGCGGCGTGTCGGCGGAGAACGACGTGGCCACCATCGACGTCCCGAGCAGCCACCAGGGCAGGCTCCGGCCGCTCAGAAAATATTCGGAGATGCTCTTGCCGGCCCGCTTCGAGTAGTAGAGCCCGATCCCGATGGTCAGGGCGAAGTACCAGCCGATGAAGATCCAGTCGGCCGCGGCGAGCTTCATGGCCTAGCGCCTGGCCTTGTAGATGAGGGTGCCGACGACGAGGAAGAGGAGGCCCGTCCCGACGACCGTGATCCTTTGCGCCGCGGTCCGGCAGTACAGAAGGCCGAACAGGACGAGCGGCAGGCCGACGCCCCAGAAGCCCAGGGCCATCGGCCGGTATTCTTTTTTCAGGCCTGGTCCCTTCTCGTCGGGCGCTATTTCTCCCGCGGGATGGCGAAGACGGGCACGCGGCTGTGGGCGATGACCTTCTCGGTCGTGCTGCCGAGGAAGAAGCGGGACAGCTTGCGCACGGTCGTCGACATGACGATGAGGCCGAAGCCCTTCGTGTCGGCGTAGTCGATGATGCCCTCGTAGCCGTGGACCGCCTTGACGACGGCCTCGTTGATCTCGACGGCCTTGTGCTCCCTCTTCTTGCGGGCCTGGAGCTTCTTGAGCACGGAGTCGAACATCTCGTCGGTCAGCCGGAAGTCGTGGCCGAAGAGCTCCATGACGTAGAGGAAGGTCAGGCTCGATCCGAGGATCTTGGCCAGCTTCCAGGCCTGGTCGCGCTCGACGTCCTCTTCCGAGGAGAAGTCGGTCGGGACCAGGATCTTGCCGAGGTCGCCGATCTTGGCGTCCGTGCCCTTGGTGACGAGCACCGGCACGCGGGCGCCCCGCAGGATCCGGTGGGTGACGCTGCCGATGAGGTTCTGCTCGTGCCCCGAGACGCCCTTGCGGCCGACGACGATGAGGCCGGCGCCCTCTTTCTTGGCCGTCTTCAGGATGACCTTGGCCGCCGCGCCCTCGGTGACGATGATCTTGTTCGCGCAGACGCCCTGCTTCTCGCACATGTGCTCGAGCTTGGCTTTGGCGCTCGCCTTGGAGCCCTCGATCTTGCCGACGAGCTCCGCCTGCGCTTCGGGCCAGGCCTCGTAGAGGGCCGGGGCGAAATCGGGCACGACGTGCAGGGCGATCAGCTTGGCCTTGAAGGCCTTGGCCAAGAAAGTTCGCGTAGGCCAGCGCTTCCTTCGATTCCTCCGAGAAGTCCGTGGCCCAGAGCACGTTCTTGATGGGATGCGTCATGAGGTTCTCTCCTTTGCGGCCAGTCTACAACAAACTCAGTACTTCTGCCAATCCGGTTTGTGTTCGTGGACCCAGGCGTAGTAGTCGGCCATCTCGAGCTCGGAAGCGGCGTCCTTGTCGAGGACGAGGATGGTCCGCGGGTGCAGCTGGAGGACCGAGCCCGGGACCATGGCCGTGACCGGGCCCTCGACCGTCCGGGCCACGGCCCGGGCCTTCTTCTTCCCGAAGGCCAGGAGCAGGCACTTCCGGGCGTCCATGATCGTGCCCAGGCCCATGGTCAGGACGTGGGTCGGCACGCCCTCCTCGCCCCCGAAGGCGGCCGCGACGTCGAGGCGCGATTCCTCGGTCAGGGTCTTGATGCGCGTCCGCGACGACAGCGACGAGGACGGCTCGTTGAAGCCGATGTGGCCGTTCGAGCCGATGCCCAGGACCTGGACGTCGATGCCGCCCGCCGAGCGGATGGCCTGCTCGTACTTCCGGCACGCGGCGGGGACGTCGGTCGTCAGGCCGTCGGGGATGTTGATCCGTTCCTTGGGCAGGTTGATGTGGCTGAACAGGTGGGCCCACATGTAGCTGTGGAACGACGAGGGGTGGGCCGGCGGGATGCCGACGTACTCGTCGAGGTTGAAGCTGGTCACGCCGGCGAAGTCGAGCCCCTCGTCCCGGTGCATGCGGACCAGGTTGCGGTAGAGCTGGAGCGGGGTGTTGCCGGTGGCCAGGCCGAGGACGGCGTGGGGCTTCTCGCGGACGGTCCGGGCGACGATGTTGGCCGCGATCAGGCTGGCCTGCTGGCTGTCGGGCTGGATGATGATCTCCATGGCGGTCCTCCTTGTCTCGTGCGGGCGCGGTCAGCGCGTCCGGATCCAGTACTTCTTGATCTTCCCGTCGACGCCGGCCCGGAACTTGTCGATGTGCCCGAGCACGAAGCGGGCGACGTCGAGCGTCTCGTCCCGGACGAGGGGCGTCAGGTCCATGGCGAACCAGAGCTGTTCGGCGGCGTCGGTCTCGTGCGACTGGAAATAGCTGGCGTTGGCCCGGCGCCGGCCGGCCGTGGCCAGGTCGTAGCGCTTGCCGCCCTCGACCTGGGAATCGTAGACGCCGATGAGCCCCATGGACAGGCCCTCGCGGCGGCCGACGTCGAGGGGGACCTTGTCGCTGTCGTCCATCCAGTCGAGCCCGCGCCAGACCTCGCAGCCGTAGACGGTCGTCGGCCGCTCGTCCGGCTCGAGCTCGCGCAGGGCGGCGATGGCCGTGAGGGCGACGGCGACGTGGGTGTCGTGCTTGTCGGCCGGGTTGTGGGTGTAGACGACCTCGGGCCGCGCCGCCTTGAGGACCTTGACCAGGTCGGACCGGAGCCGGCCCGTGCCGACGTCCTTGACCTCGGCGCTCGAGTGGTTGAGCTGGACGAGGACGCCGTAGTTGCCGAGGATGGCCGCCTTCTCCTGCTCGGTGCGCCGGAGCGCGGCCATGGCCTCGTCGCTGAAATCGGCGTACTCGCCGGCCCGCGGCGAGCCGGCGCCGTCGGTCGAGGTGACCGCCCCGAACCAGAGGTCCTTGCTGGTGAAGCACTTCTGGATGCCGTGGAAGGCCATGATCTCGAGGTCGTCCTGGTGGGCGCCGATGCCGAGATGGGTGACGCGGCGGAAGGCGTCCTCGACGGCCGTGCCGTCGGGGACGAAGACCGAAGCGTCGGTCTTGGTGAATTTCATGGACGTGCTCCTCCGATCTCGGGCAGGCTGGCCGCGGCGACCGCCTGTCCCACGCGCCGGCTCTTCTCGTCGAGCAGGTGGATGCGGACCCGGGCCGCCGTCTCCGGGAACTCGGCCGCCAGGACCTCGTTGGCCTTGTCGACGATCATCGTCCCGCCGGGGCCGGACAGGACGCGGCCGAGGACGAGAAGATGGCGGAAGCCGTAGAAGGCCCCGTACCACGGGACCGTGAAGCCGAGATAGACGCCGATCGACTCGAACACCCGGGCCGCCTGGATGTTGCCCCGGACGACGAGCGCCTGGACCTCCTTGAGCCGCTCGGGCAGCTTCATGTCGGGAGGGAAGGACAGCCCGGCCGCCAGGGCCAGCTTGTCGACGGCCTGCTGCGAGAAATAGTTGGCGCCGACGCCGCGGTCGCCCGACCACTCGTCGACGGCGGCCGCCGGGTCGAGGTCGACCGGGGCGAAGGCCAGCTCGTCGAGCCAGCCGGGGATGTGGCCGTCGGCGTCGAGGAAGCCGGCCGCCTCGCTCGAGCCCATGGCCACGCCGAGGACCCCCGGCTCGCCGAGGGAGAGCATGCCGGCGAGGGCGGTGACCTCGCCGTCGTTGATGACCTCGAAGGGGACGCCCCACTGTCTCGGCCAGCCGGTCGAAGATGCCCCGGACCTTGGTCTCGAAGAGGTCCGGCGGCACCGACCGGAAGAGCGAGGCGACCCGGACCTGGTTGCGGATGAGGATCCCGGCCGACGAGCCGCCGATGGCGTCGACGCGCGGGCAGGTGGGCGGCGGCCCTCTTCAGGCCGTCGTCGATCATCCGGTAGTGGTAGTCGGGATCGGCCTCCGAGCCGGGCGTCCAGGGGATCTCCTCGCTCCAGACCGGCCGGCCGTCGACGACGGCCGCGACCTTGTAGTCGCTGGCGCCGAGGTCGAAGCCGATGCGGCAGCCGTCGAGATGGCCGCCCGGGAAGCGGACCGCCTCGCGGGCTTCCGGGAAGGTCGCGGGGCTGTGGAGGGCGACCTCGAACGGCTTCCCGTAGACGCCGGCCATGGTCCGGACGTCGAAGGCCCGGGGACCGCTTTCGGCGTACTCGGCCTTGAGGCGGCGGCCGATCCCGGCCGGTCCTTGGAAGTGGATGCGCCACCCGCCGCGCGACCAGAGCAGGAACTTGACCGCGCGCTCGATCATCCGGTAGGTGGCTTCGGGATCGGCGTCTTTGCCGGGGAAGGCCGAGTCGAAGACCGAGATGAGCCCGTCCTCGCGCTCGACGGCCAGCCGCAGGGGCCGGCCTCCGGACGCCCGGGCCCGCGCGAGGTATTCTTTCCAGGCGAAGACGATCGGCTTGAAGGCCGGATCGCAAGGCGGCGCCGGGACGCGCCTGCGGTTCGTCATTGGGCCTTGAACTCCACTTTCACCGGCGACGAGGAGACGGGCGGCCAGATCCTCGACGTGGCGGGCCCAGCCCTGCGCGCCGGGCGAGGCGGGCGCGGCGGCGCCGCGCTCCCAGCCGCCGGCCACCCAGTAGGTGAGGGTGCGGCCGGCCCGGCCGTCGAGCTTGAGGGCCCGGTCGGCGGCGGTCTCTTCGACCGCGGTGAGCGCGGCCGGGAGGGAAGATCGCGGCGAGGCCGATCTCACCGGCCTTGCCGGCGCCCTTGCCCCAGACGGAGAGGCAGCCCTTGGCCTTGTCGAAGGACCAGACCGCGCGGTCCAGGTTCTGGAGGGCGGGGCCGAACGCGATCGGACCGGCGTGATGACGACGCGAGGACGATGTCCTGGCGCGAGACGGCGCTGTCGGCGAAGGTCGAATAGAGGACCGTCACGGTCACTTCGCCGTCGGCCGTGGAGACGGCCGGGTACTCCGCCTTGACCATGGCCCGCACGGGACCGGGAACGACGACGGTCAGCTTGGCCTGCGGGGCGCCGGGCCCGAAGAGGGGGAGGCGCTTCGCGCCGTCCCAGAGGCTCAGGCCGCCGAGTCCGGCCGTGTCGCCCGGACCCGAGGACGTCCATGCCCCAGTCCTGGGACTTGGTCTCGGCGGCCGGGAACTTGCCGAGGACGAGGCCGGGCTGGAGCTTGCCGTAGAAGCCGATCCGGCCGTGGACGAACTTGTAGGCGGCCAGGTTCGATTCCCAGGCCGCTTCGGCGTCGCCGGACTGCCAGGCGCCGCGGGCGAAGGCCTTGTTCGTCGGCATGAGCTGGAAGCTGCGCTCGGGAGTGTACCAGCAGGCCAGGCGCGTCGTCGAGGACGCCGGGAGCGTCCGGACGACGACGATCTCGTCGTGGTAGCGGTCCTTGTCGAAGTCGTCGGCCTGGGAGACGACGAGGGCGAGCTCGGAGCCCTGCTCCGCGAAGAAGGCGTAGTAGTAGGTGTTGAAGTCGGGGGCGACGGAGGCGCGGATGGCCGCGACGTCGAGGACGACGGCGTGGTTCTCGAGCGCGAGCGGGGAGGGATTGGTGATCTCGACGAAGAAGCGCTTCTTGAAGCCGAGGGTCTCGGGGCCCCGGACCTGGGCGGAGGCCGTCGCGGCGGCGGCGAGGCCGGCGCAAACGGCGAGGACCGTGAGGACGGCGCGGGCGGCGGGCCGTCGCGGGACGTTCGGAATCGGGCGCATCGGCGGGATCTCCTTTCCCGGGCGAAATACGGGACCTATTTTACATCATTTCCGCCGAAAAGGGGCGCCCTAGGTGATGAGATGCGACTTGAAGCCCTTGCCCAGGACGTCGTAGGTGTCGTTGATGACGACGAAGGCCTCCGGGTCGGTCTTCTTGACGAAGGCGCGCAGGTCGGCGAGCTGCTTGCGGTGGATGACCGTCATGATGATCTCGCCCTCGCGGTTGAGGTAGAGCGAGCGGGAGCGCAGGGCCGTGCCGCTGCGGTCGAGGCCGTGGAGGATGTAGTCGGAGATCTCCTGGGTCCGGTTCGACGTGATGAGGACGAGCTTCGAGTAGTTCCAGCCTTCGAGGATCATGTCGATGACCTTGGTCGAGAGGAACAGGACGATGTAGCCGTAGAGCGGGGCCTCGAGGCTGTGCAGGGCGAAGCCGGCCGCCGAGATGACCACGAAGTCCGTGATCATGATGCCGTAGCCGAGGGACATGCCGGTGTACTTGCTGAGGATCATGCCGATGATGTCCGAGCCGCCGGTCGAGGCCCGGCCGCGGAAGACGATGCCCAGGCCGACGCCGAGCAGGACGCCGCCGTAGATCGAGGCCAGGACGGCGTTGTCCGTGGCCGAGGGGACCTTGAGGACCTCGTGGAAGAGGTCGATGAAGACGGAGGAGACGACCATGCCGGCCAGGCTGTTGAGGACGTATTTCTTGCCCATGGTCTTGAGCCCGAGCAGGAAGATGGGCACGTTGAGGACCATGATCGTGAGGCCGACGGGGAGCTTCGAGAAATAGTTGGCGATCATGGCGACGCCCGAGACGCCGCCGGGGACGAAATGGTGCGGGATGAGGAAGAGGGCGTAGGCCAGGCCCATGAGGGCGCAGCCGAAGAGGATGTTCAGGGCGTTCTTGAATCTCTGCATGGGCTTTCTCCGCTGTTTGGGGGGTATTTTACTCCGTTGCCGGGGATAATCAAGGTGTGCTATGGTGAACCCGAAGGAGAGTGCGTGATGGCCAACGTCGCGACTTTCGGCGAGATCATGCTGCGGCTGTCGCCGCCGGGTAAAGAGCTTCTCTTCCAGAGCCCGGTCCTGCGGGCCCAGTTCGGCGGCGGGGAGGCCAACGTGGCCGTCTCGCTGGCCATCCTGGGCCACCGGTCGCGCTGGATCTCGATCGTGCCGTCGAACCCCGCCGGCGAGGCCGCTCTGCGCGAGCTGCGGCGCTTCGGGGTCGACACGGGGGCGGTCGTGCGCGGCGGGAAGCGGCTGGGCCTCTACTTCGCCGAGACCGGGGCGAACGAGCGGCCGTCCCAGGTCTTCTACGACCGGGACGGCTCGGGCATCGCCGAGGCCGGCGCGGGGGCCGTCGACTGGAACGGGGCCCTCGGCGGGATGGACTGGCTCCACGTCACCGGCATCACGCCGGCGCTGAGCCAGCGGCGGCGGACCTGACGCTCGAGGCGGTCAAGGCGGCCCGGGTGAAGGGGATGACGGTCTCGCTCGACCTCAACTACCGGACCAAGCTCTGGAAGTACGGCCGAACGGCGCCCGAGGTCATGCGCGAGCTGGCCGGATACGCCGACCTGCTCACGGGGAACGAGGAGGACTGCCAGAGGTCGCTCGGCATCGGCCCGGCGGCGGACGTCTCGGCGGGGCGGGTCGACCCGAAGCTCTACGTCGACCTGACGGCCGCGGTCATGTCGGCCTTCCCGAACCTGTCGCGGGTGGCCGTCACGCTGCGCGAGAGCTACAGCGCCGACTGGAACCGCTGGTCGGCCGTGCTGCGGAACCGGACGGAATTCGTGATCGGGCCGATCCACGAGATCCGCTCGGTCGTCGACCGCATCGGCACGGGCGACGCCTTCGCGGCCGGACTGATCCACGGATTGTCGCGGCCCGGCGCCTCCGATGCCGAGGCGCTCGAGTTCGCGGTGGCGGCGGCGGCGCTCAAGCACACGATCCCCGGCGATTTCAACCTGTCGACGGAGCGGGAGATCGTGGCGCTCGTCCGGGGCGACCGGTCGGGCCGGGTCCGGAGATAGAGGGGAAGCGGGGAGGAGCGGGGAAGAGGGGACGAGAGCGGGAGAGAGGAGAGGGAGCGGCGACATGGCGAAAGAAACGGTCCTGCGCGGGCTTTTGGCGGCCAGGGCCGTCGCCGTCATCCGGATGAAGGACGCGGCGCGGCTCGCGGCGGTGGCGGCGGCCTTGCGCGAAGGCGGGGTCACGGCGATCGAGATCACGATGACGGTGCCGGGCGCGGTCGGGATAATCAGAGAGATGGCCCGGACGAAAGCGCCGGGGACGCTCGTCGGGGCCGGGACCGTGCTCGACGCCGGGACGGCCGCCGAGGTCGTCGCGGCCGGGGCCGATTTCGTCGTCTCGCCGGTCTTCGACCGGGCCACGGTCGAGTTCTGCCGGGAGGCGGAGTGGTCGTCGCGCCGGGCGCCTTCACGCCGACCGAGATCGTCACGGCCTGGCGGGCCGGGGCCGACGTCGTCAAGGTCTTCCCGGCGACGTCGCTCGGGCCGCAGTTCTTCCGGGACCTCCGCGGGCCGCTGCCCGAGGTCCGGCTCATGCCGACGGGCGGCGTCACGGTCGAGAACGCCGGGGACTTTTTGGCGGCCGGGGCCGCGCTCGTCGGCATCGGCACGGCCCTCGTCGATGCCGGGACGGTCGAGGCCGGCGACTGGGCGACGATCACGGCCCGGGCCAGGCGGCTCGTCGGGTCGTTGCGCGGCGGATAGTGAGCGGGGTGTACCGGCGATGGTGCCTGAATCAGCCCGTCGCTCCAGTCCGGCCGGCGTGCGAATTGATTTTTCCGGCGCGTTCTGCTACAATATATATCCAATTATCTTGCTTAGCTGGCTGTGCAAGACGACAAGTTACCCTCCTTCATATTCCCCCTTAATAACTTGTTTTTCCCCAAAAGAAAAACAGCCAGCCTTCTCTTCTTTGGCCCGCGCCCGGGCCTGACGCGATTTGACAGGGGCGCGCCCGTCCTCTATAAATCGTTCCACGGGCCATGGACACGCCGAGATCGTTCTACAACCGGGACTTCCTGCTGGCTCTTTTCGGCTTCTTCTTCCTGTTCATGGCGGTCTCGCTCTTCTTCCTCTTTCCCGTCGTTCTGCAGCGGTTCGGCCCGGCCCAGAGCCGGATCGGCGTCATCATGGGCGTCTACAGCGTGGTGGCCATCGCCATCCGGCCGCTGTTCGGCCGCCTGATCGACCTGCGTGGCGGGAGGCGCTTCGCCGTTTGGGGCATCGTGGTCCTCATCCTGACGACGCCCCTCTTCCACCTCGTCCGGGACGCGGGCTGGCTGCCCTTTCTGTTGAGGGCCCTGACCGGGCTGGGCTGGGGCGTCAGCATGACGGCCACGATCGCCATGTGCTCCGACCTGGCCCCGGTCGATCGCCTGGCCAAGTCCATGGGCGTCATCGGGGTCGCGGGGCTCGTCGCCAACGCGATCGGGCCGCTGCTGGCCGAGGAGCTCCTGCGGCGGTTCGGCCCGGGCGCGCTCTACAACGCGAGCGTCCTGTTCCTGGTGGCCGCGCTGGCCCTCGTTTTGGCGTCGCGCGAGATCTGCCGGCCGGAGCGGAGGAGGAGGGCGGCGCGGCTGCGGGCGGCCGGGGGATGAAGGTCCTGCGGACCGTGCCGTGGGTCCTGGCCGTGATCATCGCGGGCATGCCCGTCTTCCACGGGGCCATCCGCGGGGCCATGATCTACTTCATCGCGGTCTTCGGCAACTCGGTCGGGATCGCGCGGGTCGGGACGTTCTTCCTCGTCTTTTCGCTGGCGGCGATCCTGACGCGGTTCCGGCTCGGCGACGTTTCGGACCGGTACGGGCGGAAGACGGTCATCCTGCCCGCGGCGCTCATCATCGGGGCCAATCTTTTTCTCATCGCCCAGGTCCGCGGGCTGCCGCTCCTCGTCGTCACGGGGTTCGTCGGCGGGATCGGGCAGGGGCTGATCTTCCCGGCGCTGAGCACGTACATCATCGATTTCCTGGGGCGGGAGAACAAGGGGCTGGCCATCAGCCTGTACAATTCGCTCTTCGACGTGGGGATGGGGATCGGGTCGCCGGTCTTCGGCTGGGTCTCGGACGTCGCGGGCTACCGGTGGATGTACCGCATCGCCGCGGTCTTCCTGCTGGTCGCGACGGCCGTGTTCATGGTCAAGGCCCCCGCGACGGAAAGAAAAGATGGGGTCAAACCTAAACTTTTTAACATTCTGAAAAGATAGTAGGATGAAGGAGTCGCAACATGTGCCAGGACGACAAGAACGTTTTTGACCTCGCCGTGCGAGCGGCGGACGATCCGCAAGATTCCTGCCCAAGGCCGTTCCGGGAGAGCTGTTGACGCGGCTCGTCGAGGCGGCGCGGCTCGCGCCGTCGGCGGCCAACGTCCAGCCGCTCGAGTTCGTCGTCGTCGACGAGCCCGGGAAGGTGGCGCGAGGTCTTTCCCTGCTTGAAGTGGGCGGCCTACATCGCGCCGGCGGGTGACCCGAAGGCGGGGGAGGAGCCGACGGCCTACGTCGTGACGCTGGTCAACACGAAGGTCCGGGAGAAGATGTACGAATACGACGTCGGCGCGGCCATGGAGAACATGATCCTGACGGCGCTCGGTGAAGGCGTGGGGAGTTGCTGGCTGCTGTCGATCGACCGCGACCGGCTGAGGGCGATCTTGAGCGTTCCCGAGGAGTACCGGATCGACAGCGTCCTGGCGCTGGGGTATCCCGCCGAGGAGCCCGTGGCCGAGGTCATGGGCGATTCCTGCCGGTACTGGAAGGACGCCGATGGCCGCTTGCACGTCCCCAAGCGCCCCCTCGCCTCCGTCCTGCACTCGAATAAATTCTGATCTGATCGGGGTCGGACCTCAGCATTTATATCTAAATCTGTAACTTAATCTTTGTTTAAGCTGAGTTTTACAGCTTGGGCTAGCCTCAATTTTACGATTTTCATGCCCAAAAACACAAAACAAGGTTTTCAAGAGCTTGTGTTTTTGGCCTCGAAAACGCAGTGTTCAAACTGATGGGCTTCGCACTTTTTCAAGTTAACCTAAGAATTTTGTAGGAGTTAACCTGGTCCGACCCCCAACTTGACTTTAGCGGAAGCGGGCGATATAAGAAAACTAAGGCGCGGGGCGCCAAAATCGATTCTCACATGCGAGGTCATCATGAAGAAAAGCCGCTTTGTCCATGTCCTGTTTCTCACGGTCCTCGTCTGCTTCGTCTTCGGCACGGTCCAGGCCCGGGCCGACGTCTATATGAAGAACAAGATGCACACCGATGCCTTCACGGTCATGGGCCAGTCCCAGCCCGCGAAGGACGAGATCATGGTCTTCTGGATGGGCGACAAGAAAGCCCGCACGGATACGGAGGGCGCCAACTCCTCGATGATCTTTCTGGCCGAGAAGAAGATGCTCTACATGATCGACCACGCCAAGAAGCAGTATTCCGAGATGCCCCTCGACTTCGACAAGATGTTCGGCGCGGCCGCCGGCGAGGAAGGCGGAGACGAGGAGGACAAAGCCCAAGCCAAGGCCATGGCCGGCATGATGAAGGGCCTGATGGGCAGCATGTCCGCCCAGGTGACGGACACCGGCGAGACGAAGAAGATCGGCAACTGGAACTGCCGCAAGTACACGCTCGTCATCGACATGGGCGGCATGGGTAAGACCGAGGGCGAAGCGTGGGCGACCGAGGAGCTCAAGGTCGACTACGCCATGGCCTACACCATGGCCAACGGCATGATGGCCTCCATGCCCGGCTTCGAGAAGATCCTGGCCGAGATGAAGAAGATCAAGGGCGTCGTGGTCTACCAGACGACGACGGCCAAGGTGATGGGCTCGGAAGTGAAGTCGACGACAGAGCTCCTCGAGGCGGGAAACAAGGACGCCCCGGCCGGCCACTACGACATCCCCGCCGGTTACAAAAAGGTCAAGGGCTTCGGCCGCTGAGACGGGCCGAGCCGCCGGGGGCCTTGATCCGGTCCTCTGGCGACATCGCGCCGTCCGCCCCGGGATCAGACTCCGTCGCCGGTGTACTTGGTGAGGAGTTTCGTGCGCAATTCGCGGTAGAGACCGACGAGTTTTTCCATCCGCGAGACGGTCAGATCGGTCAGGTATTTCACGGCGGCGGCCGGGTCGGTCTTGAGGAGCGCCACGGCCTGGGCCTCGACCGCGGCCTGGTCGGCGAAGAACGCGTCCTCGAGCGGCGCGCGGGCCGCCTCGATGTCCTTGAGCGCCGGCTGCCAGCGCAGGAGCGCCAGCTTCTCGACGAAGTCGTAGGCCCAGCGGGCCGAGTCCTCGCTGTAGGCGCGGAAATCGTAGGTTTTGTAGAGCGGCGAAACGTCCGAAACACCCGCATAGATCGGGACGTAGGGGCCGACCTTGGGATTGTCGACGTAGACCCAGTAGACGCCGCCGACCGGGTCGGGGAGCCAGGACCGGAGCTGGGCGACCATGCCGTAGCCCTGGCCCGCGATCGTCCGGTGATGGCGGACGCGCAGGACCTTCTCCATGTCCGCGGAGATGTAGGGCGAGGCCATCGGGCTCTTCTCGAAGCGGCCGCCGCCGGCCGGGACCATCCAGGCGGGGTCCCAGGTCATGTCGTAGATCGTGTCCTCGAAGGCGGAGCGCTGGAAGGCGATGACGTCCCGGACCGAGATCTTCTTCTCCGGTTTGAACGACCAGGGATAGAAGGCCGCGCCCTCGAAGGGCTGGGCGTAGATCGTCCGCGGCGCGGCGGCATCGGTGAGGGCGCGCTTCGGCCAGGCCTTGAGCGACGGCGCGAGGGTGCTCGTGACGAGCCACATCCGGCTCAGGTTCCCTTCCATGATGGCGGGCGCGTAGGCCTCCTGCCAGACGAAGGGCCGGCCGCTCTTCGGATCGTACCAGCCGCGGTCGACGGCTTCCTTGATCACGTTCGGCGAGGCCAGCGTGTCGGGGCTCCTGAGGTCGAACTCGCGGATGCGGAAGTAATTGGCGATGACGACGACGTGGTCGTCCGGGACGCGGCGGGCCACCCAGATCGCGCCGGGCTTGCCGCTTTCGGGGGTCCACTCCGGCCCGACGCTGCAGATCTCCATCGTCCAGAGCTCGCGCGGATCGGCGATGCAGAGAGCCTCGGAGCCGCCGCAGGAGGGCAGGAAACCGTACTTCTCGACGAGAGAGCCGATGAGCTTCACGGCCTCGCGGGCGGTCGAGCATCTCTGGAGGGCGAAGACCTGGGCCTGTTCGACGGTCATGATCTGGCGCGTCAGACCTTCGATCCAGGCGACGTCGAGCTCGGCGCGCTGCGAGCAGGTGCTCTCGCCGATGGCCAGCTGGCGCTCGTTCATCTGCGAGTAGCCGGTGTGGAAATAGGTGAACGTGCGCTCGACCTGGGGGATGTGGCCGATGACCCGGCCGAACTCGCCGAGGGGCAGGGCGTGGCGGTCGTCCTCGGCGCCGAAGTAGACCATGCCCCAGTGGACGGGGGCTTGCGCGCCCTTGGGATACGTCCGGCCCGGAATGACCTGGATGCGGCATTCGCTGCAGCAGTCGGTGTGGGAGGTGATGACCGATCCGTCGACCGTGGCCAGGCGCCCGGCGCCGATGACCGTGCAGCTCTCGAGCTTCGCGGTGGGGCTCTCGGCCGAGAGCGGGAACGACGCTGCACCGGCGAGCAGGATCGCACCGGCGGCGACCAGTGTGATTAGGTGTTTGTTCCGCATCTTTTTCTCCTCTTCGGGGTCGGACCTCAGCATTTATATTGAAATTAACGAGTTAATCTTTAACACGATGCGATCAACAGTTTGGGAGAACGCCGATTTTGCTGTTTTTAGGCCCAAAAACACGAATCACGGTCTTCTCCCAATTTTTCTGTTTTTGGGCCTGAAAACACGTTGCTCAATCTGATGCGCTTCACACTTTTTTAAGTTAAATATATTTTGAATTGTGTGAGTTACCTTGGTCCGACCCCGATCGCAAAACCACCGCCGGGGGCGAGCCGCAAGGCCAGCCGGTCGCCGGACTTGACCGGCCTCTCCGTGATCGCGAGGCTCGTCGCTTCGGTCGCGGCGTCCGCGCCGTCGGCGAAGATCTTCGCCGCGAATTCCCCCTCGCCCAGGAAATCGAGCCCAATCTCGACCTCCCGAGCGTCCCAGTTCGTCATCCCGCCGATCCACCAGTCCGCCCCCTTCCGCCGGGCGACGACGATGTATTTCCCGGGCTCACCCGCGAGCACCCGCGTCTCGTCCCACACGGTCGGCACCTTCTCGATGAACTCCATCCCCGGCTGGCCCTCGTAGGCCTCGGGATAGTCGGACACCATCACGAGCGGGCTCTCGTAGACGACGTACATGGCCAGCTGGTGGGCCCGCGTCCCCTGCGTCATCGGCGCGATGTCGCGCGCCACGAACTTCCCGCGCGCCGCGTTGCGGAAACCGCCGGGCGTGAAGTCCATCGGCCCGGCCAGCATCCGCGTGAAGGCGATGTTCACGTCGTGCTCCGGCGTGATGCTCTCGCTCCACTTGCTGTATTCGAGGCCCATGACGCCCTCGCGCGTCAGCAGGTTCGGATACGTCCGCCGCAGCCCGGTCGGCTTGTAGGCGCCGTGGAAGTCGACCGTCAGCCGGTGCTCCGCGGCTTTCCGGCAGACCTTCTCGTAATAGACGACCATCTCCTGATCGTCGCGGTTCATGTAGTCGACCTTGATCCCGGCCGCGCCCCACTTCTCATAGAGGGCCATGGCCTCGTCCATGTGCCGGTCGAGGGCCCGCCACTCGACCCAGAGCTGGGTCGCCACGCCCTTCTCCTTCCCGTAGGCGATGATGCCCGGCACGTCGACCTCCGGCTTGTAGCGCAGGATGTCCTCGATCCGCCCGTCCTCCGACATCGGCGCCCACCCGGCGTCGACGAGCATGTATTCGAGGCCGTGGCGCGCCGCGAAATCGATGTAGTGCTTCATCGTGGCCGTGTTCATCCCCGGCGCGAACGTCACTCCGGTCGCGGTGCTTCCCGACCACCAGTCCCAGGCGGCCTTGCCCGGCTTGATCCAGGACGTGTCGGCGACGGCGCACGGCTCGCTCAAGTTCAGCACCAGGTAGTTCCGCTCGATGAACCGCCCCGGATCGGTCCCGACCATCAGGATGCGCCACGGCGTCGATTTCGGCGTCGCCGCGACGACCGGCTGGTCCGCCCTCCGCCTCGGCGCCACGGCGAGCCGGCTCGTCAGGGCGTTCGGCACCCCGGCGACCCCGCCGACATAGAGGCCCGCGTAATCGGTCAGGTCGGCTTCGAGGAGAGCGGCCCAGAGGCCCGCGCCCTCCATCTGCACCAGCAGCGGCGTGTGGATGAGCGAGGCCGGCTTGATGTCGCCGAGCGCGATCCACTCGTACGGGCCCTCGTTGCTGGTGTCCCAGCGGCCCAGGTTCAGGGCGAGCGCCCGCGCCCCGGCCGCGAAATAGAATCCCGTGTTCTCGGCTGCCAGCGTGAATTCGCCCAGGGCCTCCTGCTTCGGCAGGACGTAGCGGAAGGCGACGCCCTCGTCGTAGGCGCGCAGCACGACGTCCACGCGCCGGTTCGGCGCGTTCCGCTCCCGCAGCGCGACGACGAGCTCGTTGTACCTGTCCGGGACCGTCCGCAGGGCGCCGAACGCGTTCTCCCAGGTCGAATCGTTCGACCGCTTTCTGGTCTCGACCACCTCGAGATCGCGGTCGAGGGCAGGCGCGCCGGCGATGTCGAGCCCCAGCGGCGAATCGGCGACGACGGGCGTCCCCTTGTAGCTCACCCGGTAATAGAGCCGCTCGCCGGGAAGGTACGGCTGCGGCTTGGACTCGATCGCGAGCGCGATCGCGAGGCTCCCGTCGGGAGACGCGACGGCCAGACCGCCCGCGCCGCCGTCGGCGGCCGGCTTGCACGCCGTTCCGGCCGCAGCCGCGCCGACGACCAGAACGATCAGGCAGACGAGGATCTTCTTATAGGTTTGCACAGGGTCCCTCCAGAACTCAGGTTGGGCGGTCATTCCCGGCAATTTTATCTCACACCTCGAGAAGGGGTCAAACCGGCTCTTTCGCACCTCCACTCCGCTTCCCCGTTGCCTCGAGGCCGACCCGCGGCTATAATCGCGGCATCCGCCGCATCTCCGGCGGGAACCCTCGCACCGAGGAGGACCGACCATGGCTCTGCTGCCGCGCCGCGTTTTTCTGAAGACCGCCGTCGCCGGGCTGGCGTCCGCCTGCGGCCTGCCCGCATCTGTCCGCTCCCGCCGCCAAACCGGCCTCCAAGCCCGCCGCCTCCTCCACGCCACCGACCTCTTCCGTCCCCACGCCGACCCCGACGACCACTTCGACCTGGCCACCGTCTTTTCTCTCGCCTTCCAGGATCGGATCGACCTCCGGGCCGTCATGATCGACCATCCGCCGGCCGGACACGCGGGAGATCCCGATGTGCTGGCCGTCGCCCAGATGAACCGGATCGCCGGCCTCTCCGTGCCCGTCATCACCGGCTCTCCCGAGCGCCTCGATCCCGCCGAAGCCGCGAAGCCCGGGAACCGCGCCGGCGCCTCGGGAGCGTTCGCGCTGCTCGAGATCCTGCGCCGCTCGCCCCGCCCGGCGGCGATCTCGATCGTCGGCTCCTGCCGCGACGTGGCCCTGGCCGGCCGGCTCGAGCCCGATCTCTTCGCCGCCAAGTGCGCCGGCGTCTATCTCAACGCCGGCTCCGGAACGCCCGACAAATCGCTGGCCGCCCGCCTCGAGTACAATGTGGGCCTCGATCCGGTCTCCTACGCGGCGATCTTCGATCTGCCCTGTCCGCTCTACTGGCTGCCGTGCTTCGAGGTCGCCCCCGGCGGCGACGTCAGGTTCGCCGTCGCCGAATACGGCACCTACTACCGTTTTCTCCAGAAGGACGTCCTGCCGCTCCTCTCGTCCCGCCTCCAGAATTATTTCGCCTTCCTGTTCAAGCAGGGCGAGTCGGACCGGGCGGCCCAATCCGAGGCGGACGCGCTCCGCCCCAACTGGCTGCGCTACCTCGACGGGCCGCGCGAAGAAGCGCTTCTCGAGCGGCAGGGGAAGCAGTTCCGGAACATGTGGTCGACGGCCGGGTTCCTCCACGCCGCCGGGCTCGCGGTTTCGGCCGACGGCGCCGTCGCGCCACTCGACGCGGTCGCCTCGCCGGCCTATTCCTTCGAACCGGTCCGCGTCCGCTGCGGCGCCGACGGGATCACCGAGTGGTCGCCCGACCCACGCTCGCGCGATCGGTTCATCTTCCGCGTCCGCGACGTCGGCCGCTATCCCGCGGCGATGACGGCGGCCCTCACGACGATCCTCCGCGCGCTGCCCTGAGGCGAAGTCCGGCTCCTTGACGCCGGGGCCGCGGCTGGCCCATAGTGAGGACATGAAAACCCTCACAGTCCCGGCCCGGGTCCCGGCCCCGGCCCTCTGCCTCGCCGTCCTGCTCCTTCTCGGTGCCTCCTGCCGCGGGATCGAGACCGGAAAAACCCGTCTCAAGCACGAGGGCGCGGTCTACACCCTCTCGCTCGACGGCGAGCGGGCCGTGCGTTTCACCGTCCCCGAGCTCGGGGCGGCCGGCCTGCCCCGGGTCGAGGTCGGCGAGCCCGCCGGGGACGGCGGTTGGCGCCGCGTCCGCCTGACCTGGGACGTGGCCGACGAGACCGCGCAGGACGAGCTCGCGGTCCGCTTCGACCTCGAGTTCGAGCCGGAGATGTGGTGGGCCCCGCATCTCGCCCCCGAAGAGGGCTATGTCGTCGGCCAGCACGTCTTCCGCTCGCCGGCGCTCATCGCCGCGCGCGGCCCGCTCGTCCTCGCGGTCGTGCCGGACCTCGACGTCGTCGGCGCGCGGCCGGAGAATCCCTGGTTCATGGACTACGACGCGCCGGCGCGGAAGATGTGGATCGGCCTGGTCCGGACCGACATCCCCGAACACGTCCTGTTCCGGAAGGCGCCCGGGATGACCTTCGCGCCCGGCAAGGTCGAGCTGGGCTTCTTCGTCGCGGCCTACGTCGATGCCGCGGCGGTCAAGGACCCGTGGGCCAAGGCGTCGGCGCTCCTGTGGGAACGCTGGGGCCGCCCGCTCTACGAAAAAGGCGAGCCCGTCGCGGGGCCGCTCCTGTCCTATGTCCGGCGGACCTACGACTGGGCCTTCGGCGGCTGGAGCCGGTTCGTCTGGCAGGAGTTCGACCTCGGCGGGAGGCGGGTCGGCGCGCCCCAGTTCATCGTCAACGTGTCGCAGTCGCCGAACTATCCCGGGCCGTGGTATCAGCGCGAGTTCCTGTCGATCTGGAACCAGGCCTGGTTCTCGTCGCTGCGCAGCGCGTCGGGGCTTTTCCGCTACGCCCGGGCGACGATCGACGAGGGGCTCATGGCCAAGGCCCGCCTGACCAAGGAGCTGGCCCTGGCGGCGCCCGTGACGCGGGGCCTTTTCCCGGCGGTCATCGGCACGGCGAACGACGAGGTCGTCGTCGACGGCAAGCCGCTGCGGCGGCCGCGCGGCTGGAACGAGGCCCGCTGGTCGAACTCGGACCGGACGCCCGTCGAGCACGGCATCACGTCGGACTGGTACCACGTGCTGGACATGAGTGGTACGGCGCTCGCGATGCTGCGCTGGTACGACGAGCTCGAGAAGGACGAGCGGCTCGTCGCCTACGCCCGGACCTACGGCGAACGCCTGCTCACGCTTCAGGACGCGGACGGCTTCTTTCCCGGCTGGCTCCATCCGGAGACGCACGCGCCCGGGCCGGTGATGAACCGGACCCCGGAGTCGAGCCTGAGCGCGACGTTCCTGCTGAAGCTCGCCGACGTGACGGGCGAAGCGAAGTACCGGGCCGCGGCGATCAGGGCCGTCGACGCCGTTCTCGCCGAGATCGTGCCGCAGGGCCGCTGGCTCGACTTCGAGACCTATTGGTCGTGCTGCGGCTGGGGCCGCGACCGGTACCTCGACCGCAGGATCGAGCGCAACGCCATGCACAAGCAGAACACGCTGTCGATGTTCTGGACCTCGGAAGCGCTGCTCGCGGCCTGGCGGGCGACCGGGCGCGGGCTCTACCTCGAGTGGGGCCGGCGGACGCTCGACGAGCTGTCGATGGCCCAGCAGGTCTGGCAGCCGCCGTTCATCCACGTCCCGGCGCTCGGCGGGTTCGGGGTGATGAACGCGGACGGGGAGTGGAACGATTCGCGCCAAACGCTCTTCGCCGAGCTCTTCCTCGATTACGCGAAGGAGACGGGCGAGACGGCCTACCGCGAGCGGGGGATCGCGGCGCTCAAGGCGGGCTTCGTCATGATGTACTGCCCGGAGAACCCGAAGGTCAAGGCCATGTGGGAGAAGGTCTACCCGTGGTTCGGACCGGCCGACTACGGCTTCACGATGGAGAACTACGGCCACGGCGGGCGGACGAGCCCCGAGGGCGAGGGCATGGGCGTTTTCACGATCTACGATTGGGGCAACGGCGCCGCGGCCGAGGCCGTCATGCGCATCCTCGACCACTACCCCGAGCTCAAATCGGGGACACAATACTAATTTCCGAATTATAAAGCTTAGAAGGCGAACTTGAGACCGAAGGACAGCTCGAGGCCGTAGAGCTCGAGCATGTTCTGGGCGAGCGGATCGGTGTCGCGGATGGGCGCCGTCCGGGGCAGTATCTCCACCCATGTCTTGGCCAGGTTGCCGCGGACCTTGGCGCAGGCCGCCAGTCGCGAGGTCAGGCGATAGTCGAGCCCGGCGCCGAGCTGGAGGGCCAGGCGGTCGACGAAGTCCCTCTCGATGCCGTCCGGGGGAGGCGCGTCGGGGGCGTAGCCGATGAACGAGAAACCGATCCCCATGAGGGCATAGGGGAGGATCCGGCCGTGGCTCAGGATGTACCAGTGTTGGTTGATGAGGAGCGTGGTCGTCGTCATCCGGCCTGCGCCCAGGCCGGCCGTCCATTCATCGGTCGCGGCCGTTCCCGCGGCGACGGGCACGTCGAACCGCTCCACCGCGATCTCGACGCCGGCGTGCTTCCCCGTCCGGAAGAAGGCGCCGCCGCCGTACTCTCAGGCCGCTGCCGAAGCCGGTCTCGCCGAAGGAGACCGAGCCGAGATCGAGGACGACGGCGACGCACTGCCGCGCGTTCAGATCGGCGCCGGACGCCGCTTGCGCCGGCATCGCGAGCAGTCCCGCGCACAGCAAGCCCGTTCCCAGCGCTTTGAGGATGTCGAGTTTCATCGCGGTCCTCCGTCCTAGAACTGCCAGGTCGCGAACACCCGGGCCTCGAGGAGGTGCCGGCTGCCCGGTTCGTCGACCCTGAAGACGTAATTGCGGCCGCAGTATTCGGCCGCGAAGCCGAGGCCGATCCGGTTCACGATGGGCACGCTCACCTGGCCCTGGAGGATGTCCCAGTGTTCCCGGCCGGCCCGGCTGCCGGTGACGTCCAGATTGAAGAGGGTGTAGTGGCGCCAGAGCGCCGAGAAGAACTCGTAGCCTTTGACCGCGACGGCCAGGTCGACGGCGGCGGCGGCCCCCGTCGCGAGGTTGTAGTTGCGCCGCTCGCCCGGCACGTTGGCGAAATCGTCGGAGCCGCCGAGGCCGAGCCAGCCCAAGCGGGCCGAGGCCAGCAGGCGCGTGTCGCGGCCGGGCCGGAAACTCGATGTCCAGCCGGCCGTGAACGACGTGCCGCAGATGCGCATCGTGTCGATGCCGTAGTATTCGTACTGGTGGTAGAGACCGAGGAAGTGCGCGGCGCCGCGGCGGCCGGCGATGGGCTTGCCGAGGACCGCGCCGCCGATGGCAAGCGACAGGTGCGGCCGGTCGGGTCCCCACCGGAGTCGGCCCGCCACCGTGAACACGTCGAAAGGCCGTCCCGTCCAGCCGGAACCGGCCGGATCGCCGTAGCGAAGGGTGAACCCGAGGATGGGCGCGGCCCGGGTTCCGGTGAGGTCCGAGCTGCGGACGATGACCGGTCCGGTCAGGACGAGATTCCCCTCGAGGATGCGGCCGGCGTCGGGGCTGCCGGGAAGCCAGGGCTCGTCGTCCTTGTGCCCGTTGAGGAGCCGGTTGACGCCGCCGACGGGATCGAGGACGGTCCCGACGGTTTCGCGCCAGATGCGGTCGAGCCCGCGGGCGCCCTTTTTACGGACGAGCGCGGAGAAACGGTAGCCGACCTCGCCGATGGCGATGCCGCCGAGCGACGTCGTGACCAGGTCGTTGATGCTGGGGCGGTACTTCTCCATCGTCATCTCCCACATCAGGCTGCCGCCCAGGGCGCAGAGGGACGAGCCCCAATAGCCCAGGCCGTTGGCCCGGCCGGCGCTGTAGTAGAGGTAGCCGTGATAGGGGTGGTGGTAGAAATTGACGGCATATTGGCTGCGGTCCCATTCCCAGCCGTCGCGGAAATTGTCGTGGATCGTCTCCCAGCTGATGTAGGAGTAGAAGGCGTCGCCGAAGTAGTGCACGAAAGCCCAGACGCCGACGTTGAGGCCGGCGACCTCGGCCGCGGCGAGGAGAGGCTTGGGATGGAATTGGAGGGGGGCCGGGGGAGGAGGCGCGGCGAGCCGGAGGCCGGGGGCATCGGGCCGAAGGCCGGACGCCGTGGGCCGGAGGCCGGGCGCGGCCGGGTTGAGGGCGAGGCTGAGGCTCAAGACCAGGGCCGGAGCGATCGTGGTCACGGTGTTCATTCGAGTCCCCCTGTGGTGTTCGTCATGGGTTGTTTCCTTGCGACCCCATCATCGGGCGGGGCCGGGAGGGAGTTGTCAAAAGGATGTTAAGATTCCGTCAAAAAGGCCTTTCGGCTTGACGGCCGGGCCGTAAGGGGGCCATATTAGGTCGACTTGTCCGGACGGCACGCGGAGAGCGCGGGAGGAGCGTCATGAAGAGAAGCATCGCGGGCGGCGGCCTTCGGCATAGCGGTCGTCGTCATCTCCGTTTCGATCTCCTGCGGGAGGAAGGCCGAGAGGGTCCGGCGGGACCGGGGAGGCGACATCGGGCAGGCGGGCGCCGCGACCCGCGGCGAGGTCACCGCGGCCGGCCCCGCGGCGGTCGGGATCGACGAGCTGGCGCGTCTCGACCTGTTGCCGCGATTCAGGCGGTCGGTCCGGGTCGGGCTCGTCTCGAGCTACGACCGGACGGGCGGCAACGACGACGGCTTCAGCGGCAAGTACTCGTTCGTCCGCAGGGAGCCGGGCGGGCTCGTGCTGGCCGACCTCGAGGGCCCGGGCGCGATCTACCGCATCCACACGCCCACGCCGACCGACGACGTCGTGGAGTTCTATTTCGACGGCGAGGCGGAGCCGGGACTCAGACTGAAGGTCAACGAGCTCTTCGACGGGACGCGGCCGCCGTTCGTCGCCCCGCTCGCCGGGTCGGGCGTCGGCGGATACACGTGCTATGTGCCGTTGACCTACCGCCGCTCGTGCAAGATCTTCCTGCGGGCGGAGTCGTTCCAGTTCTACGACATCAATTACGCGGTCTTTCCGGAGGGCGTCGAGGTGACGACCTACGAGGACCCGCCGTCGCCGGAGTTCATGGCCCGGGTCGGGAAGGCCGCCGCGCTCGTGGCGCGGGCCGGGACGGACATCTCCGGACGCCCTGGTCCCCGCGGGGGCGAAGGTCGAGACGAGGACGGTGCGGGCGACGCTGCCGCCCGGCGGGAAAGCGACGATATTCGAGAGCAGAAAGCCCGGGCGGATCGTCGGGCTGAGGCTCGGACCGGCCGCGGTCTTCGCGGGCGCGGAGCGCGACATTCTCCTGCGGGCGTACTGGGACGGCGCCGTCGAGCCGGCCGTCGATAGCCCGGTCGGCGATCTTTTCGGCTACAGCTTCGGCGAGCCGGCGGTGAGGTCGCTCCTGCTCGGCACGGCCGACGACGGCGCGAACTACATCTACTTCCCCATGCCGTACGAGCGGTCGGCGCGGATCGAGCTCGTGTCGGAGCGGAGCGGCGGGGCGGCCGTCGAGGTCGAGGCCACGGTCGTCACGGCGAACGCGGGGAAGACGGCGGACGAAGGACGTTTCTATGCGCGGTGGCGCCGCGAGAACCCGTGCGTCGAGGGGCGGCCGTATACGTACTTGCGGACGGAAGGGCGCGGCCACGTCGTCGGCGTCATCCTCCAGGCCCAGGGGCTCGAGTCGGGGGGCACGGGCTTCTTCGAGGGCGACGACCGCGCGGTCATCGACGGCGAGCTGGCCGTGCCGGGGACGGGCAGCGAGGACTCGTTCAACGGCGGCTGGTACGATGTCCCGGGACGGTGGGAGAGGCGCACGTCGCTCCCGCTCAGCGGCTGTCTCGACTACCTGAAGCCGCTGGCCCGGACGGGCGGCTACCGGTTCTTCCTGACCGATGCGTACGCTTTCTGCGAGATCGATCGACTTCACCATCGAACACGGCCCCGAAGGGAACGCCGTGCCGACGGATTACGCGAGCGTCGTCTTCTTCTATGCCCAGGACGCGCCGGCGGGGCTGGAGCCGATGCGGCCCGCGGCGGAGCGGCGCGTTCGGGCGCTCGACCGGGTCGTCTTCGTCCCCGGCTGGAACGTGCCCATCCACACGATGTCGCTCCAGAACGCGGTGTGGACGAAGGCGTCGTCGGCCGTCGGCAAGGACCGGGTGCGCCACTTCTCGATGAGGACGAGCGGCGAGGACGTCTTCGGCCCGCACCACGTCGCGTTCGTCTGCGGCCTGCCCGAGGCGGGGCGCTATCGGATCTCGGTCAAGGCGATCCTCGGGCCCGACCAGGGGATGGTGAGGATCTTCGAGCGCGACCGGCCGGCGGGGCAGGCGGTGAACCTCTACGCGGCGGAGCGGGCGGTGGGCGAGCCCGCCGAGCTCGGCGTCTTCGAGATGCGCAAGGGCGACAATATCGTCTATCTGCACCTCGTGGGGGCGGACCCGCGGTCGAAGGGGATGGGGATGGATCTGGTGGAGCTGATATTCGAAAGACAGAGATGATGCATTTTGCGATTTTTGGGGCCAAAAACATCGAAAATAGCCATGAAATTGCGCACTTTGGAGAGATAAAATGAGCGAGATCAACAAGATGGTCAGGTCCGACCCCTTCAAGAAGATCAAGCGGTCGGCTCCGCTGTACATCCTCATCATGGCCGTGATCGCGGCGCTGCCGTTCCTGTTCGTGCGGCTGTTCGTGCCCGCCGAAAAGGCCGCGCGACTAGGCGAGGCGGTGCCGGCCCCGGCGCTCGCGATGGCCTTTCGGACGAGGCCGCCGAGTGGGCGACGAACACCCTGGCCGGGCTCACCCTCGAGCGGAAGATCGCCCAGATCGTCACCGCGGACATCGCGGGCGGCTACATCCCGGACGGCGACCCGCGGCTCGAGCGCTGGCTCGCCCTGGCCCGCGACCACGGCCTCGGCATGTTCGTCCTCTACGGCGGGACGCCGCGCGACGTCGCCCATCTCCTCAACCGCCTGCAGGAGGCGGCCGGGATCCCGCTGCTCATCTCGGCCGACTTCGAAGGCGGGCCGGGCCAGCAGGTCGTCGGGGCGAGCGAATATCCGGCCAACATGGGTTTCGCCGCGGCCGGCGACGAGGACCTGATGTACCGGGCGGCGGCGGCGGCGGCGGTCGAGGGCCGGGCCATGGGCGTCCACCTGACCTACACGCCGGTCTGCGACATCGCCTGGGACCCCGACAACCCGGCCGAGAGCGTCCGTTCGTTCGGCGGCGACCTCGACCTTCTCGGACGCATGGTCCGGGCGTACGTGCGGGGCTACCACGAGAACGGCATGCTGACCTCGGCCAAGCACTTCCCGGGGCGGGGCGACGTCGCGAACATGCCTCAGAATCCCGGCTGGGCCTGGATCGACAAGCCCGCGGCCGAGGTCGAGGCCCAGGAGTTCCGGGCCTTCAAGCTCGGCATCGACGCGGGCGTCGACTTCGTCATGACCGAGCACATCGCCGTGCCGTCGGTCACGGACGGATCGGACCTGCCGGCGAGCGTCGAGGGGAAACTCGTCACGGGCTGGCTCAAGGGCAAGCTCGGCTTCCAAGGCGTCGTCACGTCGGACGACCTGTGGTACGACCACGTCGCCGCCCGGTTCGGCGCGGAAGAGGTCGCGGTCCGGGCCTTCGAGGCCGGGCACGACGTCATCCTCAAGCCCAAGGACCCGGTCGCGACGATCGCCGCGCTGGCGGCCGCGGTGCGGTCGGGGCGCATCCCGGAGAGCCGCGTCGACGAGGCCGCGCGCAAGGTCCTGACGCTCAAGGCCCGGCTCGGGCTCTACAAGCACCGTTACGTGGACGAGGCCCGCGTCGGCGAGTTCGTCGGGACGGCGGCCCACCAGGCCCTCGTCCAGGAGGTCGCCGACAGGTCGCTGACGATGCTCAAGAACGACGGGGCCGTGCCGGTCGCGGCGGGCGCCGCGCCGAAGATCGTCAACATCGCCGTCCAGAAGGCGGTCGAAGACCCCGGGCCGGCGCTGCTGGCGGCGAAGCTCGCGGCGGCGTTCCCCGGGACGCGGAGCTTCACGCTGCGGCCGAACATGGACCCGGCTTACTACGAGACGGTGTGGAAAGGCGGTCGGGGAGTCCGACCTGGTGGTTCTGTCGCTCTTCGTCGCCCGGAATCGGATGGGCGACGCGGCGCCGTTTCGCGACGGCGACCTGGCCTTTCTGAAAAAAGTCATCGCGGCGAAGCCGAAGGCCGTCGTGGCCATGTCCTACGGAAATCCCCAGCTCATCCGCAAGATCCCGGAGGTCGGCGCCTTCCTCGTCGGCTACGGCGAGCGGGGCTGGTTCGGGAACCAGGCGGTCTACTTCGACTCGTTCGTCAAGGCGCTCAAGGGCGAGCTCGTGCCGGCCGGCCGGCTCCCGGTCCGCGTGAGCGACGCGTATCCGATCGGCGCCGGCCTTTAGAAAATGGTAGAAAATGGGGACGTTTCTGGTTTTCTAAACTAGAAACGTCCCCATTTATTTGTCTTTTCAATCAGTGGGCCAAACTCTGACCATAACGACGCCGTGGCGGGCGACGTAGGCCTCGAACGCGCCGTCATGGACGCCGAGGTCTTTCTGGCGCCAGAGGTCCCGGACCTTGTGCGGGCCCGAGAGGCCGAGATCGGCCCATGAGGCCGTGACCGTCGCCAGGCGGTCGCCCCGGTTGAAGAGCCCGACCGCCTTCGAGCCGTCCTCCATCTCGCGGACCCAGACCTCGAGGTCGCCGTTCTTCGCGGCGCGCTTGCCGGGCCTGCCGAGCGGGTCCTGGTCGACCTCGATGATCTCGTCGTTGGTGAGGAGGCCCAGGGTGAAGTCGTCGAGACGGGTGATGTCGCCGCTGAAGATGAGCGGGGCCGCGACGAGCGACCAGAGCGAGACGTGGGTGTACTGCTCGTTCGGCGAGAGCGGCGAAGCCTCGTTGCCGCCCTCCTTGTCGGTGACGAACGCGGAGCTGAGGATGCCGATGAGCAGATAGTCGGGGTCGTTCCAGCCGCCGGGGCCGCCGTAGCGGTGGAGCTCGTTCTCGGAATAGACGTCGAAGCCGTCGCGGAAGAGGTTGCCGACGACGTCGTGGCCGAGATCGCCGGCGGTGCGCCAGCTGTGGCCGCCGACCGAGCGGCCCCACTCCCAGACCCTGCCCAGGCCGTACTGGCAGAGGTTGAGGACGATGTCGCGGGGTTGGGCGGCCAGGATGCCGCTGATGAGGCGGTAGGGACGCTGGAGGTCCTCGAGGTTCTTCTCGTCGGCGGTGTCGCCGTAGGAGCACCAGTCGTACTTCAGGAAATCGAAGCCCCACTCGACGAAGCGGCGGACGTCGAGCTCCTCGTGCTGCCAGGCGGCGGTGAAGCCGGCGCAGGTCCGCGGGCCGGGCGAGGTGTAGATGCCGGCCTTGAGGCCTTTTGCGTGGATGTAGTCGGTCATGGCCTTCATGTCGGGGAAATAGCCGTTGGCGTTGATCAGGCCGTTCGGGTCGCGGGGCTCGCCGCGGCGGCCGGGGTCGTCGGACTCGGGCCGGACCGACCAGCAGTCGTCGATGTTGACGTACATGTAGCCGTGGTCCGCCATGCCGCTCGAGACCATGGCGTCGGCGGCGGCGCGCATGATCGCGTCGCTGACGCGGTTCTCCCAGACGTACCAGCTGTTCCAGCCCATGTGCGGGGTGAGGGCGAGGGTCGGGCCGCAGACGATCTTGAAGGGGAGCGCGGCCGTGCCGCGGGCGTTGGCGGCCGTGAAGGTGACATTGTAGGTGCCTGGGGCGGCGATCGAGCCCGTGATCTGCCCGGTGGCCGTGTCGAGCACGAGGCCTTCGGGCAGGTTCTCGACGCCGTAGGTCATCGGGCGGTCGCCGGTCGCCGCGATGGTGAAGAGGAAGGGCGAGCCGGGCCGGACGCCGAAGACGCGGGTGCCGTTGATGCGCGGAGCCGGACCGGGCTTGGGAGTGAGGACGACGCGGGGCTCGACGACGGGGGATGCGGCGGGGGAGGAACCGGGCTTGTCCTGCGCGGCGGGAGCGGGGGATGCGGCGAGCGTGAGAGCGAGAGTGAAGCGTAAAGGTGAGGGCGACCGCGCGGGCGGCGGGGCGGGCTGTCGGCTTCATGTGCGGGCCTCCATTCGAATGTTGCCCGGATTATAGCAAAACAAGCGGGCGGCTTGCCCGGAAATCCGGAAATTGGTATCGTGCCCCTAATGAAATGGTTATTGGAGGTCCCATGATCAAGCCCCGCCGGTTCTCCTCGCGCTTCATCCCCGTCGTCGTTTTCGCAGCGCTCCTCGCGGCCGCCCTCATCGCCGAGGGCCCACGGACGCCGCAGGCCACGCAGGCCCAGGCCGCCGCGCCGGCCCAGGCCCAGGCCGTGAACCCCTACGCCCCGGACAAGGTCGAGCCGGGTTCGGTCGAGGCCATCGCCAAGGACACGACCGAGCCGCGCTTCGGCAATCCGTGGGTGGCCTATCTGCCCGATTCGCCGACCGTTCCCTCGCCGATGGAGTATCTCGGCCACGTCGTCGGCGCCGCGGGCGAGCTCTCGACGACCGCGCAGATCTACGGCTACTTCCGCAAGCTCGCCGAGACCTCGCCGCGCGTCCGTCTCCAGACGATCGGAAAGACCGAGGAAGGCCGCGACATCCTGCTCGCGGCGATCGCCGACGAGGCGGGGCTCCGCGACCTCGACAGGCTCAAGGCCGCGACGGCCGCGCTGGCCGATCCGCGCAAGACGACACCCGAGGCCGCCGAGACGATCATCGCCTCGGCCCGGCCCGTCTATTACTTCAACGCGGGGCTCCATTCGACCGAGCTCGGCAGTCCCGAGATGGTCATGGAGATGGCCTACCGCCTGGCCGTCTCCGACCAGCCGATGATCCAAAAGATCCGCGGCGAGCTCATCGTGCTCATCAATCCGGTCTCGGAGCCCGACGGCCGCGACAAGCAGGTCGACTGGTTCTACCGCTACCTCAAGGGCAAGACCGACTTCGACGCGCTGCCGCCCGTCTCGCCGCCGTACTGGGGCTTCTACGTCTTCCACGACAACAACCGCGATTCGCACCAGGAGGCGCTGCAGCTGTCGAAGGCCGTCAGCCGGATGTTCTTCGAGTACCACCCGCAGGTCGTCCACGACCTCCACGAATCGCTGCCGCTCCTCCAGACCTGGAACGGCACCGGGCCGTTCAACACCAACCTCGACCCGATCCTCCTCAACGAGTGGTTCGCCATGTCGTTCGCCGAGCTCAGCGCGCTGACCTCGGCCGGGATGCCCGGCGTCTGGACGTGGGGCTTCAGCGACGGCTGGGAGCACTGCTTCCTCGATTCGATCGGCGTCAACCACAACAGCATCGGCCGCGGCTACGAGACGTTCGGCAACGGCACGGCCGAGACGGTCGAGCGCGTGCTGCGGGCGAACGAGGAGCGCTACGCGGGCCGGCCGGCGACGAGCCAGGAATGGTACCGGCCCATGCCGCCGCCGCGGAAGTTCATGTGGTCGCTCCGCAACAACACGAATTACATGGAGAGCGGCTGCCTCGCGGCGCTGGACTACGCGGCCAAGCACGCGAAGGAGATGCTGCGCGATTTCTACAGGAAGGGCTACAACTCGTGGCAGAAGGGCGTCAAGGGCGGGCCGTACGCGTTCGCGATCGCGGAGGACCAGGGCGACCGGAGGCGCGTGGCCGACATGGTCGACCTCCTCATCGCCCACGGCATCGAGGTGGGGAGGGCGACCGCGCCGTTCAAGGTCGCGGAAGGGGAGTTCGCGGCGGGAACGTACGTGGTCCGGCTCGATCAGCCGTATCGCGGCTACGCCGTCGACCTGCTCACGCCGCAGACCTTCCCGACCGACGCCGTCTACGATCCCTACGACGACGTGTCGTGGGCGCTGACCGTGCACTACGGGCTCGAGGCCAAGCGCATCGACGACGCCAGGATCATGGACGCGGCGACGGTGTCGCTCGCGCCGGTCGCGGCGGGCGTCAAGACGCAGGGCACGGTGAACGGCAAGGGACCCGTCTTCCTGATCAAGGACGTGGGCCAGGAGGGGCTGCTCGCGTTGCGGGCGCGTCTGGCCGCGTTCCGCGTCGAGATCGCCGAGAAGGCGTTCAAGGCGGGGGACAAAGACTATCCGGCGGGATCGTGGATCATCGCCGACCAGAAGGGCCTGGCGGATGCGCTGGGCCGGGCCGCGGCCGAGCTGGCGATCGATTGCGACGGCGTGGCGGCCGTGCCCGAGGGCGTGGCGCGGCACGAGTCGAAGCTGCCGAGGGTCGCGGTCTGGCACACCTGGGCCGACACGGAGGCGGTCGGCTGGATCCGGTTCGTCTTCGACCGCGAGAAGGTCCCGTACGCCTACATCCGCGACGAGGACGTCCGGGCGGGAAGGCTGCGCGACAAGTACGACGTCATCATCTTCGGCCACAACTATCTCGGGCTGCAGGACCAGATCCACGGCATCGACAAGAAGTTCGGGCCGATGGCTTATACGAAAACGAAGGAGACGCCGAACCTGGGCGTGCCGGACGCGTCGGCGGACATCACCGGCGGCATCGGCTGGCTGGGGATGGCCAAGATCGAGGAGTTCCTGGGCGCGGGCGGCGTGCTCGTCACGCTCGGCAACGGCTCGGCGCTCGCGCTCGAGGGCGGGCTGGTGAGGGACGTCGGCCGGAAGAGCGGGGCGTTCTTCACGCCCGGGAGCGAGCTCAAGGTCAAGTTCACGCGGCCGGACCACCCGCTGGCCTACGGTTCGCCCGAAGTGACGTCCGTCTTCCGCAGCTGGGGGCCGGTCTACGACATCGCCCGGGCCTCGCGGCAGAACGTCGTGATGCAGTGGGGCACGAAGCTCAGGGCCGAGGACAGGGAAGAGGAGAAGCCGGAGGCGGCCGGAGGCCCGGTGCTGACGAAGGAGCAGAAGGACGCGAAGGAAGCAGCCAAGAGAGCCGAGGTCAAGATGCTCGTCAGCGGCGCGCTCAAGGGCGAGGACGAGCTCGAAGGCCGGCCGGCGATCATGGATATCCCGGTGGGCAAGGGCCGCGTCGTCGCATTCAATTTCAACCCGATCCACCGCGACCTCAACCGGTCCGACCACCGCTTCCTCTGGAACGCCCTGTTGAATTGGAATTCCCTCGGGGTCGGACCAAGATAAAGTAGAAGATAAAGCTAGAGATAGCGCGCTAAAGTGTGAAAGGCTACAGTTTGAGCTGAGTGTTTTTAGGGTCAAAAACATCAATTTAGTAGACGCGGGTGGATCGCATTTCTCGGGAAAGCGGCTGAGGCACCCTGGCTCGAGCAGAAACCGAAGGCTCGTGCCTCCGGCCCATGTCCCCGATGGAGTGGGCAGCTATTGCCTGGTCAGGAAGATGTAGTCCAGGCCGAGACGGGCGCCGGGCCGAGCGGCCGGATTGGGCGCGAGGGCGCGGACCTCGAGGGTGTTCGTGCCCTCGACGAGATCGAAAGCGCCGAGACGCGGGCGCGTCCAGTCGAGTGACTCCGAATAGCAGTCGAGGGAGCCGAACGCGCCCGGCAAGCCGTTCACCGCGAACTCGAAACGGCCGTAGTTCGGAGATTTACAGAGATTGAGCTCGACCGCATAGCGCCCTGCCTTGAGGACGGTGAAATGGACTTCGAGACGGGCGCCCGGCGGTGCGTCCTTCCAGACGAGATGCTCCGCGCCGGAGCAATTGGCCAAGCGCTCTTTTGCGGCGGCGCCGCCGTGGGCCGCGAAGCGGAGAGCTTCGCCCTCGAGCGGCTCGAGCATGTCCTCGCGAACGCCGAGGTCCACGGGCGCGAGCGTTGCGGGATCGATGGCGGCGGGACCGGGCGATCCGGGGGCGGCATACCAATAGACGACTTGGGCCCAGGTCGGATCGCACGGCATCCAGTGCCAGATCTCCTGGTCGAAGCGGACGGAGTTGCGGTACGGGAGCGCATCGAGCACGTACCAGCGGTTGAGACTGATGTGTCCGCCGCTTGCCGGCCCGTCGACCCGGGTCTGGGCGTGGTAGGGGCGCGTGAACGGCCGGTTGTCGCCGTAGGCGTAGCCGTAGTCGTCCTCCGTCCCGGTGCCGAAGGTGCTCGGGAAGGGCTCGCCGTCGATCGAGATCTTCTGGTCGCCCTCGCCCCACCAGATGAGCCCGTCGTTGGCGATCTCGTAGACCGTGCCGACGACCTTGCCTTCGCCCGTCGTATCGAGGACGTTCGTGTCGAAGGGCGGCCAGGAGTGGCGGGTGAGCGTCCGCCATTGGGCCCGCAGGTGATAATCGCGGGGCGTGAACGCGCGGTCGCCGACGCGCAGCAGGAACTCCACGGTGTAGGGGACCCGGCCGCGGTTCGTCAGGCGCAGGTCCATCGACTTCGCGAAGGGCATCGGCAGCCGGCTCGTCATCCGGCCGGTGCCGTCGACCGTGAAGAACAGGTTCTCGTAGGGATTGACGCCGGGGCCGCTGCCGAAGAAATCGCCGAGCGGGGTTTCGATGGACCGCTCGCCGTCGAAGAGGACCTCGAGGACGAGGAGGCGGTAAGCGTTGTGGGCGCGCGCCGGATCGCTCCAGTCGCGGCTTTCGCGGGTGCCGAGGACGCGGGCCGACAATTCGTAGACGGACTTCGCGCCGTCGATCCGGGGGATCGAGGCCGTTTCGCCCGGCGCGACGGTCAGGCGGGCGGCGATCCAGTCCGAAGACGCGGACGGGCGCGCCCGCATCAGCGTCTGATAGCGCGGCGGAAGCGGGATGCGCGAGCTTGGCGGCGACGAGCGCCGCGGTTTTCTCCCAAGCGGTTGCGTTCGCGGGATCGAACGTCTCGACGCGCGCTCCTTCGTCGTAGGTCCGGTATCCGATCTCGTAATAGAGCCGGATCGGGCTTTCGGGCGGCTCTTCGACGGTGATCCTGAGCGATGCGGCGTAGGGGAGGGGGAAGTAGAGGTTCCCGCCCGTACCGCTGACGTAAGAGAAATCCGGTCCAGAAAGGCGTCGCCAGGCCTTTGAAGAGGTCCGCGAGGGGGAGCGCGAGGCGCGGCTCGGCCTCGCCGTCGAAATAGAACCGCGTCGTGTTCGTCCGGTCGGGATTCGCCGACCAGAAACGGGTGACGGTACCCGGTCCCTTCAGGTCGGCCAGGACGTGCTCTCGGCGGCCGTTTGCGGTCGTCTCGGTCCGGACGTATTGGCCGACGTCGCGATTGGCGAACCACGCCTCGCCGCGGTTGTGGCTGTCGCGGTCGTAGCTCGAGGCCTGGGCCTGCTTAAAGAACGGCTCCGGGCGGACGGCGAGGTTTTCAAGGTCGACCATCTCGAGCAGGAGCGACTCGACGGTGATGGCGCGGGCTGGTGGCGCGGTGCGGCAGCCTGTGGCAGTCGCGAAAATGACTGAGAGAATGAAGATCGCGAGAATGCCCGATGCTAGCCGTATCCGGGTGCGCTTATGATTCATGGGCTTTGCCTTTGCTGTTATCGGGCTATTTTGCCCCTTTTGTAGGCTGGGTTTCAACAGAATTCGGGGTCGGACCAGGAAAAGATGAAGATAAGAAATCAGTTAGCTCGCAAAAGTGCGAAAGACTACAGTTTGATGCGGGTGTTTTTTGTACTAAAAACCGCAGACGAGCGGAAGGCCCACGCAGAACGCTGTGAGCCTGTATTCGTACGATTCGCTGTTCCCGCCGAGGTCGGACGGCCTCAGGAGCGCTCTCGTCCGGACGATCCCCACGTAGGGTTGGATCCGGAGCGCCTTGTAGATCGGGATATCCCGGTAGATGCCCGCACCCAGGGTCAGCGATTTGAACTTCGTTCGCCAGGCGTATTGCTCGTGAAGCGTCGAGAAGAGGTCCCCGTTGGCGCGTCCCAGGAATACCGACACAGAAATCGGTACAGCGGCGTCCTCTTTCTATGATGAAGCTTCGCAATCTCCGGCAATTTGCTTGCTTGTGCGGCGCTGTCGCGCGAATGAATGATGATCTACGGCCGCGACGATGACCGGAAGGACGGGCGCGCTCTTGCCCGCCAGCGTGAAGCTCAGTGACTCCTGTGCGTCGGTATCGGCGAGGGCGAATCCACGGCGGGTGCCGGCGGCGGCACCTCCGGTCCCCTCGAGAGACGCGGACAGGCTCCCACAGCAAAGGAGGACCAGACAGACCGCAACGGCTTCTCTCATGCCAGAGGTATTTTGGCGGCAGCTGTAATTTTGCGCCATGCCCCCTTGGGGTGATATCCAGGGTGAAACCTGGGATTGCTATAGTTTGATTTTGACCCAAAAAACAGCAAAGTTATTGCTTGGGACTTCACACATTTAGGCTGTAACCTAAAGATTATAAAGAAGATTATTTGGTCCGACCCGTTCCCATCACCCGTTCCCATACCATTTTCCGGCAACTCTGGTATGATTCGAGGGGTTTAAGAAAGCATCGGATCAAAATATCTGTTCTTTTGGAGGAGATGTGAAGACCTTAGCATCCGCTGCCATCGGTCTAGCCCTGCTTCTCACCCTCGTCGCGGCCCCTGCATTTCCCGACCCTCGGATCCCGTCTGCGACGCCGGCCAATTCAGCTCCCGCGCGCCGCGTGTCATCGGACGCCAATACGACAGCGGTCGCGGAGACAAGGACCTATCTCAAGCGCCTCGAGAAGCTCGGCTTCGCCGGCGTCGTTCTCGCCGCTAAGGGCGACACGCTTCTCCTCGCCGAGGGCTTCGGACTGGCTGACCGTGAGAACGGCCAACGCTGGTCGCCGGCCACGGCGTCCAACCTCGGCTCGATCACCAAGCAATTCACGGGCGCGGCCATCCTCGCGCTCGAGGAAGAGAACAAGCTCAGCGTCACCGACCCCATCACGCGCTACTTCGACGGCGTCCCCGCTGACAAGGCCGGCATCACTCTCCACCAGCTGCTGACCCACTCCTCGGGCCTCACCGATCCCGGCGACATCGGCGATTACGACCCGATTCCCCTCCCCGAATACGTGCGCCGGGTCTTCGCCCAGCCGCTCCTCTTCGCTCCCGGGGCCGGATACGAGTACGCCAACGCCAACTTCAGCCTTCTCGGGGCGATCGTCGAGAAGCTCTCGGGCACGGGCTACGAGGCCTTCCTCCGGGAGCGCTTCTTCCTGCGCGCCGGTATGTACGAGACCGGCTATCTCCTGCCGCAATGGGGAGATGGCCGTACGGCCCAGGGCTACATCGACGGAAAGCGCTGGGGGACGGTCATCGAGCGCTCCATGGCCGCGGACGGGCCGCACTGGGCGCTCCGGGCCAACGGCGGGATCCAATCGACGGTCTACGACATGCTGCGCTGGGTCCGCGCGCTCCTCGAAGGCCGCGTCCTCTCGCCCGCGTCCATGAAAAAGCTCTGGGCGCCACACGTCAGCGAGGGCGGCGACACCTTCTACGCCTACGGCTGGTCGATCGCCAAGGCCCCGGACGGCGCGAAGATCGTCACGCACAACGGCGGCAACGGCATCTTTTTCGCCGACCTGGCCATCGTCCCGGACACGGGACTCGTCGTCTTTCTCATGACCAACGTGGTCGCCGAAACGCGCGTCGCGAATACCCTGCTCGAGAAGATCGGCATGCGCTTCCACTCCGGCACGCCCTACCCGTCGATCCCGGAGATCGTGGACCTCGACGAGGCGGCCATGGCCGGGCTCACCGGGACCTACCGCCTGCCCGGGGCGGCGGGATCGTATCGCCTGACGATGGATGAAGACAAAGCCCTCTTCATCGAGGCCGATGGTCCGCAGGCCTTTTCGCTCCTCAATTCCGTCCGCGAAGCCGAGCCCGGGCGCCTCGATAAGCTGACCGCGCTCGTCGGCCGGATCGTCGCCGGCAACATGAAGGGCGATTTCAAGCCCCTCGCCAAGGCCTACGGGGGGGAAGTCACCGTCGAAAGGCTGAAGGCCAATTGGGCCGAGGGGATCGCGGCGATAGAGGCGGATCGGGGCCGCATCCTGCGCACCGAGGTCCTTGGCACGGCCCGGACATCGGATCGGGACGAGACGGTCGTCCGGTTCCATTGCGAGAAGGGGACCGTCGACTGGACCTATGTCTGGGACCTCGAGCGGGATGGCCGTCTCCTCGGCAGGTCCGTGCGAGGCCTCGCCGTGCGCATGCGCCTCTACCCTTCGGGCGAGCGCGACTTCTTCACCTGGGACGGCGGGATCCGGCCGCCCAAGACGGTCCGCTTCGAGCAGGGCACGGATGGCAAACTGCGCCTCACCCTCGCCGGCGCGACCGCGCCAGCGCTGAGATGATCCGCAAGAAGGGGTTACACCTTAATTAGGATTTGACCCCTTCTGAGCTCACCTCATATAATGATCGTTCCGAAGACCAACCCAGGAGGTGCGACGACCATGACCCGACATGCCGCGATCAGCCTCGTCCTCGCCGGATCGCTTTTCCTGGCCGCGTTCACCGCGGTCGCGTGCAAGAGCGACGAATCGCAAGCACCCGCGTCCGGCGCCCCCGCGACGCCCGCGCTCTCGCCCGAAGCCGCCGCCGCGGCCGCCGCCAACGCCGACAATCCCTTCTTCAAACCGTACGGCACGCCGTTCAACGTCCCGCCGTTCGACCTCATCAAGAACGAGCACTTCCTGCCGGCCATCGAGCAGGGGATCCGCCTCGAGGCGGCCGAGGTCGACGCCATCGTCGCGAACCGCAAGAAGCCGACCTTCGAAAATACGATCGCCGCGCTCGACCGCACCGGGATCTTCCTCGTCCGAGGTCAACGCCGTCTTCGGCGCCCTCCAGGGGGCCAACACGAACGACGAGCTCCAGGCCCTGGCCCGCAAGACCGCGCCGATGCTGGCCGCCCACCGCGACGACATCGGCCTCAACGAGAAGCTGTTCGCCCGCGTGAAGGCCGTCTACGACAAGCGCGACAAGCTCGAGCTCGGCCGCGAGGAGCTCTTCCTCCTCGAGAACACCTACAAGGACTTCGTCCGCGGCGGCGCGCTCCTCGATGCCGCCGGCAAGTCCCGCCTCCGCGAGCTCAACCAGGAGCTGGCGTCGCTGTCGGTCAAGTTCGGCGAGAACGTCCTCGCCGAGACCAACGCCTTCCAGATGGTCATCGACGACAAGGCCGATCTGGCGGGGCTTCCGCCCTCGGTCGTGGCCATGGCCGCGGCCGCCGCGAAACAGGCCGGGCTCGCCGACGGCAAGTGGCTCTTCACGATCCATGTCCCGAGCATGACGCCCTTCCTGACCTATTCGGAGCGCCGGCCCCTGCGCGAGAAGCTCCACCGCGCCTACATCATGAAGGGCGACAACGACGACGCCCGCGACAACAAGGACGTCGCCCGCAAGATCGCCGCCCTGCGCGGCGAGAAAGCGCGCCTGCTCGGCTACGCCAGCCACGCCGCGTTCGTCCTCGAGAACAACATGGCCAAGACGCCCGAGAAGGTCAACGAGTTCCTGGCCCAGCTCTGGGAGCCGACCCTCGTCAAGGCCCGCGAAGAGGCGGCCGCGCTCCAGGCCCTCATGGACCGCGATCCCAAGGCCGGCCGGGGGGCCAAGCTCGCGTCCTGGGATTGGTGGCTCTACACCGAGCGCCTGCGCCAGGAGAAGTACGCGCTCGACGACTCCGCCCTGCGCCCCTATTTCAAGCTCGACAACGTCCGCGACGGCATCTTCGCCCTGTGCGAAAAGCTCTACGGGCTCAAGTTCGTCGAGAAGCCGGACTTGCCGCGCTACCATCCCGACGTCCAGGTCTTCGAGGTCCAGGAGGCCGACGGCCGCCACACCGGCATCCTCTACATGGATTTCCACCCGCGGCCGAGCAAGCGCAGCGGGGCCTGGTCGGGGGCCTTCCGGCGCGCCTCGTACGAGAAGGGCGTGCGCGTGCCGCCCATCTCGACGATCACCTGCAACTTCACGCGCCCGACGGCCGACGCGCCGGCGCTCCTCTCGACCGACGAGGCCGAGACGTTCTTCCACGAGTTCGGGCATTCGCTGGCGACCCTCTTCTCGCAGGGACGCTACCGCAGCCGCACCGTGGCCCGCGATTCGGTCGAGCTGCCGTCGCAGATCATGGAGCACTGGGTCTTCGAGCCGGAGCTGCTGGCCGTCTACGCCAAACACTATCGAACGGGGGAGGTCATCCCGGCCGAGCTCGTCGAGAAGATCGAGAAGAGCCGGCTCTTCAACCAGGGCTTCGTCACCGCCGAATACCTGGCCGCGTGCATCCTCGACATGGCCTGGCACACGGCGCCCGGCGAGGCCGCGACCGACACGCGGGCGTTCGAGAACGAGATAATGGGCAAGATCGGGCTCATCCCGGAGATCGTGCCGCGCTACCGGTCGACCTACTTCAGCCACATCTTCAGCGGCGGGTACTCGGCCGGCTACTACGCGTACATCTGGTCCGAGGTCCTCGACTGCGACGCCTACGAGGCGTTCGAGGAGAAGGGGATCTTCGACAGGGCGACGGCCGAATCGTTCCGCAAGAACGTCCTCGAGCCGTTCGGCACCGAGGAGATCGGGGCCCAGTACCTGCGATTCCGGGGCTCGGAGCCCAAGATCGACGGATTGCTCAAGAACCGCGGCCTGGAAATTAAATAATAGTCGAGGATTAATCGGGGACACAAAACCCGTACAAAATTCATTCAGGGCAGATCCGACGCCGTGAAGATCAAGATGACGGCGCTCATAACGGCCGAGGCGTTTTGATGTTTCCTGCTCTGGGGGCCCAGCGCGGGAGGGGCGGGCGCGGAGGCTGGGCCGGAGGCTGGTGATGTCGCGAAACGACCTTCAAGCCCGACTCCGTTCGTCCGGATCAAGACCTCCGGAAACGCCCCGGCTGACGTTCCTGAGCTGGGACACGAAGGCGGGGACAAGGCCGCGACGAACCTGCTCAGGGCGGGGAGCGCGGTCAGGTTACTGCAAACTGCGATGTTCGCGACATCGGCCCGGCTCGAGTGGCAGATAGAAAACGCCAACGATCTTGTGTTGACGATCCTCGCGCTCGATGCCGCGCCGACAGACACTCCTTACCCTCCCGCGCCCGCAAGCGCCAGCGCCCTTCGCGTCATCTTCCCCTTCGACCCCAAGGTGACCTCGACCACCGTCCTCCCGGCCGAATGGCTCGACGATGGGACGTTCCGCCTGCCCGCTGTCGTCAACGCGCCCGACTGGGGCACGATGCTGCTTGCGGAAGCGAACGGGCGGCCCATCGTCGGCCGGCTCGAAGGCAGCCGCTCCGCGAAGGTCGTCGATTTGATCCTCGAATTCCCAGCCGTCTCCATTGCCGAGCCGGTCTCCCTCACACTCAAGCCGCTCCTTCTGCCGGCGCCGGCCGGCCTGTCCGACGACGCGCTGCCGCTCTGGCTCGCCGCCCGACGCGGCTGGCTCAACGCCCTCCAGCCCTGCGCCCGCTGGGGCGAGCAGGACAAGCCCTTCAGCGCGCCTCCCGGCATCCTCGGCAACAACGTGATCAGCGATCCGGCCAGCATCTCGATCTGGTTCTACGCCGACCAGGCCTTCTTCATGCCCGAGATCGCCCCGGGCATTTCGGTGATGCCTCTCGTCCGCCGCACGATCGACTACTGGCTCGACAAGCGCATGCGCCGCGATGCCGCCGGCCGCCTGACCGGCGAGATCACCGGCTACTGGGACTACGGCGGTTTTCTCGACGCCGAGGCCTCGCCGCTCATCGCCGCCTGGGATTACGTCGAATCAACCGGAGACCTCGACTGGCTCCGACGCCGCATCGAGCTCCTCGAGCGCGTGGCCGACTTCCTGGCCCGCCGCGACATCGACAGGGACGGCTTCGTCGAGGCGACCCAGAGCGGCACCCCCAACGCCCTTCAGCAGCCCAACCGCTCCGACGCCTGGTGGGACGCGCTGAACTGCGGCCATAAGGACGGCTACACCAACGCCCTGATCTACCGGGCCTGGCGGTCGCTCGCCGACCTCGAACGAAGCTCGGCCGTACCGACAAGGCGGCGCTCTACACGCGACTGGCCGACCGCCTCAAGGCCGTCTACGCCAAGACGCTGTTCAACCGCGAGACCGGCTGGCTGGCCTGGTGGAAGGACCGGGACGGCGCTCTCCACGACTACGCCTCGCCGACGCTCAACGGCCTGGCCATCGAGTACGGCCTGATCGAGCCAGGGCTCGCCCGCGGGATCCTCGACCGGCTCTGGAAAAAAATGGCCGACGCGGGATTCACCCGGTTCGACCTCGGCGTGCCGCCCATGCTCGTCCCGGTTCGGCGCTCCGATTACCTGCAGCCCGACTGCCTCGGCCTTCCCGAACGCGAGGACGGCACGGACACGGTCGGCTACTACATGAACGGCGGCATCACGGCCGGCCACGTCCTCCATTTCCTGATGGCCCACTACGTCCTCGGCGACAAAGATCTCGCCGCGCGCGCCGACCGCGTCCTCTGCGCCATGCTCGAGCGCCAACGCGCCGGCGGATTCCAGAACGGCGTCCGCGACGCGACCTTCGAGGGCATCGACTGGACGACCTGGGACGGCAAGCCCAGCGGCTACGAGGGCTACCTCGCCGACAGCTTCCGCTTCCTCCAGGCCGTCCCGATGCGCGAGCCCGGCCTCCGGGCGAGGCTCTATCGGCCGTTGGATCCGCAATCGAGGCTCGCGTCCGCCGGACCGGAGGGACCGACGCTTCCCGCGGACTTCCCTTCGGACGATCCGTATTTCGTCCGGGTCCCGCCCCCCGACGATTGGAGCCGGTTGAGCAAGCCGCCGCTGTCCTTCGACAAGGCCAGGAAATGGGGCCCGCTGTACGATCTGCGCCATGCCGACCTCGGCGCACTCGACCTAACGGGCCACGCGCCGGACCTGGCCAATGCGTTCTTCGACACGCAGACGAAATGGCCCCGGGCGCTGCCGGCCGGCTTCGATCCCGTGAAGATCCTCGACCTCAATTGCAGCCCGGGCCTCGGTCTCAGAGTCGTCCATGCGAAAGGGGTTACGGGAAAAGGCGTCTCGGTCGCGATCGTCGATACCCCGCTTCTCCTCGATCACACGGAATATGGCGACCGGCTGCGCTTTTATGGCGAGGTCAACGTCAAAGGCGTGCCGGCCAATTTCCACGGAGGGCTGGTCGCGTCTGTCCTGGCCGGGCGCACCTGTGGGGTCGCCCCCGGGGCCGAGATCTATTATGTCGGCAGTCACAATTATGATCTGTCCGCCGGCATGGCCCCCAACATCGCTCATTACGCCCAGGCCATCGATGAGCTTCTCCAGGTCAATACCAGGCTGCCCCGGGAAAAGAAGATCCGGGTCATCTCGATCTCCGCGGGCTGGGGCCCGAAAAACCCCGGTTTCAAGACTATGAACGAGGCCGTCCGGAAGGCCGCGGCGGCGGGGATATTCGTCGTTTCGGGCAACATCTTCGACGCGTTCAAGCCCGGCTTCTGGTTCTGGGGATTCGACCGGGGAAGTCTCGAAAGTCCGGACGATGCGACCGCTTGCCGCGTCGTGCCCTGGAAGGATTGGATCTCCCAAGTAGCGGGGCGCGACGGGTTCGAAAGCTATTACATGAAGATGCTCGGAAGGGCGAGGTCGCCGGAATTCTTGGTTCTCCCTGAGGGCTCGAAGACCGTGGCCCATCCCGGCGGCCCGAAAGAATACGGTTTCTACCGGATGGGCGGCTGGAGCTCCGTTCTCCCTTATATCGCCGGGCTCTATGCCCTGGCCTGCCAGATCAAGCCGGACGTCACTCCGGAGATTTTTTGGAGAGCCGCCCTGGCCACGGGGGACCCGATCGCGGTCGAGAGCGACAGGAAGACCTATAGCGGGAAGCGGGTGAATCCGGCCCGGCTCATGGAGGCTTTGCGCCAGCCCGGAGAATAAAGTATGGGCCGGCGGCCTAGGAGGATATGGGGCAGGTCAGGGAATTCCCTCTCGTTATCTTCTCCAGGCCCTCGGCTTCCTTCTCCAGGATCGCCGCCTTGTCCGTCTTCTCCCAGGTGAAGTCCGGGTCGTTGCGGCCGAAATGGCCGTAGGCCGCGGTCTTCTTGTAGATGGGCCTCTTGAGCTTCAGGTGTTCGATGATGTCGCTCGGCTTGAGCGGAAAGTGCTTGAGGACGAGATCGGCGATCACCGCGTCCGCGATCTTGCCGGTCCCGAACGTGTCGACGAACACGGCCATCGGGTAAGCAACGCCGATCGCGTACGAGAGCTGGACCTCGCACCGGTCGGCCAGCCCGGACGCGACCACGTTCTTGGCGATGTACCGGCAGGCGTAGGCGGCGCTCCGGTCGACCTTGCTCGGGTCCTTGCCGGAGAAGCAGCCGCCGCCGTGCCGGCCCATGCCGCCGTATGTGTCGACGATGATCTTCCGCCCCGTGACGCCCGTATCGCCCTCGGGACCGCCGATGACGAACCGTCCCGTCGCGTTGATGAAGATCTTCGTCTTCTTGTCCAAGTACTTGCCGCACACCGGCTTGATGACCTTCTCCAGGATGAGCTTCTTCAGGTCCCGCTCCGAAACGTCGGAGATGTGCTGCTGGGCGATGACCACGGCTTCGAGCCGCACCGGCTTTCCGTCGCAGTATTCCACGGTGACTTGGCTCTTGCCGTCAGGTCCCATGCTGTGGTTGGCGTGACGCTTCCGCACCTGGGCCAGCCTGGCGCTCAACCGGTTGGCGAGCATGATCGGCAGGGGCATCAGCTCGGGCGTCTCGTTGCAGGCGTAACCGAACATCATGCCCTGATCGCCGGCGCCCTGCTCGTGCATCTTGGCCTTCTTGACGCCCCGCGCGATGTCGCCGCTCTGGCCGTGCACCGCGACCCAGACGCCCGCGTCCTCGCAGTCGATGCCGTAGCGGGGATCCGTGTATCCGATCTCCCTGAGCGTGTCCCGGACGATCTTCTGGATGTCGGCGTATCCCGTCGTCGTGATCTCGCCGGCGACGTGTACGGTTCCGGTCGTCGTCAGGGCCTCGATGGCCGTGTGGGCATCCGGGTCCTGCTCGAGCAGGTTATCGAGGATGGCGTCGCTGATCTGGTCGCAGATCTTGTCGGGGTGGCCCTCGGTGACGCTCTCGCTCGTGAAATAGTACTTCTGAGTCATTTCGACACCTCGCAAAGCCGAAGATAAATACGCATTATCGTCCAAACGGCGGATATGTCAACCTTTTCGGGGTCGGACCAAGCAACTAAAAGAAAACAAGAAAGATATCTATTGGATATGTGAAATATAGAGGGCTTTTTTGATGTTTTTTGGCCCAAAAACATTAATCAGGGAGCAGCCTCGACCCCGATCCGGAGGAAGATAACTTTGATGTTTTTGCCGCAGAAAACATCAAAGTAATTGATTGAAGCTTCACACTTTTCGCGGCTAAACATAATAAAATGTTTGAGATAGTTTGGTCCGACCCCGAATATTGACTCTGGCCCTTATTGGGGCTATCGTTAAGGCAGACAGAAAAGGGTACCATTTGGACTGCCCGAATTGCCGTACGTCGAACCCCGATTCGTCGCGGTTCTGCGGTGCGTGCGCGTCGCCGCTCCACCCCGGGACAGAGTCAAACATTAACCCCCCCGCCACGCCCTCCACTCCTTCGACGCCTGGCCCCGCCGCATCCGGCACCGCTTCCGCCGCCTCCCCCGCACAGGCCTCGCCATCCGGCTCCCGCACCCTGAGCCCTGCTTCCGCCCCAGCCTCCACCCCAGCCCCCGCTTCCACCCCTGCTCCCTCCGTCGACTCCCCCTCGCTCACTACGACCATCGAGCCGCTCGCCCGCGGCCTTTCCCCCGGGACGATTGTCGCCGGCAAGTACCGCATCCTCGGCGAGATCGGCCGGGGCGGAATGGGCGTCGTCTACGAGGCCGACGATCTCCAGCTCCGCCGCGCCGTCGCGCTCAAGTTCCTCCCTGCCGAGCTCACGAACGACTCCGAGGCCCGCGAGCGCTTCGTCCACGAGGCCCAATCCGCTTCGATCCTCGACAACGCCCACATCTGCACCATCCATGAGATCGGAGAAGGCGAGGACGGCCGCATGTTCATCGCCATGGCCCTCTGCCACGGCGAGAGCCTACGCTCCAAGATCAAGCGGGGCCCGATAGCCCCCGCCGAGGCGCTCTCCCTCGCCGCCCAGATCGCCGACGGCTTGGCCGCCGCCCATGCGAACGGCATCGTCCACCGCGACGTCAAGCCGGCCAACATCCTCGTCACGAAGGAGGGCGTCGCCCGGATCGCCGATTTCGGCCTGGCCAAGATCGCCGGCGAGGCCCGCCTGACCCGGGCCGGCCGCGCCGTCGGGACCGTCGCCTACATGTCGCCCGAGCAGCTCCTCGGCGAGGACGTCGACGCCCGAGCCGACGTCTGGGCCCTGGGGGTCGTCCTCTACGAGATGCTTACGGGCAGCCTGCCCTTCCAGGGCGAAACCGAGCACTCACTGGCCTACGCCATCGTCCACGGAGAGCCGAAATCCTTCACGACACTCCCGCCCGACACCCCCGTCGGCTGCGGCCGGATCATCGAACGCGCGCTCTCCAAGGACCCCGCCCGGCGGTTCGCCTCAGCCGGCGAGATGGCCGAAGCCCTGACGGCAGTGCGCGAAGGCTCCCGCGTCACCCGATCCCGCCGCACGCGGACGGAAACGGGGGAGTGGGGCGTGAAAAAAACCGCCGCCGCCCTCCCCGCCGCCGCCCCCGCCCACCCGTTACTCCAACGCCTTCAGCGGTTCGCGCTCCCGGTCGTGTTGGCCGCCGTCGCGATCTACGCCGCGATCGCCCTCGGCGTCCCCCGCAAGGTCGGCGCGCTTCTCGGCCTCGGCCCGGGCCCCGGCGAGGGCAGGCGCATCACCGTCTTCGACCCTGCCGTCCTGGCCGGCTCTCCCGAAGACAAGGTCCTCGCCGCGGGACTGGCCGAGCATCTCCGCCGCGGCCTCGACCGGATCGCCCGCAGGACCCGCTCCTGGGTCACTCCCAACGAACACGTCGTCGGCTACGAGGTCCGCGAAGCGGCCGACGCGCGCGGCGTCCTCGGATCGAACCGCGTCGTCACAGGGAGCTTCAAACGCGCCGGCGACAACCTGACCCTGACCCTCGAGGCCGTCGACCCGGCCCGCCTCGCCCGCCTGGCCTCGCTGCCGAAGTCCGACAACATCTCCAACATCGCCACGTGGCAGGAGGACATCGTCCTCGAGACGGCCGCCGCGCTCGGCCTGGTCACCTCGCCCGGAGATAGGTTCGCCCTGGCCGCCGCCGGCACGACCGTGCCGCGCGCCTTCCACGCTTACATCGACGGCCTCGGGTACCTCGCGGCGATATGGGCGGATTCTTCGGCGGATCAGGCCAAGGACGCGGACGCGGCTATCGCCGCCCTCGAGCTCGCCGTCGGCCTCGACCCCTCGTTCGCCGTCGCCGGGATCGACCTCGCCGAAGCCTGCCGGCTGAAATATACGATCGGGGGCGATCTGTCCTGGGCGCAGCGCGCCGAGACCCAGGCCCGCGCCGTCCTCGCGTCGCACGACGGCCTGGCCTACGGCCACCAGGTCCTCGCAGCCGTCCTCCGCCGTCTCGGCCGGGACGATGATGCGCGCGCCGAGCTCGAACGGGCCCACGCTCTCGACCCGTTCGCCTACGACACGATGATCAGGCTCGGGACGATCCACGAGGAGAACAACCGTCCGGTCGAAGCGGAAGCGGCCTATCGCGACGCGCTTCGCGTGCGGCCGGACTACTGGGCGGCCCTGAGCTATCTCGGGTATTTCTACCTTGTCCAGGGAGCCTTCGACAAAGCCCGGGACCAGTTCGAGGCGGTCACCCGCCGCTGCCCCGGAAACTTCTATGCTCTGAACAATCTCGGGGGGGCCTATTTCAAGCTGGGCGATTACGGCCGGGCCATGGCCGCCTTCGAGCGCTCGAACACGGTCAAGAGGAACCCCGACGCCAGCTCGAACCTGGGCGTCCTCTACTACTACAGCGGCCGGTACGCGGACTCCGTGATGGCGAACGAGAACGCCATCGGCTTCGGCCCGAGCTATTACGACTATCTCATCTGGGGCAACCTGGCCGACGCCTACCGTTTCACGCCGGGGAACGAGGCCAAGGCGGCGGACGCCTATCTCAAGGCGATCGAACTCATCGAAAAGAAGCTCGCCACGGATCCCGGAGACGCGCGGACGCGGTCGAGCCTGGCGGTCTACCTGGCCAAGATGGGAGAACGGGACAGGGCCGTGACCGAGATCGAAAACTCCCGGCGCGCCATCACCAACGACAGCTCGCTCGCCCTGAGGGCGGTCATCGTCTACGAGCTCACCGGCGCGCGGCCGAAAGCCCTCGAGGCCGTCCGTGAATACGCGCGGCTCAAGGGGCCGATGGACGAGATCGCCCGCGACCCGTTCCTGGCCGGGCTGAGGCAGGACCCGGGCTACGCGGACAGCGTGGCGGTGAAGATCCGAGCGGCGCCGGATGCGCCGAACGATAAAAATCAAGATTGAAGGAGGGGAGAATGCCGAACCACAACATCAAGATCAGTATCGTCAGGAAGAAGATCAAGTACGACAGGGAGTGTGTAGATGTCGAGAGGGGCGACACGATCACGTGGAAGATGGACACGAAGGACGAGATGCCGTTCTCGATCATCGTCAAATCGTTCATCTCGCCGCTCGAGTGGGGCACGGCCGTGTCACCGAAAGGCAAAAAGACGCTCGTCGGCTCCGTCCGGGGTGACGCCGAGCCTGGCTTCTATCACTATGGCACGTGCGTCTGGGACGGCAAGGACCTTCTCGTCGACGACCCCGAGATCATCGTCAAGCCGCCCAAGGGAAGATCATGAAAGCCATCGTCGTCTACGAATCGTATTGGGGGAACACGGCCTCGGTCGCGCAGGCCATCGCGGAAGGGATCGGCCCGGAGGCCAAGGCGATGCCCACCGACCAGGCTGTCGGTGACGCGCTCGCGGGGATCGACCTGATCGTGGCCGGCTCGCCCATCATCGCGTTCAGCCTGCCGAGCGAGAAGACGCGGAACGACATGCTCGCGAAGCCGGACAAGAAGGCCCCGTCGCCGGCCGATCTGTCGCACCCGTCCATGCGCTCGTGGCTCGTGAGCCTGCCCAAGGCGGGCGTGAGCGGGGGAGGGGTCGGGCGAGAGGCCGCCGTGCGCGCCGCCGCCTTCGAGACGGGCTTCAAGCTCTCTCCCGGAGGCTCCGCCGGCAAGATCCTGAAGATGCTGGCGGAGATGGGCTACGAGCCCGTAGCCAAGAAGCAGCGCTTTCTCGTCAAGGGGTCATACGGTCCGGTGAAGGAAGGGGAACTCGACCGGGCCAAAGCCTGGGGCGCCGAGTTGAGGGTCGCGGTGGGCAAATAGCCGCCGGGCACTATCGCGGTTTTCGACAGGGGACACATGATCTCCGAGTGCGTGTCCCCGATCGTCCCCGGTCGCGTCAGAACTCCCGGTCGTCTCTCTTGCAGTAATAGCTGTAAGGGGAGATGTCCAGGCCGCCGAGATAGACCTCGCCGCGGTCGGCCTTCTTGAAGGCCTCGTGCGTGGGGAAGCCGTAGAGGATCGGGATCACCTCGTCCTTCTCGCGGCAGTAGGGGCAGACGACGCCGTTGCTCTTCCCCTCCCTCTTCGCGGGCCGGTGGCCCCGGGCATAGCTGTTCCCGTGGACATGCTCGACGTGCGGGTTCGACATGCTGCACCTTCCTTCCCGAGTTCGTTCGCTACGCCCTCATGCTAGGGGCGGGCCGACTAGCCGGCTATCCCCTCGGGGGGTGATTCAAAGGGGGGTATTTCCAACGCGGGCTGATGAAGGCCAAGGCCTAGCGGAGGCGGGCCGAGGAGCACATCGCCGATGATCGTTCAAAATGTTCCACCTTGACTTCCGCCCAGGCCCAAGGCTATCTATGACTGGAAGCGATCCGGAGGCAGAAATGATCGGAGCAATAGCCGGAGACATCATCGGTTCCGCGTACGAATTCGGACGGACCAAGAGCAAAGAGTTCCCGCTCTTCGGGCCGGGGAGCGACTTCACCGACGACACGGTGATGACCGTCGCCATCGCCCAAGCCATTCTGACGGACGGGGATTACCGCAAAGCCGCCTTGGACTTCGGCCGGCGCTACCCGAATGCCGGCTACGGGGGCTCGTTCGCCCATTGGCTCATCGCCAAGGACCCCAAGCCCTACGGCAGCTACGGCAACGGCTCGGCCATGCGGGTCAGCCCGGTCGGATTCGCCTTCGACACGGTCGACGATGTCCTGCGGGAGGCCGCCCGCAGCGCCGAGTTCAGCCACGACCACCCCGAGGGCATCAAGGGCGCCCAGGCCACGGCTCTGGCCATCCTGTTGGCGAGGCACGAAACACGACAAGGCCCGGATCAGGGAGGAGATCGCATCGAGGTTCGGCTACGACCTCGCCCGCACCGTCGACGGGATCCGGCCCGCCTACGGCCATGACGAGTCCTGCCAGAGGACGGTCCCCGAAGCGATCATATGTTTTCTCGAATCCGACTCCTACGAGGACTGCGTCCGGAACGCCGTCTCGCTCGGCGGCGACGCCGACACGCTCGCCTGCATCGCCGGGGGCATCGCCGAGGCCTACTACGGACCGGTGGCACCCGAGATCAAGGACAAGGTCCGGGAGATCCTCGCGCCGGAGCTCTGGGAGATCACGGAAGATTTCTGCAGCCGGTTCCGTCTAACCGCCTAGATCGGAGACGGCCATGACCTTCGGAAAAAAGCATCACAGCGTCTACGTCGTCTACCTCCGCAATCCCAACGGGGACGGCAGGGCGGGCTACTACGTCGGCATGACCGGCCTCACCCCGGAGCAGCGCTTCGCCAACCACAAGGCCGGGATCAAGGCGGCGGGCGTGGTCAAGAAATTCGGCGAGCGGCTCGTCCCGAAGCTCTACGAGCACCTCAACCCGATGACCTTCGGGGCGGCCCAGGTGATGGAGGTCGAGCTCGCCGAGGACCTGCGCCGGCGCGGCTACGTCGTCTTCGGCGGGCACTGAGTCGATCTGCTACGGCTGAGTGGGCTCCCGGTTCATTTCGGCCACAGCCTGCTCGAGCTCGTTAACCAGTCCCTCATTGCCTTTGAGACGCGCTTTGTAGATCTTGAGGAGCTCGCCGTAATACCAGAGCTGCCTGTCGCGCGGAGCGTGGAAGCGGTCCCAGACCTTGGCCCCGTGCTTCCTGAGGTCGGAAACTATAGCCCGGGCATTGTCGAGCTTGTCTGAGGCGGAGATAAGCAACACGGCCTGGTCCTCGCGCTGGAGCCGCTCGATGTAGCGGGCCTTACGTTCTTCCCACGGTTCCTTCACGGGTTTATCGGAATCGCTGCAGGCCTCGACGATCCGAAGGACCTCGGGGCCGAAGAGATCGACCGTGGCCCGCGCCTTGATCTTGTCCGGAATGTCCTCGATCGTGTCGTGGAGCAGGGCGGCGATGGCCTGGTCCTCGTCGGCCCCGTTCTGCAGCGCAATGGCGCATGTGGCCAGCAAATGTGTGATGTAAGGGATGGGCGTGCCCTTCCGGTCCTTCCAGGCGAACATGACGGCCGCCGCCTCGAGCGCGTCGACGAACCGTCCGCTAAGGAGCCAGGGCTTCTCGGGCCACGGGAACACGGGATGCCTGGTAACGTCCTTTGTCAGGGGCAGATGACCCGCCTCTTCGCGTCTGCGATATGTCTCGCCCTCGGGGCACCGGTTGATGATGTTATCCATGTGCCAATAGGTGTGGCCGCCGTGATCGAAATAGGCCCGTTTCTGATCGTAGTACCGGGATTCGTAGCCGTGCCCGTCGATGTGGGCGGCCAGTTCGTCGAAAAGCACGGCGTCGACCTTCTCCCGGACGATATACTCGTGCGGCCAATGCCGGGCGTATGTTTTGGCGAAGGTCCAAGGAGTCTGATCAATAAAATGGGCTAACGCATCAGAAAGCGGGCTGGTCTTTTCAGGACTGTTCATGGGGCCGGTTTGTGTTGCGGACATTATCGCCTCCATTTTTAATCCTAAGATAACACAACTGCTTCCTGTCGCTGTCAATGGCACCCCGGGCTTTATGAAACTGCCTAGGGGATTGGTCAGGAATACCGGTTGACTAACTCAAGATAGCAATTGAGAATCGCCAATCTCTTCAAGCGTCTTTCTAGAGATGGCCCAGTGATGGCCGGCTTTATGCCGCGACCATGGCGCTTGAGAAATCGATCGAGTTGTCCATTGACAAGGTGTATCCAATGGGCTACAATTCAACTGTTCCTGTAATCCGCAAGACCAGGGAATTCACCTGGTGGATCGATGAATTAGGCGACGTCCGTGCTCGTGCCCGCATTCTCGCGCGAATCGAAAGACTCGCTGCGGGAAATCCAGGCAATGTGAGGCCTGTCGGAGAAGGAGTTTCCGAATTGAGGATAGATTGCGGACCCGGCTACCGCGTGTATTATAAGAAGATCGGGACTAAATTGGTGATCCTGTTGGCAGGCGGAAATAAGGGTACTCAAGTGAAGGATATTGGATTAGCTCTGCGTTTAGCGAGAAACCTCTAGGAGACAAGGATGGCGAAGACCGTTACGACTCGATACGATGTGGCCGAGCATCTCCGCACTCCTGAGGATATGGCCGCTTATCTGGAAGCATGTCTGGAAGATGCTCACGGTGACGCGGCGTTTATCGCCAAGGCATTGGGCGACATCGCCCGTGCCAAGGGCATGTCAAAAGTGGCTCGTGATGCCGGCCTGTCCCGTGAAAGCCTGTACAAGGCGCTTTCAGGCGAACGAAGCCCGGGCTTCGACACGATCCTGAAGGTCATGAAAGCCCTCGGCTTGAAGCTGAGCGCCGAGGCGATCCCCCGAAGAGAGCCATCATCGAGACAACAGCTCTGAAGAAAAGGGGAATACAGCGGCTTTTGTCATGTTCGCAAGGAATTCAAGCACGGCACGCCACGGGGGAAATCCTCTCGTCAGTTGGGAAGAAATGCGAAGGATGATACCCTGAATGCATGGATAAGACACAGCGAGGAAGGCCCAGCCCCGAGGCCAATCGCTTTGAAAGCTCGCTAACTTCCGAGATGGTCAAGCGCGCGATCTACATCGACTTCGAGGGCTTTTGGGGTCAGGCGCCCTCGCTGATCGGGGTGGCGATCGGCTCCAGGTTCTATCAGGTGGCGTTGGACGAGGGGCTGCGGCTGGCCGCGGGCGCCAAGAAGATCCCGGTCAGGTCCGGGGACCGGTTCGTCGGAGATCTGCTCGAACGAGCCATGCGAGAGAAACGCCGCATCGTCGCCTTTTCGTCGTGTGAGAAGCGGATCTGCAGGGAGTACTATCGGCTGGATCTTTCGCCCGTCTATGCGGACGCCAACCGAATCGTCAAGACATGGGCGGCCAAAGCCTATCCCGAGCTCAGGCGCCGTCCCAAGAGCCTGAAAGCCTATCTGCGGCTCATCGGCTTTCCGCGGGCGGCATGTCTCGGCGAGAGGCAGGCGGCGCAGAGGATCCGGGCCGTGAGGGGCATGTGCATGAGGCGCGGGTCTTATGAAGCCCTCACGGGCTGTGTGAAAGCAAAATGGACCAAGCTTCTCGAATACAACAAGGTCGATGTGCTGGGAATGCGGGAGTTATGTCGGAGGGCCGTGTCGAGAAAGAAGAGCGGATAAAGGGGTGAATGATGCCGAATGCCCATATCGAGGTTGATCACGATGCGTGCGCTTTCGGCGTCGCCGATGCTTTTATCGAGGCGCCGATCGGGATGGTTTGGGGAATCCTGAGCGATCTCGAGCACTGGACTACCTGGAATAAAAGCGTGTCGAAGATCTTGGTGAACGGCCCCGTCCAAATCGGGACCACTTTCGCGTGGGTGGGGGGCGGTTCGAGGATCGATTCCCGGTTGGAAGAGGTGGACCCGCCCACGAGGATCGCCTGGTCGGGGAAGACGCTCGGGATCCGGGCGATGCATGTTTGGGAGCTCGAAGATAAAGGCCAAGGGACACAAGTCCACACGGAGGAATCCTTTGGGGGCCCGGTCGCCTGGCTGTTCCGGGGCTTCGCCAGGAAGACGCTGGCCAAGGCCCTGGATCAAGGAGTGGCGGCTTTGAAGGCCGAAGCGGAGTCACGGATCAAGCTCATATAGACAAGCTCGGGGACCCATGGCGGGAAAGAAGGGCAAGAACAAGGCCGCCAAACGGGCGGCTCGATAGGGAGATCCTATGGCCTATATCGGCAATGCGGATTGGGCCGCGACGCCGGCCGGGCAGGTCGAGCCGGTGGTCCAGCTTCGGGACGAGAGGCGGACCGACGGCTCGCGCCTCTTGCTCTGGGCCTACCTCGACACTCTAGGCCGGCTGCACATAGACGGCCAGGAACTGGGGCCCGTGACCAGGTTCGTCAGCGGCGACGGCGAATATGAGTACTTCAAAATGGTGGCCAAAGAGGACATCCCGCGCTTGGTCGAGATCCTGGGCGGCAAGCCGGGGGACGGCATCCTCGAGCTGCTCGGGCGGGATTGGATCGGCGACAAGTCCTACGACCTCGAGACCGTCCTCAGGGACGGCCCCATCGAAGTCGTGCTGGCCACCTGGACCGGCTGAACCGGGTCGAAGAACGGCTTGAGGGCCGGCGCGTCTTGTGGTGAAATGGTCCGAGCGAAATCTCCCGGGGACCGAAAGGAGCCGCCATGGCCGAATATTCGAATTCCCAGCTTTCGACCTACGAGCAGTGCGCGCTCCAGTACAAGTTCAATTATGTCGACGGGATCAAGCGTTACGAGGAGGGGATCGAGGCCTACCTCGGGCAGCGCTTCCACGATGCGATGGAGTGGCTCTACGGCGAGAAGGCTTTCCGGACGCCGTCGATCGAGGAGCTCCTGGATTACTACGACAAGGACTGGACGAACCGCTGGCACTTCGAGATCAAGATCAACAAGGCGGGCCGGACCGCCGACGAATACAAGCTGATGGGCCGGCGCTTCATCGAGGACTACTACAAGCGCCACCACCCGTTCGACGAAGGCCGAGTGCTGGGTCTAGAGCGCTACATCCGTTTCCCGCTCGATGACGCGCGGCGGTACCGCTGCAAAGGCATCATCGACCGGCTGATGCTGGCCCCGGACGGGGTCTTCGAGGTCCATGACTACAAGACGGGCTCGAAGCTGCCGGACCAGGGGGAGCTCGACCGGGACCGCCAGCTCGCCCTCTACCAGATCGGGGTCGAGTCGCTCTGGCCCGAGGCGCGGGAGAAGGGCGTGCGGCTCGTCTGGCACGAGGTGGCGTTCGACGTCGAGATGCGGTCGGTGCGGTCGCCGGAAGCGTTGGAGCGGCTGAAGGCGGACGTCGGGGCGCTCATCGAAAGGATCGAGGCGGAGCGGGTGTGGGCGCCGCACGAGAGCGCGTTGTGCGACTGGTGCCCGTACTGGGACCTCTGCCCGGTTAAGAAGCACCTGGTCAAGGTCGAGGCCCTGCCCAGGGACAAGTGGAAGGAAGAGCCCGGGGTCGTCATCGTGGACGCGTACGCCGGGCGGTGGAAGAGGAAGAAAGAGATCGAGGGGGAGCTGGAGGCGGTCAAGGGCGAGATGGAGGGCCTGAGGGACGCCGCCATCGCCTTCGCCGCGAAAGAGGGCGTCCAGGTGATCGCCGGGACGGAATCGCGGCTCCGGGTGACGGGCAAGGACCGGGTCGTCTCGCCCGTCAAGGGGACGGGCGAGAGAGAGGCGCTCGAGCGGGAGTTGCGGGCGCGCGGCGTCTGGGACGAGGTCGCCGAGCTCGACACGAGCGCGCTCGACAAGGCGATCTCGGCAGGGAAGTGGTCCGGCGAGATCCTCGAGGCGCTCAAAGCCTATATCCGGATCGAAAAGCGTTGGACGGTGACGCTCAGAGGCGAAGACGGCGATTAATTAATTCGGTGAAACAATATGAGGGGAAAATGTCCATGAAAAAACGCGTCCTGATCGTATTGGTGGCGCTCTGTGCCCTGTCCTGCGCTGCGCCCAAAGTCGACGAATTGGCCCGGAACTTCGTCACGCCGCCGGATTCGGCCCGGCCCTGGGTCTACTGGTTCTGGCTGAACGGCAACATCACGCGCGAGGGCATCACGGCGGACCTCGAGGCCATGAAGCGCGTCGGCATCGGGGGCGTGCTGATCATGGAAGTGGACCAAGGCGCGCCTGTCGGGCCGGCGGACTTCATGGGCGCGGAATGGCGCGAGCTGTTCAAGTTCGCCGTCGCCGAGGCCGGCCGTCTCGGGCTCGAGATCAACATGAACGACGATGCCGGCTGGAACGGCAGCGGCGGCCCGTGGATCAAGCCCGAGCAGTCGATGCAGAAGGTCGTCTGGACGGAGACGGCGCTCGCAGGCCCGCGGCGCCTCGACGCCACCTTGCCGCAGCCGGAGGCCGATCACGGCTTTTACCGCGACATCGCCGCGCTGGCTTTCCCGACGCCCGGCGGCTATCGCATCGCGGACATCAAGGGTAAAGCGCTCTACGAGCGGCGCGATCGTGCCTCCGGCCGCAGAGACGGAGCTGCCGCCGACGATGACCGTCGCCCCGGACCGGATCGTCGACCTCACCGCTCAGATGGCGTCGGACGGCCGCCTGAAATGGGATGTCCCGGCCGGGAAGTGGACGGTCCTCCGCTTCGGCCACACCGGAACGGGCGCCGAGAACGCCCCAGCCCCCGCGAGCGGCCGTGGCCTCGAGTGCGACAAGCTCAGCACGCGAGGGCATCGAGGCCCAGTTCGCCGGCATGATGGCCAAGCTCATCGACGACGTCGGCCCCGCGGCCGGCAAGGCGCTGGTGGCGACGCACATCGATAGCTGGGAGAATCGGCGCCCAGAACTGGACGGCCCGGATGCGCGAGGAATTCCGGGCGCGCCGCGGCTACGATCCGCTGCCTCTACCTGCCTGCGGTCACGGGCCGGGTCGTGGGCACGCTCGAGCGATCCGAGCGGTTCCTCTGGGACTTGCGCCAAACTGTCGAACGACCTGCATCCTCGAGAACTACGCCGGGCGCATGGCGCGAGCTCGCCCATGCGAAGGGGCTTCGCCTCTCGATCGAGGCCTACGGCGGCCCGAACGACGACGTTCCCTACGGCGGCCGGGCCGACGAGCCGATGGGCGAATTCTGGATCGGCGGCGGCGCCTGGGAGACGCTCAAGCAAATGGCCTCGTCGGCGCACCTTTACGGCAGGCCGATCCTGGGCGCCGAAGCGTTCACCGCCACCGACCGCGAGAAGTGGCAGCAGCATCCCGCCTCGATCAAGGCGCTCGGCGACCGGGCCTTCACCGAGGGCATCAACCGGTTCGTCTTCCACCGCTACGCGATGCAACCGTGGCGCGACTACCGGCCCGGCATGTCCATGGGGCCGTGGGGCCTGCACTACGAGCGGACCTCGACCTGGTGGGAGCTCACCGGGCCGTGGCACGAGTATCTCGCGCGCTGCCAGCAACTGCTGCGGCAGGGGACTTTCGTGGCCGACATCTGCTATCTCCAGCCCGAAGCGTCGCCGCAGGAGTTCCGCGGGCACGAGCGCAAGGGCTACGAGTACGATCTGGGAACAGCCGGAGGCCGTACTGACGAGGATGTCGGTGAAGGACGGGCGGATCGTCCTGCCCGACGGCATGAGCTATCGCGTGCTCGTCCTCCCCGAGACGACGCGCATGACGCCGGCCCTGCTGAGGAAGGTGGCGGAGCTCGCGGCGGCCGGGGCGACGATCGTGGGATCGGCGAACAGACCGGCCAAGGCGCCCGGCCTCACGGATTACCCCGAGTGTGATGAGGAGGTCGGGCGGCTGGCCGGGGAGCTATGGGACGGAGAGCAAGATCGTGACCGGCAAGACGGCCGAAGAGGTGCTGGCCGGCGCGGGCGTCCGGCCGGACTTCACGGCGCCCTCGTTCGTCCGCTGGATCCACCGGCGGACGGAGAGCGCGGAGATCTACTTCGTCGCCAGCAACAGCCCGCGGCCGCGGGAGGTCGCGTGCGAGTTCCGGGTGGACGGCCTGAAACCGGAATTCTGGCGGCCGGAGACCGGCGGGATCGAGCCCGTGGCGATCTACGAACAGTCGGGCGGTACGACGCGGATCCCCATCGCCTTCGGGCCGAGCGGCTCGGTGTTCGTGGTTTTCCGGAAGAACGGGGGAGACGCGGGAGGGCAAGGAGAGCGGAGAGCGAGCGCGGCCGGCGACCCGGTCGTCGGTTTGAAGGTCGACGGCAGGACGATAGTGCCGGCCGGCGAGCCGGCGTCGACGGTCCGGATCGATAAGGCCATCTACGGCGTTCCGGGCGACGAGGCGCGCACCCGCGACGTGCGGGCCAAGCTCCAGGCGATCCTGGACGCGGGCGAATCGAGCTTGGCGGTGTCGCGGATGGCCGCGGGCGACGATCCGGCCTACGGCGTCGTCAAGACGATCGAGATCGAGTACACGCACGCCGGCGAGGTCTTCGAAATGAGCGGCAAGGACCCCGAGATCCTGAATTTCCCGGCGATTCCGGGATCTGAGCCGGAGGCGGAGATTCGGTACGGAGTGAAGGGCGGGCTGGTCGTCGAGGCGCGCCAGGCGGGCCGGTACGAGCTGAGGACGGCGTCGGGCCGCGTCCTCATGGCGGAGGTGAAGGTGGTGCCGCGGCTGCTGGAGATCGCCGGGCCGTGGGAGCTGAGGTTCCCGCCGAACTGGGGCGCGCCGGAACGGGTCACGCTCGACAGTCTCGTTTCGTGGAGCGAGCACCCCGATCCCGGCGTGAAGTATTTCTCGGGAACCGCCGCATACAGCAAAACGATCGACGTGCCGCGCGAGCTGCTGGGCAAGGACCGGCGGGTCTACCTGGACCTCGGCGATGTCCAGGTCATGGCGACGGTGAAGCTCAACGGAAAGGACCTGGGGATCCTCTGGAAGCCGCCTTATCGCGCCGATGTCACGGGTGTCCTGAAGGCAGGGGAGAACGCGCTCGAGATCGGCGTCACCAACCTGTGGATCAACCGGATGATCGGCGACGAGGAGCTTCCGGAGGACAGCGACCGGAATCCCGACGGCACGCTCAAGGCCTGGCCGCAGTGGGTCCAGGAGGGGAAACCGAGCCCGACAGGCCGGTCCACGTTCACGAGTTGGCGGCTGTGGAAGAAGGGCGATGCGCCCGTGCCCTCAGGCTTGATCGGCCCGGTGACCCTGCGCGTCGCGGCAATCGTGAAGGCTGAATAAATGGGGGACAGAGTATTATGTCCCCCTATTTCTTTGCGGCCGCTCGCAGCCCGGCCTCCCATTTCAGATATTCGCTGAAGGAGTACCGGGCGACGAACCCGGGTTCCCGGAGGAGGCGCCCGAGGAGCTCTGCCTGGGGCTCGTCCGTCTGATCGACGTTGATCCTGTAATAGCCCGAGGCCTTGACGAGCACGGTCCTTTCCTGGCCCGCTTCAAGGGGCGGAGCCGCGAAAGCCGCCTCGGTCCATTCGCCGCGGACCGGGCTTTCAAGGTAGGCAGCGTCTGTGGCTGCGAGGGCCGCCCGCACGTCCCGGCCGGACTGAAGCACGGCTTTCTCGGCGGCGAGCTCGGTGATCCGGACCGGGGTGTTCTCGCCGTAATCCACTGCCAGGGAATTGACCGCCCAGAAATTCACGGGCGGCCGCAGCTTGATCCGCAAGACCTCCCCGGGGACGTCGGCGACGTCGAGGGTGCAGGCCTTGTCCTTGGTGACGACGGGCGACCCGCCGAAGATCGTGCCCCGGACCTTCCAGCCGTCGGGCGTCTCCACCCAGAGCTTGAGTTGGTTGAGCTCCTCGCGGGCCATCCAGCCCTTCAGGATCGCCCGGGTCGGACCGCCGCGGTCGACGTCCCGATAGGCCTCCTCGAGCGAGGTGCCATAGAGACCGACGATCTTTCCGGCCGTCAGGGAGGCCCACTGCGTGGTCCAGATGTTGGCCAAGATCCTGGCCGTCTTCGCCCCGGCCGGCTTGGGGAACTCGAGGACGAGCTCATCCCGGAAATCGCCCTCGTTCCCGTCGTCACCGTCGGTGACTTTCTCGCCGAGAGGGCTCAGCCAGAAGGCCCCGTCGTTCCCGACGACGAAGGCCAGGATGTCGCGGTCCCGGCCGTCGACCGCTCGCGACGGCGCCTGCGGCCGATCGAACACGTGGATGCGGCCTTCGCTGTCGGGAGCGATGCGCGCGCCCGGGGCATGGTCGACGGCCAGGAGCTTCAGCTCGTCCGTATACTGGGTCTCGTCGAGCTCGTTGGTCAACAGGACGCGGTACCTGCCGTCGACGGAACGCAAGTTGGATAGCTCGACCCAATCGGTCCTCTTCAAGCCCTCGGTGAAGGCCGATCCGTAGGGTTCGGCGTCGAGGACGAATTCCTCGCCGTTGTAGGAATAGACGAACGGGCAGGATCCGAAGGCGCTCGTTGTCTCGTGGAGGGCGAGAGCATAAGTGCCGTAAACGGCGGCGGTCAATACGGCGGCCCAAATGACGCCGTTGATCAGCAGGGCGCCCGGGTTGCTCTTCTTGACCCAGATCTGTTGGATATCCGAAAGAGGGATCGCCACCGAGGCGTAGGCGCTGAAGAAGAACCGGCCTCCTTCCTCTTTCGACCGCACGACCTGGATAGTGCGACCGTCGTTGGTGAATAGGATGCCGGAGCGCTTATCCTTGGCGGCCAGGAAGCTCTTGACCTCCGTCTTGTCGATGTCGAAGGACTGCAGGGCCATGCCCTTGACGGCGTCGCCGCCGGGCAGGTAGGCTCCGGGCTGGTCTTCGAGAATTCCCAGGATTTGCCCTCTTTCGTGACGACGCTCATGACCTGCAAGGGTTCGCTGACCCCGGCGATCCGCGAGGGATCGATCTCGTCGGTCCGGATGGTTTTGACGGGAAAGCAGGACAGGCTGAAAAGCGAGAAGGCGGGAAGAACGAACAGAGCGACGAGTTTTTTTAACATGACGGAACCTCCCCCGATGAGCTAAGTCTATAATAGGCGCGCACGGGGGCGAGTTGTCAAGATTTTGTCAAGTTTAGCGAAGGTCGCCGGCGGAATCCGGGAAACAGCGGCTCCCCGGGCCTTGACGGCGGCGCGGCCCGGGATTATCCTCGGCCTTCACGTTAGCTCCGATCAGTCCGGGAGGCATCCATGACGTTCCCATTGTCCGTTCGGTCCCGCCGGAGAAAGAACATGCCCCAGAGCACGCGCCCGCACGCCGGCCATGTTGCCGGCCTCGCCGGCGCGCTCGTCCTGGGCCTGCTCGTCCTCGCCGCGAGCGCCTTCCTGGCCCAGGAGCGCGGCGCGGGCGACCTCGCCAAGCAGCAGCTCGAATACACCAAGGCCCACTACGTCAAGCAGGAGCACCGGATCCCGATGCGGGACGGGACGAAGCTCTTCACCGTGGTCTACGTCCCCAAGGACGCGAGCCGGCAGCTATCCGATCATGATGCAGAGGACGCCTTACTCCGTCGCCCCCTACGGCGCCGAGAATTATAAGCCGCTCCTCGGCCCTTCGGAGATCTTCGAGAAAGAGGGTTTCATCTTCGTCTACCAGGACGTCCGGGGCCGGTACATGTCCGAGGGCGAGTTCGTCGACATCCCGCCGCGCAAGGCCAAGCTGGCCGGCCCGGCCGACACCGACGAGACGACGGACACCTACGACACGATCGACTGGCTGGTCAAGAACGTGCCGGGGAACAACGGCCGCGTGGGCATCTGGGGCGGCTCGTACGGCGGCTTCTTCGCCGCGTTCGGGATGATCGACGCCCACCCGGCCCTCGTCGCGGCCTCGCCGCAGGCGCCGATCGGGGACGTCGCGGACGGCGACGACTCGTTCCACAACGGAGCGTTCTACCTGGCCGCCAACTTCAACTTTTACCGTTTCTTCATGCCGCGCCCGGGCGGGCCCGCGCCCATGTCGAGGGGGGCCGTCAGGGTCAGCCGCGTGCCCGACGCGTACGATTTCTTCCTGCGGATGGGGCCCCTCTCCAATTCCGAGACGCTGTACTACAAGGGGGAGAACCCGTACTGGACCGCCCACCTCGACCACCCCAACTACGACGAGTTCTGGCGGTCCCGCTCGCTCGTGCCGCACATGAAGGACATCAAGCCGGCCGTGCTGTTCGTCGGCGGCTGGTACGACGCCGAGGACCTGGCCGGGCCGATCAAGCTCTTCTACGCGCTGGAGAAGAACGGGCCGCGGGCGCCGAACACGCTGGTCATGGGCCCGTGGCGCCACGGCGGCTGGTCCCGGGGCGACGGCGACGCGCTCGGCAATCTGAGGTTCGGGTCCAAGACGGCCGAGTTCTACCGCGAGCAGATCGAGTTCCCGTTCTTCCTCGAACACCTGAAGGGCGAGGGGGCGGGATTGAAGGGCGCGGAGAGCGGGGCCGGCGGGGCCGCGCCGAAGGCCTGGCTCTTCGCCACGGGCGCGAACGAGTGGCGGCGGCACGACGCCTGGCCGCCGCGGGAAGCCCGGGAGGCGAGCCTCTACCTCCTGCCCGGCGGGAAGCTCGGGTTCGAGCCGGCCGCGGCCGGGAGAGAGAGCGGGGCGGGGGCCTACGACGAATATGTGAGCGATCCGGCGAAACCCGTGCCGGTCATCGGGCACACCGGGGACGGCATGCCGGGCGACTACATGAGCGAGGACCAGCGCTTCGCCGCGCGCCGTCCGGACGTCCTCGTCTACGAAACGGAGCCGCTCGCGGAGGACGTCACGATCGCCGGTCCGGTCTCGCCGGCGCTCCGGGTCTCGACGTCGGGGACGGATTCGGATTTCGTGGTCAAGCTCATCGACGTCTACCCGGACGATGCGGCGGACCCCGCGCCGAATCCGGGGCGGGTGCGCATGGGCGGCTACCAGCAGCTCGTCCGCGGCGAGCCTTTCCGGGGCAAGTTCCGCAAGAGCCTGGCCGCGCCCGTGCCCTTCGTGCCCGGCAAGGTCGAGGCGATCGATTTCGCCATGCCCGATGTCTACCACACCTTCAAGAAGGGCCACCGGATCATGGTCCACATCCAGAGCTCCTGGTTCCCGCTCGTCGACCGGAATCCCCAGACGTTCGTGGATATCCCCAAGGCCGTCGAAGCGGATTTCCAGAAGGCCGTTCAGCGGGTGTACAGGGGCGGCCCGGACGGGTCGCGCGTCCGCGTTCGGCTTCTCGGGCGGTAGGCGCGAACTAGTTGATCTCGAGGATGCGGTCCAGGCGGAAGGTGCGGCCGGCGCAGCGCTTGAGGCAGTAGGCGCGGATCCCCTCGAATTTCTTCCCGTGGTACTCCATCGTCTCGACGGCCTCGGGCCGGATGCGGCGGCGCGTCTTGGTATCGTCGGGCTTGAGGTAGACGATCTCGAGCTCGCGGCCGTCGCGGATCGCGGCGCGAATGAGGGCGCGCTTTTCGGCGATCGGCAGCGCTTCCTCGGACTTCTTGTACTGGAAGCGGGTCAGGAAGCGCACGATCCGCCAGTCCATTAGGATATGGCCCCTGCGGATGGGGGTCCGCAGCACGAGCCCCTCGAACGAGGTGCAGCGGGAGAGGGCGACGTAGACCTGGCCGTGGGCGAACGTGCCGCGGCCGATGTCGACGACGACGCGGTCGAAGGTCTTGCCCTGGCTCTTGTGGATGGTCACGGCCCAGGCCAGGCGCAGCGGGTACTGGGTGAAGGCGCCGACCGATTCCGATTCGATGCGGTCGGCTTTGGCGTCGTAGCGGAAGCGGTAGAGCTCCCAGGTGTTGGGCGTGAGATCGACCTCGCTGCCGTCCGGGAGGTCGACGGTGACGACGTCGTCGCCGTCCGGGACCTTGGTGATCGCGGCGACGCGGCCGATCGTGCCGTTGACGAAGCGGCCCTTGCGGTCGTTCGTGAGGAGCATGACCTGGGCGCCGCGCTTGAGCTCGAGCGCCTCGTCGGTCGGGAGCGAGGAGCGCTCGAATTCGCCCTCGACCAGGCCTTCGTAGCGGCGGGCGCGGCCGGGGAGCGAGGCCAGCTTCTCGCGGTTGCGGGCGGCGGCGAGGGCGTTGGTGCTGGTGAGCGTGATGTAGAAATCGCCGTCGGGCGGCGTGAAGGCGGGATCGAGGCGGCCGTTGAGGTGGGCGAGCTGGATGTCGTCGACCGAGCGGTTGCGGATGGCGTTGAGGAGGGCGATGAACGCGGAGTCGCTCTGGCGGTAGACCTTCTCGAGCTCGATGAAATCCATGGCGAACTCGGGCTCGGCGAAGATGCGGGCCGAGAAGAAGTAGGGCGATTCGTAGCGGGGGGCGGACAGGGAGGAGGTGAGGAGGGAGGCAGCGGAGGGGAGGCGGGGGAGGTGGAGGCGGGCGGCGCGGCCGCCGAACCGGCGCGCGGGCCGAAGCCGCGGCGGAGCGAGAGCGGGTCGGGGGCGAAGAGCCCGCTCTCCTGCGAGGTCACGACGGGCGGCAGCTGGTACAGGTCGCCGATGAAGATCATCTGCAGGCCGCCGAACCACTGGTGCGGGCGCGGGCCGTTGAGGCGCAGGAACTTCTCGACGCAGTCCATGAGATCGGCGCGGAGCATGGACACCTCGTCGATGACGATGGCGTCGAGATTGCGGTAGAGGGCGATGCGGTCGGCGGCCGCGCCCCGGCCCTTGGCGAGCTTGCGGACGGCGTCGGGCGTCGTGTCGGGCTTGAAGCCGAAGAACGAGTGGACGGTCTGGCCGCGGACGTTGAGGGCGGCGACGCCGGTCGGGGCGAGCACGGCGATGCGCTTGAGCGTCTGCTCGCGCCAGAGCTCGAGGAGCGTCGATTTGCCGGTGCCCGCTTTGCCCGTGATGAAGACGTGGCGCGAGGTCCCCTCCATCGTGTCGAGGGCGCGGCGGAAGCCGGGGTTGATCTCGATCTTCGGCTTCGGCTTCGGCTTTTCAGCCACGACCCGCGTCTTGGTCATTCCCGGTTGCTCTCAGATGTCCATCGCTCTTGAAAAGAGACGCTCGGCGGATGGGATGGGTCTCATTCAATAGTGCTTCTGGATGCCGCCGTAGCCGATGAGGCGGTTCTTTTTCGTCATCCTCAGGAAATTGCGGAGGCGCTTGGCGAACTCGTCGGGACGAACGCGGGCGTGGTCGATGTAGTCGATGCGGATCCGCTTGTAGGAGTCCGAGAAGGCCCGGAAGTTGCGCCACGTCTCCGGATCGGACTTGATGGCGGCCAGGATGTCGGGCGGGACGCGGACGGGTTTCGCGACGAGAAGCGGGCGAACCTTGGCCAGGACGTCCGCGGGGATCTTGCCGCGTCCGGCCATGGACCGGAGACGGGCCAGGTTCGATTCGGAATAGGGGCTGCCCGGCCGGCGCGGCGTGAACCGCTGGGCGTAGCGGTCCTCGTCGAGGCGGTGGGCCGTGCTGTCGATCCAGCCGAAGGCCAGGGCCTCCTCGACGGCATCGTTGTAGGCGACGCGGGGCCGGCCGGTGTGCTTTTTGCGGAAGACGAGCCAGACGACCTTGGCGGTCTTGTAGTTCCGGCGCAGCCAGGCCCGCCACTCGGCGCGGGTGGCGACGTCGAGGTAGAGTTCAGGAGCGACGGGTTTATACATTTTTGGGGTCAAAAACGTCGATTTTCGAGGGTTCCCAAACTGTAGGACCCCATGCGAATTCGGCTAACATATTTAAATAAAATAAGATGCTGAGGTCCGACCCCTACTTGATCTCCTTTAATAGCTCCGTGACGGCGGCTTCGAGCTGGGCGTCGCGGCCCGCGACGACCTCCTCGCGGCCCAGGGCGACCTTGACGTCGGGCTCGGTCTGGTGGTTGTCGAGGAAGCCGACGCCGGGCGCCTTGACGCCGACGGGAACGGCGCCCCAGACGATGCCCGAGTCGCCGAGCATCTCCCAGCCGGCGAACGAGCACGTGCCGGGCACCGGCATGCCGACGAGCTTGCCGATCTTGAGGAACTGGTAGGCGAAGGCGTAGCAGTGGCCGTCGCTGTACTGGGCCTCGCCGACGATCGAGATGCTGGGCTTGGTCCAGCGGAAGTTGGGCTCGTAGCCGCTGCTGCGGGTGTCGGTCGTGTAGTCGAAGAACCTCTTGCCGCTCAGGAACATGTCGAGGTCGGCGACGAGGTCGCCGCCGCCGTTGAAGCGCGTGTCGACGACCAGGCCCTCCTTCGTGGCGAACTTGCCCAGGACCTCCTCGAAGGCCGAGCGGTAGGCGCTGTCGCTCATGCCCGGGATGTGGATGTAGCCGAGGCGGCCGCCGCTCAGCTTCTCGACCTCGGCCTGATTGCGCAGGACCCAGCGGCGGTAGAGGAGATTGCCCTCCTCGCGCGGCGAGACGGGCTTGACGGTGATCTCGCGCTTCGCGGGCGCGGCGGCCGCGGCCCCCTTGACGGGCTTCGCCGCCTTCGCATCCCCCGCCGCGGGCGGGTTCGAGACGGTGAGGAGGACCGGCTGACCGGCCTTGCGGTTGAGGTAACGCTCGAGACCGCGGTCGGCGGCGATCGGCTCGCCGTCGATCGCCTCGATGACCGTGCCCGGGCCGACGGCGAGCCCGGCCTTGTCGAGCGGCCCGCCGGCCATGATCTCGACGATCTTGACGCCCGGACCCGCGTAGGCGGGGTCGTAGAACGCGCCGAGCGAGGCGGTCTCGTCGGCGTTCTCCACGGAGCGGCTGTAGCGGGCCCCGCTGTGGCTGACGTTGAGCTCGCCGAGCATCTCGGACAGGAGCTCCATGAAGTCGTAGCCGTCGCCGATGCCGGGCAGGTGCCTTTGATAGACCGGCTTGAGGGCGTTCCAATCGGCGCCGTGGTAGTCGGTCCGGTAGAAGGTCTCGAGCGTCCGGCGCCAGACGTGCTCGAACTGGGCGGCGCGCTCGGCGGCGAGGTCGACGGTCGTCTCGCCCTTGATGCCGATCGTGTCGCGCTTGCCGCTCGAGGGATCGATCTTGGAGAGCGAGCCGTCGGCGAGGAGGAAGATCGACTTCTGCTCCTTGTCCCAGGCCAGGCGGCCGCCGTTGGCGTTGAGGGCGGCGAGCATCTTGGTCTCGCGGCTCTTGAGGTTGGTCGTCCAGAGGTTCATGCCCTTCTCGAAGCGCGAGAGGTAGTAGAGCGTGTCGCCGTCCTTGTTGACCAGGGCGTCGCCGAGCGAGGAGGAGTGGATGGTCAGGCGGGCCTTGCGCAGGGAGAGGCCGTTCCAGTCGATCTCGAGCGGCTTGATCTCCTCTTTCTTTTCTTTTTCCGCGGGCTCCTTCTTGTCCTTGGGCGTCTCGGCCTTGGTCTTCTTCTCCTCGATCTCCTTGACCAGGGCGGCCTCCTCCTTGGTCAGGCGGAAGCGGTCCCAGGCGTCGCGGGTGAAGAAGAGGGCGTAGACGTCGTTCTGCGAGCCGCCGCTGTAGGCGGCGCCGTGGAGGCCGTCGCGGTTGCTGGCCCAGATCATGGCCTGGCCGCCGAGGATCCACTTGGCCCGGAAGTCGTTGAAGCCGCTCTCGGTCAGGTTGACGGCCTTGGCCGTGCCGTCGGCCTTGACCAGGCCGACCTCGGAGGGGGCGAAGCCGGGCACGGCGTAGTCGAAGAGGATCCAGCGGCCGTCGGGGCTCCACTGGTAGTACTGGCTGGCGTCGGTCGACGGGGCGAGCTCCTTGTCGGTGAGCAGGGTCCGGGTCTTCTTCGTGGCGAGGTCGAGGACCTTGAGCGTGGCCCGGTCCTCGACGAAGGCGAGCTCCTTGCCGTCGGGGGAGAAGGCGGGCTCGGCGTTCTGGTGTTCGTTCACGACGAGCGGCGTCTCCTTGAGCACGGTCGAGGCGTAGAAGTAGGGCTCCTCGGCCCGGACGCGGCGCGTCTCGTAGATGCCCCAGCGGCCGTCGCGCTCCGAGGCGTAGACGAGGGCGTTGCCGTCGGGCGAGAAGGAGACGGCCTGCGTGTCGCCGTAGGAGGCCGTGACGCGCTTGGTGACGCCGCCGTCGGCGTTGACGGCGAAGACGCCGCCGCGGACGACGACCGCGATCTCCTTGCCGTTGGGCGAGACGGCGAAGGCGCGGGCGCCGCCGCTCACGGGCACGACGATCTCGTTGTTGGCGCGGACGTCCATGGAGAGCGTGATGGGCACGGGGCGGGGCTCGGCGGACGGGGCGCCGGCCGCGTCGCGCATCGTGTAGATCGCGCCGTCGTAGCCGAAGCAGAGCGTGCCGTCGTCGGCGAGCGAGAGGAAGCGGACCGGGTGGGTCTTGAAGCGCGTGACCTGCGTCGAGGCGCCGCCGCCGGTCGCCAGGCGGTGGACGTTGAACGTGCCGCTTTCCTCGCTGAGGTAGTAGAAGCCCTTCTCGTCGAGGGTGAAGACGGGCGAGCGGTCCTCGCCGGGGAAGGGCGTGATCTTGTGGTGCTTGGCCGATTCCGTGTCGTAGACCCAGATGTCGCGGGCGATGGCCGAGGTGTGGTGCTTGCGCCACTCGTTCTCGCCGCCCTTCTTGTCGTGGTAGATGAGGAAGCGGCCGTCGCGGCTGTAGCGGGCGTCCTCGGCCGGGGTGGCCAGGAGCTGGACGGCGCGGCCGCCGGCGGCGGGGACGCTGTAGAGCTCGGGCTGCGAGCCGGTGGGGAAGAGGCGGTTGGAGGCGGGGTCGAGCCGGGCCGAGCCGAAGAGGACGGACGCGTCGTCGGGCGTGAAGGAATAGGGGAGCTCGGAGGCCGAGTGGAAGGTCAGGCGCACGGCCGGGCCGCCGGTCGCGGGCATGGCGAAGATATCGTAGTTGCCGTGGCGGTCGCTGGCGAAGGCGATCGTGCGGCCGTCGTGGCTCCAGACGGGCATGGTGTCGTGGGCCTCGTGGGTCGTGAGCGGGACGGCGGCGCCGCCGGTCGCGGGGACGCGGTAGATGTCGCCCTTGTGGGTGAAGGCGATCGTCTGTCCGTCGGGGGAGATGGCGGGATAGCGCAGCCAGAGCGGGGTGCTGGAGGAGCCTGAGGAGGCAGTGGGAGAGGCAGAAGTGAAGACGGCCGGGGCGGATGGAGGGAGTGGCGGCAGGGCGCGCGGTCTGCGAAGATAGAGGCGCGGGAGCAGGGGTGGAGCGGCGAGCGGATGAGCGGCGAGGGCGATCGCGGCGGTGAGCGGCGGCTCGGACACGGTTCATGGCTGGACTCCTTTCCGAAAAAGGGGATGATAACAAAATGGGGGACATGATACCAATTCCCCATTTATCCCGCTCATCGTCGCAAGGGGTGAGGGGCGCACACGGCAACTCACCCCTGAAATCACCCCGGCGAGGGATGGCGGGGGACTTCTAGCGGGTTATGCTCATCGTTCAGGTGTCGTTTTATGGCCATGTCTGAAAACCTTACGCAGGAAGCCGCGAAGACCGCCTTCAACGGCGGGCCGGCCCTCCTGCCGTTCAAGAGCCTGCGCGGCAAGGCCACGCTCTACGTTTTGCTTCTCCTCGCCGGGACGGTCGTCGCGGCCTACGCCATCACCCTGAGGACCATGAACGGCCACGTCCGGGAGGAGATCGTCAAGAGGGCCGAGTCGCTGAGCCGCAGCATCGCCTCGGCGGCCGGATTCAACCTCATCCTCGACGACGTGCTGGCTCTCGACAACATGGTCTTCAAGATCAAGGACAGCAATCCGGACATCCTCTCGATCGCCATCGTCGGGCCCGATAAGAAGGCCATCGTCCACAGCGAGGCCGGGAGGGCCGGGACGGCGCTGGAACCGTCGCAGGGGCGGATCGTGGGACGGGGCGCCGACGGGACCTGGATCAAGGAGATCGGGCCCCGCGCGGCGGCCTCTTTCGCGGTCGAAAGCCCGATCGTGTTCATGGACAAGAACCTGGGGTCGGTCGTCCTCGACGTCGACTGGTCGGTGCTCGCGGCGGCGCGGGCCGATGCCAAGGGCAAGCTCATGGCGATCTTCGGCCTCATCCTCGCGCTCGGCGTCGGGACGAGCGTCTGGCTCTCGTCGAGCCTGACCCGGCCGGTCAAGGAGCTGGCCTCGGGCGTCGAGGAGCTCAAGCGGGGGAAGCGGAGCAAGCCGCTCCATGTCTACTCCGCCGACGAACTGGGGCGGCTGACGACGAGCTTCAACGAGATGTCCGAGCTCATCACCGGCCAGAAGGAAAAGCTCGGCCACTACGCCCACGAGCTCGAGGAGGCCTATGTCTCGACGATCCGGGTCCTGGCCGCGGCCATCGAGGCCCGGGACGGGTACACGCTGGGACACTCGACGCGGGTCGCGGAGCTGGCCGTGGAGCTGGCCCGGGAGCTCGGAGTGAGCGCCGAGAAGGTCGAGGAGATCGAGATCGCCTGCCTCTTCCACGACGTCGGCAAGATCAAGATCCCGGATTCGATCCTGCACAAGACGGGGCGGCTCGATCACGCCCAGTTCAAGGAGATGAAGCGGCATCCGGAATACGGCGCCGAGATCCTCAGCAAGGCGCGGTCGCTCTTCAAGTACATCCCGGCGGTCCGGCACCATCATGAATGGTACGACGGGACGGGTTACCCGGACGGACTGAGCCGGGACATGATCCCGGATGAGGCGGCCATCATCTCGCTGGCCGACGCATACGACGCCATGACCTCGGACCGGCCCTACCGCGAAGCGTTGAGCAAGGCGCAGGCCATGGACATCGTCAGGGAGTCGGCCGGCCGGCAGTTCCACCCGGAGTATGCCCGGGCGTTCCTGAAGATCCGCGAGCGCGGGGAGAAGAGCATCCCCGTCGACAACGAGCAGAGGACGGTCTCATGAGCGGAAACGTGAGCGGAAGGGCGATCGGAAAGATGGTCGCGACGCTCGCCGTCGTGGTCGCGGCGGGCTTGGCGCTCACCGCGTGCGCCACAGCGAACAGGGCGACCGTGAAGCGAGGGAAAGTCGGACACGGCGCAGGTATCGTGGCCGCCGGTGAATACCAAAAAGCGATCGACCTGCAGAAGGCGCTGCGGCGGAGCGATCCGGGGAACAGGAAGATCACGGCGGAGCTACATCGCGATTGTCGAAGAGATCAAAAAGTGCCGGAGACGCGGCGAGGGGCAGGGCTGACTATGCGGCGGCCGCGGCGACATACAGCGTCCTGCCTCGAGAGCTGGGACGCGGACAAAGCGGTCACCGGGGCGCTGAGGTTCGGGAAAGGGCGATCTCGACGCGGGGCTGAGGTACTGCCGGAACGCGATCCGCGAACAGGAAGTGCGGCGGGAGTTGAAGGCCGGCAACTATGAGAAGGCCGTCGAGATCTGCCGGGCCGGGCTCATGGAGCAGCCGGCGGAGAAGTCGTCGAGATCGGTGTACGCGTCGGCGATCCTGGAGATCAAGGCGGCCGGGGTTAAGGCGCTGGCTGGGCGGGATTACGTCGCGGCGGGGCGGATCGAGGCGTTGCTGCTGAAGAATGTGGCGTCATTCGAGGGGCTCGAGGGGCTCGGGAAAGCATCCTCGGCGTCGTTGAAGAAGGAGCGTCTGATCGAGACCCTGAAGATCTGCAGCCAAGGCCTGACCAACCGCGGGATTGACCGAGTACCGGAAGGGAAACCTGGAGAAAGCCATCGAGATCTGGGACAGGCCTGCTGGCCTTCGATCCCGGGAACGCCGAGATCAAGAAAGCCGTCGAGACGGCCAAGGCGCAGCTCGGAAAAGTTAAGAGAGTTGGGGTCGGACCACAGCATCACGCTGATATTCAATAAGTTATTCGATTTTCGCAGCTTCCCAACAGTTTAGAGCCTCTCGAATTTTGCGATTTTTAGGGGCAAAAACAGAAAACCATGATCGGGCAGCAGGTCTGTCACTTTTGAGGGTAAAAACGTCGATTATTCGGACTTCATCAGCTTGGAAATTGCCGGGAAATTACATATCCGATTGAGGATAAATATAATCCTGAGGTCCGACCCCAAAAAAATAGTAGTTGACAAACGACTTTATATATGCTATCTTGTCAACCTACAGGGGAAACCAATGACAACCGATTCCGGACGACGCGCTCCCGAGACTCCTTTCGGCGTCCGGCTGAGGGCCGCCCGCAAGATGGCCGGGCATGAGCATGGAAGACCTGGCCGGCAAGCTCGGAGGGCTGGTCACCAAGCAGGCGATCAGCAAGTACGAGCAGGGCCAGATGATGCCTTCGCCCGAGGTCCTCGAGCGATTGGTCGAGGTCCTCAAGGATGCCACGTGGGGCGCTTCGCCGCTGCGGGCGGAGGATGCCCTTGCCGAAAGACAGTTGGACCTGGGGAACTCGATGCTTCGGCTGGAGAGCCCCGAAATGCCGCGGATGGGTTTCCGGCGCCAACGGCTGTTGAAGCGGCTCATCCAGAAGAGAGACAAAGGCAGCGGAAGAACCCGAACAGGTCGAATCGCATGCGGTCAGGCAGATCGGCGAAACCGAGGAGAGAGCGAAAATCTCCTTATTGATAGGCATGCCGAGCCATCAAGATCCATCGCGGGCCACCGCGAGCGAAGACCCGATCTGCAATTTTCTCGTGAGTCCGCCGCCCCTGCCTGGCGGGAGCGAGATCTCGTCCCTGACCGATCGCCGCACGCGTTACCTCGAGGCCTGGCGGTCCGATCCCGAGGTCAACCGGATCCAGTTCCGCGCCGGGGAGAAGCTCTCGGCGAAGACCGAGTCGGCGCTCAAGTACAGGATCGCGGATCACCTTCAGAAGTATCTCGAGCTCGAGTCGGTCCTGGGGGCGCCGGCGGCGTTCGAGAATCCGCTCGCGGACCGGCCCGTCGGAACGGGCGACGAGGTCGAGCGCGCGGCCGCCGAGGTCCGCAGGCGCTGGGAGCTCGGCACCGGCCCCGTCGTCAATCTGCTCGGGCTCCTCGAGGACAAGGGCATCAAGGTTTACGAGACGCGCGGCATCGAGGGCTTCGAAGGCCTGTCGGGGCGGTTCGGCCGTTATCCGTTCGTCGCGGTGAGCGTCGATTTCCCGCCCGACCGGGTGCGCTTCACCGCCGCCCACGAGCTGGGCCACGTGATGTGCGATTTTTCGGCCGCGGAGAGCCCCGAGAGCGAGTGCCACGCGTTCGGGGCCGCGTTCCTGCTGCCGCGGGCGGCGCTCGAGAAGCGTTTCACGACGACGCGGCGCAAGGTGACCATGGGCGAGCTGGGCGAGATCAAAGAGACCTACGGCATCTCGCTCCAGGCGATCATGTATCGGGCCCACGCTTTGGGATTCATCTCCGCCCGGCAGCTCAGGTCGTTTCGCGAGACGATCAAGGCCAGGGGCTGGATCGTCGAGGAGCCCGTGGCCTACACGGGCAAGGAGCGGGCGACCCGATTCCGGCGCCTCCTCCATTACGCCGTGGCCGCGGACATCCTCGACGTCGCCAGGGCGGCGGAGATCGCCGGTGTCGCGGCCGACGAGCTCGCGAGAGAGATCGGGGAGATCTTTTAGGATCCATTGAACGATAAAAGCCGAGGAAAAGGGAGGTCGATGATGGGACGCTTCGAAACCGGTTACACCTAGCGGACGGCGCGGGCGGGGGACCGCCAAACCGTCAGGCCGGGTTTTTTCATCTCGAACAATGAAAGGAAAAGCGAATGGACAAGTCTGTCGAAAAATGTCTTCTGGAAATGGAGCTGGGCCAGGCCCACAGCTTCGAGAACATGACCCTCTTCGAGCTCCTGCGGCCTCAGAACGGCGGCCCGGAGTACATCACGCTCAAGGAAGCGTTCGCGAAAGGCGTCTTCACGGTGACCGAGGTCAGCGAGGGCGGATCGGTGCCCGAGCTCATGGTCACGAACAAGGGCGACGTGGCCGTCCTGCTCCTCGACGGCGAGGAGGTGCGCGGCGCGAAGCAGAACCGCATCCTCAATACGACGATCCTGGTCGGCCCCCGGTCGACGGTCAAGGTCCCGGTCAGCTGCGTCGAGCACGGGCGCTGGCATTACGAGGCCCCGGATTTCCGGGAATCGGGCCACATGATGCACCGCGAGATGCGGATGGTCAACGTCGGCAAGGTCAGCGAGGGCCTCGCGCGCGGGGAGCGGGCCTTCCGGTCGGACCAGAGCCTGATCTGGAACAAGGTCGACGAGCTGGCCTGCGACCTGAAGGTCGTTTCGAGCACGGGCGCCATGCGCGACGTCTACGAGGCCAAGGGCGGCGACCTCGACGGCTACCTGAAGGCTTTCAAGGTCGTCGACGGCACCAAGGGCGTCCTCGTGTTCATCGACGGCAAGGCGGCCGGCATGGACTTCGTCTCGAACGGGAAGGCGTTCGAGGGCCTCTTCCCCAAGCTCGTCAAGAGCTACGCCATGGAGGCGATGCTCCTCGCCGAGCGGCGCAGGCACGGCCGGGGCAAGGGCGACGCGGAGAAGGCGTTGGTCAAGCCGGCCGCGGACGAAGCCCGGGAGTTCCTGAAGCGGGCCGCGGCGAGCGAGGAGAAGAAATACGAGTCGGTCGGTCTCGGCTGGGCCTACCGCTACTCCGGGGCGGACATCGTCGGGTCGGCGCTGGCTTTCAACGACAAGGTCGTCCACATGGCCTTCTTCGGCGTCGACGGGACCGACCGGGGGGCGGACCAGGGGAACATGGCCGGGACGCGCATGCGCCGCAATTTCCGCCGATAACCGCACTCGAGCGGGGGCACGATGCCGGAACCCCGATCCTCCCGGCACGGCGAGGGGGGTGGGAACGGGGAGCAGGTGTCGTGCCCCCTCCCTTCTATTCCGTCAGTCGAGTGATCTTCCCGGCTGGCCGGAAGAGGTTCCGGCGGCCCCCTTTTTCGTGAATCCCGTCCCGAACGCGAGCGAGCCCGACGGGCAGCAGTGGTTGACGCAGACGGTGCAGGAGAAGCAGTCGGGCCGGTAGGCCGCGTCCTTGAGGATCTCGGGGACGGTCGGGCACGGGGACTTCTTCTCGCACGCGCCGCAGTCGTTGCAGGCGGGCTTCTTCAGGACGACCCGGAAGAGGGCGAAGTTCTCGACGAGGTTCGTCAGCAGTCCGATGGGGCAGACGAGATAGCAGAACGGCCGGTAGAAGAGGAAGGCGAAGCCCAGGGTCAGGAGGAAAGGCAGGAAGTGGAAGACGTTGTCGAGAAGCGTCGGCTGGAGACCGATCTCGTAGCCGTGGAAGGCGTTGATGTAGTCGTAGAGCGATAGGGCGACGGGCTGTCCGTTCTGCGCGGTCGTGTGAAGGATGGCCGTGCCGCTGAGGAAGACGAACAGGAGGAAGATCGCGACGCGGACGCCCTGGGTCGCGCGGAAGTTCCATTTGCGGCGGCGGATGCGGAGCTTGTCGGCCAGCATGGCGATGAGTTCCTGAGCGGCCCCCACCGGGCAGACCCAGCCGCAGAAGAGCTTGGGGCCGACGATCGTCAGGACGAGGATGACCGCGAGCATGGCGATCATCGGCGGCCGGAAGCCGTAGAGGATGGACTTCGTCGCCGAGCAGATCGGGGAGGGGTGCATCGAGAATCCGGCGAAGAGCTTGATCGGCAGGTTGGCGGCGATGCCGTAGAGGAAAGTCGAGAGGAGCAGGATCGGCACCTTGACCTTGTTCGTCATCTTGCGGGTCAGGAGCAGGACCAATGCGATGAAGCCGATGACGAGCATGGTGACGAACTTGGGGCGGGCGAGGACATCGAGAATGCTGGCCCCGCGCCCACCTCCCCGGCCTTGGCCCTGGCCTTGCTGCGCGGCGAGGAAGAGGGGCTGGGCGAAAAGGGATAACGCTATGACTGCGGCCGTCATCGAGATCCGTTTCCATGTGGTCATGGGTGCCTCCGTGTTTTTTGTCGGCCTATTCTACCCGAAAATCCCTCCAAATTGGGAATATTCGGGGTCGGACCTCAGCAAAACAAAGATAATAAATAAAATAAGCATTATAATATGTGAAAGGCTACAGTTTGAGGATGACTGTTTTTTAGCCCAAAAACATTGAGATCAAGATAGGCTACTTGCACTCGGCTTTAGCTTCAGCCGGTTTTGCGTTTTTGCCCCTAAAAACACGAAGGCTATTGATTGGAACTTCACACTTATTGGCTTGTAAACTAATTAAAAAGAATAAGATGGTTTGGTCCGACCCCGATCAAACCCCGATCAAGAACCGGCGACGGTCAGTTCGGCGACCTTGACCGTCGGGCCGGTGACCGGACTGTGGAACTCGAGGTCGGTGCCGACGGCTTCGATGTTCTCCAGGATCCGCCCCAGGTTCCCCGAGATCGTGACCTCGCTCACGGGATAGACGATCTCGCCGTCTTCGATCCACAGGCCGAAGGCGCCCCGCGAGATGTCGCCCGTCACCGCGTTCAGGCCGTGGCCGAGCGTCCGGATGAGGAGCAGGCCCTTCTTGGTCCCGGCGACGATGTCCGCGGCCGGGATCGCCCCCGCCCCGGGCTCCAAAAAGAAATTCGCCGGCGCGACGCCGCTGCCGTCCGCGCTGCCGGTCGACTGCAGGCCGAGCTTCTTCGCCGCGTAGTGGTTGCAGAGGTAGCTCTTCAGCACGCCCTTCTCGACGACCACGGTCCGCCGCGACGGCTGCCCGTCCGAATCGAACGGGTGCGAGCCGAGCTCGCCCGGGATCAGCGCGTCGTCGACGACCGTGATCCGCTCGTTGCCGATCTTCCGCCCGAGCCTGCCCTCCAAAAAAGTCGCCTTCTGGTAGACCGCGGTCCCCGTCACGCACCCGAACAGGAAGCCCATGAGCCAGGCCGTCTGGGTCGGCTCGAAGATGACCGGCACGTTCTGCGTCCGGATCTTCCGCGGCCCGAGCTGCCGCACGGTCCGCGCCACCGCCTTCCGCGCGATCTCCTCCGGCGTCTCCAGGTCCTTGAAATGGCGCTTCGACGACGACCACGAGTCCTCCACCCGGTCGTCCGTGCCCCCGGCCTGGAGCCCGACGCCGAGCCCGCAGTAGGTCTGCTCGTACTCGCCCACGAAGCCGTTCGACAGCACCAGGACCGAGCGGATCTCGTTCGACGCGAAGGTCGCCCCGTACGAATTCGTGATCCGCCTGTCCCGCAGCGCCGCCCGCTCCGTCGCCATCGCCAGCCCGATCTTCGTCTTCGAATCGAGCCCGGCGATCGCCGGATCGAAGAGCCGCAGCGCCGCGGCGTCGGTCTTCACCTCCGCCCGCGGGGCCAGTCCGGCGAACTCGTCGGGATTGCCGAGCTCCGCCCGCTTGACCGCGTTCTTCGCCAGCCGCCGCAGCGTCCCCATGTCGAGGTCGGACGAGCTGGCGTAGGCCGTCCTCTTGTCCTTGATGACGCGCAGTCCGGCCGACCGCGAGCCGGCCTCGACGAGCGTCTCGATCCGGCCCTTGCGGACATCGACGTTGAACTCGTAGCCGTCGACGACCGAGACCTCGGCCTCGTCCGCGCCGCATTTCCGGGCGTACGCGACGAGCGACTCGGCGAGATCGCGCAACGGGACCGCACCCGCCGGCGCCGCCGCCCTTGCACCCCGCGCTCCCCGCACTCGCCCCACACCCGCCACCGCGCCCGCCCGTCTCACGACGTCCCTCCGACCGTCATCTTCCCGATCCTCAGCGTCGGACACCCGTCGGTCACCGGCACGTCCTGGCCGTCCTTGCTGCACGTCCCCGTCTGGAGCCCGAACGCGAGGTCGCTCCCGACCCGGTCGATCCTCTTCAGGACGTCGATGTTGGTGCCGATGAGCGTCGCCTGCTTGACCGGGGCCGTGAGCTTCCCGCCCTCGATGAGGTAGCCGAGGCTGACCGAGAACGTGAACTTGCCCGAATCCTCCACCTGCCCGCCCGACAGGCTCGCCACGTAGAAGCCTTTCGCGACCGACTTGACGATGTCCTCGGGCGCGTCGCCGCCCCCCGCGATGTAGGTGTTGGCCATCCGCGGGATGGGCCAGTGGCTGTAGTCCTGGCGCCGTCCGTGCCCCGTCAGCACGGCCCCCCTCATCAGCCGGCACGAGAGCCGGTCCTGCAGGAGCCCCCGCACGACGCCCTTCTCGATGAGCAGCGTCTTGCGGGGCGCCGTGCCCTCGTCGTCGATGTTGTAGGAGCCGCGGAACGACGGGATCGTCGGGTCGTCGTAGATCGTGACGAGCTCACTCGCCGACCCGCTTGCCCATCTTGTTCCAGAAAATGGAGGTCCGCTTCCGGTTGAAGTCCGCCTCGACCAGGTGGCCGACGGCCTCGTGGATGAGGACGCCGCTGTGGCCCGGGGCCAGCACGATGGGCATCTCGCCGGCCGGGGCGTCGACCGCCCCGAGCAGCAGCATCGCCTCGCGCGCCGCCTCCTCGCCGATCCGCCGCGGCGTCAGGACGTCCCGGAAATACTCCAGGCCGACGCGCCCGCCGCCGCCCCAATAGCCCGACTCCCGCTTGCCGTCCTTCTCCGAGATGGCGACGCAGACGAGCTTGACCATGGGCCTCGTGTCGCGGACGAGCAGGCCCTCGGAATTCGCGATGCACATGTGCTTGAGCGAATCCGAATAGTAGGCTTTGACCTTGACGATGCGCGGATCGAAATTCCTGGCGGCTTCGTAGGCCTCGCGGACGAGCCCGATCTTGCCCCGCAGGCCCGCCTCGTGGACCGGGCTGTCGCACGGCATAGAGGCTCTTCGCCTTCGTCCGGTCGCGCAGGACCGGCGGCGGGGGAGCGGCCCCGGCCTTCCCCCGGGCGATGGCCGCGGCCGTCAGGGCGGTCTTCCGGACCTTCTCGAGCGAGAGATCGTTCGTGTAGCCGAAACCCGTCCGGTCGCCCTTGATGACCCGGATGCCCAGGCCCAGGCCGACGGCCTCGGCCGTCTCCTTGATGATGTCCTCTTCCATGTCGATGAAGTCGTAGGTCCGGTGCTCCATGAAGATCTCGGCGAAATCGCCGCCGCTCGAGAGGGCGACGCCGAGGACCGCGCGCAGGTCGGCCGGGCTCAGGCCGAAGTGATCGACGTAGGCCAGGGGGAGGCTCATGACGCCGCCATAATCGCACAATCCCGCCCTGCAGGCAAACCGGCCTGTTTGACGCCTCCCGGGGGAAGGCTTATAATTTTCCCCTACCATGGGAACACCCGAACTGAACCGCATCATGGACGCGGCGATCGACGCCGCGCTCCGCGAGGACATGCCCGAGGGGGACGTCACCTCCGAGAGCATCATCCCCGCCAACGCCCGTTCCGAGGCCTATTTCCTGGCCAAGGAGGACGGCGTTCTGGCCGGCCTCCCCGTCGCCGCCCGCGTCTTCGAGAGGATCGACCCCTCGATCATCTTCATCGAGCGGTTCCGCGACGGGTCCATCCTTCACCCGGTCCGACAAGCTGGCCCGGGTCAAGGGCCCGACGATCGCCCTGCTCAAGGGCGAGCGGACCGCCCTCAACTTCCTCCAGCGCCTCTGCGGCGTGGCCACGGTCACGCGCCGCTTCGTCGAGGCGATCTCCGGCACCAAGACCCGCATCCTCGACACGCGCAAGACCCTCCCCGGCCTGCGCCTCCTCGACAAGTACGCGGTCCGGACGGGCGGCGGGACGAACCACCGCACGAGCCTGTCCGACATGGTCCTGATCAAGGACAACCACCTCCGTCACGTCGGGAGCGTCGCCGAGGCCGTCCGGCGGGCCCGCGCCCACATCCGCCCCGGCGTCCGCGTCGAGGTCGAGGCCGCCAACCTCCTCCAGGTGCGCGAGGCCCTGGCCGCCGGCGCCGACATGATCATGCTCGACAACATGCCGCTCGAGACGATGCGCCAGGCCGTCGTCCTGGCCGGCGGGCGCGTACCGCTCGAGGCCTCCGGCAACATGACCCTCGACCGGGTCCGCGCCGTCGCCGAGACGGGCGTCGATTTCATCTCGGTCGGCGCCCTGACCCACTCGGCCCGCGCCGTCGACATCTCCCTGGATTTCCTGAATTGAGGCCGACATGAGTCCGACCGACATCCGGGCCGACGTGCTGGTCATCGGCTGCGGCATCGCCGGCGCCACCGCCGCCCTCGAGGCGGCCGACGCCGGGCTCCGCACCGTCGTCATCACCAAGGACGCCCGGGCCGAGGAATCGAACACCTACTATGCCCAGGGCGGGATCGTCTCGTTCGCCCCCGACGACCGGCCCGAGCTCCTGAAGGAGGACGTCCTCGAGGCGGGCGACTACGCCGGCGATCCGGCGGCGGTCGACATCCTGGTCGGCGACGGCCCGCGGCTCGTCCAGGAAACGCTCATCGACAAGCTCAAGATCCCGTTCACCCGGAGCTCGCCCGAATCGCTCGACTACGCGCTCGAGGCCGGGCACTCGCGCCGGCGCATCCTCCACGTCGAGGACGCCACCGGCCGGACGATCGAGGACCGCTTCATGCGGGCCCTGAAGAAGCACCCGCGCGTCACGCTGCTGACCTGCCGCACGGCCGTCGATCTCCTGACCGTGCCCCACCATTCCAAGAACCCCGTCGCCTACTACCGCGAGCCCCGCGCCATCGGCGCCTACGTCCTCGACAACGCCTCGGGCGAGGTCGGGCGGATCTTCGCGCCCTTCACCGTCCTGGCCACGGGCGGCTGCGGGGCGGTCTTCCTCCACACCTGCAATCCGGCGGGGGCCGACGGCTCGGGCTACGCCATGGCCCTCCGGGCCGGGGCCCGCATCGGCAACATGGAGTACATCCAGTTCCATCCGACCGTGTTCATGCGCGAGTCGGGCGACGGCTTCCTCATCTCGGAGGCGGTCCGCGGCGAAGGAGCCCGCCTCAAGACGCGCGACGGCAAGACGTTCATGGAGAAGTACTCGCCCGACCGCGAGCTGGCGCCGCGGGACGAGGTCTCGCGGGCCATCTACGAAGAGATGATCGTCACCAACACGAGCCACGTCCTCCTCGACCTGGCGTCCTATGTCAAGCCGGAGACGATCCGCAAGCGCTTCCCGACCATCCTCAAGACCTGCCTCGAGGACGGCATCGACATCACCCGCCAGCCCATCCCGGTCGTCCCGGCCGCCCACTACTGCTGCGGCGGCGTCCTCGCGGACGGCCGGGGCCGGACCTCGCTCGCCGGGCTCTACGCCGTCGGCGAGGTCGCCTGCACCGGCGTCCACGGCGCGAACCGCCTGGCCTCGACCTCGCTCCTCGAAGGGCTCGTCTGGGGGACCCGGGCGGCGCGTGACATCGCCGAGCGGTTCGACGACTCGCGGCCGTACAAGGCCTCCGAGATCCACCGCTGGTACCACCCGAAGAAGGAGGAGGCGGTCGACCCCGCCCTGGTCAACCAGGACTGGCTGACCATCCGTTCGACGATGTGGAATTACGCCGGCATCATCCGGACGCGCAAGCGCCTGGCCCGGGCCAAGTCCGACCTCGAGTACCTCAGCCACCGCATCGAGAAGTTCTACCAGGCGGCCCGCCTCGAGCCGGCCCTCGTCGGCCTCCGCCACGGCATCCTCGTCGCCCTGATGATCACCCGGGCCGCCCTGACCAATCCCACGTCCCGCGGCGCCCATTTCATCAAGAAATAGCGCCACGAACGGGGGACATGTCCCCGTGCCGGTAGCGGGAACGCCGACTTGTTCTATAATGACGCATCGTATCTTGCAGAACGGAGACCCCGATGGCCGATAAGTCCGACGTGAAGAGCACGCTCAACCTGCCCCGCACCGAATTCGCCATGAAGGCCTCGCTCGCCCAGAAGGAGCCCGAGGCCATCCGCAAGTGGGAGGCCGACCGTCTCTACGAGAAGATCCTCGAGAAGCGCGCCGCCTCGCACCGCACGCCCTACATCCTCCACGACGGGCCGCCCTACGCCAACGGCCACCTCCACATGGGCACGGCGCTCAACAAGGTCCTCAAGGACTTCATCGTCAAGTCGCGGTCCATGCTCGGCTACTACGCCCCGTACATCCCCGGCTGGGACTGCCACGGCCTGCCGATCGAGATCCACGTCGACAAGCAGCTCGGCGACCGGAAGAAGGACATGTCCGTCACGGCCGTCCGCGAGGAGTGCCGCCGGTACGCCGAGAAGTTCATCGGCATCCAGCGCGACGAGTTCAAGCGCCTCGGCGTCCTGGGCGCCTGGGAGACGCCCTACCTGACCATGCACCCGGCCTACGAGGCCAAGGTCCTCCACTACCTGGGCGAATTCTTCGAGCACGGCGAGGTCTACAGGGGCAAGCGCCCCGTGCACTGGTGCATCAGCTGCCGCACCGCCCTGGCCGAGGCCGAGATCGAGTACAAGGACAAGACCTCGCCCTCGATCTACGTCCGCTTCCCGGTCGTCTCCGACCTCGGGGCCAAGTTCCCGGCCCTCGCCGGACGCCGGGCCTACGTCCTCATCTGGACGACGACCCCCTGGACGCTCCCGGCCAACATGGCCATCGCCTTCCATCCCGAGCACGAGTACGTCGCCGCCGAAGTCGGGGCCGACGTCTATATCCTGGCCAAGCGGCTTCTGCCCGTCGTCGCCGAGGAGCTCGGCTGGCCCGCGCCCAAGGCTCTCGCGACCTTCGCCGGCCGCGAGCTCGAGGGCTTCAAGGCCCGCCACCCCTTCGTCGAGCGCGATTCGCTCTTCGTCCTGGCCGAGTACGTCACCCTCGAGGACGGCACGGGCGCGGTCCACACGGCCCCGGGCCACGGCCACGACGACTACCTGACCGGCGTCGCCTACGGCATCGACGTCTACACCCCCGTCGACGACGACGGCCGCTTCACGCCCGAGGTGCCCCGCTACGCCGGCCTCCAGGTCTTCGAGGCCAACCCGCGCATCACCGCCGACATGAACGCCGACGGCAGCCTGCTCAAGGAGACCGCCCTCTCGCATTCCTATCCGCACTGCTGGCGGTGCAAGAAGCCGGTCATCTTCCGCGCGACCGAGCAGTGGTTCATCTCCCTGGACAAGAGCGGCCTCCGCGACAAGGCGCGCCGGGCCATCGGGCGCGTCACCTGGATCCCCGAGTGGAGCCGGGAGCGGATCGACGGCATGGTCGCCGGCCGGCCCGACTGGTGCATCTCGCGCCAGCGCTCCTGGGGCGTCCCGATCCCGGCCTTCAAGTGCCAGGCCTGCGGCGCGTCGTTCGCCTCGGCCGCGGTCGCCCGCCACGTCGCCGCGATCTTCGCCGCCGAGGGCTCCAACGCCTGGTTCCTCCGCGACGCCGCCTCGCTCGTTCCGCCCGGTTCCGCCTGCGCGGCCTGCGGCGGGAAGGAGTTCGAGAAGGAGTTCGACATCCTCGACGTCTGGTTCGAGTCCGGCGCCTCGCAGAACGTCATCGAGCGCGAGCCCGGCCACCAGTGGCCCGCCGACCTCTACATCGAGGGCCACGACCAGCACCGCGGCTGGTTCAACAGCTCGCTCCTCATCGGCGTCGGGGCCAAGGGCGGCAGTCCCTTCCGGACCTGCATCACCCACGGCTTCATCCTCGACGACCAGGGGAGGGCCATGTCGAAGTCCATGGGCAACGTCATCGACCCGAGCGAGGTCATCAAGCGCTCCGGGGCCGAGATCGTCCGCCTCTGGGCGGCCATGCTCAACTACAAGGAGGACGCCCGCTTCGGGACGGAGATCGAGCAGCGCCTCGTCGAGGCCTACCGCAAGATCCGCAACACCTGGCGCTTCCTGCTCGGCAACGTCTCCGATTTCGAGCCGGGGCGCGACGCGGTCGCCGAGCCCGATCTCCTCGACCTCGACCGCTGGATCCTGCACCGCTTCGAGGAGGTCCGGGCCCGGGTCGTCAAGTCCTACGGCGACTACGAGTTCCACCCCATCCTCCACGACGTCCTCGACTTCTTCACCGTCGACCTCAGCGCCTTCTACCTCGACGTCGTCAAGGACCGGGCGTATTGCTCGGCCCGCCGCTCGCCCGAGAGGCGCTCGGCCCAGACGGCCATGTTCACGGTCCTGCGGGACAGCCTGCTGCTGATGGCCCCCATCCTGTCGTTCACCGCCGAGGAGGCCTGGGCCCACGTGCCCGCCTTCGAGGGCAAGGACCCGTCGGTCCACCTGGGAGAATTCCCCGAGGCGACCGACTGGCTGAAGTCGGCGCCGGCCTCGTTCGTCGGGGACATGGAGCGGCTGCTCGGCGTCCGCGAGAAGGTCCTCAAGGAGCTCGAGAAGGCCCGCGAGTCGAAGCTCATCGGCAATTCCCTCGAGGCCCGCGTCGCGCTCAGGGCGCCGGCCGCCGAGGCCGCCTTCCTCGAGAGCCGCGGGAACGACCTCGCCGCGCTCCTCATCGTCTCCCAGGTCGCGGTCGCCGCGAACGCCGGGGGCGAGGAGCTCGCGATCGAGGTGGCCAAGGCCGAGGGCGCGAAGTGCGAGCGGTGCTGGAACTATTCGACGTACCGTCGGGCGAAGCGCCGCGCACCCGACCTTCTGCGCCCGCTGCGAGAAGGCCGTCGAGGCAGGCCGGTCATGAAGAAGAACGCACGCTACTTCCTCGCCGCGCTCGGCCTCGTCGTCCTCGACCAGGCGACCAAGGCCGTCGTCGCCCGCAAGGTCCCGCTCTACGAATCCGTGCCCGTCATCAAGGGCTTCTTCAACATCACCCGCATCCACAACAGGGGCGCCATCTTCGGCACCTTCTCCCAGACGGACAACACGCTCGTCTTCGCCCTGCTGACGGCGGCCTCGCTCGCCGCCCTGGCTTTCGTCGTCTACTACTTCTTCAAGACCCCGGACTCGGACACGCTGATGAAGGTCTCGCTGACCCTGATCATGGCCGGCGCGCTGGGCAACCAGTTCGACCGCCTCGTCCGCGGCCACGTCATCGACTTCCTCGACTTCTACATCGGCAAGGCCCACTGGCCCTTTTTCAACGTCGCCGATTCCTGCATCACGATCGGCGCCTGCCTGATGCTCTTCACCCTGTTCAGGAGGAAACCCGCATGTTCCCCATCCTCGTGAAGATCGGTCCGCTGACCGTCCACACCTACGGCTTCCTGATGGCCGTCGGCGTGGCCATGGGTCTGTGGTTCATCTACGCCCAGGCGAAAAGAGCCGGGCTCGACGCCAACCGCATCATGGACGCCGCGTTCTACACCATCATCGTCTCGCTCATCGGCGCCAAGCTGCTGCTGTTCGTGAGCAATTTCTCCTACTACACGAGCTACCCGAAGGAGCTCTTCTCGCTGGCCCGCTCGGGCGGCGTCTTCCAGGGCGGCCTGACCTTCGGCACGATCTTCGCCCTGTGGTATTTCCACCGCAAGAAGATCCCGACCTGGAAGACGGCCGACCTCATCGCCCCGGCCCTGGCCCTGGGCCACGGCTTCGGCCGGATCGGCTGCTTCAGCGCCGGCTGCTGCTACGGCAGCGAGTGCGCCACGCCCTGGGCCGTCGTCTTCAAGAACGAATACGCTTCGCAGCTGACCGGCGTCCACCTGAACGAGGCCATGCATCCCGTCCAGCTCTACGAGGCCGTCCTCAATTTCCTCAACTTCGGCCTCCTCTTCTTCATCCTGAAGAGGAAGAAGTTCGACGGCCAGGTCTTCGCCTTCTACATCGTCAACTATTCGGTCATCCGGTTCTTCACCGAATACTTCCGCGGCGACCACGGCGACAACATCTATTTCATCCGCGGCGCATCGGCCCTGACCAGCCTGTCCTACCCCCAGCTGTTCTGCCTCCTGGGCCTCGTCTGCGGCGCGGTCCTGGCCGTCGTCCTGAAGCGGCGCAAAATTGCCCATAGCTGATCTCGTCGTCACGGCCGAGGCGGGGGAGAAGACGCGGCTCGACGTCTTCCTCGCCGACAAGATCCCCGGCCTGAGCCGGGCCCAGGTCCAGAAGGTCATCGACGGCGGCGGCGTGCGGGTCGGCTCCTTCGCCCGCAAGGCCGGGTACAAGCTCAAGGCCGGCGACCGGATCCACGTCGACTACGACCTCCCCGAGCCCGAGGCCAAGCTCGTCCCGCAGAACATCCCCCTCAAGATCGTCTACATGGACGCGGACGTCATCGTCATCGACAAACAGGCGAACCTCGTCGTCCATCCCGGGCCGGGCCACCCGTCGGGGACCCTGGCCAACGCGCTCATCCATCACTTTCCCGAGGTCGCCCTGATCGGCGCCGAGGAGCGGCCCGGGATCGTCCACCGCCTCGACCAGGACACCTCCGGGGTCATGGTGGTCGCCCGGACGCCCCTGGCCTTCAGCTCGCTCCAGGAGCAGTTCCGGCGCCGGGTCGTCTGGAAGACCTACCTCGCCCTGGCCTGGGGCCGGGTGACCGCGACCGAAGGCCGGCTCAGCTGGCCGCTCGGCCGCCACCCCAAGCAGGGCTCGCGGATGTCCGTGCGGGCCCGCAGCCCCAAGCGGGCCGAGACGTTCTTCCAGGTCCAGCGGGCGTTCAAGGACACGACCCTGCTCGAGGTCAAGCCGGTCACCGGCCGGACCCATCAGATCCGGGTCCATCTGGCCGCGGCCGGCCATCCGGTCGTCGGCGACCCTGTCTACGGGCGCAGGCGGGAGCCCCGGGAGTTCCCGCGGATCTTCCTCCACGCCCACACCCTGTCGTTCGTCCACCCTTCGACCGGCGAGCGCCTGACCTTCGCCTCGCCCCTGCCGCCCGACCTCGAGGCGGTCATTACCCGCGAACTGTCCTTGAATCCGTGACCTCCCCCCCAAAAAACAAGGGGCTATTCCCACAAGAAACCGTCGTTTCTCTCAAGTGGATAGCGCCCAACGCCAGGATCGGGGCCGCTGGTCAAGCGTTGAGAAGGCCGGCCGAACCCCGACTAGGGTCGCGGTTTGCCCGAGCGAGGAGTTGTCGAAGTGAGCGGAGAAGGACGGTGGCGCAGGGGCGATGCCCGGAGGAGGACGTAGGAGGGCCGAAGCGGGCACGGATGTCCTAAAGGGACCCGCTGGAAATCGATTGTCCCTTTAGGGCAGAGCGAGGCCCGGATCCGAGCGGGTTTGGAGCGCCGGGCCAAACCCGCGACCCGACGGAGCGGCGCGCCCCGAGCCGAGAAGTCCTTCTAGCGAACGGAGACGATCCCCGAGGCCCGCAGCGGCCCTCCGACCCGATCAAGGTATTTCCGCTTGAGGAATAGGCCGTTTTTGGGTAGAATAGCCCTTCGTTCTTTCCGAGAATCCCAGGAGGCTCGAGGATGAAAGACTATTCCGTCGATAAAATCCGCAATGTCGCCCTGGTCGGGCACGGCTCGTCCGGGAAAACCTCGCTCGCGGCCGCGTTCCTGTTCGATTCGGTTCTTTCCGAGAATCCCAGGAGGCTCGAGGATGAAAGACTATTCCGTCGACAAGATCCGCAATATCGCCCTGGTCGGACACGGCTCGTCCGGGAAGACGTCGCTCGCGGCCGCGTTCCTGTTCGACGCGGGCGCGACCAACCGCCTGCTCAAGGTCGACAAGGGCAACACGGTCACCGACTACGACCCCGACGAGATCGAGCGCAAGATCTCCATCAACGCCACGCCCTGCTTCTGCGAGTGGCAGGACCACAAGATCAACATCCTCGACACGCCCGGCTACAGCAACTTCCTCTGGGACACCCGGGCCGCCCTCCGGGCCGTCGACGGCGCGGCCGTCCTGGTCGACGCCGTGGCCGGCGTCGAGGTCGGGACCGAGAAGGTCTGGGACATGATCGAGGAGCGGGGCCTGCCCCGGATCTTCGTCATCAACAAGATGGACCGCGAGAACGCCAACTTCGCCCGGGCCCTCGAATCGGTCCGCGAGTTCTTCGGCCGCCAGGCCATCCCCGTCGAGCTGCCGATCGGCGAGGAGAAGAACTTCTCCGGCGTCGTCGACATCGTCGAGAAGAAGGCCTACACCTTCGAGAAGGACGAGAGCGGCAAGATGTCCGAGGGCCCCGTGCCCGCCGACCTGGCCGCCGAGGTCGACAAGCGCTACAAGGAGCTCCTCGAGATGGTCGCCGAGTCCGACGAGAAGCTCATGGACAAGTACTTCGAGACGGGCGCGCTCACCCCGGAGGAGTTCCGGGCCGGCCTCAAGAAGAGCATCCTCAACCATCAGATCTTCCCGGTCTTCGCGGCCTCGGGCCTGGCCAACGTCGGCGCCCAAACGCTCCTCAACGCCTTCCTCTCGTACCTGCCGTCGCCGGTCGAGGCCGGGAACGTCAAGGTCCTGATCGGCGGCGCGGAGAAGACCGTTCCGCCCTCTCCCGACGCCCCCTTCGCCGCCATCGTGTTCAAGACGATCTCCGACCCCTACACGGGCCGCATCTCGCTGATGCGCGTCCTCTCGGGCCGGATCAACCCCGACGCCACGGTCGCGAACCTCGGGCGCGAGACCGACGAGAAGCTCGGCGGCCTGTTCTTCCTCCAGGGCAAGGAGCAGGTCGCGGCCGGCCAGGCCAAGGCCGGCGACATCGTGGCCACGGCCAAGCTCAAGGTCACCGTCACCGGCGACTCGCTGAGCGCCAAGGGATCGGGCATCACGCTCGCGCCGATCGTCTTCCCGCTGCCCTCGATCTCCTTCGCCATCGAGCCCAAGACCCGGGCCGACGAGGACCGCATCTCCCAGGCGACCCACCGCATCATCGAGGAGGACCCGACGGTCCGCATCGAACGCGATCCGAACACCTCCCAGCTGCTCATCTCCGGCAACGGCGAGCTCCACGTCCGCATCATCACCGAGCGGCTGAAGAAGCGCTACAACGTCGACGTCGATCTCAAGCCGCCCAAGATCTCCTATCTCGAGACGATCAAGGGACGGTCCGACGTCCAGGGCCGGCACAAGAAGCAGACGGGCGGCCGCGGCCAGTTCGGCGACTGTTGGATCAAGTTCGAGCCCCTGCCCCGCGGCAAGGACTTCGAGTTCGACGACAAGATCTTCGGCGGCTCCATCCCGCGCAACTTCATCCCCTCGGTCGAGAAGGGGATCCAGGAGGCCCGCAAGAAGGGTGTCCTGGCCGGCTATCCGACGGTCGACTTCAAGGCCATCCTCTACGACGGGTCCTACCACGACGTCGACTCGTCGGACATCGCCTTCAAGATCGCGGCCACCAAGGCCTACAAGAAGGGCATCCGCGAGGCCAAGCCGACCCTGCTCGAGCCGGTCATGAACGTCGAGATCTACACGCCCGAGACCTACATGGGCGACATCATGGGCAACCTCAACGGCCGGCGCGGCAAGGTCCAGGGCATGGAGCAGAAGGGCCCCATGCGCGTCCTCAAGGCCCAGGTCCCGATGTCGGAGATGCTCGATTTCGAGCCGACCCTGACCTCGATCACCGGCGGCCGGGGCTCCTTCCTGATGGAGTTCGACCACTACGAGGAAGCGCCCTCGCACATCCAGCAGAAGATCATCGCCGAGGCGGTCAAGGAAGGCCGGGTCAAGCCGGAAGAAGAAGACTAAGCCGGCCGGCTTTCGGGGGACATGTCCCTTAGGTACGTATCCCCGGATAAAGAGGGATAGCCCTTACACGATACGCCGGGTTTCCCTGACGAAGAGAAGCAATCCGGCCGCGACCGCCGTCAAACCCAGGGAAAGATAGAAGGGCGCCCGGCTGCCCAGGTTGTCCCAGAGCAATCCCGCGACGAGGGAGGCCGGTAGGGCGCAGAGACCGATGACCATCTGGAACCCCCCCAGGACGGAAGCCCGGTAGGGCTGCGGGGCGAGCTCCGCGGCGATCGTCTTCTGGACCGGGTCGAGGGCGGCCTTGTGGATGCCGTAGAAAACGAAGAGGGCGGCGACGGCGGCGGGCGCCTGGCCGAAGAAAGCGACCCCGGCGCAGACAGCGGCCCAAGCCCCGTAGGCCAGGAACATGACCGGCTTGCGGCCGATCCGGTCCGAAAGCCGCCCGAAGGGGTAGGACAGGGACGCGGCGACGGCCGAGTAGACGAGAAAGAGGATGGGGATCGTCCCGGTCTTGAAGCCCTGCGACTTGGCGAACAGGAGCAGGAAGGAATAAGTGAAGGCGCCGAGGGCGAAGACGGCGTTGAGGGCGATGTAGAGAGCCAGGTTCCTGTCGACGTCCTTGAAGGACAGACCCTTGAAGACGCGGGCCACGGGAGAGCCCGCCTCCTTGATGTTCTTCAGGATGAGAAGGGCGCCGACGAGCGAGGGGATGGCGGCCAGGGCGAAGAGGAGCCGGTAGCCCAGGACGTCGATGAGGGCGATGGAGATGAGGATGCCGGCGACGGAGCCCGCATTGTCCATGGCCCGGAGCAGGCCGAAATGGCGGCCCCTGTTCGCATCGGTCGAGACGTCGGCGAGCATGGCGTCGCGCGGGGCGCCGCGGATCTTGCCGGCCCGGTCGAGGATGCGGAAGGGGATGAGGTGCTGCCAGAGGGACGAGGCGGCATACCCGAGCCTCGAGACGGCGCCGCAGAGGTAGCCGGTCCAGATGAAGACCTTGCGCTTGCGGATCCTGTCGGAATAATACCCGGCGAACGCCTGCGACAGCGAGACGATGGCTTCACCCAGGCCGTCGAGAAAGCCCAGGGCGGACATGTTGGCCTTGAGGACCTGAGTGACGAAGAGCGGCCAAACGGGATTGATGATGTCCGAGCCCATGTCGTTGAGGAACGAGGCGACGGCGAACGTCCGGATGGTCCTCTTCGTCTCGGGCTTGGGCGCGGCGGCTTCTTCGCTCATGAGCGGCTCCTCGACATCGGCCACAGATTGTAGCTTTTTTCCGTGGAAATTTCACGACGGAAAATTCGGGACATGACCCTTTTCTCCGGAAAAGGGATCGTGTCCCGTGAATTTTCCGGAGCTCACATGCGTTGACTCTCCGAAAGGCCGCGGCTATGATACGGGGGAAATCCAGGACGGAGGATGCCATGACCCCGAAGCGCCGCTCGATCCTTTTCGTCTCCGCCGCCGCGCTGCTCCTTGCGGTCGCGTTCGCCGGGGCCCAGCCGCAAGTTGCGACCCCCGCCGCCCAGGACCCCAAAGCGGTCGCCGCTCCCGCGGACAAACCCGACCCGACGCTGACCCTCGAGATCGGCGATCCCAAGCTGAAGGGCAAGACAATGGAGGTCGGCGTCGGCGCCATCCTGGCCGGCGCCTCCGGAGCCAAAGTCGATTTCGAGCGCCTGGTCCGCGACCTCATGGCCGCCCGCATCGTCCACGTCGGCGAGACAGGCCGCCCGCATCGTCCACGTCGGCGAGACCCACGACGCGATGGCCATGCACGAGATCGAGTTCCAGGTCATCCGGGCCCTCTACGCCCGCGACAGGCACCTGGCCATCGGGCTGGAGATGGTTCCCGTGACCCTCCAGGAGACGCTCAACAAGTGGACCGCAGGGCTCCTCGCGAAAGAGGATTTCCTGCGCGAGATCCGCTGGTACGTCACCTGGAACTTCAACTTCGGATACTACGAGAAGATCTTCGACTTCGCCCGGGAGCATCGGCTGCCCGTCTACGCCCTGAACGCGCCGCGCGAGGTCATCTCCAAGATCCGGATGCGCGGGTGGGACGCGCTGAACGACGAAGAGAAGGCCTACTTCCCCGGGGCCGCCCGACGTCACGAACCAGGACCATCGGACGCTCATCCGGGCGGTCTTCGAGTCCTCCGATCTCCCCGCCGCCATGAAGGGCCCCGGGCTCGATTCGGTCTTCGAAGGCCTCTACCGGTCGCAGTCGGCCTGGGACGAGGTCATGGGCGCCAACGCCGTGCGGGCCGCCGAGGCCGAAGGGCGCCGGGTCGTCGTCTGCGTCGGCTCCGGGCATCTTCTCTACAACCTCGGCCTCAACAGACGGGCCTACGAGCGGTCGAAGCTGCCCTTCAAGACGGTCATCGCCGTCGAAGTCCCGGCCGGGAGGAAGAGCGTGACCGTCTCGCGGGCCATCTCCGACTACGTCTTCGGCCTGGCCGAGGAGGAAAAGAAGGCCTTTCCCACGATCGGCCTCGGCCTGAAGAAGATCGACGGCCTGGAGAACCTGGTCGTCGATCCCAAACCGACCGACGGTGTCGCCGGCCGGGCCGCGTTCGAGAAGGGTGACGTCGTCCTCTCGGTCGACGGCAAGGCTTACACCGATATCAACGAGCTGCGCATGGCGCTGGCCGGTTTGAAATGCGGCGACGGGATCGTGTTCAAGGTCCTGCGGGCCGGCGCCGTCAAGGACGTCACTCTCAAGTGCGAGAAGGGTCCGGCCGCCGAGCCTGCGGAGAAGAAGCGGCCGGATTGAGCTGTCCCATTTTCCGAAGGGAGCGTACAGCATGAAGCGAACGAGAATTGTCGTGCTTTTAGCCATCGCGGATCTTCGGCGGCTCCGCCGTTGCGGGGGCCGGCATCCCGCAGACCACCCTCCCGACGCCGGCGGAGAAGGCGAGCTACCGCGAATACACGCAGTACGAGGCGGTCGTCTCTTTTCTGAGCGCCCTCCAGAGCCGGGCGCCCGAGCTCGGCGTGGCGACCGTCGGCCGATCCCTGCCGACCGAAAGATACGGCGCCCGCGACATCTTCCTGGCCGTCCTCGGCGGGAAGGGGGCCGCGACGCCGGAGTCGCTCGACCGGACGAAGCCCACCGTCCTCTTCACGGCCGCCCAGCACGGGAACGAGCAGTCGGCCAAGGAGGCCGTCCTGTGGCTGCTCCGCGACCTGGCCGCGGGCGAGCTGAAGCCGCTCCTCGCGAAGGTCAACGTCCTGGTCATGCCCCAGACCAATCCGCACGGCAACTTCCTGAACGTCCGGGTGAACGAGCTCGACCTCGACATGAATCGCGACCACGTCAAGGTCGAAGCCGAGGGCGTCCGGGCGATCCACCGCGTCTTCCGGGCCTTCAGGCCCGAAGTGACGATCGACGTCCACGAGAAGGGCGACGACTACTACCGGGTCTCGATCGGCTGCGTCTCGAACGTCAACATCGCCGAGGGACTCCAGGACTTCTCGCGCCGGGTCGTGCTGGCCGAGGTCGGGCAGGCCCTGAAGAAAAAGAATTTCACCTTCCACGAATATCTGGTCACCGAGGACCTCGGCGTCGATACGTCGTCCGGGTCGGCTCGTCCCGAGGTCGGCCGCGGCCCGCGCGAGGAGATGAAGCGGTTCTCCACGACCGACCTCAACGACGGCCGGAACAGCCTGGGCATCTTCGAGACGCTCTCGTTCATCCAGGAGGGCGCCTCGCGCCACGACCTGGATACGCTCAAGGCCAGGACCACCTGGCAGTACAACGGCCTGCGGGCCTTCCTCGAGTCCGTGGCCGCGCACGCGCCGGAGATCCGGAAGATGGTCGTCGATCTCCGCGCCGGGCTCCTCGAACGGGCGGCGGCCCGGGCCGCCGGCGATCCCGTCCACCTGCGGATGAAGTTCGCCCGGGACCCGAACGAGCCCGAGCTCAGGCTCAAGAGGTTCGAGCGGAGCGCGGCGCCCGTCCGGCCGCGTTCTGCGTGTCGACAAGAAGGCGGGGGAGACGGTCTCGCCGGCCGATTTCGTTCCCGGTGCGGAAGCCGGAGGCGCCAGGGTCGTCGATGAGATCGTCAAGCACTGGTTCCCCAACGTCGAGCCGACGCTTTCCGTCGTCCGGCCGCGCGGCTACATCGTTCCCGGCGGCCGTACCGACATCGTCGAGACGCTCCTGGCCCTCGGCGTCGAGGTCGGTATTTTCGAGAAGGACGCGCTCGTCGACGCGGAGGTCTACAGGGCCGCCGCGGTCGTCCCGGCCGAGCTCGATTACGAGGCGCCCGCGAAGATCGACGTCGCGGCCGAGGCGGTCCGGCTCCCGGTGAAGAAGGGCGATTTCTTCGTCGATGCGGTCCAGCCGGCGGCCAACCTCGTGCCCTGTCTCCTCGAGCCGCAGTCGGAGTTCGGCCTCATCCGCTACTGGAAATTCAAGCTCGTCCCCGAAGAGGGCGGGCTCTTCGAGATCGCGCGCTTCGCGGGACAGGCGGCCCCGGCCGTCATCCCGTACAAGCGCTGGCGCCCCTGACCCTCGTGACTTGACAAACGGCCTCCAGGCGCCGATATTGAGGGGGCAGGGAGGTGAGGCATGGTTGCACGTAAAGCGTTCGTTCTTCTAGGCTTGGCGTGTCTTCTCCCATCTATGGCCTGCCACGAAAAGGTCCTGTCGGCAAGGGAGGGCCGTATCCTCTTTGCGGTCAGGGAAGCCTATCCGTTCGGACAGGAAGGCGTGGAACCCACGATCGTCCTGGACCTGGAGACCGAGAAGATCTACGGCTGCTGCAATTTCTCGATCGAGAGCGCGTTCCGCCGGATAGGGAACCGGCTACTGGTGGGGATCGAGGGGATCTATATGCCCGAGCTCTGTCTGACCGCTTTGGGTCCGGCCTATTCAAGCCGAGAGCTCGTTCTGGAGGCCGGGAGCTATACTCTGGAGATCAGCGATGGTCCGTTGAGGAGCGAGTTCCTCATCGATGTCACGGACGAGGCCTTGTCCGTGACGACGGCCGCCTCGGCCGCCGGCCTTCAGTCGCCTGGACTTGCCGCGCCTAAATTCACCTCCTGGTGGCGCTATCCCAGGAACTCCTTCGTCTACCTGTGCGGGACGACCGAGGAACTGGCCTGGGTGTACGACGATTTCCTCTCGCGGCTGCGGGCGGCGGCCGGTCTCCGGGAGATCGAGTTCCCCGCCCAAGGGGAGCTGGGGTATCCCCGCGCCCCGCAAGGCCACCATGTCGATCATCCGGCCCGCTACTTCGTCTATGACGACGAGGGGCGGTTCGCGGCGGCCGGCGCGGCCCTCGAGGCCTACGTCAGGGATGTCATCGGGCAGATGAGCGGAACGTCGATCTGGCTCCGAGACTGGAAGAACCGATCTTACCGCTCGTGGATGATGAATTAATCGATCTTCCGGATGATCTCCAGGACCTCCGCCGGCGGCTTCGTCGAGCGGCTGTAGAGCTCGCGGGCCTTGAGGCGGTCCTCCTTGCGGCCCAGCTTTTCGAGGACCAGTCCGCCGAAGTAGCCGTGAGGCTGGGGTTCGTCCCAGTAGGTCAGCGTGTAATCGCGGATGGCTTCGCGCAGGGCCGCTGCCTTCTCCCTTTCCCCCAGGCGGTCGTAACACAGGGCGATGAGGTAATCCTGCAGCCGCGTGTCCGGATGGAAGGGCGCACCGGTACCGAGCTTCTCCGGGTAGAGCTTGGAGAGCTCCAGGGCCTGCACCGCGTCGGCCCAGGCGGCCTTCTTCATGGCCTCGAGCCCGATCCCGATGTGGGCCCGGACATAGAGACCGTGGATGTCGCTCGCCCCCTCGTAGGGCAGGGCGGCGACCGCGTCCAGGACCGTCGCGGCCGCGTGCGGGTCGCCCGCAGCGAGGAGCGCACCGGCCAGGTCGACCTGGAGCCGGGCCTCGTTCGGGAGATCGGCTGCGGCCTTTCGGGCTGCGGCCAGGGCCTCGTCAGGGCGTCCCTGGCGCAGGAGGAACTCAGTCTGTATGTGGCGGGCCCGCCAGCTCGCGGCATCGAGCTCGATCGCCTTGGCGAGGTCGCCGGCGGCCCGGGCCGCGTCGGTTCTTTCGAAGAAAGCGCCGCGGGCGAGGAAGAAGGGCGCGTAGTCGGCGTTCTCGCACATCTCGAAGAGATCGTTCGCCTCGTCGAGCCGGCCCTTGCCCCAGAGGATGAGGGCGAGATAGTACTTCGGCTTCCAGTCGGCCGGCCGGGCGGCGATGGCCCACGAGAAGACGGGGATCTCCTCCTCGCGGAACGGGAAGACGAGATGGGGCGAGGCGGCCGAGGCCTTCTCGAGACAAGCGGCGCTCTCCTCCGGGGAGCTGTCGCGGAGGAGATAGGCGAGGGTGTAGAGGACGGTCGTCTGCGGCGGCGCGGCTTTCAAGGCTTCCGCGGCGTCGCCGTCGAGCCCCAGCCGGGCGTAGAACGCGGCCATCTCGAGCCAGGTCTCGTGGGCAGCTCGCTGCGGATGAGGGCCCGGCAGGCCTCGAGGTCCTCGGGCTTGCGGCTGCCGAGGTAGCGCTCGAAGCGGGCCAGATGGTCGAGAGGGTCCACTTCGAGGAGCCAGCCGAGGACGCGGTCGACCTCGGCCTTCCGGCCGGCCAGGCGGTGGGCCACGGCCATGATCTCGAGGGCGCCGACGTTCAGGTCGTCCGAGACGAGGGCCTTGAGGGCATACTCGGCGGCCCGGTCGGGATCGTTCTCCAGGATGGCGATCTCCGCCGACTGGACGAGGGCCACGGCTTCGAACTGCGGCGAGCGGGCCGCCCAGCCGAGGGTCTCCTTGGCGTCGACGAGACGGCCCAACCGGCGGGCCGCGACCCCGTAGACGAAATTGGCCTCGGGATCGTACATCGAAACGGCCAGGGCCCGTCCCGCGTGATCGAGGGCGTGGGCCGGTTCGCCCCGCCGGGTGTAGAGCTCGGCGGCCCGCGCGAGGGCCCGGACGTGGAGCGGCTCCGCGGCGATCGCGGCCAGGTACTTGTCGAGCGCCTCCGCGAGGCGCCGTTCGCGCTCGAGGCCGCGGGCCTGGAGGTAGAGGGCCTCGGCCGAGCTTCCCGCCGGAGTGCTGAAGCGGAGCGGCCGGCCGAGGTCGTCCGCTTCGGGTGCGCTTCTCCAGACGAGCTTCGCGCCGAGCCGGACTTCGAGCGGATCGGCGTCGGCGGCGCCCGTGAGCGGGACGTCCTTCTTCCAGATCTGCTCGGGCCGGAGGGTGAGCCGCTCCCGGAAGATCTCCCGGCCTGCGGCGGAGACGACGAGGTCGTCCGCGACGGGCCGGAGCGGGAAGAGCCCCAGCCCGAGTGCGGCGCCCGTGCGCGCCGCGCTCAGGACGGCGTGGGGAGAGGCCTGGGTCATCGGCCCGATGCCCCGGTAGGGGAACCACTGTTCCTGCCAGCGGTCGGCCGATCCCGGCGCGAAGTCGCCGTGGTCGGACTGGTTGAGGAGCCGTCCGGCCTGGGGCTCGGTATACTGGCCGTCCGCGTCGGTGAGGAGGTCGACCCAGATCTCTCCGGAGCGCGAGAGGTCCCAGATCCAGACCTTGCGGCCGGGCATGTCCTCGTAGCGGGACCAGTGGCCGAAGCCGGCGTCGGACTTCTCGTACCAGCCGCCGTAGAAATCGGCGTACTCGCCGACCGTGAAGTAGCTCTTGGAGCCCGGCGTGGCGTTGTTGCTATAGAGCGAGAGGTCGCGGCCGGAGCGGTCGACCGGCCAGGGCTCGAGCGGCACGGAGTAGTCGTGGCCGATGGACCACTGCCCCGGGAAGACGTATCTCAGGTCCTCCGCCGTCTTGACCGCGGCGCAGGACCAGGCGTAATACGATTGGCTGAAGGGGGTCGGATTGACCCAGATGGCGTTCGTCTCGAACGCGGCGCTGTCCTTGGGCAGGGTGACGGTGACGCTCCAGCGGGTCCGCGAAGGCAGGTCCATGGTCCCGACGACGCAGGAGGCGCTGCCGTCGGGGTTCCGGCGGAGGATGTAATCGACGGGAGTGGCCGTCGACGGGGCATGGCCGACGACCCCGAAATTGAACTCGATGCCGCCCGAGGTCCACGGTCCGCGGAGGGCGATCTGGCGGAACTTGAGCACCTTGTTCCAGTACAGGAACTCCCGGCCGGTGGCCTTGTCGGCCGCCCCCCAGACCTTGCCGCCGGCCTGGGGCAGGACCGCGACCTCGATGTAGGGATTGCTCAGCCGGACGACCGTCCAGGGCTGTTCGACGGGCTCGGCCGTGAACCGGTCGAAGAAGAAGTAGGGGTAGAGCCGGGCGCCCTGGCCCCACATGGACGACCGGGCGAAAATGGGGACCGGATCGGGGTCGGAGAAGGGGTAGGTCCGGATGATCTCGCTCTTCTCCTCGACGACGGCCGCTCCGGAGGAGGAAGGCCGGCAGGCCGGACCGAGGACGGCGAGGGCGAGCAGGACGACGGTGGCGACGGGGGCGGTCGATCTGAAAATATCGGTCCTGGCGGTCTGATCTGACATACGTCCTCCTCGAAGCCTTGATTGTCCGGAGCCTCCCCTTATTATCCGGACGACGCACATTTGTCAATTCCCTTGGATGGTGACACGAAACGGAGAAACTTGTCCCCGGTTCGCGGCCCGGTCAAATGTTGATGCGGATGGGGAGAATGACCGTCGTGATGCCCTTCCAGCGCAGCTCCTGCTGGATGGCGAAGGCCGTCTCGTTGTGGAGGAGGCGGTTGACGATGCCGGGCCGCCGGAAGACGGTCTGGCCGGCGAAGACGGTGGACCTGGGGAATTCGCGGGCGACGCGCTCGCAGAGGGCCGAGGCGGTCTCGACCACGTCGATGCCCGTGTCGAAGCGCGACTCGGCCGGGAAACCGAGCTTGCGGGCCGTTTCGACGTACTTCTTGAGCCCGTCCTTGGTCGCTCCCGTCAGGCGCCCGACCGATTCGGATTCCTTGAAGGCCCCGGCGTCGACTTCGGCGACGGAGACGAAGACGAAGTTCTTGTAGAGCCCGGGGAAGCCGCGGATGATGGACAGGAAGGTGTGGACGCCGAAACCGTTGTAGCCGCCGACGAGCTGGACGGCCGTCATCTCCCGCGGGTCGGTCGGCTCGGCGTTGTAGGTGCCCTTGTGGGGGATGGCCACGAGCATATCGTCGAGCTCCCGGACGCCCCGGCGGACCTTGTTGTAATGCCCCTTGACGAGATAGCACGTGGCGACGACGGCCGCCGTGATGACGATCGTCAGCCAGCCGCCGTGCATGAACTTCTCGAGGACGGTGACGGTGAGGATGGCCAGACAGACGGCCAGGCCGAGGAGGTGGACGGGCAGGTGCTTTTTCCAATGGGGGTCGGTGCGCCGGTTCTTGATGAAGAAGCGGGACATGCCCAGCTGGGACAGCGAGAAGGTCAGGAAGACGTTGATGGAATACATGACGATGAGGGTCGAGATCCGGCCGCGCGAGTAGAGGAGGAGCAGGATGGCCGCCCCGCCCATGAGCAGGACGCCGTTCTGCATGGTGAGCCGGCTCGAAAGCGAGGCGAAGCGGTGGGGGAACCAGTAGTCGACGGCCATGTTGCCCATGACGCGCGGCCCGTCGACGAAGCCCGCCTGCGCGGCGACGAGGAGGATGGCGCCTTCGGTGAAGATGGTGACGAGGGCGAGGACGCCCCCGAAGCTCCAGCCGCCGAAGACCTCTCCGGCCAGCACGGCGTTGAGCGTCTTGCCGGCGACCGGGCTGACGCCGAGCAGCAGGTAGCAGACGAGGATGCCTCCGGCCGTCAGGGCCAGGGACACCGACATGTAGACCATGGTCTTCTTGCCGTTCTGGACGCGCGGCTCGCGCAGGATCTGCAGACCGTTCGAGACCGCCTCGATCCCCGTATAGGTGCCGCCGCCCATGGAGAAGGCCCGCAGGAAGAGGAGGGCCATGCCGCCCAGGCCGATCGTCGCCAGGCCGCCCTGGAAGCCGGCGCGGAGGTCGGTGGCCACGGCCCCGATCTCGGGAACGTGCTTGACGATGCCGTAGCCGATGAGCAAGGCATGGGTCAGAACGAACACGGCGAAGATCGGGGCCAGCATGGTCACCGATTCCTTGATGCCGCGCAGGTTGATGATGACCAGGAAGACGATGGCCATGACTTCGAAAGGGGTTTTGAACGGCTGGTAGGCCGCCGGGAAAAAGCTGAAGATGGCGTCGCCGCAGGCGACGATGGAGACGGTGATCGTCAGCATGTAGTCGACGAGGAGGGCCGATCCGGAGATGACGCCGGCCTTCTCGCCCAGGGTGTGGGTGGCGACGATGTAGCCGCCGCCTCCGGACGGGAAGTACTCGATGATGCGCGAGTAGGCGTAGGAGATGATGAAGACCGTCAGGGCCGTGGCCACGGCCAGAGCGAGGGCCAGATAGGTGTGTTGGCCCAGGACCTTGAAGGCCTCTTCGGGCCCGTACGAGGCGGACGAGAGGCCGTCGGCCCCGAGTCCGATCCAGGCCAGAACGGGGATGAGCGCGATCTTGTGGAAGAGGGAGGGATCCTTGATGTTGCGGGGCTTCCCGATCAGGGTCCGCCGGATCTTCCTGCCGATGGTGCCGTTCTCGTCTGTCATATATTTGTCTGGAAGGGGTGGATATGGGGTTTCTGGGGGTGTTCCGGATTATGCGAAGATGGGGGGTATTATAGGCTGAAAGCGGGAAAAATCAAGTTTTGAGGAGGTCGGCGACCGTCTGCCCGATCGCGGCGGGATTCCGGACGATCCGGGCCCCGGCGGCCTCGAGAAGGGCCATTTTTTGGGCGGCCGTTCCCTGTCCGCCGGACGCGATGGCCCCCGCGTGGCCCATGCGCCGGCCGGGCGGGGCGGTCAGCCCGGCGACGTAGGCGACGACGGGCTTGGAATAGCCCTGCCTGAGGAGCGCCGCGGCCTCCTCTTCGGCCGTGCCGCCGATCTCGCCGATGAGGACGACGGCCTCGGTCTCCGGGTCCTTTTCGAAGAGCGTCAGGACGTCGACGAAGGAGAGCCCGACGACGGGATCGCCGCCGATGCCGACGGCGGTCGATTGGCCGAGGCCCAGACGGGTCAGCTGGTGAACGGCCTCGTAGGTCAGCGTGCCGGAGCGGGAGACGACGCCGACGTGTCCGGCGCGGTGGATGGGGCCGGGCATGATGCCGAGCTTGGCCTTCCCGGGAGAGATGACGCCGGGGGTGTTCGGGCCGAGGAGGAGGGCCTGCGCCGGCCGCAGGATCTCCCTCATCGCGATCGTGGAGAGGACGGGGATGCCTTCGGTGATGCAGACGATGAGACGGATCCCCGCCTCGGCCGCCTCGCGGACGGCTGAAGGGGCGTGGGCGGCCGGGACGAAGATGACCGAGGCGTCGACGCCTTCGTTCCGGACCGCTTCGGCCACGGTGTCGAACACAGGGACGACCGAGATGGCGCGTGCCGCCTTTGCCGGGGTGTCACGCCGGCGGCGACCGTCGTGCCGTACTCGATCATGCGCTGCGTGTGGAAAGTGCCCTGGCCGCCGGTGATGCCCTGGACGACGACCCGGCGTGGACGCGTCGACGAGGATGCTCACTCGCGGGCCTCCGGCCTCCCGGGCCAGGCGGACGGCCTCGCGGGCGGCCGTCTCCATGTCGGGGACGAGGGCGAACGGCAGGCCCGATGCGGCGAGGAGCGTCCGGGCCTCGTCGACGTTCGTGCCTTCGAGGCGCATGACGACGGGGACGCGGCAGCCGTTCTCGCGGGCCGCCCGGACGATGCCGCGGACGACGAGGTCGCAGCGGACGATGCCGCCGAAGATGTTGACCAGGGCCGAGCGGACGCCGGGATCGGAGACAAGCAGAGAGAAGGCCTTGGCCACGGCCTCCTCGGAGACGCCGCCGCCGACGTCGAGGAAGTTGGCCGGACGGCCGCCGGCGAGAGCGATGAGGTCCATCGTGGCCATGGCCAGTCCGGCGCCGTTGACGATGCAGCCGACGTCGCCGTCGAGCTTGACGAAGCTCAGCCCGGCCGCGGCGGCCTCGCGTTCCGCCGGCGTCAGCTCGTCGGGATCGCAGAGCTCGCGCAGGGCCGCATGGAAGGGGAGGGCGTTGTCGTCGATCTCGATCTTGACGTCGGCTGCGACGAGCCGGCCGTCGGAAGTGAGAACGAGGGGATTGATCTCGAGGAGCGAGGCGTTCAACGCACTGAAAGCGCGGACGAGGGCGGCGAAGAGCCCGGCCGCCGGGGCGAAGGCCGGTCCGGTGAGGCCGAGCGCCGCGGCGGCGCGTTCGGCCTGGGCCGGGAGGACTCCGGCCGAAGGATGGATCGTCTGTTCGAGGACGAGTCCCGGCTCCCCGGCCGCCAGGGCTTCGATCGTCGACGCCGCCCCGGGGTGCGACGAGGAAAGCCAACGCCGCCTGGCTCCGGTCGATCGTCAAGCCCGACGTAGAGCTCCCGTGCGACGTCGAGGGCTTCTTCGACGAGGACGCGAGCGGACGAGGCGGCCTTGCGGACCGGTCTGAGCGGTGACGAGGGGTTTGCTCAGGAGACGCGAAGCGGCGGCTTCCGCCTCGGCCGGAGACGCCGCCCGAAGGACGCCTCCCGCCTTGCCCCGTCCGCCGGCATGGATCTGGGCTTTGACGATGACGGCTCCTCCGATGCGCTCCGCGGCCTCCCGCGCCTGCTCCGGCGTCGCGGCGAGCCGGCCGTTCGGCATGAGGACGCCGAATTCGGAGAGCAGCTTCTTGGCCTGGTACTCGTGAATGCGCATGCGGGCCAACGATATCGTTTTTATGGCTGTCGTAAAGCGAGCGCGTCAAGAAGGGGACATGTACCCCGGTACGTGTCCCCAAAGAAAAGGCCGGAGGCGGAAGATCCGCCTCCGGCCGGGAGTGCGATCGAACGAGCCGTCTTAGAGCTTGGTCTCCTCGACGGTCTTCTGGACGACGCCGACCGTCTTCTGGAGCATGGCCTTCTCTTCGTCGTTGAGGCTGATCTCGTAGATCTTTTCCATGCCCTTGGCGCTGACCATGACGGGCACGCCGATGAACAGGCCCTTGACGCCGTATTCGCCTTCGCAGAGGGCCGCGCAGGGCAGGACCCGGCGCTTGTCCTTGAGGTAGGACTCGGCGATGACGATGGCGCTCCAGGCCGGGCTGAAGAACGCCGAGCCCTTGCCGAAGAGCTTGACGATCTCGGTCCCGGCTTCGCGGGTGCGGGTGGCCAGCCGGTCGATCTGCTCCTTGGTGGCCAGATCGGTCAGGGGCACGCCGCCGACCGTGGTCAGGCGGGGCAGGGGCACCATGTCCGGTCCGTGGCCGCCGAGGACCGTTCCGGCGACGTCGCTGACGGACACGCCGAGCTCCATGGCGACGAAGGCGCGCCAGCGGGCCGTGTCGAGCGTCCCGGCCATGCCGATGACCTGGTTCTTGGGGAAGCCGGTCAGCTTGTAGAAGGCGTAGACCATGGCGTCGAGGGGGTTGGTGACGATGATGCAGAGCGCCTTGGGAGCGTACTCCTTCACGCCCGCGGCCACCTTGGTGATGATGTCCAGGTTGACGGCGAGGAGGTCCTCGCGGGTCATCCCGGCCTGGCGGGGCCGGCCGGCCGTGATGATGACGACGTCGGCCCCGGCGATGTCCTTGTAGTCGGACGTGCCGGTGATGGCGGCATCGTAGTTGCCGTGGGGGGCCATCTCCATCAGGTCGAGGGCCTTGCCCTTGGCCGGGTTCTCGAGCTCGGGGATGTCGAGGATGACGATGTCACCGAGCTCTTTCTGGGCCGCGAGCATGGCCAGGATCTGTCCGATCTGGCCGCCGCCGATGAGGGCGATCTTCTTGCGCATGTCGAAATCTCCTATGCGAATTTTGGGTAAAAACCAGAGCCTGGATTTTAACCGGATTCGCCCCGTTATGCAAGGATTTTCGGCCGTCCTGTGCGCGGTCCCTTTCGGGCCTCCGGGACCGCTGCGCCCCCCACGGCCTCTTCCGGGAATACCCCTGCGCGTGCGGATCCCCTTCGGCAACCGTCGATCCGTAAAGAAGGGCATCCCGTTTTTCGATGCGTTTCGTTTTGACAACAACGCCGGAAAACCGATAAAGTAGACGGGCGAAATCGGACGATAGGAGAGAACGATGCTCGACGCTTACTTCGAGATGGAAAAAGAACGGGCCGCGGCCGGATTGCCGCCGCTGGCGCTCACGCCGGCCGAGGTCGGGGAGGTCTGCCGGGGACTCGAATCGGCCGATAAGGAGAATGGCTCGCTTCTGCGCGGGCTCCTCGAGAACCGCGTCTCCCCCGGGGTCGATCCGGCGGCCAAGGTCAAGGCCGGCTGGCTGGCGGATGTGGCCAAGGGCAAGGTCGTGACGGCCGCCGTCTCCCGGGAGGACGCCGTGCGCATCCTCGGGACGATGCTCGGCGGCTACAACGTCGGGCCCCTGGTCGAGGCCCTGGCCGATCCGGCCATCGCCGCGGCGGCCGCCGAGGCCCTCAAGAAGATCGTCCTCGTCTACAGCCAGTTCGAAACGGTCGCGGAAATGTCGTCGACCAACCCCCTGGCCAGGTCCGTCCTCGAGTCGTGGGCGGCGGGGGAGTGGTTCCTGTCCCGGCCCGCCTTCCCCGAGAAGCTCGTCCTCAAGGTCTTCAAGGTCGAGGGCGAGATCAACACGGACGACTTCTCGCCGGCCGGCCACGCGCCGACGCGGCCCGACATCCCCGTCCACGCCCAGTCGATGGGCGAGAAGCGCTTCCCCGGCGGCAACGCCGTCATGAAGAAATTCCGCGAGGAGGGCCACCGGGTCGCCTTCGTCGCCGACGTCGTCGGCACCGGCTCGAGCCGCAAGTCGGCCTGCAACTCCCTGATGTGGCATATCGGCGAGGACATCCCCTTCGTCCCCAACAAGCGGCGCGCCGGCGTCGTCATCGGCGGCCTCATCGCCCCGATCTTCTTCAACACGACGGAGGATTCGGGCGGCCTGCCCCTCATGGCCGACGTGACCAAGATGAAGACGGGCGATCTCATCACGCTCGACTTCGCCGCCGGCGTCATCCGGGACGCCGCCGGGGCCGTGATCTCCCGGCTCGAGATCAAGCCGCCCACCCTCAAGGACGAGTTCCGGGCCGGCGGCCGGCTCAGCCTCATCATCGGCCGCCAGCTGACGGCCAAGGCCCGCCGGACCCTCGGCCTCGGCGAAGCGCCGTTCTTCACCACGGTCGAGAACCCGAAGCCCCGGGCCGGCCAGGGCTTCACTTTGGCCCAGAAGATCGTCGGCAAGGCCTGCGGCGTCGCCGGGGTCCTCCCGGGCACGGCCTGCGAGCCGCACATGACGACCGTCGGCTCCCAGGATACGACCGGCCCGATGACCGCCGACGAGCTCAAGGAGCTGGCCTGCCTCGAGTTCCAGGCCGACCTGTTCATGCAGTCGTTCTGCCACACGGCCGCCTATCCCAAGCCGGCCGACGTCAAGGTCCACAAGACCCTGCCTCCCTTCATGGTCGACCGCAAGGGCGTGTCCCTGCGCCCCGGCGACGGCGTCATCCACTCCTGGCTCAACCGCCTCGTCCTGCCCGACACGGTCGGCACGGGCGGCGATTCCCACACGCGCTTCCCGATCGGCATCTCGTTCCCGGCCGGCTCGGGTCTCGTCGCTTTCGCCGGCGCCCTGGGCTTCATGCCTCTCGACATGCCCGAATCCATTCTCGTCAGGTTCAAGGGGAAATTGAATCCGGGCATCACCCTGCGCGACGCGGTCAACGCCATCCCGTACTTCGCCGTCAAACAGGGCCTGCTGACCGTCGAGAAGAAGAACAAGAAGAACGTCTTCAACGGCTGCGTCCTCGAGATCGAAGGCCTCGAGGACCTCACCGGGGACCAGGCCTACGAGCTGACCGACGCCTCGGCCGAGCGCTCGGCCGCGGCCTGCGTCATCTCGCTCAAGGAGGAGCGCGTCGCGGAGTATCTCAAGAGCAACGTCGCCCTCATGGAGAAGATGATCGAGGAGGGCTACCAGAGCGCCGAGACGCTCCGGCGCCGGATCGACGCCTGCCGGGCCTGGCTGGCCAAGCCCGAGCTCCTCAAGGCGGACCCCCACGCCGAGTATAAGGCCGTCCTGGAGATCGACCTCGCGGCCGTCACCGAGCCCCTGGTCGCCTGCCCCAACGATCCCGACGACGTCAGGCCGCTCTCGGCCGTCGCCGGGGACCCGGTCCAGGAGGTCTTCATCGGCTCCTGCATGACCAACATCGGCCAGTTCCGGGCGGCCGCCCGGATCCTCGACAAGGCCGGCGCCCCGGCGGCCAAGGTCTGGATCACCCCGCCGACCAAGATGGACGCCGCCCAGCTCATGCGGGAGGGATACTACGCGATCTTCGTCTCCTTCGGCGGCCGGACCGAGATGCCCGGCTGTTCGCTCTGCATGGGCAACCAGGCCCGGGTCGGGGCGGGGACGACGGTCTTCGCCACTTCGACCCGCAATTTCGACCATCGCCTGGGCGACAACACCCGCGTCTACCTCGGGTCCTCGGAGCTCGCGGCCCTGACCGCGCTCCTGGGCCGCGTCCCCACGGTCGACGAGTACATGGCCGTCATGAAGGAGAAGGTCCTGCCGCGGGCCGGGGAGATCTACCGCTACCTCGAATTCCACAAGATGGGCGACTTCAGCCTCGGGTACGTCCGATGATCAGCCTCGAAGGCCGGAAGGCCCTGATCACCGGAGGTTCGCGCGGCATCGGCCGGGCCACGGCCATCCTGTTCGCCCGGGCCGGCGCCGACGTCGCCATCAGCTACGCCAGCAACCAAAAGGCGGCCGAAGAAGTCGTCAAGGAAGTGGAGACGATGGGCCGGCGCGCGCTGGCCTACAAAGCCGAGATGTCCTCGAAGGCGGACATCGACCGCATGGTCGGCGATGTTCTGGCCCGGTGGGGCGAGCTCGACACCCTGGTCAACAACGCCGGCATCTGGACCTATCTCGAGATGGGCCGGATGGACGACGCGGCCTACCGAGAGACGATCGGGGTCAACGTCGACGGGGTCTTCTACGGCATCAACGCCGTCGTGCCGGCGATGAAGGACCACGGCCGGGGCTGGATCATCAACGTCACCTCGACGGCGGGGGTCCGCGGAGAGGCCTTCCACTCCCATTATGCGGCCAGCAAGGGCGCCCTCCACGCCCTGACCAAGTCCCTGGCCGTCGAGCTGGCGCCCTTCGGCATCCGGGTCAACTCCGTGGCCCCGGGCTGGGTGGATACCGACATGAGCGCGCCGAGCTTCAGCGAGCCGGGATTCAAGGAAAAGGTCCGCCAGACCATCCCCCTGCGCCGGATCCCCCTGGCCGAGGATATCGCCGGCCCCATCCTGTTCCTGGCCTCCGACCTGGCCATCCACGTGACGGGGGAGATCCTCGACGTCAACGGGGGATCGGTCCTCTGCGGGGGGTGAAGGCTCCGGGCTAGCCAACGGAGGGGGGCCAATATTCCCCCCTTTTAAGTATTGACACTTTTTCGGCGGATATGGTACAAAGGTCGAGGTCACCAATGCCCAAAAAGCACCTCTCGGTCATCATCGTTCCGCATACGAAAACCAGCACCAAAACCCTGTGTTTCTCCCGGCGGACGCTGAAAACCCTGGCCGTCGCCGGAGTGGCGCTGGGATTGGTCCTGGCGGCCGTTCTCGTCGACTATGTCCGCATGAACGTCATCCGGGGCCGGTACAAGGCCCTCAAGGCGGAAACGGCCGAACAGAGAACGGTGATCGCCGGCTACGAGAAATCCATCGGCGAGCTGCAGGCGACCATCTCCCACTTCGAAAGCTACACCAAGAAGCTCAACGTCATGGCCGGGATGAAGTCGCCCGACGTCCTGACCGCCCCGGCCGGGGTCGGCGGGGGCGCGCCGGACAACGAGGTCCCCGAGCCCGAGATCGACCCCGTACCAGGCTCCCGCCGCGAGCGGCCCCCAGGTCTTCTCCCCGGGCGCCATCCAGAGCCTGAACCAGAAGGCCCTGAGCATCGAGGGCAACCTCAACAGCCTGCTCAGCTACTTCGAGAGCGACAGCCTCCGCCTGGCGACGACGCCCTCGATCATGCCGACGGCCGGCTGGATCAGCTCGGTCTTCGGCCACAGGAACGACCCCTTCACGGGCGCCTGGACGATGCACTGGGGCCTCGACATCTCCACCAACGTCGGCAATCCCATCATGGCCACGGCCGACGGCATCGTCATCAAGGTCGAGACGGACAAGTACCTGGGCAAGAACGTCGCGATCAGCCACGGCAACGGCTTCACGACCGTCTACGGCCACATGAGCAACTTCAACGTCAAGGCCGGACAGCGCGTCAAGAGGCGGGACATCATCGGCTACATCGGCCAGACCGGAAAGGCCGCCGGGCCCCACGTCCACTACGAGGTGTTCCGGGACGGCAAGCGGGTCGACCCCCGCAACTTCCTGCTCGAAGAGTAGCGTTCCTCTCTCGGATCATCAACCCAAGGAATCGCCGGGGTCGAGCCTTGCCCCGAGGGAGAAGGCGTAGGCCGGCATGGGTCCTTTGCCTTCCGGCTGAAGCTCCTCGACGAGATAGGCCGTCCCGGCGCCGCAGGCGACCGCGAGGCCGGTCTTGCCCAGCGCGACGATCCGGCCCGGCGCCGTCTGCGGCCGGGGAACCGGCCTCGAGCGCCCGGCCGCGGAGGACGTTGATCCGCTTCCCGCCGGACATCGTGTAGGTGCCGGGCCGGTCGCCGAGGGCCAGGACCCTTCTGTCGACGGCCCGGGCCGGCTCGGTCCAGTCGATCCGGCCTTCCTCCTTGCGCACTTTGGGGGCCAGAGTGGCGCAGGCGCCGTCCTGTTTCACCCGCGTGACGGTGTCGATCCGCGCGAGCGTCGCGACGAGCAGCCGGGCGCCGAGCGCGGCCAGCCGCGTTTCGAGGGCCAGGGCGGTCTCCCGCGGCCCGACATCGACCTTTTCGCAGGCCAGGATGTCGCCCTCGTCCATCCGGTCGTCGAGCTCGATGACGGTCACGCCCGTTTCGGTGTCCCCGTTGAGGACGGCCCGCTGGACCGGGGCCGCGCCGCGGTATTTCGGCAGGAGCGAGAAGTGGACGTTGAGCGAATGGAAGCGGGGGAAATAGTGGATGTCGCGCGGGATGATCTGGCCGTAGGCGACGACGACGTTGATCTCGGGCCCGGCCGCCCGGATCCTTTCGAGGGCCTCGGATCCGTCCGGATCCGGACCGGCTCGATGACGGGAAGTCCGCGCTCGAGGGCGAAGGTCTTGACGGCCGAGGGGACGAGCCGGCGGCCCCGACCGGCCGGCTTGTCGGGCTGGGTGACGACGAGCTCGACGGTGTGGCCGGCGTCGAGGAGAGCGCCGAGCGAGGGGAGGGCCGCGGGCGGGCTCCCGAAGAAGACGGTCTTCATGCTTTCTTGGCGTCGGCCGCGTTCTTCTTGAGCTTCTTCCGGATGAGCGTCCGCTTCAGGGCCGAGAGCTTCTCGACGAAGAGGATGCCGTCGAGGTGGTCGATCTCGTGGCAGAAGGCCCGGGCCAGGAGGTCCTCGCCCTCGATCTCGACCGTCCGGCCTTCGAGGTCGAGCCCGCGGACGACGACCCGGTAGGGCCGGACGACCTTCTCGCGGATGTCGGGAACGGAGAGGCAGCCCTCCTCGCAGACCGCTTCGCCTTCCTTCTCGACGATCTCCGGGTTGACCAGGATGTGGAGAGCGTCCTTGTCCACGCCCACGGACAGGTCGACGACGATGACCCGCTGGCCGACCCCGACCTGGGGCGCGGCGAGACCGATGCCCGGCGCGGCGTGGAGCGTTTCGACCATGTCCCGGGCCAGGCGGACGATCTCCTCGTCGACCCGTTCCACGGGGGCGGCCGTCCGGGTCAGGACGGGGTCGCCGATGATGCGGATCTCTCTAAGGGCCATGACATCCCGGCTATTTTAGCCGAAAAGGCGGTCTCTGAGGCAAAAAAAGGGGACACGTACCGGAGGTACATGTCCCCGTTCGTCCCTTAGATGACGGCGGAGGGCGGCGGAGGCTCGTCCGCGGCGCCCGCATTCTTCAGCGGGATCTTGACCAGGTAGAGCCCGATGAGGAAGAGCACCACCAGGCCGCCGACGTAGAGGTCGACGCCGCCGAAGTATTTCCCGCCCTTGAAGATGGTCGGGATGTCGAAATGGATGACATTGTTCAGGAAGAAGAACTTCCAGGCCGCCCGGACGAGGCCCATCAGGCCCTCGCCGGCGATGAGGCCGGCGGCGAGCAGGATGCCGACGTTGGTGGCCCGGGCCGTCTGGGCCGCGTTGAACTTCCTCTTGGCCATGGACTTGTCGACGATGCCCTTGATCATGCCGCCGACGAAGATGGCGAAGGTCGTCTCGAGCGGCAGGTACATGCCGACCGCGACGAGCATGGGCGACTTGACCTGGACGAGGATGAAGGCGAAGCCCATGAGCATGCCGACGATGACGAGGGGCCAGGCCATCTCGCCGCCGACGATGCCCTTGGACAGCGCGGCCATCAGGCCCGCCTGGGGCGCGGGGAGCTCCTTGCTGCCGAAGGTGAAGGCGCCGTTGAGGAGCATCAGCGGGAAGTACATGACCAGCGAGGCGACGAGGATGCCCAGGATGTTGCCGATCTGCATCTTGTACGGCGTGCCGCCGAGGATGTGCCCGACCTTGAGGTCCTGGAGCATCTCGCCGGCGACGGCCGAGGAGACGCAGACGACCGCGGCGACGCCCAGGACGGCCGCGACGCCCTCGGTCCCGGTCGCCCCGACGAGGACCATCAGCAGGGCGGCGATGATGAGCGTCGAGAGGGTCAGGCCCGAGATGGGGTTGTTCGACGAGCCGATCGTCCCGACCAGGTTGCCGGAGACCGCGGCGAAGAAGAAGCCGGCGATGGCCATGACCACCGCGGCGAGGATGGCCGAGCCGAACGATTTGGAGAAGGTCTGGTAGACGAAGACCATGAGGACGAAGGTCAGGGCCATGAGGACCATGACGACCTTCATGTTCAGGTCCTTCTCGACCCGGGAGACGACCTCGGCCTGGCCGGCCGCCTTCTTGACGTCGCCGATCGAGCGCTTGAGGCCGGCCTTCAGGTTCTTGCGCATCTTGTAGAGGGTGTAGCCGGCGCCGACGAGCATGCCGCCGACGGCGATGGGCCGGATGATGAACTTCCAGACGTTCGTGACCATGTCGACCCAGTTGACGTCGGCCGCCGCGACGCCCGGCCCGTAGAACGTCGGGATGAGCTGGGGCCCGAGGAAGAACATCAGCAGGGGGGCGAAGAGGCCCCAGGCCAGGAGGCCGCCGGCGAAGTTGAGGGCCGCGAGGCGCGGCCCGATGATGTAGCCGACGCCGATGTAGGCGGGGAAGATGCCGGGCCCGGAGACGGCCACGGTGCCGCCGGCCCCGATCGTCGGAGAATCCTTGGCGGCGCCGAGCCGGACGAAGCTCGTGCCGATCTGGCCGACCTTGAGGATGAAGTCCTTGCTGGCGGCGAAGAGCTGGACGACGCCGAGCGAGTAGAGGAGCGCGCCGAGCCCCATGGCCTGGAAGAGGAACTTCGAGCCCTGGCTGCCCTTCTGGCCGGCCTTGTGGATCTCGGCCGCGGCGACGGACTCGGGGAAGACCAGGTCGGGGTCGGTGACCATGACCCGGCGGAGGAAGGTGACGAAGAGGATGCCGAGCAGGCCGCCGACGAACATCAGGGCCGTGGACTTGATGTAGGCGTCGAGGGAGTTGAAGTTCGTCCAGGCGCCCGCGATGACGAAGGCGGGGATGGTGAAGATGGCCCCGGCGGCGATCGATTCGCCGATGGAGCCGATCGTCCGGGCGATGTTCTCCTCGAGGATCGAGCCCTTCATGATCTTCAGGACGGCCATGCCGATGACGGCCGCGGGATAGGTGGCCGCGATGGTCATGCCGGCCCGGAGGCCGAGGTAGGCGTTGGCCGCGCCGAGGATGACGGTCAGAACGAGGCCGATGAGGACGGCCCGGAGGGTGAATTCCTTCATGTCCGATTTTTCGGGGACGTAGGGTTGAGGACTCAAAGCGCACTCCTTTCCGGGAAATCCGACTAAATGTGCCTAATGTATATGGGAAGTGCGGACGCAAAGTCAAGCCGAAACGCCCGGTCCGGGGCCGGATTTGCTTCGGGACGCGAATTGTGTTAGAAATGACCGCGGCGGAGAGAGAAGCAACATGAGCCTTATCAGCTGGTTGAAAGACAGGTTTTTCTGCGATCTGGCCATCGACCTGGGGACGGCCAACACCCTGGTCTTCCTCAAGGGCAAGGGCATCATCGTCCAGGAGCCCTCGATCGTCGTCGTCAACAAGGCGACCGGCAAGGTCGAGGCGGTCGGCTCGCGGGCCAAGGAGATGCTCGGCAAGACGCCGACGAGCGTCGTGGCCATCAAGCCGATGCGCGACGGCGTCATCGCCGACTTCGAGATCGCCGAGAAGATGCTCGATTACTTCATCAAGAAGGCCATGAACAACCGCGGCTTCCTCCTCCGGCCGCGCATCGTCATCGGCATCCCGACCGGCATCACCCAGGTCGAGCGGCGGGCCGTCAAGGACGTGGCCATGCGGGCCAAGGCCTCGGAGGTCTACCTCATCGAGCAGCCGATGTCGGCCGCGATCGGCGCCGACCTGCCCATCTCCGAGCCGACCGGGAACATGATCGTCGACATCGGCGGCGGCACGACCGACATCGCCGTCATCTCCCTCGACGGGATCGTCTTCAACCACAGCATCCGCGTCGCCGGCAACGAGATGGACGACGCCGTCATCCACTACCTGAAGAAGAAGTACAACCTGCTCATCGGCGAGCGGACGGCCGAGATCGTCAAGATGCAGATCGGGTCGGCCTACCCCCTCGACGAGCCGATGACCATGGAGATCAAGGGCCGCGATCTGCGCGAGGGCATCCCGCGGACGATCGTCGTCGACGACCAGGAGATCCGCGAGTCCATCGAGGAGACCGTGGCGGCCATCGTCAACGCCATCCGCATCGCCCTGGAGCGGACCCCGCCCGAGCTCTCGGCGGACATCATCGACCGGGGCATCATCCTGACCGGCGGCGGCGCCCTCCTCAAGAACCTGGACAAGCGCATCCGCGAGGAGACCCAGCTGCCCGTCTTCATCACCGAGGACCCGCTGACCACGGTCGTCCTCGGGGCGGGGAAGATGCTCGACGACCTCGAGCTCCTGAAGAAGATCTCCCTCATCTAGAGGGTTCGGCCGCTGCGGCTCGCGAGGTGTCATGCCCTTCTGGGAGAAGCGACGAAGCGCCCTCGTCCTCGCCGGACTGACGTTCTTCCACATCGTGCTCATCTCCGTCCAGGTGCCGCGCGGGGCCGAGAAGTCCCTCTTCGAGCGGTCGGTCTTCTTCCTGTTCTCGCCCGTCCAGAGGGCCGCCACGGGCATCGTCCGCGGCGCCGGCTCCCTCTGGAACGGCTACTTCGATCTCCGCCGCGTCCGCGCGGAGAACGGGAGGCTCAGGCGCGAGGCCTTCTTCCTCAGCCAGGACGTCCGCTACCTCCAGGACCGGCTCGCCCTCCGGGGCTCCGAGGAGGAGCTGCGGCGCAGCCTGGCCGAATTCCGGGATTCCGTCGTCGCCGCCCGGACGATCGGGGTCGACAGCGCCAACCCCTACCAGTCCGTCGTCATCGACAAGGGCAGCCTGGACGGGATCGCCGCGAACATGGCCGTCTGCGACCGGTTCGGCCGCCTCGTCGGCCGGACCATCCCGCCGGTCAGCCTGAAAGAAGCCATGGTCCAGCTCGTCACCGACAAGGACAGCAGCGTCTCCGTCATCTCGGCCGTCGACGGCTTGACCGGGACGATGACCGGGCTCTCGCGGCCCGTCTGCGAGCTCCGCTACGTCCTGGCCTCGGCCACCGGGGGCCAGCCGGGCGAGGAGCTGCTGACGACGGGCTTCGACAAGATCTACCCGCCCGGCATCCGCGTCGGGGCCATCCAGAGCCTGGCGCCGGACGAGGCCTCGCCGGTCTTCCGGCGCATCATCGTCACGCCCTACTTCCGCTTCAACACCCTCGACGTCGTCGCCGTGCTGACCAAGGGCCCCGGAGGCGGCGGATGAGGGAGACGGCGTTCAAGGACGTCCTGCGGGCCTTCGCGGCCACGCTCGTCGCGGTCCTGGTCTATTCCCTGGCCGGCTCGGCCGCGCCCGGCCTGCTCGTCGTCTTCAACGCCTTCACCGTGGTCGTGCTGTACTTCTCGATCCGCCGCGGCGAGGTCTTCGGGGCCCTGCTCGGGACGATGTGCGGGCTCGTCCAGGACGCGTTCTCGATCGGCGTCTTCGGCGTCGCCGGCCTGACCAAGACGCTGCTCGGGTTCTGGACCGGTTACGTCTCCCGCCGGATCGACGTGGCGCCGTTCGGCCGCAGCGCCCTGTTCATGCTGGTCATGTCCGTGCTCGAGATGATCCTCTGGGTCGTCATCACGGCGATCGTCCGGCTCGAATCCGTCAACCTGCACGGCGGGCTCCTCCTCGTCCAGCCCCTGGTCACCGCGGTCCTGGCCGGCTCCCTCTTCGTCCTCGAGCGAAGGATCCGCGAAGCGGAGCGCCCGAGGCGGCTGATGCCCGAAGACGGGATCTACGAGGACCTGACGCTCGTCCGCCGGAGGGCGAACGCCGTCTTCACCGCCGTCGCCGTCCTCGTCTTCCTCGTCCTGTCCTATTACTGGAAGATCCAGATCCTCGAGCACGGGAAGTTCGCCGGGCTGGCCGAGGCCAACCGGACCCGGATGCGGGTCCTGGCCGCGCCGCGCGGTCTCATCCTCGACAGGAACGGGGTCCTCCTGGCCGATAACCAGGCCTCCTTCAAGGTCTCGATCGTCCGCGAAGGCGTCAAGGACCCGGACGCCTCGTTCGCCGCGGTCAGCCGGCTCCTCGGCATCGACGAGCCGACGCTCCGGGCCCGCGTCGACCTGCGCAAGGACCTGCCGCTCTTCGAGCCCATCGTCGTCGCCGACGGCCTGAGCGCGAGGGACGTCGCCCCCATCGAGAGCCGCCGGCGCGAGTTCCCCGAGCTCGTGGTCGAGTCGGAGCCGCAGCGGCGCTATCCGCTCGGGACGCTGGCCGCCCACGTCCTGGGCTACCTGCAGGAGCGGACGCCCGAGGAGATCCGGGCCCGGCCGGAGCTCCGGACGCGGGCGGGCGAGATGGTCGGCAAGACCGGCGTCGAACGGATCTACGACGACGTCCTCCGCGGCGTCGACGGCGCCGTCTACGAGGTCGTCGACAGCCTCGGCCGGGTGCGCGGCGAGAAGGCCCGCCAGTTCCCGGTGCAGGGACAGAACATCGTCCTGAACATCGACAAGGACCTCCAGTCCATCGCCGAGGCGGCTCTCGAGGGCCGGGAAGGCGTCGTCGTCGCCCTCGACCCGCGGACCGGCGGGATCCTGGCCCTGGCCAGCCATCCGACCTACGACCCGAACAAGTTCATCACCCGCTTCACGCCGGACGAGTGGCTCCGGCTCATGACCGACCCGCTCTCGCCGCTCGAGAACCGGGCCATCCGCGGCCTCTACGCGCCGGGCTCGATCTTCAAGATCGTCATGGGGATGGGCGGCCTCGGCTTCGGCTTCATCGACCCGGGGACGACCGTCTACTGCTCGGGATCGACGCAGATCTACGGCGCGACGCGCCACTGCTGGTTCCCCCAGGGCCACGGGGCCATGGACCTCGACGACGCGATCAAGAACTCGTGCAACATCTATTTCTACAAGCTCGGGCAGCGCATGGGCATCGATCCGATCGCCAGGGCCGCGGGACGGTTGGGGCTCGGCCGGCCGACCGGCATCGACCTCGTCGGCGAGAAGGACGGCCTGGTGCCGAGCTCGGAGTGGAAGATGAAGGCCCTCAAGGAGGTCTGGTACCCGGGGGAGACCATCTCGGTCGCCATCGGGCAGGGCCAGCTCCAGGTGACGCCGCTCCAGGTGGCCGCCCTGACCGCGCTCGTCGCCCGGCGCGGCCGGAAGATGGCCCCGCCCCGATCTGCTCCTCGCCGACGGGCCTCCGGAGGACGGCGGCGCGGCCGGACCGCCGCCGGCGACGAGCCGCAGTTCAAAGCCTCGGAATTCGAGAGCGTCATCGCCGGCATGTGGAAGTCGGCCAACGACGGCGGCACGGGCCAGGGCGCCCGCGTCGAGGGCTTCGACGTCTGCGGCAAGACGGGCTCGACCCAGACGATGAGCCGCGAGAGCGCCGCGGCGCTGAAGCGGGCCGGCCGGGAGGTCAAGACCCACTCCTGGTTCTCCGGCTTCGCCCCCCGCGTGGACCCGAAGATCGTGGTGACCGTCCTCGTCGAGTTCGGCGGGGGAGGCGGCGCGACGGCGGCCCCCGTGGCCCAGCGGATCTTCGAAGCGTTCAAACGGGAGCTCGAAGCGAAATGATGATCGACCGGCGGCTCATCCAGGAGATCGACTGGGTCCTGCTCGGGCTCGTCCTCCTGCAGGCCCTCGTCGGGGTCCTCTTCATCTACAGCTCGTCCCACTTCCTGCCCGGCGGCTTCCACACCCGTCAGCTCGTCTGGATCGGCGTCTCCCTCGTCGCCCTCCTCCTCGTCCTGACCGTCGACTACAAGTTCTTCGTCTCGGTCTCGCCCTATCTGTACGTCCTGATCGTCGCCATCCTCCTCGCGACCCTCGTCTTCGCCCGGCTGATGGCCGGGACCCGGAGCTGGATCACCCTGGGCCTGATGCAGATGCAGCCGTCCGAGCCGGCCAAGATCGTCATGATCCTCGTCTTCGCCCGGCTCTTCGCCGAATACAAGGGCGCCTACCTGACGAGGAATTACACGATCGGGGCCCTGCTCGTCGCCGGCGTGCCGCTCGGGCTCATCGCCCTCCAACCCGACCTGGGCACGGCCATGACGTTCACGGCCATCATCGGCGGGGCCTTCATCCTGGCCGGCCTGAGACGGAAGACCGTCGTCGTGTTCCTGCTGGCCGCCCTCGTCATCGGGATCGGCGGCTGGAACCTCGGCCTCAAGGACTACCAGAAGAGGCGGCTGACGAGCCTCGTCAATCCGCTCGAGGACCCCCGCGGCTCGGGCTACCAGGTCATCCAGTCCAAGATCGCCATCGGCTCCGGCGGCCTGGCCGGAAAGGGCTTCATGCACGGCACCCAGAGCCAGCTGAGGTTCCTGCCGGCGCGGCACACGGATTTCATCTTCTCGGTCATCGGCGAGGAGACGGGCTTCCTGGGCGTCTTCGCCGTCATCGCGCTCTATTTCTTCCTGCTCGCCCGGATGTTCCTGTCGGTCGCCAAGGCGCGGGACAGGGCCGGGGTCTACATCATCTTCACGGCCTCGCTGCTCATCGCCTTCCAGTTCCTGGTCAACGTCATGATGATCATCGGTCTCTTCCCGGTCGTCGGGATCACGCTGCCGTTCCTCAGCTACGGGGGCTCGTCGCTGCTGACGAGCTTCGTCGCCGCCGGCCTCGTCCTGAACGTGAAGATGAGGCGGTTCGCCAATGTCTGACAGGGACACGCTCGCCCGCGTCCTGGCCCGCGTCGAGAAGCCGGGGCGCTACGTCGGCGGCGAGTGGAACGAGATCCGCAAAGACCCGGCGCGCGTCCGGACGAAGGTCGCCCTGGCCTTCCCCGACGTCTACGAGATCGGCATGTCCTACCTCGGGCAGAAGATCCTCTACGGCCTGCTCAACAGGGACAAGGACGTCCTCGCCGAGCGGGTGTACGCCCCCTGGCCGGACCTGGAGAAGGAGCTGCGGGCGGCCGGGATCCCCCTGGCGAGCCTGGAGAACGGCATTCCCCTCCGCGACTTCGACATCGTCGGGTTCTCCCTGCTCTACGAGCTCAACTTCTCGAACGTCCTGACCATCCTCGACCTCGGCGGGATCGCCCTGACCTCGGCCGAGAGGGGAGAGGAGGCGCCGCTCGTCGTCGCCGGCGGGCCGGCCGCCTTCAATCCCGAACCGGTCGCCGACTTCTTCGACCTCGTCTTCCTCGGCGACGGGGAGGAGGGCTTCCCGGAGATCGTCCGGGCCGCCGCGGACCTCCGCCGGCGCGGCGTGCCGCGCCGCGACCGGCTGCGCGAGCTGGCCAAGATCGCCGGAGTCTACGTCCCGTCGCTCTACGAGGCCGCCGTCCGCGACGGCTCGCCCCTGGCCGTGCCCCGGCCGCGCGACGGCGCTCCCGCGGCCGTGCCCAAGCGCCTGGCCGAGGATTTTTCCCGGTCGTTCTTTCCCGGAGAAGATCGTCGTTCCCAGCCTGCGCGTCGTGTTCGACCGGGTGGCCGTCGAAGCCGCCCGGGGATGTCCCCAGAATTGCCGTTTCTGCCAGGCCGCGAGCCTGTACTTCCCCCACCGGCCGAAGGACCCCGGCCTCATCCACCGCACGGCGATCCGCAGCCTCCGGCAGACGGGCTACGAGGACGCCTCGCTCTCGGCCCTGTCGGTCGGCGACCACCCTCAGCTCGAGGAGATCGTCCGCTGTCTCATGGACGAGCTCGACCGGGAGAAGATCTCGCTCTCCCTCTCGTCGCTCCGGCCGGGGCGGCTGTCGCGGGAGCTCGTCGGGAACATCCTCAAGGTCCGCAAGACCGGTTTCACCCTCGTGCCCGAAGCGGGGACCGACCGTCTCCGGGCCGTCGTCAACAAGAAGCTCGACGACCGCGAGATCCGGGACGCCCTGACCTTCGCCTTCGAGGGCGGCTGGCGGCTCGTCAAGCTCTACTTCATGGTCGGCCTGCCCACGGAGACCGACGAGGACCTGGCCGGCATCGTCCGGCTGGTCGGCGACGCCGTCGAGCTCGGCCGGTCGATCCTCGGATCGGCCCCGCGCATCCACGTCAGCGTCGCCTCGTTCATCCCCAAGCCGCACACGCCGTTCCAGTGGCTCGGCATGGACGACGAGGACGTCCTCGCGTCGAAGCAGGACCTCCTCCGCTCGGAGCTCCGGCGCTACCGGAGCGTCGAGGTCAAGACCCATCCCCTGGCGACCTCGGTCCTCGAGGCCGTGTTCTCGCGCGGCGACCGGAGGCTCGGACGGGTCCTCGTCGAGGCCTGGAAGAGGGGCGCCCGGTTCGACGGCTGGGACGACAAGCTGGACCTCCCGGCCTGGAAGGCCGCGTTCGCCGAGACGGCGATCGATCACCGCGATTATCTCCGGCCGATCCCGGTCGGAGCGGCCCTGCCGTGGGACGTCGTCGAGACCGGGATCCGGAAGGGCCATCTCGCCCGGGAGCTCGAGGCGGCGCTCCGCGCGGAGCGGAGCCCGGGCTGTCTCGACCGGGCCTGCGGCGAGTGCCGGGGGTGCGCGAGCGGAGCCTGGAAGAAGCCGGCCCGGCCGGCGAAGATCGGTCCACCGGCCGCGGCCCCCGCCCCTGCTCGGGGAGCCCGCCGGAGAGATCCTGCGGTACAGGGCCGTCTACTCCAAGCGGGGGAAGGCCCGCTTTCTCTCCCACATCGACCTCATCCACGTCATCCACCGGAGCTTCCGCCGGGCCGGGATCGAGGTCCGCAAGACCGAGGGTTTCCACCCGAAAATGGATTTCACCTACGGACCCGCCCTGCCGTTGGGGATCGAGGCCCTGCGGGAGGTCCTGGAATTCCGCTCGCCCCGCCGGATCGAAGCGGCGCAGTTCCTCGCCCGGGTCAACCGGTCGGTGCCGCCGGGGATCCGGTTCTCCCGGCTCGAGCCCGTTCCGCCGGGCTCGCCCTCGCTCGCCAACGCCACGGCCGGGATGGTCTATTCGATCGACCGCCGGAACGGGGAGCTCGGACCCGTCAAGAGCGCCCGGGAGCTCAGGGCCGCCCTCGAGGCCTTCAAGGCCGGCCGGGAAGGGGGGGACAAGGTGGGCTACGAGATCCGCGGGCGGCGCCTCGTGCTCCGTCTCCCGCCCGTTCCGCCGCGGGGGATCCGGGCGCAGGACATCGTCCGGGAGGTCTTCGGCGTCGAGGACCCGGTCTTCCTCATCCGCAGGGACGAGGTCCGCCTCCTCAATTGACAGGGCCGGTCGAATCCGGTAAACTCCGCCGTGATTTTCACAGGGGAGAGTGAGACGTGATCGAATTCCAGCTGACCGAAGACCAGATCGCCCTTCAGGAGATGGCCCACGATTTCGCGGCGAACGAGATGAGGCCCAAGGCCGCGCAATTCGACCGGGGCCACGAGTTCCCGGAGGCCGTCATGCGCAAGGCCTTCGAGGTCGGCTTCCTGACCTGCACGGTCCCCGCGGAATACGGCGGCGTCGGCCTCGGCGACCTCGACACGGCCATCGTCAGCGAGGAGCTGGCCTGGGGCTGCGCCGGGATGTACACGACGATGATGGCCAATTCGCTGGCCTTCACGCCCATCCTGCTCTTCGGCACGGACGAGCAGAAAAAGCGGCTCTTCGCGCCCTTCCTCAAGGAGATGGCCTTCGCCTCCTATTGCCTGACCGAGCGGGAGGCCGGCTCGGACACTTCGGCCATCAAGACGACCGCCCGGAAGGACGGATCGGATTACATCATCAACGGGTCCAAGTGCTTCATCACCAACGGCGGCGTGGCCAGCCTCTATCTCGTCTTCGCCAATTCGGCGCCCAACAAGGGGCCGCGCGGCCTGAGCGTCTTCGCCGTCCCCCGGGACACGCCGGGCGTTTCCGTGGGCAAGGTCGAGGACAAGTTCGGCCACCGGGCCTCGAACACCACGGAGCTGTTCTTCGAGGACGTCCGGGTGCCGGCGGCCAACCTCATCGGGCGCGAGGGCCTCGGGCTTCATCGTGGCCATGCGGACCTTCGACAAGACCCGGGCCGCGGTCGGCGCGGCCGGCGTCGGCATCGCCCGGGCGGCCCTCGAACACGCCGTCGAGTATTCCAAGACGAGGGTCCAGTTCGGCAAGCCCATCGCCGCGTTCCAGGCCACGGCCTTCAAGATCGCCCAGATGGCCATGGACGTGGAAGCGGCGCGCCTCGTCGTCTGGCGCGCGGCCTGGCTCATGGACAAGGGCCGGCCCAACGGGAAAGAGTCGGCCATGGCCAAGTGCCTCGGCTCCGACGTGGCCATGAGGAACGCCCTCGAGGCCCTGCAGATCTTCGGGGGTTACGGCTACATGAAGGACTACCCGGTCGAGAAGCTGGTGCGGGACGCCAAGCTGCTGCAGATCTACGAGGGGACGAACGAGATCCAGCGCCTGGTGATATCGCGGGATGTGATCGGCCCGATCAAGAGCCGCTGAGCCGCCCGCTCTTCCCTAGAGCCCGAGGATCCTGACCAGGTCCTCTTCCACGGATCTCTCCGGCGTTTCGACGATCCGGCCGATCTCCCGGCCGTCGACGAAGACGAAGAAGGTCGGCAGTCTGACGATGTCCTTCCCCTGATAGAAAGGCGCCCTCTTGTCCTTGTCCCGGGGGATCGCCGTGCAGGAGACCGGAAGAGGGGAGAGTCGGCCATCTCGAGGACCTTGAAGAACTCGTTGACGTGGGCCTTGCTGTCCGAACACCACGTCCCGAGGTAGATCTCGACGCGGACTTCCCGGCCGAAGGCGCGGAGCTTGTCGACGCAATCGGGACGGGGCTGGTAGGCCGCGGCCACGGCCTGCCACTCCGGGAATTTCTCGAAGAGGATCTCGCGCGTGACGGGGCCGGTCAGCTCTTCTTCGGCGGGGAGACAGGGAAAGACGGCCAGAGCCGAAAGGAACGAAAGGAACAGGATCGACTTGCGCACGGGCGGCCGCGGCGGGATGCGGACCGTTCCTACTCGATGTATTCGGGGATCAGGGCGAGCGTCTCGACCCCGGCGCCGCGGGCGATGTCGATGACTTCCATGACCTTGGCGAAGGGCAGCTTGGCCAGGGCGCGGATGAAGATGGTCTTGTCCTGGCGCGTGCTGTAGAGACGGCGGAGCTCTTCGAGCAGGCCGCGGAGCTCGTACTTGATGCCGTTGATCTCGACGGCGTCCTGGGCCTGGAGGGTCAGGACGATGAGGCCGGTCGGCTGGCCGCCGCCGCTCGAGGAGTCGGACGTCTCGGGCAGCTTGACATCTATGCCTTTTTGAACGAGGGGCGTGATGACCATGAAGATGATGAGCAGAACGAGAAGGACGTCGCAGAGAGGAACGACGTTAGGCTCGGCTTTAGACACGGTGGCCTCCTTTAGACAACTCCAAGGCGGATATTCTAAGACAACTCGGTCGTCTTGTCAACGAAATTAACGGACCTTTTCTATTTCAGGGTGTCCAGGGCTTTGCGGTTGTTGCTCGTGTGGAAAACGAGGAGGGTCTTGCCTTCGCCCGAGGACGTTCCGTAGGAGTAACAGATGTCGATGACGGCGTTGCCGAGCAGGGCGCCGATCTCGGCGCCCGCGCCGATCCGGTCGGTCACCCGGACCGTCAGGACCTTCTTCGCCTTGACCTTGTAGCCGAGGGTCCGCAGGGCCGTCTCCGCCTTCTTGGCGTCCGAGGTGACGAGGTGGAAGTGCCCCTGCTCGGTCTCGGAATAGACGTAGAAAGCCTTGACGTTGACGCCGGCGTTGGCCAGGGTCCCCAGGACCCGGCCGAAGATGCCCGGTTCGTCGGGGGTGGTGACGGTCAGTTCGGTGTCTTCGCTCACGGATGTCACGGTCGTTCTCCTAGGGGACGTCATTATACCAGATTCCCGAGTCCCGCGACAAGACGTCTTGTCATTTCCGGAGGGGCCGGTATAATGTCCCGCGGAGCGCAGCATGATCGCCATCGTCGACAATTCCATCGAGCCCGAGATCTACGACCCGGTCGGGCACTGGAGCCGGTATCTCGGGGGGATGCCCTGGCGGGCTTTCGTCGCGCGGGAAGGGGAGTTCCCCGATCCGGCCGAGTTCGGTCACATCATCCTGACGGGCTCGGAGGCTTCGATCCTCGAGAGGGACCCCTGGGTCGAGGCCGAGGCGGAGCTCGTCCGCCGGGCGGCCGCGGCGGGGACCGCCGTCCTGGGCAGCTGCTGGGGTCACCAGCTCATCGCCTACGCCCTGGCCGGCCCGGCCTCGGTCGCCCGCTGTCCGAGTCCCGAGATCGGCTGGATCTCCGTCCGCGTGGACAAGGACGACGACCTGCTCGGCCCGGCGGGAACGGTCCATCACGTCTTCGCGGTCCACTTCGACGAGGTCCGCGACCTGCCGGCCCCCTTCGAGGTCCTGGCTTCGACCGAGGCCTGCCGCGTGCAGGCCTTCCGGGTGGGGGACAAGCCGATCTGGGGCCTGCAGAGCCACCCCGAGATCGACATCCCCGACGGGACCCGGACCCTGCGGGATTTCGCCGCCCGGGGCTCCCGGGGCCGCGAGGCATGCCTGGAGGCGCTGAAACAGGAGCCTCGGGATTCCGGGCTCATCCGCAGGGTCGTCGCATCCTTCCTGGCCGGGGGTCACCTCTAGGGGGGAAATCGTTGATTTTGCTTGACAAATAGCTCGTCGCCCGACTATATAATCTCTTGGAAGTTGTTTATCCTATATAAAAAATCAGGAGGATTTATATGAAATGGCGTAAATCTGCAGTCCTTTTCGTCGTGATGGCGCTTGTCGCGTTCACGGCGGTTTCTTTCGCCCAGACCACCAAGCTCAAAAGGATCGGTCTCTACACTTTCTGCACGGTCAAGGGCCAGGATCCGACCCCGGCCACCATGAAGGGGCTGTTCGACGCCCATTCCGCCGACGTCAAGACCGGCTTCGAACTGGCCGGAAACGCGGAGCTCTACGAGCCCTTCATGGAACAGATGAAGACGGCCGATTGGATCGACACGACCCTGCCCGTCGGCGAGGTGCTGCCCTGGATGCTCTTCAAGTCGCACAACCAGGTCAAGGTCGCCCGGAACATCGAGTGGGCGGGCAAGGAGCCCCTGCCGGTCTTCCTGGTCAATATCCAGAAAGACTGGAAGATCTACGAGTTCGTCATCCCCAAGGGCTGCGGCAACATCGCCCTGAGCGGCAAGCCTCCGGTCGACGCCATCAAGCCGGCCTCCTGCGCGCTCGTCATCACCCCCGAGCGGGCCAACGCCAACGACCCGATCACCGTGGACATGAGCGGCTCGCTGAACGCCAAGTCGATGACCGTCGAGGTCTTCGACTCCCAGGGACAGAAGCTGGCCACCCAGGAGCTGACCCCGGCCTCGCCCAAGTGGCAGACCAAGTTCGACAAGCCCGGCGAATATTCCTTCAAGGGCGTGGCCTTCAACATGGCCGGAGAGCCCACCACGAATCCCTGCGCCGGAAAGGTCGCCATCAACTTCCCGCCCATCTGCAAGCTCTGGACCTCCTGCATGCCCTGTGAGGACTACGTCGGCCGGCCCATCACCTTCGATGCCACCGGTTCGAGCGATCCCGACGGCAAGATCGTCAAGGTCGTCTTCGAGCTCCTCGACTCCGAGGGCAACGTCATCGACACCTGCGTGACGACCCGGGCCCCCTGGACCTGGGAGAAGGTCTTCACCAAGGCCGGGACCTACACGATCAACACGACCGTCTTCGACAACGACGGCGCCCAGTCGCCGGCGTCCGATCCCTGCCGGCTGACCTTCGAAGTGACCCAGAAGAAGCTCTTCTGGACCGTCGGCGGCGGCCTCGGCCTCTACGGCGGCAGCACGGCCCTCTACGGGTTCCTGCGCGCCGGCATGTTCGCCTGGATCACCCCCGACAAGTGGAGCTTCACGCTCAGCGGCGGCGGCGGCATCCCGTTCAAGGGCGACCCCTGGAAGATCGTCTTCACCGGCGACGCGCTGATCAACGGCCACTTCCAGAGCTTCTTCATCGGCACCGGCATCGGCGTCAGCTCGGCGACCCAGCCGAAGGACGACCTGCACAAGTTCGGTGTCGACCTGCCCTTCCAGTTGGGCTTCCAGGTGTTCGACAAGTGGACGAGCAAGGGCCAGCTGTTCTTCGAGTTCCGCGCCCCGCTCGGCCGCAACTTCGACGCCAACTACAAGAGCGGCGTCGGCTTCCGGTTCCTGTTCTAAGCCGCGCCCGACATCTACGGCTCACCCGGGCCGGGGACAGAGGTCCCCGGCCCTTTTCTTTTCTCTCCGCTTTTTTCCTCTCCGCGCGACCCGATCAAGGGGAATCCTCGATCATCCATCCGATATTTCTAGAGGAGAAGCGCGAATCCCCTGACGAGAGGAACGAGCACGCAGGAGATATGCCCGGAGGAGGCCGTGGGAGGGCGGAGCGGGCACGGATGTCCGCAACCGGAGATCGACCACTCGAGAAGCGCTCCTGTCTCTTCAGGTGCGAGAGCCGAGCCCGGACCCGAAGCGAGCCGGCTCGCCGGGCCGGCTAGCGGCCGACGGAGCGGCGTACTCCGAGTCGGGAGTTCCGAACGCAGGGATAGAGCGACCTCGGAGAGCAGATAGTGGATTCCCGAAGATCGGGTCTAGTCGGAGAGCTTGCCGAGCTTGGCCAGCTCGTCGTTGTAATACTTGCGGTAGAGGATCTCCCACTCGCGCGAGCCCTCCTCGATGGCCTTCTTCTGCGACTGGATCTTGTCGATGGCCTTCTGGTCGAGGGTCTCGTAGAGCTTCATTTCCTCTTCGATGGACTTGACGATGATCAGGCGGATCTCGTTCGGATCGTCCAGAAAATCGACCTGTTCGTCCTTTTCGAGGACGGAGAGGACCTGGCGGGAGAGGTAGTTGATCTTTTCCCGGGACAGGCGGCTGCTCACAGCACGATCCCCTTTTCCCGGGCCAGCTTGGTCTTGATCATCTTGAACATCTGCTGGTACTCGATGTTCTCCTTGCGGATCTTGTCGATGTGCTGGCTGAGGAGCTCCCGGACCTCCTGGTCGAGCCGGTCCTCCTTCTGGAACTCGTCGATGAGGAGGTTCGTCACTTCCTCGGACAGACGGGTCCTGTCCTCGATGATGATCTTGCCTTCCTTGGCCAGGCTGCGCAGGATCACCGAAGCGAGGTGCTCGATCTGGTTCTTGTTCAGCCGCATAACCCCGATACCATACACCACCCCGGGTCAAAATTCAAGGATGAATAATGACCAGGAACGGATGGAGGCCGCCGCCGTCGGCGGCAGGGCGGGCCAGGGCCAGGAGCGTTCCGGAGCCCGAGAACAGCCGGACGAATGGGCACGCCTCCGGGCTCGGCGGGGAGCTCGGGAAGCGGGGCCGCCAGATGGGCGGCCTCGAGAGGGGAGCCGTTCCGGACCCGGATCTCGGCCTCGGGAAGCACGGTGATGGCCGGCACCCCGGGAAGGAGGCCGCTCGAGAGGCACGATGTGCCGGCCGGCTTCACCCCGGTCGGCCGCTTCCTCGAGGTCGGCCAGCGCGACGGCATCCGCGAGGCCGTACGGGCCGACGGAGGTCCGGCGGAGCGAGGCCAGGTGCGCGCCGCAGCCGAGCTTCGCGCCGAGATCATGGGCGAGGGAGCGGATATAGGTTCCGGACGAACACGCGGCTTCGAAATCGACGAAGGGCGCCCGGAAATCCCTGAGATCGAAACGGAAGACGGTGACGGGAGACGGCGCGAGGCTGAATTCCTCGCCGGCCCGGGCCATCTTGTAGACCGGGCGGCCGGCCAGCTTCTTGGCCGAGAAGCGCGGCGGGGTCTGAAGGATGTCCCCCACGAAGGCGGACATGGCCCCGGCGAGGGCTTCGGAGGACGGGCCAATCGGTGCGCTCCGGGGAGGTCGGGCTCCCGGAGGCGTCGTAGGTGTCCGTGGAGAATCCGAGGCGGATGCGGCCCTCGTAGACCTTTCTCTCCGCCGCCAGGTAGGGGAAGAAGCGCGTCGCCTGGCCCGCCGCCACGAGGAGGACGCCCGTCGCGTCCGGGTCGAGCGTCCCGCCGTGGCCGACCCGCCGCGTGCCCAGGAGCCGGCGGACGCGCTGGACGACGTCGTGGGAGGTCGGCCCCGCGGGCTTGTCGATGATGAGAAGGCCGTCGGGGGACATCCGGACCGGTCCGTCTCTCAGACGGCCCCGCCGGAGGCGGGATCGGGGGAGGCTTCGTCGAGGAGGCTTTCGACCTTCGCCGGGATCTCGCGGATGAGGCGCTCGTAGGGCCCGTAGACGGTGAAGCCCGAGGCGTGGACGTGGCCCCCGCCGCCGAAGTGCTCGGCCACCCGGGCCGCGTTGGCGCTGCCCTTCGACCGCAGGCTGACCCGGAAGGTCTCGGGGGCCATCTCCTTGAAGAACATGACCATCTCGACGCCCTGGATCGACCGGGCCAGCGTCGTCATGTCCTCGGTGTCGACCTCCCGGAGCCCGAAGGCCTCGGTGTCGCGCTTGAACATGCTGATGACCGCGATGGTCCCCTTGCCGTTCATGATCAGGGAGGAGAGGACGCGGCCGAGCAGCAGGATCTTCTCCGGACGGTTGTTGTAGTAGATCTTCTCGGCGACGCGGTTGGGACTGGCCCCGAGGCGGGCCAGCTCGGTCGCGGCGGCCAGGGCCCGGGGGGTCGTGTTGGAGAAGTGGAAGGAGCCGGTGTCGGAGAAGATGGCGCAGTAGAGGTTCTCGGCGATCTCGGGCGTCGGGCGGACGCCGAGGAAGCGGCTGAGCTCGAAGACCATTTCGCCCACGGCCGGGGCCTCGGGATCGATCCAGTTGATGTCGGCGTAGGGCGTGTTCGAGTAGTGGTGGTCGATGTTGATCTTGAACGCCCCGTCGAGGCCTTCCTGGCCCGAGCGGGAGACGTCGGCGCATTCGAGGAGGACGACCGTGTCGAAATCGGCCGCCGCGATCTGGCCGATGCGGATGCCCCGGAGCTCGGGGAAGCCGGAGAAGGGGACCGGGGTCGGATCGTGGTTGACGATGGAGACGTGCCTTGCCGAGAAGCGCGCCCATCCGGGCCAGGGCCAGGGCCGTGCAGAGGGAGTCGCCGTCCGGCCGGAGGTGGGAGGTCACGGCGATCCGCCGCGAGGCCTTGATCCGGGCCGCGATGAGCTCTCTCGGGTCAGCGCCCATGTTTCTTCGTCTCCTCGATGAGCCGGTCGATCCGCTCCTGGTGTCCGGGACCCGGATCCAGGGCGAAAAATAGTTGCGGATTATACTTCAACTCGATCCGGGAGGCAAGCGTCCGCCGGATGGTAGCCCTTGCCCTTCTCGAGGCGTTCGAGGAGCGCCGCCGGGTCGCCCGGTCCGAAGACGCTGAGGAAGACCCGGGCCGTGAGCAGGTCCGGGGTCATCTCGACCCGGGTGACGGTCAGGAGCCCCGAGGCGGCGTCCTGGAACTCGGCGATGAGGAGGCGGCTGAGCTCGGCCTGGACGAGCTCGGCGACGCGCCGCGTCCGGATGCCCTTCTCAGGCATAGCGGATCTCCTGGCCGGAGATCTCGGCCTCGCCGAGGTTCCGGGCGTCGGCCAGGACCCGTCCGAGGATCTCGTCGACGACGGCCGGTTGGGCGTGGACGGTGACGACACCGAGCCGGGTCCTCTGCCACAAGTCCTGGTGGTCGAGCTCGGCCACGGCGACGTTGTGGCGGCGGATCCGGTCCTTGAACCCGTGGAGGACGCGCCGCTTGTCCTTGAGCGAGCGGGCGTGCGGGAAGAAAAGATCGAGCGTCAGGACGCCGACGACCATCGGAACCCTCCCGCGCCGTCAGACGGCCTTGACTTTTTCCCGGATGAACGCCTCGATGGTGTCGCCGGGCTGGAGGTCGTTGAAGCCGCCGACGCCGATGCCGCACTCGTAGTCCTTCTTGACCTCGGTGACGTTCTCCTTGAGGTGCTTGAGGGAGGTGATGCGGCCCTGGTGGAGGACTTCGCGGCCGCGCAGGACGCGGGCCTCGGCGTTGCGGGTGATCTTGCCGTCCTGGACGTAGCAGCCGGCGATCGTGCCGATCTTGGGGATCTGGAAGACCTTGCGGACCTCGGCCCGGCCCTGGAAGGTCTCCTTGATGACCGGCTCGAGCAGGCCGATGAGGGCCTTCTTGAGGTCGTCCGTGAGCTGGTAGATGATCTTGTAGGTCCGGATCTCGACCTCTTCCTTCTTGGCCAGTTCGAGGACCTTCGGGCTGGGCTTGACGTTGTAGCCGATGACGATCGCCTTCGAGGCCGAGGCCAGGATGACGTCGGCCTCGGAGATGTTGCCGGTCGCGGCGTGGACGATCTTGATCTTGACCTTGTCGGTGCTGAGGGGCGGCAGGACGTCGCTCAGGACCTCGACCGAGCCCTGGACGTCGCCCTTGAGGACGAGCGTGAGCTCCTTGGCCTGGCCGCCCTCGATCTTCTTGAACAGGTCGTCGAGGGTGACGCCGCTGTCGCGGGCCGTCTCGGGCCTCTTGGCCAGGGCCTTGCGGTACGCGACGACGAGCTTGGCGGCGTTCGGATCGTCCATGACCTGGAAGGGGTCCCCGGCGACGGGAACGTCGTCGAAGCCCATGATCTCGACGGGCACCGACGGCCCGGCGCTCTTGAGGACCTTGCCGTGCTCGTCGAACATGGCCCGGACCTTGCCCATGGTCAGGCCCGAGACGAAGGCCTGACCCTGCGCGAGCGTCCCCTGCTGGACGATGACCGTGGCCAGGGGGCCCTTCTGGCTGTCGAGGCGGGCCTCGAGCACGACGCCCTGGGCCGGGACCTTGGGATTGGCCTTGATCTCCTGCATGTCGCTGAGCAGGAGGATCATCTCGAGCAGGTCGCCGATGTTCTTCCTCTCCTTGGCCGAGACCTCGACGCTGATGGTCTTGCCGCCCCAGTCCTCGACGAGAAGGTTCTCCTTCGAGAGCTGCTGCTTGACCCGGTCGATGTTGGCGTCGGGCTTGTCGACCTTGTTGATGGCCACGATGATCGGGACGTTGGCCGCCTTGGCGTGGTCGATGGCCTCCTTGGTCTGGGGCATGACGCCGTCGTCGGCGGCGACGACCAGGACGACGATGTCCGTGGCCTTGGCCCCGCGGGACCGGAGCTGGGTGAAGGCCTCGTGACCCGGCGTGTCGATGAAGGTGACGAAGCGGTTCTTGACGGGGACCCGGTAGGCGCCGATGTGCTGGGTGATGCCGCCCGATTCCTTGTCGACGAGGTTCGAGGAGCGGATGGCGTCGAGCAGGGTCGTCTTGCCGTGATCGACGTGGCCCATGATGGTGACGACGGGGGAGCGCGGTGCGAGCTCGGACGCCCGGGCCTCGGCCAGCGCGCGCATGGTCTGGTCGAGAGTGATGAACTCCGCGTCGAAGTGGGTGACCCGGGAGATGGCCGCGGCGGCCTCGGCGTCGACGAAATCGTTGAGGTTGGCGGAGACGCCCTTGGCGTCGAGCTTGTCGATGAGGTCCTTGGGCCGGAGCTTCATGGCCTCCGCGGCGTCCTTGATCTGCCAGCCCTCCCGGAAGGTTATCCTTTCCCTGGGCTTGGGCGGCGCGGGGGGCGGGGTCGGCTTGGACGGGCGCGGCCGGGTGCGTCGGGCGGGCCGGCTGAGGTGCGGCGGCCGGCCTGCCGGGGCTGCGGGCGCCGGTCTGTGAGGGGCCGGAGCGGCCGGGCGCTGGGATGGCTGGGGTCTCGGCGGCGCGGGAGCCGGGGGAGCGGCCGGCTTCGCCGGCGCGGGCTGCGGGGCGGCGGCTTTGGGCGCAGGGGCCGCCGCAGGCTTGGCCGCCGGGGCCTCGGGCTTGACGGCCGGAGCCGGTTTGGGCGCCGGGAGCGGAGGGTCGCGGGCTTCGGGGCCGGGGCCGGTGCGGGCTTGGCCGGAGCGGCCGGCTTGATCGGGGCCGCGGGCTTCAGGGGAACGGCCGGCTTGAGCGGAACGGCGGGCTTGGGCGCGGCGGCGGGTGCGGTCCCCGGCTTGGCGGACCCGGGCGACGAGCGGCCTCGCCGGAGCGAGCGGACGGGCCTGGCCCGGCCGGATGGGATTCGCCGGCCGCAGGGGGACGGCGGGTTTCAGCGGGGCCCTCGCCGGGGCCTCACCGGGATTGGCGGGATCGGCCTTAACGGCCTTCTTGACGGTTTTCTTGGTTGTTTCAGTCATGCGCGTCTTCTTGTTTGATGGAGATTTTCCAGCCCACCAGGCGGGAGGCCAGCTTGACGTTGATGCCCTTTTTGCCGATGGCCAGCGAGAGCTGGTCCACGGGCACGATGGCCAGCATGGCCTTTTCGAGCTTGCTGGCGATCTGGAGGCGCTCGACCCTGGCCGGGCTGAGCGCGGCCTTGGCGTAGGCGACGATGTCGGGCGACCACTCGATGATGTCGATCTTCTCGCCCTGGAGCTCCTTGGAGATGGCCAGGATCCGGTTGCCCTTGACGCCGATGCAGGCGCCGACGGGATCGATGTCCCTCTCCCGGCTGGCCACGGCGACCTTGGACCGGTCGCCCGCCTGCCGGACGATGTCCTTGATCTCGATCGTCCCGTTGGCGATCTCCGGGATCTCGTTCTCGAGGAGCTTGGCCAGGAAGCGGCTGGAGCTGCGCGAGACGATGATCTGCGGTCCCTGGTAGCCCTTGAGGACCTGGGTGATGACGGCCTTGAGCAGGTCCCCCGCCCGGAGCTGGTCGCCGGGGAGCTTCTCGCGCAGGGGCAAGGCGACCTCGGTCCGGTTGACCTCGAGGACGACGAAGCTGTCCTCGATCCTCCGGATGACGCCCGTGACGATCTCGCCGATGCGGGGGGCGAACTCGTTGATGATCTTTTCCTGCTCGGCGTCGCGGACCTTCTGGAAGATGACCTGCTTCGCGGCCTGGGCGGCGATGCGGCCCAGGGTGTCGGCCGGCAGGTCGACCTCCACGGTCTCGCCCTCCTTGACGTCCGCGCGGATGGACCGGGCCTCGTCGAGGGAGATCTCTTCGGCGGGGTTCTTGAGCGCGGCCGCCGCCCGCTTGACGGCGAATACGCGGAGCTCGCCCTTCTCGGGCTTGAACAGGACCTGGACGTTCTCCTTCTGGGAGAAGAACTTGGAGGAGGCGACCCTAAGGGATTCTTCGATCGCCTGGATGATGATGCGAGCCTCGACCCCCCGCTCCTTGCTGAGCTGCAAGATCGTATTCCAGACGTTGACTTTCATCCGCTGTTCTCAATTCCCGGTCGAGGGGGCTCAAGGCGAGGGATTATATCGGAAAATCCCCTAAAGCGCAACGCCGTGGAGGCTGTAGGGACCGGAGCCGGTGATGCGGACCGCGACGAAACGGCCGGTCGGGTCCGCCGGGGAGTCGAAGTTGACGACCAGGTTGCCGGCCGTGCGCCCGGAAAAGCGGCCGCCCCCCTTGGGGCTCGGACCCGTGCCGAGGACGCGGAGGTCCCGCCCGACGAACGAGCCCAGGATCCCGGTCTGGATCGTCTTCTGGAGGTCCTGGAGGGCGATGAGCCTGAGGCGCTTCGTCTCGAGGGGGACATCGTCGGGCAGGGCGGCCGCCGCCGTCAGGGGCCGCGGCGAGTAGCGGAACGAGAAGATCGTGGCGAACCGGACCTCGCTGAGGAGAGCGCACGTTTCCTCGAAGTCCTCTTCGGTCTCGCCGGGGAAGCCGACGATGATGTCCGTCGTCAGCAGGACGCCGGGAACGCTCCGCTTCAGCCGGTCGACGAGGGCGAGGTAGTCCTCCCGCGTGTAACCGCGGTTCATCCGCGCCAGGACACGCGAGGACCCCGATTGGACCGGAAGGTGGAGCGACGGGCAGATCTTCGGCTCGGCGGCCATCGCCCGGACGAGCCCGTCGCCGAAGTCCTTCGGGTGGGACGTGACGAAGCGGACCCACTCCGGACCGGGGACGGCGCACACGGCTTCGAGAAGACCCGGGAAGCGACGGTCCGAGCCCGGATCGCGGTAGGAGTTGACGTTCTGGCCGAGGAGCTGGATCTCGCGGGCGCCCGCCGCCGCGGCGGCCCGCACCTCGGCGACGACGCTCTCGAGCGGCCGGTACTTCTCGCGGCCGCGGCTGAAGGGGACGATGCAGTAGGCGCAGAAGTTGTCGCAGCCCTCCATGACCGGCACGAAAGCGCTCCAGGGATCCTCCCGGGCCGTGGACTCGGCCCCGATCTCCCGCCAGTCGCGCTCGAAGCCGGTCCGGGCGACCGGGCTTTCCGCCGCCCGCCCGACGATCTCGGCCAGGTCGGCGTAGCTGTCGGGGCCGGCGACGAAGTCCACGAACGGCAGCTTCCCCAGGATCTCCGCTTTGCGGACCTGGGCGACGCAGCCGGCGACGCCGAGAAGGAAATGCCTCCGCCTCTTCAGCCGGGACAGGCGGCCCAGATAGGAGAAGAGCTTCTCCTCGGATTTCTGCCGGACGGCGCAGGTGTTGACGACGACGATGTCCGCGTCCTCGGGACCTTCCGCTTGCGCCGCGCCGGCCCGGACGAGGACGCCGGCGATGTGCTCCGAGTCGTTCTCGTTCATCTGGCAGCCGAAGGTCCGGACGAAGACCTTCAGCCCGGCGAGGGAGGAGGCGCTCATGGCGGGGTCAGAGGATCTCCTCCAGGAGAGCGGCCGCGTCGCGGACGAGCTCCTCGCAGACCGTCTGGTGGAGCTTCCTGTCTTCGGCTTCCTTCTGGCCCGCGGGCGTGCCGATGTCGCAGCCGAGGAGATCGCGGCACTTGACCGCGCCGTGCCGGGCCTCGAACCGGGCGACGAGCTCGTTGACGAGGGCGTAGGTCCTGTCGCGCGCGGCCGCGTCCTCGACCTTCGTCCGGCCGTATTTGAGGCCGACGGCCAGGAACGCCCCGGTCAGGGCGCCGCACCAGTCGGCCCGGCGGGCGATGCCGCCGCCGAAGGGCTGGCTCAGCCGCAGGGCCGTCTCCCGGTCGAGCCCGAGGTCTTCGGCGAAGGCCGAGAGGACCGCCTGGGAACAGCTGAATCCCTGGCGGAAGCAGGCGACGGCCGTCGTCGGACTTGGTCATGGCTTCTTTCCTTTCCCGGACGGTCCGGTCGAGCATCTCCCGGGCGGTCTGGCGGGAGGCCTCGGTCAGCCGGCTCCCGGCGACGAGACGGGCGATCTCCTCGATCCGTTCCTCGCGGCCGAGCTTGCGGGCGACGGTGAACGTCCGCTCCTTCTCGACGCGCTTGTCGACGTGGAAATGCCGGGCCGCGGCCGAGGCGATCTGGGGCAGGTGCGTGATGCAGATCACCTGGTGGCGTGCGGCGAGGCCGTCGAGCTTGCGGGCGATGAACTCCGCCGTCCGGCCGCCGATGCCGGCGTCGATCTCGTCGAAGATGAGGGTCTTGCGGACCTCCTTGTCCTTGCCGGCCGATTTGAGGGCCAGCATCATCCGCGACAGCTCGCCGCCGGACGCGATCCGGCGCAGCGGCCGGAGCTCTTCACCCGGGTTGGGCGAGAGCAGGAACTCCGCGTCCTCGGCGCCCTGGTCGCGGACGGACGAGGGCTCGTCGAGCGAGGCCGGGACCGCGGTCAGGCGGACCGCGAAGCGGGCCTTGTCCATGCCGAGCTGGGCGATCTCCTTCTCGACGACGCGGCCGAGGTTCTCCGCGGCCCGCTTCCGCGCGGCGCCGAGGCGGGCGGCGAGCCCGGAGTACTCGCGGAACCCGCCGCCGATCGCGGCTTCGAGCTCGCGGAGCCGCTCGCGCCCGGACTCGAGCCCGGTCCGCTCGCGGCGCAGATCTTCGCCCCGGGCGAGGACGGCCTCGATCGTCCCGCCGTACTTGCGCTTCAGCTTCTCGATGACGCTCAGGCGCTCCTCGACGGCCTCCGGGTCCTCCGGCGCCGCGGCCCGCCGGTCCTTGAAGCGGACGAGCGCGTCGGCGGCGTCCTGGAGCAGGATGGACGCCTCTTCGAGGCCGGGCCGGAAGTCGCCGAAGGCCGCGTCGTAGGCGGCGAGCTCTCCGAGGAGCGACCGGAGCCGGGCCAGGCGGGGGACGAGGGAGTCCTCGCCGAGGTAGGCGACGTCGAGGGCCCTGTCGACGAGCCCCGCGATCTTCTCGCTGTTCCTGAGGATGTCCCGCTCGCGGAGCAGGCTCTCGTCCTCGCCCGGCTTGAGGCCGGCCGCCTCGATCTCGCCGAGCTGGTAGGCGATGAAATCGAGCCGCTCGGCGCGCTCCTTCTCCCGGGTCTCGAGGTCGCGCTTCTCCTGGAGGAGCCGGCGGAGCTCCTGGGCGGACCGGGCCGTGTCGCGGACGAGGCCGCGGTCGTCGAGCGTCTCGTCGAGGTAGCCGAGGTGGTTCTCGAGGTGGAGGAGGAAGACGTGGTCGTTCTGGCCGTAGATGTCGATGAGGCGGGCGCCGATCTCGCGGAGGCGGCGCACCGGGACGAGAACGCCGTTGACGAAGGCCTTGCCCGTCCCCTGGTCGGTGACCGAGCGCTGGACGAGGAGCTCGCCCTCTTCCGGATCGGGCAGGCCGGCCAGGTCGAGCGGTTGGCCGGAGACGTCGAAGACGGCCTCGACGAAGGCTTCGGACCGGCCGGTCCGGACGAGGTCGGCGGAGCCCTTCTCGCCCAGGATGAGCCGGATGGCGTCGATGATGATGGACTTGCCCGCGCCCGTCTCGCCGGTCAGGACGGAGAAGCCCTCGTCGAGGGCGAGCTCGAGGTCCTCGATGGTGGCCAGATTCCTGACGCGCAGGAACTTGATCATGGCTGCTGCGGCCTCACCGGACGATGTAGGGAGTGAGCGCCCTCTCCATGTTGATCCGGCCGTAGCCGGCCCGGTCGTCGCGGCCGGGGGAAGTCGCGGCGTTGACGTCGTCGGCGGTGTAGCGGACGATGTTCATGATGTCGGCGACGCTGAGATCGGGCTTGAGGCTCTTGATCAGGGCCGCGAAACCGGCGACGTGGGGCGAGGCCATGGACGAACCCGAGGCGAAGAGGTAGGGCGGGTTCCCGGTCCCGACGTAGGACCGCGGCGCCGTCGACAGGATCCAGACGCCCGGTGCGGCCACGTCGACTTCGGGGCCGTAGTTCGACCAGGAGGCGATCTCGTCGTTGTAGTCGCTGGCGGCCACGGCCAGGACGTAGTCGTCGTAGGCGGCCGGGTAGAGGACCCCGGCCTCGCCGTCGTTGCCCGAGGCCGCGACGACGACGACCCCGCGGTCGTAGGCGTACTTGCAGGCGTCCTCGAGGAACGCGTCGTCGTATTCCCCGCCCATGCTGAGGTTGATGACGTCGGCGCCCTCGTCGACGGCCCAGATGATGGCGTCGATGATCCAGCTGTAATAGCCGTCCCCGGTGCTGTCGGTGACCTTGACCGGCAGGATCTTGCAGTTCCAGGCGACCCCGGCGATGCCCGCGGCGTTGCCGGTATCGGCCGCGGCGATGCCGGCCACGTGCGTGCCGTGCCAATGGTCGTCGGTCGCGTCGTCGTCGTCGTTGGCGAAGTCGTAGCCGGACGAGACGATCTTGGCGCCCAGGTCGGGGTGGGCGAGGTCGACGCCCGTGTCGATGACCGCGATGATCATCTCGGGATCGCCCTTGGCGGCGTCCCAGGCGGGCACGGCCTTGATGTCGGCGCCGGCGGTCATCTGGGGCTGGACCGAAGGGCTGATGTCGAGGATGCCGCCCCGGTTGCGGAGAGCGTATTGATAGCCCTGGAAATAAGCGTCGTTCGGGACATCGGCCAGGCGGGCCCGGTAATCCGGCCGGGCCGTCTCTATGTCCGCGTTACGGCGGAGCATGGCCAGGGTCTCCGTGACCGAGACGCCGGGCGCGGTGCCGACGCTGTAGACGCCGATCCCGGGGATGCGGCGGAAGGACGGAAAGCCGTAGGACTCGAGCAGGCCTTCCGCGTACGCGGAGGCGACCGACGGGCGGAAGCGGACGAGGACGCGGTCGGCGGCGTAGCGCGAGGCCCGGTGCCGGACGAGGGGGCGTTCGGCCCGGAGGGCGGGCGCCGTCCGCTGGGGGCCGAGGTCGATCCGCTTGGTCCGGCCGGCCGGCTGCCTCAACCGGGCCGCGTCGCCCGACGCCGCGCCGACGGTCAGGACGGCGAGGAGGACCGCGACCGCCTTGAGGATCCTCGCGAACGGGATCTTTGTCATGTTCCTCTCCTTCGTCCTAGAACCTGTAAAGGACGCCGACCGTGGCCACCGTGTCCACGCCTCCGGCGAACGGCAGGATGCCGATCTTGCCCCTGACCAGGATGCGGCGGGAGAGTTCCCCGTCCGCGCCGAGGGCGGCGCCGACGGCGAAATCACCCCCGGCCTTTCTCTTCTCCTCGCCGGAGAGATCGCCGAGCGTCTCGCTCATCCGGAAGCGGGCCGTGAGCCAGCGGCCCGTCAGCTCGACGTAGGGGACGACCCGGCCGAAGAAGAGGTAGTCGAGGCGCGGGCCCACGGCGACCTCCATCCAGCCGAGCTTGCCCTCGGCCTGGCCCTCGACGGCGAAGCCTTCGAGCGGCCAGGTCTTGGACATCCCTGAAGAATAGACGATCCGGCCCGCGGCTTTCATCTCGAAGTCGCCCAATTTTTTTATCGGGACCAGGACATCGGCCCCGAGGACGAGGCCCGGGATGGCCGACCCGTCATAGAGGAGGCTGATCGGCAGATCGTCGAAGATGAGCCCCGAAACGTCGCTGAAGGAGAAACCGGCGGTCAGTCCGACGATCACGCCCTTGGCGAGACCGAACTCGGCCCGGGCCGAGAGCATGTTCGAGGTCAGCTTGGAATCGGCTTCGTCGCCGCTCCAGACGACCGTTCTCGAGAGATAGTCGTAGCCGAGCCCGGCCGCGAGCGGCTTGACGGCCAGGCCGGCGGCGGCCGCCTCGCCTCCGACGAGCGCCAGCGCGGCGATCAGGATGGAGACACGCCCGATCCTCCCGTGCCGATTCTTCATGAACGACCCTCCCCGCGCCGGCGATGTCAGCGCTTCTTGGTCTTGGTTGTCGTGGTGTCTTTCGGAGCCGTTTTCAGCGTCTCGATCTCCGCCAGCCGCTTCGTCGCGCTCTTGGCCAGCTTCAGCTGGGGGTAGTCCGTGACCACCTTGGTGAAGAAGGGGAGGGCTTGATCGTATTGCCTCATCATGAAATGGCTTTCGCCGAGGTAGTGATAGACCTCGCCGAGCCCCGTGTAATCCGGATAGGTCGTCATGATCTCGGTCAGCCGGCTGATGGCCGCCCGGTAGGCCCGGCGCCGGCAGTAGCTGATGGCGATCTCGGCGTTGTGCGCGGCCAGCCGCTCCTCGCACTCCTTGATCTTCTCCTGGGCGGCCTTGGCCTGGTCGCTGGCCGGGAAGTCGGTGATGACCTTCCGGAACTCGGCCAGGGCCTGGATCGTCTTCGACGGGTCGCGCCCGATCTTCAGCTTTTTCTTGTAGAAGGTCATGGCGATCTGGTACTGGGCGTAGGCGGCCGACGGGGAATAGGGATAGGTCCGGATGAATTCCCGGTATTCGGCCGCGGCCATGATCATGTTGGTCTCGTCGCCCTTCTGGAAATAGGCGTCGGCGATGAGCAGCTTGGCCCGCTGGGCGTAGAAGCTCTTGGGGAACGAGTCGATGACCTGGCGGAGGTAGAGGATGGATTTTTCCGTGTCCTTCTTCATGCCCGCCTCGCCCAGCTTGTAGAGGGCCTCGTCGGAGGAGGACAGGTCGGGCGCGATCTCGACCGTTTTCTTGCGGCAGGCCGGCGCGAGGCCCAGGATCAGGAGGCAGGGCAGCAGGACGGCGAGCGTTCTTGTCCGGTGGGGGTTCTTCATGGGAGTTTCCTCGCGATGTCTTTCATGGCCCGGATGACGGCCGCCGGGTCGGGGGCGTCGTAGACGGCCGAACCGGCCACGACGATCTCCATTCCGGCCCGGAGGATGTCTGCGACGTTGTCGAGCTTGATCCCGCCGTCGACCTCGATGGGGACGGTCAGGCGGGCGGCCCGGATGCGGTCCCGGAGCCTGCGGATCTTGTCCCGGCAGGAGGGGATGAAGGACTGTCCGCCCCAGCCGGGGTTGACCGACATGATCAGGACGAAGTCGAGCTCCGTCAGGACTTCGTCGATCGATTCGAGGGGGGTCGCCGGATTGAGGGCGACGCCGGCCTTGCGGCCGAGGCCCCGGATCATGGTCAGGTCCTTGTGGAGGTGGGCCGTCGCTTCGACGTGGATGGAGATCCAGTCGGCCCCGGCCTCGTGGAAGAGCGGGACGAAGGCGCGGGGGTTCTCGACCATGAGGTGGACGTCGATGGGCAGGCGCGTCTCGCGGCGGATGGCCGCGACGAGCCGGGGCCCCAGGGTCAGGTTGGGCACGAAGTGCCCGTCCATGATGTCGACGTGGATGAGATCGGCCCCGGCGTCCTCGGCCAGCTTGACCGCCTCGCCGAGCCGGGAGAAGTCCGCGGACAGGATGGACGGGGCGATGAGGACCATCAGCGGCTGACCTCGATCGAAATGCGGCTGCGCTTCTGGACGCGGAAACCGTTCGGAGGGTCCTGCTTGACGACGAGGCCGGCCGGGGCGCCGGGATAGTAGACGTAGCGGACGTCGGCGACCTTGAAGCCCCGGCTGTCGAGACGGCCGATGACGCTGTCGGCCCGCCGGCCGATGAGGTCGGGCATGACGTAGCGTTCTTCGAGGCCGCCCTGGCTGAGAAGGAGGCCGACGGGGAAGCTCCGCTCCACGACCGAGCCCGGCTCCGGCTTCTGGGCCAGGATCCGGCCCGCGGGGACGCGGGGCGTGTGGACCTGGGTCAGCCGCCCCCGGGTCAGGCCGGCCGCCTGGAGCAGGGTCAGGGCTTCGTCGAGGCTCTTCGACGCCAGGTCGGGGACGGTGACCGTGCCGCTGCCCGAGCTGGTGAAGATCTGGATGACCGTGGCGCTGCGGACCCGCGAGCCCGGAGCCGGTTCCTGCCGGGCGATGAGCCCCTTCTCGATGCGGTCGCTCGTCTCGGTGCCCCGCTGGGCGAGGGACAGGTCCTTCTTCTGGAGCTCCTCCCGGGCCTGGACGATGCGTCTTGCCGACGAGGTCGGGGAGGGTGACCACTTCGCTCTTGAGCAGGACCTGGGAGAAGATGATGGCGCTCAGGAAGAAAAGGATGAAGAAGAGCAGCGAGAAGACGCCGGCCTTGAAGAGGAAGTTGTTCGCCATGTCCGGTGATCGCTTATCCGAATTCGGATTCCATTATTATCATATAACCCGAACTTAGTAAACGGCGGGACGGTTGCCCGCGGCCCGGGTTTTCCAATATAATGGCCGTTCCGGAGGAACGCACATGACCATCACCTATTCCGATTTTCGCAGCGATACGGTCACGAGGCCGACGGAGAAGATGCGGCGGGCCATGGCCGAGGCCGAGGTCGGCGACGACGTCCTCGGCGACGATCCGACCGTCCTCGAGCTCGAGGCGGCGGCCGCCGCGACCATGGGCAAGGAGGCGGCGCTCTTCTGCCCGTCCGGGACCATGGCCAACTCGATCGCCGTCAAGATGTGGACGAACGTCCTCGAGGAGGTCATCGTCGAGGAGCGCTCCCACATCTACAACATGGAATCGACCCACATGACCTTCATCTCGGGGGTGACCCCGCGGCCGGTGCGGTCCGTGCGGGGCGCCATGGACCCGGCGGACGTGGCCGCCGCCGTCCGCAAGCCCAACGTCCACACGCCCCAGACGACGCTCGTCTGCCTGGAGAACACCCACAACAACTGGGGCGGGTCCGTCGTGCCCCTCGACAACTTCAAGGGCATCCGGAAAGTGGCCGACGAGAACGGGTTGAAGGTCCACCTCGACGGGGCCCGGATCTTCAACGCCAGCGTCGCCGCGGGCGTCCCGGTCCGGGAGTTCGCCGATCAGGTCGATTCGCTGCAGTTCTGCCTGTCCAAGGGCCTGTCGGCCCCCGTCGGCTCGATGCTCGCGGGGCCGCGGGAGCGCATCGAATTCGGCCGCCGGCTGAGGAAGGCCCTGGGCGGCGGCATGCGCCAGGTCGGCGTCCTGGCCGCGCCCGGTCTCATCGCCCTGACCGAGATGGTCGACCGGCTCGCGGACGACCACGCCCGGGCCAAGGCCCTGGCCCGGGGGATCAGCGGCTTCCCGGGCGTCCGGCTCGATCCGGGATCCGTCGAGACCGACATCGTCATCTTCGGCTTCGAACACCCGACGATCACGGTCCCGGACATGATCGGCCGCATGAAGGAGAAGGGCATCCTGGCCCTGGCCGTCAGCGGCGGCATCCGCATGGTCACCCACAAGGACGTCGGCGACGAGGACGTCGAGCGGGCGATCGCGGCGTTCAAAGCCATCCTGGCCGGATAAACCCGGGCCGAGGCCCGCCAGGGGCTCGTCACCGCCTATGAGAAGCTGGAGAAGGCCAAGACCGGCGTGAAGTGACCTCTACAGCCTCTCGGCGACGATCTGGGCGATGTCCTTGACCGGATGTCGCCGCGGCCCTTGTCCTTGAGGCCGTCGCGGAGCATCGTCAGGCAGAAGGGACAGGCCGCGGCCACCAGCGGCGCGCCCGACGCGATGATCTCGTCGGTCCGCAGGTGGTTGATCCGCGTGCCGAGCGACTCCTCCGTCCACATCAGCCCGCCGCCCGCGCCGCAGCAGAAGCTGTCGTCGCCGTGCCGGTCGAGCTCGTTCGGACCGCCGACCGAGGACCGCAAGCAGGACCGTCCGCGGCTCTTCGGTCAAGCCGTTGTGCCGGCCGAGATAGCAGGGATCGTGGAATGTGTAGCGTCTGCCGGTTCCGGCCGTCTGCAGACGTCGATCCGGCGTCGCCCCGCTGAGGCTCGTCGATGAGCTCGACGTGGGAGACGACCTCGATCGCCTCGAGACGCGCCTTGTCCTCGTCCGTCAAACCGGGAATAAGGCCCAGGAGCTTCGGATATTCGTGCTTGAGGGTGTTGTAGCCGTGCGGGCAGATCGTGACGATCTTCCGGACGCCGTATTTCGCGAACAGGGCGATATTCTCCTGGGCCAGGCTCTGGTAGAGGTATTCGTTGCCCGAGGCGGCGGGCCGAATCGCCGCAGCACTTCTCCTCGGCCCGAGCGTCCCGAACGCGACGCCGGCGGCGCGCAGGATCTTGACCATCGCCGCGGCGATCCCCTTGCCCGCGTCGTCGTAGGCGCCCATGCAGCCGACCCAGAGAAGATATTCGGCGCCGGGGACGTCCTTGAAGTGCGCGACGTCGAGCGCCTCGCCCCAGTCGGCCCGCTTGGAGAAACCGATGCCCCACGGATTGGAGTTCGTCTCCAGGTTGCGGAAGAAGGCGTTGAGCTCGGCGGGGAACTTGCTCTGCATCAGGACCTGGCTCCGCCGGGCCCCGACGATCTTGCGGATGTGCTCGATCTCGACCGGGCAGACCTTCTGACAGGCGCCGCAGGTCGTGCAGGTCCAGATCTCGCCCTCGCTGAACGTCCCGGGCACGAGCTCCGGGAGGTCGTCGCGCTTCTTCCCGGCCAGCGCCTTATCGCCGGCGAGCAGGGCCTTCTCCATGTTGACCAGGATCATTTTCGGGGAGAGGGGCTTGTCCGAGGCGAAGGCCGGGCAGGCGTCCTGGCAGCGGCCGCATTCCATGCAGGCGAAGGCGTCGAGGTTGTCCTTCCAGGTGAAGTCCGGGAGCTTCTCGACGCCGAAGACCTCGGACTTTTCGAGGTCGAGGGCCGGGAGCTCGCCGCTCGGCGCGGACCGCCGGAAGAACACGTTGACCGGTCCGGCGAACATGTGGAGGTACTTGGAGTGGGGGACGTAGGCGATGAAGCCGTAGACGGCGACGACGTGGGCCCACCAGGCGATCTTGAAGTGGGCGGCCACGGCCGCCGCGCTCATCCCCGACCCGGTGACCAGGCCGGCGAGCCAGGGGCCGAGGAACGACCAGCGGGCCGTCCCGGGATGGTGGGCGATGGAGAAGGCCTCGAAATAGAGATAGGTCGCCGTGGCCAGCGTGATCAGCAGGTAGATGAGGGCCGAATCGCCCGGCGTCGTGGCGTAGGCCTTGGGCCGGACGACGAAGCGGCGGAAGGCGAGGAAGACGACGCCGGCCATGACCGCGATCGCGGCGGCGTCGACCATGAAGGAGAAGACGAGGCCGAGACCGGACTTCCCGAAAAGATAGAATCCGTCGATGAAGCCTTCGAGCGTGTGACTGACCGTCATCGTGTCGAAGGTCAGGGCCCCGTAGAAGATGCCGACGTGCATCAGGCCGGTGAAGACGCGCTCGCGGCGCAGGGTGCAGCGCTGGAAGAGGACCTTGCCGACGGCGTGGAGGAACCGCTTGCCCAGGTCGCCGAACCGGTCCTCGGGCGCCCCCGCCAGGACGATCCGGACGCGGCGGACGATGGGGACGAGGAACGCCGCCGCGGTCGCGACGATCAGCGCGGCGAACACCAGCTTTTCGGGCGTCGTCAGCATCGGCAGGTCTCCTTCTCGGCTTCGCGGCCCCTTTTTACCGATTTGTCACGAACCTGTCAAATGTGCTATTTAATTTCGTTCGGCCGGGGCCGGCGCCCCGCAGAGGAGAGAGATCCATGAACGTCCTGGTCGTCCTGATCGCCGCCGCGGCCGTCTTCGTCCTGGCCGGCCGGTTCTATTCCCGATACATCGCCCGGAGCCTCGGCGAGGATCCCGGCCACGCGACCCCCGCCGTGACCTGCTGCGACGGCCGCGACTACGTCCCGACGAAGACGTACGTCGTCTTCGCCCACCACTTCTCGGCCATCGCCGGGGCGGGGCCCATCCTCGGGCCGACCATGGCCATCCTCTACGGCTTCGTCCCGGCCTGGCTGTGGGTCGTGTTCGGCGGCGTCTTCATCGGCGCCGTCCACGACTACACGACGCTCTTCGTCAGCATGCGCGAGGGCGGCAAGTCCATGGCCGAGGTCGCCCGCAAGACCCTGGGCAACTCCGGCTTCAGGCTGTTCATCGCCTTCACCATCGTCATGATCGTCCTCGTGACCTCGTCCTTCCTGAGCGCGACCTCGATCTCGCTGACCTCGCTCTGGCCCCTGGCCAAGATCGGGGTCCGGGAGGGGGAGACCTTCCTCAAGACGGTCGTCCGGGACGGCGTGGTCATGGGCCGCATCGGCGGCATCGCCTCGACCTCGGTCATCTTCATCACGCTCTGCTCGCCCTTCCTCGGGTTCCTCCTCTACAAGAAGAACCTGAAGACCGCCGCCGCTTACCTCCTGGCCGCCGCGATCTGCGTCGGCTCCGTCTTCTTGGGCATCGCCTTCCCCGTGACCCTGGCCCCGACGACCTGGATGATCGTCATCTCGGTCTACGTCCTCATCGCCGCGGGCGTGCCCGTCTGGCTCATCCTCCAGCCGCGCGACTTCATCAACGTCCAGATCCTCTACGCCGGCATCGGCCTGATGATCGTTTCGCTCTTCAGCTGCGGCTTTCAGGGCATGACGGTGACCATGCCCAAATTCAACCTGGCCGAAGGGACCCTGAATCTCGGCTTCATCTGGCCGATGATGTTCATCACCATCGCCTGCGGCGCGATCTCGGGGTTCCACTGCCTCGTCGCCGGCGGCACGACGGGCAAGCAGCTGGCCAAGGAGACCGCCGCCCGGCACGTCGGCTACAACGCCATGCTCCTCGAATCGCTCCTGTCGGTCTGCGTCCTCCTGGCCCTGGGCGCGGTCATGGCCTTCTCCGACTACAAGGCCATCGTCTGGCCGGCCGACCCGGCCGTGAAATCCAACCCCATCCTCGGCTTCTCGCTGGCCGCCGGCCGGCTCTTCCATGAAGGCCTGGGCATCCCGGTCGCGCTGGGCACCGTCTTCGGCATCCTGCTCGTGGAAGGCTTCGTCATCACCACGCTCGACGCGGCCGTTCGGCTCAACCGCTACCTCTTCGAGGAGCTGTGGACGATCCTCTTCAAGAAGGTGCCCCGCCTCCTCAAGCATTACTGGTTCAACTCGGGCGTGGCGGTCGCGCTGATGTGGGTCCTGGCTTTTTCCAACGCGTTCAACGCCCTCTGGCCGATCTTCGGCACGGCCAACCAGCTGCTCGCGGCGATGGCCCTGCTGACGGTCTCGGCCTGGCTGCTGCTGCGCAAGCGGCGGAACTGGTTCACGCTCGTCCCGGCGGTGTTCATGGTCGCGACGACCCTCGTCTCGCTGGGCATCCTGCTCTCGGGCTATATCCGGAAGGGGAACTACATCCTCATCGCGGCCGACCTGCTTCTCTTCGCGCTTTCGGCGGGCGTCGTCGCCCTGTCCGTGAAGACGTTCGTGAGACGGCGGGGAGCGCTCCCGTCATGACCGCGCCGGCGGAGCCTGCGCGCAGGCCTGAATAACGACCGGATCGAAAGGAACGGACATGGCCGAAAAAAGAGACATCGTCATCATCGGGGGCGGTCCCGGCGGCTATCTCGCCGCGATGCGGGCGGCCCAGCTCAAGAAGACGGTCACGCTCGTCGACAGGGACCGCGTCGGCGGCACCTGCATCAATTACGGCTGCATCCCGACGAAATACCTCCTGCACCAGACGAAGGTGCTCAAGGAGCTGGCCGGGGCGAAGAACCTCGAGGGACCGGCCGGAGACGTGAAGCTGAACTGGGCCAAGGTCCAGCAGGGGCGGCAGGCGGTCGTCGACCAGCTGGTCAAAGGGCTCGTCTTCCTGCTCGAGAAGGGCAGGGTCGAGATCGTCAAGGCGCCGGCCCGTCTGCGGGCGGACAGGTCCGTCGTCGTGCGGACCGCGGACGGGGAGAGGGTCTACGAAGCGGACAACGTCGTCGTGGCCACGGGAAGCGTCGCGGCCGGTCTGCCGTTCCTGAAAGCCGACGGGAAGACCGTCATCACGAGCACGGAAGCGCTCGCGCTCTCCGAGGTCCCGAAGAGCCTGCTCGTCGTCGGCGCCGGGGCCATCGGGCTCGAAATGGGCTCGATCTACAGGCGCCTCGGCACGGACGTGACGGTCCTCGAGATCCTGCCCCAGATCCTGCCCGGCTCCGACAAGGAAGCGGTGACGCGGCTCGAGCGGGCGCTCAAGAAGCAGGGCCTGAAGATCTTCACGGAGATGAGGATCGAGGCGGCCGTCGTCGAGGACGGGTCCGTGACGCTCAAGGGGCTATCCCTCAAGACCAACGCGCCGTTCGAATACAAGGCCGAGAAGGTCCTTCTCTCGGCCGGCCGGAAGCCCGAAACGGCCGACCTCTTCGACGGCGAGCCGTTCCTGGCCATGGACCGGGGCTTCATCAAGGTCGATGCGGCGCTCCGGACGAACGTGCCGGGCATCTACGCCATCGGCGACGTCATCGGCGGCAAGCTCCTGGCCCACAAGGCCTATCACGACGCCATCGTCGCCGTCGAGAACGCCTGCGGGATGAGCCGGACCGTCGATTACGCGCGCGCTCCCCGCGGCCGTCTTCACCGAGCCCGAGTTCGCCTCGGTCGGACTGACGCAGGAAGAAGCCGCGGCCAAAGGACTCAAGGTCAAGGCCGGCGTCTTCCCTCTCCAGGCGAGCGGCCGGGCCATGACCATGGAAGCGACCGACGGCCTGGTCAAGGTGCTGGCCGACGAGAGCGACAAGGTCGTCGGCGCCCACATCGTCGCCCCCGGCGCTTCGGACATGATCCCGGTGCTGACCATGGCCGTGGCCAAAGGCCTGACGCTCGACGAGCTCGACGGCATCATCTATATCCACCCGACGCTGTCCGAGACGATCGGGGAGGCGGCCCTCAAGGCCGAGAACAGGGCGCTGCACATCCTGAACACCTGAAGAACGGGAACACGTGCGTTGAAAATTCCCGGGCGATTCTATACAATCGGGACGTTTTCCGGGGAAACATGCAGGAACTCGCCATCGCCTTCGCCGTCTTCGGGATCATGTCGGCCGTCATGATCCTCGTGAATTACCTCCTCGGGCCCCGGCGGCCCAACCCGGCCCGCGAGAAGCCGTTCGAGTGCGGCAGCCCGCCGCTCCAGGCTTCGATCGGCCCGGTCAACCTCCCGTTCTTCCTCGTCGCGCTGCTCTTCCTCCTCCTCGACGTCGAGGTCGTCTTCTTCTATCCGCTGGCGGTCGCCTTCCGGGGCCGGGGTCTCGCCGGGTTCGCCGCCCTCGGCGTCTTCGTCCTCGTCCTCGCCCTGGGCTTCGTCTACGCCTGGAAGAAAGGGATCTTCCGCTGGTCATGAGCGGCTTCGATTACCTCACGACGCGCCTCGAGACGGCCATCGGCTGGGGCCGGAAGTTCTCGCTCTTCCAGTACCCGTTCATCACCGCCTGCTGCGGCATGGAGTACATGTCGGCGGCCTGCGCCCACTTCGACATGGACCGTTTCGGGGCCGGCCTGACCCGGTTCTCGCCGCGGCAGGCCGACCTGCTCCTCGTCGTCGGCACCGTCACCCACAAGCTCGCGCCCGTCCTGCGGACGGTCTACGACCAGATGATCGAGCCCAAGTGGGTCATCGCCTTCGGCGCCTGCGCCGTGAGCGGGGGCATCTATCAGAATTACGCGGTCGTCCAGGGCATCGACCGGATCGTCCCCGTCGACGTCTACATCCCCGGCTGCCCGCCGCGGCCGGAAACGGTCCTCGACGGCCTGATGAAGCTCCAGGACAAGATCCAGGAACAACCGCAGGATTGGCGATGGGGAAAGAAACCCTGATCGGGGAGATCCGGACGGCGCTCGGCGACGCGGTCGAGTCCGTCTCGGATTCCCACGGCGATCCGGTGATCGCGATCAAGGCGGATTCCGTCCGCCCCGTCCTGGCCGCGCTCCGCGAGGCGCCCTTCGACTACGCCGTCCTCCTCGATCTGACCTGCGTCGATTTCGCGGCGGGGGAGGGGCGGTTCGAGCTCGTCTATCATCTCTATTCGCTCTCGCGGAACGTCCGCCTGCGGATCAAAGCATCGGTCCCGGCCGCCGACCCGGCCGTCGCGAGCCTGGTCGGACTCTGGAAGAACGCCGACTGGCTCGAGCGCGAGGTCTTCGACATGTTCGGCGTCCGCTTCGACGGCCATCCGTATCTCCGCCGGCTCCTGACCTACGAGGGCTTCGAGGGCCACCCCCTGCGCAAGTCCTATCCCTGGCGCCTGGCCCAGCCGCGCATCCCCCTGAAGGACGACGTGTAGCATGGAACCGATGACGCGGCTCCAGCGGGACGCCCGGCCGGAGAGCATGCTCCTCAACATGGGCCCGTCCCACCCGGCCATGCACGGGACGATCCGCATCATGCTCGAGCTCGACGCCGAGAGGATCCTCAACGCCGAGGTCGAGGTCGGCTACCTGCACCGCGGCTTCGAGAAGACCTGCGAGAACAAGACCTGGTTCAACCTGCTGCCCTACACCGACCGCCTCAACTACGTCTCGCCCCTGATCAACAACCTCGGCTACGCCATGACCATGGAGAAGATGCTCGGCCTGACCGTCCCCGAGCGGGCCCAGCTCATCCGCGTCCTCATGGGCGAGATGTCGCGTGTCTCGGACCACCTGACCTGTCTCGCCGCCATGGCCATGGAGTGCGGCGCGTTCACCGTCTTCCTCTACATGATGAAGGCCCGCGAGTTCCTCTGGGAGGCGATCGAGTTCACGGCCGGGGCCCGGATGACGACCTCCTACATCCGCATCGGCGGCGTCCGGGCGGACCTCCATCCCGGCTGGCGCGGCGCCGTCGCCACGGCGGTGAAGGAGACCCGCAAGGTCCTCAAGGACGTCTCGGGGCTTCTCGACGCGAACAGCATTTTCCTGGGCCGGACCCGGGACGTCGGGATCCTCTCGAAGGAGGACGCCCTGTCCTACGGCTGGACCGGGCCGTGCCTCCGTTCGACGGGCATCGCCTACGACGTGCGCAAGGCCCATCCCTATCTCGTCTACGACCGGCTCGACTTCGAGGTCCCGGTCGGCGACCGCGGCGACAACTACGACCGCTACATCGTCCGGATGCGGGAGATGGAGCAGAGCCTGCGGCTCCTCGAACAGATCTCCGCGCTCATTCCCGACACGGCGCCCCTGGCCGGGGGACCGGCGGTCGAGCCGGCCGAGGCCATCCGGCGGTCGAGGCGGCAGCGGGTCGAAGACCCCGTCGCCCTTTCTCCCAACCTCGAGGGCTCGGAGAGGGACCGCCTCGCGGCCTGATGAGCGCGGGCGGCGTCGGCGTGCCGCCCAAGGAGTCGACCTACACGACGATGGAGGGGCTCATCAGCCACTTCCTCTTCTTCATGGACGGCAAGGGCATCCGGCCGCCCAAGGGCGACGTCTATTTTTCGGTCGAGGGCGGCAACGGCGAGGTCGGATTCTACATCGTCTCCGACGGGACGGACCGGCCCTACCGCCTGCACCTCCGGGCGCCCTGCTTCCACATCGTCGCCGCGCTCGAACAGCTCGTCCGCGGCCGGCTCGTCGCCGACGTCATCCCGACCTTCGGCTCGATGAACATGATCGGCGGGGAGCTCGACCGATGAGCTACGCCCCTTCCGCCGCGGCCCTCGAACGGATCGAGCGGGCGATCGCCCTGTACCCCGAGCCGGCGGGCGGCCCTGCTCCCGGTCCTCCAGGCGATCCAGGCCGAGACGGGCTTCGTCCCGGCCGAAGCGGAGGTCTGGGCGGCCGAAAAGCTCGGCCTCGAGCCGATCCGCGTCCGCGAGGTCCTCTCCTTTTATAGTATGTTCCGCCGCAAGCCGGCCGGCCGGACCGTGATCCAGGTCTGCCGGAACCTGAGCTGCACCCTGGCCGGGGCCGAAAACATCATCGGCTTCCTCCGGGACAGGCTGGGCCTGGGGCCCGGGAACGACACGACGTCCGACGGCCGGATCACCCTGGTCGCCGTCGAGTGCCTGGGCAACTGCGACAACGCGCCGTGCCTCCAGGTCGACGGCGTCGACCGTGGCCGGGTGACGAGGGAATCGGCCGAAGCCCTGCTCCGGGAGCTCGAGGCGAAATGAGCGGACAGGCCTTCCGTTCCCTTCCCCCGGACGACGCTTCGTGGCGCCTCGAGGCCTACCTGGCCAGAGGCGGATACGAGGCGGCGCGCCGGGCCGTGACGTCCATGGCCCCCGCCGATGTCGTCGCCGAGGTCCGCAAGGCCGGGCTCCGGGGCAGGGGAGGCGCGGGCTTCCCGGCCGGGCTGAAGTGGTCGTTCGTCCCTCAGGACCGGCCGGGCCCGCGGTATCTCTGCGTCAACGCCGACGAAGGCGAGCCGGGGACGTTCAAGGACCGGGCCATCCTGGTCCGGGACCCGCACCGCCTCCTCGAGGGCATGATCATCGCCGCGTTCGCGGTGGGCATCGGCACCGCCGTCGTCTACGTCCGCGGCGAATACGAGCGCATCGCCGGGCGCCTGCGCGACGCCGTCGCCGAAGCGGAGGCCGCGGGCTTCCTGGGCCGGGGGATCTGCGGCACGGCCTTCGGGCTCGACGTCATCGTCCATTTCGGGGCCGGGGCCTACATCTGCGGCGAAGAGACGGCCCTGCTCGAATCGGTCGAAGGCCGCCGCGGCCAGCCCCGGCTCAAGCCGCCGTTCCCCGCCGTCGTCGGGCTGTTCGGGGCTCCCACCGTCATCAACAACGTCGAGACCCTGGCCAGCGTGCCCGCGATCATCGGCCGCGGCGCCGACTGGTTCACCCGGCTCGGCCAGCCCAAGGACTGCGGCACCCGGCTGTTCGGCGTCAGCGGGGCGGTCCGGCGTCCCGGCCTCTACGAGCTGCCGACGGGCACGCCCCTGCGGACGATCATCGAGGAACACGCCGGCGGCCCGCCCGACGGGGTCGCCATCAAGGCGGTCATCCCGGGCGGACTGTCCGCCCCGTTGCTCAGGGCCGACGAGCTCGAGACGCCCATGGACTTCGACTCTCTGGCCAAGGTCTGTTCCATGATCGGCTCGGCCGGGATCATCGTCATCGGCGACCGGACGCCCATCCTCGACGTCCTCGCGGTCACGGCCCGCTTCTACGCCCACGAATCGTGCGGCCAGTGCACGCCCTGCCGGATCGGGACGTCCTGGATCCACAAGACCGTGACCCGGATCGCGGCGGGCCGGGGGCGGAGCTCCGACCTCGATCTCATCCTCGAGCTGGCCGACGGGCATGAAGGGGCGGACGCTCTGCCCGATGGGCGACGCCGCGGCGCTGCCGATCCAGGCCATGGTCGCGAAGTTCCGCGACGAGCTCGAGCAGGCGGTGGGACGGTGAGCGAGGTCAAGACGGTCGCCCTGACCATCGACGGACGGTCCGTCCGCGCCGTCGAGGGCACGAACGTGCTGCGGGCCGCGGCCGCGGCCGGGATCGACATCCCCCATTTCTGTTCCCATCCCGCCTTCGAGTCCGAGGGCAGCTGCCGCATGTGTCTCGTCGAGATCGAAGGCCTGCCCAAGCTCGAGCTCGCCTGCTCGACCGCCGTCCGCGAGGGCCTGGTCGTGCGCACGGCGACCGACCGCGTCCGCGAGGCCCGGCGGGCCGTCCTCGAGTTCCTGCTGGCCGAGCACCCCCTGGACTGCCCGATCTGCGACAAGGCCGGCGAGTGCAAGCTGCAGGACTACTACGACGCCCACGGCCGCTTCCCGGGGCGGTTCGTCGAGCCCAGGGAGAAGCGGGAGAAGCTCGTCGCGATCGGCCGGGGCCTCGTCCTCGACCGCGAGCGCTGCATCCTCTGCACCCGCTGCGTCCGTTTCCTGCGCAAGGTCACGCGGACGGGCGAGCTGGGCGTCTTCGAGCGCGGCGTTCGCGCCGAGATCGGGACCTACGGGGACGCCCTCGTCGACAACGATTACGCCGGCAACCTCGTCGACATCTGCCCCGTCGGGGCCATCACCGACACGGACTTCCGGTTCAAGACGCGGGCCTGGTTCCTGGAGAGGCGTCCGTCGGTCTGCCCGCACTGCGCCCGCGGGTGCGCCGTCGTCGTCGAGTCCGTGACCGGATATCCCCTCGGGCCCGGCGAGCGCCGGGTCTTCCGCATCCGGGCGGGGGAGAATCCCGCGGTCAACGGGCATTGGATCTGCGATCTCGGACGGGCCGGCCGCCGCGACATCGACGAGGGCCGGTTGACGGCCGTGACGGACAGGGCCGCGACGGGCGGGACCGTTCCCTGGCAGAAGGCCGTCGCAGACCTCGCGGCGCGCATCCGGGCCGTTCCCGGTACCGGAGCGTCCCGCCCGGATCGCCGTCGTGCTCAACAGCTTCATGACGTGCGAAGAGCTGGCCCTGGCGCGCCGGATCTTCACGGAGGGGCTGGGCCTCGGCGGCGTCTTCGTCGCCGACCCGCCGCCCGGACCGGGGGACGGCTTCCTGCTCACCGCGGAGCGCGTGCCCAACTGCGCGCGGCGTCCTGGAGGCCGGCTTCGCGCCGCGGCTCCCGGACCTCGAGGCGCTCGCGCGATCGACCGGGGTCCTCATCGTCTTCGGCCCGTACCTGGCCGGGAATTTCCCCGCCGGGACGGCCGCCCGGGCCCTGTCGCCTATCGCCGTGAAATACCTCTTCACGAGCCGGGCCGTTCCCGACGACCGGCTGGCCGATGTCGCCGTCCCCGTCGCCGTTCCGGCCGAGCGATCGGGGACCTACATCAACGTCGACGGCCTCCGCCAGACCTTCCGGCAGGCCGTCGCTCCGCCGCGCGGCGTCCCTTCGGAGCGCGAGGTCCTCGTCGGCCTGGCCCACGGACTCGGCTTGAGCGTCGGAGAGCCCGATGCTCGCTGACGTGCTCATCGTCCTCGTCAAGGTCGTCCTGACCATGACCTGGACCCTGCTCCTGGCCCTCTTTCTGACCTGGGTCGAGCGGAAGGAGAGCGCCGTCATGCAGGACCGCATCGGGGCCAACCGGGCGTCGGTCTTCGGCCTGCGCCTCTTCGGGCTCTTCCAGCCCTTCGCCGACGCCATCAAGATGTTCTTCAAGGAGGATTTCGATCCCGAAGTTCTCCCAGCGGGTCCTCCACTGGCTGGCGCCGACGGTGTCCTTCTTCTGCGTCGCCGTGACCATGGTCGCGGTGCCCTTCGGGGACACGGTCCGCCTGTTCGGGCGGTCCATTCCCCTCCAGGTCGTCGACCTCGACGCCGCCCTGCTCTTCATCCTGGCCATGCTCAGCCTCGGCATCTACGGCATCCTCATCAGCGGTTGGGCCTCGGCCAACCGGTTCGCCCTGATCGGCAGCCTCCGCGGCGCGGCCCAGCTCATCTCCTACGAGGTCGCGCTGGGACTCTCGCTCGTCGGGCTCGTGATGGTCTTCCCCTCGCTCCGCCTCTCGGCGCTCGTCGAGTACCAGGGGGGGCTCCTCTTCGGCTTCCTGCCCCGCTGGGGCATCTTCCTCCAACCCCTCGGCTTCGCCGCCTTCTTCCTGGCCGGCATGGCCGAGACGAAGCGGGTGCCCTTCGACATGCCGGAGGGCGAATCGGAGATCATCGGCTTCTACACCGAGTACGGCGGCCTCAAGTTCGGCCTGTTCATGTTCACCGACTTCCTCGAGGTCATCGTCCTCGCCTCGCTCGCGACGACCCTGTTCTTCGGCGGCTGGCAGGTGCCCTGGCTCGGCGACGGCGGCTTCGTCTTCCCCGGGGGCGGACGATGGTCCCTCGCGCCCTGGGCCGTCACGGTCCTCCGGGTCCTGTCCTTCAACCTCAAGGTCTTCTTCTTCTGCTGGCTCCAGATCCTGGCCCGCTGGACCTATCCGCGTTTCCGCTACGACCAGGTCATGGACTTCGGCTGGAAGGTCCTCGTTCCCCTCGGCGTCGTCAACATCCTGGCCACGGGGCTCATCCTGGCGGTGAGGTAGGACGACCATGCCGCACGCCGGACGCGTCCTGAGGGAGATCCTGAGAGGGATCGGGATCACCGCCCGCCATTTCTTCGTCAACATGACCTTCCACACCCTGAGGCTTTTCGGGATCCGGACGAAGAGGCGGGGAGCGGTGACGGTCCAGTATCCCGAGGAGCGCAAGGCGCTCTCGCCCCGCCACCGCAGCCTCCACCGTCTCCGGCCGCGCCCGGACGGACAGCCGAGCTGCGTCGCCTGCATGCTCTGCGTCACCGTCTGCCCCTCCGAGTGCATTTCCGTCGAGGCGGCCGCGGAGGACGATCCCGAGGTCCAGAAGCACCCGGCCCGCTTCGTCGTCGACCTCAACCGCTGCTGCTTCTGCGGCTTCTGTGTCGAGGCCTGCCCCGTCGACGCCATCCGCATGGACACGGGCGAGATCCGCCTGGCCGTCGACGACCCGGGCGGGGCTCGTCAGGAAGCTGGATACGGAATGATCGCCGCCGCGGACCGCATCCGGTTCGGCGACGTCGAGATCGTCCGCCTGCTCGACGGCACCTTCCGCGTCGACGGCGGGGCCATGTTCGGCGTCGTCCCCCGGACGCTCTGGGCCAGGCGGGCGGTCCCCGACGCCGAGAACCGGATCACGCTGGCCCTCAATTGTTATCTCGTCCGGACGCCGGCCGCGACGGTCCTCCTCGACACGGGGATCGGACCGGACGTCTCCCGCCGCCACGCCGACTTCTACTCCGTCGAGCGCGGCCCGGGACTCTTCGGCCGGCTCGCGGAGCTCGGCCTCGCGCCCGCCGACATCGACGTCGTCGTCAACAGCCATCTCCACTTCGACCACTGCGGCGGCAACACCGTCCGGACTCCCGAGGGGGAGTGGACCCCGGCGTTCCCGAAGGCCCGTTACGTCGTCCAGAAAGGGGAGTGGGAGCAGGCCCTCCATCCGGTCGAGCGGGACAGGCCGAGCTACATCCCGGCGCGTCTGAAGCCGCTCGCGGGTTCGGACCGGCTCGTTCTGCTCGAGGGGGACGGGCCCGTCGCGGCCGGCGTCGAGGCGGTCCTCGTCGCCGGCCACACCGCCCGCCACATGGGGATCAAGGTCTCCTCCGCCGGAAAGACCTTCTTCTACCTCGCCGACGCGGTCCCCACGGCGGCCCACATCGACCTGCCCTATATCATGAGCTACGATCTCTATCCCGTGGAGACCTTCGACAACAAGAAAGCGCTCCTCGAACGGGCCGCCGCAGAGGGCTGGATATTGGGCTTCAGCCACGAGCTCCGGGACCCGTTCGGGTCCCTCCGCCGGTCCGGACGGACGGTCGTCTTCGTCCCCTCGTCCGGGCCCGAAAACGATTGACTTTTCCCCCCCGCGTCTTTATGATGAGGCTTCCAATTTTCGAGGAGGTTCGTTCATGAAGAAGGTCACCGTCGAAGAGCTGCTGGCCAAGGCCCACCAGCCGTCCCTGGACGCCCCGAGGCTCCACAGTTTCTACAAGGGCAAGATGGGCACCGCCCTGAAGTGCCGGGTCCGCGATTTCAACGATTTCGCCATCTGGTACACGCCCGGCGTCGCCGCGGTCTGCAAGGAGATCGCCGCCGACAAGCAGAAAGCCTACGAGTACACCAACAAGTGGAACTCCGTGGCCGTCATCAGCGACGGCACGCGCGTGCTCGGGCTCGGCGACATCGGCCCCGAGGCCGGCCTGCCGGTCATGGAAGGCAAGGGGATCCTCTACAAGTACCTGGGCGGCGTCGACGCCTTCCCCATCTGCCTCGACGAAAAGGACCCCGACAAGATCATCGAGATCGGCCGGGCCCTCCAGCCGTCCTTCGGCGGCTTCAACCTCGAGGACATCAGTCAGCCCAAGTGCTTCAGGATCCTCTACGAATTGCGCGAAAAGTGCGAGATCCCGGTCTGGCACGACGACCAGCAGGGCACGGCCTGCGTCACGGTGGCCGGGCTGATCAACGCGCTCAAGATCGTCAAGAAGAACATCGCCGAGGTCAAGATCACGGTCGTCGGGGCCGGCGCCTCGGGCATCAACATCGCCCACCAGATCATGCTGGCCGGGGCCAACGGGGACAACATGCTCTCCGTCGACTCGAAGGGCATCCTGTCCCGCGACCGGGCCGACCGGGACAACCTCCAGAAGAACTTCAAGGAAAAGTGGGACATCTGCCTGCGGACCAACCCCAAGGGCAAGCAGGGCTCGCATCGCCGACGCCCTCCAGGGCGCCGACGTCCTCATCAGCGCGTCGACGCCCGGGCCCGGCACCATCAAGCCGGAATGGGTCGCCACCATGGCCAAGGACGCCATCGTCTTCGCCGAGGCCAATCCCATCCCCGAGATCTGGCCCTGGGAAGCCAAGGAAGCCGGCGCCCGGATCGTCGCGACGGGCCGGTCCGACTTCCCGAACCAGGTCAACAACTCCCTCGGCTTCCCCGGCATCTTCCGGGGCGCCCTCGACGTCAGGGCCAAGACGATCACCGACGGCATGTGCATCGCGGCCGCCCGCGAGCTGGCCAAGGTCGCCGAGGACAAGGGCATCCACGAGGAATACATCATCCCGAACATGGACGAGTGGGAGGTCTTCCCCCGCGAGGCCGTGGCCGTCGGCACCAAGGCCATCGAGGAGGGTGTCGCCCGGTTCGATTTCCCGGCCGACGTCCGCTTCAAGATGGCCGAGGACATCATCCGCGCCTCCCGCGAGGACGTCCAGAAGAAGATGAGGGAAGGCGTCATCGTCGACCCGGACAAGTGATCCCGGGTCCCGAGAGAGAACGGAACGAGAGGGGAGGACGAGGGGACCATGAAGCTTCCGCTCGTCCTCCCCATATTTTTATTTGACAACGGTACTCCTCCTGTGGTATTAATATCGGTCGTAAGGTATTTGTCTATCGCCTAGCCCGAGAAGAACAACTAAACCCCCAAATGTCGTTGCCTATCTCACGTTCATCATAAAAGATACCTAAAAGGAGGTAAGATCATGAAGAACATCGTGAAAGGCCTGACCCTGGCGCTCATCGTCGTGTTCGCGTTCACGAGCTGCGCCAAGCAACCCACCCAGCTGATGGATGCCGCCAAGGCCGCCATCCAGGGTGTCATCGACGCCAAGGGCGGCGTCTACGCGAAGGACGAGCTGAACAAGCTGCAAGGCGACCTGCAGGCCGCCCTCGACACGATCACGGCTCAGTCCAAGAAATTCTTCAAGAAGTACGGCCCGGCCAAGGAAATGCTGACCAAGCTCGTCGCCGACGCCGACGCCGTCAAGGCCCTCATCCCCGGACGGATCGCCGAGGCCAAGGCCGGCGCCGAGACCGCCATCGGTGAGGCCAAGACCGTGTTCGAAGAGGCCAAGGCTCTCCTCGAGAAGGCTCCCAAGGGCAAGGGCACCAAGGCCGACATCGAGGCCATGAAGGCCGACCTGGCCGGCATCGAGACCGCCATGGCCGACGTCGACGCCGCCCTGGCCGCCGAGGACTTCTTCGGCGCCAAGGACAAGGCCGTCGTCATCAAGGAAAAGGCCGCCGCGATCGTCGAGCAGATCAACGCCGCCATCGCCAAGGTCAAGGGACGCTAAGTCTCCGGACCTTGAGCCTTCGCAGAACAGCCGTCATCTGTACTGGCTGTTTTGCTCTTCGGTTGTCGAACCGCGCCGGTCCCGCCGGATGTTCTCGAAGCCGATCTTCAGGAACAGGACCTCCGGGGGGCCGGTGCTTCTCTTTTCGCCGCCCAGGAGCACTCAGCCTACCTCGGTGCGCTGAAATCCGCCCGGGAAACCCTCCGCCGCGAAAACCTCAAGCTGGGCTGGTTCAGGGACTACGGACGCGTACGCCGGGATTTCGCCGCCGTCATCCGGGCCGGGAACACGCTGAGGTCGACCGTCCGGTCGGTCGTCGCCCGCCGGTCCGCGGCGGTCGCCGAGGCGGCCGAGACCGTCCGGCGGCGGCTCCGGACCCTCGACGGCCTGACCCTGTCCATCGTCGAGAGGGGAGAGGCGCGCAAGAAGCTGTCCCGGGCCGCCCTGGCCCTGGCCGAGGCCGATGCGCTCGTCGCCGGCAGGGACTTCGAGGCCGCCTCCGCCAAGATCAAGTCCGCATCGGCCCTGGCCGCCGAAGCCGAGCGGGTCGTCGTCTCCCACATCTCCCGGTACCTCGACCCCGATCAGGTCAGGTCCTGGAAGCAGGCGGCCGAGGAGACGATCGCCGAGTCGAGGCGCCGGGGCAGCACGGCGATCATCGTCAGCAAGCTCGAGCGGCGCCTGTCGGTCTACAAGAGCGGCAACCTCTACCGGACCTACGAGGTCGGGCTGGGCTTCAACGGCCTGGCCGACAAGCGCTACGCCGGGGACAACGCCACCCCCGAGGGCCGCTACACCGTCGTCCGCAAGATCCCGTCCAGCCTGTACTACAAGGCCCTGCTGATCAACTACCCCAACGACGAGGACCGGAGATGGTTCGCCCGGGAGAAGGCCCGGGGCACGATCCCGCGGTCCGCGTCGATCGGGGGGGACGTCGAGATCCACGGCGGGGGCCAGGACAGCCTGACCCGCGGCTGTGTCTCTCTCGACAACGGCAAGATGGACGAGCTCTTCGCCCTGGCCGCGGTCGGCACGCCGGTCACGATCATCGGGACGATGGAGCTCGAGAACTACGTCATCAAAGCGATCAGGGACAACTGACATGACCATCAAGCGCATCCTCATCGCCGCGGCGGCCCTCCTCTGGCTCGGCTTCCTCTCGGTCGTCGGCGCGGCCTATTACATCGGCCTCAAACAGGCCGCGGGGTGGCCGGGGGACGGCCGGGACCAGCCCGTCGCGGAGAAGGACGTGGCCAAGACCGAGAAGAACGTCCAGCAGCTGGAAAAGAAGATGAGCGGGCTGCTGCCCCGGGGACCCTACATCGTCATCGATACGGCCCAGAACCGGCTCTTCCTCAAGAACGGGAGCCAGGTCGTCCGCGAAGCGGTCGTCTCCTGCGGCAGCGGCGTCGTCCTCGAGGAGCCGGGCGGCAAGAAGCGGAGCTGGGTCTTCGACACGCCGCGGGGGGAGTTCAGCGTCAAGTCCAAGATCACGAACCCGTATTGGGTCAAGCCGGATTGGGCCTTCATCGAGGAGGGGGAGACGATCCCCAAGGGGATGGAGGACCGGATCGAGGCCGGGACGCTCGGCGATTACGCCCTCGGGTTCGGGCAGGGCTTCTTCATCCACGGGACGCTCTACACCCGGCTCCTGGGCCGGAACGTCACCCACGGCTGCGTCCGGGTCGGGGACGAGGACCTCAAGGCGATCTTCAAGGCCGTGCCCGTGGGCGCGAAGATCTACATCTATTGAGATGAACACCATGAGAAAGCTCATTGCGATCGCGGCGTTGGCGGTGGTGGGATTCGCGGCCATGGGCAGCGGCGGCCGGGCCGGACCGGGCGGCCCTGGCCAAGAAACAGAGCTCGCTTTCGTCCGAATACAGCCTGGCCAAGGATTCGAACTTCTATTTCGTGTTCGACGTGCCTCGGCCGGAAGCTCGAGCTCAGGGTCCGCGGCATGGTCCTCAGGACCTGGCCCCTGCAGGCGATGAGGTTCTGGGGACGGCCCGATCTCGCGGGATCGGTCGCGCTCGTCCGAAAAACGACGCTCAAGGCCCCCGAGCGGATCGTCATCAAGCCGGGAGAAGAAGAGGAGGCCGTTCCGGCGCCGGCGCCCCGGCCGCGAAGCCCGCAGCGTCGGCCGCAGCCCCGGCGACCGCCGCGGATTTCGATCTCGAAGCCCTCGAGCTGAGGGACATGCCCAAGAGGTTCAGCTTCGACTTCGACAACGGCCTCCACGTCACGATCAAAGCCAAGAACGCCGGCGAGCGGGGGTTCGCGGGGACTTTGACGGACGCCTGGCGCTGGTACGTCGATCTGCCCCTGAGGAACCTCTTCGGCTCGCGGGAAGGGAAGGCGATTTCCGAGCTGGAGCTGACGTTCGACGAGGAGAAGGACGCCCAAGTCCATCTACTGGCATTTCTTCGACGGGATCAAGGGCATAATTCTCTAGAACCTCTTGAAAATAAAGGTTTATATAGAACATCGGAAAAACTTGTGATTAATACTTGACAACAGATCACTAAGATTTTATAATATCAACTTACTAAATAGAATATCCAGGAGGAACAGTATGTGCAAAGATAATCGGCATCGATCTCGGCACGACGAATTCCGTCGTGGCCATCCAGGAAGGCGAAAAGACGACCGTCATCCCCAACGAAGAGGGCGGCCGGACGACTCCGTCCGTGGTCGCTTTCACTCGGCCAAGGGCGAGATCCTGGTCGGCCAGGTGGCCAAGCGGCAGCGGGTGACGAATCCCGAGAACACCATCTACTCGATCAAGCGGTTCATGGGCCGGCGCCACGGCGAGGTCGGCCAGGAGATCAAGCAGGTCCCGTTCAAGGTGACCGATGCTCCGAACGGCGACGTCCGCGTCGAGGCCCACGGCAAGATGTACGCTCCGCCCGAGATCTCGGCCTTCATCCTCCAGAAGCTGAAAAAGGCCGCCGAGGACTACCTCGGTGAGAAGATCGACCGGGCCGTCATCACCGTCCCGGCCTATTTCAACGACAGCCAGCGCAAGGCCACCAAGGACGCGGGCCAGATCGCCGGCCTCAAGGTCGAGCGCATCATCAACGAGCCGACGGCCGCGGCCCTGGCCTACGGCATGGACAAGAAGAAGGACGAGACGATCGCCGTCTACGACTTCGGCGGCGGCACCTTCGACATCTCCATCCTCGAGGTCGGCGAGGGCGTCGTCGAGGTCAAGGCCACCAACGGCGACACCCACCTCGGCGGCGACGATCTCGACCAGCGCGTCCAGGACTGGATCGTGCAGGAGTTCCGCCGGGAATCGGGCATCGACCTGACCAAGGACAAGATGGCCATCCAGCGCCTCAAGGAGGCCGCGGAGAAGGCCAAGGTCGAGCTCTCGACCACCATGGAGTCCGAGATCAACCTGCCCTTCATCACCGCCGACGCCACCGGGCCGCGCCATCTTCTGATGAAGCTGACCCGGGCCAAGCTCGAACAGCTCTGCGAGGACCTCATCCAGCGCTCGGTCGCCCCGGTGCGCCAGGCCCTGGCCGACGCCAACCTCAAGGCCTCGGACATCAAGGAGGTCATCCTCGTCGGCGGCCAGACCCGCATGCCCCGCATCCAGCAGCTCGTCCACGAGCTCTTCGGCCGGGAGCCCCACAAGGGCGTCAACCCGGACGAGGTCGTCGCCGTCGGCGCGGCCATCCAGGGCGGCGTCCTGTCGGGCGACGTCAAGGACGTGCTCCTGCTCGACGTCACGCCGCTGACCCTGGGCATCGAGACCCTCGGCGGCGTCTTCACCCGGATGATCAACCGCAACACGACCATCCCGACCAAGAAATCCGAGATCTTCTCGACCGCGTCGGACAACCAGCCGAGCGTCGAGATCCACGTCCTCCAGGGCGAGCGCGAGATGGCCGCCAACAACCGGACCCTCGGCCGCTTCCACCTCGACGGCATCCCGCCGGCCCCCCGCGGTATCCCCAAGGTCGAGGTGACGTTCGACATCAACGCCGACGGCATCCTCCACGTCTCGGCCAAGGACAAGGGCACGGGCAAGCAGCAGGCCATCACCATCACCGGGCACAGCGGCCTCGACGACAAGGAGATCGACCGGATGGTCAAGGACGCCGAAGTCAACGCCGCCGACGACAAGAAGCGGCGCGAGACGATCGACGCCCGCAACCACGCCGACCAGCTCGTCTACGGCATCGAGAAGCTCCTCCGGGAGAACAAGGACAAGGTCCCGGCCGAGGACGCCGAGCGCCTGCAGAAGGAGATCGACGCCACCAAGAAGGCCATCGAGTCGGACGACCTGGAGAGTGATCCGGAAGGCCACCGAGGACCTGTCCAATGCGTCGCACAAGCTGACGGAGACGATGTACCAGCAGGCCGGCCCCCAGCCCGGTCAGGGCGCCGCGGGCGGCGCCGGCTTCGAGCCGCCGCATCAGCAGTCCGCCCCGGGCGGGGACGGCCGCGGCGACGGCGCCGACGGCGAGGTCATCGACGCCGAAGTCGTCGACGACGACAAAAAGAATTAGGCCCGGCGGCCTCTGACGGATAGAATGGGGTCCGAACGGGCCCCGCGGCTGTCCGAGGTGCGGTCATGGCGAAAGATTACTATCAGATCCTGGGTGTCGCCAAGGGGGCGGCCCTCGCCGACATCAAGAAGGCCTACCGGAAGCTCGCCCGCAAATATCATCCGGACCTCAATCCCGGGGACAAGACCGCCGAAGCGCGGTTCAAAGAGATCCAGGAGGCTTATGCGGTCCTCAGCGACACGAAGAAGCGCGCCCAGTACGACCAGTTCGGCGACCTCGGCGGGACCGCGGGGGGACCGGGACCGGGCGGGCCGGGCGGACCCGGGGGCCCGGGCTTCGAGGGCTTCGATTTCTCGGACTACGGCTCTTCGACCTTCCGGGATTTCTTCGAGAACATCTTCCGGGGGGGCGGGGTCCAGGGGGCCCAGGCCGCGGCCGGAGGGCCGGAGCGCGGCGAAGACCTCCAATACTCGATGCAGCTCGGCTTCGAGGACGCCATCCACGGCGTCCAATCCCGCATCCGGATCAACCGGCTCGGGGCGTGCGACGCCTGCGGCGCGCACGGCCACGTCTCCGGCGGCCGGAGGAGGCCCTGCCCGAGCTGCGGCGGAAGCGGCCGGGGCACCGTCCAGCGCGGCTTCATGAGGTTCGCGGGCGCCTGTCCGGCCTGCGGCGGAACGGGCCAGACCCCGGGGGAGGCCTGCCGGGCCTGCGGCGGGCAGGGCACGGCCCCGAAGTCCGACCTCATCAACGTCCGCATCCCGGCCGGGGTCGACAACGGTTCGAAGGTGCGGGTGCCGGGCCGGGGCAACGCCGGGCGCAACGGCGGCCCTCCGGGCGACCTCTTCATCGTCATCGAAGTCGCCCCGCACGCCTATTTTCCGCACGGGAGGGGGCCGACATCTCGGTCAAGGTGCCGATCACGGTGCCCGAGGCCACGCTCGGGGCGAAGGTCGAGGTGCCGACCCTCTGGGGCCGGACCACCATCCGCATCCCGCCGGGGACGAAGTCGGGCCAGAAGTTCCGGATCAAGCAGCAGGGCGCGCCCGCCGCCGGCGGCAGGGGCCGCGGCGACGAGTTCGCCGAGGTGACGATCGTTCCGCCCCCGCACGACGACGAGCGGGTCCGGGAGCTGATGAAGGAATTGCAGAAGGTCTCGGGCCCGAACCCGAGGGAGACGACGGGGATGAACTGAGATGAAAAAGCCGCGTCCGGAAAAGAAGAAGGGCCCCAGCAAGTACTACCACATCTCCAGCGTCTCCGAGATGTACAGCATCCACCCGCAGACCCTCCGGCTCTACGAGCGGGAAGGCCTGCTCACGCCCTCCCGGAGCGAGGGCAACACCCGGCTCTACTCGGCCGAGGACCTCAAGAGGCTCGAGCTCATCCTCAACCTGATCCGGGAGCTCGGGGTGAACCTGGCCGGCGTCGAGGTCATCCTCAACATGCGGGCCAAGATCGAGCGCATCGAGGGCGAGGTCAACGAGTTCCTCGAGTACGTCCAGCGCGAGTTCTTCGTGGGCAAAGAGCAGGAGTTCGAGGCCCGGAAGAGGGCCCTGGTCAGCGTCCGGCCGGGCGGCGTGGTCAAGGTCCGGTCCGGCGACGAGTGAGGCATGGATCCCAGGGATTTCGTCGATTCGAGGAATCTCAGGCATTACCTGGAGGAGATCTCCAAGTTCCCGGCCCTGACCGACGAGGAGGAGAAAAGGCTCGGCGAGAGGATCCGCGCGGGGGACATGGACGCCGTCCAGGCCCTGGTCAAGTCCAACCTCAAGTTCGTCGTCTCCTACGTCAAGAAGTACCGGGGCATGGGTCTGGGACTGCTCGACCTCATCGACGAGGGCAACGTCGGGCTGATCGAGGCGGCCAAGCGCTTCGACCCGACGAGGGGCGTCCGCTTCGTCTCCTACGCCGTCTGGTGGATCCGCCAGGCCATCATCCACGCCCTGACGCTCTATTCCCGCGCCTACGCCATCCCCCAGAAGCTGGCCGACCAGATCTCGCTCATGAGACGGAAGACCGCCGAGCTCAAGAGCGCCCTGGGCCGCGATCCCAACCGGGAGGAGATCGGCCGGGCCATGGGCATCTCCGAGACCGACGTCGAGGACCTCGAGATCCTGGCCGAGAGGAACCTGTCCCTGAGCGACAGGGTCAACGACGACGACTCTCGAGGTCGAGGACAGGATCAGCGACGCCGCGACGCCCTCGATCGAATATCAGATCATCAAGGCCTCCGTTCAGGCGCAGATCAGGGGGATCCTCGGGGAATTGGATGAAAAAGAGGCACTTGTGCTAAAATTGAGGTTCGGGCTGGACGACGACAGGCCCCGGACCCTCCAGGAGATCGGGGCCCAGCTCAAGCTGACCCGGGAGAGGATCCGCCAGATCGAACAGAAGGCCATGAGGAAGCTCAGCCGGTCGACGAAGCTCCAACATCTCAAGGGATACCTGAATTGAGCGACAAAGACGGTCTGCGGCAGGTGCCAGGGGACGGGCTGGCTCCTCGAGGACGCCGGCGGCTCCCAGGTGGCCAAGAGGTGCGCCTGTTTCGGCGAGCGCTGCAAGCAGGCCCTGTTCGACCAGGCCAACATCCCGCGCCGCTACCAGGTCTGCAGCCTGGACAACTTCGAGGTCCACAACGACTCCCACCGGGACGCGCTCAAGATCTCGCGCCAGTTCGTCAAGAACTTCCCGGCCCAGGACGTCGGTCTCGTCTTCATCGGCCCCTGCGGGGTGGGGAAGACCCACCTGGCCGTGGCCATCCTCCAGGAGCTCATCCGGACCAAGGACGCCTCCTGCATCTTCTACGATTTCCGGGACCTCATCCGGGAGATCCAGAGCACCTTCACCCCCGAGTCCACCCTTTCGGAGTCGGACATCCTCGCCCCGGTCTTCTCGTCCGAGGTCCTGGTCCTCGACGAGCTCGGGGCCAAGAGGACGACGGCCTGGGTCGAGGAAACCGTCTTCTACATCATCAACCACCGCTACAACCACAAGAAGCTGACCATCTTTACGACGAACTATCCGGACATCGACGAGGAAGAGGACAAAAGGGACTCGTTCTACAAGAAGGGCGGGGACAACCTGATCGACCGCATCGGCGTCCGGCTCCGCTCGCGCATCTACGAGATGTGCAAGGTCGTCGAGATCGGCGGCGACGACTACCGCAAGATGGCCAAGCAGGCCAGCTACCGGTTTTAATCCTACTTCGCTCGGGTGGCGTTCCCCATTTGCCTTTTGAGTCCCTCGTGCTAAATTATTGCGGCCTGCTCCTCGGTAGCTCAATCGGCAGAGCGGGTGGCTGTTCGCGGAAGCGGAGAAAGGTAATCCTGAGCCAAGCCTCATCCCGGCGGGATGAGGAAGGTGCAGAGACTAGAGCATCGCTCGTACCGCGGCCCGTGGCCGCGGGAAGCGCCCGGCACCCTCAGCCCTAATTCGGGACGGGTGAAGAGATAGTCCAAGCCCAGAAGAAATTTTGGGGCACTTGTAACCACTAGGTTGCAGGTTCGAGTCCTGCCCGAGGAGCCATTTTCGATCCGCTTCGCTATTCCCTTGCATTCCCCGAGGTCCTTCCTGTAGCATAAGCTCAATTCGATCGAGGGGGAGACGCCCATGGTCTTTCATCGCCGGCTCGACTTCGTCATCATGGCTGCTGTGGGACTGATCGTCCTGTCGGGACTTTCCGGCTGCGGGGCGAAGGAAGAGCCCGAGGACACGACGCCCGATATCTACACCTGTGCGGGCGCCCCGGCGAGCTGCCTGCGGATCGCTTCCGGCTGGACCCTCGAAGGCACGGTCCTGAGCCAGGGCCAGACCGGCAACGGCGGCCCGGACCCGTTCATCGTGCGGCTCGACGACGGCCGCTACAGGCTCTATTATGCCGTCTCCGACGTCCCGGCGGATCCCGACTGGTGGGGCATGGTCAGCTGGATCTCCGACGACGGGCTTCATTTCACCAAAGAAGCGGGCTACCGGTACGAAGATTACACCCTGTTCCAGCACTGTATCGTCCGCAACACCGACGGGACCTGGCGGATGTACTGGCTCGACCAGAAACAGGGCCAGGTCAACGGGCGGGGATACAAGGCCATCCGGAGCGCCCTGTCGACCGACGGCGGCGCAACGTTCACGGCCGAGGCCGGTGAGCGGCTGACCTTTACGGGAACCGGCTACGAGCTGAACGGGATCGGATCGGGAAGGGCCATCCGGCTCGCAAGCGGCGAGATCCGGCTGTACTATGCGGGCATCGGCTCTGATCACGGCCGGACCCTGAGCGCGATCTCCCCGAACGGCCTGGATTTCACGCGGGAGGACGGCGTCCGCCTGGATATCCTCTGCCCGCCGGAGGCCGGCCTCAACGGCGTTTCGCCCGTGATCGACGCGACGGGAACGTTCCGTATCTTCCTGTGGGGGACACGGTGTACGGGCAATTACGTCAACTCCAAGGACGGGATCTTCGACGGCACGACCCCGGAGGGCCTGACGATCACGATCTCGAATTCCCCCCTCATCCAGGGCTATTCCAAGGACGGGACGATGAATACGTGGATCCATCCCGAGGATTTCACCGTCGTCCAGACGCCCCAGGGACTCAGGCTCTATTTCATCCTCTACGGACCGAACGGGCCGGTGACCGAGACGGCGCTCTACAGCGTCATCAACACGTCGATCAAGTGAGGACGGATCCCCGGCCGCCCGGGGGCTTTGTCGCGTTAACGCAAATTTGTCCCAACCTTAATCGTTCCTTAACCCGGTCTCCCTATCATGCGGGTGTACGAAACCTCTATAAGGAGACCGGAGAATGCGCAAAATCCTGAAGAAAGCCACCGACATCGCCCTGGGCATCCTGATGCTGCCCATGGTCAGCGTCATGAGCCTGATGGCCCAGACGACCACGCCCCCGCCGCAGACCTTTTCCGCCACCGTCTATTTCGATTACAGGGCTTTCCTGACGAACGACGGTCCCCTCACCCTCAAGCCGGCTGCCGACACCTCCGCCTACAAGAGCAACGCCTTCCTGTTCCGCCGGGCCTACTTCACCTACGAGAACAAGATCAACGACAACCTCAAGTTCCGCTTCCGCATCGACGCCGACAACACCTCCAACGTCACCGGCGTCACCACGACGGGCTCGCCCGTGACCGGCGTCACCACGAGCACCGACGGCAAGCTGCGGCCCTTCATGAAGCACCTCTACCTCGAGTACTCGAACTTCCTCGTCCCCAAGATGGTCCTCAACGTCGGCATGATCGAGACCCTGACCTTCAAGCCGGCCGAGGAGCGCTGGGGCTACCGCAGCGTCGCCAAGACACTGCTCGACGGCTACCGGGACATCACCAAGAAGGACATCCTGACGACGAGCGCCGACATCGGCGTCACCCTCAAGTATTCCTTCACCAAGTTCTTCCGCGTGGCCGCGGGCCTCTACAACGGCTCCCACTACAGCAAGGAGGAGACCGACCAGTTCAAGGAGATCGAGCTCCAGGCCCAGTTCACGCCCATCGCCGGCGTTTCGATCGTCGGCTACATGGACCACGAACGGAAGCTCCCCGTGGCTTCCCTGCCCGACGAGACCAAGCCTGCCCAGTCCATCTACAAGGTCGACGCCTTCTTCGAACGGATCAAGGACCTCGTCCTCGGCTTCGAATGGTTCACCTTCAAGAACGACCTCTACCAGACGGCCGGGGAGAAGTACGACGTCGGCGGCTGGTCCGCGTTCGGCCGCTACACGATCGAGCCGGACAAGATGGCCCTCTTCGCCCGCTACGACGACTACATGCCGAACAGCCTCGACCGGGACCTCGATATGAGCCTGGTCATCGTCGGCCTCGACTGGGCCCCCTACAACAAGAGCTGGAAGCTCCAGCCGAACGTCTGGTTCACCAGCTATCAGGACGGCACCCGCTATAACGCCTCCGCCGCGAAGAACAGCGACGTCACGTTCAACCTGACGTTCTTCCTGTCCTTCTGACGCGGCCCGGACGCGCTTCGACGGATATCACGATAACGCAAAGGAGATATGAGATGAAAAGAACGAAGATCCTCACCGCCCTGGCCCTGGCCGTGCTCGGGCTGGCCGGCCTCGCCGCCGCCCAGCGGGCCAAGATGATCCAGATCAAGGGCTCCGACACCATGGTCAACCTCGTCCAGATCCTGGCCGAGGAGTACATGGGCAAGAACCCCGGCGCGGCCATCGCCGTCCTCGGCGGCGGTTCCGGCACCGGCATCACCGGCCTGATCAACCAGACCTGCGACATCGCCAACAGCTCCCGCGAATGGAAGCCCAAGGAGATCGACCAGGCCTGGGACAAGGGCGTCACGCCCCGTCCCTTCGTCGTCGCCGTCGACGGCCTGAGCATCATCGTCAACGAGAAGAACCCCATCGCCCGGCTGACGGTGGCCCAGGTCGGGGCCCTCTACCGCGGCGAGATCAAGAATTGGAAGGCGGTCGGCGAATTCGCCAAGCCCGTCTCCCTCTACGGCCGGCAGTCCAATTCCGGCACCTACGTCTTCATGCAGGAGTTCGTTCTCGGCAACAAGAACTACTCGACCGACATGAAGGAGATGAACGGGAACGCCCAGATCATCGAGGGCGTCATCCAGGACGAGGGGGCCGTGGGTTACGTCGGCGTCGGCTACCTCTTCGACGAGAAGGGCCAGGTCCGCAAGGGCCTCAAGATCCTCGAGATCTCCAAGGAACCCGGCGGGCCGGCCTACCTGCCGACCGACAAGGCCGCCGTCGACTCCGGCGATTACCCGATCGCCCGGCCCCTCTACATGGCCACCAACGGCAAGCCCAAGGGCGACGCGGCCAAGCTCCTGGCCTGGATCGTCGGCCCCGAGGGCCAGGCCATCGTCGCGCGCGAGGGTTTCTTCACGGTCGGCGAAGGCAAGTACAAGGCCGCCAACGACAAGAACTTCAAGTGAGTTGACGACCCGGCCCGGATAACATACAGTCCGCAAAAGAAGAAGGCTTTGATCGAGCGATGCGAAGCAAGAAGCGCCGAGATATCAAAGAGGCCGCGATCAAGGCCTTCTTCTTCACCTGCGGCATCCTGGCCGTCCTCGTCCTGGCCGGCATCTTCCTGACCCTCCTCGCCACGGCCGTCCCGGCCTTCCGGGAGATCCGGCTCTCCGAGTTCCTGGGGAATACCCGGTGGGACCCCACCTCTCCCGAAAAGGCCGAGTACGGCCTGCTGTCCATGATCGCGAGCACGCTTCTGGTCACCGTCGGATCCCTGCTCCTGGCCGTCCCCATCGGCATCGGCGTCGCGGCCTACCTCTCGGACGTCGCCCATTGGCGGGTCCGGGAGGTCCTCAAACCTATCGTCGAGATCCTGGCCGGCATCCCCTCCGTCGTCGTCGGCTTCCTGGGCATCGTCCTCTTCGGGCCGTTCCTGGCCAGGTTCTTCCATACCGGCAACGGCCTGAACGCCCTCAACGGCAGCATCCTCCTGGCCATCATGGCCCTGCCGACGATCATCAGCATCTCCGAGGATTCCCTCAACGCCGTGCCCCGCACCTACGCCGAGGCCTCGCTGGCCCTCGGCGCCTCCCGCTGGCAGACCCTCGTCCGGGTCAAGCTGCCCGCCGCCCTGTCCGGCATCGTCGCCGCGACCATGCTCGGCATGGGCCGGGCCATCGGCGAGACCATGACCGTTCTCATGGCGACGGGGAACGCCCGGTCGTTCCCGCACGGGCTCCTCGACTCGGTCCGGACCATGACGGCGAACATCGCCATCGAGCTCGGCGAGGTGCCCTATTACACGACCCACTACTACGCGCTCTTCGCCATCGGCCTGGTCCTGTTCATCATGACCTTCGCCGTCAACCTCGTCGCCGACGTCGTCCTCCGGAAATACCAGGAGAGGGAGCAATGAAGCGCGCCACCCGCAAGTCGATCGTCCAGGCGATCGGGTTCCTGGCCTTGCGGGCGGCCCTGGCCCTCGTCCTGGCGGTGCTCCTGCTCTTCCTCTACGACATCGGCAAGAAGGGCGGCGGGGCCATCAGCTGGGAGTTCCTGTCCCAGGCGCCGCGCAAGGGCATGACCGAAGGCGGCATCTTCCCGGCCCTCTTCGGGACGTTCCTCGTGACGCTCATCACCGGCGTCCTGGCCGTCCCGCTCGGCATGGGCGCCGCGATCTACCTCAACGAATACGCCCGGCAGTCCCGCCTGACGAGGCTCATCCGGCTGTCCATCCGCAACCTCTCCGGCGTCCCGTCGATCGTCTACGGGCTCTTCGGCGTCATCCTCTTCGTCAACGTCATGAAGTTCGGCACCTCCGTCCTCTCGGCCGGACTGACCCTGGGCCTCATGACCCTGCCCTGGACGATCACGGCCAGCGAGGAGGCCCTGAAGACCATCCCCAATTCCTACCGCGAGGGCGCCCTGGCCCTCGGGGCGACCAAGTGGCAGGCGATCCGGACCAACGTCCTGCCCTACGCCGTCCCCGGCATGCTGACGGGGACGGTGCTCGGCCTGGCCCGGGCGGCCGGGGAGACCGCGCCGATCCTGTTCACCGGCGCGGCCTTCTACCTGCCGTTCCTGCCGAAGTCGCTCGGCGACCAGTTCATGGCCCTGCCGTACCACCTCTACATCATGGCCACCCAGCACCACGCCACCCTCCAGGTCCGGCCCCTGGCCTATGGCACCGCCCTGGTCCTGATCGTCTTCGTCCTGGGCCTGAACATGACCGCCGTCGTCGTCCGCTACCGGCTGAGAAGGAAGCAGAGATGAGCACCGAATCCTGTAACGCCAAGATCCAGGCCAGGAACCTCGATTTCTACTACGGGCCCGTCCGGGCCCTGAAGAACGTCACCATCGACTGTTACGACCGCAAGGTCACGGCCATCATCGGGCCCTCGGGCTGCGGCAAATCGACCTTCATCCGGACCCTCAACCGCATGAACGACGTCATCCCCGGGGCCCGGGTCGAAGGGAAGATCCTCATCGACGGGAGCGACATCCACGCCCCCGACGTCGACGTCGTCGAGCTGAGGCGCCGGGTGGGCATGGTCTTCCAGAAGCCGAACCCGTTCCCCAAGTCGATCTTCGACAACATCGCCTACGGCCTGCGGATCAACGGCCTGAAGGACAGGCGGACGCTCGAGGAGACGGTCGAGCGGAGCCTGCGCGGCGCCGCCCTCTGGGACGAGGTCAAGGACCGGCTCGACGCGAACGCCTTCGCCCTGTCCGGAGGCCAGCAGCAGCGCCTCTGCATCGCCCGGGCCCTGGCCGTCGAGCCCGAGGTCATCCTCTTCGACGAGCCCTGCTCGGCCATCGACCCCATCGCCACGGCCAAGGTCGAGGACTTGATTGAGAAGCTCAAGACACGGTACACTGTCGTCATCGTGACCCACAACATGCAGCAGGCGGCCCGCGTGTCCGACTACACCGCCTTCATGATGCTCGGGGAGTTGGTCGAGTTCGACGTCACGGAGAAGATCTTCACCAACCCGGCCAACAAGCTCACCGAGGACTACATCACGGGGCGGTTCGGATAGGGCCGGGCCCGGGACCGGAGGAGAAGCCATGTCCAAGATGGAACGCCCGTTCGACGAAGAACTGAAGCTGCTCAAGGAGAAGCTCCTGGAGATGGCCGCCCGGTCCGAAGAGCAGATCGCCCTGGCCGTCCGCGGCCTCAAGGACCGGGAAGAGAAGCTGGCCTGCCAGGTCCTCGAGCGGGAAGAGGCCATCAACCGGCTCGACATCGAGATCGACGAGATGGCCATGCGCCTCCTGGCCCTGCGCCAGCCCATGGCGACCGACCTGCGCTTCATCACCTCGGCCATGAAGATCGGCAGCGACCTCGAGCGCATCGGCGACCTGGCCGTCAACATCGCCGAGCGGACGATGGACCTGCTCAAGGCCCCCCAGCTCAAGCCGCTCATCGACATCCCCCGGATGGCCCTGATGGCCCAGGAGATGGTCCGGGACGCCCTGAAGGCCTTCATCGACGGCGACGACAAGCTGGCCAAGGACGTCTGCGAGCGCGACGACCGCGTCGACGGGCTCAACGACCAGGTCTTCCGGGAGCTCCTGACGTACATGATGCAGGACGCCGGGACCATCTCGCGGGCCGTCGATCTCATCCTCGTCGGACGCCACCTCGAGCGCATCGCCGACCACGCGACGAACATCGCCGAGGACGTGATCTACATGGTCCGGGGCAAGACCATCAAGCACCACGTCGAGGAGGCCCGGCCGAAGACCTGCGCCGGAGGGGAATGACGCCCCGTCGCGGGGGCTAGCTCAGCTTCCGGATCCGGACCTCGATCCCTTTTTCGTGATGAGGAGCTTCGCCAGCCGCGAGGTGTCCGTGTCCCCGAAATGGTAAGGATAGAGGACCTTGGGCCGGAAGGCCCGGGCCGCGTCGGCGACCATCTCGGGCGTCATGGTGTAGGGAAGGTTCATCGGCAGGAAGGCCACGTCGATGCCCTTCAGGGCCTTCATCTCCGGCGTGTTCTCGGTGTCGCCGGCGATGTAGACCCGCTTGTCGCCGAACGCGACGACATAGCCGTTGCCCGCTCCCTTGGGGTGGAACGGATTCCCCTTGGACCGCTCGTGGACGATGTTGTAGGCCGGCACGGCTTCGATGGCGAGACCGAGGACCGTCCGGGACTCGCCGTTGGCCAGGATGACGGCTCCGGGGAGCTTGGCCGCGCAGGCCTTCGCCGCGACGATCGTCGTGTCCGGCTTGAGGATGGCCTTGAGGGCCGCCGGGTCGAGGTGGTCGGAGTGTTCGTGGGTGACGAGGACGAGGTCGGCCTTGGGGAGCGCGCCGTAATCGGCGACGGCGCCGTAGGGATCGATGTGAATGGTCTTGCCGCCGAAGGTCATCATCAGCGTGCCGTGGCCGAGGAAGGTGATCTCCAGGTCGCCCTGCGATGTGGCGATGACGTCCTTTTCGTACTTCGACGGGGCGGCGGCGAAGCCGGCCAGGCCGAAGGCGAGGATGCAGACCGTCCAGACGAGCTTGTCCATGGTGACCTCCTCGGAGTGTTTCGAGGTCATTATAGGCCCGTGACGGGCCGGCGCAACGGAGAGGGGATGCCTTGGCCGCTGGTGTCAGAAAGCGAAAAGAGCCCGCAAAGCGAACAGGGCCGCCGTCGCGGCGGCGGCGAAGCCGAGCGAAGGAAGCCAGGGAAAGCCCGGGGCCCTGCGGTATCCGAGCACGATGCCCCGGAAGCTCCAGACGGACAAGGCCAGGGAGGCGAGGAATGAGAGGCCGGCGGCCACGCTTGTCATGGAGATCTGTCCTCAGGCCTCATTTCAGCAGGGGATTGTTAAGAAATGATAAAAAAACGGTGCCCAACGGAAATTATTTTTGATTATAATACCGCATCATGACAGGCGCGAGGTGAGGTCATGGCTCCGCGTGATCGCCGCTCTCGACGACGAGGCCGACATCCTCGAGCTCCTGAAGGTCACCCTGGAGAAGGCCGGCTACCGGTTCGAAGGCTTCCAGGAGGCGGACGGCCTGTTCCGCTACCTCGGCCGCGAGACGCCGGCCCTGCTCCTACTCGACCTGATGCTCCCGGAGACGGACGGGCTCGAGGTCTGCCGGCAGATCCGGAGGTCCGAGCGCCTGGCCGGGATCCCGGTCATCATGCTGACCGCGAAAGGGGACGAGTCCGACAAGGTCGTCGGGCTCGAGCTCGGCGCCGACGATTACGTGACCAAGCCCTTCTCGGTCAAGGAGCTCGTCGCCCGGATCCACGCCGTCCTCCGCCGGCCGGCCGGGGGAGAGGCCGCCCGGCGGATCGCCCTGGGGACGCTGGTCGTCGATCTCGACAAGTTCGAGGTGGCCGTCGAGGGGGCGAAGGTCGAGCTGACCGCGACGGAATTCAAGATCCTGCAGCTGCTGGCGTCGAAGCCGGGGCGCGTCTTCACCCGCGACCAGATCCTCGACCACCTCTGGGGCGACGAGAAGGCCGTCGTCGACAGGACCGTCGACGTCCACATCCGGAACCTGAGGGAAAAGCTGGGCCCGGCGGCCTCCCTGATCAAGAACATCCGCGGCGTGGGGTACAAGGTCGAAGAATGAAGAAAACACTGTTCCTCAGGATCCTCATCGGTTACGCGTCCGTGATCGCCCTGCTCGCCCTGGCGGTGACGCTGTTCGCCCCGCCGTTGATGCGGAAGCACCACATCGCGGAGCGGGCCTCCAACCTGGAACGCATGGCCCTGCTCCTCGAGGGCCAGGTCGCGCCCTTTCTGATGACGGGAGACGCGGCCGGGGACCTCGAGGGCCTCGTGACCTCGTACGGCCGCAGGACGGGAACGAGGATCACGGTCATCGACGCCGACGGGATCGTCCTCGCCGACTCGGAGAAAGAGCCGCGGGACATGGAGAACCATCTCTTCCGCCCGGAGATCCAGGCCTCCCTCCGGGGCGAGAAGCAGATGTCGATCCGGGCCAGCTCGACGCTCAAGACCGACATGATGTACATGAGCATCCCCGTCGCCGTCGACGGCCGAGTCGAGGGCGCCCTGCGCCTGAGCTATTTCATGAAGGATTTCGAGGCGCTCATGGACTCCTTGCGCGGCGATCTGCTCAAGATCGTCGGGCTGGTCACGCTCCTGGCCCTCGTCCTGGCCATCTTCCTGACCCGGTCCGTGACCGGCCCGCTGCGCGAGGTCATCGACGCGTCGTCGAAGGTCGCGGCGGGCGATTTCGACGTCACCGTCTCGACCCGGCGGAGCGGCGAGTTCCGGGGGCTGGCCCGGAGCTTCAACGCCATGACCGGAAAGCTCAAGGACATGTTCGGCGAGATCCGCCTTCAGAACGAGGAGATCGGGAGCATCCTGGCCTCCATCCGCGAGGGGCTCTGCGTCCTCGACGGGGACGCCCGGATCGTCCTCTGCAACGCCGGCTTCCGCCGCATCGCCGGGAACGACGCGCCCGAGGGCCGGCACTTCTGGGAGGTCGTCCGGAGCTCGGCGGCCGCCGAGGTCGTGCGCAAGGTCCGCGAAACGGGGACCGAGGCGGCTGCGGAGGCCGCGATCGGCGACCGGGCCTACCATTGCAGCGCCGCGCGCCTGGCCGCGGGCGACCGCATCGTCGTGACGCTCTACGACGTCACGGAATTCCGGGCCCTCGAGAAGACCAAGCGGGACTTCGCCGTCAACGTCTCCCACGAGCTCAAAACGCCGCTGACGGCGATCAAGGGCTTCGTCGAAACGATGGAGCCCCGGGCGGAGGAGGAGAACAAGCCCTACCTCGAGATCATCCGCCGGAACACCGACCGGCTGATCGCCATCGTCGAGGACCTGCTCGTCCTGTCCCAGCTCGAGGACCGCGGACAGAAGCTCGAAAAGAGCGAGGTCCCCGTGAAACCGCTGGCCGAGAACATCCTCAAGGTCTTCGAAAAGAGGGCGCGGGAAAAGGGCCTGACCCTGTCCCTCGAGGCGGCCCCGGACCTGCCCTCCGTCAAGGCCGATCCCCTCCAGGTCGAAGGCCTCCTGCTCAACCTCGTCGACAACGCCGTGAAATACACGGAGAAGGGGACGGTGACCGTCCGCCTGGCTTCCCGGCAGGGCCGCTTCGTCATCGAGGTCGCGGACACGGGCATCGGCATCGATGCCGAGCATCTGCCCCACATCTTCGAGCGGTTCTACGTCGCCGACAAGTCCCGCTCCAAGAAGCTCGGCGGCACGGGGCTCGGCCTGTCCATCGTCAAGCACATCGTCCTGGCCCACGACGGGACCGTCTCGGTCGCCAGCCGCCTCGGCGAGGGGACGACGTTCACGGTCGGCCTGCCGCTCGGCTGAGACGGTTCCCCCCCGGGCGCTTTGCCCGCGGGCGCCCCTCTGCTATAATGTCCCACTTCGGCCCGGCCGAAAAACCGACCATGAGCGACTTCCTGAAGATCCTCGAGAACGAGGTCCAGATCGCGGCCCTGTCCTTCATGGCCGTCGTCTACATCCTCCGTCTGGCCTGGATCTTCCGCTTCCGGACGCGCCGCGACAGGACTTTCGCCGCGGGGCGCGGGTCGGCCGGGGCCGGCTATTCGCTCCTGAACATCGCCATGCCCCGGGCCATGGAATCGACGCGGAAAAGGCCCGGATTCTACGCCCAGTTCGTCGTCTTCCACATCGGCGTCGCGGCGGCCATCGCCGGGACCCTCATCATCCCTTACGCGCCGGGATTGTTCGAACGCCGAACGGTCGTCCTGCTGTTCCAGGGACTCATCGCGGCCGCCTTCGCCGTGGGGATCGCCCGGCTCGTCCGGCGCCTGAACAACCCGGTGCTCCGGAGCGTCAGCTCGCCCGACGATTACTTCTCCCTCGTCCTCCTCGTCGTCTGGTTCGCCGCGGCCGTGCTGGCCGTCCCCAACCGGCCGGAAAGAGGGGAGTGGCCCCTCATCGCCTACTTCGGCCTGACGGCTTTCTTCCTGGTCTACGTGCCGTTCTCGAAGATCTGCCACTACCTCTACTATCCCTTCACCCGATACTACCTGGGCCGCTCTCTCGGGCACAGGGGGGCCTTTCCGCCGGAGCAAGCCGGACGGGCCGGCAGGGCCCAAGGAAAGGAGCGGGCATGAAGCGCCGGAAGACGGGACCCTCGGGAGTCGTCGAGGCCCCGCTCGATCCCCGGACGCAGGCCCGGGCCAAAGAAGAGGGATTGGCCTCGGTCCAGGCTGGCCGGCTCCGGACCTACGAACCCGGCGACAACACGCGCCGGTTCCTCGATCTGCTCGGCAGCCGCGTCTCCCGTCCGCTGGCGGTCTCGCTGACGGCCTGCGTCCACTGCGGCCTCTGCGCCGAATCCTGCCACTATTTCCTGGCCCGCCCGGACGATCCGACCATGACGCCCGTCTGGAAAGCCGACCAGATCCGCAAGATCTTCAAGCGCCACGTCGACTGGACCGGCCGGGTCGCCCCCTGGTGGGTCAAGGCCGGGTCGCCCCGCGACGACGAGGACCTCAACCGCCTCAAGAACATCGTCTTCGGCACCTGCAGCGCCTGCCGCCGCTGCACCTACAACTGCCCGATGGGGGTCGACACGGGGCTCCTGGTCCGGTTCGCGCGGGGCCTCCTGACCGAGCTCGGCGTCGTCCCCGAGGGCGTCTTCAACGTCAGCCGCGACCAGTGGGAGACGGGCAACCAGATGGCCGTCTCCGAGCAGGACTATCTGGAGACCTTGGAGTGGATGCGCGACGACGTCCGGACGGAGCTCGGCGACGATTCGGTCGAGATCCCCGTCGACAAAGAAGGATGCGACATCCTCTACACGATCAATCCCCGGGAGATCAAATTCGATCCCCGCTCCATCGCCCAAGCCGCCAAGATCTTCCATCTGGCCGGGGAGTCCTGGACCATGCCGAAATGGGGCTGGGACCAGACCAACTTCGGCCTCTTCTCGGGCGACGACGAGCTGGGCGCCTTCGTCGCCCGCAACGTCTACGAAGCCGCCGAAAGGCTCCGGGCGAAAAGGATCGTCATCTCCGAGTGCGGCCACGGCTACCGCTCGACGCGGTGGGAGGGCTACACCTGGGCCGGCTTCGACCAGAAGCGGCCGACGGAGTCGGTCGTCGTCACTCTCAAGCGCTACATCGAAGCGGGCCGGATCGCGGTCGATCCGTCGAAGAACCCCGACGCCGTCACCTTCCACGACTCCTGCAACATCGCCCGCTCCGGCGATCTCGTCGAGGAGCCCCGGGACGTCCTGCGCCGCGTTTGCGCCGATTTCCGGGAGATGTATCCCAACCGCCGGGAGAACTTCTGCTGCACCGGCGGGGGCGGCCTGCTGTCCATGGCCGAATACCGGCCCCTGCGCCTCGAGGTCGGCAAGATCAAGGCCGACCAGCTCCGGGCGACCGGGGCCAAGCTCGTCTGCACGATGTGCCACAACTGCATCGACGGACTGAACGACGTGATCAAGCACTACAAGCTGCCCATGCGGGTCGTCCAGGTCCTGGAGCTCGTCTCCAACGCCCTGGTCCTGCCCGGCAAAAAGAGCGAAATAGGGAGTCCCTCATGCCCATCCTGGAAGTCGAAGGCAGGACGGTCGAGGTCAACGAGGAGGGCTTTCTCGCCCATCCCGAGGAGTGGACCGAGGAGACGGCCAGGCTCCTGGCCAAGGCCGAGGAAGGCCTGGACGAGCTGACCGCCGAACACTGGGCGGTCGTCAAGTTCATCCGCGGAGTATTATCTGGAGAAGAGCCTGGCCCCCATGGTCCGCAAGATGTGCCAGGCCACGGGATTTCCCCTGATGAAGATCTACGATCTCTTCCCCTCGGGCCCGGCCAAGGGCGCCTGCAAGGTCGCCGGGCCTGCCCAAGCCCGACGGCTGCGTCTGAGGCGCTTCAGCGCTTTTTCACCGGCAGGGCGGCGATCTTCCCGACGGCGTCGACCGCCGCCCGGACGTGCTCTTCCGTGTTGAACGGCCCGATGCCGAAGCGCACCGCGCCGTGGATCCTGTCGGTCCCCATCTGTTCGTGGACGAGCGGGGCGCAGTGCAGCCCGGTCCGGCAGGCGATGCCGAAGTCGACGTCGAGCATGGTCCCGACGTCGGCCGCGTCCAGGCCCTCGATGTTGAAGGCCAGAACGGCGATGTGGTTCTCGAGGCTGTCGAGGCAGTAGGTGACGACGCGGGGGATGGCCCGGAGGCCGTCGAGCAGGATCCCGGCGAGGCGCATTTCCTCGCGGTGGATGGCCTCGACGCCCTTGGCGTTGACCCAGGTCACCCCGGCCTTGAGGCCGGCGATGCCCATGACGTTGGGCGTGCCGTATTCGAGACGGTAGGGGTACTCGTCGAGGTGGGCCTTGACGGCCGAACGCACGCCCGTGCCGCCGGCCCGGGTGTGCCGGATCTCGACGCCCTCCCGGACATAGAGCCCGCCGATGCCCGTGGGGCCGAGGAGGGACTTGTGGCCGGTGAAGGCCACGACGTCGAGGCACTGGGCTTCCATGTCGATGGGCACCTTGCCCGCCGATTGGGACGCGTCGATGGCGAAGGGGATGCCCGCCTCGCGGCAGAGGCGGCCGATCGCGGCGATCGGCTGGACCGTGCCGATGACGTTCGAGGCGTGGTTGACGACGACCAGCCGCGTGTTGGGGCGGAACTTCCTGCGGATCTCCTCCGGGTCGACGAAGCCGGCCCCGTCGAAAGGCACGAAGTCGACCTCGACGCCGTCGCGGCGCAGGTGGTAGAGAGGCCGGAGGACGGAATTGTGCTCGATCGTCGTCGAGATCGCGTGGTCACCGGGCCGGAGCATGCCCGAGATGATGAGGTTGAGGGCGTCGGTCGAGTTGTAGCCGAAGCAGAGGCGGTTCGGATCGGTCCCGTGGAAGAACTGGGTCAGCAGCTTGCGGGTCTCCTCGACGACGAGCCCGGCCTCCATGCACAGGTCGTAGCCGGAGCGTCCGGGATTGACGCCGAAGTTGCGGTAGAAGTGGTCCATGTACGTGTAGACCTCTTCGGGCTTGGGAAAGGACGTCGCCCCGTTGTCGAGGAAGATCAGCTTGCTCATGCTCTCGCTCCGCCGCGGATTGCCGGGACGGCCGTCCCGGGAGGAGGTATACTAAACAAAGCCCGTCCGAATTGCAACCGGGCGCGGGGATTGCTTACAATGGAAGAGAGGAGACGGACACATGGTGTATTTCCTGGGACTCGGCAGCAATCTGGGCCGGCGGTCCGCGAACCTGTCCCGGGCCCGCAGGCTCCTCGAAAAGGGCGGGCTCGAGGTCGTCAAGGCCTCGTCGGTCTATGAGACCGAGCCGGTCGATCTCCCCGACCAGCCGCTCTTCCTGAACCAGGTCCTCGAGGTCCGCACCGCGCTCGATCCGCCGGCGCTGCTGCGGCTCGCGAGATCCGTCGAGGCGGCCTTGAAGCGCGTGCCGACGGTGGCCAAGGGGCCGCGGACGATCGACGTCGACATCCTGCTCGCCGGGGACACGGTCCTCGAAACGCCGGACCTGGTCGTGCCTCACCCGCGCCTCCACCTGCGGAATTTCGTGCTCGTGCCCCTGGCCGAGATCGCGGCGGAGGCCCGGCACCCGGTGCTGGGGAAGACGGTCCGGGAGCTCGCCGCGGCGTCGCCCGACCGGGCCCGGGTCGTGAAGCTCGGACGGCGCCGCCGTTGACCGCCGGAGTCCCATCGGCGGCGGAAGAAAGACAGCCGTCCTGCGTCAAAATCGATGAAGGTGAATTCCATGCGTTTCAAGCCGTCGCTCGCGGCTCTTTCGCTCCTCCTGCTTTTCGCCGCGGCCGCCGGGGCCGCGGAGGTCCGGGGCAAGGTGATGAGCACGGGGCTGAATCCGGTCGCCGGGGCGGTCGTCCTCCATCGCCCGAGCGGGATCAAGACGGAGACCGGGGCCGACGGCGGATTCGTCCTCGACCTGCCGGACGCCGACAGATACGAACTCGAGGTCATCCATCCCGACTTCTACGAACGGGCGTTCCTCGTCGGACGGAGGAAGCCGGGCCAAACCCTCGTTCTCGTCGCTCGTCCCGCTCATCAAGCAGAGCGAGGAGGTCGTGGTCACGGCCCTGCGCTATCCCGAGTCCTCGATCGACGTCCCGGCGGCGAGCTCCATCGTCTCCGGCGAGACGCTCTCCGAAAAGCTCGCCCCGAACATCAACGAGGCCCTCCAGGACGTCCCGGGCGTGGGCGCGCTCGGCTCGGCGGGCTTCGCCCTCGTCCCGTCCATCCGGGGCCTGGCCCGGCGCCGCGTGCTCTACCTCGTCGACGGCGCCCGGCTCGAAAGCGACCGTCGGACGGGTCCCAACGCGTCCTTCGTCAATCCCGAGGACATCGAGCGGATCGAGGTGTTGAGGAGCGCGTCGTCGGTCTTCTACGGGTCCGACGCGATCGGGGGCGTCATCCACCTCCTGACCCGCGTCCCCCGGTTCGACGGCGGCCTGCACGGCCGTGTCCAGACCGGGTACGCCACGGCCAACGGGGAGAAACGGATCGGGCTGGGCCTCGAGGGATCGGCCGGGACTTGGGCGTTCCTGCTCTCGTTCCAATACGCCGACGCGGACCGATACCGGATCCCGGGCGGGACGAAGGTCCTGCAGTCCCAGTACACCCAGGGGAGCTTCCTGGCCAAGGCGGCCCACCGCACGAATGATCGGGAGATCGACCTGAGCCTGCTCGCCGCCCGCGGCACGGACATCGGCAAGCCGAGCACGAACGCGGCGACCAAGCCGACCTGGTACCCCCGGGAGAACCAGAACCTCGTCCAGATCCACTGGAAGGAAAAGAACGTCGGGAAAGACGGCGAGGTCCTCTTCCACGCTTTCGTCAATCCCAATTTCCTCGAGACGCTGACCGACACCTATGACGGTTTCCTGACCAAAGAATCCTACGCCAAGACCGACAGCACCGAATACGGCGCCCAGATCGCCTATTCGAAGAAGCTCGCGCCGTCGTTCCGCCTCGAGGGCGGCGTCGATTACTTCGGCCGGGCCGGGGCCGACGCCTTCAACACCTACACCTCCTACGACGGGTTCGGGGCCGTGACGGAGGTCGTCGAGGAGCGGCCTTACGCCGGCGGCCGCCGCGGCGATCTCGGGCTCTTCGTGTCGGCCGATTACGCCGGCATCCCGCGCCTGGACATCCTCGGCGGCGCCCGCTACGACTTTCTCCGCATGAAGGCCCTGCCGCTCGACGCCGCCGGCGCGGTCCGGACGACGGACGGGCAGCCGAACGGGTTCCTGGCCGTGTCCTACAAGCTGGCGCAGGCCCTCACCGCCTTCCTCAACGTGTCGCGCGCCTACCGGATGCCCAGCATCAACGAGCTGTACTACACGGGCATCTCCGGCCGCGGCTTCATCATCGGTCAGCCGGACCTGAGGTCGGAATCGAGCTTCAATCTCGACGGCGGGCTCAAGCTCCTCGGCCGCCGTTCCTTTTTCGCCCTGTACGTCTTCCGCACCCGCATCGACGACATGATCGAGCGCTACAAGCTCGATGCGACGACCTACACCTACGGGAACATCGAGAGGGGACTCCTGCGGGGGATCGAGTTCGAGGCCGAGGCCTTCCTGCGGCCCGGCTGGAAGGTCTTCGGCAACCTGGCCCTGATCCGCGGCCGGAGCCTGGCCACGGACGAGCCGCTCAACGACGTCCCGCCGCTGCGCTTCTTCACCGGCACGCGGTACTGGAAGGGCAAGTTCTCGGCGGAGGTCAACGCGACCTTCAGCCTGGTCAAGGACGATCCGGGTCCGGCCGAGATCGCCGTCGCCCCGTCGGAACTCGTCAACCTCAAGGCGACTTACCTCTGGCGCGGCCTGAATCTCTACGTCTCGCTGGGGAACGTCTTCAACGCGGCCTACGTCGCCCGGGCCGACTCGGATGCCCAGATCGAGCCGGGCCGGAACCTGAGGGTCGGCGTCTCCTACGCGTTCTGAAGATTCAGAACGCGTCGACGAAGTGCTCGAGACGGCAGTCGTCCGGGCCGCGGAGCAGGATGGCGACGACGTCGAAGCGGCAGGGGACTTCGCCCAGGGAGTTCTTGAGGAGGTAGCCCTGGGCGATCCTCCGGATCTGGCGCTGCTTCCCCGGGGTGACGGATTCCTCGGGCCGGCCGTGGGATTCGTCGGCCCGGGTCTTGACCTCCACGAAGACGAGCGTGCCGCCGTCGCGGGCGACGACGTCGATCTCGCCGCGGAACAGCCGGAAGCCCCTCTCGACGATCTCGTAGCCCTTTTTGCGGAGATGCTCGCAGGCGATGTCCTCGCCGGTCCGGCCCAGCTCCCGGGTCCTGTTCGGGACGGGGAGAGGGGGCATGATCTCGGGCGCTCCCGCGGACTCAGGCCTTCGGAGGGCCGGCCTTTTTCCAGCGGACCCCGTCCTTGGTGTCCTCGAGGACGATGCCGGCTTCGAGGAGCTCGTCGCGGATCGCGTCGGCGCGCTGGAAGTCCCGGTCGGCCCGGGCCTTCTGCCGGGCCTCGATCTTGGCCAGGATCTCGGCTTCCATGACGGTCCCCGCACCCGATAGATCGGATGTCGCGCTGATCTTCCCGGATTCTGAAACGACCGGGGACGGTCTGACGCCGAGGACCTTGTCCGCTTCGGCCATGAAGTCGGAGATGAGCGAGGCGTCCGTCTTCGTCATCTCGCTCCGGGTGAGCAGGGGATAGGCGCCCTTGATGAGAGTGAAGACGGCGGCCAGGGCCTCGGAGATGTTGAGGTCGTCCTCGAGCCCGGCGACGAATCCGGCCCGGGCCTCCTCGACCATCCGGACGACGGCCGGGTCCGACGGACCGTCCTTCGTCGCGGCCCGGAGCTCGCCCAGGAAATTCCCGATCCGCCCGCGGGCGGTCCGGGCCTGGTCCAGGGCTTCGAAGGTGAAGTTGAGCATCTTGCGGTAGTGCGTGGCGAGCGAGCAGATAGCGGACGTCGAGGGGATCGTATCCCCGGGCCAGGATGTCCGTCAGCGTGTAGAAATTGCCTTTCGACTTGGACATCTTCTCGCCGTCGACGACCAGATGATGGCCGTGGATCCAGTAGTTGACGAACTTGACGCCGTTGGCCGCCTCGGACTGGGCGATCTCGTTCTCGTGGTGGGGGAAGATGTTGTCGACGCCGCCGCAGTGGATGTCGAAGGTCCGGCCGAGGTACTTGGAGCTCATGGCCGAGCATTCGATGTGCCAGCCCGGCCGGCCCGGACCGATCCGGGTCTCCCAGACGGGCTCGCCCTCCTTCGGCGCCTTCCAGAGGGCGAAGTCGTGGACGCTCTCCTTCGCGTATTCGTCGGCGTCGGCGTGGCTGCCGGGCCGGAGGTCCTCCAGGTTGATCTTGGACAGGCGCCCGTACGCGGGGAACTTGTCGATGGCGAAGTAGATCGAGCCGTCCTTCCGGTAGGCGAATCCCTTTTCCAGGAGGATTTCGATGAGCCCGACCATCTCCTCGATGTGCGCCGTCGCCCGGGGATAGACGTCGGCCGGCAGGATGGCGAGGACTTCGCGGTCCCGGGCGAAAGCCTCGATGAACGGCTTCGTGTAGTCCTCGAGCCCGACGCCCTTCGCGTTGGCCCCGCGGATCGTCTTGTCGTCGACGTCCGTGATGTTCATGACGTGGAGGACCTTGAATCCCCGGTACAGGAACAGCCGCTTGAGCAGGTCCTCGAAGACGTAGGACCGCCAGTTGCCGATATGGGGGAAATCGTAGACCGTCGGGCCGCACGTGTAGAGCTTGACGGACCCGGATTCGATCGGGACGAACTCCTCGACCCGGCCGCTGAGAGTGTTGTGGAGGCGGATCATCGCCGCCATATTAGCCGTTCCTCCCCCCGCCCGTCAACCCTCCCGGCGGAGTTGAACGGGGGGGATGGTTGTGACATAATTGGTCTTCATCATACCATCCGAAAAGGCACTCATCATGAACATCAAGATCGGCATCCGCAGAGAGGACATCAACAAGTGGGAGAAGCGGGTCCCGCTGATCCCGTCCCACGCCCGGGAGCTCGCCGACCGGTTCCCGATGGAGTTCCGGGTCCAGCCGTCGGCCATCCGGATCTTCAACGACGCGGATTACCGCCTGGCCGGGATCCCCGTCGAGGAGAGCCTGTCCCCCTGCCCCGTCGTCCTGGCCCTCAAGGAGATCCCCGTCGAGCTCATCGAGAAGGGCAAGACCTACCTGTTCTTCTCGCACACGGCCAAGGGCCAGAGCCAGAACATGCCCATGCTCCGGCGGATGATGGAGCTCGGCTGCACCGTCATCGACTACGAGAAGATGGTCGACGAGAAGGGACGGCGCGTGCTCTATTTCGGCAATTACGCCGGACACGCGGGCATCATCGACACGATCTGGGCCCTCGGCCGCCGTCTCGAGACCGAGGGGATCGCGAACCCGTTCTCGATGCTCCGCCCGGCGCACGCCTACTCCAGCCTGGTCGAGGCCCGGGAGGCGGTCGGCAAGCTGGCCGCGAAGATCGTCAAGGACGGCCTGCCCGACGCGCTCGACCCCGTCGTCTTCGGCTTCTTCGGCTACGGCCACGTCTCCCAGGGGGCCCAGGAGACGTTCGATCTCCTGCCCGTCGAGACCGTCCCGCCGGCCGATGTCCCCGCCCTCTTCGCCCGCGGCGCGAAGGCCGGCCGGCGCCTCTACAAGACCGTGCTCCACGAGGAGGACATGGTCCGGCCCGTCGATCCGGCCAAGCGCTTCGACCTCCAGGACTATTACGACCACCCGGAGGGATACCGGGCGGTGACCGAGGAGCTCGTGCCCTATCTCACGGCCGTGGTCAACGGGATCTACTGGACGCCGAAATTCCCGAAGTACATCACCAAGCCCTTCCTGAAGAAGCTCTACGCCGGCGGCACCCAGCCCAGGCTCCGCGTCGTCGGCGACATCACCTGCGACATCAACGGCTCCATCGAATGCACGGTCATGCCCACGGACTCCGAGAATCCCGGTGTACGTCTACGATCCGGCCCGGGACGAGGCCCTGCCGGGATTCGCCGGCCAAGGCCCGGCCGTCCTGGCCGTCTACAACCTGCCGGCGGAGCTGCCTCTCGAATCGTCGACCTATTTCAGCGGCAAGCTGAAGGAACACATGCCGGCCGTCGCCGCGGCGCGTTTCGACCGGCCCTTCGCCGAGTGCGGGCTGCCGGACGTGCTGCGCCGGGCCGTCATCGTCTACCGCGGGGCGCTCGCCCCCGATTTCGCCTATCTCGGCAAGTTCCTCGGCTGACCGAAGTTCTGGCGGGGGAGAAGGTCATGAAAAAAGTTCTCGTCCTCGGCGCCGGCCTCGTGGCCAGGCCGCTCGTCGATTACCTCCTCGGTCTCGAGGATTTCTCCGTCGTCGTCGCCGACGTGGAGTTCGCCCGGGCCGAAAAGCTCGTCGCCGGGCATCCGCGCGGCCGGGCGGAGCACATCGACATCTCCAAGCGCGAGGCCCTGGCCGCGGCCATCGGCCGGGCCGACCTGGTCGTCAGCATGGTCCCGTACACGTTCCACCCGCTCGTCGCGGAGCTGGCGATCGAACAGGGCCGGCACATGGTCACGGCCTCGTACGTCAGCCCGGCCATGCGCGAGTACGATGCCCGGGCCCGGGAGAAGGGCGTCCTGCTGCTCAACGAGCTCGGGCTCGACCCGGGGATCGACCACATGGAGGCCATGCGCGTCATCCACGAGGTCCACGACGCGGGCGGCCGCGTCCTCGGCTTCACCTCCTGGTGCGGCGGGCTGCCGGCCCCCGAGGCCAACACGAACCCCTTCGGATACAAGTTCTCCTGGAGCCCGCGGGGCGTCCTGCTGGCCTCGAAGAACTCGGCCAAATACCTCAAGGACGGCCGCGTCGTGTCCATCCCGGCCGCCGACCTGTTCGCGGGCCCGGAGATCATCCGCGTGCCCGGCCTCGGGGAATTCGAGGGCTACCCCAACCGCGACTCGGTCTCCTACCGCGAGACCTACGGCATCCCCGAGGCCCTGACCGTTTTCCGGGGGACGCTCCGCTTCCCCGGCTGGTGCGAGACCCTGCGCAAAATGGTCGAGCTGGGCCTCCTCGACGACGCCCCGAAGGACCGTTCCGGGGCGACCTTCCTCGACCTCATGCGGGAGCTCTCCCAGGCCGGCCCGGGCGACGACGTCCGGCGCGCGGTCGCCGCCCGGCTCGGGCTCGCGTCCGGTTCGGCCGTCCTGTCCGCGATGGACTGGCTGGGGCTGTTCGAGGCCCGGCCGCTTCGCCGCGGCCAAGGGATCCTCCCTCGACAACCTCTCCGCCCTCATGGTCGAGCGGCTCGCCTACGCGCCGGGGGAGAGGGACATGGTCGTCCTCCAGCACGAGTTCCTGACCGCGACGGCTTCGGGGCGGACCGAGCGGATCGTCTCGACGCTCGTCGATTACGGCATCCCGAACGGCGATTCGTCCATGTCCCGGACGGTCGGCCTGCCGGCGGCGATCGGCGCCCGCCTCGTCCTCGAGGGGAAGATCGCCCTGACGGGCGTCCAGGTCCCGGTCCGGCCCGAGATCTACGTCCCCATCCTCGAGGAGCTCGAAGCCCGCGGCGTGCGCTTCACGGAGAAACGCCAGGTCCTATGAAACGGAAGGCCTACGTCGCGGGTCAGTTCTATCCGGGGGACGGCGCCCGGCTGCGCGAGGCGATCGCCGATCTCACCGCTCCGGAGCGGCCGAAGAAAAAGGCGATCGCGGTCGTATCGCCCCACGCCGGCTACATCTACTCCGGGCCCGTCGCCGGAGAGGTCTTCGCCACGACCGTGATGCCTCCCGTCTTCGTCATCCTCGGCCCGGCCCACCGGGAGATCGGACCGCTGTTCGCCATCCAATCCCGGGGGAGCTGGGAGACGCCGCTCGGAGAGACCCCGATCGACGCCGCCCTGGCCGCCCTCATCGCCGCCGGCTGCCCGCAGGTCGTCGAGGACGGGCGGGCGCACGCCTTCGAGCATTCCCTGGAGGTCCAGCTGCCGTTCATCCAGTATTTCCGGCCGGACGCGGCGATCGTCCCCATCTGCGTCTCCGCGGCGGCCGGTTTCGACTCGCTCGAATCGCTGGGCCGGGCCCTGGCCGGGGCCGTCCGGACCGACGGCCGGGAGATCCTCATCGTCGCGAGCACCGACATGAGCCACTACGTCAGCCGGAAAACGGCCGAGACGAAGGACATGATGGCCGTCCGCAAGGTGCTCGACCTCGACCCGCGCGGCCTCTTCGACACCGTCACGGCGGAGGATATCACCATGTGCGGCTTCCAGCCGACGACCGCCGCGCTCGTGGCCGCGATCGGCCTGGGCGCGTCGGGGGCCGAGCTCGTCCGCTATCGGCACCTCGGGCGAGACCTCGGGAGACTACGATCAAGTCGTCGGATACGCCGGCCTGAGGATCACTTGAATCCCGCCGGCCGGGGAGACCGCGATGCCGCTTCTGGACCATTACAGGGAACAGGCCGATAAGCTCGTCTGGGCCGCGGGGGCCAACGCGTCCCTGGCCTACAAGCCGATCCTGGACCAAAATCCCCATATCACTTCGTTCGGCTCGGAGAAATGGGAATTCACCCTGACGGTCGCCGGGGTCTACGCCGCGATCATCCAGCTCGTCCACGAACGGCCGCTCAAAGAAGCGGAAACGGAAGAGGTCCTGGACATCGTCGGGAAGTCCCTGGACGCGAAGTACGCCGACGGCACGGCCGCGCTCGAGGAGTGCCGGACGATGGTCGATTACAGCTTCGCGGAGGCTCCGGCCGAACAGGGGGAGGAGGCCGCATTCGCGCTGTCCGACCGTCATCGGCGCGTGGATCCTGTACAAGCTCAACGGCCCCAAAGAGGTCAAGGAAGGGGGCCGGCTGATCCGCAGCCTGGGCCTGGCCGTGACCTCGACGTTCTCGAACTGGTGGACGTGAAGTCGGGTTTAATGCTATAAAAAGCGCTCGAGGAAGGATGTCTAAGTCTGTACTGCGCGACAAGGATAAGAAGGTCCTGGGACTCGTCGTCGAGAGCTTCGTCCGGAACGGCCGGCCGGTGAGCTCGGGGGCGCTCTGCCAGACCCGGAGGATCTCCGCGTCGCCGGCGACCCTGCGCAACATCATGGTCAAGCTCGAGGCCATGGGCTTCCTGTCGCAGCCCCACACATCCGCCGGACGGCTGCCGACCGACAAGGGATTGCGCCATTACGTCGGCGGCCTCCTCGCCGACAAGGCCCTCCCGGAGGAGCGGGTCCCGCTCATCCAGGAGGAATTCGTCCGCCGCACGGCCGATCTCGATTCCCTGCTCATCCAGGCCTGCCGGATCCTGGCCGATTCCTCGGACAACCTCGGATTCGTCATCTCGCCCCACATCTTCCGGCTCCCGTTCGAGCACCTCCGGTTCGTCAAGATCTCCGACCGGCGCATCCTGGTCATCCTGGTGACGCCCTTCCACATGGTCCTCACCGAGACCCTCGAATCGCCCCTGCCGCTGAGCCAGGCCGAGCTCGACCGGGCCGCCCAGTACGTCAACCAGAGCTTCCGGGGCAAGACCATCCTGGCCGTTCGCGACGCCCTGATCCGCGATCTCCCCAAGTACCGGGTCAAGTACGAGGACACGCTCGACAAGCTGCTCGACCTGCTCAAGACCTCGGTCGACGGGGAACAGGGGGAGAACCGGATCTTCCTCCAGGGGACCGCCCGGCTCCTCGGCAAGGGCGGGCTGTCCGACGTGGGCAAGCTCCGGACCCTCTTCCAGAAGTTCGAGGAGAAGGCGGCGCTCGTCCGGCTGCTCTCGGATTTCATCAGCCTGGACAGGGTCAAGGTCCTGATCGGCTCCGAGGCCAACCTGCCCAACGTCGAGGACTGTTCCCTGGTCCTCTCGCACTACGGCTACAGCAACCAGGTCCTGGGCACTCTGGGCATCATCGGGCCCAAGCGCATCCCCTACGAAAGGATCATCCCGCTCGTCGACCGCATGGCCAAGACGGGTCAGCCTGGCCATCACGGTCTTCGGCAGAGAGGTCAGCTTATGACGGACGAAAAAGACAAGCCCGGCGACGAGATCGAGTTCATCCCCGAGGCGCCGCCCGAAGGCGGGGAACCGGCTCCGGACCCCCCGGCCCCCGAGAGGAAGGAGCCGGAGGGAGAAGGCCGCCCCGGCCGAGGGATCGCGCCACCTCAAGGAGAAGCTCAAGAAGAAGGAGGCCGAGGCCAAGGAGCTCCGCAAGGAGCTCGACGAGCTCAAGGAGACGAACCTGCGGCGCCTGGCCGACATGGAGAACCTGCGCAAGCGCTTCGACCGGGAGAAGACCGAGTTCCAGCAATACGCCCTGAGCGGACTCCTGCTCGAGCTGCTGGGCATCGGCGACAACTTCGAGCGGGCCCTCCAGAGCGCCGCCGCGGACCCCGAGGGGAAGTCCTTCCGGGAGGGCGTCGAGCTCATCCTCCGCATGTTCCAGGGGCTGCTGGCCAAGAACGGCGTCCGGCCGATCGAGCTGAAGGACCGGGCCTTCGATCCGAACTTCCACCACGCCATGGTCGTGGAGGAATCCGAAAACGTCGAGGAACCCGAGGTCGTCGAGGAGCTGCAGAAAGGCTATCTGCACCACGACCGGCTCCTGCGCCCGACCCTGGTCAAGGTCGTCGTTCCGAAGAAAGGACAATAGCCCCATGGGACGCGTCATCGGCATCGACCTCGGCACCACGTACTCCTGCATCGCCTGCCTCGAAGGAGGCCGGCCGGTGGTCATCCCCAATCTCGAGGGACTGCCGACGACCCCGTCGGTCGTGTCCTTCACGAAATCCGGCGAGCTCCTGGTCGGGACCCTGGCCATGCGCCAGGCGGTCACCAATCCGGAGAACACCTTCTTCGCGGTCAAGCGGCTGATCGGCCAGAAGTTCCGTTCGCCCCAGGTCCAGGAGGCCATGGCCCGGCTGCCGTACCAGCTGAAGGAGGCCGCCAACGGCGACGTGGCCCTCGTGCAGGGCCAGCGGACCCTCAGCCCCCCCGAGATCTCGTCGCTCGTCCTGGGCCATCTCAAGGCCTGCGCCGAGGCCTTCTTCAACGAGCCCGTGACCGAGGCCGTCATCACGGTGCCGGCCCACTTCAACGACGCCCAGCGCCAGGCGACCAAGGACGCGGCCGTGATCGCCGGCCTGACGGTCGAGCGGGTCATCAACGAGCCGACCGCCGCCGGGCTGGCCTACGGGCTCGAGACGAAGAAGAACGGCCTGGCCGCCGTCTACGACCTCGGCGGCGGGACCTTCGACATCACCATCCTCGAGTTCAGCGACGGCGTCTTCAACGTCCTGGCCACGAACGGCGATTCCTACCTCGGCGGCGAGGACTTCGACAACCGCATCCTCGAATGGCTCGGCGCGAGCTTCCGGGCCGAGAACGGGATCGACATCGCCGAGGACAAGCTCGCGCTCCAGCGGGTGAAAGAGGCCGCGGAGAAGGCCAAGCGGGAGCTGTCCTTCACGGCGGAGACGGAGATCAACCTGCCCTTCATCGCCTCCGACAAGGCGAGCTCCAAGCATCTCCGCAAGACGCTCAGCCGGTCGACCTTCGAAGCCATGACCGCGGACCTCGTCGAGCGGACCGTGCCCCGCATCGAGCAGGCGCTGGCCGACGCCCGGCTGAGCCCCGACCGGATCGACCACGTCATCCTGGTCGGCGGCCAGACCCGGATGCCCCTCGTCAAGGAGCGGGTGACCAAGTTCTTCGGCCGGGCCCCGGAGGAGAAGGTCGACCCCGACCAGATCGTCGCCGTGGGCGCGGCCATCCAGTCGGGCGTCCTCGACGGCCAGGTCCGCGACCTCGTCCTCCTGCTCGACGTCACGCCGTTCGCCCTGGGGATCGAAACGGAGAACGACGGCTACGAGATGATCATCGAAAGGAACACGACCATCCCGACCCGCAAGGTCAAGGCCTTCACGACCGTGGAGCACAACCAGAGGCGGGTCCGGATCCACGTCCTCCAGGGCGAGGGCTTTCTCGCCTCGCTGAACAAGTCGCTGGCCGTCTTCGAGCTGGTCGGGATCGAACCGGCCCCGGCCGGCGTGCCCCAGATCGACGTCACCTTCGAGATCACGGCCGACGGCCTGGCCCAGGTCACGGCCAAGGACAAGGAGACGGGCCTGGAGCAGAGGATCGAGGTCCGGCCGTCCTCCGGGCTCTCGACCAAGGAAGTGGAGGAGATGCGGAAGAGGCAGACGGGATTGGACGTCGCCAAGCTGGGAGCCCATGGCTAAGAAGGATTACTATCAGGTCCTGGGTGTCTCCCGGGACGCCGCGCCCGAACAGATCAAGAAAGCGTACCGTCAGCTCGCCCTGAAACACCATCCCGACCGCAATCCCGGGAGCAAGGAGGCCGAGGAGAGGTTCAAGGAGGCCGCCGAGGCCTACAGCGTCCTGGCCGACGCCGAGAAGAGGTCCGTCTACGACCGCTTCGGGCACGACGGGCTGCGGGGCGAGGGCTATCAGGGCTTCTCCGGATTCGATTCGTCCGTCTTCGAGGATTTCGAGGACATCCTGGGGAACCTGTTCGGTTTCAGCTTCGGCGATCTCTTCGGCGGGCGGGAGCGCGGCCGGGGAAGCCGGCGCAGCCGCGGCCGGGACCTGGCGCTGGAGGTCGAGATCGGCCTCGAGGAGGCGGCGGCCGGCGTCGAGCGGGAGATCAAGCTCAGCCGGGCCGAGACCTGTCCGGCCTGCAAGGGCTCGAAGCGGAAGCCCGGGACCACGGCGGCCTCGTGCCCGACCTGCGGCGGGCGGGGCCAGGTCCGCTACCAGCAGGGCTTTTTCACCATGGCCAGGACCTGCCCGCAGTGCCAGGGCGGCGGCGAGATCAACGCCTCGCCCTGCGAATCGTGCCAGGGCAAAGGCCACGTCAAAGAGAAGAGGGCCCTCAAGGTCCGCATCCCGGCCGGCGTCGACGACGGGTCGCGGCTGCGGCTGGTCGGGGAAGGGGAGGCCGGCGACCAGGGCATGCCCGCGGGCGACCTCTACGTCGTCACCCGCGTCCGCAAGCACCCCTTTTTCGAGCGCGAGGGCAACGACCTCGCCTGCGAGATCACGCTGTCCTTCACCCAGGCCGCCCTGGGCGCCCGGATCGAGATCCCGACGCTCGAGGGCAACGAGGTCCTCAAGGTCGCGGCCGGCACCCAGCCCGGCGAGATCATCCGCCTCAAGGGCAAGGGCGTCCAGGACGTCGCCGGGCGCCGCAAGGGCGACCTCTTCGTCAAGGTCCTGGTCAAGACGCCCGAGAACCTCTCCAAGGAACAGAAAGCCCTGCTCGGCAAGCTGGCCGAGCTCCGCGGCGAAGACATCGAATCGGTCGACAAGAGCGTCGTCCACAGGCTGAAGAACATCTTCCAGTGAGCCCCCGAGAAGCGTGACCGCGAACCAGTTCTTCGTCCCCCGCCTCGCCGAGGGAGTCTCCCGCATCGTTCTCGAGGGCGAGGAGCACCGTCACCTGGCCAAGGCGGCCCGGGTCCGCCCGGGAGAGACGGTCTGGCTCTTCGACGGGAGCGGCCGGCGCTTTCTCGCCCGGGTCGAAACGGTGGGGGAGGAACGGACGTCGCTGGCGGTCCTGAAGGCGGAGGAGCCGGAGACGCCGCGGACCAGGGTCGATGCTCGCCGCCTGCCTCGTCGAAGCCAAGAAATTCGACGCCATCCTCGAAAAGGCCTCCGAGCTCGGCTGTTCCGACGTCCTGCCGGTCGAGAGCGCCCGTTCGCTCAAGGCCCCGGGGGAGAGGGCGGAGAAGAAGCTCGAGCGCTGGAAGAGGATCTCCCGCGAGGCGGCCAAGCAGTGCAAGAGCCGCTTCGTGACCGAGGTCCATCCGCCGCGGCCGCTCCGGGACCTGCTCCGGGAGCCGCCGGCGGAGCGCCGGATCTTTCTGAGCGAGCACGGCGGACGCCCGCTCAGGGACCTGGTGGCGGGCCCGGCCCCGGACGCGGTCGTCCTGCTCGTCGGTCCCACGGGAGGCTGGACCGAAGGCGAGGAGAGGGACATCCGCCGGGCCGGCTTCGAAGCGGCGTCGCTCGGGCGCCGCATCCTCAAGTCGGAGACGGCCGCGCTGGCCGGGACTTTCCTGATCGTCCATCACTGGAGCGACTGAGATGTTCCTCCAAGGCCAGAAGGTCGGGAAGTACGAGATCATCCGGTCCCTCGGCAGCGGCGGCTTCGGCTCCGTCTACCTGGCCAAGGACACCTGGCTCGACATCAAGGTGGCCATCAAGGTCCCCCACAAGCAGTCGGCCGAGCTCTACAAGCTCCTCAAGGAGCCCCGGCTCCAGGCCGCGCTCAGCCATCCCAACATCGTCCGGATGCTGGCGGCCGAGAAGGAGAAGAACGTCTTCTTCATGGTCATGGAATACATCAAGGGCCCGACCCTGGAGAAGATCCTGGAGAAGGAGCGCGTCCTCGGCGCGGAGCAGGCGCTCGACTACATCAAGCAGATCGCCTACGGCGTCGACCACGCCCACAAGGCCAAGATCATCCACCGCGACCTGCGGCCCTCGAACATCATCGTCTCCGAGGACGGCACGGCCAAGATCACCGACTTCGGGACCTCGGCCTGGCTGAACGCCGTGCCCTACGCCTCGACGCGGATCGGCTCGCCGCCCTACATGGCCCCCGAGCAGTTCATGGGCAAGGCCAGCTACGCCTCCGACCTCTATTCCATCGGCTGCATCTTCTACGAGATGGTCATCGGCCGGCCGCCGATCTTCGATCCGGACCCGTTCAAGATCCTGGAGCGGGCCCAGCAGGGCCAGATCACGCCGCCGCGGATCAAGAACAGCCGCATCCCGCGCGAGGTCGACGCCGTCATCATGCGGGCCCTGGCCCCGAAGGTCGAGGACCGCTACCAGAGCGCTTCGGAGATCATCCGCGACCTGTCCCTCTACAAGGGCCGGACGCCGAAGACCTCGGAGATCGACGACATCATGCTCCGCATCAAGGCCCGCGAACAGAAGACGGCCGCCTTCTGCGCCAACTGCCGCCGGCCCCTTCCGCCCCGGTCGCGGTCCTGCCCGCACTGCGGCGAAACCCTCTGATTTCCCCCCGAGAGGCGATTGACTTCGCCGCCGGGGATGAGATACGATGGGCCCTCGGGAACGTCCGCGTCACGATGTTTTGTGAGGAGCGCCCATGAGCCCATTCAGCGAGACCGGCATCGTCTGGAAGAACGGCCGGCTCATTCCCTGGAAAGACGCCACGATCCACCTCGCCTCCCACGTCGTCCATTACGGCAGCTGCCTCTTCGAGGGACTGCGGGCCTACGACACGCCCAAGGGGACGGCGATCTTCCGGCTCGAGGACCACACCCGGCGCCTCTACAACTCCTGCAAGATCTACCGGATGGACGTCCCCTACACCCGGGACGAGTTCAACAAGGGCGTCGTCGACTGCGTCCGGGCCAACGGGCTCAAGGCCTGCTACGTCCGGCCCATCATCTACCGGGGCTACGCCATGCTCGGCGTCAATCCCTTCCCCAACCCGGTCGACTGCGCCGTCCTGGTCTGGGAATGGGGCAAGTACCTCGGCCCGGAGGCCATGGAGAACGGCGTCGACGTCTGCATCTCGTCCTGGCAGCGCATGGCGCCGAACACCTTCCCGGCCCTGGCCAAGGCGGGCGCCAATTACATGAATTCCCAGCTCATCAAGATGGAAGCCATGCTCGACGGCTACGAGGAAGGCATCGCCCTCAACATCCGCGGCCACGTCAGCGAGGGGAGCGGCGAGAACCTCTTCCTCGTCATGGACGGCACCGTGCTGACCCCGCCGCTCTCGTCCTCGGTCCTGCCGGGGATCACCCGGAACACGGTCATGACCCTGTTCCGCGAGATGGGCGTCAAGGTCGTCGAGGAGACCATCCCCCGGGAGATGCTCTACGTCGCCGACGAGGTCTTCTTCACCGGCTCCGCCGCCGAGATCACGCCCATCCGGTCGATCGACAAGATCGTCATCGGGACCGGGAAGAGGGGCCCGCTGACCGAGAGGGTCCAGAAGGCCTTCTTCGACGTCATCGACGGGAAAGCTCCGGACGCCCACGGCTGGCTGACGTTCGTCTGACATCCGATTCGAGGAGGAACGCATGGTCATCGATGAATTCCTGAAGATCGCGATCGAACGGGACGCTTCGGACCTCCACTTCAAGGCCGGCAACAATCCCATGATCCGCGTCCACGGGACGCTGACGCCCCTGACCGGATATCCCCGGCTGACCGCCTCGGACTGCGAGGAGCTCTCGAACCAGATGATGACCGAGTTCCAGCGGAAGCGGCTGGAAGAGGACCTCGACATCGACCTGGCCTACAGCCTGCCGGGCTTCGGCCGGTTCCGCGGCAGCATCTACCACCAGCGGGGCTCCCTGGCCATCGCCCTGCGCATCATCCCGCTCGAGGTCAAGACCATCCGCCAGCTGCTCCTGCCCGAGGTCCTGGAGAAGGTCGCCTTCTTCCAGCGCGGCCTCGTCCTGGTCACCGGGACGACCGGAAGCGGCAAGACGACGAGCCTCGCGGCCATGATCGACTACATCAACACCTTCCGCCGCGAGAACATCATCACCATCGAGGACCCGATCGAGTACCTCCACAAGGACAAGAAGAGCACGATCAGCCAGCGCGAGGTCGGCATGGACGTCACCAGCTTCGCCCGGGGCCTGCGCGGCTGCCTGCGCGAGGACCCCGACGTCATCCTGGTCGGCGAGATGCGGGACCTGGACACGATCGACACGGCCCTGCTGGCCGCCGAGACCGGCCACCTGGTCCTGAGCACGCTCCACACCCTCGACGCCCCCGAGAGCATCAACCGCATCATCTCCGTCTTCGCCCCGCACCACCAGCGCCAGGTCCGGCTCCAGCTGGCCTCGATCCTCAAGGCCATCATCTCCATGCGCCTCATCCCGCGGATGGACGGCCAGGGCCGCGTCCCGGCCGTCGAGGTCATGATCGCCACGCCCTACATCCAGGAGTGCATCGCCGAGAAGGACAAGACCGGGCTCATCCGCGACGCCATCACGGCGGGCGTCTCCCAGTACGGCATGCAGACCTTCGACCAGTCGATCTACCAGCTCTACCGCGACGGCTACATCTCCTTCGAGCAGGGCATGAAGTACTCCTCCAACCCCGACAACTTCAAGCTCCGGATCATGGGCATCCAGTCGACCCTCGACATCGCCACCGAGGAGATGGAGAAGGGCATGAGCAAGGTCGAGCGGGCCGAGGGAGGGCCGGAAGAAGACGGCAAATGAAGGCCCAGCGCGTTCGCGAGACCTTCCTCCAGTACTTCGCCGACCGGGGCCACCGGATCGTGCGGAGCTCGCCGCTCCTGCCCAAGGACGACCCGACCATCCTGTTCACCAACGCCGGGATGAACCAGTTCAAGAACGTCTTCCTGGGCCTGGAGAAGCGGGGCTACAACCGGGCGGCCACGGTCCAGAAGTGCATGCGGGTCAGCGGCAAGCACAACGACCTCGAGACCGTCGGCCGGACGGCCAAGCACCACACCTTCTTCGAGATGCTCGGCAACTTCTCCTTCGGCGACTATTTCAAGAAGGAGGCCGTCGCCTACGCCTGGGACCTCGTCACCCGCGTCTTCGGCCTGCCCGCGGAGCGGCTCTACGCGACGGTCTACCTCGACGACGACGAGGCCTACCGGCTCTGGGCCGGCGAAGTGGGCGTTCCGAAGGACAGGATCTTCCGCTACGGCAAGAAGGACAACTTCTGGGCCATGGGCGACACCGGGCCCTGCGGCCCGTGCTCCGAGCTCCACTACGACCTCGGCGCCGCGATCGAGCCGGGCGATCCGTTCTCGCTGATCGAGAAGGGGAGCGACCGGTTCGTCGAGCTCTGGAACCTCGTCTTCATGGAGTTCGACCAGGGCGAGGACGGCGTCATGCGCCCGCTGCCGTCCCCGTCGATCGACACCGGCATGGGCCTCGAGCGCATGACCGCGGTCGTCCAGGGCAAACGAAGCAACTACGACACCGACCTGTTCCTGCCCCTGATCGAGAGCGCCGCCGGGATGGCCCGGCGCGAGTACCCCGCCGGCGACGAGGGCGACGTCTCGCTCCGGATCATCGCCGACCACGTCCGGGCCGCGACCTTCCTCATCGGCGACGGCGTCTCCCCGGCCAACGACGGGCGGGGCTACGTGCTGCGGCGGCTCATCCGCCGGGCCTTCCGGCAGGGCAACCTCGTCGGCATCGACCGGCCGTTCCTGTTCGAGCTCGTCGGCCGCGTGGCCGACATCATGAAGGACGCCTACCCCGAGCTCCTGACCTCGGCCGCCTACATCTCCAAGGTCTGTCTGGCCGAGGAGGAGCGGTTCGCCTACACGCTGGCCTCGGGCCTGCGGTATTTCGACCAGGTCGTCCGGGAGACCCGCGAGAAGGGGGACACGGTCCTGCCGGGCGGGCAGATCTTCAGGCTCTACGACACCTTCGGCTTCCCGCTCGACCTGTCGCAGGAGCTGGCCCGGGAGAAGGCCCTCGTCGGTCGACGAGGCCGGTTTCGCCCGGGAGCTCGAGGAGCAGAAGCAGCGGGCCCGCCTGTCGTGGAAGGGCGAGGCCAAGCGGAAAGAGAAGCAGATCTACGACGAGTTCAAGGACCTCAAGGTCCGGACCCGGGTCCACGAAGCCGCCGAGCTCGCGGACGTGCTCGTCCTCGGGCTCCTCAAGGACGGGCGCCGGACGGCGGTCCTCGCTGCGGACGAATCCGGCGAGATCATCCTCGAGGAGACGCCCTTTTACGCCGAAGCCGGCGGCCAGGTCGGGGACACGGGCACGCTCAAGGGCCCGAAGTTCTCCGCGCTGGTCGGGAACACGTCGTACGCCACTCCCGACGTCGTCGTCCACGCCGTCAAGGTCCTGGCCGGCGAGGTCCGCGAAGGCGACCGCGTCGACGCCGTGCCCGATCTCGTCCGGCGGCAGGCGACGTCGAACAATCACACCGCGACCCACCTCCTCCACGCGGCCCTGCGCCAGGTGCTGGGCGACCACGTCAAGCAGTCCGGCTCTCTCGTCTCGCCGTCCCGCCTGCGGTTCGATTTCACCCACTTCGCCCCCCTGACCCGCGAGGAGCTCCGGCGCGTCGAGGAGATCGTCAACGACCGGATCCGGGCCGACATGCCTCTCGCGACCCGGGTGACGACGCTCGAGGAGGGCATCCGCGAGGGGGCCACGGCCATCTTCGAGGAGAAGTACGGGGAGACCGTCCGGGTCGTCGGCATCGGCGACTTCAGCAAGGAGCTCTGCGGCGGCGTCCACGTCCACGCCACGGGCGAGCTGGGCCTGTTCAAGATCGTCTCCGAGGCGAGCGTCGCCGCGGGCATGCGCCGCATCGAGGCCGTGACCGGCGAAGGGGCCACCCGCTACGTCCGTGAGCTCGAGGACGAGCTCGCCGGGTTGGAGAAGAGCCTGGGCGTCGCGCGCAGGGACCTCCCGGCCCGCATCGACAAGCTCCAGGCCCGCATCCACGAGCTCGAGAAGGAGAACCGGGAGCTGCGAAAGAAGATCGTTTCGGGCGCAGGCTCCATCGATCGCGCGGTCCTCGGTCGAAGGGAAGGGTACCGTCATCAAGGAGATCAAGGGGATCTCCGTCGAGGTCCGTCGCCTCGACGGCCTGACGATGGCCGAGCTGAGAGAAAAGGCCGACGACCTGAAGAGCAAGCTCCAAAGCGGCATCGTCGTCATCGGTTCCGCGGCCGAGGGCAAGGCCTTCATCGTCGCCTCGGTGACGAGGGACCTCACCGGCCGCATCCAGGCCGGGGCCATCATCAAAGAGTTGGCCCCCGTCATCGGGGGCGGGGGAGGGGGGCGGCCCGATTTCGCCCAGTCCGGCGGCCCCGGCACCGCGGAGCTCGACCGGGCCCTGGGCCTCGTCCCGGAACTCGTCGAACGGCTGGCCGGCTGACCCCCGGAATCACCCCCGGCGGGGATTGCCAAGCGGAACGGTTTTTGTCAAGATGAGGACGAAGCCGATGGTGCACTTCAAGAGGATCCTCGCGGCCGGCGCCCTTTTCGCCCTCGTCCCGTATCTCGCGGGGATGGGGGCGGCGGACCTGCGCAAGCTCTACCATCCCCTCATCAAGAAGGCCGCCGAGAAGCACCGCATCGACACCGATCTCATCCACGTCGTCATCCGGGCCGAGTCGAACTACGACGCCTTCGCCATCTCCTCGGCCGGGGCCATGGGGCTGATGCAGCTGATGCCGGCGACGGCCAGGCAGTACGGCGTCGGCAACGTTTTCGATCCCGCGCAGAACATCGAGGGCGGCGTCCGTTACCTCAAGGACCTCGTCCGGCTCTACAACGGGCAGACCAAGCTGGTCCTGGCCGCCTACAACGCCGGGCAGGAAGCGGTCCGGAGGTACAAGGGCATCCCGCCCTACCCGGAGACGAAGAGCTACATCGCCGGGATCATGAAGAGCTACAAGAAGCCCACGGTCTCGACGAAGAACCCCACCTACATGGTCAAGGACGCCACGGGCCGCACGGTCCTGGTGAACGATCCGGAGACGGCCAAGAAATAGGGCCTTCGCCCCGGTTCAGCGGGTCGGCAGGAAGCCCTTGATGAGCAGGTTGCGGGGGACGATCTCGAAGGTCGCGGGCAGGCGGCCGAGCTGATCGCCGTCGAGCTCGAGCAGGACATCCTCCCCGTCGTCGGCCCAGGCCTCGATCCTCCGGCCGCGGACGACCGACACCTTGGGGTGGGTGACGTGACTGCCGTTCATGAGCTTCCAGCCGTGCCGGCAGAACTCCAGGAAACGGAATCCCCGGATGAGCACGGCGTCGAAGAGGCCGTCGTCGAGACGGGCGTCGGGCGCCACTTTCATCCCTTTGCCGAAGATCCTGCCGTTGGCGATGGCGCCGATGAGATACTCCCCGTCGGGCAGGTTCTCGCCGTCGACGCGGATGCGGACCCGCTTGTTCTTGTAGCGGGCCATCGTCGTGACCAGGCAGCGGACATAGGACGAGGCCTTGCGCTGGAGCCGGCGTTCGGTCACTTCGCGGACGACTTCGCCGCCCAGCCCGAAATCGGCGATGTTGAGGAAGAAACGGTCGTCCTCGAGGCCTTCGTTCGTCCGGTAACGGACCCGGCCCACGTCCATGCGCACGGACGGGGCGTCGGTGATGACCTGGAGCGCGCCCTTCAGCCCGGCGGGGATGCTCAGGCTCTTGATCAGGTCGCAGCCCGTGCCCGAGGGGACCAGGCCCAGGGTGGCCTCCGGGTTGATCATCCGGCGGTCTTCGTAGAAGCCGTTGGCGATCTCGTTCATCGTTCCGTCGCCGCCGACGCCGATGACGAGCTCGGTGCCGTCCTTGATGGCCTGCCTGGCCAGGTCGGTGGCGTGGAGGGGCTTCTCCGTGAAATCGTACTTGAACTCGCGGACGAAGTGCCTCAGGCCTTCGCGGATCTCGCCCCAACGCTTCCGGGTCCGGCCCCGGTTCGATTCGGGATTGACGATGACCCGGGTCTTAAGCCGCATCGGTGGGTCCGGGGGGCGTCGAGGGGGGGATGGCGGGCGGGGGAGGCGGAGGCACGGCCCGGGCGGGCTTCTTGACGAAGAGCGATACGCCGACGATGCCGCCCAGGGCGCCGAAGACGGCGAAGATGGCGGAAGTCATGAACAGGCCCAGGAGGAACCAGCCCGGCGAAAAGGCGCCCGCGGCGCCCTGGATCAAGCCGTCCAGACCGGCCGGCATATCGCCGCCCATCTCGGATGCCGTGTCCATGAACTTCTGGGCCAATCCCAGATTGAAGGACCTCAGGGGGATGGCGATGAGCGTATCGACGACGGCGGCGACGATGCCCGTCAGCGTCCCGACGATGGCCCCGTCGCCCGAGGTCAGGGCCGCCGGCGTCTCCTTCGCCAGGAGTTTCACTGCCGCCGCGGCGCCCCCGACGATCCAAAGGCAGCAGAGGCAGTTGGGAGCGAGACGGCAGGCCCGACAGAATTCCGGCGACGGCGCCGGCCATGAGGGCGGGCTTGAAGTATTCGGGCTTCCGCTGGTCCATGTCTCCTCCTGGTTCGCCGGGCTCTATTCTATGTTTTTCCGGGCCCGTTTGACAAGTTCCGGGCGGCCCGCCGCTCTTTTCCCTTGGCCAGGGCGTCCGAAACGCCCCCGATGAAAAAGAACGGCAGGAGCGCCCCCCAGACGAAACCGGTCGCGGCCCGAACGCCGATAGAAGTGTTCCACACGCCCAAGACGCCGGCCAGTCCGTCGACGGCCAGGGGCAGGGTGACGAGAAGGAAGGCCCGCGCGGACGGCAGGGCCGGCCGGTCGAAGCCGCGAACGATACGATAGAGGACGAGGCCCGCCGCGAATCCCAGGTAGATGCCCAGGCAACGTCCGCAGACGGCCAGGGGCTGGCCGTGGAGCGAGAAGCAACGGCCGGGGATCTGGTGGCAAACGGGCGAGAAAACGGCGTAGACCAGCCGGGCCGCGCCGGTCGAGCCGCGTCCGGCCAGCCACGGGGCCAGGACGATAAGGGTGAGCCAGACGGCCGTTCCGGCCGCGGTCACGAGCCAGACCGTGCGGACGATGCGGCGGCCTTCATCGGCGGACATGCGCGGTATTGTAGCCCTTCGTGCCACCGTTGTCATCGTCCTCGCCCGATTTCCCGATTGACAGGAACGTAACGACTTGGTTAAATTAGAGATGGTGATACCTTTAGCCCATGACCGAGAGGAGGACGCGATGCCGCGATTCCGAAAAATTTCCCTGATCCTGATCGGATCGATCATCCTGACGGCGTCCTGGGCCGCGGCCCAGACGGAGGAGGCCAACAACCTCCTCGGACAGGCCGGCGCGGGCGTCATCTCCGTCATCGGCTACGGCGCCGACAAGGCCGAGATCATGAAGGGTTCGGCCCTGGCCCTGGCCGAAGACGTCGTCGTCACGGCCTACCATGTCGTCTCCCAGGCCTACGACGTCGAGGGCCTGAACATCAAGGGGAAAAAGGTCAAGATCGAAGGCCTCCTCGGGCTCGATCCGGCCAACGACATCGCCCTGCTCAAGCTCAAGGGAAAAGTCCAGGCCCTGCCCATCGGCTCGATCGACGGCCTCGCCGCCGGGGCGCGGCTGTTCGCCCTCGGCTCCAACGAATCCGGCCAGGTGGTCATCGCGGAGGGGACCTACCGCCGCACGGTCGACCTCGGGGCCGCGGGCAAGATCCTCGAGGTGTCCCTCGCGGTCCCGGAGCAGTTCCGCGGCGGGCCGCTCCTCGACGTCAACGGCCAGCTCGTCGGCATGCTGCTCATCCTCGACCGGGGCCTCAAGGTCGGCGTTCCGGTCGCCACGCTGGTCAGCGTGGCCCGGACGGGCAAGGTCACGGAATTCAAGTCCAGGACCCAGGAGAACTACTTCGACACGGTCGAAGGGAACCTGTTCGCCGGCCGGGCGGCCGCGGCCCTCGACGAGCAGATGACGGCCCGGCTCCACATGGAGAAGATCGTCAAGATCGATCCCGCCAACCTCGCCGGGCACACCCGGCTGGCCGAGATCTACTCCAAACAGAGGGATTACTCGGCCGCCGCCGCTTCCTACCGCAAGGTCACCGAGCTCGATCCTTCCAAGCCGGACGCCTACTACGGGCTGGGAGCGACCCTGTTGAAGCAGACGCAGTACAAGGAGGCGGCGGAGGCTCTGGACAAGGCCGTCGCCCTGGGTTACGCCGGGCCGGAGGTCCACTTCGACCTCGCCTCGGCCTACGAGGCCCAGCAGGATTGGGCCAGGGCCGCCTCGGCTTACGAGAGATTCATCGGGCTGGGCCCGGCCGACCCCTGGAGCGCCTACCACAAGCTGGGCATCTGCCGGACGAATCTCGGCGAGTACGACAAGGCCGTCGCCGCCCTCCTCGAGGCCCAGAAAGGCCAGCCGAAGGACCTCAAGGTCCGCGAAGCCCTGGCCGAGAGCCTACGCCAAGGCCGGCCAGATCGAGAACGCCGAAGGCCGTCTACGTCGCCATGGCCGAGCTCAATCCGGCGGAGGCCAAGACCTACTACCGGCAGTACTACCAGATGGACGTCGCCGCGGACAAGCAGGATCGGGCCATCGTCCCGCTCCAGAAGATCATCGAGCTCGATCCGAAGAACGAGACGAACTTCTACTACCTGGGCATGACCTACTTCAAGCTCCAGAAGTACGACGAAGCCGTCGCCGCCTTCCGGCAGAGCCTCGCGGTCAAGCCGGACTTCGAATACGCCTGGTACCAGATCGGCTCGTCCTATTTCAACGCCAAGAAATTCAAGGAAGCGGCCGAAGCCTACAAGAAATACGTCGAGCTCAAGCCCGACGATTCCTCGGGCTGGATGAGCATCGGCGTGTCCTACATCCAGGCCAAGAACTTCGAGGCGGCCCTCGAGCCCCTGAAGAAGTGCGTCGAGCTGAAGCCCAACGACACGGTCGCCCTGGCCAACCTGGCCATCACCTACATCAATCTCAAGGACAATTTCAGCGCCAGGGACATCTACAACAAGCTCCTGACGCTCGACCCCGCCCAGGCGGAAAAGCTGAAGAAATACATCCGTTGACGCGTCCGGCCGCGGGGACCGGACCGGTCGAAAGAGGGCAGATGGCGGAATTGGCAGACGCGCTAGGCTTAGGACCTAGTTCCTGATGAAGGAGTGCGGGTTCGAGTCCCGCTCTGCCTACTGATCCCCGCCCGGCCCCGGGACCGGCCGGAACGGACGGCGTCGGTCCCGGAAGAATCTCAAGCAAGAAAGTCGAGACAAGATCATGAACGCATCCGGAAGACAGAGCCGGCTCAACGACCTCGGCCCGAGCCGCAAGGAGATCGAGCTCGAGATCCCCGACGAGGAGTTTCGGCAGGAGTACGAGAAGATCCTCGGCGAGTACGTCGCCAAGGCCAAGCTGGACGGGTTCCGCAAGGGACACGCCCCCCGGGAGAGGGTCAAGACCCTCTTCGACCACGAGATCGAACACGACGTCTACGATTCCCTCATCCCCCGGGTCCTCGAGGAGGAGCTCCGGGGCCTCCGCCTGAACCCCGTCGGCGTGCCGGTCCTGAAGGACCTCAAGCACGAACCCGGCCAGCCGCTCCGGTGCACGGCCTCGTTCGAGGTCCTGCCGCAGTTCGAGCTGCCCGATTACCGGGCGATCCGGATCAGGAAGCGGTCGACCGAGCTCGCCAAGGAGGACGTCGACAAGGCCATGGAGGAGATCCGGGGCCGGGCCGCCGAATACGTGCCGGTCGCGGGCAGGGGAGTGGCGGACGGGGATTACGCCGTCGTCGAGATGCAGGGCCGGGACCAGAAGACCAAGCGGCTGCTCCCCGTCGAGAAGGCGGTCGTGCTGGCCGGCCACGCCGATAACGAGCCGGCCCTGAACGAGAAGATCATGGGCATGACGCCGGGCGAGGAGCGGTCCTTCGAGGTCGCCTATCCCAAGGAACATCCCAACCGGCGCGTCGCCGGCAAGGAGATCGTCTACGGCCTCAAGGTCCGCGAGCTCAAGGAGAAGAAGCTCCCGGCCCTCGACGACGAGTTCGCCAAGAGCTTGGGCGTCCCCGACGGCCTCCTGGCTCTCGTCGCCAAGGTCCGTCAGGAGCTCCAGGAGGGAAAGGAACGGGCCGCCCGGAACGAGACGGTCTCGGACGTCCTCACGGCCGTCGCCGAAAAGGTCGCCCTGGAGCTGCCCGAATCGGTCGTCGAGGAGGAGTCCCTGGCCGTCCTGAGACGGCTCCTCCAGGCCTACGGCGACCGCCGGATCGCTCCGGAGGCCCTGGAAGCCCTGAAAACCGAGGCCCGGCGCCAGGCGGTCGACCACCTCAGGAACCACCTCATCCTGGAGAAGATCGCCCAGAAGGAAGGTCTCGCGGTGGGGGAGGAAGAGATCACAGGAGGAGGTCCGCAACCTGGCCAAAGCCAACAACATACCCGAAGCGACCCTGGCCGACATGATCCGGCGGGACGAGCACCGGCGCGAGGAGCTCGCGGAGTCCCTGCTCTTCCGCAAGACAGTTGACTTTCTCGTTAAAACGGCTATAATTAGTTGACCAAGGATTCAAAAACCCGCGGCTCAGCCTCGGTCGCTTCCTGAGCCGCTTCCGTGAACTTCCCAGGGGCCCCCGGCGGCCCGGAGCGCAGACCATGCAGGATTCCAACGAACACACCGAGGTCCTCAGGAACATCCCTCTCATTCCGCTGAGGGACCTCGTCGTGTTCCCGGCCACCCTGGTCCCGTTCATCGTCGGCCGGTCTTCCTCGGTCCAGGCCCTGGAAAAGGCCGCCGAGAAGGACAAGATGATCTTCCTGGCCGCCCAGATGGACGCTTCGGTCGACAATCCGACCCCCAAGGACATCTATTCGGTCGGGGTGACGGCCAAGATCATCCGGACCATCAAGAGCGACGACCGGAACATGAAGGTCATCGTCGAAGGCAAGAGCCGGGCCCGGATCGTCGAGTACCTCAGCACCTACCCTTACTACCAGATCCTGGCCAAGGTCGTCAAAGAGGTCGACGACCACCTGCCCGAATCGAAGGAGCTGCTGAAGAGGGTCCTGGCCCTCTTCGAGGATTACCTCAAACTCAATCAAAACACCAACTTGGACTCGATCATCCCGGCCCTGCGGGAGAATACGCCCGAGCGGATCTCCGACATCATCGCCTCCCACGTCTACATGCCCCTCGAGGAGAAGCAGAACCTGCTCGAGACGGTCAACAGCTTCGAGCGCCTGCGCCGGCTCAACTACGTTCTGGAGAACGAGATCCTCAAGATCCACTCCGCCTATCAGAAAGACCCCAACCGGGCCGCCCGGCGGCGGACCTCGTTCAAGGACCAGCCCGGCCAGAAGCCGTTCCCGCCCGGGACCCCCGGCGGCCGCAAGGAAGACCAGCCCAACGAGATCGAGGAGCTCCGGCAGAAAGTGGCCAAGGCCAAGATGGCCCCCGACGCCGCAGGAGAAGGCCTACAAGGAGATCGAACGGCTCGAGACCATGCCGCCGATGTCGGCCGAGGCCACGGTCAGCCGGAATTACCTGGACTGGCTCATCTCGCTGCCCTGGGTCAAGAAGACCCGGGAGAAGAGGGAGCTCAAGGAGGCCGATCGGATCCTCAACGAAGACCATCACGGCCTGGACAAGGTCAAGGAGCGCATCCTCGAGTACCTGTCCATCCGCCAGCTGGTCAAGAACCCCCGCGGCGTCATCCTGGGGCTCATCGGCCCTCCCGGCGTCGGCAAGAGCTCGCTCGGGAAATCCATCGCCAGGGCGACGGGCCGCAAGTTCGTCCGCCTGTCCCTCGGCGGGGTGCGCGACGAGGCCGAGATCCGGGGGCACAGGCGCACCTACATCGGGGCCTACCCCGGCCGCATCATCCAGATGCTCAAGCGGGCCGGGACGAAGAACCCCGTGTTCCTCCTCGACGAGGTCGACAAGATGAGCATGGACTTCCGGGGCGATCCCGCCTCGGCCCTGATGGAGGTCCTCGACCCCGAGCAGAACAGCACCTTCCTCGACCATTACATCGACACCGATTTCGACCTGTCCCAGATCATGTTCATCGTCACGGCCAACATGCTCGATCCCATCCCCAAGCCCCTGATCGACCGGATGGAGATCATCCGCATCCCCGGCTACACCGAGGACGAGAAGCTCCAGATCGCCAAGCGCTTCCTCCTGCCCAAGCAGATGGAGGCCCACGGCCTGACCGAAGCCAACCTCAAGTTCGGCGACCACGCCCTGGTCAAGCTCATCCGCAGCTACACCCGCGAGGCCGGCGTCCGGAACCTCGAACGGGAGATCACCACGGTCTGCCGCAAGGTCGTGAAAAGGGTCGTCGAGCAGGGCAAGGACCACGGCGAGAAGATCACGCCGAAGAACCTCGAGGGCTACCTGGGCATCCCCAAGTTCCGCCGCTCGGAGTTCGACAAGAAGGACGAGATCGGCGTGAGCACGGGCATGGCCTGGACCGAGTTCGGCGGCGAGCTGCTGCGGTTCGAGGCGACCAAGATCCACGGCAAAGGCACCTTCACCCTGACCGGCCAGCTGGGCGAGATCATGCAGGAGTCGGCCCAGGCGGCCTTCTCCTTCGTCCGGGGCAAGATCTACGAGCTCGACATCGCCAGGGACCTGCACCGCAACTCCGACATCCACATCCACGTCCCCGAGGGCTCGACGCCCAAGGAGGGCCCGTCGGCCGGCATCACCATCGCCACGGCCATCATCTCCCTCCTGACCGACATCCCGGTCAGCAAGAAGGTGGCCATGACCGGCGAGATCACGCTGAAGGGCAAGGTCCTGCCCGTGGGCGGCATCAAGGAGAAGCTCCTGGCCGCCTACCGCGAGGGCATCCGCGCGGCCATCCTGCCCCGCGACAACGAGCCCGACCTGAAGGACCTGCCCAAGGTCATCAAGTCCAAGATGACCCTCCACCTCGTGGAGACGATGGACGACGTCCTCAAGATCGCCCTGACCCGCGAGCTCCCCAAGAAGCCGGAGGAGCCCCGCGAAAAGAAGGCGGTCGAGAAGGCGGTCGAAGCGGAACGCCCGGCGGCCCGGCCGGCGGAGGGCGAAGCGGCCAAGGAGCCGCCCCTGACCAACTGAATCCTTTTTTTTGACCGAGATACACCGATATCGGCAAATCCTCTTGGGAGAAAGACCACACATGGTGACAAAGAAGAACGACATCCCCGAACAACAACCGGCGCCCGGCAAGGAGTACAACCTGATCGACCTGGAGGCCAAGGACCTGGCGGGCCTGGCCAAGGTCGCCGCGGCGATCGGCCTGGCCGAAGACGACATCGCCGACACGAGCAAGCACCACCTGGTCTTCAAGATCCTCGAGGCCCAGGCCAAGAAGCAGGGCCTGCTCTTCTCGGAGGGCGTCCTCGAGTGCCTGGAGGACGGCTTCGGCTTCCTGAGGGCCCCGGAGTTCAGCTACCTGCCCAGCCAGGACGACATCTACGTCTCGCCCTCCCAGATCCGCAAGTTCCAGCTGCGGACGGGCGACACCATCTCGGGCGTCGTCCGGGCCCCCAAGAACGGCGAGAAGTACTTCGCCCTGATCAAGATCGAGGCCGTCAACTTCATGCACCCCGACGTCATCATCGAGGAGCGGCGCAACGTCCACTTCGAGAGCCTGACGCCCCTCTATCCCTTCGAGATGATCAAGCTCCAGGACGGCAACCCCAAGAACATGAACGCCCGGGTCATGGAGCTCCTGACGCCCATCGGCAAGGGCCAGCGCGGCCTGATCGTCTCGCCGCCGCGGGCCGGCAAGACGACCATCCTCAAGACGATCGCCAAGTCCATCGAGAAGAACCACCCCGAGATCTTCCTCATCGTCCTGCTCATCGCCGAGCGGCCCGAGGAGGTCACGGATTTCAAGCGGAGCGTCAACGGCGAGGTCGTCGCCTCGACCTTCGACGAGCCGCCGACCCGCAACGCCCAGGTCGCCAACATCGTCCTGGAGAAGGCCAAGCGGCTCGTCGAGATCAAGCGGGACGTCGTCATCCTGCTCGACTCCATCACCCGGCTGGCCCGGGCCCACAACGCCATCGTCCCGCCCTCCGGCAAGGTCCTGTCGGGCGGCATCGACGCCAACGCCCTGCACAAGCCCAAGAAGTTCTTCGGCTCGGCCCGCAAGATCGAGGAGGGCGGCTCGCTGACCATCCTGGCCACGGCCCTGGTCGACACGGGCAGCCGGATGGACGAGGTCATCTTCGAGGAGTTCAAGGGCACCGGCAACATGGAGATCAACCTCGACCGGCGCCTGGTCGATAAGCGCGTCTTCCCGGCCATCGACATGAGCCGGTCCGGGACCCGCAAGGAAGAGCTCCTCATCGAGGAGCTGGACCTGAACCGGATCTGGATCCTGCGCAAGGTCCTCAGCCAGATGAACGAGGTCGAAGTCGGTCGAGCTCCTGATCGACAAGCTCGAGCAAGACCAAGACCAACCAGGAATTCCTCAACCAGATGAGCAAGGGCTGAGAGGACGGCCATGAGGACGCTCGGCCTCATCGGGGGCACGACCTGGCATTCGACGGTCGACTATTACCGGCTCATCAACCAGGGCGTCCAGGAGCGGTTGGGCGGCCACAGCTCGGCCGCCATGGTCATGGTCTCGGTCGACTTCGCGCCCGTCCAGGCCCTCCAGGACCGCGGGGACTGGACGGAGCTCGGCCGGCTGATGGTCCGGGCGGCCAAGACGCTCGAAGGGGCCGGGGCCGAGGCCATCGTCATCTGCGCCAACACGATGCACCAGCTGGCCCCGGATATCGAGGCCGAGGTGCGCCTGCCGATCCTCCACATCGCCGACGCGGCCGCCGCGGCGGTCAAAGCGAAGGGCCTGACCTCGGTCGGCCTGCTCGGCACCCGTTTCACGATGGAGATGGACTTCTACCGGGCGCGCCTGGAGAAGGCGCACGGCCTCGAGGTCCTGGTGCCGGACGCTCCGGAGCGGGAGGTCGTCCACCAGATCATCTACGACGAGCTCGGCCGGGGGATCGTCCGCGAGGAATCCCGCCAGGCTTACGTCAAGATCATCGAAGGCCTGGTCAGCGCGGCGCCCAGGGCGTCATCCTGGGCTGCACCGAGATCCCGCTCCTCATCAAGGACAAGGACAGCCCCGTGCCGGTCTTCGACACGACGGCCCTCCACGCCGCGGCCGCGGTCGAGTTCGCCCTAGGCTGATCACACCTGAACCCCGTTTCGCAGGCATCGGGCGCTTGAGCTCCTTGAACCGGTTCCTGACGAGAATCAGCCCGGTGATCGGCCGGTCCTCTCCAACCCCCCTTCCTTACTGACCCGCCCGGGCATCTGCCCTGCCGCGTCCACATGTCGGCTCGTTTTCGAGATGTTGACATCCGGTTTCGGTCGGGATATCTATTTTAGCGGTGTGCGGAGGGATCGATCCTGAGCCCGCGGCTCACGATTTCACGTCGAGCGCCAAGTGGGGCTACCCGCCGAAGAAAGACCGAAAGACACGAAAGATATGGCCTTTTAACAGCGGCGGTCGACAAGAAAGGGACAACATGAAACAGCCAAAGCATCCGATCTATACGATGAGCTTCGCGAGGGTTTATCCCTTGTATGTCGCCAAGGCGGAGAAAAAGGGACGCACGAAGAAAGAAGTCGATGAGATCATTCGTTGGCTGACAGGATATGATCAGGGTGGATTGGAAGCACAACTGGAAAAGCAGACGGACCTTGAGTCGTTCTTCGCAAACGCCCCTCGACTGAATCCTGCGCGGGCCCTCGTCAAAGGCGTGATCTGCGGTGTCCGGGTGGAGGACATCAAGGAGCCGACGATGCGGGAAATCCGCTACTTGGATAAGCTGATCGACGAGTTGGCCAAGGGACGATCTATGGACAAAATAAGGCGGAAAGCCTGAACCGGCAGGAACGATGATCAGGGACTGGGCGGCGCGCCGGTACCCGCACCGCCGGCCTCAAGCTCCGAGCGGCCTTACTTCGAAGGGGCGTAGGACAGGTCGGGCCGGTAGCGCCCGGTCTTCGTTTCCTGCTTCCTGATCATGGCCCGGGTGCGCTTGGAGAGCGCGGCGCCCTCGTCGCCCAGGGACTTCCAGAACTTCTCCTCGGCCAGGGCGTAGTCCGCCGCGCTCTTGCCGTATTCGAACCAGACATAGACCGGCTCCTCGTTGCCGTAGCCGCCCTGATAGGTCATGAAGGGGTCCCGGGACTTGCGGGCCGCGCTCAGGGCCGCCCATTCGCGGTTGATGGATTCGAAGGACGCTTCGCGGCCCGGGACGAGCCACACATAATCCCAAGTGTAGTAGCCGTATTCGGACGGCTTCAGGCGCTCGGGCGGCGGGCAGGAACGAGATGTCGGGCCGGAAGGTCCAGAACCGGAGGACGCGGCTGAGCTCCGCGGCCGTCATCCGGCCGTGGAGGGTCTGGAACTTCTCGGGCCCGATCCGGAGGGCCGCGTCGCGCCAGGCCGCCTGGAGGCTGTCGACCGAGGAATAGCCCTTGGGCAGGCTATAGACGACGTAATAGCGGCTGTCATCGGTGGCGTAGGTGTCGAAGACCTCGGCGAAGCGTGCGTCCTTGAGGGCGGCGATCAGAGCCTTAAGGGCGGCCTCGTATTCCGGGGCCTTGGCCACCTCGACCTGTATGTCGGCCATGAGGTAGAGGCTGGGGGGCAGGGCTTGCGCTGCGGCGGGGTCCTGGGGCGGGACTACACCGATGCCCCAGCCGAGGGATCGACAACGGTCAGGACGATTGGTACCAGGGCGGCCAGCTTCTTCATGACGCCTCCTTCAAGGGCATTCGGAGCGGTACGGGAGAACGCCGGGAAAGATAACCCCGGTCCGGGCTTCCGGTCAAGTCGATCGTCCGGATACGGCAAGTCGTTGCGGATCGAGATCGCTAAAACGAAGCCTATTAATGCCATAATATATATTATAATCATCTAGATAGGCCTAGTATCGCTCGTATATTACACATATCAATATAGATACAAGAATATATGGTTTAGTCGACGGGGGAGAGGCACCTGTCGTTCACTCATAAGCGGGGAGTGCTGTGATTCCCTTTAAAGGGCGAAGCCTTAAGTCACCTGAGGGAAGCTAGAAGTCGAAAATTGACCATGCCCGCTTTTGGGATGCCTGTGGCTGGTAAAGACCGAATCTTCTCGAGTCCATGAACAGATTCAGGAAGGGCTTTCAATTCAATCTGACCGATTGGTCAGGCCGGAGTCCCAAGAAGGCCGACGAACGCCCGGGCCGCTAAGGCAGATCCCGATACAAGGCGAATCCGAATAAAGGTCTCAAATCCGACTTCGGTCGTGATGAGTCGCGCCCGCAGACTGGGGAAAAAGACTCAATCCATATGGGGGAAAGCCGTTTTCCACAGCTGCCTCGAAGTTGGGCAGCGGGATTCCCACAGGATGTGGAGAACGGCATCTCTCTGATAAAGAACCGGATGCCGGCCCGGCCATAATGAGTCGCATAAGAGTTATTATGTCAACTAATATCGGGAGGCGCAAAAGAGGCGCAGGGCAAGATGTTTAGAAGGGATTCGAGGGGCTATCCCTTGAGGTCCGGGGCTTCGTCCTTCTTCCGGATCTGGTCGATGATCTCCTGCAGGATGGAGATGATCTCCTGCTTGGACACCGTCTGCTTCTTGAATTCGAGCCGCAGCCGGAACTTATCAGTGTCGTCAGGGACGAAATTATAGACGTAATACTTGATCTTCTTCGTCTTTCCCTTGAGATACTTGGCCAGATCCCGGGTATCCTCGCGCGTCAGGCGCCTTTCGACGATGTCCCGGGTCAGCTTGACCATGTCCTCTTCGTTCTTGAGCTTGGCGATCTCGATGAGGGTCGAGCGGCCGAACCCGCCGGCCTCGCGAATGAGGTCCCGGGCGCTCTCCGGAATGCGGGCGATCGCCAGGATCTCGGTGACGGTCGAGCGCGCTTTGCCCAGCTTCGAAGATATCTGTTCGTGATTGTAGCTGTGGATGTCGGCCAGGGCCTGGAGCCCGTCGGCCTCCTCGAAGACGTCCAGATCCTTGCGCTGGAGGTTCTCGATCAGGGCGATCTCCATGGCCTCGGCATCCTCGACGTCCATGTCGATGCAGGGCATATCCTTGAGGCCGAGGTTCTTCGAGGCCATGAAACGGCGCTCGCCGGCGATGATCTCGAACCGGCTGCCCTTGGCCCGGACCAGGATGGGCTCGAGAACGCCCTTGCTCCGGATCGAATCCTGCAGCTCCTCGATGTTGCCCAGGGCGCAGCGGGCCTGGTGGGGATTCGGGTCGATCTTTTCGATGGGGATCATGCGGATCCTCGGGCCGAGCGATCTCGAGGAGATCAGATCGACGAAGTGGCCGTCGTGTTTCAATCCGACCGATACGGGCAGGCCCGATCGTTTAGTTTTTTGCACGGCTCATCAACTCCTCGGCGACTTTCCGGTATTGCTCCGCCCCGATGGAGCTCGGCGCATAGGTGAAAATGGATTCTTTATAGGCCGGGCTCTCCTCGAGCTTGACGCTCTTGGAGATGAAGGTCTTGAAAAGCTTGGGGCCGAAGACCTGCTTGATCCTCTGGACGACGTCCCGGGCCAAGTTGGTCCTTTTGTCGTACAGGGTGATCACGACCCCCAGGACCTTGAGGTGCGGATTGGCGATCTTCTTGACCTTCTCGATCGTCTCGAGGAGATCATCCGTTCCCTCGAGACAGAGATAGGAGGACTGGATCGGTATCAGGATGAAATTGGCCGCCACCAGGGCGTTCAGGGTGATCAATCCCAGGGTGGGCGGCGTGTCGATGAAAACGTAGTTGTACTTGCCGCGGACCTGCTCGAGGGCGTCCTTAAGCCTGTAGTGGGCATCGAATTCGCCGCTCAGCGAGGGCTCGAGCTTGGCCATGGAGATCTTGGTGATCGACATGTCGAGCCCGGGGATGTTGGAGTGGACGATGATGTCCTCGATGCGCTCGTTCTTGTTCATGAGAACGTCGTAGAGGGACTTTTCGTACTTTTCCGGATTCGTGACCGTTGAGATCGTACTGTGGGCTTGCGGGTCCATGTCGATGAGGAGGACTTTCTTCCCCATCAAAGCGATCGCGGCGGCGACGTTGATCGAGGTTGTGGTCTTTCCGACGCCGCCTTTTTGATTGGTTATGGCAATGATCAAGAGCCTCTCTCCCTCCTCAGGTTCCCTACAATGGCCTGAGAGATTTTTATAGTCCAAGGAGTATCAAAATGCAAGCGTTTATAGAGGAATATTTTGACGCTCAGTTAACGAGCGCTGCATATCTTGCGCAGCCTCAATGTCGGCGTGCCGACAATTTCTGTAAATCGTTCAATATCTGTTACATAAGTACAAATATATTGCGGATTCATTCTCGGGGTTGGGCTCTGTTGACCTGGCGTCATTGAAACCCATGAGCTTGACGCTTTCCGGAGAATTGTCGGCATGCCGACATCCGTACGCTGTCGTTATCTTCCACCGTTAAGATCTTCGGACCGAAACCGGATCAGACCTTCGATGGGCCTCTCCCCTGCCGATATTTTGGATCACGGCGAACTCGCCCTATCGATCCGGAATCGAGAAACGCTGCAATTCAGTGTTCCGGGAAAGCCAGGAGAATAGTCGCAGTAATAGCCTATGCCTGTAAGTAGTTGATTATAAATAAAATATACATGTTTTGTAAGGCGTTGATAATAAACAAGATAAACATTATCAGAAAACCACTTGGATGGGAGCGGAGTTTTGCATAGAATAACGGGAACCATGCCCGATCCGGACAGCGCGGAAAGAGGCTTCATCAGGCGCCTCGGCCTTCTGGACACCACTTTTCTTGTCATCGGCGCGGTCGTGGGCTCGGGGATCTTCATGACGCCCGGCATCATCGCGGCGAGCCTCCCCTCTCCGGGTCTTCTGCTTTCCGTCTGGCTGGCCGGGGGGCTGATCACTTTATGCGGAGCCCTGTCCTTCGCCGAGCTCGGGGCCATGTACCCCCAGGCCGGTGGCCAGTACGTCTATATCCGGGAGGCCTACGGCGACAGGGCCGCGTTCCTCTTCGGCTGGGCCTTCTTCGGCTTCATCATGTGCGGCGGGCTGGCCGCTTTGGCGGTGGCCTTCGCCGAGTTCCTGGGCTCGTTCGTTCCGTCCCTGTCGATGACCAGGGCCCTCCTCCGGTTCGACATCGCCGGCCTTTCCTACACCCTGAAGGCCGGGCAGGCCGTCGCCGCCGCGTCCATCCTGCTCCTGACCTTCGTCAATTCCTTCGGCATCCGTTCCGGGGCGGCCGTCCAGAACCTCCTGACCGTCGTCCGCCTGGGGACGGTCGCCGCGCTCGTCGTCCTGGGCGTTCTTTTCGGGACCAAGGCGGGAGCCGCGAATTTCCACCCCCTGTTCCCCCCCGGACCCGCTTTTCCCGCGATCCTCAAGCCTCTGGGGCTGGCCCTCGTCGCCGTGTTCTGGACATACGACGGCTGGTACTCGGTCAACTGCACGGCGGAGGAGATCAGAGACCCCGGGCGGACCATCCCGCGGGGCCTGACCCTGGGCGTCCTGAGCGTGACCGCGATCTACGTCCTGGTCAACCTGGTCTACCTGCTGGCCCTGCCGCTCGGGGAGATCTCGGGCGTCGTCCGCGTCGGCGAGCTGGCCGCTTCGGCCCTGTTCGGCGCGGGCGGGGCGGCCTTCTTCTCGGCCCTGGTGATGGTCTCGGTCTTCGGCTGCCTCAACGCCAACATCCTCTTCGGCCCTCGCGTCTTCTTCGCCATGGCCCGGGACGGATATTTCTTCAAGGCCATGGGACGGCTCGGCACCCGCTCGAGGGTGCCCGTCGCGGCCCTCTGGGGACAGGCGGCCTGGTCGGCCGTGCTCTGCCTGTCGGGGACCTACGCCTCGCTCTACGAGTACATGGTCTTCGCCCTGCTCCTCTTCTTCGCCGCGACCGGACTGGCGGTCTTCGTCCTCCGCCGCCGGGCGCCGGACGCGGCCCGTCCCTACCGCGCCTGGGGCTATCCCGTCGTGCCGCTCGTCTTCGTCGCCATGTGCCTGGCCGTCTTCCTGAGCATCGTCGTCTCGCAGCCGCTCAAGTCCCTGGCCGGGCTCGGCCTGCTCCTGGTCGCCATCCCCGTCTACGCCGTCTGGAAAGGCCGCGGAGCGAAAAGCGCGGACCGGCCGTGAAAAGGGGTTTCCCCCGGACGGGATTTCGTTTAAGATGAGAGGGCCGCAGGGCGAACGGACGAGACGATGAGCGAAACAACGTACAGCGTCGAGATCTTCCCCGACCGGACCCGGGTCCGGGCCAAGTCCGGCGAGATCCTGGCCGACGTGCTGGCCCGGGCCGGCATCGTCCTCAGCCTCTACTGCCACAAGCGGGGCATCTGCGGCAAGTGCGCCGTGCGCATCCTCAGCGGCCCCCTCCCCTTCCCCGCCGCCCTCGAGGCCGCCCTGCTCGAAAGCCGCGGGCTCGGCCCCGACCACCGCCTGGCCTGCCTCTACGCCGTCACCAGCGATCTCGTCGTCGAGACCCTGCCCGGGTCGCGGCTGGAGAAGGTCCCCGTCCTCGATTCGGGCGTTCCCTCGGCCGCCTTCGTCGATCCGGCCGTCAAGAAGCTGCCGCTCGTCCTGGAGAAGCCGTCGCTCTACGCGCCCGTCGCCGTGGCCGATGCGCTCCGGGCGACGCTCCGATCCCCGGGGCTGCACCTGCCGCTGGCGACGCTCGCCAAGCTCGGCGGCCAGTCGCTCGGTCCGGCCCGCAGGGTCACGGCGGTCCTGTACGAAGACCGTGAGATCCTCGACATCGAGCCCGAGGACGCTACGCAGGACATCTTCGGGCTGGCCGTCGACCTGGGGACGAGCACGATCGCGGCGGAGCTCGTCGATCTCCGGACCGGAAAGGCCGTCGACCGGGCCGCGGCGGTGAACGCCCAGAGCTCCTACGGCGCCGACGTCGTCTCGCGGATCACCTTCGCCTTCGAGAACCCCGACAATCTGAGGCGCCTGAAGACGGCCGCCGTCCAGCAGATCAACGACATGGTCGGGACGATGTCCCGGCGGAGCGGCGTGCCGCGCCACCGCATCTACGACGCGGTCGTCGCCGGCAACACGGCCATGAACCACATCCTCTGCGGCGTGCCCGTCGATTCGCTGGCCCTGGCCCCGTTCCACGCGGTGTTCTCCGCCCTGCCGGCCCTGGCCGCCTCCGAGGTCGGGTTCAGCCTCCACCCCCAGGCCCGGCTCTACGTGGCGCCCAACATCAAGAGCTTCGTCGGCGGGGACATCACGGCCGGGCTCGTCGCCACGGATTTCGCGGCGACCGCCGGCACGGGCCTCTTCATCGATCTCGGCACCAACGGCGAGATCGTCCTCAAGAAGGGGTCGGAATTCGTGACCACGTCGACGGCCGCCGGGCCGGCCTTCGAGGGCATGAACATCAGCTGCGGCATGCTGGCCGTCCCCGGGGCCATCCACCGGGCCGAATGGACCAACGGCTTCAAGCTGGTCACGGTCGACGATCTTCCGCCCCAGGGCGTCTGCGGGACCGGGCTCGTCGACATCCTGGCCACGGCCCTCGACCGCGGCCTCCTCGGCCGCGACGGCCGCATCGCCGGGACGGAGAAGCGGATCCGGCTGACCGACCGCCTGGCCCTGACCCAACAGGACGTCCGGGACGTCCAGCTCGCCGTGGCGGCCGTCCGGACGGGCGTGCGCCTGATGCTGCGGGAATTCCGGCTCGAAGCCGGCGACCTCGACCGGATCTTCGTCGCGGGCGCCTTCGGCAGCTCGCTCGACGTCGGGAACGCCGTGGCCCTCGGTCTCCTGCCCGACGTGCCCCGGGAGAGGATCGCCTTCGTCGGCAACGCCTCGCTCGCCGGGGCCCGGCTCCTTCTTCTCGCCCGTCCGGCCCGCGACGCCGCGGAGATCCTGGCCGGCAGGATCGCCCACGTCTCGCTGGCCACCCGCCCGGATTTCCAGGACGAGTTCGTCCGGGCCCTCGAATTCAGCCGCTATCCGGGAGGCGCCGCATGAGCCATCCCCTTCTCGACCGGGCCGCGATCCGGACCGTCCTCTTCGACGGGGCCATGGGCACCGAGCTCATGGCCCGCGGCCTTCCCCACGGCGGCGTGCCCGAGCTCTGGAACGTCGAGCGGCCGGAGGACGTCAAGAGCGTCCACGAAGCCTATTTCGCGGCCGGGGCCGACGTCGTCTCCACCAACAGCTTCGGCGCGACGCCGATCAAGCTGGCCGCCCACGGGCTCGAGGCCCGGACCTACGAGCTGAACTTCGCCGCCGCCCGCCTGGCCCGGGAAAGCGCCCCGCCCGGACGCTTCGTCGCCGGCAGCGTCGGGCCGACCGGCAAGTTCCTCAAACCCCAGGGGCCCTGCCTCGAGGAGGAGTTCGTCGCCGCCTTCGCCGAGCAGGCCCGGGGCCTGGCCGACGGCGGCGCCCATCTCTTCATCGTCGAGACCCAGTACGACCTGCGCGAGGCCCTGGCGGCCCTGCGCGGCATCCGGAGCGTTTCGGCCCTGCCCGTCTTCGTCACCATGACCTTCAGCGCCTTCCCCCGGGGCTACTTCACCATCATGGGCGACTCGGCGGCCAAGGCCGCCGCGGAGCTCGGGCGGGCCGGCGCGGCCGCCGTGGGCGCCAACTGCACGCTCGCGAGCGACCAGATGGCCGGATGCGTCCGGGCCCTCAGGGCGGCCACGTCGCTGCCTCTCATCGCCCAGGCCAACGCCGGCCAGCCCGTCGCCTCCCCCGACGGGACGATCGGCTACACCCAGAGCCTCGAGGATTACCTGCGGTTCGTCCCGGATATCGTCGCGGCCGGCGCGTCGTTCGTCGGCGGATGCTGCGGGACGACGCCGGCCTTCACCCGGGCCATGGCCCGGATCCTCGTCAAGGAGTGACCATGACCAACTCGGACCTTTTTCCCAGGATGAGCGAAGCCATCGTCGCCGGGGACCGCGAGAAGGCCGCCGGGCTCGCCGCCGAGGCGGTGCAGGCCGGGCTGGACCTCCCGGAAGTCGTCGAACGGGGCTACCTCCCCGGCATCCAGAGGGTCGGCGAGCTCTGGGAACAGGGCGAATATTTCCTGCCCGAGCTCATCTCCAGCGCCGAGGCCATGAAAGCGGCCATGGCCGTTCTCGAACCCGAGTTCGAGCGCCGGCACATCGGCGCCCGGATGGGCGGCCGGATCGTCATCGGGACGGTCGAGGGCGACATCCACGACATCGGCAAGAACCTCGTCGCGTCGATGCTCCAGGCCGGCGGCTTCGAGGTCTTCGACCTCGGGGCCGACGTCAAGCTCGAGCGCTTCGTCGACAAGGCCGAGGAGGTCGGCGCGGGGCTGATCTGCCTGTCGGCCCTGCTGACGACGACGATGACGAACCAGCGCCGCCTCATCGGGATCCTCGAAGAACGGGGCCTGCGCGGCAAGTACAGGGTCCTGGTCGGCGGCGCGCCGGCCAGCCGGCGCTGGGCCGAGGAGATCGGCGCGGACGGATACGCCGAGAACGCGGTCGCCGCCGTCAAGCTGGCCAAGTCCCTGGCCGGACGGGGCTGAGCCTCCGGCGCGGGACGCCCGGAAATCCAGGCACGGGAGAAACGGACATGTTCGATGCCAAAAGACCGAAGTTGGAGCTGCTCGACAGGGCCTTCGTCGAAAAGATCGTCGACGAGGCGCTGACCCTCCTCGACCGGCACGGGGTCATGGTCGAGAACACCGAGGCCGCGCGCCTCCTCGGGGAGGCCGGGGCCCGGGTCGACGCCGGGACCCAGCGGGTCCGGCTCGGCCGCAAGCTCGTGGAGGACTGCCTGGCCTCGACCCCGGCCACGATCGTTCTCTACGACCGCAAGGGCGAGAAGGCCTTCGCCGTCGGCGGGGACGAGGTCCACTTCGATCCCGGCTCGGCGGCCGTGACCATTCTCGACCACGCGACGCAGGAGGAGCGCAAGGCCTCCACGCGGGACGTCGTCGATCTCTACAAGCTCGTCGAGACGCTCGATCACCTCCATTTCCAGAGCACGGCGCTCGTCGCGTCGGACGTCCCGGCCGCCGTCTCCGACGCCCACCGCCTCTACCTCGGCCTGCTCCTCTCGGAGAAGCCGTTCGTCACCGGGACCTTCCGCGTCGAGGGTTTCGGGCCCATGAAGGCGCTCCTGGCCGCCGTCCGCGGCGGCGAACGGGAGCTGCGCTGCAAGCCGCTGGCCATCTTCGACGCCTGTCCCTCCCCTCCCCTCAAGTGGAGCAACCTGACCGCCCAGAGCCTCGTCGACTCCGCCCGGGCCGGCATCCCCTCCGAGCTCATCGGGATGGGGATGACCGGGGCGACCTCGCCGGCCACGATCGCCGGGACGCTCGTCCAGCACACGGCGGAGAACCTCAGCGGCCTGGCCATCTGCCAGGCCGCCCGAGCGGGCGCGCCGGTCATCTTCGGCGGCTCGCCCTCGAGCTTCGACATGAGGAAAGGGACGACTCCGATGGGCGCGATGGAAACCCTGATGATCGACGCGGCCTACGCCCAGATCGGCAAGTTCCTGAATCTGCCCACCCACGCCTACATGGCCTTGAGCGACGCCAAGGTCAACGACCCCCAGGCCGGCTTCGAGACGGCGCTCGGCGCGGTGCTGGCCGCCCTGGCCGGCGTCAACGTCGTCTCGGGCCCCGGCATGCTCGACTACGAGAGCTGCCAGAGCCTCGAGAAGCTGGTCATCGACGACGGCATCTGCGCCCTGGTCTACCGCCTGCTCGACGGCATCGCCCAGCGGGACGAGCCCGTGGCTCTGGGGCTCTTCGAGGGCTTCCGGGAAGGGATGTCCTTCCTGACCACGGCCCACACCCGTCAGTGGTACCGCAAGGAGCACATCCCGTCCGGGCTCGCCGACCGGGATCCCTACGACGCCTGGGTGGCGGCCGGCCGGACCACCATCGTCGACAAGGCGCACGCCGAGGTCCTCAAGCGTCTCGGGAAATACGCCGCGCCGCCCCTGGCCGAAGGCCTGCGGAAAGAGCTCGACGGGATCATGGCCGCCTACGCCCGCTCGTCGGGCGTCGCGGCCCCGCTCTTTCCCGGATCGTAAAGGCCGGCGAAGGGCTCAGTCGAGGTCCCAGACCTCGAGGTATTCGGGCAGTTCGACCGTCCAGCCCCTGTCCCGTCTGATGCCTTCGGCCGTCTTGGCGGCCACGTCGGCGTCCCCGTGGGTGACGAACAGGCGCCGGGGCGGCGTCTTGAAACCGTCCAGCCAGCGGCGCAGGCCGGCCCGGTCGGCGTGGGCGGAGAAACCGTTGATCTTGGCCACCTTGGCCCGGACCGGGAGGGTCCGGCCGAGGATGCGGACCTCGGGCTCGCCTTCGAGGATCTGACGGCCCAGCGTGTCGCGCGCCTGGTAGCCGACGAAGAGAACGGTCGATTCCGGCCGGAAGATGTTCTGGGCGAGGTGGTGCTTGATCCGGCCCCCGGTGATCATGCCCGAGCCGGCCATGATGACGGCCGGCCCGCGGGCGTCGTTGATGGCCTTGGACTCTTCGGGCGTACGGACGATGGTCAGGCCGGGGAAGCGGAAGGGGTTGCGCCCGGCCGCGAAGAGACGGCGGGTCTCGTCGTCGAAGGCCCCGTCGTTGCGCTCGAAGGCCGCGGTCACCTCGCGGGCCATCGGGCTGTCGAGGAAGACCGGCACCGGCGGGATGGCCTGGGCGTAGACGAGCCGGCTGAGGTGGTACATCAGGTCCTGGGCCCGCTCGATGGCGAACGTCGGGATGACGACGTTGCCGCCCGCCGCGACGGTCTCCCGGATCGTCCGGGCGAGGAGCTCTTCGACGCGGCCCGGGTCCTCGTGGTCCCGGTCGCCGTAGGTCGACTCCATGACCGCGTAATCGGCGGCCTCGAAAAGCGACGGGTCGCGGACGAAGGGCATGTTCCACTGGCCGATGTCGCCCGAGAAAACGAGCCGCCGGACGGTCTCCCGCTCCCGGACGGTGATCTCGATCATGGCCGAACCGAGGATGTGGCCGGCGTCCCGGAAGCGGACCGAAACGCCGCGCCCGAGCTCCGTCGTGACGTCGTAATCGACCTCGTCGACGAGCGGCATGGCCGCCTGCACGTCCTCGACCGTGTAGAGCGGGACGACCGGGTGGTCCACCGTCCGGTTCTCCTTCTGGTGGCGGCGCTTCTTGTAGGCCGCGTCCTCCTCCTGGATCTCGGCGGCGTCCATGAGCGCGATCGACAGGATGTCGGCCGTCGCGTCCGTGGTCAGGATGGTCCCCGAGAAGCCGTCCCGGACGACCTTGGGGATGAGCCCCGAGTGGTCCAGGTGGGCGTGCGTGAGCAGGATGAAATCGAGGTCCTCCGGGGGGACGGGCAGGGACTCCCAGTTCCTCTGGAGAAAGGACCGTTCCTGGTACAGGCCGCAGTCGACGAGGAGCTTCAGGCCGCCCGCGTCGAGGAAATAGCACGAGCCCGTCACCTGGCGGGCGGCTCCGAAGAAAGCCAGCTTCATGTCACCTCTCCGATCAGTAGGGATGGGATCTGTAGAATTCCGCCTGGGCCGCCGACGAAAAGCATCCGGACGAGGAGCCGGAACAGGATGTAGATCTGCATGACGGCGAAGGCGGCGACGACGGGCGCCGGGCCGGGGCCGCCGAGCGGCCCGAGGGCGGCGGAAAGGGCGACCGTGCCCGCCAGAGTGGCGCCGACGATGAGGAGGTAGAGGGCCCAGGCCCGGAAGAAGCGCCTCTTGAGGAAGATCAGCGCGTGGCGGAGGGCCTTGAGCACCCTCCGTTCGTCGTCGGCGACGACGGCGATGCGGGTGTAGTCGACGACCATGTGGACGACCGAGAGCAGGAGCAGGGCGATGAGGAAATGGGCGTTCGACAGGATGAGCGGAAGCCACTCGGTCGGGGCGCTCTTCATCGCCGGTCCGATCAGGGCCGAGACGAGCTCGAGCACGATGCCGAAGGTCAGGAAGAGGAAGACCAGGGAGACGAGGAAGATCCGCGCGAACCGCCCGAAATAGCGTCCGCAGTCGCCGGTGAACGCGGCCAGGGTCGCCTTGCCTTCCCTGTCGAGGAGGCGCCCGAAGATGCCGCCGTTGAGGAAGACCTGGAGGGCGAGGTAGAGGACGGCGGCGACGAGGAGGCCGGCGAGAAGGGCCGGCAGCGCGTCCCCGTATTTGAGGGCGGTCTCGCCCAGCCACATGAGGTCGGCCGGCCGGACGCTCGAGCCGAGGAGGGAGTGCCCCAGCTCGGTCTGCGCGATGGTCAGGAAGGGCACGGCCGCGGCTGCGGCGAAAACGACGTTGACGGCGTAGAGCACGGCCAGGACGAGAGGCTTCCGGACCGTCGTCCCCAGCCCGTTGGCGATGGCTTTGAACACGCCCATGGTCTCTCTCCTCAGATCCAAGATCCGATGAATTGGAACAGGTTCTGCAGCAGGAACAGGTGCTGGGTGATCATCTTGACGACGTTCCTGCGCAGGCCGTCGGCGCCGCGGCTGTTGTTGGCCAGGTTCTCGTCGATCAGCCAGACGCCGGCGGGATCGATCTCGGCGCTGGCGACCTCGACCGGCTTGACGAACTCCAGCCGGGCCCAGCGGGCTTGCCCGTCCCAGGTCCGGGTCTCGGTCGTCCCGTCCTTGAAGCGGACGAGGACCTCGACCCGCGCGTCGCCCCCGAGCCGGGCCTCCCCGAAGCGCCTCAGGACGACCGTGGTCCGGTAGGCCGCCTGCGGCGGTCCCCCGGGAGCGTCCGGCCGCGGTCTTTTCGAGCTCCGCGATCTTCTTGTCGGTCCATTCCGTGCGGGCGCCGTCCGCGTCGTAGACGCCGCGGCGGCGGAGGGGGACCTTGGCCGAGGACACGGAGGCGATGCCGTAGTCGAAGGCCTCGGTGCCTTCGAGGAGCTCGTCGAAGAACCAGGTCATGTCCTTGCCGGAGAGCTCGTTGACGACGGCGACGAAATCGGACTTGGTCGGATGCTTGAACCGGTAGCGCATGTGGTAGGTCCGCATGATCCTCGACCAGGCCGGCTCGCCGAGGAGCCGTTCGAGCGTCTCGAGGAGCGTCGCGGCGCGCATGTAGACGTTGGCGCCGTAGCTGCCGCTGTTGTAGAAGTTCCAGGACCAGGCGGTCACGGGATCGTAGCGGACGGTGTTGATGGCCGCGGCCCGGTTGAGCTCGAAATCGAAATTCCGGGGCAGGCGGAGGAACCAGTCGAGGGGAAAACCCTTGAAAACGAAGGACATGGCCCCGGGCCCGTAGGCCTTGGCCAGGACCTTTCCCGTCGAGTAGGTGTTGAAGCCCTCGTCGAGCCAGGCCGCCTCGAACTCGTTGTTGGCCGCGAGTCCGTACCAGTAGCCGTGGCCGAACTCGTGGACGATGACGCCCTCCGGCGAGAGGACGTTGCGGCTGGGCAGGACCCGCGTGCCCGCGGTGAACAGGGTCGGGTACTCCATGCCGCCGCTCCCGGTCCGGAAGGGCGGATCGACCATGGTCACGGTCTCGTAGGGATAGGGGCCGTACCAGAGGCCGTAATACTTGAGGGCCGCCCGGAGGGCCCGGAAGTGGCGCTCGATCTGGCCTTTGTGCTCCGGCGCGATGAGCAGGGTCATCCGGACGTCGGGGAGCACGGACCTCTTCGAGCGGCAGGCCGAGGCGCTCGGCGGTCTCCGCGTATTCCGCCGTGCGTGACTTCCCGATCGCCGATGAAGTCCCTTTCGATCTTGATGTAGCGCGGGTCGGCCGTCCAGGCGAAATCGTGGACCATGGCCTGACGGTAGGTGTAGGTCGTCCGTCCGGCGGCGCCGTCGACCGCGGCCCCGGTCTGTTTGCCCGAGGACCCGACGACGAAACGGCTGGGGACGTCGATGTGGACGACGAAATCGGCGAAGTCGGCGAAGAACTCCGAGTTCTGATGGTAGGCGTGGGCGTTCCAGCCTTTGCCCGCCTCGTAGACCCCGGGCTTCGGGTACCACTGGGCGATGAAGAAGGAATCCCGGTAGTAGCCCGACCGGGCCACGGTCCGGGGGACCTTGCTGCGGAACTCGAGCCGGATCCGGACGCTTTCGCCGGGCTGGACGGGCGCGGGAAAGAGGACCCGGGCGACGGTCTGGTCGTCGGGGTGCTCCGGTCCGTCGGGAGTGACGTAGTGAAGGGTCGGCTTGAGATCGGAGCCGTCGGCCAGCCGGATGTCCGTGATGTCGATCCAGCCCCACTCCCCGTCGTCGGGCGCGGCGCCGCGGCTGAACATCGATTCCGCCGCGGCCTCGCGGAGGAAGGCGCTGTCCTCGTTCTTGAAGGCGTTCCAGTAGAGGTGGAGCAGCATGTCCGGGACCGCTTCGGCGGTGGGGTTGGTCCAGACGATCTCCTCCTTGCCGAGGAGCGTTTTTTCGGCGTCGTCGAGCTCGACCCAGATCTCGTAGCGGAGCCCGGGCGCGCCGGCCGCCGGGACGGCGGCGGGTCCTGCGAAGGCCGCAGGGCCGCCGGCAGGACGAGGAGCGCGGCGCGCCAGGAGGCAGACGGGTACGGTTCTTTTTATCGGCATGAGGAACTCCCTTGACGGGCCCAAATCAGCCCTTCAGCCATTCCTCCCAGGCGGACCGCCTGGGGAAATTGATGAACGTGAGGAGAAGGGAAGCGAACAGGAGCCTGTAGAAGTCGACGTTCTGCCCGGCGACGAGGAAGAGGGCCAGGCCGGCGACGGCCGGGATCTCGCCGAGGACCAGCATCACCAGGGAGGCGCTCTGGAGACGCCGGAGCGCGGCCGGGAGTGTCGTCGTCCGGGCGCCGGCGGATGAGCCGGGGCCTGAGGAGAAGGAGGAGCAGGATGACGACGGCCGCCGCCCCGTAGGCCGCGTACCGGAGGGGCTGGGCGTCGACGCCTTGGGCGAAGCCGCGGAACGGTTCTTCGACGCCGGCGGAGGATCTCGACGAGGGCGAGGTAGATCGCGAGGCTCAGGGCGAGGGCCGCTCCGGCCATGGCGGCGGGCCTGATGAAGTCCCGGATCTCATCCTGACGGTCCATGACGGCCTCCTGACCCGGCGGCGGGTCGTCCCGGCCCGGTCATCCGGATTATATGAGATTGCGTCCCGTCAGGCAATCGCCGCGGCGCGGCCGCTCCCCGGGCGGTTCCCCGGAGGCTTCAGTCGACGTAGAGGAGGAAGCCCTTCAGGTAGGACGTCTCGGGGTGATAGACGTTGACGGGATGGTCGAAGGCCTGCCGGTGCTTCTGAAGGATGCGCACCCGCCTCCCCGCTTCGTGGGCGGCCTGGAAGACGACCTGCTGGAAGAGCCCTTCGTCGACGAAGTGGGAGCAGGAGAAGGTCAGCAGCAGGCCCGGCGCTTTGATCCTCTGCAGGGCCAGCCGGTTGATGTCCTTGTAGCCGCGGCAGGCGGCGACGACGTCGGTTCTCTTCTTGGCGAAAGCCGGCGGGTCGAGGATGACGAAGTCGTGGTCGAGGGCGGGTTCGCGGAGGAACTCGAACACGTCCGCGGCGAAGAACAGGCCCGACGCCGCGGAGAGCCCGTTGAGCTCGAAGTTCTCCTGGGCCAGCTCCAGGGCCGCGGCCGACGTGTCGACCGAATCGGCCCGGACGGCCCCTCCGAGGAGGGCGCAGACGGAGAACGAGCCGGTGTAGGCGAAGCAGTTGAGGACGCGGCGGCCGGCGGCGAATTCCCGGACGAGCTTCCGGGATTCCCGCTGATCGAGATAGAAGCCGGTCTTCTGGCCCTGGGCCCACCCGACCGAGTAAGGGATGCCCGCTTCGAGGATGCGGCCCTTGTCGACCGCCTCTCCCGCGAGCAGAGCTTCCAGCGGCTCGAGGCCCTCTTCCCTCCGGGCCGGCAGGTCGGAGCGCTCGATGACCGAGCGGGGCCGGAGCGAGGCCGAGAGGACGTCGACGACGAGGGGCTTCAGCTTCTCCATGCCCAGGGTCGCGATCTGGATGACGAGGACGTCGTCGTACATGTCGGCGATGAGCCCCGGCAGGCCGTCGCCCTCCGCGTTGACCAGCCGGCGGGCGTTGGTCGAGGCGGGGTCGAACAGCCCGGCCCGGAGCTTCAGGGCCCGTTCGAGGCTGCCTCGGACCGCCGCTTCGGGAGGTTCCGCGCCGAAGGCGATCATGCGCCCGGTGATCGAGCTCTTCCGGTTGAAATAGCCGTGTCCGAGGATCTCTCCGACCGAGCTCCGGACGGGCAGGATGTCGCCGTCGGCGAAGTCGGGCAGGTCGCGGATGGCCCCGGAGAAGATCCAGTGGTGCCTGTTCCTGACGGCCTTGTCGCGGCCCGGCTTGAGGACGACGGCGTTCATGCGGGCCTCCCGGCCGGCCCGTCGCGCCGGGCGAGCAGCCGCACGACCGGCCGGTCCGGCTTGGAGAACTCCGCCTCGTCCATGTCGGCAGGGCGCGAGCCAGCGGATCTCGTCGTGGTCGGTGAGCCGGAGATCGTCGCCGAGAAGCTCGGTCCGGAAGACGACGAGCTCGAAGCTCGCGATCTCCCCCGAGAACGGGACCGTGCAGAGGTGCTCCCCGACCCTCGCCGGAACGCCCAGCTCCTCCGCGAGCTCGCGCGCGAGGCCCCGTTCGGGCGTCTCCCCCGCCTCGAGCTTTCCGCCGGGGAATTCCCAGAGCCCGCCGGCCACGAGCTCCGGCTTCCGCCGGGCGACGAGCACCTTGCCGTCCCGCTCGATGACCGCCGCCGTCACCGTTCTCACCCGCTTCTCCTCTGCTTCCATGCCTCTGCTTTTCCGCCCCATCTTATTCTTCCGCCCCGGCCTTGGCAAGAGGGTGAGCCGGGGGCCGAAATATGCTAGAATAGCCGAACCATGAAAGTCGCATTCCTAGCCTCCGAAGTCATCCCCTACGCCAAGACGGGCGGCCTGGCCGATGTGGCCGGGGCCCTGCCCAAGTTCCTGAGCCGGCTCGGCGCCGACGTCCGGGTCTTCATGCCCCTCTACCGGGAGGTCCGCAAGAAGAACCTGCCGCTCGAGCCCGTCCTCGTGGCGCTCCCGGTCGACATGGGCGGCCGCATCGAATCCTGCGCCGTCTTCGCCCACCGGGCGGACGGAGTGACCGTCCTCTTCATCGACCGGCCCGAATATTACGACCGCGACCAGCTCTACGGGACGCCGGCCGGCGATTATCCGGACAACGCCGAGCGCTTCGCCTTCTTCTGCCGGGCCTCGCTCGAGACCATGAAAGCCCTGGATTTCCGGCCCGACGTCCTCCACGGACACGACTGGCAGGCGGCGCTGGCGTTCGCCTACCTGCGGTTCGTCTACGCCGGCGACCCGTTCTTCGCCGGCCTGCGGTCCCTCTTCACCATCCACAACCTGGCCTACCAGGGCCTGTTCGAAAAGGAGGCGCTCGGGCGCATCGGGCTGCCGGATTCCCTCTTCACGATGGACGGCCTCGAGTTCTTCGGCAAGGTCAACGCGCTCAAGGCCGGCATCCTCTACGCCACGGCCGTCACCACGGTCAGCCCGCGCTACAGCCGCGAGATCCAGACCCCCGAATTCGGCTGCGGCCTCGACGGGCTCCTCCGCCACCGGTCGGACGCCCTCCACGGCATCCTCAACGGCGTCGATTACCGGGACTGGAACCCCGTGACCGACGCCCTGATCCCGCGCAACTTCGGTCCGGCGGACATGGCCGGCAAGAAGGCCTGCCGCGACGAGCTCGCCCGCATGTTCGGTCTCTCCGCCCCCGAAGGGCTTCCCGTCGCCGGCATGGTCACGCGCCTGGCCGGGCAGAAGGGCCTCGACATCGTCTGCGAAGCGCTGGACGACCTTCTCGGCCTGGGCCTGACGCTGGTCATCTTGGGGACGGGCGAGGCCAAGATCCAGGATTTCCTCGCCGCCGCCCAGAAGAAGAACCCGTCGCGGATCGGTCTCAAGATCGCCTTCGACGAGAGGATCGCCCACACGATCTACGCCGGAAGCGACCTCTTCCTGATCCCCTCGCGCTACGAACCCTGCGGCCTGACCCAGATGTACGCGATGAAGTACGGCACCGTGCCCGTCGTCCGGGCCACGGGCGGTCTCGACGACAGCGTCCAGGAGTTCGATCCCCGCTCCGGCCGGGGCAACGGCTTCAAGTTCGCCGAAGCCGAGGCCGGGCCGCTCCTCGAAGCGGCCGCCCGCGCGGTCCGTGTCTTCGGCAGGCCTCAGGAGTGGCGCAGCCTCGTCGGGAACTGCATGGCCGCGGATTTCTCCTGGGAGCGCTCTGCGGCGGCCTACCTCGACCTCTACGGCAAGATCGCGGCTACCTGACCGGGGCCGGGGGGCGCAGGAACTCGGCGGCCGTCTCCGGCGGGACCGGATTGATGTAGAAACCCGTCCCCCACTCGAAGCCCGCGACCTTGGTCAGGATCGGAAAGATCTCCAGGTGCCAGTGGTAGCTCTGGTCGATGTCCGGCCAGCCCTTGAGGGCCAGGGCCCGGTTGGGCGCCTGGTGGAGGACCATGTTGTACGGGGGGTCCCCGACCGTGTCCTTGAGCCGGGTCAGGACCTGTTTGAGCGTCTCGGCCAGGCTCAGGAGCTCGTCTTCGCGCACGTCGGTGAAGAAGGCCGAGTGCCGCTGCGGGAAGATCGCCATCTCGAACGGGAACCGGGAGGCGTAGGGGGCGAACGCGGTGAAGTGACGGCCGCGCAGGACCAGCCTCTTCGCGGCGGCCTCCTCCTCGCGGAGGATGCGGCAGAAGCCGCATTCCTTGAAGCCCCGGAAGAGCCGGTCGGCCCCGTAGATCTCCTCCTTGATCCTCTTCGGGACGATGGGCGTGGCCACGATCTGCGAGTGCGGGTGGCTCAGGGAGGCGCCCGCCTCCTTGCCCTTGTTCTTGAAGAGCTGGACGTACTGGTAGTGGAGCTCGCTCTCGATCGTCCGGATCCTCATCTGGAAGACGCGCAGGACGTCGCGGACGTGGGTGACCGGCAGGTCGGAGAGCTCGAAGGCGTGGACGGGGTTCTCGATGACCACTTCGTGGACGCCGACGCCCTCCATCCACTGGAAGACGCCCTCGCCGGCCTTGGGCGGCGGCGTGCCGCGGTTGAGGGCCGGGAACTTGTTGGGCACGACCCGGACCGTCCAGCCCGGCGCGTCGGCCGCGGTCCCGGACGGCCGGAGGGCGAAGACCTCCGGGGGCGTCTTGCTCTCGTTGCCCTCGCAGAACGGGCAGAAGCCGGCGGCCTCGGCCGCCGGCGCCGGGGCGCCGCCCGGCCGGAAATCGTCCGGCCGCTTGGCCCGCTCCGTCGCGATGATGACCCAGCGGCCGCTGATGAGGTCCTTTCTCAGTTCCGACATCATGCCCCCAGCATCTCTTTGATCTTGGCCTTGAGCTCGTCGAGCGAGGCCGACTTGACGACGTAGGCGTCGGCGGCCCAGGTCATGAAGTCCTCCTTGTAGCTCTGGTAGGCCGAGTTGATGATGATCGGGACGTCCTTGCGCAGGCCCATGATCTGGGTGATGAGCTCGATGCCGTTCTTGCCCGGCATGCGGATGTCCGTGACGATCAGGTCGAAGGCCGTCCGGCCGATCTCGGCCAGGGCGGCCTCGGCGTCGTGCACCGCGACGACGTCGTAGCCCTCCCGGCTCAGCTCCTCTTCGTAGAGCAGGCAGAGGGCCTTCTCGTCTTCGACGAGCAGGATCTTCTTTTTCATGGATTCGGCTCCCTTTCGCGGAAATTGAAGGTCAATCGGAATATGGTCCCCTTCCCGACCCGGCTGTGGACCTCGATCTTGCCGCCGGCGTTGTCCATGACCCGCTTGATGAAGGGCAGGCCGAGGCCCATGCCCTTTTCCTTGGTCGTGAAGAAGGGCCGGAAGAGCTGGTCCTTGTCCGGATTGGAGATCCCCTGCCGGTGTCGCGGACCGAGAGGACGTAATTGTTCCGGTTCCTCCGGTAGCCGCGGATGGCGACGGCCCCGCCCGGCGGGGTCGCGTCGAAGGCGTTGTCGAGGAGGTTGCGGAGGACCTCGCCGAACGAGGTCGGGTCGCAGAGGATCTCGGGCGGGCAGGGATCGATCTTGACGCTCAGGCCGTGTTCCACGGCCCTGGTCCGGATGTCCGGGGCTGTTGACGACCGCGTCGATGACCGGCCCCGGATCGAAGTAGACGGGCTCCTTGAGGCTGACCTTGAGGAAGTGGCCCATCTGGTAGATGATGTCCTCGAGGCGCCGGACCTCGTCGCGGATGATCGTGAGGTTCCGCTTCCTCTTGTCCTCCGGCAGGTCGGGCTTGAGGAGCTGGTCGGTGAAGCCGCCGACGGCCACGATGGGATTGCGCAGCTGGTGGGTGACGAACAGGGCCACCTCGCCCATGGCCGCCATCTTCTCCATCTCCAGGAGCTTCTTGTGGAGGTTCGTCGAATAGATGTAGTTGCCGGCCATCAGGCCGCAGACCCCGGCCAGCTTGATGTCGGCGGGCGCGATCGGCGTCCGGGTGATGGCGTTGTCGAGGACGATCACGCCGACGACGTCGTCCCGGGCGAGGAGCGGGACGCACAGGAACTCGTCGACGCCGATGAGGTTGAGGAAGCGCCGGTCGACCTGGGGCTCGTGGGCCGCGTCGCGGACGTGGAGGAGCTCCTTCCGGCAGACCGCGGCGGCCGGGATGAGGGCCGATTCCTCGTCGGCCGCGTAGACGAGGCCCCTGAGCCGGCCGCTGAGCGTGTCCTGGTTCTTGGCGACGAGGGCCCGGTTGTGCTCGAGGATCTCGACGTATCCGATGCCCGGCGTCGACAGGACCTCCCAGATGAGCCCGGCCTCTTCGGCCGAGCGCGGGCCCAGCCACATCTCGCCGTTGATGCGGTCGCCCTGCTTGAGGAAGAGCATGGCCCGGTTGAAGCCGACCCCGGAACCCGAGGTCAGGGCGGTCAGGATGACCAGGAGGTTGTCCTCGAGGGAGAAGGGCTGGAAGAAGCTCTGGGAGATGATCGACAGCAGCATCAGCTCCCGGGGCGCGTCGCGCTCGAAGTCGGGCGAGAGGATGTTGTAGGTGTCGATCATTCGGACGTCCAGCCCTTGGGCACCACCCGGATCCCGGTCCGGCTGATCTTGAAGTTCCGGCCGTCCTTGTCGGCGTCGAGACCGACCTCGAAGCGCTCGGGAATGACCGTGGACCGGTCGACGATGGCCTTGTAGAGACGGGCGCCCCGGCGGATGTGGCAGTCGCCGAAGACGATCGAATCGACGACCTCGGCGCCCTCGTCGATCCGGACGCCCGGCCCGATGATCGAATGGACGATCCGGCAGTCGGTGAACGTGCTGCCGGCGCCGACGATCGAGGCGCGCAGGTCGCCGCCGGCGATGAAGGTCGGCGGATACTGCGGCTTGTACGTCCGGACGGGCCAGGCCGGGTCCCTCAGGATGACCGGCGGGGACGGCGCGAGGAAGGCCATGTTGGCCTCCCAATAGGCGTCGATCGTCCCGATGTCCTCCCAGTAGTCGTCGAAGGTGTAGGCGTAGACGCGGTGGCCGTCGATGAGGGACGGGATGATGTCCTTGCCGAAATCGTGGGAGCTCTTGGAGCTCCGGGCGTCCTTCATCAGGGCCTTGATCAGGACCGGCGTCTTGAACAGATAGACGCCCATGGAGATGAGGCTTCTCCCCGGGTCCCACGGCGTCGCGAAGGGCTTCCGGGGCTTCTCCATGAACTGGACGATCCGGCGCTCGCCGTCGACGCCGATGACGCCGAACCGCGAGGCTTCGCTCACGGGGATCGTCCGGGTCATGATGAGCGCGTCGGCCCCGGTCTCGCCGAAGAACCGGAGGAGCTTCCGGTAGTCCGCGGTGTAGATGTGGTCGCCCGAAAGGACCAGGACGGCCTCGGGATTCTCCTGCTGGATGGTGTAGATGTTCTGGAAGACGGCGTCGGCGGTGCCCTCGTACCAGTTGTCGCTGACCCGGCCCTGGGCGGAGAGGGAGATGATGAAGTCGCCGCTCTCGGCGTGGAAGATGTTCCAGCCGTTGGTGATGTGGCGGTCGAGGGAGAGCGACTTGTACTGGGTCAGGAGGGCGATCCGGCGGAGCCCGGAGTTGAGGGCGTTGGACAGGCTGAAATCGACGATGCGGTAGGCGCCGAGGAACGGCACGGACGGTTTGGCCCGGTCGCGCGTCAGCGGGTAGAGGCGCTCCCCCTTGCCGCCGCAGAGGACCATGGTCAGGGTTTTCTTAGATAACATTTCCATCGGGCAACACGACCTCTTCGAAGATTCTGTCCTCGGATTCGAACACGGCCAGCAGCGCCTCCTCGGCAGGTCCGAGGCGCCGGCCCTCCTCGAGCCACCCGGCCAGCGTCAGGGCCCTCTCGAAGTGCTCGGCGGCCCGGTGCTCGGCGTAATCGCGGGCCGACCAGGTCGAGATGAGGAAGGGCCAGTCGGAGCTCTCGAGAAGGTATTTCTCCCGGTAGAACTGCTTGAGAACGCGCCGGTCGAGGCCCGCGAGGCGCGGTTCGAGGGCGGCCGCGGCCCTCTCGATCCGGTAGATCTTCGTCCAGATCCAGGAGGTGTCGTCGTTGAGCCAGATCCCGTGGAAACCGCCCTGGCCCCACGATCCCTCGGGGAGCGAGACGACGGTCGTCGGCGGGAGGGCCTCGAGCGCGCCGCTCGCGGTCACCGGTCCGACCGGACTCGCGGCCAGCTTCCGGACGACGTGATAGAGCCATTCGGGACCCTCGAACCACCAGTGGCCGAAGAGCTCGGTGTCGTAGAGGGCGGCGACGGCGCCGGACGATCTGTCCTCGAGCGTCCTGGCGAGAACGGAGACGAAGTGCGCGGCGTGCTCTTCGGCCCGGGCGGCGGTCCGGTCCGGTTCGTAGGGCTCCTTGAGCCCCAGGTCGGCCTCGCCCGAGGTGATCCTCCAGTAGCGCATGCCGCCGGGGAAATGCTTCTTGTGGAATTCGAGATAGGCTCCGTCGCCGGGGTAGCCCATATAGCGGCTCCAGACCTGCGAACCCGAGACCTCGTCCCTGGCGAAGAACGGGAGCCGCGAGGGGTGGGCCAGGTGCGGGGTATACGGATCGTGCGGCAGAACCTCGCCCGCCTTGTAGGCGTCCCGGGACTTCTCCCAGAGCCGCTTGAGCCCGGGAAACCGGTCGATGTAGACCCCCTTGACTTCGCCTCCCTTGAGGAGGTGGCCGTCGACGAAGAAATAACCCAGGCCCTCCTGGGCCAGGATCTCGTCGATCCCGGCCCGGTCCGCGGGCCCTTCGCCCGTGAGGGGATTGCTCCAGGCGTATCCGGGGCGGTAAGCGCATTCCGGGACCCAGAATCCCCGGGGCTCCCGGCCGAAGTACTTGCGGTACGTGTGCCGGCCCTGCCGGACCTGTTGGCGGATGCTCTCGTCCCTGGAGAGAAGGGGGAGATAGCCGTGTGTCGCCGCCGAGGTCAGGACCTCGATCTGGCCGCGGTCCTGGAGCGAGCGGAAGGCCTCGATGATGTCCTCGCCGAAGCGGCCGTGGAAATCCTCGATGAGCTTCCCGTACCGGCCTTCCCAGAAGGCGGCCACGGGGCGGAGCGCCGCGTTGCCGGTCCTCTCGAAAAATTCCCCGTCGCGGGCGGCGATCTCCCGCTTCATCCTCAGGTATTCGTCGAATCCCCGGACGAAGCCGGGGTCCTTGAGCTGGTCCATCAGGACGGGCGTGAAGCTGACGCTCGTCCGGGCCGGAAGGCCTTCGCCGGCCAGGCGCTCGAAGACGTCGAGGAGCGGCAGGTAGGACTCCGCGGCGGCCTCGAAGAGCCAGTCCATCCCGTGCGGCCAGCTGCCGTGGGCGAGGACGTAGGGGATGTGGCTGTGCAGGACGAGGGCGAAGAACTTATCGGCCACGCGGCTCCTTCAGTGACGACGGACAGGCGCTTGATCCCCTTGCCGGTCCATTCCACCGGCCAGACCGGGCAGAGGCAATAGCCTTGGTGGATTATATCAAATCCCTCCTCGGATTGGGAAACGGTCCTCAGGGCGAACGACCACAGCGCGCCGGCCCCGGCGGGCTCGAAGGAGAGCGCCCCGCCGTAGAGCGAAGCGCCCGCGGCGCCGAGGAGGGCGAACTCGTGCGGAAAGGCCAGCAGGTTCCACTCCGATCCGTAGGTCAGGGCGAGCGCCCGGTCGGACGGGTTCTCGAGCTCGATCTCGACGCGGAGCCCGCCGTCGGCGCTGGCGATCGTCTTGCGGACGATGAGCGGAACGCTCTCCGCCCCGGCCCGGACGGACCCGCGTCGTTCGAGACGGAGGACCGCGCCTTCGGCGGAGGCCGCGAACGCTCCGCCGGCGAAATCCCCCTCGTCGACGAAATCGTTCCGGCGGAGGTCTTCCGGTCCCGTCCCGGTCCCGAAGAAGCGGTCGATGAGCGAATGGCGGAGGTGCCGGTCGTAGCGGAGGAGCTCCCCGGCTTCCGGAGGCAGCCGCTTGTCCAGCTCGTGGATGCTTTTCCCCTCGCTCCCCTCCCCCGCCGCCGTCGCGGAGGGCGTCCGGTGATAGGACTCGCGCCGCCGCGTGAGGACGTTCGAGAGGTTCCTCGGCCAGGGGCGGTAATCGATCTCGGCGAGAGTCCCGCCCGAGGCCGGCCGGGCCAGGAGCCCGAAGGTCCCGTCCCTGTAGAAGAGCTCCTCCCGGCCGTCGCAATCGTAATCCGAGGCCTGCCAGCCGTCCGGATCGGGCGTCCGCTTTTCGGCTTCGAGAAGATGACGGAAGGCGGCCTCCCGCAGGTGGGGCAGGTAGAGGCCGCCGAAGACGCCGTGCCAGTAGGGATCGTTGCATTGGGACTTGTAGAGATCGGCCGTGGCCTCGCGGCCGCCGCCGGCGGCGCGGACCCGGGCGGAGACCGCGACCATCCGCTTGTGGAGGTGGTTCGCCTCGGGATACTTGCGCAGGAAATCGCGGAAGAAGCCGCCGCGCAGGAAGCGGCGGGCCTCCGGCCCGGCCCCGGACTTGAGCTTGGCGTAGGCGGCCTGCTCTTCGGGCTCGAGGACCCATTCGGTCATCTCCTCGTAGGAGGCCGGGGGAAGGTAGACGCGCCCGGCCGGCGGGTGGGCGTCCATGTGGTCGGAGAAGGAGGTCGTCCGGATGTCCCGTTCCTCGACGTAGCGCAGGAACTTCTCGAGCCAGCCGTCCTCGTAGACCCACTTGCGGGTCCCCGGCCAGACGCCGAATTTCTCCCCGTCGTCGCCGAGGATGGCCGTGCCGCCGGCGGCGCGGATCCGGCCGAGGTGGGCGTCGAGGTCGTCGAGAGGACGGAAGGGAATGAGATAGCGCAGCGTCTTGTCGATGGGAAAAAGACGGAGCGATGTGCCCTTCCTCTTCCGTGACGTAGGTCGTGTGGAGGTCGCCGACGCCGGCGCAGTGGAAGTGCTCCTCGTCGAGGAGCGTGAACTCGATGCCCGCCGCGGCCAGGGACTTGGGCAGGTGGGGTTCCCAGACCCTCTCGGTGAGCCACAGCGCCGCGCGGCTTCCGGCCGAAGTTCTCGCTCAGGAAGTCGCTCATCATCCGGACCTGGCCGATGCGGTCCGCTTCGGGAATGAGGGACAGGATGGGCTCGTAGAAACCGCCGCCGAGAAGCTCGACCTGGCCGCGCCCGGCGAGCTCCTTGACCAGGTCCCAGCAGGCCCGTTCGTTCTTTTCCATGTACTCCCAGAGCGGGCCGGAAAAGTGGAGGGCGAAGCGGAAGCCGGGATGGCGGGCGAGGCCCTCGAGCAGAGGCCTGTAGCAATCGGCGAAGGCCGCCTCGAAGACGTGATCGAAGTTGCCCACCGGCTGGTGGTTGTGGATGGCGAAAAGGAAGTCGGGGCCGCTCATGTCGGTCAGATCCCCTCCTGGGCCAGGATGTAGGCCAGGACGGCCAGAACGACCGCCTGGAGCTCGAGCTCGCGCGGATGGACGCTCGCGACGGTGTCGAGCGCGGAGTGGTGGACGTCGAAATAGGCCTGGGAGGCGGGCATGACGGCGGCCGGGACGGCCCCCTGCGCGACGAGAGGCGCCACGTCCACCCCTCCCCCGCCGGGCCCGATGAACGCGATGCCGAAGGGCTTGAGCAGCTCGCGGAAGCCGGCGGCCTTTTCGAGGGCCCGGCTGCCGGCCGCGCCGATCGCGAGGCCGATCGGCACGAACGCGCCCCGGTCCGACTCGGCCGCGAGGACGTGCCTTTCGCCCTTGCGCAGCGGCGAATCGGCGTAGGCCCTCCCGCCCGTGCCGCCGAACTCCTCGTCCATGAAGAAGACGGCCCGGACGGTCCGCTTCGGCCGCAGTCCGAGGTCGCGGATGAGGGCCAGGGCTTCGAGCGCCGCCGCGCAGCCGGCCGCGTCGTCGTGCGCGCCGACGCCGAGGTCCCAGCTGTCGAGGTGCCCGCCGAGCAGGACGATCTCGTCCGGAAGCTCGGAACCCGTGATCTCGCCGACGACGTTGGCCGAGACCGTCCGGCCCATGTCCCGGCAATCCATCTCGAGGGACACGGCGACGTCCTTCTCCTTCTTCAGGACCTCGCTCAGCCGGTCGGCATCGAGGGTGGCGACGGCGGCGGCGGGGATCCGGGGAGCGTCGGCATCGTACTTCAGCATCCCGGTATGCGGATGGAGGTCCTCGCGGAAGGTCAGCGAGCGGACCAGCACGGCGACCGCGCCGACCCGGGCCGCGGCGGAGGCCCCGGCGACGCGCTGATCGGCGGCCCCGCCGTAGGCGGCGAAAGGCTCGGTCAGGCGCCTGTCCATGGGCCGGTTGAAGAAGAGGATCCTGCCTTCGGCCGCCCGGCCGAGCGCCGCGGCTTCGGCCAGCGAGCGCACTTCGACGACGGGCGCCGTGAGGCCGCCGGCCGGCGTCCCCACGCTTCCGCCCAGGGCGCAGACGGCCAGCGGCACTGGCCGCTCTCGTCCCGGAGGCGAGGAGGACGGCCTCGGCGGTCTCGCCCCGTACCCAGTGTCCGACCTCGACCGGCTCGCTGTGGACGTCCTGGAGCCCCATCTCCTCCATGAGCTTCAGGGACACGTCGACGGCCGCCGCCGCCCCGGGCGATCCCGTCAGCCGCGGCCCGACGGAACAGATGCGGGTGAGGATCCGGTGGGCCCTCTCGCCGGAGAGCCCCGCTTCGCGGATCCTGTCGACCGTGCTCCCGTAGGCGTCCGCCACGGGGTCCGGTCCCGCTTTCCCGGACGCAGGAAAGCGCGAAGCTCAGGACGAGGGCGGCGATGAGGATGCAGAAACGGGATCTCTTCATGGCGGCCGGCTTCGTTCCCCGCAGGTCAACGGTGGAGGAAACAGCGCTCGGAATCCAGCTCTCCGGGCTTGCGGGTGATGATCATGGCCAGGCCGAGCTCGTCGGCCTTGTCGATGACCTCCTGGTCCTTGACCGAGCCCAGAGGATAGATGAGGGCGGTGATGCCGTGCTTCCCGGCCAGCTCGACGACGTCCGGAAAGGGCATGAACGCGTCGGAGGCGAGGACGCAGCCCTCGGGGCCGTAGCCGCGGCGCGACAGCCGGATGGCGTCCTCGGCGGAATCGATGCGGCTGCGCTGGCCGGAGCCGATGCCGTGGGTCTTGTCCTCCGTCCCGATGACGACGGCGTTGGACCGGGTGAAGCAGGCCACCGTCCAGTTGAAGAGGGCCGCCCGGACCTCGGCGGGACTCGGCTTCCTCCGGGAGACGACGTCGACCGATTCCGGCGAGACGATCTTCGAGTCGAAGCGCTTCTGGATGAGCAGGCCGCCGGCCACCCGCTTCACCTCGAGGCCGTTGTCGACGGACGGGGCGTCGAGCGGCGCGCCCATCCGGACCACGCGCAGGACCTTGCGCGTCGCCAGCACCTCGAGCGCTTCGGGGGCGAAGTCGGGCGCGTAGACGACCTCGACGTTGCGCGGGCTCTCCACGAGGAGCCGGGCCAGCGGCTCGGTCACGCGGTAGCTGAAGACGTCGACGCCGCCGAAGTTCGACAGCGAGTCGCACTTCCAGGCCTTCTCGAACGTGCCGACCGCGTCGTCGCCCAGGGCGACGCCGCTCGGCATCTCGTGCTTGATGATGACGCAGGCCTGGCGGCCGGGGAACACCTGGACGAGCTTGCGGGCCAGGCGCTGGCCGAGGTCCATGTCCCCGACGTTGATGTAGCTCAGGCCCTTGGTGCCTTCCTGCAGGATCTCGAGCCGGCCCATGTTCGGGCCCTCGGCGCCCGACCTCCTGATAGAAGGCCGCCGGGTAGCCCGGGTTCTCGCCGTAGCGCATGGGGAACTTCTTGACGAAGGTGTCGTCGCCCAGGACGAGCGTGTCGGGGAAATCCTCCCGGACCTTCGTCAGGTACTGGCTGCGGGCGGTGCGCTCGGGCTTGCTCATGGGTCAGGTCCTTTCGTGGCGGTTGATGATGCGGACCTCGGCCTTGTCCGGTTCCGAGAGGGAGGCGAAGACGCAGGCGACGGCGACCCGGAAGTCCTTGCCGCCCGGCGCCGGGGCGAGGTCCGCGTAGGCCGCTTCGGCGGCCTCCGCCGCCGTCGAGCCGGCGAGACCGATCGGGCGGGGTTCGCCGCGGAACGCGGGCAGCGGTTCGGCGTTGGGGCCCTCGTAGGTCGAAACGAGCCGGCCTTCGCCGGGCCGGAGGACGGTCTCGAAGTAATGGCGCAGGGTCTCTCCCGCCTGCCCGCGGCGGACGACGCTCAAGGCCGCCCGCCCGCCGGCGAGACAGCCGCTGATGCGCGGCGTGAAGATGGGGGCGTCGGGCTCGAAGTCCCAGGCCGAAAGGGCCCGCGACAGGACGGAGACCGGGTCCGCCCCGGGCGCGAGGCCGTCGCGGATGTCCGCGGTCTGTTTGCCGTTCGATACGGCGATGCCGGCCGGCCCGAAGAGGACGGCGGGATAGACGAGGAGGTCGACGTTGCCCTTCTTCAGGGTCTCTTCGTCGGTCGGCTGGACCCAGATCCCGCCGTCGCGAAGGACCAGCTTGCGGGCCTGGCTCGAGGGGGAGCGTCCGGTGATGGCGTAGAGGACGACGGCGCGGCCGTTCCCGTGCGGCGCGCCGATGACGATGAGCCGTCCGGGGTATTCGAGCGTCCTGAGCAGTCCTTGGGGGTTGTCCATCGGGCCGTCCTTTCGGGCCTATAGTTAACACAGGCGCCGAAGCCAAGTCAAAGTCTTGAGCGCCTTCGCCGGAATCTGATAGAATCGGTCCGAGAACCGTCACAGGAGGTCGAGGCGACGATGAAAAAGACCGACCAGCCCGAGCAGTCCTTCCGCGATCCGGAATTCCTCGAATCCTTGGAGGGCCGGACGCTCCGCATCCTGAGCGAATATCTCGGCCCGATGACGCGCCTCGACAAGGCCAAGATCAACAGCACCATCCTCTTCCTCGGCTCGGCCAAGGCCGATCCGACCAACGCCGACTCCGCCTTCCACCGCTATTACTGGGAGGCGGAGGAGCTGGCCTATCTGCTGGCCAAGTGGGCCATCGGGATCAAGACGCCCCGGGGCAAGGATTTCGTCGTCTGCACGGGGGCCGGGCCGGGCATCATGGAAGCGGCCAACCGCGGGGCCGCCCGGGCCGGGGGCAAGACGATCGGCATGAACATCTCGCTCCCCCAGGCCCAGAACGCCAACCCCTACGTGACGCCCGAGCTGTCCTTCTCCTTCCACTATTTCTTCATGAGGAAGTTCTGGCTGGCCTACAAGGCCAAGGCCGTGATCATCTTCCCGGGCGGCTTCGGGACGCTCGACGAATTCTTCGAGATCGCCACGCTCCTCCAGACGAGCAAGATCTCGAAAAAGGAGCTCGCCCTGGTCCTCTACGGCGAGGACTACTGGAGCGACCTGATCAAGTTCGATTCGATGGTCAAGAAAGGCGCCATCTGCGCCGACGACCTCAAGCTCTTCAAGGTCTGCTCGACGCCCAAGGCGGCCTTCGCTTATCTCAAGAAGAGGCTCCTGGAATCCCTTGGCTGACCGGTCCGGCCGCCTGCGCGGCGCCGCGGCGGCGGTCGCCGTGCTGATCCTCGCCGCGGCCGGCGGGGCCTGTTCCCGTCTCCCCCGTTCCGGCCGGCCCGGTGCCTCGACCGGCGTCGCCTCGTGGTACGGGACGGAATTCGACGGACGGACGACCTCGAGCCGCGAGATCTACGACATGAACGACCTGACCGCGGCCCACCGGACACTCCCCTTCGGGACGTACGTCATGGTGACCAACCTCGCGAACGGCCGCTCGGTCGTCGTCCGCATCAACGACCGGGGCCCGTTCGTCCGGGGCCGCGTCATCGATCTGTCCTACGCGGCCGCCCGCGTGCTGGGCATCGTCGGGCCGGGCACGGCCCGCGTCCGCCTGGTGCCGCTGAAGGGCTTCAAGGGACCGGCGGGGACGGAACGTCAGGGCGTCGTCTGGATCCAGGTCGGCGCCTACACCGTCCAGGAGACGGCTTACGCCGTCAAGAAGCGGCTGGACGCATCCTTTCGGGGCGTCACCGTGACCGCCGTCAAGACCGGGAGCGGCACCTTTTTCCGGGTCCGGGTCAGGACGGACGAGGGCGAAGCGCGAAGCCTGGCCCGGCGCCTGGCCGGCGAAGGCTATCCGGTCATCATCGTCCGCGAGTGAGCGCTAGCGGCCGTCCCCCGGGGCCTTGAACAGGTAGGCGACGTCGCGGAGCCTGTTCTCGATCCCGTCGTGGACGGCGAACCGGCCGCCCTGGTAGATCCCGGCCGCGCCGAATTCCCCCTTCCTGTTGAGGGCGTAGAAATCGAGCCCGAATTTCGGCCGGCCCTTGTCGTCGCAGAGCCGGGGCACGAGCCGCGTCTTGGCGACGACGGCCTCGCAGGCCTTGAGGCAGGCCTGCTCGGGCGTCATGCCCCGGCCCATGGCGTCGACGATCCGGAAGCTGGCGCACGTCTGGAGGTTGGCCTCGCCCCGTCCGGTCGAGCCGGCCGCGCCGATCTCGTTGTCGACGTAGAGGCCGGCCCCGATGATGGGCGAGTCGCCGACCCGCCCGGCGATCTTCCACGACATGCCGCTCGTCGTCGTCACCCCGGCCAGCCGGCCGGCGCCGTCCAGGGCGATGCAGTTGATCGTGCCGTGGGTGCTCATCGCCGAACGGAGCTCCCCGGGCAGGCCCTCGGACCGGGGCGGGAACCAGTTGTCGCGGTCCGACACGGTTTCCTTCCAGAGCAGCCAGGCCGCCCGCGACTTCTCGGTCAGGAGGTCCTCCTCCTTGAAGCCGTGGGCCCGGGCGAACTTCAGCGCGCCTTCGCCGACGAGGAGGACGTGGTCCGTGCGTTCCATGACCAGCCGGGCGACCTTCGAGGGGTTCTTGATGTTCCTGAGCGAGGCCACGGCCCCGGCCGAATGGGTCGGGCCGTACATGACCGAAGCATCGAGCTCGACGATCCCGTCCTCGTTGGGCAGGCCGCCGTAGCCGACGGACATGTCGTCCGGATCGTCCTCGACGATGTTCACCCCGGCGATGACGGCGTCGAGGGGATCGCCGCCGGCCTTGAGGATCTCCATCGCCTTTTCGGTGGCCCGGATGCCGTTCCCGCTGGATACGGCCTTCGGTCCGGCGGGCGCCGCCGGGCCCGCCGCTTCCGCCCGCCCGCCGCCGAGCACGAGCGCCGCCGCTCCCGCTCCGGCCCCCGCTTTGAGGAAATCCCGTCTCGAATATGGGACCATGGGACTCAGTCTCCTTTCGTCTCTTCTTTCTCCAGGTCCTCGAGGAGCTGGACGAGGACGGCGTGGTCGCCTCCGGGCACCGCGAACTTGCGCGCGTTCCCGGAGAAGACGTCCGTCTCCCGGCCGTCGACGAGAAGCTGGTACTTGCCCTTCTTCAGGAAGCGCAGCTTGATGTCCCGCTTCTTGAGGGTCTTGATGCCGAAGGACACCTCGGATTCGTTGTAGAGGAAACGGCGGACGACGGCCCCGCCGTCGATCGCGATGAGGGTCTCGCCCTCTTCGCGCAGGACCGTCGCGGAGTTGGAGGCTTCGACCTCGTAGTGGCGGCCCTGGACCATGATCCGGGCCAGCCGGCCCTTTCTCTCGGGCTTGAGGATGCCGAAGCGGAAGCCCTCGTGCGGCGTGAAATCGAGGAATTCCTCGACGGCGACGAGCGCGGCCAGGGGCCCGGCGGCGTGGTGGCGCTCGCCGGCGGCTTCGCCCGTGAGGGAATCGAAGCTCTCCGGGGACAGGCCGAAGCTCTCCCAGCTCCGCATGAACATCTCGGCGCTCCGGCGGGCGAATTCGGAGGCGACCGCGTCGAAGCCGTAGGCCTTGAGACCCTGGAAGACGAGGTAGTTGGTCGCGGGCCGGACCGCGCCGCGCCACGAGCGCTGGCTCTCGGGCCGGAAGGCCGGATCGTCGCGGGAGATCGACGGGATGACGAAGTCGCCCCAGAACTGGCGGGGATCGAGCAGGTGCCGGATCATCTGCTGGGCCCGGGCCTCGTCGGGGATCCCGGCGAGGAGCGGGAGGAACGAAGAGGCCGCCTTGTGGACCGAGAAGCGGCCGTCCCAGTGCCGGTCGAAGTAGAAGCCGGATTTCTCGTTCCACAGCCGGGCGTTGATCAGGGCCTTCGTCCGGTCGTACTGTTCGCGGTAGCGATCGACGTCGAAGGGGCGGCCGAGGACGCGGGCGATCTCGGCGAGGCACCAGGCGTCCAGGGCGTAGAGGGAGTTCAGGTCGAGGCAGTTCAGCGTCAGCGTCCCGGTCTCCTCGCTGTACGAGGCGTCGTCCCAGTTCGGCAGGTCCTCCTGGCCCGATTCCCGGCAGGCCCGCATCTTGCCCGAGGCGTTCCTTTCCCAGGACGGCAGGTCCTTGCCCACGAGAGCGGCGTCCGAACCCCATTCGAGCAGGCCGTCGCCGTTCCCGTCGCGGCGGGCCCGGCCGTCCGGGCCCGGCGCCGTCCAGAAATCGTGCCAGCGCTGCAGCGAGGGGAAGGCCCGCCTCAGGATCTCCAGGTCGCCCAGGCGCTCGAAGAGCTTCAGGACGACGTAGGAGCCGAGCGGAGGCTGCGAGCGGTCGGCCGTCCCGCTCGTCCGGCTTCTCCAGCTCGGGATGTTCCCGTTCGGGTACTGGGTCTCGAGGACCGCCGCGAGCGTGTCGAGGGCCAGCTTCTGGCTCTCGAGCGCGAGCTCCAGCACGTTGAGGAAGGCGCCGTCGGCCAGGATGGTCCAATCCTCCCGGCCTCCGTCCGGACGGGGATAGATCGAGGCCCGCCCGGCCGGCGTGTAGAGCCGGTGGCTTCCCGGCTGGTAGAGGACCGTCCAGTGGAGACTGTCGGCGATGGCCTCCGGGACGCCCGCGTAGAGGCCGCGGGCCTTGACCCTTTTCTCCTCGTAGACGACGGCCTCCTCGTCGAGGAAGGTCCCGATGGTCTCCGCGTTCTTGTACCGGGTGATCCGATCGCCCAGCGAATCGGCGCTCTCGCCGACGCCGGCGACGAAGGCGAGGGTCCGGTCGGGGCCCGGAAGGTAGGCCCGGGCCAGGCCTCCCGGAGGGGAAACGGCGGGCTGGCCGGCGAGGCTCGTCCAGATCAGGTAGACCGGGCTCCCCGCCGGACCGCTGCGCCCCCGGACCTGGCCGTCGGCGAGGAGGGCGAACTCGCCCTTGCGGTCCCACGGGAAATAGTGGACGAGAGTGATGCGGACGTCCTCCGGGAAGACGATGCGGCCGATGACGGTCCTTTCGTCGCGGCGCGACCATTCGAGCGTCAGGGCCTGGCGCCGGGGAGCCGGCTTCATCAGCACGGGCGTCGAACGGCCCATCTTGAACGGCAGCCCGAGGTCGAAGGTGACCCGGGCGTAGAGGCCGTCGGGCGAGTGCGGGCCGACGTCGGAGACGAGGTAGTAGAGGTCCGCGCCCTCGGCGGTCTCCCCTTCCCGCTCGACCCTCAGGAGGAAGGCGTAGGCGCAGTCGGCGGACGGGGCGATGACCAGCCCGGGCCAGCCCGCGGCGTCGAGCGACCCGATGCAGGTGTCCTTCCAGGGATAGAAGATCTCGGAGGGCAGACCCGCCGCGCAGGACAGGACGAGGGCGATGACGAGGATCGTTTTTCTGGGCATCCCGGGGATTCCGGCCGGCGGCCTCCTCGCCGTCCACTCTATGCGAAAGAAATGGTGAAATCAAGACGAGGCGCGTGCTTTTCCTGCCGCGGTGTGATAGATTAATCCCTCGTATCCCGGTGGAGGGAACTATGGATTTCCGCCTCTATTTCCGCTCCCGTCAGGGCGAGCTCGTCCATCTGCTGAAACAGCTCGTCCTGCTCGAATCCCCGACGCAGGACAAGAAGGCCGTCGACGCCTGCGCGTCCTTCGCCGCCCGGGAGCTGAAACGGGTCGGGTGCAAGATCACGGTGCATCCGCAGAAGGAAGTCGGCGACCTCGTCGTGGCCGAGTTCGCGCCGGGACGGCTCAAGGACGCCGACGACGAGATCCTCGTCCTGACCCACGTCGACACGGTCTGGCCCGTCGGCAAGATCGTGAAGATGCCCTTCTACGTCCAAGGGAACCGGATCTACGGTCCGGGCGTCCTGGACATGAAGGGCGGACTGGTCATGGTCCTGGCCGCCCTCCGCGCGCTCCAGGCGCTCAACGCCAAGCCCCAGAAGAGGATCACGGTCCTGGTCAATTCCGCCGAAGAGACCGGGCAGGGCGCGGCGGCCGAGATGATCCGCAAGCTGGCCCGCAAGGCCTCGCTCGTGCTCTGCCTCGAGCCGGCGCTGCCGGGCGGCGCGCTGAAGCTGGAGCGGAAGGGGCGGCTCGTCGTCCGCATGGACGTGCACGGCCGCTCGGCGCACGGCGGCACACCCGAGAAGGGCGTCAGCGCCGTCGAAGAGCTGGTCGCCCAGATCGCCAAGTTCAAGCGCCTGCGCGCCGGCGAGACGACCGTCAACGTCGGGCTCATCGGCGGCGGCGAGAAGGCCAACGTCGTCGCCGAGAGCGCCTGGGCGACGCTGGACGTCCGGTTCTGGAAGGCCGCGGACAGGGACCGGGTGCTGAAGATCCTGCGGGAGGCGGTGCCGGCCCTGCGCGGGGCGCGGATCAAGATCACGGTCGAGAGCACGACGCCGCCCATGGAGAAGACCAAGGCCTCCGAGAAGCTCTTCCTCCGGGCCCAGGGGATCGCCGCGAGCCTGGGGATCGCCCTCAAGGGCGGCAAGACGGGCGGCGGCTCGGACGCGTCGATCGCCGCGGGCCTGGGCGTCCCGACCCTCGACGGCCTCGGGCCGGACGGGGACGGCCTCCACGCCGAGCACGAGCATCTTCTCCTGCCGTCCCTCATCGAGCGCACGGCGTTGCTGACCGAGCTGTTGAAGGACCTGTGATCGTTCCGACGGTCACGTTCCGGCTATTACATACTATAAGGAGTGCCTCATGATAAAAAAGTACTACCTCCTCTCGCCCGGACCGACGCCGGTGCCCGAGCGGGCCCTGTCGGCGGCGGCCGAGCCCATCTTCCACCACCGGACGCCCGAGTTCTCGGCCCTGTTCATGGAGGTGACCGAAGGCATCAAGTACGTCTTCGGGACCAAGGAGGACGCCTACATCCTGACCTCGTCGGGAACGGGCGCGATGGAGACCGCCGTCGTCAACCTGCTCAGCCCGGGCGACAAGGTCCTGACCATCAACGCCGGCAAGTTCGGCGAGCGCTGGGGCAACATCTGCAAGGCCTACGGCGTCGCCTACAAGGAGATCGTCCTCGACCCGTGGGGCAAGGATTATTCCAAGGAGGAGCTGGAAGCCGAGCTCAAGGCCATGCCCGACTGCAAGGCCGTGTTCGCGACCCTCTCCGAAACCTCCTCCGGGGCCATGTTCGACATCCAGGGCTTCGGCGAGGTGGTGGCCAAGACGCCGGCCGTGCTCGTCGTCGACGGCATCTCCGGCGCCGGCGTCACCCCCTGCCCCATGGACGACTGGAAGGTCGACGTCTTCCTGTCGGGTTCCCAGAAATCGTTCATGATCCCGCCCGGACTGGCCTTCATCGCGCTCAGTCAGAAGGCCTGGGCCCTGGCGGCGGGCGCCAAGCTGCCCAAGTTCTACTTCGACCTCAAGAAGGCCAAGAAGAACCTGGCCGACAAGACGACGCCCTGGACCCCCGGCATCTCGCTCGTCGTCCAGCAGAAGCACGCCCTCGACATCATCCGCAAGATGGGTCTCGACGGCCTCTTCGAGCACCACAGGATCCTGGGCGACGCGACGCGGGCCGGCGTCAAGGCCCTCGGCCTCGAGCTCCTGTCGCAGCGGCCGGGCAACGTCCTGACCTGCTGCAAGGTGCCCGAAGGCATCGAGGGCGGCAAGCTGGTCAAGACCATGCAGAACAAGTACATGGCCTACATCGCCGGCGGCCAGGAGCCGTACAAGGGCAAGATCTTCCGCATCGCCCACCTCGGCTACATGGGCGGCTTCGACATCATCACGGCCCTGTCCGCGCTCGAAATGACGCTCATGGACCTCGGCTACACGTTCGAGGCCGGCGCCGGCATCAAGGCGGCCCAGGCCGTGCTCAAGGAGAACTGGCAATGACCAAGATCCTCATCGCCGACGGCATGGACAAGGCGGCCTTGGAGCAGCTCCGGGCCGTTCCGGGCTTCGAGATCACCGTCGCCAAGGGCCTGAGCGAGGCCGAGCTCATCGCCGCCGTCCCCGGCACGAGCGCCGTGGTCGTCCGGAGCGCCTCGCGCATCACCCGGCCGGTCATCGAGGCGGGCACGGACCTCAAGGTCCTGGTCCGGGCCGGCATCGGCCTCGACAACATCGACCGCGACGCGGCCAAGGAAAAGGGCATCTTCGTGGCCAACACGCCGGCCGCGACGTCCATCACGGTCGCCGAGCACACCTTCGGGCTCATGCTGGGCGCCGTGCGCAACCACGCCAAGGCCGTCCTGTCGATGAAGGCCCACAAGTGGGACAAGAAGGCGCTCGAGGGCACGGAGCTCTACGGCAAGACCCTGGGCATCATCGGGTTCGGCCGGATCGGGCTCGAGGTCGCCAAGAGGGCCCTGGCCTTCGGCATGACCGTCCTCGCCTACGACATCATCCCGATCAAGGCCGGCGACCTCGCGGTGAAACAGGTCCCGCTCGACGACCTCCTGGCCGCGGCCGACCTCATCACCCTCCACGTCCCCAAGCAGGCCAAGCCCATCCTGGGCGAAGCCGAGTTCGCCAAGATGAAGACGGGCGTCATCATCGTCAACGTCGCCCGCGGCGGCGTCGTCGGCGAGAAGGCCCTGCTCGACGCGCTCAACGCCGGCAAGGTCCGGGCCGCGGCGCTCGACGTCTTCGACAAGGAGCCGCCCGAGGACTTCTCGCTCGTCGACCATCCCAACGTCATCCCCATCCCCCACCTCGGCGCCGCGGCGGCCGAGGGCCAGCAGCGGGCCGGCCTGGAGGTCGTCCGCATCCTCAAGGAAAAGCTGGGCTGAAACGCTTCTTGAGACGGGGCCGCCCCGTCCGGGACACACCCGGCCGAGGCGGCCCCTCTTTTTTTATCCCGGGTTCTGTTAGAATAGATCCATGATCTATCTCGACCACAACGCGACGACGCCGGTCGATCCGGCCGTCGCCGAAAAAATGGCCTGGGTCCTGCGGGAACATTTCGGCAACCCCTCCTCCCTCTACCCGATCGGCCGGCGGGTCAAGGAGCTCATGAACGAGGCCCGCGAGCGCGTGGCCGGCTCCCTGGGCGTCGACCGGGGCGAGATCTACTTCACGGGCTCCGGGACGGAGTCCGACAACTTCGCCATCTTCGGGACTTTCGAAGCGTCGCCGGGCCGGGACGAATTCGTCACCTCGGCCATCGAGCACCCGGCCGTCATCGAGGCCGCCAAGGCCCTCGAGGCGCGCGGCGTCAAGGTCACCTATCTCCCGGTCGACGCCTACGGCAGCGTCGATCTCGACCAACTGCGTTCGGCGCTGACCCCGAAGACGGCCCTCGTCTCGATCATGCACGCCAACAACGAGATCGGCACGATCCAGCCCATCGCGGACATCGTCCGGATCGCCCACGAGCGCGGCGTCGCCGTCCACACCGACGCCGTCCAGACCTTCGGCAAGATCGACGTCGACGCCCGGAAGCTCGGGGTCGACTTCCTGACCGTTTCGGCCCACAAGATCTACGGCCCCAAGGGGGTCGGCGCCCTCTACATCCGCCGGGGGACGACGATCTGTCCCTTCCTGCGCGGCGGCCGCCAGGAGCGCGGTCTCCGGGCCGGGACCGAGAACACGGCCGGCGTCGTCGGGTTCGGCGAGGCCGTCCGGATCCTGGAGGAGAAGGGCCGCAAGGAGCGCGCCCGGATCGAACATCTGGCCGAGACGCTCAAGAAGGGCGTCGAGGACGGGATCCCCGGCGCGAAATTCAACGGCCACCCGGTCGACCGGGTCAAGGGCACGCTCAATTTCGCCTTCCCCGGCCTCGAGGCCGAGGCCATCCTCCTGGCCCTGGCGACCAAGGAGATCTACGTCTCGACGGGCTCGGCCTGCAGCGAGGAGTCGGAGGAGGTCTCGCACGTCCTCCGGGCCATCGGCCTGCGGCCCGAGATCGCCCGCTCGTCGATCCGCATGTCGCTCGGCCGGTCCAACACCGAGGAGGACATCGCCGTCGTCCTTCGGGAGCTGCCGGAGATCGTCAAGAAGCTCCGGTCCATCACGGCCTTCCACCCGGAGGGCTGAGCCGAGGAGCGTCAGGCGCGGCGCTCGCGGATCTGCCGGAGGAAGCTCTCCCTGACCGACCGGAAATAGGCCTGCGCGGGCTCGCGCCTCAGATCGGGATACGTCCACTCGAGCGTCTTGACGCCCGTCCTGGTGAACAGGAATTCGAGGTGGGCGTAGATGCCCTGCGCAAGCGGGACACGGTGGGCGAAATCCTTGGCCGTGGCCATGATCGAGCGCGGCCGCCGTGAGATAGCCGGGGTCGATGTTGACGGGCCGGCCGGCCGCGCCGCGCTCTTTCCGGAGCGCTTCTTCGAGCTCGATGGCCCGGATCTTCAGGGAGGGCAGCGTCTCCGGGGCGATCAAGGCTTCGAAGCTCACGAATCGCCGCCTCAGCCCCTCCCCCATCTCGGCCCCGTAGTGATCCGTCAGGTCGAACGGAAACGGCGCGCTCTCGCTGTCGACCCTCCCCCACTCCTCTTCGAGCCGTCTCCTGGCCTCGTCGTAGAGCGCATCCTCCTTATAGATCACGCCGCAGACGCACTTGACCGGTGCGAACTCTCTCGGCTGGGCCATCGCGTCCCTGAGTATAAACCAAGAGGCATGTTTTTCACGCCGGCCGTGACCGGCGCGGGAGCGGCCCGGCTTTCGAGCCACTCGGCGGCTCGCCGTTGTCCTGCCGGGCGATTGCAGAATGTCCCCGATGCGCTTATAATGTGCGCACTATGAAATGGGTCTACATCGAGGACATCGCGGCCCACGACGGCCAGGACGTCGAGATCCGCGGCTGGGTCTACAACAAGCGCTCGTCGGGCAAGGTCCGCTTCCTGCTCGTCCGCGACGGGACGGGCCTCATCCAGGCGACGGCCTTCAGCGCCGACAAGGACGCCCCCCTGTTCAAGGAGTTCGACCGCCTGACCCAGGAGTCCTCGGTCATCGTCCGCGGCAAGGTCCGCGGGGAAAAGCGGGCCCCGGGCGGCTTCGAGCTGGCCATGGAGGAGATCGAGATCGTCCAGATCGCCGCCGAATATCCGATCACGCTCAAGGAGCACAGCACCCCGTTCCTCATGGAGCACCGCCACCTCTGGCTCCGGTCCTCGCGGCAGCACGCCATCCTGCGCGTCCGGGCCGAGGTCGTCAAGGCCATCCGGGATTTCTTCGACGACCGCGGCTTCCGCCTCATGGACACGCCCATCCTGACCCCGAGCGCCTGCGAGGGGACGACGACCCTCTTCGAGACCGAATATTTCGACCAGAAAGCCTATCTCAGCCAGAGCGGCCAGCTCTACAACGAGGCGACGGCCATGGCCTTCGGCAAGGTCTACTGCTTCGGCCCGACCTTCCGGGCCGAGAAATCGAAGACCCGCCGCCACCTCATCGAGTTCTGGATGGTCGAGCCGGAAGTCGCCTTCGCCACCCTCCAGGACATCATCGGGCTCGGCGAGGACCTCATCCTGTTCATCATGGAGCGGGTCCTGACCCGGCGGCGGCTCGAGCTCGAGACGCTCGAGCGCGATCCCAAGCCGCTCGAAGCCATCGGGAAGCCCTTTCCCCGCCTGACCTACAGCGAGGCGGTCCCGGTCCTGCGCGAGAAAGGCTCGACGATCGAGTGGGGCGGCGATTTCGGGGCGCCCGAAGAGACCATCATCTCCGAGCTCTACACCTCGCCGGTCTGCGTCACGCACTTCCCGACGGCCATCAAGGCTTTCTACATGCAGCCGGCCGCGGAGAACCCCGACGTCGTCCTCGGCGTCGATTTCCTGGCCTCGGAAGGCTACGGCGAGGTCATCGGCGGCGGGCAGCGCATCCACGACCTCGACCTGCTCGAGAAACGGCTCGCGGAGCACGATCTGCCGCGCGAGGCCTACGAATGGTACCTCGACCTCCGCAAGTACGGCAGCGTGCCCCACTCCGGCTTCGGCATGGGCATCGAGCGCATGGTCTCCTGGATCTGCGGCATCAAGCACATCCGCGAGACGATCCCCTTCCCCCGGCTCCTCTACAGGATCTATCCTTGACCCGGCCGACGCGCGGCGCCCGGGGCGTCCGGCGCGCCGGAGGAACGGTCGCCCTCATCAGCCTCGGCTGCGCCAAGAACCTCGTCGACAGCGAGGTCATGCTCGGCGCGCTCAAAGCGGCCGGCTATGCCCTCACCGGCCGGGCCGAGGAGGCCGACACGGTCGTCGTCAACACCTGCGGTTTCATCGGACCGGCCCGCGAGGAGGCCGAAGCGACCCTGGCCGAGGTCCTCCGGCTGAAACGCAAGGACCCGCGGAAGAGGATCGTCGCCGCCGGCTGTCACGTGGAAAGGGACAGGGCCCGGCTGGAGCGGGAATTCCCCGGGGTCGACGCCTGGACCGGGGTCCGGAGCTTCGACCGGATCGTCGCGATCGTCGAGGGCCTCGCTTTTCGGGAGCCGGGCCGGACCTTCCTCTATTCGGACGCTTCGCCCCGGCTGGTCACGACGCCCGGCGCCTGGGCCTACGTCAAGATCTCGGAGGGGTGTTCCCACCGCTGCGGTTTCTGCGCCATCCCCCTGATCAAAGGCCCGTACGTCTCGCGGAGCGCGGCCTCGATCCTGCGCGAGGTCCGGACGCTCGCGGCTCTCGGCGTCCGGGAGATCGACCTCATCTCCCACGACACGTCCTGGTTCGGCCGCGACCGGGGGATCCGGGACGGGCTCGCCCGGCTCCTGGAGCGGCTCGCGCGTGTCCCCGGCATCGCCTGGCTGCGCTTCCTCTACGGCTATCCCGAGGAGATCACGGACCGCCTGCTCGAGGCGATGGCCGGCCCGAAGATCTGCCGCTACTTCGACATCCCCTTCCAGCATGCCGATCCAGGCCTCGTCAAAGCCATGAGGCGGGGCCTCGACGGGGCCCGGGCGCTCCGGCTCCTCGATCGCATCCGGACGAAGCTCCCGGACGCGGCCGTCAGGACCTCGCTCATCGTCGGCTTCCCGGGCGAGGGGAAAAAGGAGTTCGCCGCGCTGCGCCGGTTCGTCGCAAGCGGCCCGGTTCGACCACCTCGGCGTTTTCGCCTACTCGCCCGAGAGAGGCACCGCCTCGTTCGGCCTGGCCGACCGGATCCCCTTCGAGGAGAAGGAGGCGCGCCGCCGCGAGATCATGGAGATCCAGGCCTCGATCTCCCGGGAGAAGAACGAGGCCCGTGTCGGCCGGACGGTCGACGTCCTCGTCGAGGGACCCGACGCCGCGTCGCCCGGACGCTGGACCGGCCGCGGGCGCTTCCAGGCCCCGGAGGTCGACGGCATCGTCCGGTTCTCCCTGCCGCCCGGAATGTCCGAGCCGCCCGCCCCCATCGTCCGGGTCGCGATCGACTCGGCCGACGACTACGATCTTTTCGGGACGCTGGCATGAAGACGAGCGCCTCCGGGATCCTGGCCACGTTCTTCGGCCTCGGCCTCGTCCCCCTGGCCCCGGGCACGGCCGGGAGCCTGGTCGCCGTCTCTGTCCTACAAAGCGGCGCTCCATGCGCTCGCCTGGCCCGTCTACCTGCTCCTCATCGCCGTCCTCTTCTGCGTCGGTGCCGGCGCCGCGGCCAGGCACGCCGCGGAGCTCGGCCGGCCCGATCCCGGCCGGATCGTCGTCGACGAGGTCTGCGGCCAGCTCATCGCCTGCGCCTTCCTGCCCGCGGACTGGATCTCCGTCGCCGTCGCTTTCGCCCTGTTCCGCTTTTTTGATATCATCAAGCCCTGGCCGATCCGGAAGCTCGAAGGGCTGCCCGGAGGCTGGGGCATCATGGCCGACGACGTCGGCGCGGGCCTCGCGGCGGCCGCTCTCGCCCGCCTGGTCCTGCTCGTCGTCTGAAGCCCGGAAGAAACATGAAGATCGAGATCATCGCCGTCGGATCGGAGCTCCTGACCCCGGACTTCCAGGACACGAATTCCCTGTATCTGACGGCCGGCCTGAACGCCGCCGGCCTCGACGTCGCCTTCAAGACGATCGTCGGCGACGACGCCGGCGACCTGGCCCGGGCCCTGCGGACGGCCCTCGGCCGGGCCGGCCTCGTCCTCTGCATGGGCGGCCTCGGCCCGACCGAGGACGACCGGACCCGCGAGACGCTGGCCGGGCTCCTCGGCCGGAAGCTCGTCTTCGATCCGGCCATCCGCCGCGAGATCCGGGAGCGTTTCCGCCGCCACGGCTGGCCCATGACGGCCTCGAACCTCAAGCAGTGTTACGTCATCGAAGGCGCCGAGGTCCTGCCCAATCCCAACGGCACGGCCCCCGGACTGTGGCTCGACGACGGGCGCCGCCGCGTCGCCCTCTTGCCCGGCCCGCCCCGTGAGATCCGGCCGATGTTCGAGGACCATGTCCGCCCGCGCCTGGCCGGCCTCGGCCGCGGTCTGATGTCCCGCCGCGTCATCCGCCTCACGGGATCTGGGCGAATCGGCCATGGAGACCCGGCTCAAAGCCTTTTACGCGCTCGTCCCGCCCGAGGTCACGGTGACCACCCTCGCTTCGCCCGGCGACCTGTCGATCCGGTTGACCTATAAGGGGCCGGGACCGGCGGATGCGGCGGCCGCGGTCCTCGACCGCCTGGAACGGACGCTCGTTCGGCGGGTCGGACCGTGGATCTATTCGCGCGACGGCGCGGACCTGGCCGATGTCGTGGGGGCGGCCCTCGAGTCCCGCGGCCTGACCGTGGCCTGCGCCGAGTCCTGCACCGGCGGGCTCCTCGGCCACCGGCTGACCGGCCGTCCCGGGAGCTCCGCCTATTTTCTGGAGTCGGCGGTCGTCTACGCCAACGAAGCCAAGGTCCGGCGGCTGGCCGTCCCGGCGAGGCTCATCGCGCGGCATGGCGCCGTCAGCGCCCCGGTGGCCCGGGCCATGGCCCGGGGCATCCGCGCCTCTTCCGGCGCCGACTTCGGCTTGGCGGTGACCGGTATCGCGGGTCCGGGCGGCGGCACCCCGGCCAAGCCGGTCGGCCTCGTCTATCATCGCGCTGGCCCGCCGGGGCCGGGATCGAGGTCGAACGGCGGATCTTTTCCGGCGGCCGGGACTACGTCAAGTTCCAATCTTCGCAGAAGGCCCTGGACATGCTGAGAAAATCCCTTATCAAGCTTCCCGCAAAGGTCCTATAATAGGTTGCGGAAGAGGTCATGAGGGCTTTCATCGCCGTCGAGCTCGATCCGGAGATCAAGAGGACCTTGCAGGCGTTCGTCACGGTCCTGAGATCCACCCGCGGCGACGTCCGCTGGGTCCGGCCCGACGGGCTGCATCTCACCTTGAAGTTCCTCGGCGAGATCGACGAAGCCGGGGCTCTCCGCGTGGGAGACGGTCCTGGCCGATCTGGCCGGACGGCACGGCCCGTTCCCCCTCGGCTTCCGGGGCACGGGGGTTTTTCCCGGCGAGAGGGACCCGCGCGTCCTCTGGGTCGGCGCCTTCGCCGGTCCCGGGCTGGCCGTCTTCCAAGACGAGCTCGACAGGGTCCTCGAGACCGAAGGCTTCGAACGCGAACAGCGGGAATTCAAGCCCCACCTGACGCTGGGCCGGGTCAAGGGCCCCGGACGGATCCGCGAAGTCATGGCCGAGCTCGACAAGCGCCGCGGGGAGACGTTCGGGGAGATGACCGCGCGCAAGGTCGCACTCTTCGAGAGCCGCCTCCGTCCGGAGGGCCCGGAATACAGGATCGTTCGAGAAGCGGAGTTCGCATGAAGTACGTTTTCATCCTCGCTTCCTATCTTTTCGGGTCCATCCCGACGGGCTACCTGCTCGTCCGCTGGACGGGCCGCAAGGACGTCCGCGATTTCGGCAGCCGGAGCACCGGAGCGACCAACGTGCTGCGGGTCGGCGGCTGGAAGAGCGCCCTGCCCGTGGCGGTCTTCGATGTCCTCAAGGGCTTCCTGCCGGTCTTCCTGGCGCTCCGGCTGTTCGACGAGCCCCGCCTGGCCGCCGTCTGCGGCTTCGCGGCCGTCGTCGGCCATTGCTATCCCTTCGCGATCGGCTTCCGGGGCGGAAAGGGCGTGGCCACCGCGGCCGGCGCCTTCCTGGCGATCGCCTGGCTGCCCTGCCTGGCCTGCCTCGGGCTCTTCCTGGTCGTCGTCGGGACGACCCGCATCGTTTCGCTCGGCTCGATCCTGGCCGCCCTGTCCTTCCCGGCGGTGTTCCTGGCCGCGGGCGGACGCGGGGACGTCGCGGCCGTCGCCTTCGCGATCGCGGTCCTGATCGTCTTCCGGCACAGGGCCAACATCGGCCGGCTGGTCAAAGGCACCGAGAGGAAGCTCGGGGAGAAGGCGACATGAAGACGGCGGTCGTCGGCGGCGGGAGCTGGGGCTCGGCCTTCGCCCGGTACCTCGGATCGATCGGCCACCCGACCCGGCTCTGGATCAGGGAGCCGGACATCCTCCGGGAAGCCCTCAAGACCCGTGAGAACGCGGCCTTCCTGCCCGGTTTCAAGTTCCCGGACACCGTCGACTTCTCGGACGATCTCCGGGAGACGGCCTCCTTCGCCGAAGTCGTCTTCATCGCCGTCCCGTCCCAGTTCTGCCGGGCCGTCTACGGCCGCATCGCCCCTGTCCTGAACAGAGACCAGACCGTCGTCAGCCTGACCAAGGGGTTCGACAAGAGGACCCTGATGCGGATGAGCCAGGTCATGGAGGAGGTCTTTCAGCCGCACGTCCGGCCGAGGCTGGCCGTACTCTCGGGCCCGAGCTTCGCCCGGGAGGTCGCGGCGGGCAATCCCACGGCCCTCGTCGTCGCCTCCCGGGAACCGGCGGCCGCCCGCGAGGTCCAGCACACCGTCTCGAGCCCGAGCGTCCGGGCCTACACCTCGACCGACGTGACCGGGGTCGAGGTCGCCGGGGCCCTCAAGAACGTCATCGCCATCGCCGCCGGCATCGCCGACGCGATGAAGTTCGGCCTGAACACGAGAGCGGCGCTCATCACCCGCGGTCTGGTCGAGATCACCAACCTGGGGCTCGCCCTCGGCGCCCGCCGCGAGACCTTTTCCGGCCTGGCCGGCATGGGCGACCTGATCCTGACCTGCACCGGGGAGCTGAGCCGGAACCACCGCGTCGGGCAGGAGCTCGGCCGCGGCCGCAAGCTCAGGGAGATCCTGGCGGGCATGAAGATGGTCGCCGAGGGCGTTCACACGACGGTCGCCGCGCGGCGGATAGCCCGCGCCCTCGGGCGTCGAGATGCCCATCTCCGAGGAGATCTACCAGGTCCTCTACCGCGGCAAGGAGCCCCGCAAGGCCGTGGTCGACCTGATGACCCGGACGCTCAAGGCCGAGTGATGCCGGGGATATCGCGACAAGGAGAAGACGGATGAGAGCCAAAGCCATCGTCGTCCTGATCGTCTGCGCCAGTCTGACCTACTGCGCCTCGAAACAGGTCCGGATCCAGAAGGCCCGGGAGAAGGACCCCAAGTACCAGTACAACGTCGGGCTGTTCCATCTCAACGAGGGCAACGTCGAGGAGGCCGTCAAGTACTTCGTCAAGTCCCTGGCCCTCGACACGCGCTATTACCTCGCCTGGAACGCGCTCGGGATCTCCCATTCCATGAGGGGCCGGCTCGAGGAATCCGTCCAGGCCTACCGCAAGTGCCTCGAGATCAATCCGCAGTTCACCGAGGCCCACAACAACCTGGGGACCGTCTACGACCGGATGGGCCGTCTCGACCTGGCCGAGACCGAATGGAAGACCGCCCTGCTCGATCCCGTCTTCCAATCCCGGGAGCTCCCCTACACCAACCTGGCCCGGCTGTACATCCTGCAGGACCGTCTCGACGAGGCCTTCGACAGCGTCCAGAAGGCCATCGAGATCCAACCGCGGCTGGCCATGGCGTACAACCTCCGGGGACAGGTCTACGAGAAGAAGAACAACCTCGGCGAGGCCGTCGCTTCCTACGAGGCCGCGGTGAAGATCGTCCCGGAGGACGTCCTGTTCAACTACAATCTCGGCGTGGCCTCGTTTCAAGCTCACGGATTACGCCAGGGCCAAGGCCGTGTTCACCAAGATCCGGGCGCGCGTCACCGACACGGAGATGAGGGACGCCATCAGCCGTTACCTGAGGCTGATCGGGGAACAGCGCTAGCGCGGCCGCCGGTGCCGGGAAGCCCGCTCAGGTGCCTTCCTGCCAGCCGGCCAGGTATTTCTTCTGGGCCGGCGTCAGCTTGTCGATCGCCGAGCCCATCGAGGCGAGCTTCAGGCGGGCGATCTCCTTGTCGATCTCCGCCGGGACGGGGAAGACGCTCTTGGGCAGCCCTTCGGCCCGGCCGAGCAGCCAGCGCACGCTCAAGGCCTGGTTGGCGAAGCTCATGTCCATGACCATGGCCGGGTGCCCCTCGGCGGCCGCCAGGTTGATGAGCCTCCCCTCTCCGAGCAGGTTGATCCGCCGCCCGTTCTTCAGGGTGTATTCCTCGACGAAGTCGCGGACCTGACGCTTTCCGCTCGAGAGCGGATTCCAGGGCCGGGATGTCGATCTCGACGTTGAAGTGCCCCGCGTTGGCGACGATGGCCCCGTCCTTCATGCGCAGGAAGTGCTCCTTCCGGATGACGGCCTTGTTCCCGGTGACGGTCAGGAAGACGTCCCCGACCGGGGCGGCCGGCCGCCATGGGCAGGACCTCGAAGCCGTCCATGACCGCCTCGATGGCCCGGATGGGATCGATCTCCGTGACGAGGACGTGGGCCCCGGCGCCCTTGGCCCGCATGGCCACGCCCTTGCCGCACATGCCGTAGCCGGCCACGACGAACTTGAGGCCGGCGAGCAGGACGTTGGTGGCCCGGAGGATGCCGTCGAGGGTGCTCTGGCCCGTCCCGTAGCGGTTGTCGAAGAGGTGCTTGGTCTGGGCGTCGTTGACCGCGACGATGGGATAGCGCAGGACCCCGTCGCGGGCCATGCTCTTCAGCCGGATGACCCCGGTCGTCGTCTCTTCGGTCCCGGCCAGGATGCCCGGCAGGAGGTCCTTCCTCTTGGAATGGGTGACCGAGACGAGGTCGGCGCCGTCGTCCATGGTGATCGACGGGCCGTGGTCGAGGGCCTGGAGGATGTGGCGGTAGTAGGTCTTGTGGTCCTCGCCCTTGATGGCGAAGACCGGGATGCCGTGGTGCTTGACCAGGGCCGCGGTGATGTCGTCCTGGGTGCTGAGCGGGTTCGAAGCGCAGAGCCGGACGTCGGCCCCGCCGAGCTTGAGGGCCTCCATCAGGTTGGCCGTCTCCGAGGTGACGTGGAGGCAGGCCGCGATGCGGACCCCGGCCAGAGGCTTCTCTTTCGCGAAGGTCTTCTTGATCCTGTCCACGACGGGCATCGACCGGGCCGCCCATTCCATCCTCAGACGCCCCTTGGCGGCGAGCTTCAGGTCCTTGATATCGTAGTCCATGGTTCGTTTCCTCCCTGTCGTCAGGATCTCCTCGCTTGCGCGATCCGGGCCAAAATAGCACATTCCAGAGGGGTTTTCAACCGGTGCCTCTTTATGCTATTGTTGACATTCGCCCGGTACCCAAGGTTCTGAACAGGCATGAAGAAAGCGGCCTTCTCCCTCATCCTCCTGTCGCTCTTCGCCCTCGGGAACCTCCCGTCCTTCGGCCAGGGGTCCGCGCCGCCGTCGTCGCCCTTCACCCACCAGGAGTACCGGCTGCGCAACGGGCTGCGCGTCCTGCTCGCCGAGGATCACCGGCTTCCCCTCGTCACCGTGGCCGTGGCCTACGGCGCCGGGACCCTCCGCGAGAAGCCCGGCCAGGAAGGCCTGGCCTATCTCCTGGAAAACCTGATGTTCCAGGGCTCCGAGAACGTCGCGCCCCTGCAGCACGTCGGGTTCGTCCAGAAGGTCGGCGGGGAGCTCAACGCGACGACCGCCCACGACAAGGCCCTGTTCTACGAGACCCTCCCGTCGAATCAGCTGGCGCTGGCCCTGTGGCTCGAGTCGGACCGGATGAAGTCCCTGGCCATCACGCCGGCGGCCGTCGAGCGGACGCGGACCGAGCTCATCGAATCCCACCGCGGCCGGTTGGCCTCGGACCCCTTTTTCGCGAGCTTCGCCGAGTTCGACCAGCTCCTCTTCCCCGACGAGCTCTACGGCCGTCCCCTGATCGGAACGGGCCTCGACATGGTGAAGCTCACCGAGACCGATATCGCGGCCTTCCACCGGGCCTACTACGTCCCCAACAACGCGGTCCTCGCCATCGTCGGCAGCATCGACGCCGTCCGGACGAGGGAGCTCGTCGCCCGGTACTTCGATTCCGTCTCCCCCGGCCCGGACGCGCCCATCCCGGCCCGGCCGGCCCTCGCGCGTCAGAGCGACGTCGTCGTGCGCACCCACGAGACGACCGCGGAAGGCGCCGGGTTCCACATGGGCTTCCGCTTCTATCCCATCCAGCCGGCGGAGATCTATCCGCTCCGGATCCTGCAGTACCTGCTCGCCGAGGGCGAGACGTCGCGGCTGAGGAGCCGTCTTCTCAAGAAGGACATGACCGCGCGTTACCTCGGCGCCTCCGTGGACGTGCGGCTGAGCGTCGCCGCCCTGAAGCTCTTCTGCCTCAACACCAACGAGGTCATGGTCGAGCGCGCCCAAAAGGCCATTCTCTCGGAGATCGACAAGCTGCGGACGAACACCGTCTCGCTCGACGAGATCAACCGGGCCAAGCGCCGTTTCAAGGCCGACTATCTGGAGAAGCTGTCGACCAACCTGGGCAAGGCCCTCTTCCTCGTCGATGCGGCCATCGCCGGGGACGGCCGCGGAGACCCGGGCGCCGAACTGGACAGGTACCTCGGCGTCGGGCCTCTCTCGGTCCAGTCGTTCGTCGGCAAGTATTTCATCCCCCAGAACAGGGTCGTCCTGGAGCTCCGGCGCCGATGAGACGGCGGGAGCGCTCCGTCCTCGGTCGGGCCGGCGCGCTGGCCGGGATCGTGTCCGCCGCCCTTCTGCTGGGACTCACCGAGGCCGGGCCGGCCGCCGCCCAGGAGCGGTTCCGCCGGACCCCTCCCCTGCCGGATGCCCAACCTCTGGAGCTCAGGCTCCCCGCCGTCGAAAAGGCCGTCCTGCCCAACGGGCTGACGGTCGCCACCGCCGTCAGGGCCGACGCCGGCCTGGTCACGCTCCAGCTCGTCATCCGGGCCGGCGAGGCCGATTCGCCCGCCGACCGTCCCGGCGTGGCCGCCGTGACGGCCCGCATGATCGGCAAGGGGACCAGGATGCTGTCGGCCGATTACATCGAGAACAGCATCGAATCGATCGGCGCCGAGCTCTCCCTGGCCGTTCTCATGGACTACACGGTCCTGACCATGACGGTACTCGAGGAGTACCTCGACCGGGCCATCTACCTCCTGAGGCTCATCGCCGTCGAGGCCGTGTTCACCGAGCGCGAGCTCGGGGCGGTCCGGCGGACGGCCTTCTGGGAGCTGTACGAGCGGAAGCAGGACCCGGAGATCCTCGGCTGGAGCCAGCTGCTGCGGCTTCTCTTCGCCGGCCATCCCTACGGCACGGGGACCTATTCCGAAGAGGTCATCAAGTTCATCACGGTCAAGGACGTCGCCGCCTTCTACGACCGCTTCTACCGGCCCGCCAACGCCGCGGTCCTCGTCTCGGGCCGGATCGACGCGGCCCTGGTCCGGCAGAAGATCGAGAGCCATTTCGGGGCCTGGACGGGACCCGCTCCCGACCGGCCCCTGGTCCCGGCGCCCGCCGCGAACGACGGCGGGCGCGTCTGCTTCGTCGAATCGCCGGACGAGACCGAGGCGACGATCTTCGCCGGGAACGTGGTCATGGATTCCTACGATCCGGATTTCTTCCCCTTCCTGGTCCTGAAGCAGATCCTCGGCGGGACGACGCGGAGCCGCCTGTTCATGAACCTCCGGGAATCCAAGGGCATCGCCTACTACGCCTTCAGCGAGACCGAGTTCTTCCGCTCGTGCGGCGTCTATCTGGGCCCGGGCGCGGGTCCGGCCGGAATCCCTGGCCCCGGCGGTCCTCGAGATGGTCCGCGAGATCGGCGCCATGGCCGCGGAACCGCCGCCGCCCGCCGAGATCGAGGAGGCCAAATCGTTCCTCATCGGCAGCCTGCCCCTGCGCTTCGAGTCGAACGCGGGATTCGCCGAATGGATGGCCCGCTACGTCGCCCTCTCCCTCGACGACGGCCAATGGGACAAGGGCCCGGAGAGGTTCAAGCTCGTCAACGCCGAGAGGGTCCGGGAGACGGCCCGGAAACACCTGGCGGCGAGACCGCTCGTCGTCATCGTCGGCCGGGCCGATTGGCTCGGCCTCTATCTCGACGGTTTCGAGTCCATCGAGGTCTACGACCGCAACGGCGCGCTCAAGTACACGGTGCGCAAAGGAGTCGGATCATGAAGCTCGTCGAATGCGTCCCCAATTTCAGCGAGGGCCGGGATATGGAGAAGATCGGGGCCATCAGCCGCGAGATCGAGGCCGTCCCCGGCGTCAAGCTGCTCGACGTCGATCCCGGGGCCTCGACGAACCGGACGGTGGTGACCATGATCGGTCCCCCGGAGGCCGTCCGCGAGGCCGCGTTCCGGGCCATCGCCAAGGCCGCCGAGGTCATCGACATGCGCGGCCACAAGGGGGCCCACAGCCGCATCGGGGCCACCGACGTCTGTCCCTTCGTCCCGGTCTCCGGGGTCACCATGGAGGAGTGCGTCCGGCTGGCCGCCGAGCTCGGCGAGCGGGTCGCGGCGGAGCTCGCCATCCCGGTCTATCTCTACGAAGCGGCGGCCCGCAAGCCCGAGCGCCGCAACCTGGCCACGGTCCGGGCCGGGGAGTACGAGGGTCTGGCCGAGAAGCTCAAGGACCCGCGGTGGGCCCCCGATTTCGGCGAGGCCGTTTTCAACCCGAGGTCGGGGGCGACCGTCATCGGCGCCCGCGAGTTCCTCATCGCCTACAACATCAACCTCAACACGCGGGACCGCAAGCTGGCCCACGAGATCGCCCTGAGCCTCCGGGAGAGCGGCCGGGCCAAGCGGGACCGGGACGGCAACATCGTCAAGGACGCCCGCGGCAACACGGTCAAGGTGCCGGGCCGGTTCAAGGAGGTCAAGTCCGTCGGCTGGTACGTCGAGGACTACGGCCTGGCCCAGATCTCGGTCAACTTCACGAACTACAAGGTCACGCCCATCCATACCGTCTTCGACGAGGCCGTCCGCCTGGCGGCCAAGCTCGGCCTGCGGGTCACGGGCAGCGAGCTCGTCGGGCTCATCCCCAAGGAAGCCCTCCTCATGGCCGGCCGCCACTATCTCCGGAAACAGGGCAAGAGCCCCGGCGTGCCCGAGGCGGAGCTCATCCGGACCGCGGTCCGGTCCCTCGGCCTCGGCGACGTCGTCCCCTTCGAGCCCGAGAAGAAGATCATCGAATACCAGTTCCGCGAGGGCGGCGCCCCTCTCGCCGGCATGACCCTGCGCGGCTTCGCCGACGAGCTGTCGATGGATTCTCCCGCCCCCGGCGGCGGGAGCGTCGCGGCCCTCTGCGGCGCCCTGTCGGCGGCGCTGTCGTCCATGGTGGCCAATCTGACCGTCGGCAAGAAGGGCTACGAAGCGGTCGCGGCCGACATGATCGCGACGGCCGTGCGGGGGCAGGCCCTGAAGGACGCCCTCCTCGAAGCGGTCGACCGCGACACCCAGGCCTTCAACAAGGTCATGGACGCTTTCCGGCTGCCCAAGGCGACGCCCGAACAGGCGGCGGAGAAGGACAGGGCCCTCGAAGCGGCCAACAAGGAAGCGACGCTCGTCCCCCTCGGTGTCCTCGAGAAGGCCGTCGAGGCCGTCGCCCTGGCCGGGACCGCGGCGGCCAAGGGGAACACGAACTCGGTCAGCGACGCCGGCGTCGCCGGGCTCGTCGGCCAGGCGGCGGGCGAAGGGGCTTACGACAACGTCCTCATCAACCTGGGGTCCATCAAGGATGCCGCGTTCACGGCCCGGGTCCGGAAACAGGCGACGGCTTTCAAGAAGGCGCTGGACAAGGAAGGGAAAGCCGTCCGGGAGGTCGTCGCCCGCGCCCTCGCGGCCCCCCGATCCTGAGCTCGAGGCCGCCGGCCCTATTTCGCGGGCAGGCGGACGCCCCGCCCCTTCTTGACCGCGAAGGACGCCGCGAAGGCGAAGAAGCAGAGGACGACGATCGCCGCCGAAGCGGGAACGTTCAAGGCCAGCGACAGTCCCAAGCCCCCGACGACCGAAAAGACGGCGACGGCGGCCGAGGCGGCCACCGCCGTCCGGAAGCTCGAGGCGACCTGGAGTCCGGCGGCGGCCGGGATGACGATCAGGGCGGCGACGAGCAGGATCCCGGCGACCTTCATCCCCAGAACGATGGTGACGGCGGTGAGGACCATGAGCAGGGTGTCCAGCCGGCCGACCCTGACCCCGGAGGCCCGGGCCGATTCCCTGTCGAAGGTCATGTACAGGAGCTTGCCGTAGTTCAGCCGGACGGCCGCGAGAACGGCCGCCGCCAGGACCACCGTGAGCCCGACCTCGAGCGGCTCGATGGCCAGGATGTCCCCGAACAGGTAGGCCATGAGCTCGACGTTGAAGTTCCGGGCCAGGGAGGCCAGCAGGATGCCGGCGGCCATGCCCAGGCTGCTGAAGATGCCGATGGCCGTGTCGCCGTGCAGGCCGGCCCGGTCCTTGAGCTTCATGACGGCGATGGCCGCCGCGACGGCGACCACGAGGGCCGCGGCGAGCGGCAGGACGCGGAGGAACAGGCCGAGCGCCACTCCCGGCGAAGGCGATGTGCGACAGGCCGTGGCCGATCATGGCGTCCTTGCGCAGGACGAGGAAGACGCCGAGCACCGCGCAGGCGACGGCGATCAGGACGCCGGACAGGACGGCCCGCTGGAGGAATCCGTAGGCGAACAGGGCTTGCATGGGCCGCTCAGTGCTCGTGCGCGACGAGGTGGTCGCCCCGGGTGACCATGTCCCGGAACGCTTCCGACCGGCAGAACTCGGCGTGACTGCCGTGGTAGGAGAGTCTCTGGTTGAGGCAGGCGACGCTCGTCACGTGCTTGTTGACGATGCCGATGTCGTGGGTGACGAGGACGATGGTCAGGCCTTCGTTCCGGTTCAGGCGGTCGAGCATCTCGTAGAAGGAGTCCTGGGTGCCGGCGTCGACGCCGGTCGTCGGCTCGTCCAGAAAGAGGATGCGGGGCGACGTGACGAGGGCCCGGGCGATGAACGCGCGCTGCTGCTGGCCGCCCGACAGACGGCCGATCGGCGTCCCGGCCGAGCCGCTCATGCCCACTGTCCTCGAGGGCCCTGAGGACCTTGGCCCGGCTCTCCCGGCCCGATGCGCCCCCCTGCCGCGGGCCGGCCATGAGGGCCATGCGGACGACCTCTTCGACCGAGGCCGGGAAGAACGGGTCGATGTGGGTCGCCTTCTGCGGGACGTAGCCGATCATGGTCCGGTCGGAGAACTCGGCCGGGGTTTTCCCGAACAGCCGGACCTCGCCCGAGGTCGGGGGGAGCAGGCCGAGGATGACCTTGACCAGGGTCGTCTTGCCGGACCCGTTCGGGCCGATGATGGCCAGGAAATCGCCCTCGCGGATGGTGAGGTCGATGTCGACGAGGACCGGGCTCCCGTCGTAGCGGAAGGAGACGGCGCGGAGGACGATCAGGTCCATGGGCTCACCGGCACCCCAGCCCTTCCCGGAGTCGGGCGAGGTTCTCTTCCATCAGATCGAAGAAGCCGAGGCCGGCGGCCTGCTGGTCGCGGGTCAGATTGTGCCCGGCGTCGAGGAGGAGGACCCGGCCGCCGATCTCCCGGGCCAGCGTTTTCGACAGGTCGGGCGGAACGGAATTCTCGAAGAAGACCGTCCGGATGCCGTGCTTCCGGCAGTAGTCGACGGCGTCCATGAGGTCCTTGGGACGCGGTTGGGAATCCGGGCTGAGACCGTAGAGGGCTTTCTGGACGAGGCCGTAGCGCCGGGCCAGGTAGCCGAAGGCGCCGTGCCCCGCGAGGACGAGGCTTTTGCCCCGGCATCCGGCGAGACCTTCCCGGAAACGCGCGTCGAGGGCGGTCAGCCGCGATTTGAGCTTTCCGGCGTTGGCGGCGAAGAGAGGGCGTCCTTCCGGATCGATGCGGCCGAGCTCGGCGGCGATGCCGTCGACGATCCGGAGGTCGAGCTCGAAATCGAGCCAGACGTGGGGATCGAGGGGGCCGTGCGCGTGTCCCGCCTCGTCGTGGCCCGGCTCCTCACCGCTTTCGGCGAGGGCGAGGTCCGCAGCGGCCTCGAACGTCCGGAAGCGCCCCTCGGGAAAAGCCCGGAGCAGGCTCGGCAGCCAGGGCTCGAGGCCCGAGCCGATGAACAGGAGCAGGTCGCACTCGGCCAGCCGGGCGATGTCGCCGGGCCGCGGCTGCCAGGTGTGGACCCCGGCGCCGGTCGGGAGCAGCAGGGAGGCCTCTCCCCTCTCCCCTGCCACGGCGGCGGCGAATTCCCGGAGAGGGAAGACCGTGGCCACGATGCGGACCTTGGCCGGGGCGGGCGCGGCGGGGACGAGCGCGCCCGCCGCGACGGCCGCGAGAAGGATCCGCAAGAGGGCTCTCATCCCCCGGATTATACCCGCCGGGCCGGCTTGAATCCACCGCTTTTTTGTGGCATCATGGGCCTTCCGCATCTTCGTCTTTCAAGGAGTATCACATGGCCAGTTCTCTCAACGACCTCAATCCCCGTCTTCTCTGGAAGCATTTCGCCAAGATCCTGACGATCCCCCACTGCTCGGGCAACGAAAAGCCCCTGGGCGACTACGTCCTGTCCGTCGCCGCGTCCCTCGGACTGCCCGGCAAGCGCGACAAGGTCGGCAACGTCCTCGTCAGCAAGCCGGCGACGGCGGGCCGCGAAGGCGCCGTCGGCGCCATCCTCCAGGGCCACCTCGACATGGTCTGCGAGAAGAACTCGAACACGGTCCACGACTTCTCCAAGGACCCGATCAAGGCCGAGATCCGGGGCGAGTGGGTCTACGCCCAGGGCACGACCCTCGGCGCGGACAACGGCATCGGCCTGGCCGCCGCCCTGGCCGTCATGGAAGACAAGTCGCTCGTCCACGGCCCCCTCGAATTCCTGTTCACGGTCGACGAGGAGACCGGCCTGACCGGCGCCAACAAGATCCAGAAGGGCTTCCTCGCCGGCAAGATGCTCCTCAACCTCGACAGCGAGGACGAGGGGACGTTCACCATCGGCTGCGCCGGGGGGGCGGATTCGACCCTGGTCCTGCCGCTCGAACGGAAGAAGTCGGCCTCGAAGAACCTCTACCGGCTGCACGTCAGCGGCTTCCGCGGCGGCCATTCCGGCCTCGACATCAACCAGGGCCGGGGCAACGCCATCAAGCTCCTGGCCCGGGTCCTCGACCAGGCCCAGGCGGCCGCCAAGTTCGAGGTCATCGGCATCGAGGGCGGCAGCAAGCACAACGCCATCCCCCGCGAGGCCGTGGCCGTCCTGGCCTGCCCGCCGGTCCAGGTCCGGACGATGACCACCGCCGTCAAGAAGGCCTTCGACAAGATCAAGATCGAGTACAAGGCCGTCGAGCCGGGCGCGACCTACGCCCTCGAAGCGGCCGACGGCAAGGACTTCGCCCTGACCCGGGACTCCCAGCGGGCGCTCCTCGACTTCCTGATCGCCCTGCCCCACGGCGTCATCGCCATGCACCCCGAGATCGCCGGACTGACCGAGACCTCGACCAACCTGGCCATCGTCAAGACCCATAAGAACGCGTTCGAGGTCCTCTGCAGCACGCGCAGCTCCGTCGCCTCGGCCCTCGAGGCCACCCGCGACATCATCAAGTCCGTCTGCGCCCTGGCCGGGGCCAAGGCCGAGTTCAGGAACGGCTATCCCGGCTGGATGCCGAACCTCGACTCGCCGCTCCTCAAGAAGCTCAAGGAGATCTACCGCAAGACCTTCGGCAAGGAGGCCGAGGTCGTCGCCGTCCACGCCGGGCTCGAGTGCGGCATCATCGGCGAGAAGTTCCCGGGCATGGACATGATCTCGTTCGGGCCGACCATGAAGAACCCGCACTCGCCCGAGGAGCACGTCCACATCGGCTCGGTCGAGAAGTTCTGGAAGTTCCTGACGACGGCCGTCGACGGCCTGTCGTCCTGAGCGAACGGAGCCGTTCCCGGTTTGAAGAGACGAAAATTCATCGCCGTCGCGGGTCTCGCGGCCGCCGCCGCGCCGCGGGCTTTCGCCGGCATCGCAAGGAGTTCCCGCATGAAGAAACAGGTCCAGACCGACAAGGCCCCGAAGGCCATCGGACCCTACTCCCAGGGCATCGTCGCCAACGGCTTCGTCTTCTGCTCGGGCCAGATCCCCATCGATCCGGCCACGGGCGAGATCACCGCCGTCACGATCGAGGACCAGACCCGCCAGGTCCTGAAGAACGTCTCGGCCGTCCTCGAGGCGGCCGGCTCGTCGCTCGACGAGGCCGTCAAGACGACCGTGTTCCTCCAGGACATGAACGACTTCGCCAAGATGAACGCCGTCTACGCCGAGTTCTTCAAGGCCCCGAACCCGGCCCGGGCCGCGGTCCAGGTGGCCCGGCTGCCGCGGGACGTCAAGGTGGAGATCGAGGCCATCGCCCTGGTCCGATAGGTCAAATGCCGCTCTACGAATACGCCTGCACGAAGTGCGGGAAGAGGTTCGAGTGCCTCGTTTCCCCGGGAAAAGAGAACGAGGTCGTCTGCGATCGAATGCGGGTCGGCCGACGTCCGGAAGCTCATCTCGGGCTTCGGCATCGGCGGCGGCGGGAGCCGCATCAAGGCGTCTTCTTCGAGCTGCAAGAGCTGCTCGTCCGGCTCCTGCAGCACCTGCCATTGACCGGAGGCGCCCCGGCAGGTCCGTTCTCGGTCCCGGCGCGAACGCCGGGCCCGGCTTGACTTGCCTCCCGCCTTGACTGTTAAATAAGCCTCTGCCCATGGAACGCCGTACGAAGACCGCCTCGATCCGCGTCGGGATCGATACGGGCGGGACTTTCACCGATTTCGTCGTCTATCGGGACGGCCGCCTCTCCAACAGAAAGGTCCTCTCGACACCGCAGGATCCTTCGCTCGCCATCTTCGAGGGCGTCGGCGACATCCTGAAGGACACCCCCGCCGTCTTCGTCGTCCACGGCACCACCGTGGCCACCAACGCGCTCCTCCAGCGGAAGGGCGGCCGCATCGCCCTGATCACCACAGCCGGCTTCGAGGACGTCCTGGCCATCGGCCGGCAGACCCGCCGGAACCTGTACGCCCTCCAGCCCGAGAGCCGGTTCGAGCTCATCCCGGCCGAGCGCCGCTTCGGCCTGCACGAGAGGACGCTGGCCTCGGGCGACATCGAGAAGCGCGTCCGGGCGACCGAGGTCCGGCAGGTCATCCGGAAGATCAGGAGCTCGGGCGCCGAGGCCGTCGCCGTCTGTCTCCTCCACTCCTACGCCAACCCGGCGAACGAGGAGGTCGTGGCCCGGGAGCTCGAGAAGGCGGGGCTGCTCTTCACCGTCTCGAGCCGGCTCCTGCCCGAGCACCGCGAGTTCGAGCGGACGGCGACGACGGCCGTCAACGCCTACCTCATGCCCGTCATGGACCGCTACCTCGGCGAGCTCGATCGCCGCATCGGACGGGCGGAGCTGCGGATCATGCAGTCGAACGAAGGCTACATCTCGCCGGCCCGGGCCCGGGTCGAGCCGATCCGGACCGCCCTTTCCGGGCCGGCCGGGGGGGTCGTCGGAGCCCGGATCCTCGGCCGGGCGGCCGGCTTCCCCGACGTCGTCAGCTTCGACATGGGCGGGACCTCGACCGACGTCTCTCTCATCGAGGGGGCCATCCGCCGGACCCACGAGAGCCGGGTCGGGGAATTCCCCATCCGGCTGCCCGTCATCGACATCCACTCGGTCGGCGCCGGCGGCGGATCGATCGCCTACACGGACCGGGGCGGCTCTCTCCGCGTCGGTCCTCAGAGCGCCGGCGCGGACCCCGGACCGGCCTGCTACGGCAAGGGAGACCTCCCGACCGTGACCGACGCCGATCTCTGCCTCGGCCGCCTGGACCCGGAGTTCTTCCTGGGCGGGAAGATGAAGATCGATCCCGGGCGGAGCCGGGCCGCCGTCTCGCGGCTGGCCCGCTCGATCGGGAAATCCCCCGTCGCGACGGCCCTCGGGATCGTGGCCATCGCCAACGCCAACATGGAAAAGGCCATCCGGGTCATTTCGGTCGAGCGGGGCATCGATCCCCGGACCTTCGCCCTGTTCTCCTTCGGCGGGGCCGGCGGCATGCACGCCGTCGAGATGGCCGCCCACCTGGGCCTGTCGACGGTCATCGTCCCCCGCAACGCCGGGGTCCTCTCGGCCTTCGGCCTGCTGATGTCGGACCCGGTCAAGGATTACACGAAGTCGCTCATGAAGACGGACGCCGAGATCAGCCTGGCCGGCCTCGAGGCGGAGTTCCGGGTCCTCGAGGCGCGGAGCCGGCGCGACGCGGCCGAGGACGGTTTCGCCGCGTCCGACCTCGTCCTGGAGCGCTCGCTCGACTGCCGCTACCTGGGCCAATCGTACGAGATCGACGTTCCCTTCCGGAAAGCGGGCACGCCGGCCGGGGCCTTCCTCGAAGCCTTCCACCGGAGGCACAAGCGCCTCTATTCCTACAGGCACGACAAGCGCCCGGTCGAGATCGTCCATCTGCGGCTCAAGGCCGTCGCCGTGACTCCCAAGATCCCGCTCGTCCGGGAGCCGCCGGGCCAAGCCTGCGACCCCGAGGCCCGGATCAGGACGCAGAAGATCCACACCGGCTTCTCCTTCTGCGACGGCGCGGTCTATGACCGGTCCCGCCTTCACCACGGTCATGCCGTCCAGGACCAGCCCTCGTCATCGATCCCGAGTCGACGACCTTCGTCCCGCCGGGCTTCGCGGCCCGCGTCGACGCCTTCCTCAACCTCGTCATCCGCAGGACGGGCTCCCGATGAGGAAAGTCGACCCGATCGAGCTCGAGCTCTTCAAGAACGTCTTCGTCGCCATCGCCGAGGAGATGGCCGCCGTCCTGGGCCGGACGGCCCTCTCCCCCAACATCAAGGAACGCAAGGATTTCTCCTGCGCCACCTTCACCCGCGACGGCGGCACCCTGGCCCAGGGCTCGCACATCCCGGTCCACCTGGGCGCCATGCCCCTGTCCGTCCGGGCGGCGCTCGAAGCCGTGACCTTCGAAAAGGGCGACCTCGTCATCCTCAACGATCCCTACCGCGGCGGCACCCACCTGCCCGACATCACCTGCATCTCCCCCGTCTTCATCGGCGGCCGGCTGGCTTTCTTCGTGGCCAACCGGGCCCACCACTCCGACGTCGGCGGCATGACCCCGGGCTCCATGCCCCTGGCCACCGAGCTCTTCCAGGAGGGGCTGATCATCCCGCCGCTCAAGCTCTATGCCCGCGGCCGGCTGAACAAGGACGTCTTCGACCTCCTGCTCGCCAACGTCCGGACGCCCGACGAGCGCCGGGGCGACCTGCTGGCCCAGGTGGCGGCCAACGAGATCGGCCGGGCGAGGCTCGAGGAGGCCGTGGCCCGGTTCGGGGCCGGCAAGGTCCGGGCCTATTCCGGTCTCATCCAGGATTATTCCGAGAAGTTCCTGCGCCAGACCATCCGCGGCATCCCCGACGGCGACTACGCCTTCGCCGACCGGCTCGACGACGACGGCATCTCGGACCGGCCGATCGATATCGCCGTCCGGGTCTCGATCCGGGGCGACCGGGCCGTCGTCGATTTCGGCGGATCCTCGCCCCAGACCGAGGGCGGCGTCAACGCCAACTTCGCCATCACCTGTTCGGCCGTCCTCTACGTCTTCCGCTCCCTCGTCGAGGAGGACATCCCCTTCAACACGGGCCTGATGCGGCCGATCGAGATCCGGGCGCCCAAGGGCTCCATCGTCAACGCGGAATTCCCGGCCGCCTGCGCCGGCGGCAACGTCGAGACCTCCCAGCGCATCGTCGACGTCCTGCTCGGAGCGCTGGCCAAGGCCGTCCCGGACCGCATCCCGGCGGCCAGCCAGGGCACCATGAACAACGTCGCGTTCGGCGGCTACGATCCCGTGCGGAAGCGGCACTTCGCCTACTACGAGACGATCGGCGGCGGCATGGGCGGCGCCCTGACGGCCCCGGGCCTCAGCGGCGTCCACACCCACATGACCAACTCCCTGAACACGCCGGTCGAGGCCCTCGAGAATTACCTGCCCTTGAAGATCCGGACCTACGGCCTGAGAAAGGACACGGGCGGGAAGGGCTCGCAGCGGGGCGGCGAAGGCATCGTGCGCGAATACGAGTTCCTGGTCCCCGTCGACCTGACGGTCATCTCCGAGCGACGGCGCTTCGCCCCGTACGGCGCGCGCGGCGGCGGCCCGGGCGCCAGGGGCCGGAACACGGTCCTGTCGCAAGGCCGCGCGACGGATCTCGGTTCCAAGGGCAACGTCAAGCTCCGGCCGGGCGACGTGCTCAGGGTCGAGACGCCGGGAGGCGGAGGTTACGGCCGGCCCCGGAAAAGCCGGAAAACGCGTCAAGGAGGGTCCCGATGAAGGTCCGTACTCTTTCCTCTCTGTCCCTCATGCTCCTCGTCCTTCTCTGCCGCCGTCCCGGCCGCCTGCGCCGGCGGCGCGGCCGATCCGTTGCCGGCGATGCCCGTGCGGGGCGTCTGGATGCATCCCGGCTTCTTCGGCCCGGACAGGACGGCCGCCGTCGAGAAGATGAGAACGACCCTCGACGCCTACGCCGCGGCGGGCATCAACACCCTGATCATGCTGGTCAAGAACACCTCGGGACACGTCTACTACGCCAGCGAGATCGGCGTCCGCGACGCGGCCTACGATTGGGATTTCTTCGAGGTCTTCCTGGCCGAGGCGAGACAGCGCCGCATGGAGGTCCACCCCTGGTTCTGCGTCTTCCCGGAGTCGGCCATCCTCGGCCGGGTCCGCGAGCATCCCGAGTGGCTGATCGCCAGCCCCCGCGGGGAGATGGTCGCCGTGGCCAACCCCGCCCTGCCGGCCGTCCGCGCCTACGAGATCGATCTGATGCTCGAGGTCGTCCGGAAATACGGCGTCGACTGGGTCCACCTCGATTACGTCCGCTATCCCTGCGAGCCGACCGAGCCCTTCTTCAGCTTCGACCGGGAATCGCTCCGTCTCTTCAAGGCGGACACCGGGATCGACATGGCCGCGGTCAAGGCCCGCGACACGGGCAATCCGGCCTGGAACGTCTGGCTCCGCTGGAACACCGACCGGGTGACCGTCTTCGTCCGGGAGCTCCGGGCCGCGCTCGGGACGACCGGACGCAAGGTCCGGATCAGCGCCGCCGTCTTTCCCGACGCCGTGAACGCCCGCGTGGCCATCGGACAGGACTGGGCCGCGTGGGGGCGCGAGGGCCTGGTCGACATGCTCAATCCCATGCTCTACACGAACGACGTGAAGCTCTACGAGACGCTGGCCCGCGAGGCCGTGGGCTACGCCAAGGGCCGAACGCTCGTCTGCCCGGGGATCGGCGTCGGAACGTCGCACAACCAGATCACGCCCGAGGTCCTGATCGAGGAGATGAGGATCAGCGCAGCGCTCAAGGCCGACGGGGTCGTCTTTTTCTCCTCGTCGAGCCTCAAGGAGCCCTTTCTCGACGCCCTCAAAGCCCTCAAATAGAGCCGAAGCGGACTGCTAGGCTTTCTTGAGCTTGTCCTTCTCGATGAGCAGCATGCCCTGGTAGGAGACGTAGTTCAGGAGTATCATCACCCGCTCCGAGTCCCCGACCTCCTTGCGGAAGATGCCCTTCAGGCCCCGGAGCGGCCCCTCGACGACCTCGATCTCGTCGCCGGGACCGGGCTCCTCGCCGTACCTCTCGAAGACGATGAGCCCGTCCCTCTCCCTGTCCCGGATGCCCCGGACGACCTCGTCCGGGACGGGCGTCGGGCCGTCGTCCTTGCCGACGATGCGCTTGACGCCGCGGGTGTACTTGACCATCTGGTACTGTTCGGGGAATTCGAAACGCAGGAAGGCATAACCCGGGAAGAAGGGGCCGACGCGCTTCTCGCGGACGTATTTCGGGCAATAGACTTCGAAGCCGCCCTCGATGAAGAGCCGCTCGACCTGGCTTTCCTTCTTGGGCTTGGTGTTGAGCACGTACCAGCGGAGCATCAGCGCTCCTCCGGCTTCGCGTCGGTGAGCCCCATGCCGCGGTAGACCCGGGGCCTGCGGTCTTCGAGGAAGTGGCGGGCGGCGTGCGAAGAGGCGTTCCGGGCGAGGTCGCAGTCGGCGTAGAGGATGTGGTCCCGGCCCCGCGGCGCCCGGGCCACGACCCGGCCGTCGGGATCGACGACGAAGGACTCCCCGGCGAACTCGAGCCCGTCCTCGCGGCCGACCCGGTTGACGAGGGCCGCGTGGTAGCCGTTCTGGAACGCCGCGACCTGGAGCTCGGCCTCGAAGATGCCTTCGGTCCACTCCCCGACCGCGCCGGCCTGGGGCACGACGACCAATTCCGCCCCGGCCAGTCTCAGGCCGCGCATGAACTCGGGAAAATGACGGTCGTAGCAGATGGCGACGCCGATCCGGCCGGCCGCCGTTCCATGGACGAACGTCCCCCGGTCCCCCGGCGTGTAGTATCCCCGTTCGTGGAATCCCGGTCCTTCCATGATGTGGACCATGCGGGTGACGCCGAGAAGCGTGCCGTCGGCGTCGATGACCGGCGAAGAGTCGTAGGTCCGCTCCCCGTCCCGCTCGAAGAGGTTCAGCACCGCGACCGTGCCCGTCTCCCGGGCCAGGGCGCAGAAGAGATCGGTCGTCGGCCCGGGAATGGTCTCGGCCAGCGCCGCGCTCCCGGCCGAGGCCGGGACCTGGGGATAGAACCGGGTGAAGGCCAGCTCGGCGAAGGCGATGACCTGCGCCCCGGCCCCGGCGGCCTCGAGGTAGGCCGCCCGTCCCCGGGCCCTGTTCTCGGCCGGATCGCCGGTCGCGTGCTGCTGGACGAGCCCGATCCTCAAGCGCGGCAGGCCTTCTCGACGTCGGCGACCGTCTTGGGGATGGGCGGGCCGAGGACCCTGCGGCCCGTCTCCGTGACCAGGACGTCGTCCTCGATCCGGGCCCCGCCGAAGTCGAGGAACTTCTCCACGGCGTCGTAGACGATGAAGTCCTTGTGCTTCTTCTCCTTGCGCCAGAGCGCGTAGAGGGCCGGGATGAAGTAGAGCCCCGGTTCGACGGTCAGCACGTGGCCCGGTTTGAGCTCCCGGGCCATCCGGAGATAGGCCAGCCCGAACTGGGCGCTGCGCTCGACCTTCTCGCCGTACCCGACGTGGTTCTCGCCGTAGTCCTCCATGTCGTGGACGTCGAGCCCCAGATTGTGGCCGAGGCCGTGGGGGAAGAAGAGGGCGTGGGCGCCCGCCGCGACCGCCTCGGCGGTCCCGCCCTTCATCAAGCCGAGGTCCTTCAGGCCGTCGGTCATGACCCGGGCGGTCTGGAGGTGGATGTCCTTGAAGTTGACGCCGGGCTTGATGGCTTTGATGGCCGATTCCTGGCCGGCCAGGACGATCTCGTAGACGGCCTTCTGACGGGCGTTGAATTTCCCGCCGACGGGCACGCTCCGGGTGATGTCGGAGGCGTAGCCGCTGGGGGCCTCCGCGCCGCAGTCCAGGACCAGCAGCCGGCCCTTGACGAGCGGGTTGCCGTGCTCGTGCATGTGCAGGGTCTGGCCGTTGACGGTGACGATGGGCGGGAAGGCCAGGTGCATGGCGTTGGCCAGGGCGATCCCCTCCATGGTCCCCGAGACCTGGTATTCGTAGTAGCCCGGCTTGGCCAGGCGCATGGCGGCCAGGTACATCTCCCGGCTGACCGCAACGGCGGACTCGATCTCCCGGATCTCCTCCTTGGATTTGAGGATGCGCTGATCGACCGAAGCCTTGACGAAGGCGGCCGAGGCCTTCGCTTTGAGGTCCTTGACGGGGATGCCGAGCAGCTCGCTCAGGGCGATCTTGTTGTCGGGCCGGTACGGCGGCAGGTAGTGCACGGTGCGCCCGGCCGCGAGAGCCTTGCGCACGGCCTCGTCGAAGGCGGCCCGGGGGGCGACCTTGCGGACCCCGACGGAAAGCGCCCGGTCCTTGAGCTTGGGCAGCTGGCCCATCCAGATGATGTCCTCGATGCCGATGTCGTCCCCGTAGAGGGTGTCCGAGTTCCCGTCCGCGTCGACGATCGCCGCGAGCCCGGGCGACGACAGGCCGAAGAAGTACAGGAACGAGCTGTCCTGGCGGTAGTGATAGGTGTTGGCCGGGTAGTTCATGGGGCTTTCCTCGTTGGCGAGGAACACCATCAGGCCCGAGCCCACGGACTTCCTCAGCAGCTTCCGTCTCGCGACGTAGGTGGCGGCTTCGAACATGTCGACCTCCTCGGAGATGATCTGATTCTTTGTATAACAGATAAGCCGGCGGCGTTCAACTCCCGGCGTTGTAACTCCCCGGACACGGTGCTATGATGGGCCGATATTTCCGGGCGAGGAGGACGACATGGGCGGATTCTTCGGGGTCGCGGGCAAGTCCGACATCGTCGGCGACCTGTTCTACGGAACGGACTACCACTCCCACCTCGGGACGAAGCGCGGCGGCCTGGCCGTCGGCAACGGCGAGGGCATCGTCCGCTACATCCACAACATCGAGAACGCCCAGTTCCGGTCGAAGTTCGGCGACGACGTCGGCAAGCTCCACGGCACCCGGGGCATCGGCGTCATCAGCGACTACGAGGACCAGCCCCTGCTCATCCGGTCCCACCTGGGGAATTTCGCGATCGCCACGGTCGGCGTCATCAAGAACATCGACGAGCTCGTGGCCCGGGCCTTCAAGGCCAAGTGCCTCCATTTCTCCGAGATGCGCGGCGGCGAGATCAACCCGACCGAGCTCGTGGCCGCCATCATCGACCAGAAGGACACCTTCGAGGACGGCATCCGGTACGTCGGCGAGATGATCCGGGGGTCCTGCTCCATCCTCCTCCTGACCGACCACTGCGTCCTGGCCGCCCGGGACAAGTTCGGCCGGACGCCCGTCGCGCTGGGCCGGAAGCCGGGCGCGTACGCCGCGTCCCTCGAGACCTGCGCCTTCCCCAACCTCGACTTCGAGATCGACCGCTACCTCGGGCCCGGCGAGATCGTCCGGATCACCGCGGACGGCTTCGAAACCGTGGTCCCTCCCGGCGACCAACTTCAGATCTGTTCGTTCCTCTGGGTCTATTACGGGTATCCCGCCTCGAGCTACGAGGGCATCAACGTCGAGACCGTGCGCAACCGCTGCGGGGCGCTGCTCGCCCGCCACGACGACGTCCGGGTCGATCTCGTCGCCGGCATCCCCGATTCGGGCATCGGGCACGGTCTGGGCTACGCCGCCGAGGCCGGCGTTCCGTTCCGGCGGCCCTTCGTCAAGTACACGCCGACCTGGGCCCGGAGCTTCATGCCCCAGAGCCAGGGCGTCCGGGAGCAGGTGGCCAAGATGAAGCTCATCCCCATCCGCGAGATCATCCAGGGAAAGCGCCTGCTGTTCTGCGAGGATTCCATCGTCCGCGGCACCCAGCTCAAGGACACCATCCAGCGGCTCTACGAATCCGGGGCGGTCGAGGTCCACATGCGCCCGGCCTGCCCTCCCCTCGCCTACGGCTGCAAATACCTGAACTTCTCCCGCTCGCGGTCGGAGATGGACCTGGCGGCGCGCCGGGCCATCGCGGCCCTCGAAGGGCCCGAGCCCGGGGACCTCCGGGATTACGTCCGGTCGGGTTCGGAGAAATACGAGGCCATGGTCGAGTGGATCTCCCGGACGCTCAGCCTGACCTCGCTCCGCTACCAGAGCCTCGAAGACCTGATCGCGGCGATCGGCCTGCCGAAGGACAAGCTCTGCACCTTCTGCTGGGACGGCGTGGGCACGGATTGACCGGATCTTCGGCCAGACGGAGGCCGGGGGCCTCATCTATCGGACGGGGGTTTGTGATCGGTTGGTAGCGGGGGTTGGATTTGAACCAACGACCTCCGGGTTATGAGCCCGACGAGCTACCAGGCTGCTCTACCCCGCGGTACCGGCGTCATTATACCAAAACGGCCCGCGTTGTCAACGATTCTTGAAAGCCGGCTGCCGATGAGCGTATAATCCCTTCTCAGTTTCCTCGTCAGGTCAATCCCCCGAAGGAAAACGAACGTGAAGATCTGCATCGTCGGCCTGCCTCTCTCGGGCAAGAGCTCGCTCTTCTCCGCCCTGACGGGCCTCACCACCGGAATCGGCTCGGCCAAAGGGACCGATCCCGTCGCCGTGGTCAAGGTCCCCGATCCCCGGCTCGAGAAGCTGGCCGCGATCTTCGAGCCCAAGAAGAAGACGGCCGCGGCCATCGAGTTCGTCGAGCTCCAGGGCCTCGCCGCCGGGGACGCCGGGAAGACCTCCTTCAGCGAGCAGTTCCTGGGCAAGCTGAGGACGGCGGACGCCCTCCTGGCCGTCGTCCGCTCCTTCCGCGATCCGGCGGTCCCGCACCCGCTGGAATCGGTCGACGCCCGGCGGGACCTGGCGGCGATCGAGACGGAGTTCCTCCTGAGCGATCTCGGCATCGTCGAGAGCCGGATCGAGCGCCTGACGAAGCAGGTCGCGGCCAAGAAAAGCGACCGTGACGTCCGGGAGCTCGCCGTCCTCGAGAAGTGCCGGGCGGTCCTCGAATCGGAGACGCCGCTCCGGCTGACCGAGCTCAGCGCCGACGAGGAAGGACTCGTCCGGGGCTTCCGTTTCCTGACGCAAAAGCCCATCATCGCCGCGGTCAACCTGGACGAGGACGAGATCCGGCGCGAGGCCGAGGTCCTGGCCCCCTTCGCCGACTGGGCGGCCCGCGACCGTGCGGCCGCGGTCGGGCTCTCGGCCCGGATCGAGAGCGAGATGCGCCAGCTCTCCGAGACGGACGCCGCCGGTTTCCGGGCCGATTTCGGCATCGGCCGGGCCGCGCTGGACCGGCTCATCGCCACGGCCTACCGGATGATGGGGCTGATCTCCTTCTTCACCGTCGGCAGCGACGAGGTCAAGGCCTGGACCGTCGGCGACGGCACCGCCGCCACCCGGGCGGCCGGGGCCATCCACTCCGACATCGAGCGCGGCTTCATCCGGGCCGAGGTCGTCTCCTACGAGCAGTTCGTCGCCCGCGGCGATATCTCCCTGTGCCGGACCGACGGGACCCTCCGCCTCGAAGGCAAGGCCTATCCCGTCCGCGACGGAGACATCATCAACTTCCGTTTCGCCGTCTGAACCCTTCCCTGCGCCCTCCCCCGCCGGGCTTGACTTTATCGCCCCGGAAAACTAAATATAGGGCGGGTTTCCATGGCTTGGATCGTCTTCATCTTCCTGTCCGTCCTGTGCGTCGGTTCGGTCGCGGCCATGATCGTCTCCCGCAACCCCGCCCACAACGCGCTCTTCCTCGTCCTCGCCTTCGCCGCCCTGGGCGGCCTGTTCGGCCTTCTCGACGCGCCCTTCGCGGCGGCCGTCCAGGTGTTGGTCTATGCCGGGGCCATCATGGTCCTCTTTCTCTTCGCCCTGATGATGTTCGACCTGCGCCGGCCGGCGGCGCCGGATAAACCCGGTTTTCGGCTCGCGCTCACGCTCGTCCTGGCCCTGGTCCTCCTCGGCGAGATCGCCCTGGCCCTCGCCAGGCTCGTCCGGGGCGGCGGCGGGCCGGGCGGCGCGCCCGGTCACGACGTCGGGCGTCTGGGAGCGCTCCTCTTCACCGATTATCTCTATGCCTTCGAGATCACGTCCCTGCTCATCCTGGCCGCTCTCGTCGGGGCGCTGGCCCTGGCCGGGAAGAAGGAGGGAGCGTGATCCCTCCGGCCGCGTTCCTGGCCCTGGCCGCTCTGCTCTTCGTCCTGGGCGTCCTGGCCTTCTTCGTCAAGAAGGACCTCCTGACCCAGTTCATGGCCGTCGAGATCATGCTCAACGCCGGCAATCTGGCCTTCCTGGCCCTGGCCAAATCCCTGGGCAGGCCCGACGGCCAGGCCGTCGTCCTCTTCGTCATCACCGCGGCCGCGGCCGAGGCGGTGGTCGGGCTGGCCATCGTCGTCCTGGTCTTCCGCCGGCGGAAAGCCGTCCGGACGGACGATCTCAAGGAGCTCCGGGGTTAGCATGGCCGGGCTCTTCTGGCTCATCCCGCTCGTCCCCGGGGCCAGCGCCCTCGTGCTTCTGTTCGCCGGGGCCAAGCTGCCCCGGAAATGGGTCGCCGCCCAGGCCTCCGGCGCGGTTCTCCTGTCCTTCGTCCTCTCGCTCGCCGCGTTCCTCCGGCTCTCCGGCGGCGGGCCGGACGCTCCGGCCTTGTCCAAAACCCTGCTGAGCTGGATCTCCAGCGGTTCCTTCACCGCGCCGGTCTCGTTCCTGTTCGACGAGCTCTCGGCGGTCATGGCCCTCGTCGTCACCGGCGTCGGCTTCCTCATCCATGTCTATTCCACCGCCTACATGGCCGGGGACAAGGCCTATTCCCGGTATTTCGCCTTCCTCAACCTGTTCATGTTCTTCATGCTCGTCCTGGTCATGGCCTCGGGCATCGTCCTGATGTTCGTCGGCTGGGAGGGCGTCGGTCTCTGTTCCTACCTCCTGATCGGCTTCTGGTTCGAGCGGCCCGCGGCCTCGAAGGCGGGCATGAAAGCCTTCGTCGTCAACCGGGTCGGCGACGCGGCCTTCATCGTCGGCATCCTGTTCATCCTGGTCCACGTCGGGAGCCCGGAGTTCGCCGCCGTCAACGCCGCGGCCGCCTCGGGCCTCCTCGCCCCCGGCCTCGTCACGCTCGTCGCGGTGCTCCTCTTCGCCGGGGCGACCGGGAAATCCGCCCAGCTGCCTCTCCACGTCTGGCTGCCCGACGCCATGGAAGGGCCGACCCCGGTCAGCGCCCTCATCCACGCCGCGACCATGGTCACGGCCGGGGTCTACATGGTCTGCCGGCTGAACGGCCTCTACGCGGCCTCCGTCCCCGCCTCGACCGTGGTCGCCTGGGTCGGGGGCGTGACGGCCGTCTTCGCCGCCACGATCGCCCTCGTGCAGAACGACATCAAACGGGTCCTGGCCTATTCGACCATCTCCCAGATCGGCTATATGTTCCTCGGCTGCGGCGTCGGGGCCTACGCGGCGGGCATGTTCCACCTGGTCACCCACGCTTTCTTCAAGAGCCTGCTCTTTCTCGCGGCGGGGAGCGTCATCCACGCCCTGGGCGGCGGGCAGGACCTGCGCCGGATGGGCGGCCTGAGGAAATACCTGCCGGTGACCTTCCCCGTCTTCCTCGTCGGCGCCCTGGCCATCGCGGGCGTTCCGTTCCTGTCGGGATTTTTCTCCAAGGACGCCATCCTGACGAGCGCCTACGCCGGGGGCCACCACGTCCTCTATGCGCTGGGCCTCCTGGGCGCCGTCCTGACCGCGCTCTACATGTTCCGCCTCGTCTACCTGACCTTCTACGGCGAGGAGCGGTTCGAGCCCGCTCAGGGACAGCACGTCCACGAATCCCCTCGGGCCATGACGGTCCCCCTCGTCGTCCTGGCGGTCTTCTCCGTTCTGGCCGGCTACATCGGCTTGCCCGTTTTCTTCGGCCCGAACGCCGACCGTTTCGGCCGCTTCCTCGAAGGCGTCCTGAGGGCCCCGGCCCATCACCTGCCCCTCCCGACGGAGGTTCTTCTCGTTCTGGCGGCCACGGCCTCGGCCCTCCTGGGCATCTTCCTGGCCTTCGTTCTCTACAGACGCAATCCGGAGATCCCGCCCCGGCTGGCCTACCGTTTCCCCGGCCTCTACCGGCTCCTCGTCGGCAAGTATCGCGTCGACGAAGCTTACGATGCGCTTTTCATCCGTCCGCTCGTCCGCGGCTCGGAGACCGTTTACGCCCGTTTCGACCTCAAGATCGTCGACGGCGTCCTCAACGGCTCCGCGGCCGCCGCGGGGATGGCCGGCAAGGGATTGAACGTTCTCCAGACCGGCCTCATCCGCGATTACGCCCTGGCCTTCGTGCTCGGGGCCGTCGTCTTCCTGGGGGTCCTGCTGATATGAGCGTCCCTCTCGTCAGCCTGGTCACCTTCCTGCCGCTCGCCGGGGCGGTCCTCCTGGTCTTCTTCCGCGGCGGTTCGGACCGGGCGGTCCGGGCGACGGCGCTGGCCGTCTCGCTGCTGACCTTCGCTCTCTCCCTGGCGCTCTTTTTCGGCTTCGACGGCGGGACGGGCTTGCCCGAATTCACCGAACGCGCCTCGTGGCTGGGACGGGGCATCGATTACCACGTCGGCGTCGACGGCATCAGCCTCTTCCTCGTGCTTCTGGCGACTTTTCTGACCCCGTTGGCCCTCCTGTCTTCCTGGCGGGCCGTCGACCACCGGGTCAGGGAATTCTCGTTCTTCATGCTCCTGCTCGAGACCGGCATGATCGGGGTTTTCGTCTCCCTCAACCTGTTCCTCTTCTACGTGTTCTGGGAGGCCATGCTCGTCCCCATGTACTTCCTCATCGGCATCTGGGGCGGCCGCCGCCGGATCTACGCCACCATGAAGTTCGTCCTGTTCACCATGTTCGGCAGCCTGCTCATGTTGGTCGGCATCCTGGTCCTCCACGCCGCCTATCACGCGGCGACCGGCGCCTACTCGCTTACGATCGCCGACCTGGCCGCCGTGCCCTTCTCCCCCGCCCTCCAGACCTGGCTTTTCCTGGCCTTCGGCCTGGCTTTCGCCGTCAAGATCCCCCTCTTCCCGCTCCACACCTGGCTGCCCGACGCCCACGTCGAGGCGCCGACCGCGGGCTCGGTGCTTCTGGCCGCCGTGCTCTTGAAGATGGGCGCCTACGGCTTCCTGCGGCTGGGGCTCCCCCTCTTTCCGCAGGCCGCGGCGACCTTCGCCCCGGGCCTGTCCGTCCTGGCCGTCATCGGGATCATCTACGGAGGCCTGATGGCCCTCGTCCAGAAGGACATGAAATCCCTCGTCGCCTATTCGAGCGTCAGCCACATGGGGCTCGTCTGTCTGGCGGTGTTCTCGCTCAACTTCGAGGCGACCGAGGGCGCGCTCTACCAGATGCTCAACCACGGCCTGAGCACGGGAGCCCTGTTCCTCTGCGTCGGGATCCTCTACGAGCGGACCCATACCCGGCTCGATCGCCGATCACGGCGGCGCGGCGGCGCGCATGCCCGTTTTCGCCGGCTTCTTCCTGGTGACGGTGCTCTCTTCGGCCGGACTTCCCGGGCTCAACGGCTTCGTCGGGGAGATCCTGTGCTTCTTCGGCATCTTCGCCGCGGACAAAACCCTGGCCGTGCTGAGCGTCTCGACGGTCGTCCTGTCGGCCGCCTATCTCTTCGGACTCTACCGGCGGGTCATGCACGGCCCGCTCAAGGACCCGAACGACGGGCGGCTCCGGGACATCGACGGCCGCGAGCTCGCCTATCTCATCCCGATCATCGTCCTCATCGTCTACCATGGGCCTTTTCCCGGGGACCGTCCTGCGGAAGATGGATGCCGCGGTCGGCCGGTATATCGGCACGGTCAAGTCCGTGCCGCCGGCCGCGACGGCGTGGACGGCGCCCGCGCGGTCCCGATCGCGTCAGGGCAGGATCCGGGGCTGCCGGAGAGGTAGAATGGAGTCGATCATGGCCGCGGCCCCTCTCGTCGCCGTCGTCGCCGGCGCCCTGGCCGTCCTCTTCCTCGAGGCCTTCCTGAAGAGGAAGGATTCGGAGCTCCCCGCCTGGGCGGCCGTCGCCGCGCTCGCCGCCGCCGGTTTCTTCACGGTCCGCTCCTGGGGACGCGGCCTCGCCTGTTTCGGGGGCCGGCTCTCTCTCGATCCCCTGGCGCTCGTGCTCACGGCGCTCTTCGTCCTGGCCGGGATGGCGGTCGTCATAATGGGCCTGAAATACGCCGTCCGCCGGGACATGAACCTGGGCCAATTCTGCGGACTGCTTCTCCTCGCCGTGGCCGGCGCGATGATCATGGTCTCGACCGCGAACTGGCTGATCGTCTTTCTCGGCCTCGAGGTCCTCTCGGTGGCCTCGTACGCCCTGACCGGGCTCAAGCGGAACGACGCGGCGTCCTCGGAAGCCGCCGCCAAGTACTTCCTTCTGGGGAGCTTCGCCGGTGCGTTCTTCGTCTTCGGCCTCGCGTTCGTCTACGGGACGTCCGGGAGCCTGGACCTGTCTTCCGGCCTCTCCCCGGCCGGCACCGTCGGTCTCGGGCTCATCCTGACCGCCCTCTTCTTCAAGATCGCCCTCGCGCCGTTCCACATGTGGGCGCCGGACGTCTACGAGGGCGCTCCGACCCCGGTCACCGCGTTCCTGACCGTCGTGCCCAAGGCCGCCGGTCTGGCCGTCCTGATCCGGATCGTGCCCCCCGCCGTCTTCGTGCCGGTCCTCAGCGCCGTGGCCGTCCTGACGATGTTCGCCGGGAACCTGGCCGCGCTCCGCCAGACGAGCCTCAAGAGGATGCTGGCTTATTCGTCGGTCGCCCACTCGGGCTACCTTCTGGTCGCCGTCGTCGCGCGGGACGCCGAGAGCTTCGCCTTCTACCTCGTCGCCTACCTGTTCATGAACGCGGGGGCCTTCGGCGTTCTCGCGGCCGTGACCGGCAAGGACATCGAACACACGGCTCTCGACGATTTCGCCGGGCTGGGCCGGCGCGATCCCTGGCTCGCGGCCGCCCTGTCGGTCTTCCTCCTCTCCCTGGCCGGGTTCCCGCCCACGGCGGGCTTCCTGGCCAAGTTCTACGTCTTCGCCGGGGCGGTCCGGGAAGGGCACATCGCCCTGACCGTCGCCGCCGTCCTGGCCAGCCTCGTGTCCGTCGCCTATTATCTGAAGGTCATCGTCGTCATGTACATGCGCGAAGGCGACACGGACGTCGTCGTCGAACGGGAGAATCCGGCCCTTGCGCTGGTCCTTTTCCTGTGCCTGTTCGGAACGCTCCAGCTGGGCCTGTGGCCGGGGAACCTCCTGGCGCTCATCCGTCAGGCCTTGCCCGGGCCTTTCTAGCCCGGGCCGGGATCATTCCAGGGCTTTGCCCGCGGTCTCCGGGATCCCCGTCCAGAAAAGCGCGGCGGCGAGGAAGGCCGCGGCGATCACAGACGAAAGGAGAACCCGAATCCCCTCGTCTGGGCCAGCGAGCCGACGACGAAGGGGGCCGCGGCGCTGACGATCCGTCCGGTGTTGTAGGTGATGCCCTGGGCCGTGGCCCGGACCGAGGTCGGATAGATCTCCGCCGTCAGGGCCCCGAATCCGGTGAAGTAGCCCGTGCCGAAGAAAGCGACGAAAGGCCCCAGGACGAGGAGCAGCGAGCGGGTGCCGCGCCTGGGAGTAAAGCAGCATGAAGACCGAGGCGATGAGGAGGAAGCCCACGTAGGACCTCTTCCGGCCGAACCGGTCGCTGATGAAGCCGAACGAGATGTACCCCAGCCACATCCCGGCCTGCATGAAGATGATGAGGCCCGACATGGCCCCCGGGCCGAGCCCGATCCCGCCCTGATCGGGGGACATGGACAGGTAGGCCGGGAGCCAGAGGTTGAAGCCCCACCAGGCGAACATGGTGCAGGCGTTCATCAGGGTGACGAAAAGGGTCAGGCGCAGGCGCTTCCGGCCGAAGATCTCGCCGAAGCCCGCCCGGATGCTCGGGGCCGCCGCGCGGACGGTTCTCCAGATCGCCGGCTCTTTGACCCGTCGCTGGATCCACAGGGTGAAGAACGCCGGGAATGACGCCGACGAAGAAGACGCCCCGCCAGCCCCAGAGGGGCAGGACGAGCGCGGCGACGGCGGCCGCGGCGGCATAACCGACCGCCCACGAGCTCTGGACGATGCCCAGGGCCTTGCCGCGGTGTTCGGCCGGCCAGGTCTCGGAGACGAGCGAAGCGCCGCTGGCCCATTCCCCGCCCATGCCCAGGCCGAGGAAGACCCGGAAGACGGCCAGCATGACGACCCCCGTGGCGAAGCCGCAGGCCGCGGTGAAGATCGAATAGATGAGGATGCTGGCCATCAGGGCCTTGCGCCGGCCGAAGCGGTCGGCGAAGACGCCGAAGACGAGGCCGCCCAGCCGCCGAAGCGACGAGCGTCAGCGACCCGAGGAGTCCCGCCGTCGTCTTGGCCATGCCCAGATCGGACATCAGGGACGCCAGGACCATGGCGTAGAGCATGACGTCGAAGGAGTCGAGCATCCAGCCGAACGATGCGGCGACGAGGGCCCGCCGCGCGTCCGGCGAGGCTTCCTGCCACCAGGCGAACCGGGCCATCGGCGGACCTCCTTCGTAAAAAAGAACGGCCGGAGCGGGTCGTAAGCCGGATCCTGTCCCCGCTCGCGCGGGCGACGGTCATTTGTCTAGTCCCGGGATTGCTCCCGGGATCCAGCGGCCGACCCGCCCCCTGGGACGGGCCATCCCAAAATGGGGCTCGTTTGGCCTTGCTCCGGATGGGGTTTGCCCTGCCCCCGGCGTCGCCGCCGGGGCGGTGAGCTCTTACCTCGCCATTTCACCCTTGCTCCCCGGAAAGGTCATCGCGCTTCCCGAGGGGCGGTATGTTTTCTGTGGCACTTTCCCCCGGTCGCCCGGAGTCGCTGTTAGCGACCATCCTGCCCTTCGGAGTCCGGACTTTCCTCCTCTCCCCCCTCGCGGGAAGGAGAGGCGACCGTCTCGCCCGCTCCGGCCGTTACCTTTATACAGTATTGCTCGAGTTAAGGAAAGGATAGGAAATTCCTTCACCCTCCGGCCCGCCGTCGCCGGCGCTCACTTCCTCGGGAAGACGTATTCCCCGCCCGGGTCCCGCTGCCGCAGCGCCTTGACCGTCTCGCCCTCCATGAGGAACTCGAAGGTGAGGTCGGCGAACAGCTTGACCTTGAACTGGAGGCCCTTATAAGGGACGAGCTCCTGTTCCAGCTGTCCCGGGACGGCCAGGAAGAGCAGCGCCGCTCTCCTTGAGGACGACCTGGAACTTGATCCCGTTCGGGAGCTCGTAGGTCCCGGCCAGCCGCTTCAGGAGGTCGGGCGAGAGGGTCGCCGCCTTGCGCGTGAAGACGACCTCGGCCTCGTCGAGCGACACGACGGCCTTGTCGACGTCTCCCTGGGGATTGGTCTGGAAGTTGATGGCCGTCCGGCCGAAGGTCTCGTCGTCGGGCGTCTCGAAGCGGTCGTAGTGGAAGTGGGCCAGGGGCAGGCGGATCTTGTGGAAGTCCATGTGCAGCCCGCCGTCCTTCATCTCGACCTTCAGGATGCCGTAGGCCGGGTGCTCGAAGTCGCCGGCGAAGTCGGCCAAGGCGTGGGACGGCTTGGTGCCGGGGACGCGGTCCGCGCCGGCCTTGGCCCGGGCCTCGGTGCCGGCCTTCTTGCCCTTGAGGCGGATGTCGAGCAGGCGCTCGCTCCAGGGCGTCTGGTCCATCCCCAGGAGCCGCTCGTAGACGTTGTAGCTCACCGTGTTGTAGAGGCTGGCGCAGTGGTCGCCGATGACGAAGACGAGGACGCCGAGCTTGTCCTTGGGCAGGAAGGAGACCTGCGAGTGGAAACCGGGCAGGTCGCCGCCGTGGAAGGTCAGGAGCTGGCCCCGGTAGGAGACCGTCTCGCGCCCCATGCCGTAGGCGGCGTTGAGCGCTTCCCAATAGCCGCGCGCCTCGGCCGCGGTGTTGGGGATGGCGATGGCCGGTTCGAGCGTGGCCTTGAGCACGGCCGGGGGCAGGACCTGCTTCCCGTTGTAGATCCCGTCGTTCATCAGGGCGACCAGCCAATGGGACATGTCCTCGATGTTGGAGATGATGGCGCCGCAGGGGGCGACGCCGCCGATGTCCTCGTAGTAGGGGATCTTGTAGAGCTCGAAGGTGTCGCGCTTCTCGGTGTAGGGCACGCCGGGCTCGGCCTGCTTGAGCATGTCGGCGATCGAAAAGACCGTCGAGGTCATCTCCAGGGGCTTGAAGATCCGCTCGCGGACGAACTCCTCCCAGGCCTTGCCGGACTGCAGCTCGATGAGGTAGCCGACCGCGGCGTACATCAGGTTGTTGTAGAGGAAGGTCTGGCGCAGGGGCTCCTGGGGCTCGAGGTACTTGACCTTGTCGAAGAGCTGCTTGCGGGTGTCGTCGGACTGGTACCAGATGGTGTCGTGGCGGGTGATGCCCGTGCGATGCGAGAGCATGTCGCGCAGGGTGACGGTGTTATCGAGCTCGTGGTTGTAGAACTTGATGGCCGGGACGGACTCGCGGACCGGCTTGTCCCAGGTCAGCTTGCCCTCCTCGACGAGCAGGCCCGCGGCGACGGCCGTGAAGAGCTTGGTGTTCGAGGCGATCTGCTGCAGGGTCGCCGGAGTGTAGGGCAGCTTCTGGCCGAAGTCGCGGAAGCCGTAGCCCTTGGCGAAGACGAGCTTGTCGCCCTTGACGATGCCGACGCCGATGCCCGGGACGTTCCAATCTTTGAGGACCTTGGCCATGTAAGCGTCGAAGTTGCCGAGCTTCTTGACGACGGCCGGGTCCTGGGCCTGGGCCGCGAGGCGCGGGGCCAGCGACGCGAACAGGGCGAGGACGACGAAGAGCGCGGAGGCGCGCAGAACGAAGCCGGGGCGGGTGGCGGGTCTCATGCGATGTCTCCTTCCGTTACTTCAAATTTCTCTCAGCCGGCCTGCAAGGCCTGCTCGAGGTCTGCGATCAGGTCCGCGGCGTCTTCGATGCCGACCGAGTAGCGGATCAACCCCTCCGGGATGCCCATCGCCGCGCGCTCTTCCGGCGTGCACTCGACGTGGCTGGTCGTGGCGGGCGGCCCGGCGATGGTCTCGACCGCGCCCAGGTTCGCCGCCCGCCGCGCCAATTTCAGGCGCGGGAGGACGCTTTTGACGGCGTCGAAGCCGCCGCGCAGCATGAAGCTCAAGACGCCGCCATACCCGCGCATCTGGCGTCGGGCGATGTCGTGATTGGCGTGCGACTCCAGACCCGGATAAAACACGGCCGCGACCTGGGGCCGATCGCCGAGCCAGCGCGCGATCTTGAGCGCGCTCTCGTTTTGCCGAAGGATGCGGAGGGGCAATGTCTTGAGCCCGCGAATGAGCAGATAGGCCGCCATCGGGTCGAGTGTCGCGCCCGTGATCTCGCGGTAGTGGTAGATCCGCTCCACCAGCGGGCGCGAGCCGCACACGACGCCGCCCAGCGCGTCCGCGTGGCCGCCGAGGAATTTCGTCGCGCTGTGGATCACCAGATCCGCGCCGAGCGCGAGAGGATTCTGGTTGACGGGCGTCGCGAACGTGTTGTCGGCCACGACGGTCGCGCCCGCCCTGTGGCCGGCCGCGGCCAGCCGCGCGATGTCCATCACTTTGAGCGTCGGGTTGGTGGGCGATTCGAGGTAGACGACCTGACAGCCCTCGGCCATCGCCCCTTCGATCTGCGCGTGATCGGTCGTGTCGCACAGCGCGACCCGGATGTTGAAGCGCGGCAGGAATTCCGTGAAGATCTTGTTCGTGCCGCCGTACGTGTCCTTGACCGACACGACGCGGTCGCCGGGCGAAAGCAGCGTGAAAAGAGTGTTGCTGATCGCCGCCATGCCGGTGGCGAAACTCGTCGCCGCCGCCGCGTTTTCCAGGAGGCGCACCTTCTCCTCGAAGACCTGCACCGTGGGATTCGTATTGCGACTGTAGATATGGCCGGGCTTGCGGCCGGTCGCCACGTCCAACCAGGTGTCCACATCCGGATAGCCGTACGCCGCGCTGTAAACCACGGGCACCTGCGTCGCGCCTTGGGCCAGGGAGTCTTCCTCGCCGCCCCAGACCGCCAGCGTCGCGAGGTCGATCTTATTCATGGTATCTCCTTGTCGATGACCGCGACAGGCAAAATGTTCGGGCCGTCTCAGACGGGATCCGGGTCAGCCGCTCGCTTGTCAACGAACGTGACAGGACGAGTGCCCTTCGGAGTCCGGACTTTCCTCCTCTCCCCCCTCGCGGGAAGGAGAGGCGACCGCCTCGCCCGCTCCGGCCGTTACCTTTATACCGTATTGCTCGAGTTTTTTATAGAGGTTCGATCGCGGCGTGTCGATCTCCCGGGCCGTCTGGGAGATGTTCCAGCCGTTGGCCTCGAGCTTGGCCAGCAGGAAATCCCGCTCGGCCAGGTCGCGGAACTCGCGCAGCGTCTTGACCCCGCCCGCCTCGGGCAGGGCGACCTCCGCCTTCTCCCGCAGGGCGTCCGGCAGGTCCTTGACCTCGATCGTTTCGCGGTCGGTCATGATCAGCAGCCGTTCGACGACGTTCTTGAGCTCGCGGACGTTGCCCTTCCAGGCGTAGCGGGACATGGCCGCGAGGGCGTCCGCGGAGAACTTCCGGGGCTTGAAATTGTTCTCCTCGGCGAAGGTCCGCGAGAAGTAGTCGATGAGGACCGGGATGTCCTCGGCCCTTTCCCGCAGGGCCGGCGAATAGAGGGGCAGGACGTTGAGACGGAAGTAGAGGTCCTCCCGGAAACGCCCCTCCTGGATCTCCTTGCGGAGGTCCTTGTTCGTGGCGGCGATGACGCGGACGTCGACCTTGGCGATCTTGCTCGAACCGACCTTCTGGACTTCGCCCTCTTCGAGGACGCGGAGGACCTTGGACTGCGTCCGCAGGCTCATGTCGCCGATCTCGTCGAGGAAGATGGTGCCGCCGTCGGCCTGCTCGAACTTGCCCGTCTTCTTCTCCGTCGCCCCCGTGAAGGAGCCCTTCTCGTGGCCGAACAGCTCCGACTCGATGAGCTCCTCGGGGATGGCCGCGCAGTTGACCTGGACGAAGGTCTCGCGCGCCCTCAGGCTGTGGGCGTGGACGGAGCGGGCGATGAGCTCCTTGCCCGTGCCGCTCTCGCCGTGGACGAGCACCGTCGCGTTGGTCGGGGCGATCTTGAGGATCTCCTTCCAGAGGTTCTGGACGAGGGGGTGGTTGCCGACGATCTCGTAGCGCTTCTCCGCCTTCTTCTTGAGGTCCTGGCATTCCCGGCTGAGGCTCGTCTGCTTGAGGGCGTTGCGGATGCTGATCAGGACCCGCTCCCGGTGGAGGGGCTTCTCCAGGAAGTCGAAGGCCCCCAGCTTGGTCGCCTCGACCGCCGCCTGGATGGTGCCCTGGCCCGAGATCATGATGACCTCGGGGACGAACGGCCGCTCGCGGAGCTCGGCCAGGACCTCGAGACCGCTCCGGCCGGGCATCTTGATGTCGAGCAGGACGAGATCGATCCCGACCGTCTCCCGCAGCATCTCCAGGCCGTCCTCGCCCGTCCCCGCCTCGAAGAACTCGTAGCCCTCGTACTCGAGGATCATCTTCAGCGACTTGCGGATCCCCTCCTCGTCGTCGATGACCAGGATCCTGGCCTTCCTCTCGGGTTTCATGGTGATCGGGTCCTCTCGGGGCGATTCTAGCACACCCGCCACGCGATGTGCTAGACTGGACTGGGAGTTGCTGTGAGATCGGTCAAGGTGTCCGCGGCCCTGCTCGTGCTTCTGGCCCTGCCCCTCCGGCCCGCCGCCTCCGATCCCGGCCGGTACTTCGTCCTCGACAACGGCCTCCGCGTCTTCCTCTACGAGAAGCGCGACCTGCCCGCTCCTGCACGTCGTCACCGGCTTCGACCTGGGCTCCAAGAACGAGACCGACGCCACGTCGGGTTTCGTCCATCTGCTCGAACACTGCATCCTCTTCCGGGGCACGCGGAGCGGTCGGGGGCCCGCGTCGGAGCCGACATCCGGCGTCACGGGGCCTACTTCAACGCGTCGACCGGCCAGGACCTGTCCGTGTTCGAGATCTCGCTGCCCTCCGAGCACGCCGCCTTCGCCCTGAAGAACCAGAGGGACATCCTCTTCGGGCTCGATCTCTCCCCGGCCGAGCTCGAAGCGGAGAAAGAGGTCGTCCTGGAGGAATTCAGCCAGATGGAGGACGATCCGGACCGGAGCGCGGCCGGCCTGGTCCTCCAGGAGCTCTTCGCCGGCCACCCGTACGGCCGGTCCGTCTACGGGCGGCGCGAGGTCATCGCCGCGGCCACCGTCGACGGGCTGCTCGGATTCTACGGGAAATTCGTCACGGCCGAGAACGGTGCGATGGCCGTCGTCGGGGATTTCGTCACGGCCGACATGGAGAAGCTCGTCCGGGAGGTCTTCGGCTCGCTGCCCCGGACGGGTTTCGCCGCGGAGCCCGTCCCCATGGCGGCGCCGTTGAAGAAGGGCTCGGTCCTGCGTTTCGAGCGCGACGTCCGGGACGGTTACGTCTATCTCGCCTTCCCCGCACCGGATTACAACCACGCCGACCGCTACGCCATGAGCGTCCTGGTGGAGGCCCTCGGACGCGGGGTCAATCCGCTCCTGTCCGCCCGTCTCCAGAGCGAGCGCGACACGGTCCAGAGGGTGTCCATGGCCTACCTGGCGTTCAAGTCCGGGGGGGCCGCCGTCGTCTCCATCAAGGCCGACCCGTCGGACCTTCCGGCCGTGGAGCGGGCCGCGGTCGCCTTCCTCAGGCGCGCCCACGCCGAATCCTATTCCAAGAAGGACTTCATCTCCCCCGAAGCGGAGATGGCCGCCTTCGATTTCCTCGAGAGCGCCAAGAACCAGATCCGCTTCGCCTCCGGCCAGGCCGAGGAATCGGGCCTGCAGCTGGCCGGATCGATCGTCCGCCACATGCTGCTCAACACCCGTGAAAAGCCCGGGCGGTACCTCGACGAGATCGGCCGCGTCGATTCGGGCGATCTCCGGAGAACGGCGTCGAAGTACCTCGGCCGAACGGAATACGCCGGCGTTTCCGTCGTCCCCCTGAAAGCGCGCAAGAAATGAGCGGCCGGAGCGGCGTCGTGCGTCCGGAGAAGCGCGCTCGTTCTGTGCCTTCTTCTTCTGCCGGCCGCGGCCGGGCGTCAGGGCGGGGCGGTCCCGCTCGCGGGGGCGGACGGGCCCGAAAAGACGGTCCTGAAGTCGGGCATCCCGTGCATCTTCCACAGGGACGGGGCCTCTCCCGATGACCGTCGTCGGGCTCGTCGTCCCGGGCGGCAAGTCCGCGGTCCCCCGCGGTCTCGACGGCCTGGCGGCCATGACGACGCGCCTGGCCCTCGAGATCCCCGACGAGGGGAAGGTCCGGGACCTCATGGCCCAGGCGACGCGGATGAGCTTCGTCTGCCTGGAGGATCACTCCGTCATCCTCATCGAGTGCCTGTCGGAGAATCTCGAGGAGGCCCTGCGCGTGGCCGGGAAGATCGTCCAGGATCCGCTCATCTCGGGACTCCGCGTCGGCCGGGCCAAGGAGCTCATGAGGCTCTACGGCCGCGCCGAAGAGGACGATGCCGGCACGGCGGCCCACAATGCCGTCCTGTCCCGTCCTGTTCTCCGGGGACGGCTATGGATCGGCCCTGTACGGCACGGAGGCGAGCCTCAAGGCCATCGGCCGCAGGGAAGTCCTGGAATTCTACAAGAACCGTTTCACGGGGGCTTCCGTCTTCTTCACCGTCGTATCGGACCTCGAAGCGGCGCCGGTCCGGGGCCTGCTCGAAAAGTACTTCTCCGCGCTCCCGGAAGGCGGTCCCGCCGCTTCCTCCCCCATCGCGGTGCCGGCGGCGCTCCCGGCCGAAAAGGCGATCCGCCTGAGCCGGGACACGAAGCAGACCTTCGTCGGGCGGGCCTATGCCCTGCCCGCCCCGGAACCGGGTGCCTACGCCAAGGGCGTTCTCACCGAAGTCCTGATCGGCCGGGGCCCCGGTTCCCGCCTGTGGCGCCTCCGGGCCGACGAGCGCCTGGCCTACAACGTCGGCGCGAACCTGACCTGGACCAGGGGCGCCGGGATCCTCGAGGTCTTCCTCGAGACCGAGAACGCCAAATCGATCCGGGCCTCGGAAGCGCTCGACCGGGAGATCGAAGGGCTGCGGGCCGGCGGCATCGCCGCCGACGAGCTCGAGGCCACCAAGACCATGGCCAAAGCCGGCCTCCTCCGTTCGGTCGAGATGAAATCCGGCCGGGCGCGGCTGCTCTCGGGCTTCGAGATCCTCGGCCTCGGCTTCGATCACCTCCCGCGTCTCTTCGCCGAGCTCGACGCGGTCGGCCTCGACGATCTCAACGCCTACCTTCGAACCGTCCTGTCCCCGGAGCGGGCCGTCGGCATCACCGTCGGACCGGATGAGGGCCGGATCCGATAAAGGAGAGTCCCATGCCCGAATTGAGCCAGAAGGACCTCGTCGACCTCGTCCGCTCGGTCTTCCCCGGCCACCCCGGGGACCGCACCCTGGGGATCCTCGTCGACGTGCCGCGCGATCCCTCGGCGAGACAATCCCGATTGGCGGGCCCGGCGGGCCATGGCCGAGGAGTGGTTCGCCCTTCTCCGCGGCGGCGCCGCGTCCGTGCCCCTCGACACGGTCCGCCTCATCGCCTACCCCGACGTCGGCTCGAACAACGCCGACCTGCCGGCCGAAGCGTTCGAGATCGGAGGCCGCCTGCCGCCGGACGCCGCGGGACTCGCCGGGGCCGGCGTCCGGACGACGTTCGAGACGGTCTTTCGGGAAGTCGCTCTATTCCTCGCTCCCACCGAATATTCGACGACGGCCCCGCTCAAGAACGCGGCCGCGCGACACGGCTTTCGGGCCGCCACCATGCCCGGATTCTCCGAGAAGATGATCCCGGCCCTGCGCGTGGATTACGGGGAGGTCGGACGCCGGGTGTCTCTGATCAAGGAGAGACTCGACCGGGCGGAGGAGGCCGAGATCGAGTTCATCAAGGACGGCCTCGAGCCTCACCGGATGGTCTTCGACCTCCGCCACCGGACGGCCCACGAGAGCAGCGGCCGATTCCCCAAGAAGGGAACGGCCGGGAACCTGCCGAGCGGAGAGGCCTACATCGTGCCTTATGAGGGCGAATGCGATGCGGCCAGCCGCACCCGGGGCGAGCTGCCCGTCGAGATCTCAGGGGAGGTGCTCGTCTTCGCCGTCGAGGCCAACAAGGCCCTGGCGGTCCGTCCGGCGGCGACGCTGGGTCCGGCCTGGAAGGACGAAGCGGAACGTCTGCGCCTCGAGCCCGCCTACGGGAACATGGCCGAGCTCGGCTTCGGAGTGCTCGGGGATTTCGGGATCGGCCCCGTCGGCGAGATCCTGCTCGACGAGAAGCTGGGCCTGCACGTCGCCTTCGGGCGGAGCGATCATTTCGGCGGGCAGGTCGGGCCGGCCGCCTTCTCGCGGCCCGAAGCGGTCATTCACCTCGACCGGATCTACATCCCCGCCACACAGCCGCGGATCTCCGTCTATTCGGTCGTCCTCCGTTACCGGGATGCCCCGGACGAGGTCCTCATGACCGAGGGCCGGTACCGGATCTTCTAACTCAGCGGAACTCGGTGCTGACGATCGTGATCCGGTTCGGATAGGTGATCGGACCGAAGGGGGTCGAGACCGTCGGCTGCGCGTCGAGCGCGATCTTCGTCGCCGAACGGTTCCTGCCGCCGAGGGACAGGGCCAGCGCCATCAGGTCGTCGTAGCGCCGGTCCCCGAAGAATTCGAGCAGGTCCATGGACAGCCGCATGGGGACGACCGACTCCTGCCCCGTGCCCGGGATCTCGAACGGCTCGTCGATGTTGCCGGTGACCGTCGGCTTGCCGTCGATGAGGAGGCGGCACTCGAGGCCGGTCAGGGTGCTCGTCGACCGGCGCGACCCGCCCGTCCCGTCGTTGGGATTGACGGCCAGGACGTCCAGGACGAACTCGACCGGGAGCTTTTTCGACTGGTAGGCCTGCACGGCCTTGAAGGCGTCCATGGCGGTGAAATCGCTCGAGTGCGGCCTTGCCGCCGATGTCGACGCCCAGGAGCTTGAAGTCCCGGACGCCGCTGAGCTTGAACTGGAGCTGCTTCAGGCTGGCGATGACCGAGGCCATGTCGGTCAGCGCGGCGCAGGAGGCCAGGGTCATCATCGCCGCGACCGACAGGACCGCGACGGACGTTCGTACGCGTCTGTTCATGGCGATACCCCTTTCAGGCCTATTCGGCCATCCTCTTGTAGTACGCGAAGCGCTTCTTCGATTCCTCCGCGGCCCGGGCGAACAGCTCCTTGGCGATCTCGGGATACTGCTGGACGAGCGTCTTGTAGCGGACTTCGTTCTTGAGGAAGGCCTCGTACTCGAGCTTGGGCTCCTTCGAATCGAGCTGGAACGGGTTCTTGCCCTCTCCGGCGAGCAGCGGATTGTAGCGGTAGAGGATCCAGTAGCCGGTGTCCACGGCCAGCTTCTGTTCCGCCTGCGACTTGCTCATGTCGATGCCGTGGTTGATGCAGGGCGAGTAGGCGATGATGAGCGAGGGCCCGGGATAGGCCTCGGCCTCGAGGAAGGCCTTGAGGCACTGGTTCATGTTGGCCCCCATGGCCACCGCGGCGACGTAGACGTAGCCGTAGGTCATGGCCATCCGGCCGAGGTCCTTCTTGGAGGTCTTCTTGCCCGAGGCGGCGAACTTGGCCACCGAGCCGGTCGGGGTCGACTTGGACGCCTGGCCGCCCGTGTTGGAGTAGACCTCGGTGTCGAGGACGAGGACGTTGACGTTGCGGCTCATGGCCAGGACGTGGTCGAGGCCGCCGTAGCCGATGTCGTAGGCCCAGCCGTCGCCGCCGATGCACCAGACGCTCTTTTCGACGAGGAAGTCCTGGAGCTCGGCGATCTTGGCCAGGTAGGGCTTGGAGCCGTTGGCGGACTTGAGCGCTTCCGGCAGGGCGGCCCGGACGGCCTTGGCCGCGGCCTTGGCCTCGTCGCCGACCGTCGCCCAGGCCGCCTTCATCTTGGCCAGGGCGTCGGCGAGGGCCGGGGTGGTGCCGGCCGCCTGGGCGGCGTCGATCGAAGCGGCCAGGAGGCGCCGGTTGGCGTCGACGGCCAGGCGCATGCCGAAGCCGTACTCGGCGTTGTCCTCGAAGAGCGAGTTGCCCCAGGCCGGCCCCTTCCCTTCCGTCGTGACGCAGTAGGGGCAGGTCGGGAACGTGCCGCCGTAGATCGAGGAGCAGCCCGTCGCGTTGGCGATGATCATCCGGTCGCCGTAGAGCTGGGTGGCCAGCTTGACGTAGGGCGTCTCGCCGCAGCCGGCGCAGGCGCCGCTGAACTCGAAGAGCGGCCGCAGGAACTGGCTGCCCTTGAGCGTGTCCGGCTTGATGCCGTCGAGGACGTTGTCGGGGAGCTTGTCGAAGAACTCGGCCTTTTGGGCCTCGCCGGCCGCGCGGAGCTCCGCGATGGGGGTCATGACCAGGGCCTTGTTCTTGGCCGGGCAGACCTGGGCGCAGGAGCCGCAGCCGACGCAGTCCTCGATGTAGCACTGCTCGCGGTAGAGCAGGCCGCGCTCGTTCTTGGTGTTGGACTTGATGGTCGTGAACCCCTCGGGGGCGCCGGCCAGGTCCGCCGGGGCGATCTGCTTGGCCCGGATCGTGGCGTGGGGGCAGACGAAGTTGCACTGGTTGCACTGGATGCAGTTCTCGGGGATCCACTTCGGGCACTCGACGGCGATGCCGCGCTTTTCGAGCCGGGCCGTGGCCGTCGGGGTGGCCCCGTCGAGGGGCATCTTGGAGACGGGCAGGAGGTCGCCCTTGAACCGGGTGACCGGATCGATGACGTCCTTGGCGTAGGCGCTGGCGTCGTCCGGGACGATCTTGGTGACCGGGGCCGACTTCGTGATCCGGGCCGGAACGGGCACGGCCTCCAGGCCCGACGCGGCCCGGTCGATGGCGTCCCAGTTCATCTGGACCACGTCCTTCCCCTTGCGGCCGTAGGTCTTCTCGACCGCCTTCTTCATGAGGGCGATGGCCTCCGCCTCGGGCAGGACGCCCGAGAGCTTGAAGAAGCAGGCCTGCATGATCGAATTGATGCGCAGGCCCAGGCCCAGCTCGCCGGCCATCTTCAGGGCGTCGATGGTGTAGACCTTGATCTTCCTGTCGATGATCGTCCGCTGCATGTCCTCGGTCAGGTGCTCGAAGACGTCGGCGGCCTTCCATTCGCAGTTGATGAGGAAGGTCCCGCCCTCGCGGATGCCCTCGAGGATGTCCAGGCGGCCGATGTAGGACGGCTTGTGCAGGGCGACGAAATCGACCGTGTTGAGGAAGTACTGGGACTGGATCGGGCTCTTGCCGAAGCGGAGGTGGGAGATGGTGATGCCGCCCGACTTCTTGGAATCGTACTGGAAGTAGCCCTGGCCGTACATGTCGGTGTGGTCGGCGATGATCTTGATCGAGTTCTTGTTGGCGCCGACGGTGCCGTCGGAGCCGTAGCCGAAGAACTTGCAGCGGACGGTCCCGGGGAGCTCGGTGTCGAGGACGGGGCCGACGGGCAGCGACAAGTGCGTGACGTCGTCGACGATGCCCACCGTGAAGCCGTGCGTGGCGGCGCCGTCGAGGTGGTCGTAGACGGCCTGGACCATGTTCGGGGTGAATTCCTTGGAGGACAGCCCGTAGCGGCCGCCGATGACCTTGACCGGGCGGCCGGCCAGGGCGACGGCGACGTCGAGGTAGAGCGGCTCGCCGATCGAGCCGGGTTCCTTGGTCCGGTCGAGCACGGCGACCTTGCGGGCCGAGGCCGGCAGGGCCGCGGCCAGGGCGGCGGCGTCGAAGGGCCGGTAGAGGCGGACCTTGATCAGGCCGAGCTTGGCGCCGCGGGCGTTCAGGAAGTTGATGGTCTCCTCGGCCGTCTCCGCGCCCGAGCCCATCATGACGATGACCTTCTCGGCGTTCGGGTCGCCGAAGTAGTCGAAGAGGTGGTACTGCCGGCCGATGGCCCGGGCGACCTTGTCCATGTAGTGCTGGACGAGGCCGGGGCACTCGTCGTAGTACTTGTTGACGGTCTCGCGGCCCTGGAAGTAGACGTCGGGGTTCTGCTGGCCGACCTTCTGCATGGGGCGCTCGGGATTGAGGGAGCGACGGCGGAAGTCCTCGAGGTACTGGGGCTCGAAGAGCTCGGCCAGGGTCTCGTAGGAGACGACGTCGACCTTCTCGACGACGTTGGAGGTCCGGAAGCCGTCGAAGAAATGCAGGAACGGGATCTTGGTCCGCAGGGTGGCCAGGTGGGCGACGATGGCCAGGTCCTGGGCTTCCTGGACCGAGCCGGCGCAGGTCAGGGCGAAGCCGGTGTTGCGGGCCGCCATGACGTCGCTGTGGTCGCCGAAGATGGACAGGGCCTGGCAGGCCAGGGAGCGGGCCGACACCAGGAAGACGGTCGGCAGCATCTCGCCGGCGATCTTGTGCATGTTGGGCAGCATGAGCATCAGGCCCTGGGAGGCCGTGAAGGTCGTCGTCAGGGCGCCCGCCGAGAGGGAGCCGTGGACCGCGCCGGAGGCGCCGCCTTCGGACTGCATCTCGACGACGTCCACCTTCTGCCCGAAGATGTTCTTCTTGTCGTGGGCCGACCACTCGTCGGCCAGCTCGCCCATCGTCGACGAGGGCGTGATCGGATAGATGGCCGCCACCTCGGAATACGCGTAGGAGACGTGGGTCGCCGCCGTGTTCCCGTCGATCGTCTGCATGTTCTTCTTCATGATGGACAACTCCTTGCCGTATGAGTCGAACGTCGCTTGCGACGTGTCGTGCTACTCCTTGAGCTCCGTCCGGCCCTCCAGGGCCTTCTTGATGGTCACCTGGTCGGCGAAATCGAGATCGGAGCCGACCGGCAGGCCCATGGCCAGCCGGGTGATGCGGATGCCGTAGTCCTTGAGGACGCGCAGGAGGTAGAGGGCCGTGGCCTCGCCTTCCACCGTCGGGTTCGTGGCGATGATGATCTCCTTGAACGCGCCCTCCCCGATCCGCTTGGTCAGCTTGCCCAGCCGGAGCTCGTCGGGGCCGCGGCCCTTGAGCGGCGACAGGGCGCCGAGCAGGACGTGGTAGCGGCCGTTGTAGGCCCCCGTCCTCTCGATCGAGGAGATGTTGAACGGCTCCTCGACGATGCACAGGGACTCGTCCGACCGGTGCTCGTCCGCGCAGATGAGGCAGGGGTCGACGTGGGTGATGTTGTTGCAGCGCGAGCAATAGAAGATCTTCCGCTTGGCCTCCCGGATGGCCTCGGCCAGCCGGTCGGCGTCCTCGGTCGGCAGGCCGAGGAAGTGGAAGGCGATGCGCTGGGCCGTCTTGGCCCCGATGCCGGGGATGTGACGCAGCTCCTCGATGAGGTCGTGGAGGGGCTGGGCGTATTCGAACATCAGCCGAGTCCCGGGATCTTCAGGCCGCCGCCGAGGGCGCCGAGCTTCTGGGCCAGGGATTCGTCGACCTTGGCCGCGGCGTCGTTGAAGGCGGCGACGACGAGGTCCTGGAGCATCTCCACCTCGTCCTTGTCGACGACTTCCGGGTCGATGCGGATGGACTGGAGGGCCTTGTGGCCGTCGAGGACGACCCCGACCATGCCCCCGCCGCTCGAGCCCTCGACGCGCAGGGCCGCCAGCTCCTGCTGGAGGCGGTCCTGCATCTCCTTGGCCGCCTTCATCATCTTCTGGAATGTCCATGACGTTCTTCATGTTCCGTTCTCCGTGGGGCCGCGCCCCTTGGGGCCGGCGTCGCGAGAGGACTGGATGGGATCGGCGGACAGGACCTGGGCCTTGAACTTGTCCATGAAGAACTTCACGGCCGGGTCCTTCATGGCCGACTCGAGCTCCCGGCCCGGCCGGATGGGGCCCCCGGCCGCCTCGCCCTCTTCGGCGAAGCGGACCTTGGTCTCGCGGCCGAGGACCTCGGAGGCCGCCCGCTCGACGGCGCGGAGGTCCTTGTCCTGGATGCTGGTGACGAAGAAGCCCCGGCCGCTCCCGAACAGGACCTCGAGCACGTTGTCCTTCACCAGGACGGAGGAGTACTGGCCGAGAAGCGCCGCCAGAGGCGCCCTGTCCACGGCCAGCCGCTCGAGAACGCGGACGAAGACGTCCTTCTGAGCCGGCGCGGCCGGCTTGGGCGGCGGCGGCCGGCGCCGGGCGGCCGGACCCGCCGGGACCGGAGGATCCGGGCGGGACACGGCGCCGGAGGGACCGGGTTTGGCGGAACCCCCGGCCGGATGGCCGGCCGCGGAAGGAGGACCGGCCGGCCTGGCACGGGGGCCGCGGGGCCGGGCCGTCCTGCCGGAACGCTTCCACCTCCCGGATGAGCTCCCGGATGGGGACGATCTTCCGGAAATGGCAGAGCTTGACGAGGAACGCCTCGACAGTAGATCCGCGGCATGGCCGAGTACTTCAGCCCGGACTCGGCCTGCTGGAGGGCGAGCAGGTAGCGAAGAAGGTCTTCCGGCGAGGCCTTGGCCGCTTCGTCCTGGAGCGCCCGGAGGCCTTCGGGGCTCAGGGGCAGGAGATCGCCGGGTTTCTCGACCGTCCGGACGAGGAGAAGGGCCCGGAAGTGCTCGATGAGCTTGCCGAAGACGAAGCGAAGATCGTAACCCGAGGCGACGACGCTTTCGACCAGGGCGAAGATGTCCCCCGGTCTTCTCGTCGAGAACGGCGCCGGAGAACCGGAAGAGCACGTCCGTGCCGATCGTCCCGAGGATCGTCTTGAGGTCCTCGTCGCCGACGTTCTCGCCGCTGAAGGCCACGGCCTGGTCGAGGAGGCTCTGGGCGTCCCTCATGCTGCCGTCGGCGGCCTCGGCGATCATCGCCAGCCCGGACGGGGTGATGGTGATCCCCTCCTTCTTCGTGATCTCCATGAGGTGGTTGATGATGTCCTTGTGGGAGATCTTGCGGAACTCGAAGTGCTGGCAGCGGGAGACGATGGTGGCCGGGACCTTGTTGAACTCCGTGGTGGCGAAGATGAAGACCGTGTTCGGCGGCGGTTCCTCGAGGGTCTTGAGCAGGGCGTTGAAGGCGTGCGTCGTGAGCATGTGGACTTCGTCGATGATCAGGATCTTGGTCCGCGTGTAGACGGGCTTGTACTTGACCATCTCGCGGATGGAATCCACGTCGTCCACCTGGCGGTTGGAGGCGCCGTCGATCTCGAGGACGTCGATGGCGCTGCCCTCATGGATGGATTTGCAGTACGGGCAGGCGTGTTCCATGTCGACGCAGGGATTGGCCGTGGGACCGGTGGCGCAGTTCAGGGCCTTGGCCAGGATGCGGGCCACCGTGGTCTTGCCCGTGCCCCGCACCCCCGAGAAGAGGTAGGCCTGGGCGATGCGGTTCGAAGCGATGGCGTTCTGGATGGTCCGGACGACGGACAGCTGCCCGACGACCTCGTCGAACTTCCAAGGCCGGTATTTCCGGGCGAATATCTCGTAGGACATTTGGGTTTCGGCCGTCCGTTGACGCGGGGAAAACCGCGGTTTCCCCTAAAAAGTAAAGATTATCTTAACACAATCCGGCCAAATATCAAGGAAAAGGAATATAATGCGGCCGTGCTCGCACGCAACCGCAGCTCTGGCCCGGATCCACCTGGCGGTCTTCCTCTTCGGCTTCCCCGGGCTGTTCGGAAAATGGCTCGACCTCGCTCCCGTCCTGATCGTCTTCGGGCGGGTCGTCTTCGCCGGCCTGACCCTGGCCGCGGTCATGGCGGCGGGCCGCCGGACGTTCCGGATCGGGCCGGGCCGGGACCTCGTCCTGTTCCTGGCCTGCGGCTTCATCCTGGCGGCCCACTGGACGATGTTCTTCAAGTCCGTCCAGGTCTCCTCGGTCGCCGTGGGGCTCCTGGCCTACTCGAGCTTCCCCGTGTTCACGGCTTTCCTGGAGCCGCTCCTGATGCGGGAGCGCTGGGACCCGGCCAGCCTGGGCTACGCGTTCTTCTGCGTCCTCGGCATCGGCCTGATCGTGCCGGGCTTCGACCTGACCGATTCCGTCGTCCGGGGCGTCCTCTGGGGACTCGGGGCCGGCCTGACGTTCGCCCTCCTCAGCGTGCTCGACCGTGACCTGGCGGGCCGGCACCCGAGCCTGAAGGTGGCCTTCTACCAGGACCTCTTCGCCGGCCTCGTGCTCCTGCCGGCGGTCCTCCGCGGCGGACTCCCCCTCTCCGGGAGGGATTGGGCCCTCATCGCCGTTCTGGGGATCTTCTGCACGGCGCTCGCCCACACCCTGTTCATCGAGGGGATGAAGCGGGCCGGCGCCCGGACGGCCAGCGTGCTGAGCACGCTCGAGCCCGTCTACGGCATCCTGCTCGCGCTGGTCTTCCTCAAGGAAAGCCCCTCCCTGAGAACGGTCTCGGGAGGGGCGATCGTTCTGCTCACTGCGCTGGCCGCGACCGTCCGGGCGCGGCGGCCGGCCTAGTTCTTGTCGACCTTCTTCCGGACGGGCACTTTCTTGGCCTTTTCCTGCTCTTCCTTCTGCCGCTTCTCGAGATCGGCCTTTTCCTGGTCGTGCTTCCTCTTCAGCTCGCCGACCCGGGTCGCAGGCCTGCTCGTCGACCTTCTTCTTTTCGACGGGATTCTGGACCTTCGCCTTTTCGTCCTCGGCTTTGCGCCGGACCTCTTTGAGCTCCGTTTCCTGGCTGTCCCGCATCAGCCAGCGCTCCTGATCGTGGTCCTCGCGCGCGACGTCCTCTTCGTTGCGGTCGTCGCGGCGGTAGACCCGGCCGGTCTGTTCGCTCTCGAGCCGGCGCTCGGCCTTGTCCGGATCGAGGACCTCCCGGGGCCTGGCCGTCTCGTTCCTCTTGAAATCGGGCCGTGACAGGACGATCTCGCGGCCCTCCTCACGCTCTTCGCCGGGCCTCTTCGGGTCCCGCAGGGTGTACCGGTCGACCTCCCGGAGCGTCATCCGGCGGACGGTGTCGATGTCGACGCCGTCGTTGACGACGCGCCGGTCGCGCGATTCGATGTTGATCCGGAGGTCGGTCATGTTGACGATCGTCCGATTGCGCTCGATCGGAAGGACCCGGAGATCCAGGCTCCGGTCCATGAAGTACCGGCCGTTGACGAAGTTCCAGTGCCGCTCGGGGATGTCCCAGCGGTGGTTGCCGAACCCCCGGCCGTGCTCGAAGCCCGGGCCCGGCGGAAGCGGGGCCCAGCCGATGTGGGCGTCACCCCATCTCCAGGCCACCCAGGCGGGGCCCCAGACGACGTCGGGGACCCAGAACCAGCCCAGGCGCCTGTCCCAGCCCCAGCGCCCGTAGTGGAAGGCGATCCAGCCCCAGCGCTCGAGCGACACCCAGGTCCAGCCGTAGTCGGACCAGACCCAGTGGCCCCGGGTGTACGGACGCCACGTGTAGCCGACGTTGCCGGGGATCCAGACGTAGCCGTACGGCTGGTAGGAGACCCACATGCCGTAGGGATCGAGCTGGCTGTAGAAATACGAGCTGTCGAGATCGTCGTAGCGGTCGTAATAGCCGCTGTAATCCCTGTCGGTGCGGTCATAGTCGGGGTAGCGGCCGCCGGATTCGTCGTAGGGGACGTACCTGACGCAGGCCGCGCCCAGAAGCCCGATGAATGCGATCAAGACGAGGGAACCGAGCGTCTTTTTCATCTCCATCCTCCTAAACCGTACCTAAGCAAGAGATGTGCCAATCCCCTTCCCCGGGGACCCGGGCCGCCGGAAGTCGGCCTGTCCCAAAAATCGGACAGTCTCGGACTGTCCGGCTCAGGCCAGTCTCTTGAAGACGGTCTTGATGCGCTTGATGGCCCAGTTGAGGTCCTTCTCCCTGATGGTCAGGGGCGGCGCCAGACGGAGGACGTTGTCGTGGGTTTCCTTGCAGAGCAGGCCTTCCTTCATCAGCTCCTCGCAGAAACGGCGCGCCCCGCCGGCCGCGGGATGGAGCTCGATGCCGATGAGCAGGCCCCGGCCGCGGACTCTCCTTGATGTGCCGGCTGCGGACCTTGCGCAGCTTTTCCATGAAGGACCGGCCGCGCTCGGCGGCGTTCTCGACGAGCTTTTCCTCGGCGATGACCCTGAGGCTTTCGCGGGCCACGGCACAGCCCAGCGGATTGCCCCCGAAGGTCGATCCGTGTTCGCCGGGCTTGAAGACGCCGAGGATCTCCTTGTCGGCCAGGACGGCGGATACGGCGTAGCAGCCGCCGCCGAGCGACTTGCCGACGATGATCATGTCGGGCCGGACGCCCTCGTATTCGCAGGCGAAGAGCTTGCCCGTCCGTCCGAGGCCGGTCTGGATCTCGTCGGCGATGAAGAGGACGTTGTTCTTCCGGCAGATCTCGGCCGCTCTCTTGAGGAAGCCGTCGGGCGGGATGAGGATCCCGGCCTCGGCCTGGATGGGCTCGACCAGGAAGGCCGCCGTGTTCGGCGTGATGGCCTTCTCCAGGGCCTCGGCGTCCCCGAACGGGATGACCGTGAAGCCCGGCGTGAAGGGGCCGAAATCCTGGCGGTAGTGTTCTTCGGTCGAGAAGCTGATGACGGTGACCGTCCGGCCGTGGAAGTTGTTCGCGCAGACGATGATCTCGGCCCGGTCCTGGGGGATGCCCTTCTTCTGGTAGCCCCACTTGCGGGCGGTCTTGACGGCCGTCTCGACGGCTTCGGCGCCGGAATTCATGGGCAGGACCATGGAATAGCCCGAGAGCTCGCAGATCTCTCTCGCCAGCATCGGCCACTGGTCGTTGCGGAAGGCCCGGGAGGTCAGCGTCAGGGTCTTGGCCTGGGAGACGAGGGCCTTGACGATCCGGGGGTGGCGATGGCCCTGGTTGACGGCCGAATAGGCGCTCAGGCAGTCCAGGTACTTGTGCCCTTCGACATCGTACATCCAGATGCCCTGGGCCTTGTTGATGACGACGTCGAGGGGATGGTAGTTGTGGGCCCCGTAGAGGTCTTCGATGCGGATGAGTTCTTGGCTGTCCATGTCGTGACTCCTTTTGGCGAGCTTATGATTGGCGGAGAGGGCGGGATTCGAACCCGCGGTACACCTTACGGCGCACACACGCTTTCCAAGCGTGCTCCTTAAACCGCTCGGACACCTCTCCGTACCCGAATTTCCGGCGATGAAACGGTTCCAGACAGGCCAACCTTACCAGAAAAGCGCCTCCCGGTCAACGCGATCAGGCCGGAGGCCTGTAGATGTTGATGATGTCTTTCAGGAGGGCGGCGGCGGCGCCGCGGGGATTGGAGCGGCCGCCGGTCACCGTGACGGTGCCCATGGAATCGGTGAGGAAGCTGATGCCTTTCTCGGTGCCGTTGACAGCGACGAGCGGGTGGGAGGCGTCGACGAGCGAGGGCCGGACGTCGAGGCTCCAGCGCTCGCCGCTCCGGCCCGGGGCCGCGGTGGCCAGCAGCTTGACCGACCGGCCTTCGCGCCGGGCCTGGCGGACGAAATCGACGTCGAGATCGGCGATGCCCCGCGACCTGGACGTCCTTCAGGACATAGGCGCTCCCGAGGCAGGCATTGGTGATCAGGAGGATCTTGCAGGCCGTGTCCCAGCCGCCGACATCGTGGCTCGGGTCGGGCTCGGCGATGCCCTGGTCCTGGGCCACCCGGAGCGCCTCGCCGTAGGCCAGGCCCTCGCCCATGCGGGTCAGGATATAGTTCGACGTCCCGTTGAGGATGCCCTGGATGCCCGAGATGCGGGCGCCCGCCAGCGAGAACAGGCCGACGTCGACGGTCGGCAGGGCGGCCGCGGTGGCCCCGCTGAATCTGAGGCACGCCCCGTTCTCCGCGGCGAGCTTCCGCAGCTCGGGCAGACCCACGACCAGGGCGCCCTTGCTCGCGACGACCGCGTGCCGGCCGCCGAGCAGGGCGGCCGAGATGTAGGCCAGGCCGGGCTCCCCCGTCTCCAGATTGGAGATGGTGCACTCGACGAGACACCCTCCCCGGCCGATCCTCTCGATGACGTCCGTCGCCCGCAGACCTTCGCGCCAGGCCGGATTGCCCGCGGTCCAGGGTTCGCCGCCGCGCGAGAGGTGACGGGCGTCGAGGGCCTCTCCGTTGAAGAAGCAGCCCTCCGCCCGGGCGACGCCGTGGATCTCGAGGCTCAGTCCGTACCGTTTCCCGAGGTCGTCGGATTTCTCCCGCAGGAGCGAGACGAAGGCCCGGCCGACATGGCCGAACCCGGTGACGACGAGGGGGACCTTTTTCATGGACGGGACATCGTTGGCGGAGAGGGCGGGATTCGAACCCGCGATCCCAATCGCTCAGGATAACGGTTTTCGAGACCGTCGCCTTCAACCACTCGGCCACCTCTCCGCAATTTGAGAACGCGAAAACGAACCCGATTATAGCCGAAAACCCGGCGACTTTCTACGGGCCCGGAAGAATTCGCGGAGAAGCGCCGCCGACTCGTCGGCGAGCACGCCGCCGACGACCTCGGGACGGTGGTTGAGCCGCGCGAACGGGAACGCCATCGTCGAGGACACCGCACCGGCCTTGGGATCGGCGGCCCCGAACACGAGGCGGCGTATCCGGGCCTGGACGACGGCGCCGAGACACATGGCGCAGGGCTCGACGGTCACGAACAGGTCGCAATCCGGCAGGCGGTAGTTCGCGGCCCCGCGGGCCGCCCGGCGGAGCGCGACGATCTCGGCGTGCGCCGTGGGATCGGAGGACGCCACGGGCCTGTTCGCGCCCCGGGCCAGGACCCGACCGTCCCGGACGACCACCGCGCCGACGGGCACCTCGCCCGCCGCCGCGGCCCTCGCCGCCTGTTTCAACGCCTGCCTCATGAAACCTTGATCGTCCATGACCGGATGATTCTACTTCGGCCCGACGCTTCTAGGCAAGACCGGGATTTCGGTCTATAATCGGGCCCGCCGATCCGAGGAGGAGAACGATGGAACGTTTCGAATGCCTGGCCTGCGGCCCGCTGGCTTCGCGCGACCCCTACTCCCCTTTCTGCCCCGCGTGCGATCAACCCCTCTTCGTCGCACCCTCGTCCCGCCCGGGCGGCAAGGTCATCCGCGAGGACCGCCCGTCCGCGATCGAGATGTTCGCGGATTTCCTGCCACTCGAGACCGTCGACCGGGAACTCGGCCTCGGCGAGGGGCTGACGCCTCTCGTCCGTCTCGGACGCATCGGGGCCTCGCTCGGCCTCGCCGCGCTCCACGCCAAGAACGAGGCCCAGAACCCCACGGGCAGCTTCAAGGACAGGGGCACCGCCGTGGCCGTCCAAAAAGCCGTCGCCCTCGGAAGGCCCCGGATCGGGACGGTCTCCACGGGCAACATGGCCGCCTCGACGGCCGCCTACGGCGCCCGGGCCGGCCTGCCCACGTTCGTCCTGCTCAAGGAAGGAACGTCGACGACGAGCCTCCGCAACGCCGGCATATACGGGCCCCGCCTCGTCGCGGTCGAAGGGGACTACGGCTCGCTCTTCCGGGCCAGCATCGGGATCGGCCGGAAGCTCGGCATCACGTTCATGAACTCCATCGACCCCTACCGGATGGAGGGCTACAAGGTCACCGCCTTCGAGATCTTCGTCCAGCTCGGCCGCCGGGCGCCCGGCACGGTCGTCGTCCCGCTCAGCTCCGGCGGGCATCTCCTCGGCCTCATGCGCGGCTTCGCCGAGCTCGAGCGCGAGGGACTCATCCCGGCTTATCCCCTGATCGTCGGCGTGCAGGCCGCGGGCTGCGCTCCCCTCGTCCGGGCCTTCGACGCCGGCCGTCCGACGTACGAGCGCTGGGAGGGAGCCCGGACGATCGCCCACGCCATCGCCAACCCGACCCCGCCGGCCGGAGACGCGGTCTTGCGGACCATCCGGGAACGGGACGGGATCCTGGTCGCCGTGTCCGACGAGGACATGCTCGCCGCCCAGCGGGAGCTGGCCGCGGCCGAGGGGCTCTTCTGCCAGCCGGAATCGGCGACGACGCTCGCCGCGCTCCGGAAGCTCGCCGCGGCCGGAAAGATCGACGAGGGCCGCGGCGCGACCGTCCTGGTCCTCACCGGCAGCGGCCTGAAGGCCCCGGCCGCCCTGGAATCGGCGCCGATCGAGATCCACCGCGTCCCGCTGGCCGAACTCGAGACGGGGCTGGCCCGTCTGTTCTGAGCGCCTAGGCCCTGTCCATCAGGAAGCCGAAGATCTTCTCCCGGTGCGGGAAGAGGGCCGGCGTTCCCCCCGTATGGACGAAGACGATCTTGTCCGTCGGATTGAAGAAGCCGGTCTTGACGAGGTCGATGAGGCCGATCATGGCCTTGGCCGTGTAGACCGGATCGAGGACGATCCCCTCGGTCTGGAAGACCAGGCGGATGACCTCGGCCACGGCCCGGTCGACTTTCGCGTAGCCCTCGCCGAGGTACTCGTCGAAGACGACGACGTCGCCGGGATGGATCTCGAGCCCCAGGCCGAGGGCTTCGTCCGTGGCCCGGGCGATCTCGAGGACGATCTCGGAGAAAGGTCCCTTGGGATCCGAAACGCTCATGCCGAGGACGCGGCAGCCCGACGTCAGGGCCCGCGCGCCGACCGCAAGGCCCGCCTGGGTCCCGCCCGATCCCGTGGCGTGGACGATGTAGTCGGGCTCGGCCCCGCCGGCCCGCATCTGCCCGAGGATCTCGGCGAACGCGTCGACGTAGCCCACCGCGCCGAGGGGCGCCGTCATGTCCCCCCGGACGAGCGATCCGCCGACGGGGACGAGGTAGGGCGTGTGCCCGCGGCCCTTCATCTCCCGGCCGACCTCCTGAAGGATATCCATGGCCTGGGGGGCCTTGATCACCTGGCCTTTTTCGACCGGGAGAAAGCGGATGTCGGCGCCGAGGATGACGTCGAGGAGCACGTTGCCGTCGGCCGTGGCCGGCTGATCGGCCGGTTTGAAGAGGACCAGCACGGGCTTGATGCCGAAGGTCTTGGCCGCCGCCGCGGTCTGCATGCACCAGTTGGATTGGACGCCGGCCCAGGTGACGACGACGTCGGCTTTCTTTTCGAGCATGTCGCGGACGATGAACTCGAGCTTGCGCGACTTGTTGCCGCCGAAGGCCAGGCCGGTCATGTCGTCGCGCTTGACGTAGATCTCCGGGCCGCCGAGCCGCGCCGACAGGCGCTCGAGCTTCCGCAGGGGCGTCGGGCGGTGGATGAGATCGACCCGGGGGAACCGTTCGATCCGCCCGATGACGTCGTCGATGGTGTAGGGCATGGAAGCCTCCTCCGCGGGATAGGGTATCAGAAACGGGAGAAGAAAAGAACATTCAATCCGCGGCCGGGAATCCGATCATCGCGGCCTCGGGCTCTTCCTCGTAGAGCAGGCCGTTCTCCCGATAGAATCGCCTGTTCCCCGCCCTGAGCGCCCCCCAGGCCGCGGCCGCCACGCCCAGGAAGACGAGGCCGCGCGAGGGCCCGGCGAGGATGGACTTTTTCGACCGCGGCCAGCGCCGTCCCGGCCAGCAGGATACCGATGAGCCAGGGAACGGCGGTGAACTGGAGCTTCAGCTTTCCCGGCACCCAGGAGCACGCGAAAGGGATCTTCCGGTAGCGGTAAAAAGACCGCTTCCGCACACAGACACGAGACGACCAGCCCGAAAACGGCGTGGAGGAGGGCCGTCCAAGCGTCCCAGAGCAGGGCGTGGACGGCGAAGACACCGAAGAACATCGGGACGATGAATCCGAAGATGACGGTCTTTTTGAGGCCGGAGACGTAGAGGCCTGTCCGCCCCGTCTCGGTCAGCCGGAAGATCCAGGCGGCCTCGAGCGCGGCCGGCCGGTCGACGACGACCCGGATCCCGGCCAGGACGGTAAAGGCCAGGAGAATCGGGAGAACGAGGAAGAGCCCGTTCTCCGGCGTCAGGGTCCGCAAGGACCTCCGGTTGGCGGCGAGGAGGATGGAGACGAGCGCCGTCCCGACGGCCAGGTAATAGACGAGCGACATCCGGTGACGACGGGCTCGATCTCAGCGTGTCGGAGAAGAAGCCGTGGACGGCCCGCTCCTCGGGCGCCCGGAACAGGGCCGCATCGATGAAGCCGCCGGCAGGGATCGCGGACCCGGGAAAAAGCCGGCCGGCCCTTCCGGACCTCGAGGGTCTTGACGACGTGGCGGCGGTAGCTCAGGGCGCTCGAGCCGAGGAAGGCGGCGGCGGCCAGGGCCACGGCGAGCCCCGCGGTCCGCGCCTGGGCCTCGAAGACGGAGTCGCGGGTGCCCAGCAGGACCTCGTAGAGCCCGACGAACCAGAGGGGCGGGAAGCGGAACACGAAGGGATGCCGCGACTCTTTCAACACGTCCAGGTCCTGGAACGCCCGCCCGACGATCGACGGGGCGGCGAAGAAGCTGAAGAGAAGGAACAGGAGACCGGCGATGAGGGCGAAACGGACGACGATCGCGGCCCGCTTGTGAAGTCCCGCGGGCAGGAACGCGGCCAGCAGGACCTGGAGGAGGACGACGGCGAAGAAGACGGCGAGGCAGGCCGCGAAACCCGCCGCGAGGTGGGCGAAGACATAGCGCACGGACAGGAGGACGCTCTCGGCCCGCCACTGCGTGAGGTAGATCGAGAACAGCACGGACGAAAGGCTCATCATGGCGGTCGAGAACAGGGCGACGAAGAGGATGAAGGAGGCCAGCTTGGCCGAGAAAACCGTCCGCAGGCGAACGGGCAGGGGCGTCAGGTTGACGAAGTCCCGGCGGTCGGGAAAGAGGACGTCCCATTCGAGCAGGGTGACGACGCCGAAGACCAGCATCATCAGGGTGTAGATGTAGTTCTTCTCCTGCCAGGAGCGGCCGATGTCGGGCACGAAGTGGTACTTGAAGAGCATCAGCTCGGACGCCCAGAAGAAGAAGACGGCCAGAAGCGCGAGGGAGACGATGAGCTTCTCCTTCATCTGGTCCTCGAAATCGACCGTCTCGTTGCGGAACATCCGGCCGAAGAAATGCCGGGTCAGGAGGGAGAATTGCCCGAGCTCGGTCCGCAGTCCGTCCATCGGCCTAGGCCGTTCCCTTCATGGCCCGGACCAGCCGTCCGGCCACCTCGTCGGTGTCCTCGTGGAGGACGAGCTCGCTGAAGATGTCCGCGAGCGAGGGCAGGTGCATGAGGTGGCGGAGGCTCTCGACCGAGTCGTTGGCCACGACCTTTCCCTTGTGGAGGATGATGACCTTGGTGCAGATCTTCTCGGTGACCTCGAGGACGTGGGAGGAGTAGATGACGATCTTCCTCTCCGCGGCCAGCCGGCGGATGAGGTCGCGGACGACGAGCGCGGTCGTCACGTCGAGCCCGGAGAGGGGCTCGTCGAGGAGCAGGATGTCGGGGTCGTGGAGCAGGGCGGCCGCGAGGAGGACCTTCTGGCGCATGCCCTTGGAAAAGGAGGCGATGGGATTGTGCATGTCCTCTTCGAGGTCGAAGACGCGGAGGAAGGCCATGGCCTTCGCCCGGATCTCCGTTTCGGCCAGGCCGCGCAGCCGGCCGACCATGCGGAGGTAGTCGAAAGCGCCGAGGTGCGGGTAGATCTCCGACTGTTCCGGGACGTAGCCGATCCGGCTCTTGTAATGGCGGAGGTCGGAACGGATGTCCCGGCCGTCGAAAAGGATCACACCCCGGGTCGGTTCGAGCAGGCCGGCCAGCATCCTGATCGTGGTCGTCTTGCCGGCGCCGTTCGGGCCGAGGTAGCCCAGGACCTCCCCCGGCTCGACCGTGAAGCTGACCTCATCGACGACCGTGAAGGCCGAGAACTTTTTGGAGACGCCCTTGAGCTCCAGCATGGAACTACCCACCTGCACTGCAACTCCCATGCCAGACCGGCACCCGGGCTGACGGGGACAAGCCCCGGGGACGGTGTAAAGCCGCTTTACAGCCGGCCGTCCTCAGTAGCGCGGGTCCCGCAGAACCGTGGCCGGCGTGGACAGCGTCTTGCCGTCGACGACGAGCTCGATGCGGTACTCGCCGGGCTGGACCGGGAAGGCGGCGAAATTCGGATCGCCCATGGCGCCGCCGTAACCGGCCTCCCTGGCCCGCCGGGCCATCGTCTGGGCGGCCTCCTTCTCCTCGGGCGTCCGTTCGCGCCGGCCGGTCATGTTCCAGACGACGGTGTTGAGCCCGGCCTCCGCTTTGCCCGGCGATCTCGTTGAGAAGCAGGGTGCCGGCGTAGACCCGGACCTTGACCCCCTCCTTGGGCTTGGCCTTGAGGAGATAGGAGACGGCCACGCCGGCGGGCTCGCTCTCCCCGGCGAAATTCGACGAGCTCGATTCCCGCCGGTCCTGTCCGATCCAGCGGATCCCCGGCTGGGTCGCGAAGAGATGGACGTCGGAGGCCAGCACGGCGGGCGAGAGCTCCTGGAGGGGCTTGATGTCCGCGATGTAGGCGCCCCGTCCGTGCGTGGCCACGATGAGGTCGGCTTCGCGCGGATGGATCTTGAGGTCGTGGACCGGCTGGGTCGGCAGGTCGTTCTTCATCTTCAGCCAGGTCTTCCCGGCGTCGAGAGAGACGTAGACGCCGAAATCGGTGCCGGCGAAGAGCAGGTTCGGGTTCTTGGGGTCCTCGCGGACGACGTTGACGGGCCCTTCGGCCAGGCCGGCCGCGAGAGAGGTCCAGGTGGCGCCGTAGTCGGTCGTCTTATAGAGGAAGGGCCGGAAGTCGTCGTTGCGGAAGCCCGTGTAGCTGAGGTAGGCCGTGCCCGGGTCCGAGGGCGACGCGGCGACCCGGCTGACCCAGTATCCGGGCTGGCCGGGGATCCTGTCGTTGAGCTTGGTCCAGGCCTTGCCGTTGTCCCGGGTGACCCAGACGTTGCCGTCGTCCGTGCCGGCCCAGAGCAGGCCGGGGACGAGCGGCGACTCGTCGAACGTGGTGATGGTGCAGTACTGGATGTTGCCGTCTCCGCCCTTGCCTCCGACCGTGAGCTTGGCCGGATCGTTGGTCGAGAGATCGGGGCTGATCTCGGTCCAGGTCTCGCCGCGGTTGGTCGACATGACGACGATGTTGCCGCAGTGGTAGACCGTCTCGTTGGCGTGGGCCGAGACGAGGATGGGGGCGCACCAGTTCCAGCGCGTCTCCGGCTTCAGGCGCTGGTAGGCGATGCTCTTCGATTCGCCGGTCGTGAGATCGATGCGGGACAGCGGGCCGAACTGGGATTCGTTGTAGATCGTGCGGTTGGTCGCCCGGTCGAAGACGTTGTACATGCCGTCGCCGCCGCCGAGATTGAACCAGTCCTCGAGGCGTATGGGCGGCCCGGACGCGCCGCCGCCCCCGCCGTAGCCTCCCCCGCCGCCGACCTTGGTGCTCGGGCCCATCAGGTTGCCGTTGTCCTGGAGGCCGCCCGCGACGCGGTAGGGATAGGACATGTCGAAGTCGATGGCGTAGAACTGGGCCAGGGACAGGAAATCGGGGTGGTACCAGTTCTTGCCGCCGTCCCAGCTCACGCCGAGGCCGTGATCGTAGCCGAGGAGCATGTGACGGCTGTCCGCGGGATCGATCCAGAGGGCGTGGTTGTCGCCGCCGAAGCGGAACGGCGAGGTCCAGGTCTTGCCGCCGTCGCGGCTGGCCAGGACGCCGACGCTCAGGATGTAGACGACGTTCGGCGTCGTTGGGGTCGACGACGATCTGGCCGTAATAGTATCCGGGATTGCCGCCGATCGAGCGCTTCTCCGGGCTGACCTTGGCCCAGGTGGCCCCGGCGTCGTCGGAGCGGTAGATCTCGCCGTCGATCATGCCCGCGCTGGACTTGCCCTCGAGGACCTCGCGATAGCGGTCGGCGGGGGCCATCCCGGGCTTGTTGGCGTTCTCGATCTCGGCGTAGAGGATCTTCGGGTTCTTGGGATAGACGGCGAGACCGATGCGGCCGATGATGCCGCCGGGCAGGCCCGCCGTGAGCTTCGTCCAGGACTTGCCGCCGTCGGTCGTCTTGTGGATGCCGGAGCCCGTCCCGCCGATGCCCCAGGTCCAGGGCTTGCGGAAGCGGTCGTACGAGGCCGCGTAGAGCGTCTCCGGATCGGACGGGTCCATGACCAGGTCCACGGCGCCGACGGAGCGCCCGTCGACGACGATCTCGAGGACCTTGGACCAGGTCTTTCCGGCGTCGGACGTCTTGTAGACGCCGCGCTCGGGATTCTCGGAGTAGAGGTGCCCGAGGGCCGCCACGTAGACGGTGCCCGGGTCCTTCGGGTGGACGACGATGCGCCCGATGTGGTGCGACTCCCGGAGGCCTGTGTTCGTCCAGGTCTTGCCGGCGTCCCTCGACAGGTAGACGCCGTCGCCCCAGTAGGTCGAGCGGGAGTTGTTGGCTTCGCCCGAGCCCAGCCAGAGGATGTCGGGGTCGGACGGGGCCACGGCGATGTCCCCGATCGAGAAGACCTTCTCGTTCTCGAAGAGCGGCTCGAAGGTCTGGCCGTTGTTCTCGGTCTTCCACACTCCGCCGCTCGCCGTGGCCGCGTAGAAGGTGTTCGGCCTCTGGAGCGGGACGGCGAAGTCGACGAACCGCCCGCTCTGCTGGGTCGGCCCGATCGAGCGGAAGTCGATCGCTTTCAGAACGACGTCGGCGGCGAGCGGCGCGGCGGCGGCCGACTTGCCCTTGCCCGCGGCCCTGCCCTGGGCCGAAAGGACCGCGGGTCCCGCGGCGAGGCAGGCCAGGATCAGGATCGAAACCGTGAATTTGCGCGTCATCGGAGGTCCTCCTTGTCGGTCGTTGTCAAGATTCGGAAACCCTGTAGACGACGTTCCGGGCGGCCAGCCCGTCCATGACGGCCCGGAATGCGGCCTCGTCGGCGCCGACGGACTCCGGCGGGACGATGCCCTTGCTGCGCGAGCCGTCCGGACAGGATGAGGCGGGCCACCGCGGTCGCCGGAAATCCGGTCGTCCGGGCCATGGACGAGAATCCGGTCGCCCGGTCCCGGCGGTCGAAAAGGTCGTAGGCGTAGCTCTTGGGCCGGCCGCCCTCGTGGCCGGCCACGACGATGCGCATGACCGTGAACTCGTCGTCATCCTCCTCGAGGTGCCAGTGCTTGAAGAGGACGGCCGAAGACACGTCGATGGGCCTGACGCGAACGCCCCGGACCTCGATCTCGCCGGCGTCGAAGAAGCCGCCCGCGCGCAGGGCCCGGATGCGGTCGACGTGGCCCGGGTAGCGCAGGGTCTTCTCGATCATGTTGGGGACCTTCATCGTCTTCAACAGCGAGCGCAGGCCGTCGGAATTGAAGGCCTCGAGCGTGCCGACCTCCGGGAACTCGAGGAGCTCGACGTCCGAGAGCGCCGGACGGACGACGACGTGGCCGTTCTCGACGTAGCGGGCCGGACGGGTGTATTCCTCGATGACGTCGGCCGGCGAGAACGGGGCCTTGTACTCGAACGGGAACTCCCGCCGGAAAGGCAGGCCGCCGACGTAGCATTCGAAGCGGCCCACCGCCATGCGGGCGGCGTGGTAGCCGAGGATCATGTTGTCCATCCCCGGGGCGACGCCGCAGTCGACGACGGCCGTCACCTCCGCCGTCCCGGGCGGCCTCGTCGAGGAGGAAGGCGTCTTCGGGGAAGAAGGAGATGTCGACGACGTCCTTGCCCGCGGCGATGACGGCCTTGAGCGTGGCGAAACCCATGGAGCCGGGGACCGCGCCGACGACGAGATCCGCGCCGGCGACGATCTCGCGGACGACCGGCTCGGAGGACAGGTCCGCCCGGACCCTCCGGACCGGGGTCCCCTCGAGCCGTCCCAGGTTCGACCGGACTGAAGTCGACGGAGGTCACTTCGAATTCGGCGGCGAGGTCGGAGGCCATGACGCGCCCGACCATGCCCGCTCCCAACACGACGATCTTCTTCATGGAAACTCCTCCCGGGTTCGAAAGATCCGAAGGTCCTTTATAAACCAGGTCGGCCCGGGTTTCAACTCAATAAACGCCTTCCGCGCGGCGACCTCGGCCAGGACCCGGACGTTCTCTTCCGGCGTGCGGGGGGCGATCGAGCAGGCCGAGCTCAGGATATAGCGGCCGCCGGGCTTGCCCGCGGCCAGCCGCCGGCGGGCGTCGGCCCGGACCGAGAGCCGGATCGCCGGCGAGGAGGACGTGGACCGGATCGACGTTGCCCTTGATGAAGATCCGCGATCCGACGCGGGCCTTGGCGTCCCCGAGGTCGACGCGGCCGAGCGGCGGGGGGTCGAGGCACTCGATGCCCGAAGCTCCGGACCCGGCCATGAGCTCGAGCCGGTCGTGGATGTCGCCGCAGGTGTGGATGTAGGACCGGACGCCCCGGGCTTCGGCGGCCCGGGCGATCCGGCTTTCGTAGGGCAGGACGAAGGTCCGGTAGAACGCCGTCGACAGGAAGCCCGCCCCGGCGAAGGGCGACGAGATCTTGACGGCGTCCACCCCGGACGCCGGCCAGTCCTTCGGCGATCGCCACGATCCCGTCCGTGAAGCGGTCCAGGATCGCGGCGGCCCGGCCGGGATCTTCCAGGAAGTCCGACCATGGCCTGTTCGAAGCCGAAGAGGTCGAGGTAGTAATCGAGAGGCGAGGTCACCTCGCCGTGGACGGAGAATTCGCGGCCCGCCCGGCCGACGACCGCGACGACGGCGTCGTAGAGGTGTTCCGGGTCCAGGGCGAAGCGCAGTCCTTGCGAGACGGGGATGTAGCCGACGCGCGGCGGCAGGGACGAGGGATCGAAACTCGAAAAATCCGGCGAGGCGGCGACCCGGGCCGGGCGGAAGACGGGCAGGTCGTCGCAGGGAAAGAAGGTCGAGTCCCCCGACTTCCAGCGGATGCGCTCCCCGTCCAGCGTGCCGGTCGATGCCCGCGATCCGCCGTTCCCAATCCGGCGCGTGTCCGTGGAGGCTGACCAGGATCCCGTCGAACGCGTAACGAGCCCTCAGCGCGAGGAGGCCTTCGACGAAGTCCGGAGCGGAGTGCCAGAAACGCGACGGCGGGATGCCCGTCCGCAGGAGCATGTGCCCGATGCTCAACTGGCACATCACGGGCACGCGGTCGGGCAGGACGCCCGACATGGCCGCGGCCAGTCTCTGCTTCGGAGTCAACGTTCCTCGACGGTCATGATCGTCCGCTCCGCGGTCAGCCCGCGCGACGGGACGCCAAGGTGAATTCCGTCGGATCCCGGATTATCTTGATCTCCGAGGTGCAGTGGGGGCAACGGACGGCCTTGAGCGGAACGGCCGTGGCGCAGAAGGGGCAATCCTTCGTCGTCGGCGCCGGGGCGGCTTCTTTCTTTTTCAGCCGGTTCATGGCCCGGACGATCAGAAAGATGCAGAAGGCGACGATGAGGAAGCTGATGATCGCGTTGATGAACAGTCCGTAGTTGATCTTGACCGTTTCGGACAGGGGGATGCCCAGGGCGGCGAAATCGACCTTGCCGAGGAGCATGCCGATCGGCGGCATCAGCACGTCCTTGACGAGCGAGGAGACGATGGTGCCGAAAGCGCCGCCGATGATGATGCCCACGGCCATGTCGAGGACGGAACCGCGCATGGCGAACTCTTTGAATTCTTTGAACATCCGAACCTCCTTGGAATATGTTCCGGTCCCCTATATATAGGAAGCGCGGAGCTTCTGTCAATTTTTGACGACGGGGAAGGACGAGATCCTCAACCGGACGCAGCCCATCGGGACGAGTTCGACCTCCTCGACCGGTCCTTCTCCCTCCGCCGGGCTGGCGGGGACCGGGCCCGCCATCCTCCCCTCCTCTCTCCAGGCGGGGACGCGACGGGCCCTGGCCGAGAGGACGATGGGCGCCGCCTCGGAGGTGAAGGGTTGATAGGCGGGCGCGCGCCGGGAAGACGAGCCGGATGCCTCCGGCCGCGTCTCCCCCGTCCAGGACGAGGCCGTAATTCCACGGGGTCGTGGGCAGGACCTCGAAGGCCGGCCATTCGTCGGTGCCGCCGTAGCGCCGCCACTCCTCCCCGATCTTCAGGGAGTACCAGAGAGGACCGCGGCGGACCGAGGCGGCGCCGCGGACGGACGGCCAGCGGACGACCTCGATCTCCGGCGCGAACTCCAGGCGGACCTGGTCGCCGTGCCGCCAGGTCCGCCGCAGGACCGCGTATCGCCCGCCGCGGAGATCCCCTTCGACCCGGTGTGCCGTTGAGGACGATCCGGACGCTCTTCGCCCAGCCGGGAAGCCTGAGGTAGAGCGGAAAGGCCGTCGGACGATCGCAGGAGACCGTCAGCAGGACCCGGTCTCCGAAGGGATAGTCCGTGTCCTCGGCGATGCCGACCTCCGCCCCTTCGCCGACCTTGGCCCTGACCGCGGACGGTCCGTAGATCGCGGCCGCGAGACCGCCGTCCGCGGTGGCCAGCCAGAGGTGCTCGGCGAGATAGGGCCAGCCGAAGGCCACGTTGTGCTGGCAGCACCGGTAGCTCCAGGGATCGAAGGACACGAGCGTGCCCGTGTTCTGGAAATCGTGCTCGCCGCTGCTGTCGCAGGAGACGAGGTTGGCCGCCGTGAGATAGTGCAGGCCCTTGAGGTCGGGCGTCATGGACGCCGGAAGGGAGTTGAACGCGATCTCCTCGGCCCGGTCGGCCCAGACCGTGTCCCCGGTGATCTTGAGCAGCGACTCGAAGCTGGCCATGAACTCGACCATGGTGCAGGTCTCCGCGCCCTGGCGGGGATCCTCCTTGCCCGGCCGGATGTTCTCGTCCGCCCCGAACATCCCGCCCGGCTGGCGTCCGTAGCGGTCCATCACCTGGCGGTAGTTGCGCTCGACGGCCTCGATCAGGCTCCGGTCGCGGGCCTGCTGGAAATACACGGCCGGCTGGCGGAAGCCCATGGCGATGTTGACGCCGTGGTAGAAAGCCGCTTTCCGTCCAATCCCGGTCCCGGGCCGGCGTGAGGATGGGCGACGTCCAGTCCGACGTCCGGCCGGCGAGCTTGCGGGCGAGATCGAGGAGGAAGCTCTCCCCGGTCCGGTTGTAGAGCCAGTAGATGCTCTCGAGGTTCTCCCCGCCGCGGAGCTTCTGCCAGCTTCCCGGCAGGAGCTCCTCGGCCGGGAGATGGAACTCGAACTGGAAATAGCGGCTCATGAGGTTGAGCACGCGGCGGTCGCCCGTGGCTTCGTAGAAGCTCTGCATGGCCGCCAGCATGACCATGTTCGGCCAGAGGTCGGGCCCGGTCCGGTTGTCGACCGGGCCGAAGTACCCGTCGCGGGCCTGCGACTTGAAGGCCTGGCCGAGCCAGCGCTCGGTCTCCTTGCGGATGGCGGCGTCCTTGAGCAGGTAGCCGAGGTCGCCGTAGCCCTTGAGCCAGTAGGGCATCTCTTCCCAGCCCTGGCCTTTCAGGGTGATCCAGCCGCTGTCGTCCCCGAGAAAGCGGCTGATCTCGGCCAGCCGGCCCGTGAAGCCGTCCCGCATGAGCTGGAGCTGGGCCATGATCCAGCCCCGGGGTTCGACCGCGCCGAGCGGGAGCTTGACGAGCGGGCTGACGGCGAGCGGGGGGCGGTTGGACGGGTAGTGCGGATTGGGCGCGACGGCCGGAGGGACGACGACCGTTTCAGCCGCGGCGATCGGCGTCCGGACAGGTCCTTCGTCGATCCGATCCGCGCGGCCAGGAGCGGCAGCGCCAAGAAGACCGCCGGGACGACGAGGTGTTTCATGGGCCCCTCCGCCGACCCCCGGGTCAGGCCCGGCGTCAGCACGCCCGGCGCAGGGCCTTGATCGAATCGTGGGTCGACTTCTCGTAAATATAGGGCCTGGCGGCCTCGTAGTCAATGACGCCCTCGCGGCAGAGCTTGGTCAGGGACTGGTCCATGGTCTGCATGCCCTCGGAGGCCGAAGTCCCGATCGTCTGGTAGATGGCCTCGACCTTGCCGGCCCGGATGTTGTTGCGCACGGCGGCGTTGGCCATCATGAGCTCGCAGGCGGCCACCCGCCCGGTCCCGTCCTTCCGGGGCACGAGGACCTGGGAGACGACGCCGAGGATGGTCGAGGCGAGCTGGGTCCGGACCTGGGGCTGCTGGTCCGTGGGGAAGACGTCGACGATGCGGCTGACCGTCTGGGCCGCGCTGGCCGTGTGCAGCGTCCCGAAGACGAGGTGGCCCGTTTCGGCCGAGGTGATGGCGATGCCGATCGTCTCGTAATCCCGCATCTCGCCGATCAGGATGACGTCCGGGTCCTGGCGCAGGGCGTATTTCAGGGCGTTCCGGAAGGACAGGGTGTCCCCCGTCGCCCCGACCTCGCGCTGGGTGACATAGGACATCTTGGAATTGTGCATGTACTCGATCGGGTCCTCGATCGTCAGGATGTGGTCGCGCCGGGTGCGGTTGATGGTGTCGACCAGGGCGGCCAGCGTCGTCGACTTCCCGGAACCCGTCGGTCCCGTGACCAGCACGAGTCCGCGCTTGGCCCGGGTGAACTCGGCCGCCGCCGGAGGAAGGCCGAGCTCTTCGAGCCCGGGGATGCGGTCGGCCAGGGCCCGGATCGAAGCCCCGACGCTGCCGCGGCTGGTGTGGATATTGACCCGGAAGCGGCCGACGCCCGCGAACGCCGTAGCCGAAATCGAGCTCGTTGCGGCTGGCCGGATCGTTCTCGAACATGTTCCTCTGATGGACGGTGAGCGCCGCGAAGATGAACTCCTTGAGGCTGTCGGGCGTGAACCGGTCGACGTCCGTGAGCGGTTGGAGCTCGCCCCGGATGCGGAGGGCGGGGTGCAATCCCGGCCACGAGATGGAGGTCGGAGGCCTTTTCCCCGACCATGCGCTGAAGGAGATCGTTGAAGGTCATGGGTCCTGCCTTTCCGGATAGGTCAGGATAACCGGAGCGGCGCCGCGGCACAACACCGCCCGCGGTGAAATCGGGCTCACCTGCGGCGAGGAGAACGGGCTGCGGGGCGCCTACCAGGCGATGCCGTAGTCCTCGCCGTAGTTGCTGCTGCCGCCCCAGAACGTGCCGTGGGCGCGGTCGAAGAAGATGGCGTTGATCGGCCCCGACGTCCGCTTCTTGGCCGACAGGACGTAGCCCATCGACCGGAGCGTTTCCCGGACATCGGCCGGAACGCTCTCGTTGACGTCGAGCTTGCCCGGGAAGGTCTTGTGGGCGCCGAACGAGTCGTGCATCTGATAGCTGGTGATGTTGGGGGCCTCGCAGGCCTCCTGGACGTTCAGGCCGAACTCGACGATGTCGAGGAAGAACTGCAGGAGGTTCTGGTCCTGGGTGTCCCCGCCCTGGACGGCGAAGGACAGGTACGGCAGGCCGTCTTTCGTGGCCAGGCCGGGCGTCAGTGTCGCCCGGGGCCTCTTTCCCGGCGCGATGACGTTGAAGGGATTCTGGCTCTCGTCGAGCACGAAGCTCTGGGCCCTCTGGCTCATGCCGACGCCGGTCCGCCCGGCGATGACGCAGGGGATCCAGCCGCCGCTCGGGGTCACGGAGACGACCCAGCCTTCTTTGTCCGCGGCCTGGATGGATGTCGTCCCGGAGCGGAAGGAGGCCTCCGCCGCCTCGGCCTGGCCCGGATCGAGCGCCGCGGCGTCCCCCCGGCCCCATCCGAGCCAGCCGTCGAGATGGCGGAGGTAGGGATTGGTCCTGCCTTCGTAGGGATAGGGGTCGCCGGGCTTGACGTCGGGATCGTTCCTGTCGGCCCGGACGAGCTTGATCCTGTCCCGGGCGTACTCCTTCGACAGGAGGCCCCGGAGGGGCTCCTCGGGCGGGAAATAGGGATCGCCGTAGTAGAAATCCCGGTCGGCGAAAGCCAGGTTCATGACCTGATAGAGCGTATGGATGTAGGCGGCGCTGTTGAAGCCCAGGGCCTTGAGGTCGATCGTCTCCAGCATGTTCAAGGCCTGGAGCATCACGGGCCCCTGGACCCAGCTGGTCAGCTTGTAGACCTCGATGCCCTTGTAGTTCGGTCGAGACGGGCTCCTCGAGCCGGACCTTCCAGGCGGCCAGGTCGGCCAGGGTGATGAGGCCGCCCTGTTCCGCCGAGCCCCGGACGAATTCCCGGGCGATGTCTCCTTTATAGAAGCGGTCGTAGGCGGCGTAGATGGCCTCTTTCCTGCTCTTGCCCGCGGCCAGGGCCGCCCGCTCGGCTTCGACCAGCTTCCGCAGGGTCGCCGCCAGGTCCGGTTGGCGGAAAAGCTCGCCCGCCTCCGGCGCCTCCCTCTCCCCGCCCGGATGGGTCAGGAAGACCTCGCGCGCGTAAGGCCAGGACTTGATCCTGGTCCTTGTGCTTCTCGATGGAGTTCGCCGTCTCCCGGTCCATGGGATAGCCTTCGGCCATGCGGATGGCGGGATCCAGGATCTCGGCCAGGCTCATCGTCCCGAACTCCGCGAGCATGGTCAGCAGGCCGCCCGGCGTGCCCGGGGTCACCGCGGACAGGGCGCCGTACTCGGGCGGATATTCGTGTCCCTTCGACTTGTAGAACTCGGGCGTCGCTCCCGTCGGAGCGACCCCCAGGGCGTTCAGTCCGATCACCTTCCCCGTGCGGGGATCGAAGATGAGGGCCTGGGTCTCCCCGCCCCAGCTCAGGACGTCGTACATGGTGCAGACGGCGCCGAGCATGGCGCAGGCCGCGTCGACGGCGTTGCCGCCCTTGGCGAAGATCATGGCGCCCGCGGTCGCGGCCAGCGGTTTTCCCGTGACGGCCACCCATTCGCGGCCGTGGAGGACCGGTTTTTCCGTCCTCTGGCCCGAAGCGACGCCTGCGGTCAGAGCGAAAAGCAGGACGAAGAGACACGGGGTCAGCATTCTCATGATCCGGCACCCTTTCACGGTCGTTCTTATTCTCACCCGCTTCCCGAGATCCTCATCGGGAGCCGGGACCGAGATCGTAGGACAGGCTCAAGACGACGGCCCGTCCCGAGCAGGCCAGCGCCGGCACGAGCCGTTGGCGCCGGCGGTGGTTGCGGACGACGAGGCGGGACACGAGGTGGCCGACGACCGCGCCGACGAGGACGTCGGAGGCCCAATGTCGGTCCAGGGCCATCCTCGAGAATCCCACGGACGCGGCGATCGAGTACGCCAGCACCGGGACCCAGGGTTCGTCGCGGTACTGCATGGCCACGACGGTCGCCAGCGCGAAGGCGTTGGCCGTATGGCCGGACGGGAATGAGACGTAACGGGCCGCCTCGTCCTTGTCGAACCGCTTCCAGAATCCCACGGGGCCGGACCAGCGGTCCTCGCCGTCCGCGAAGAAAGGGCGCTGCCGTCCGGTGAGTCCCTTGAGGAAATTGTCGACGAGGAAGGTCTGGAGCATGGCGCTCGCCGCGAGGTAGCCCGTCTCCTTCGCCTTGGGATCCTTGAAGACGAGCCCCGCCCCGAAAAAGGCGCCGGCCGTGGCCCAGGCGCCCAGGCTCCCCATCTCGTCCACCGCGTCCGCCGTCCGGCTCACCCAGGTGTTCCGGGCCACGAAATCCCGGACACCGTCGCGGATGACCCTCGTCCCCGGCGATGAGGAAGGCCGTGGCGGCGGTCAGAACGAGGAGCGGCGCCGCGTCCTTTTCCCTGATGCGGAACGGGGCCGTCCAGATGCGCCCCGCGTCCTCCAGGATCTCGCGGACGGGGGCGTCCTGGGCCGCCGCGGGGATCTCGAGGAGGACGAGACAGACCAGGACCGCCGACACGGTCCGGACGATGCGCCCTCCGTTCATGGTCTTCGCGGCGATTATACAACAACCCCGAAGCGGATTCTACCGGGGAAATTTTCCTTGTGCTATAATACCGCCCTTTATCGGGAAGCCCCGGTGAAGGCCAAGGAGAACGGCCGACCATGCACCGCATCGAGCAACATCCCATCCTGCCCATCCCCGTATCCGACAAAGTCCCCTTCACGTGGAAGGGGCAAGCCGTGGAAGCCCGCGCGGGAGAGACCCTGTCCTCGGCCCTGTTCGCCGCCGGCGTGCGCATCTTCGGCCACCATGCCAAGGACGGCGCGGCCCAGGGCATCTTCTGCGCCAACGGCCAGTGCGCCCAATGCCTCGTTCTGGCCGACGGCATCCCCGTGAAATCCTGCATGGAGCTGGTCAGGCCGGGGGTCCGGGTGGAGCCGGTCGAGGGCCTGCCCGAGCTCCCTCCGGTCGACGCTCGTTCCGCCGCGCGGGAGGCGGCCGCGCCGATCGAGACCGTCCGCGTGCCCGTCCTGATCGTCGGCGGCGGCCCGGCCGGCCTCTCGGCCGCGATCGAGCTCGGCAAGCGGGGCATCGAAACCGTCCTTCTCGACGACAAGCACCGGCTCGGAGGAAAGCTCGTCCTGCAGACGCACCGGTTCTTCGGCTCCGTCGAGGCCGTCTTCGCCGGGACGCGCGGCATCGACATCGCCACGCGCCTCGAGGCCGAGGTCCGGTCGTATCCGGGCGTCCGGATCTGGCTCCAGAGCGCGGCCCTGGCCGTCTACAGCGATAAGAAGGTCGGGGTCCTGGTCGGAGGACGGAAATACGTCCTGGTCGAACCGGAAGTCCTTCTCGTCACGGCCGGGGCCCGGGAGAAGAACCTGGCCTTCCCCGGCAACACGCTCCCCGGGGTCTACGGGGCCGGGGCCTTCCAGACCCTCGTCAACAGGGACCTGGTCCGGCCGACCGGGCGGCTGTTCATCGTCGGGGGCGGCAACGTCGGGCTCATCGCGGGCTACCACGCCCTCCAGGCCGGCATCGCCGTGGTCGGCCTGGTCGAAGCCATGCCCGAGTGCGGCGGCTACAAGGTCCACCGGGACAAGCTGGCCCGGTTGGGCGTGCCCATCTACACGTCGCATACGGTCGTCAGCGCCAACGGGACGGACTCCGTCGCGTCGGTCACCATCGCCCGCGTCGACGAAAAGTTCCGGCCCGTCGCGGGCACGGAGCGGTCCTTCGATTGCGACACGCTCCTCATCGCGGTCGGGCTCGATCCGGTCGCCGAGTTTTCCGAAAAGGCCCGCGAGTTCGGCCTCGCCGCCTTCGCCGCCGGCGACGCCGAGGAGATCGCCGAGGCTTCGGCCGCCATCTTCTCGGGCAAGATCCGCGGCCTCGAAGTGGCCCGGACGCTCGGGCACGACGTCGGGGAGATCTCGCCCGACTGGTACCGGACCGCGGACATCCTCAAGTCCCGGCCGGGAGCGACGGTCGCGGAACGGACGCCCGAAGCCGAGACGGGCGTCTTTCCGGTCATCCACTGCAACCAGGAGATCCCCTGCGATCCCTGCACGGCCGTCTGCCCCAACGACCTCATCGAAATGGACCGCACGGACATCCGGCGACTCCCGGGCTTCGTCGGGACGAAGGCCGGCAAGGGCTGCACGGGCTGCGAGAAATGCGTCGCGATCTGCCCGGGACTGGCCATCACGCTCGTCGACTACCGCAAGGACCCGGACTTCCCCACCGTGGCCATCCCCTTCGAGTTCCTCAAGGACAGCCTCAAGGCGGGCGATCGCGTGGTCGTCGAGGACACCGGGGGAGAACCGCTCGGCCGGGTCGAGGTCGCCGCGGTCAAGGCGATCAAGGCCAACGACAGGACCGTCATCGTCAAGGTCCGGGCGCCCAGGGAGTATGCCAAGAAGGTGGCCGGCATCCGGATCCAGGAGGCCGGGACCGGCGAGCCCCTGGCCCGGTTCGTCGAGCAGGACCTCGGACGACGCCATCGTCTGCCGCTGCGAGCGGGTCACCGCCGGCGAGATCCGCCGGCTCATCCGCGAGGGCGTCCGGGACATCAGCGAGATCAAGGCGGTCACCCGGGCCGGCATGGGCTCCTGCGGGGCCAAGACCTGCACGCCGCTCGTCCACCGGCTGTTCCGCGAGGAAGGGGTGGCGGAGGCCGACATCGTCGACCAGCCGAAGCGCCCCCTGTTCGTCGAGGTCCCCCTGGGGATATTCGCCGGGTTCGGCGGAAAGGACGAAGGCCATGACGGCGAGTAAGATCTTCGACGCGATCGTCGTCGGGGCCGGCAGCGTGGGCACCCCCGTCGCCATGTCGCTGGCGGAAGCCGGCCTCAAGGTCCTGGTCCTCGACAGCGCTCCGAGCGTCGGCCAGGGCTCGAACAAGAGGGCCATCGGCGGTCTTCGGGCCACCCACTCCGATCCGGCCAAGATCCGCCTCTGCCTGCGCAGCCTCGAGGTCTTTTCGACCTGGGAGGAGCTCCACGGCGACAAGATCGAGTGGTTCAAGGGCGGCTACAGCTACGTCGCCTATCGTCCCGAGGAGGAGCGGACGCTCAAGGACCTCCTCGCCGTCCAGAAGACCTGCGGCCTGAACATCGACTGGCTCGAAGCCGCCGCGCTGCGCGAGGTCATCCCCGACCTCGCCCCGGAGGGGCTCATCGGCGGGACCTTCTCGCCGGACGACGGGAACGCCTCGCCGCTGCTCGCCGTCCACGCGTTCTACACCCGGGCGCGAAGACTGGGCGCGGAGTTCCGCTTCGGCGAGAGCGTGACGGCCATCCTCACCGACGGGGGCCGCGTCCGCGGCGTCCGCACGACCATGGGCGAGTATGCCGCCCCGGTCGTCGTCAACGCGGCCGGTCCGTCCGCCGCCGAGGTGGCGGCCCTGGCCGGGATCGACGTGCCGGTCCGGCCCGATTCGCACGAGGCGGCGGTGACGGAAGCCGTCGCCCGCTTCCTCGGACCCATGGTCGTCGACATCCGGCCGGTCGCCGGTTCGGCCAACTATTACTTCTACCAGCACGACACCGGTCAGATCGTCTTCTGCATCACGCCCAGCCCCAGCATCTGGGGCACGGACACGCGCGAGACGAGCTCGTTCCTGCCGATGGTCGCCGCCCGCATGGTCGGACTCATGCCCCGGCTCAGGAATCTCCGCGTCCGGCGGACCTGGCGGGGCCTCTACCCGATGACCCCGGACGGATTCCCCATCGTCGGCTGGACCCGCGGGCTCGAGGGCCACATGCTGGCGGTCGGCATGTGCGGTCAGGGGTTCATGCTCGGCCCGGGATTGGGCGAGCTCATCGCCCGCATGGTCGTCGGCCGGGAGACGGACGACGATCGCGAGACCCTGTCCTACCTCAGCCCGTACCGCGAGTTCAAGGGCCAGGAAAAGCTGAAGTAGGGTTCACTTCTTCCGGGAACCGGCCCGCCAGACGGCCAGTCGCAGGACGACCGTCACGACGGCGAAGGCGACGGCGAACAGGCTGAGCGAGGGCAGAACGGATTCGAAGCTCCGGAAGTATCTCGACCAGCTGGCGCTCTTGAGCATCGTCGCGTGGGCGGCCGCCAGGACCAACCCCGTGTAACCCGCATAGCGCAGCAGCTTCCGCCAAGTCCCCGTGCCGAGAAGCTTCCGGGCCTTGTCGTTGGAGGCCAGGGTCATGATCGCGAAGAGGGCGAGCGCGACCCAGCCCGTGACCTCGGCGTGAAGGCCCTCCGGCCTCTTTTCGGGACCGAGCCCGAGCGCCGGGAGCAGGAAGTGATCGACGGCGCCGTGGGCGAGGCCGATCCAGAACCCCGCCAGGCCGTAGGGCTTGCGCAGGGCGAGCGAATCGCCGGGCCGCCGCGAGAAATAGGACCGGCCCGTGAGATACATCGACAGGGCGATGAGGAGCAGCGACGCGACGCCGAGGGCCTTGTTGACGAGCGTCAGGTCGAACCGCCAGATCCCGTCCTTGAAGTATTGCCGGACGAAGAAATACAGGCAGCCGAAGGCGGTCGCCGCGGCGGCCGTCGCCCAGGCGCGGGTCTCGTTCGTCCGCCGGGAAGGTTGTCCGCTCATGCCGTCTCCTGTCTCGCTTCTAAAGGTGAGGGATTATACCCGATGGCCGGGCGAACCGCCAAATCCTCGATGTCGGACCGGCGTGCGCGCGGGCGCTCAGCGGACGACGATCCGTCTCCCGTCCACTTCTCGGAGGCCCATGGGGATGTCGTAGACCGAACGGAGCAGGGCCTCGTCGAGGATGTCGTCGGGCCGGCCCGCGGCGACGACGGCGCCGCCCTTCAGGAAGACCATGTCGTCGGCGAACTTCAGGGCCATGTCCAGGGCGTGGAGGGAGACGACGACGGTTTTCCCCCGGTCGACGGCCAGCCTTTTCACGAGCTCCATGACCTCCGTCTCGTGGCGCGGATCGAGGAAGGTCGTCGGCTCGTCGAGGAGCAGGACGGCGGACTGCTGGGCCAGGGTCCGGGCGATCAGGGCCAGCCGCCTTTCTCCCGAGCTGAGCTCGAAGACGGGCCGCGGCCCGAAATCCTCCAGGCCGACGAAGCGCAGGGCTTCCCGGGCGGCCTCGTCGTCCCGGCGCGCCGGCGAGGAGAACACGGGGATGAAAGCGGCCCGTCCGGTCAGCACGAAATCCAGGACGGAGTAATTGAAGGTCGAGGCCGGTTCCTGGGGGACGTAGCCGACGAGCCTGGCCCGCTCCCGCCCCGCCAGCCCGGCCAGATCGCGCCCGTCGACGAAAACGGTCCCCCGGCCGGGAGGGATGATCGAGGCCAGGCACTTGAGGAAGGTCGATTTGCCGGCCCCGTTGGGCCCGACGAGCGCCGTCAGCCGGCCCTCGGCGAAAGCCAGGCCCGGGACGCGGAGCGAGAACGCGCCGTAGGAGAATTCCAGGCCCTCGACCCGGACCTTCACAGCCAGATCCTCCCGGACTTCTTCAGCAGGACGATGAAGAAGGGTATGCCGACGACGCTGGTGAGGATGCCGACGGGGATCTCGAACGGGGCGGCGCCGCGGGCGACGGTGTCGGCGAGGAGGAGGAGGGCGGCGCCGTAGCCGGCCGAGAGGGGCACGACCTTGCGGTTGTCGGCGCCGACGGCCATCCGGACGAGATGGGGCACGATGAGCCCGACCCAGCTGACGACCCCCATGACGGCCGTGGCCGCGGCCGTGACCAGGGCGGCCAGGGCGATGACGGCGATCTTGTCCCGGGTCGTGTCGAGGCCGAGCGACCTCGCTTCCTCCTCTCCCGAGCGAAAGGACGTTCAGCCGCCAGCGCATGAGGATGAGGACGGCGACGCCGGCGCCGATGACGGGCAGGGTCACGGCGAGATCGCCCCATGTGGCCTGGCCGAGGCTGCCCATGAGCCAGAAAACGAGCGATTGCAGGGCGTAGGGATTGGCGAAGACCTCGACGAGCGAAAGCAGGGCCTGGAAGAGGGCGGAGACGATGACGCCGCCGAGCAGGATGGTCACCACCTGCGAGGCCGACCGGCCCGCGATCGCCACGACCAGCAGGACGGCGAGCAGGGCGAAGACGAAGGCGGCCGGCTGGGGCGGGACACCGCGGCCGAGGAAGACGATCGAAAGGGCGGCGCCGAAGGCCGCGCCGTTGGAGATGCCCAGGCTGAACTCGAAGACGAGAGGATTCCTGAACAGCGCCTGGAGCGAGGCACCGGACACCGCCAGCGCCGCGCCGGCGAAGAGGGCCAGCAGGAGCCGGGGCAGCCGGACACGGAAGAGGATGTCGGCGTACGGCGACGGGCCGGAGCCGTCCCCGCCCGGGAAGACGGCCTCGGCGACGGTCGTGAAGAACGGCCTGCGGCGGAATGCGGTAGGCGCCGACGTTCAGGGCGACGAGCGAGAGCACGAGGGGCAGCCCGACGGCCAGAACGGTGAGGACCGTCGTCCGTCTTATCTCGCCGTCCACTCATGGCAGTCCAGGATGCGGCAGAGCGCCGAGAAGGCGCCCTCGACGCCGTAGAATTCCTTGAAGATGGAGTCCCCCGTCGCGACGAGGCCGGGTCCGGCCGGGGCGCCGGGCCGCAGCAGGCCCGACAGATAGACCGTTTCGACCAGGACGAGGGCCGGGTCCCACCAGTACCAGTACCCGAAGGTGTAATGGACGCGGCCCGATCTGACCGCGCGCAGGGAGGCCAGCCGCGGGTCCCGGAGGACCGTCCCGACCGACACGCGTCTCTCCGCCGGAGGGTAGTTGCCCTGGACGAGGATGACCTCCGGGTCCCAGGCGATGAGCGTTTCGATGGAGATCGTCGCCCCGGCCGCGCCGAGGTATTCGGGCAGGACACCCGACGCGGCGTTGCGGCCGCCGGCGGCGTCGACCGGTTCGTAGGAGACCGGCGTCCTGACGAGGGAGTTCCAGAACGCGAGATAGACGGAGGGCCGGTCCCCCGGCGGATCCGGTGAGGCGGCCCGGTCCAGGGCGCGCAGCCGCTCCCGGAAGAACGCGACGAGCTCCGCGGCCCGTCTCTTCGCGCCCGAGGATCCGGCCGAGCGTTACGATCTCCCCGAGGAGGCCGGCGAACCGGCCCATCGACGCCAAGGCCACGACCGGGACGTCGAGCTTTCTCTCGATGGACTCGGCCATGCGGAATTCCGAAGGCGAGGCGAAGACGATGTCCGGACGGAGCCTGACGGCCTCTTCGATCGAGAGGTCCTGGGCCTGGTTCGAGACGACGGGGAGCTTCGAGCCTGCCGGGAAGACGAGCGGGAAGAGATGATCGTGGTGCTTCAAGAAATAGTCGATGCCCACCAGCCTGTCCCCGGCCCCGAGGGCGACGATGATCCGGGTGATCTCCGGCTCGAGGGAGATGATCCGTCCGATCCTCCCGGGGACCGACACGCTCCGGTTCAAGGTGTCGACGACCGTGATCGGCGCCGGGACCTGACCGGCGGCCCCGGCGGGCGCGGGGAAGCGAAGGACGGCCAGAGCGATCCCGGCGAGGAGCCCGGCCGTTCTCGCCGTCCGCGCGGGGTTCATGCGAAGACGATCTCGCCGAAGAATTCCGGCCGGTGGAAGTCGGGGGCCGGGGTGTCGACCGGGCTCCAGGCCCCGTAGTGGGGGAACTCGGTCTCGTCCCCGCATTTGTAGAAATTGGCCGCGGACCTGCAACCCGCGTCGATCTCCCGGCCGTAGATGCTTGCGGAACAGGGCCAGCGGGACCCGGTACTCGAGCGTCCACTCCGGCGCGCCGTGCGCTCCGTCGACGGGTCCCGCGACGGAGGAGCGGACCTCGAAACCGGCCAGGTCCTCGGGCCACAGCGGTTCGCGGTGCGACCGGTCCGGGCCGACGGCGGCCAGAAGGGTGCCGATGGCGTTGGTCTCGAAATTGACGTAGCCCCGTCCGGATCCGGGAAAAGCGTCGATGAAGAACTCGACGCAGCTGTCCTTGTAAACGGGGTCCTGGAACTTCGTGTATCGCGCCCGGATCCTCTCCTCCCCGACCCGGAACCTGACGTGGAGGAAATGGGGGGAGCGGCAGAGACGCGCTTCGGCCTCCGGCCGGTAGCCGTTGGCGAGCCAGAGGTAATGACCGATCCTGAGGGCGGGGATCTCCGCCCAGGAAAGGCCCGGGTCTCCCGGACGGAAGTCTCCGGATACGCGCCGGACCGTGTAAACCGGCCTCGCCGGATTCTCCGTCATGCGACGGGCTCCGCGCAGGCCTCGACCAGCCGGCCGATCGCCTTGACGACGGCGAGCTCGGCGTGGCCGGCCGGTTTGGCCGCCTCGGTCAGGATATTCCGGCGCGCCTCCACCCAGGCGGCGGGCCGGCGCTCTCCCTTCGTCAGGCAGTCGAGGGACTCCAGCCCGATCTCACAGATCCGGGCCAGGTTGAGCGAGAGCGGCTCGATCTCCCGCAGGGCGGGTGACGCGGCCAGAAGGGGCAGGACCGCGGCGTGGTTGTCTTTCCAGGCCTTCAGCTTCGCCGCGAGATCCTCGCCGGCCTGCCTGTTCTTTCCGGCCAGGAAACGGCCGACCTTGTTCCCGAATGACCACGCAGCCATCGATTCGGGGGCGCAGGCGTCGACGAAGCGGGTGAAGGGCGTGAGGCTGGTGTAGGCGGCCTGCCCGTGCCGGCTGTAGCCCTCGAGAGGCTCGACGGCTTCGGCCAGGACCTTCAAGGCCTTGATGCGGGGGCCCCCGGCGAGCCGTCTCAGGAGCATGTCCCGGTTCTTGATGTGGAGAAGGCCCAGCTCCTCGAGCCTGAGACCGATGGGCCCGAGACGCCGGTACATGTCCTCGACATCGCGGACCGAGGCCGGGGACCAGAGCCGCTCGGCGATGGCCGCCGTCCGGGGCCAGATCCTCGAATCGATCGTCTCCGAGGTCACGAGCTCGGACCACATCGTCGCCTCCCCGCCCAGGACCAGCTTCCTCTGGGCCTCGCCGAGAGGCGAGTCCGCCGGGATGGGATCGTTGAGATAGTGGTACTCGGCCGACTGGCACAGATCGATGTACCAACCGTTGGAGAGGATCCCCTGATAGCCCTTCCCGGCGGCTTCGACGAGGGCCTTCTGCCCGCGCCAGGAATGGATGACGATGTCCGTCGGCAGCCCCGGCTGGAAGATCTCGTCCCAGCCGACCATCTTCTTGCCGTGCTTGGTCAGGATGCGGAGCAGGCGCTTGTTGAAATAGGCCTGGAGGGCGCTGTTGTCGGCAAGTCCGTTCTTCTTCTTGAAGGCCTGGATGGCCGGATTGGCGTCCCATTGGTGGCCTTCGACCTCGTCTCCGCCGATGTGGAGATAGGGATCGGGGAAGAGGCCGGCCATCTCCTTGAAGAAGGCGTCGAAGAAGGGATAGATGCGCTCGTCGGCGGGATTGAAGGCCGGCCCGAAGACGCCGAATCGCCTCTCGATCGTGTAGGGGCCCGGGGCGCTCGCGAACTCGGGGTAGGCGACGAACCAGCTGGTCGAGTGGCCCGGGAGGTCGAACTCGGGCATGACCCGGATGCCGCGGTCGGCAGCGTAGGCGATGACGTCGCGGATCTCGGTCTGGGTGTAGAACAGGCCGTCCGAGCCGAGCTCGTGGAGCCGGGGGAAGACCTTGGATTCGACGCGGAAGCCCTGGTCCTCGGTCAGGTGCCAATGGAGCACGTTCAGCTTGACCGCGGCCATGCCGTCGAGGTTCCGCTTGATGACGTCGACGGGATGGAAGTGCCGGCCGACGTCGATGAGGAGGCCGCGCCAGGTGAAGCGGGGTCTGTCGGAGATCTCACAGCCGGGGAAGTAGTAGCCGGCCCCGTCGGCGCTCAGGAGCTGGAGGAGCGTCTCCAGCCCGCGGAGCACCCCGATATCGGTCTTCGCGCTCAGGGCGATCCCGTCCGCGGCCACCGACAGGGTGTAGGACTCGTCCTCGTTGGGCAGAAGCCGCCCTTCCCTTTCGTAGGTGTAACGGATGCCGCCGTCCCCGGCCGGTTTCTGGGAGGCGAGGAAGTCCTGCTTCAGAAAGAGCCCCGTCCGGCCGGCCAGCCGGGACATGAACCGGGCCGCCGCCTTGAACGACCGGCTCGTCGAAGCCCCCGGCCCGCCGATCGCGAGACCCTCGTCGATGCGGAAACGCCCGTCCCGGGGGGTCACGCTCTCGGGCACGGGCATGAGCGCCCTGAGGCCTGTCGGGGCTGAGGCGGGCGCCTGCGGCGCGGGAAAAGCGCCGGCGAAACTTCCGAGGGACAGAAGGGCCAGCGACACAAAAAGGGCCGAAACGAGACGGGAAATACGGTCCATGATCACTCCTCCGTGCGCTGGAAATGGCAAGCCCCTTTATAGCACAGAGGAGGGGCGCGGGAAAGGGCGGGCCGCCCGCCCCGGGCTCAGTCCCCGGTCTTCTCGACGACGATGGTCAGGTTCGAGGCCAGCGCGGCGACGGCGCCGACGGCGGCCAGGACGGGCGCGAACACGGCCCCGACGACGCCCACGGTCAACGGGATCTCCATGAAGGTCTTGCCGTGCTCGTCCTTGAGGATGATCCGCCGGACGTTGCCCTCGTGCAGGATCTCCTTGATCTTGTCGAGGAGCTCGCCGCCGTTGATCTTGAATTCCTCGAATTTCGACTTCGGGTCCTTGTTGTCTTCCGTCATGTCCGGCCTCCTTACGGGATGATCGCCCCGCCGGCTCCGGGGAACGGGCGGGACCGCATTCCTCTTTAATTACGTCCAAGCTCCGGAAAGAGTTCCTTCAGGATCGCGAGCGATTCCGGAAAGAGATCGCCGAGGCCCAGCGGTTCCCAGGCCGCGTAGGTATAGCGCCACTCTCCGCGGGCGTCCTGCCGCAGCTCGGCCTCGAACCGGTAATATTCGCCGGTGACGCGGATGAGCTTGCGCAGGACCTCGGCGGCGCCGTGCGAGAGGACGACCTCGAATTCGACCCCGATCCGGCCGTCCGGGCCCGGCGTCCCGACGCGGGCGCCGAGCACGTGGACGACGATCCCCCGGAAGCGGTCGAGGTAGCCGGCGACGAGCCGGGCCGTGGCTTCCCTGTCCCGCCCATCCCCGTCGGTGTAATCGTCGGCCAGGAATTCCATGAACCCGGCGAGGTCCCTCTTCTCCGCTTTCGCCGCGGACTCCTTCAGGACCTCCCGGATCCGGGCTTCCGCGGAGGGCCGGCCGCAGGCATGGAACAGCAGGCAGACGCCGAGGACCGTCGGAAAGGACAGGAACCGGACCGCATTCGTCCGCATCAGCCGGCGCCCCCGCCTCCCCCGCCGCCCCCTCCTCCTCCGCCTCCCGCGCCGCCGCTGAACCCTCCCCCGCCGCCCGAGGAATAGTGGGCCGCCGAGGTGCTGGCGTCCTGGATGGCCATGGCCGTGTGCTCGATGCTGCTGATGACGTGGGAGAGGTCCATGACGGCCAGGTTCCCGGCCTGGCCGAGCCCGTCATGAGCCAGCCCGGCGTACCAGACCGGCGCAACGGCCCGCTCGTCCTGCAGGATGACGGGCAGCATCTTCAGGATCTTCTTGGCGTTGCCGAAGAGGATGCCGTAGACGAGATAGTGCTCCCAGAGCTTGTAGGCCTCGGCCGGGATCTCCTTGAAATCGGAGAAGTCGTCGAGGAACCGCTTGAGGCCCTTCCAATCCTCGTTCTGCCGGGCCCAGGCCATCGTCCGCCGCTTGAGGCTCGGGATGAGGGCCAGGGAAAGGATGAGCAGAACGGGGCTGAGGGTCAGGATGCCCGCCGGCACCGACGCCGCGTAGAAGATGTTCCTGGCCTTGAGGCTTTCCGGCTCGAGGAAGCCCAGCGGCGCGGCCTCGTCCCGGACCGCCTTGGTCCACTTGTTATACCAGGCCTGGAACTTCTGGGGTTTCTTTTTCAGGAACTTCTGGAGCCCGTCGACGGTGAAGGAGGCGCCCTTGACCGAACCCGCGCCCATGGCCTCCTCGAACAGGAAGGCGAGCAGCGACCGCTCGTAGGGCCGCAGGCCGCCGGCCCCCGCCAGATCCTCCTTCAGGGTGATCGACGTCTCCACGGCGTCCTTGGAACCGAACAGCCCCCGCTTGGTGACGTTCCGGTCGTCCATCTCCAGGACCTTCCGGCGGGCCAGGTCGAACAGGGTCGCCGTGAACGCCGCCGGCGTGACGGTCCGCCCCTCCCGCATGAGGGTCTGGACGATCGCCGGGGGAGGTCCGAGGGCGGCTCGCGGACGTAGTCGGGGATCCCGGCGAAGCGATAGTCTTTTCCCTTGGACGACCAGACCCGCAGGAAGACGACGAGCCACAGGAGCGGGCCGGCGATCTGCCAGACACCCCAGACACTGACGCCCTTCAGGAGCTTCCTCTCCCTTTCGGCCTCTCTGCGCCCGATGCTCCGCCCGGGCGCTTTCCACCCGCTCGATCGTGCCCCGGACGAAGCCCTCCTCCTCGGTCTTGATGTCTTCGAGGCTGAGCCTGTCCGACGGGACGCCGGAGACGAGCCCGGACGGCCAGACCACCCGGAGCTCGAAGAACTGGCCGGAGCCGAGCTCGGGCGACGAGAAGCGGGCCGTCCGCTCGTCGACGACCTCCGCCCAGCCCGAGAGCGGGCCGTGACCCCAGACCCGGAGATCCTCTTTGGATGCGACGGGCTCCGGCAGGACGACGGTCGCCCGGACGTTCTGCGCCGGCTTGTCCCAACCGTCGCCGATGACCTGCCAGTAGAGCTCCGTGACGTCCGGGTAGCTCGTGATCCCGCCGGAGACGCGATAATGGATATGGAAGGTCCGCCTTTCGTCCCGGGCCGTGAAGTACCACTTGGCGGTCAAGTCGCTCGCCGTCGTTGTCGATCCCGGTCACCAGGGGCGAGCCCTGCTCGTCCGTCACCGCGAACTCCGAGACGGAGACTTCGCGGGCGACGCCCTGTCGCTCGACCCGCAGGGGGACGACGATGAACGCGTAGCTGAATTTTCCCTGGAATTCGAAGGTCCGGAATTCGTCGACGAGGAACGACCCGTCGCGTTCGACGGCCACCTCGATCCGGACCTCGGGGAAATAGTAATCCTTCTCGGCGGCCCGGGCGGAACGGGGCAGGACGGCCGCGGCCACGAGCGCGGCGGCGGCGAGCGCGCCCGCCAGGGCCCTCGGTGAACTTCGGGATCATGGATCCTCCCCTTCTCCGCGCGTCAGGGCTGTTTGAGGAACAGCTCGATGACCGGAATTTCCACGTCCGGCTTGGCGACCGGCAGCCGCAGCGTCAGGTCTTTCTCCGAAGACGCCTCCCTCGGCCCGACCATGAATCCGCTGACCGCGCCCTTCTCCAGGAACGCGACCTCGGAGGCGTCGTGGAGGAGCTGGGCGTACTCGACCCGCCCGGCCAAGCCCTCCAGCGTCAGAAGGCCGGCCGGCCATTCGAGGACGTGGACGTAGAGCCGTCCGGTCTTCCCGTTGTAGGTCAGGAGCGTATTCGCGGGCCGGGAGATTCCTGCCGGGGCCTCCGTGCAGCCGTGGACGGCGCGGGCGTTCGACCTCATCCACGCCCCGATCCCGCGGAGCCGTTCGATGGCCCGGTCGTCGAACGTCCCCCGGCCGGTCGGGCCGACGTTGAGCAGGAGATTGCCGCCTTTGCCGACCGTCTCGACGAGCATGAGGATGAGCTGGCGGACGGATTTCCAGGTCGATTCGTCGCGGTCGTAGCCCCAGGAGCCCGAGAAGGTCTGGCAGGTCTCCCAGGGGACGGGCCGGCCGTCGACGCGGAGGCCCTCCCGCGGCATGAACTGTTCGGGTGTCCGGTAATCCCAACCGCCGGGGACGTCGAGGAGGTCGAGCCGGTCGTTGACGAGGATGCCGGGCTGGAGCCGGCGGATCGTCTCGAGCAGGCGTTCCGACTTCCACTCCTTCCGCCCCTTGCCGCCGGGGCCGGGGAAAGAATAGTCGAGGAAGAGGGAGTCGATCGGCCGTAGCCCGTGAGGAGCTCTTCGATCTGGGCGTGGAGATAGTCGGCGTACTCGCCGATGTCGCGGTTCGCGGCCCGGACCGCGAACGTCGGGATCGTCGCGCATCGGATGGAAGGCGTCGAGAGTGTACTCGGGGTGGTGCCAGTCGAGGAGAGAATGGTAGAACCCGACCCGGAGGCCCTCGCCGCGCAGGGCCTCGACGAGCGGCCCGATGAGGTCCCGTCCCGCCGGCGTCCGGGTCGCCTTGAAGTCCGTGAGCTTGGAATCCCAGAGGCAGAAGCCGTCGTGGTGTTTCGTCGTCACGACGACGTATTTCATACCGGTCTCCCGGGCGGCCCGGGCCCAGGCGCGGGGATCGTAGAGGTCGGGATCGAACCGGGCGAAATACCGGCCGTAGGCTTCGTCGTCCATGCGCTCGCGGCTCCTCACCCATTCGTGGCGGGCGGCGAGGGAGTAGAGGCCCCAGTGGATGAACATCCCGAAGCGGGCTTCCGTCCACCATTCCATGCGAGCCTCCTTGCGACCGGACGCGGTCCTTCCCTTTTTAGCCCAGGTCGGGGAGAAATACAAGGACGCTGTTCGCCGGCGTCAGGACCCGGAGGCGTCCCGGGCGCCGAAAATGTGGTCCATCAGGGCGAATTCGGCCTCCGCACTCAGGGCGGTGAACTCGAGGCCGATCTCGAAGACCTCGCCGTCGTAGATCTCGCGGACCCAGCGGACCACGGCGACGGCCCTGATCCTCCGGCGCGACCGCCCCAGGGTGAGATCCAGGCGGACGCGGTCTCCGCTCGCGAGCCGGGCCGAGGTCATGACCCGAAGCCCGCCCACGGAGACGTCCCGGGTCAGGGAATAGAAGACGGTCGGGACACCGGGGCGGACCTCGCCCGTCATCAGGGAGATGACGACCTTGTTCTCCTCGAGGACGCGGACGTCCCGGCGCCTGTCCTTCACGGGCGCCTGCTCCCTCTCCGCTCGTTCATCAACTCCCTCTGTGTCGACGGTCCTGTCCGCAACTTTCCGTAACCTTTTAGTCGGACGGCGCCCCGGGCGGACGGACTTTGACTTTGCCCCCGGACCGGCATACGATGGGGCGATCCCGCCGGACGAGGAGGCCGCCCATGCCCGAGAGGACCCTGCCGCAGCTCTTCGAAGAGAGCGTCGCCGCCTTCCCCGGCAACGTCCTCATCTGGGAGAAGACCGGGCCGAAGTACGAACCCACCACGTTCGCCGGCATGCGGACCCTCGTCCGCCGCTTCGCCGCCGGCCTTCTGGACCTCGGCCTCGGTCACGGGGACCGGGCCGCCCTGATCTCCGAGGGCCGCCGGGACTGGATCGTGGCCGAGCTCGGCATCCTCACCACGGGCGCGGTCAATGTCCCCATCTCGGTCAAAGTGGACGAGCTCGGCGACCTCAAGTTCCGGCTGGCCCACTCCGGCTGCCGGATGGCCGTCGTCTCGAAGTCCCAGCTGGGCAAGGTCCGCCAGGTCAGGAACGACCTGCCCGATCTGGCCCTGACGGTCGTCCTGGACGACGTCGAGTCGCCGGCCGGCGACGAGATCGCCGCGTCCGAAGTGTTCCGCCGGGGCGACGCCTTCCTCGCGACCCGGGCCGCGGAGCTCGAGGCGGCCCGGCTCGCCGTCCGGGAGGGCGATCCCGCCAACATCTGCTACACCTCGGGCACGACCGCCGACCCCAAGGGCATCGTCCTGACCCACCGGAACTACACGGCCAACATCGAGCAGTCCAAGGCCCTGGTCGACTGTCCCGAGCACTACGTGTCCCTCCTGATCCTGCCCTGGGACCACAGCTTCTGCCACACCTGCGGCATCTATTCGATGATGAAGAGCGGCGCGGCCATGGCCTCGATCGAGCTCGGCCGGACGCTCATGGAGACGCTCCGGAACATCCCCGGGAACATCCGCGAGGTCCGCCCCCATCTCCTCCTGAGCGTGCCCTCGCTGGCCAAGAACTTCCGCAAGAGCATCGAAAAAGGCGTCCGCGACAAGGGGCCTCTGGCCCAAGCCCTGTTCAAGCGGGCCCTGGCCCTGGCCGTCGATTACAACGCCGAAGGCTGGAACAGGGGGCAGGGACTGAAGAAGCTGAAAAAACCCCTCCTGGCCCTCTACGACAAGCTGCTCTTCGCCAAGATCCGGGAGAATTTCGGGGGCCGGCTCGAAGTTCTTCGTCGGAGGCGGGGCCCTGCTCGACATCGAGATGCAGCGTTTCTTCTATGCCCTCGGCATGCCCATGTTCCAGGGCTACGGCCTGAGCGAGGCCGCCCCCGTCATCTCGGCCAACAGTCTCCGGGCCCACAAGCTCGGCTCCTCGGGCCCGGTCGCTCCGGGGATCGATCTCCGCATCTGCGACGAGCACGGCGCCGAGCTCCCGGCCGGCCGGACCGGCGAGATCGTCGTCCGGGGCGAGAACGTCATGGCCGGCTACTGGAAGAACGAGAAGGCGACCCGCGAAACGGTCCGCGACGGCTGGCTCTACACGGGCGACCTCGGCTACCTCGACGCCGACGGCTTCCTCTACGTCCTCGGCCGGATGAAGAGCCTGCTCATCGCGGGCGACGGCGAGAAGTACAGCCCCGAGGCCATCGAGGAGACGATCGGCGAGGCTTCGCCGTACATCGAGCAGATCATGCTCTACAACGACCAGTCGCCGTTCACGGTCGCCCTGCTCGTGCCCAACAAGGAAGCTCTGCTGGCCTGGCTCAAGGACAAGGGCCTCGGCCCCAAGACGCCCGAGGGCCAGGAGGCCGCCCTCCGCCTGCTCGAGAGGGAGATCGGGGCTTACCGCGAGGGCGGCCGGCACGCCGGGATGTTCCCGGCCCGCTGGCTACCGGCCGCGGTCGCGGTCCTCGGCGAGGGATTCACGGAACAGAACCATTTCCTCAACTCGTCGATGAAGATGGTCCGGGGCCGCATCACCGATTTCTACCGCAACCGCCTCGACTACCTGTTCACGCCCGAGGCCAAGGACATCGTCAATCCCCCGAACCGGACGATCGTCGCCCGCCTCGGCGACGCGGTTTGACGCATTGACAATCCGGCGACATTTGGGATATTTACAATCCTTTATCTAATGAGGAGATTCCCGACATGACGAAGACGGCACGACCCCTCGGCATCGGCATCATCGGCGGCGGCTTCATCGCCCGCTTCCACATCAGGTCCTGGGTGGGCGTCCGCGACGCCGACATCCTGGGCGTCTTCGATCCGGACGCGAAGCGGGCCCGCGAGGCCTGCGCGCTGGCCCGGTCGCTCGGCGTCGGCGAAGCCGAGCCCTTCGCCTCGATCACGGAGATGGCCGCCGACCCGCGCATCGGGGCCCTGTGGATCTGCGCCCCGAACTTCACCCGGGGCGAGGTCATGGAGGAGATCGCCCACGCCGTCATCAAGGGCCAGGCCGAGCTCACGGGAGTGGCCTGCGAGAAGCCCCTCGGCCGCAACGCCCGCGAGGCCCGCAGGATGCTCGAACTGGTCCGCAAGGCCGGGCTCCTCGACGGCTACCTCGAGAACCAGGTCTTTTCCCCGGCCGTCGTCCGGGGCAAGGAGATCGTCTGGGCCCGGGGCGCGGCCCTCTCCGGCCCCCCCTATCTGGCCCGGGCCTCCGAGGAGCACAGCGGGCCGCACATGCCCTGGTTCTGGGAGGGCACGCTCCAGGGCGGCGGCGTCCTCAACGACATGATGTGCCACTCCGTCGAGGAAGCCCGCTACATGCTCACCGCCTCCCGGCGCCCCGCGCGAGGTCCTGACCCCGGTCTCGGTCACGGCCTACACCAACTGCCTCAAGTGGCAGGAGCCCAAGTACGCCGCGATCCTGGCGAAGAACAGCGGCGGCAAGACCGACTACCTGACGCGGCCGTCCGAGGACTTCGCCCGCTCGCTCGTCGAGTACAAGGACGAGCTCCGGAAAGACCCTCGTCGTCGAAACGACGACGAGCTGGTGCTACGTCGGCGCGGGCCTGCGCCTGAGCATGGAGCTGCTCGGCCCCGAATACGCCCTTCAGATCAACACGCTGGACGCGGGCCTCAAGGTCTTCTTCAGCCGCGCGGTCCGCGGCAAGGCCGGCGAGGACCTGGTCGAGAAGCAGAACGCCGAGATCGGGCTGATGCCCGTCGTCCCGGACGAAGCCGGCGAATACGGCTACACGGCCGAGAACCGGCACATGGTCCGCTCCTTCCTCGAGGGCGTCCGGCCCGAGGAGAACTTCTCCGACGGCGTCGCCGTGGCCGAGCTGCTCATGGCCGCCTACCGGAGCGCCGAGCTCGGCAAGACCATCCCCTTCCCCTTCAAGGGCCTCGAGAGCTACGTCCCGCCGGTGGCCCAGGGGAAGTGGAACCCGAAATCCAAGTGAGAGACCAGGAGGTCCCATGAAACGCACGATCGCCGTCCTCGCCCTGATCGTCGTCGCCGCCGCGGCCGCCGGGCCGGCCTGTCCAGGCCGCCCCGCAGATCCGGCACATCTCCCCCGAGCTCCAGAAAGCGGTGGCGGAGACCGACTACGGGAGCGTCCGCATCAAGAGCTTCCCCTTCGCCTCCGAGGCCTGGACCTTCCGCAAGTTCACGTTCGTCGAGACCCTGGCCAAGCTCAAGGAGCTCGGCGTCGCCGCGGTCGAGGCCTTCCCCGGCCAGGCCCTGGCGGCCGAGTTCCCCGGCGCCCGTTTCGACGAGGCCATGACCGACGAGCAGGTCGCCTTCGCCAAGGAAGCCCTGAAAGCGAGCGGCGTCACGCTCTACGGCTACGGCGTCGTCGACATCGGCACGACCGAGGCGAGCATGCGCAAGGTCTTCGATTTCGCCCGCAAGATGGGCATCCGGATCATCGTCTGCGAGCCGGCCGACGACGACTTCACGCTGCTCGAGAAGCTGGTCCGGGAATACAACATCAAGATCGCCATTCACAACCATCCCGCGCCCTCGAAGTACAACCTGCCCGAGACCGTCTTCAGCCACGTCGACGGCCGGGACCCCCGCATCGGCTCCTGCGCCGACAGCGGGCACTGGATGCGCGGCCTGAACGATCCGCGGGAGGCCTTCAAGCTGCTCCGGGGCCGCATTCTCGACGTCCACCTCAAGGACCGCAGCGATTTCGGCACGGCCAAGGGCGTCGACGACGTCGCCTGGGGCTCCGGCAAGGGCCGCATCCGCGACCTGCTGGCCGAGCTGACGCTCCAGGACTACGACGGCTACCTGACGATGGAGTACGAGAACGAGTCCGAGGTCGGCGATCCCATGCCGGCCTTCCGCAAGAGCATGGCCTACGTCAAGAGCGTCACCTACTACGACGGCTGGACCCAGATCCTCCGGCGCGGCGGGAGCGGCTACGAGAAGCACGGCTGGAACCATTACGGCCCGGGTCACTTCGAGTGCGATCCGAAGACGGGCGTCCTCAAGGGCCAGGGCGGCATGGGCCTGCTCTGGTACGGCCGGAAGCTCAAGGACTTCGTCTTCGAGTGCGAGTTCAAGTGCTCGACCCCGACGACGAACTCCGGCATCTTCCTCCGCGTGCCCTCCGTCCCCGTGAGCGACGAGTACATCTACCACGCCATCGAGATCCAGATCGACGACACGTCGACGGGCATCCACCACACCGGGGCCGCCTACGACATCGAAGCGCCCAAGGTCCTGGCCTCCAAGCCGACCGGCGAGTGGAACCATCTCCGGATCGAGTTCAAGGGCATGCGCCTGAAGGTCGACCTCAACGGCCGGACGGCCCTGGATTGGGAAGCCCGCCCGGGCGGAAAGGTCCGCGACCTTTCCCCCGAAGGCTACATCGGCCTCCAGAACCACGACAGCCAGTCGCCGCCCTTCTTCCGGAACGTCTATCTCAAGGAGCTGTGACCGGCCCCGGAGCGGCGCGTCCCAAGGAGATCCGAACATGACAGAGACAAAAAGCCCGCGCAACAAGCTGTTCCTCATGATGGTCATGGAGTTCTTCATCTGGGGGGCCTGGCTGCCGCTCATCTTCGGCTACCTGCCCAGCCTCGGGTTCACGCCCGTCCAGCAGGCCTGGATCCTGAACGCCTTCCCTCTTTCCGCCATCGTCGGCATGTTCTTCAGCAACCAGTTCGCGGACCGCCATTTCGCCGCCGAAAAATTCCTCGGGTTCAGCCACCTCGTCGGCGGCCTGGCGATCCTCGGGCTGGGATTCACCCGGCAGTTCTGGCCCTTCTTCCTCCTGATGCTCGTGCACTGCCTGTTCTACGTCCCGACCATCTCGATCGCCAACTCGATCGCCTTCGCCCACATGAAGGACGCGAAGAAGGAGTTCGGCCTGGTCCGCATGGGCGGGACCTTCGGCTGGATCCTCGCCGCCTGGCCGTTCACGTTCATCTTCGTGGACTGGGCCCGGGTCAAGGCCGCCGCGCCCAAGGGCTTGGTCGATTGGCTGGGAACGGCCCTCGCCTCGGGGCTCACGGGCCAGGCGCTGAAGCAGGCGACGCGCTGGACGTTCATCGTGGCCGGCATCGTCTCCCTCGTCCTGGCCGCCTACAGTCTGCTTCTCCCTCATACGCCCCCGAAGAAGAGAACGGCGGGGACATCGTCCGCGGAACGCTTCGCCTGGCTCGAAGCGGTCAAGCTGCTCAAGCATCCCTTCGTCCTGATCCTCTGGCTCATCACGTTCGTCGACGCGTTCGTCCACAACCTCTATTTCAACTGGACCGGCACGTTCCTCGGCACCGGCCCCGAGGCCGGAGGCGTGGGCATCGCCGGCAACTGGATCATGCCCGTCATGAGCCTGGGCCAGGTCTCCGAGATCCTGACCATGCTCGTCCTGGGCGTGGTGCTGAAGAAATTGGGCTGGCGGTTCACGATGCTGATCGGCATCCTCGGGCACGCCGCCCGGTTCGCCGTCTACGCCTTCTTCCCCTCCCAGCCGTGGATGATCGTGGCCATCCAGGTCCTGCACGGGATCTGCTACGCCTTCTTCTTCGCCACGGTCTACATCTTCGTGGACACCTATTTCCCCAAGGACGTCCGCTCCAGCGCCCAGGGATTGTTCAACGTGATGATCCTCGGCCTCGGCGTGCTGGCCGCCAACACGCTGGGCCCGTGGCTGATCCAGTCCGTCTTCACCGCGGGCGGCGTGACGGACTTCCGGTCGATGTTCCTGCTCCCCTGCCTGACCGCGCTCGGCAGCCGCGATCGTCCTGGCCGTGGCCTTCAAGCCGCCGGCCCAGGTCGAGACGGATCAAGGCCGGCTCTGATCCGACCGGGCGCGCGCGACCCCCGACCGGGGGTGCGGGTCCGTGGATTGTGATAGAATGGACGCGGCAGAGAGGGAGACAGGCTGAGGCGACGATGAAGATCCGCTATCTCGACGGCAACCGCCTCTACTACGCCTTTCTCGCCGGCGGCCAGGCGGTCATCCGCGACCAGTCCTATCTCAACAGGATCAACGTCTTCCCCGTGCCGGACGCCGACACCGGGACCAATCTCGCCTCGACGATGCGGGCGATCGCCGAAAAGGCCCGGCCCCACCGGTCCGCCACGCCGCCCTGGGCTCCATCGCCGACGCGGCCCTGGTCGGGGCCCGGGGCAATTCCGGCCTGATCTTCGCCCAGTTCCTCTACGGCCTGAGCCAGGAGGTCCGCGGCGAGCACCGCCTGACGGTCCACCGGTTCGCCGAGAGCGCGCGGCGGGCCGTCCAGCACGCCCGCCGGGCCGTCATGACGCCCGTCGAGGGCACGATGATCACCGTTCTCCACGACTGGGCCGAAGCTCTCTACGAGCAGCGCCAGAAGATGACCGACTTCGCCGAGCTGCTGGCCTACTCGCTGCCCGTCGCCGAGAGATCGCTGGCCGACACGCCCAGGAAGCTGGCCGTCCTGGCCCGGGCCGGGGTCGTCGACGCCGGCGCCCGGGGCTTCTTCGATTTTCTCCAGGGCGTCGTCGCTTTCATCCGCAAGGGCAGCATCAAGGACATCCGCGCGGCCGAGGCCGCCGACCTGCCCCTGCCCCGGGAAGTCCCGGCGGCGCGCGCGACGGTGACGAAACGGTACTGTTCGGAAGCCCTGCTCGTCGGCGAGGCGATCGACGTCGCCGCGGTCGAGGCGATCGTCCGCCGGGCCGGGGACTCGGCCGTCGTCGCCGGCTCGCCGCGCAAGCTCCGCCTCCACGTCCACACCGACGACGCGGCCGCGGTCTTCTTCGAGCTCCAGAAGCACGGCACGATCCAGGACATCAAGGCCGACGACATGCTCCGGCAGTACGAGGCCGCCCACGAACGCAAGGCGCGGATCGCCGTCCTCACGGATTCGGCCTGCGACCTGCCCCGCAGCGTCCTCGACGACCACCAGGTCCACGTCGTGCCCTTCAACCTCTTCTTCGGGGACAGCCTCTTTCTCGACAAGGTGACGATCGAGCCCGACCGGTTCTACGATCTCCTCCGGACGCGGCGGGACGTGCCCAAGAGCGCCCAGCCGTCCCAGGCGAACGTCCAGCGGGCCCTGGAGTTCCTGGCCGGCCACTACGAGGCGATCGTCGCCGTGTCGATCTCGGGCGGCCTGACCGGATTCCACGATCAGCTGCTCAAGGCCCGCGAGGCTCTCGGGCTCGACGCTTCGCGCGTGGCCGTCGTCGATTCCCGGCACCTGTCGGTCTCGGAGGGCTTGATCGTCCTCCGGATCGCCGAGGCGGTCCGGGCGGGGCGGCCGTTCGACGAGATCGCCCGGGACGCCGAGAGCTGGGTCGGGCGGACGCGTCTGTGGGTCGACGTGAAGACGCTGAAGTACATGGTCCGCGGCGGCCGGGTCAGCCCGCTCAAGGGCCTTCTGGCCGCGGCGCTCAACATCAAGCCCATCGTCACGCTGGACTCCGCGGGCAAAGCGGCCATCCTGGGCAAGTCCTTCAGCCGCGGGGCCAACATGAAGAAGATCCTCGGCCTCATCCGCGCGGCGACGGCCGGCCGGCCCGTTTGGAACTACGGCCTCGTCCACGCCCAGAACCCCTTCCGGGCCCTGCGCTACGCCGAAGCCCTCGAGGCGATGCTGGGGAAGAAGGCCGCTTTCATCTCCGACAGTCTCGCCCGTCGTGGGGGCCCACAACGGCATCGGCGTCGTCGGGGTCGCCCTGACCTTCGAATAGCCCATCGCCGCGCGGATCGGCGCGGAGATGAGGAGGCCGATCATGACCGGATTCGTGAACGCCTGGGCCGCCTGCGCGGTCCTGGTCGCGCTCTACATGACGGCCTGGTTCGCCCTGGCCCTGGTCAGGAAGGACAATTCCATAGCCGACATCGCCTGGGGCCTCGGATTCGTGCTCGTCGCCGTCTTCACGTTCTTCCGGAGAGGCTCGCTCTTCCTGCCCCTCCTCGTCACGGCGCTCGTCGTCGCCTGGGGCGCGCGGCTCGCCCTCCACATCCTCGCCCGGAACAGAAAGCGCGGCGAGGACCCCCGCTACGCCGCCTGGCGCGAAAAGTGGGGCCGTTCGTTCGTGTGGCGGAGCTACCTCCAGGTCTTCCTGCTCCAGGGCTTCTTCCTGCTCGTCATCGTCTCACCCGTCATCCTCGTCAACGTCGACCGGAGCTACCCGTACGCGAGCCGGTTCTGGCCGGCCGGCCTCATCGTCTGGGTCCTGGGGTTTCTCTTCGAAGCCGTCGGGGACGCCCAACTGGCCCGCTTCAGGCGCGATCCGGCGAACAAGGGCCGCATCATGGACCGCGGGCTCTGGAAGTACACCCGGCACCCGAACTACTTCGGCGAATCGATGATGTGGTTCGGGATATGGCTCATCGCCCTGGAAGTGCCTTACGGCTGGACGACGGTCGTCAGCCCGGTCCTCATCACTTTCCTGCTGGTCAAGGTTTCGGGCATCCCGCTGCTCGAGAAACGGTACGCCGGGAACGCCGCCTTCCAGGCATACGCCCGCCGCACGAGCGCCTTCGTCCCCTGGTTCCCGAAAAAATAAGGGGACGCCCGTCAAAAGCTCAGGGTCAGGCCGGCGAAGGCGTAATTGACCAGGGCGAAGGTGTAGACCTCGTCGTTGTCGGCGCCGCCCTCGAGGAGGCGATAGCCCGCTCTCAGCCGGAGCGACTTCGACAGGTCCGCCCAGACGGAGAGCGCGACGTCCTCGGCCCGCCCCTGCGGCGCGGCCAGGGCGTCGCCGTCGAAGAGCAATCCCCAACCCGCGCCGAGCCGCCAAAGCAGACGGAAGTTGACGAGCGGCACGACGCCCAGGTCGGTCTTCTCCGCGCTTTGCCCGGCGTTCTCCAGACGGATGAGGGCGTCGCGGACCTTGACGGTCAGTCCGAGCCCGAACTCGACAGCGGGGCCGGCGCACGAGGCTGTAACGCCAGGTCAGGCGGTAGGAGTTGAAGACGTAGGTCCCCTGGATCTCCTGGCCGGCCGGAAAGACCCTGTCGACGAAATGGATGTCCCGGTCCAGGGTCCCCACCGACGGAAAGCGGAGCGGGGCGTAGAGGACGGACAGGGTGTGGCGGGGATGGAACTGCCAGCTGAGACGCAGGCGTCCGAAAGCCCGCGTTTCCGGCCTGAGGTCGCGCCGCAGGGACAGGAGGGTGCCGGTGTCGCCGGGGATGCGGACGTCGTTGTACCCGCTCCAGGCGATTCCGCCCTCGGCGTCCAGGCTCCATTGGGCCACGGCGGGCGCGGCCAGGACCAGGATGAACAGAATCGATCGGGACCGCCGCTTTGGCTTTGCTCATCTCGTTCCTCCCCTTCTCCGTTTCATGAAAACAGAAACCCGAGTTCAAAAAGAGGGCGGGAACGCCTGCCGGACGTTCCCGCCCTCACGATCGTCTTCGCTTAGAAACCGGGACTGATGCTCACCTGGAAATGCCAGCCGCGGACCGGCCTGTCCATCGGGTAGACGTAGTTGAGCCCGAGGATCAGGTAGCCGAAGAGGTTGGTCCTCAGGCCGATGCCGTAGCTGCGCAGGGGCTTGCGCTCGCCGCCGGAGACGAACCAGGGCTTGACCTTGCCGGGGACGGGATTCCCCTCCTCGTCGTAGCCGCCCCACCAGTAGCCGGGATTCGAGGCGTAGGTCAGGCCCCAGTCGAAAAAGCCGTAGAACTCGAGCGGCCAGGCGCCGTAGTAGCCTTTGCCGAGCCCCAGGAGGCCGAGCAGCGGGAAGCGCAGCTCGACGTTGGCCAGCATCATCTTGCTGCCGTAGAGGCGGCGTGAAGTCGAAGGCGCTCGAGGGATCGGCGTCGTAAGCGGTCAGCTCCTCGTTGCTGTAGGATTCGTAGCCCCGGACGAGGTCCCAGTAGGCGATGTAGAGAGGGTAGAACCGCTGGTCCTCGGAGTCCTTGCCGTAACGGCCGAGGTGCATGGCCCGGAAGGCCAGGGTGAACGGCCGGATGGGCATGACGTATTTCCGGAAATCGATGTTCACGGTGTTGAAGGTCATCTTGCCGATGGCCGGGCTGATCGAGACGCCGAAGTTCTGGCCCAGGATGGGGCTCGTCGCGCCGAACATCCCCGTGTCGTAGAAATACCCGGCGGTGAGGTAGGCGTAGTTCATGCTCGGGGGCGTGTCCCCGGGCTTGTATTTCTGGTAATCGAGCAGGTAGCCGTTGAGGTCGTAGATGCGCTGGTAGACGGTGTGGTTGAATTCCTGGATCCGGTAGCCGCCGCTGAGCTGGAAGCGGCTGACCTGGCTCAACGGGTACTGGCCGAAGACGGACACGTCGTAGTTGATCAGCCGGTAGACGTCCTCGACCTCGTAGATGAGGTCGCCGTCCTGGTAGAAGGAATAATAAGGATAGGGATAGACCAGGCGCTGGGCCGCCGCGCCCCAGTTGAAGCGGGACTTGTTGTTGAGGTAGGCCAGGACGCCGGACGTGTCGATGAGCCGCGAGCCCGTGAAGGCGGTGGTGACGACGGTGTGGTAGCCCAGCATGTCGCTCCAATAGGCCGAGAGCCCGCCCGCGCCGTAGGTGCCGTAGCGGTCGACGCCGACGGCGATGTTGGGCGGCGAGACGTAGTCCAGGCCCAGCTTGGGCTTGTAGTCGGCGATCGTGAAGTTCTGGTCCTTGGGCAGGCCGAAGAGCGGGTTCTTCAGGAGGCCGAGCAGGGAACCCTCGGGCTCGGTGCGGGGGGCCAGGATGCCGGGGTCGCGCTCGAACTGGGCCAGGAAGGACTGTCCTTCGAGGGTCGCCGGATCGTCGAGGGCGTAGACCGTATAGTAGCTGTCGAGATAGCCGGAGAAGACGAGGCGGCCCGTCTCCTGGGCGACGGAGATGGACGGGCTGAGCTCGGTGATGCCCGCGACGCCCGTGTACAGGTTGGTCACCTGGGTGATCTTGGCCGAGGCGACGTCGATCCGGTAGATGTCGGTCTTGCCGCTCTGGTCGGAGAGGAAGTAGAGGGCCCGGGAGTCCGGGGTCCACTGGGGGTTGATGTTCTTGCCGTTGGGGAAGGCCAGCAGCTTCTGGATGCGCCCCGATTCCACGTCGAGGAGGGCCAGCTCGTAATTGCCGACGTCGACCCATTCCATGTTGGTCGAGAACCGCTCGGTGACGAAGGCGATGGTCTTGCCGTCGGGCGACCAGGCGGGCTGGAGGTCGCCGAACACGTCCCGGGTCATCTGCTTGAGCACGTTGTCGCGAAGGTCGTAGATGAAGATGTCCGAGACGCCGCCGGCCAGGCCGCAGAACGTGACGTAGCGGCCGTCCGGCGAGAAGGCCGGGCTGAGGATCTCGGCCAGCTCCCGGAAGGGGATCTCCCGGTCGATCTTGCCGCTCTTCGCCTCGACGATGGTCAGCCCGGGCCGGCCCTTGGAGACGCTGCCGAAGACGAACTTCTCCCCCGTCGCGTCCCAGGATCCGGCCGACTTGATGAACTGGATGCTCTCGAAGTGGGGATCGATCGCGGTCGAGACGATCTTCTTCCGGATCTTGCCCGTGTCGGCGTCGGCGAGAAAGAGGTCGATCGAGAACAGGTCCCGCGTCGAGAGGAAGATGATGGACTTCCCGTCGGGACTGATGGTCGGGGCGATGTTGTAGGGATTGGACTCGGCGCCTTTGAACAGGGCCTTGGCGAACTTGTCCACGGGCTGGGTCTTCTCCAGGACGGGCCCGTAGGCGTCCTGCATCGACTTGTGCCAGTCGGCCGAGAGCTGCTTCAGCTTGATGCCCAGCACGCTCTCGAGGATGATCTCGTAATCGCCGGCCCGGCCGACGGATTTCATCGCCTTGCCGATGACCTCGTCGCCCCAGCGGCCGGTGATGTAGGCCCAGACGGCCTGGCCCCAGCGGTAGGGGAAGAACTTGTAGGAGTTGTCGAGCTTCTTGAGCGGAGGCAGCTGCTTGCGCCGGACGGCATCGCGCATCCACATCGAGGTGTTCGGATCGACGGGACCGATCGACAGATACTCGGCCATGCCCTCGATGAACCACAGCGGGATGCGCAGGGCGGCGTCGTTGCCCCGGGCCTGATCGGAGTGGCCCATGGGCCATGATGTCGTACTGGAAGGCGTGGACGAGCTCGTGGCCGATGACGTGGTCGGTCTCGGACAGAGACGCCCCGTAGGGCAGGACGATGCGGCGCTTGAACGACTCGGTGAAGCCGCCCGTGCCCTCGCCGAGGACCTCCTGGGTGACCGTCGTCTGCTGGAACTCGGGGCTGCTGCCGTAGAGGATGAGGGGCTGGCGGCCCTTGAGCTCGTGATTGAACATCCGGGACAGGCGGGCGTACCAGCGCTCGGCCATGAGACAGGCCATCTTGACCGTCTCCTGATCCTGGAGATAGTAGTAGACGTCGTAGTGCCGGGTCTTCATGATCTTGAAGTCGAACTTCTGGTACTGGACCTTGTTCCGGCCGTACCACTGGGCGCCGAGGTCCGGCGCCGCGATCCCGGCGATGAACCCGGCCAGGCAGAGGGTGATGAGGATCTTGGTCAAAGCGGAAGTCCGCATGATGTTCCTCCTTCGATGGGCATATTGTAGCGGAAGACGGAACGGATGGGAAATACCCTCCCGGACGGGAGGTTCTGATGCACGCATAGGTCGAAACTCCTTTCGACCCCTTTCCTCGGATATCTTAGCCGAATGGAACCGGCTTGTCTACAACGCCGGAAGAACCCGGCCCGTTGCCAGTTGACCCCGCCGCCGCGATTCGGGTAAGATGCCTGTCTCGACATGATCACGCAAATCGTCATCGTCCTCGCGGTCATGGTCGCCGCCTACGTCGCGGCCAAGGCCGCCAAGCTGTCCGTCGAGCTCGGGATCTTCGCCTCGGCCGTGGCCGGGGGGCTGGCCGGCGCCTTCCTCAAGACCCCTCCCCTCGGAGAGCTCGGCCGCCATCTCGTCGAGGGCTCGACCACCTACCTCGACGTGATGCTCGTCTTCTTCACGGCGACGCTCTTCATGTCCATCGTCGACGAGTCCGGCGGCGTCGTCTACGTCGTCCGGGCGACCCTCCGGGCGTTCGGCGACAAAAGGGTCCTGGCCCTGCTCGTCCTGATGGTCATCGTCCTCATCCCGGGCGCCCTGACCGGGGCCGGGAGCGTCTCGCTCCTCGTCGTCGGGGCCCCTGTGGCCATGGCCCTCACCCGCCTCGGCATCGGCCCGAAGAGGGTCGCCGCCATCCTCTTCATCGTCGCCGGCCTGAGCGCCGCCGCGCCCCCGGTCAACATCTGGGCCATGATCCTCTGCGCCGGCACGGCCATCCCCTACGTCGGATTCGAATTCACCCTGGGCATCCCCGTCCTCCTCCTGGGGGCCTTCACCGTTCTCGTCCTGGGGCTCAAGAAGGAGAAAGGCGCCTCCGCGGGCCCCGTCGAGCTGCCCGAGCCGCCGCCCGGAATGACCCTGTGGCGGGTGCTCGTCCCCTTCCTCGTCTTCTTCGGTCTGGTCGCGGCCTACCGGATCTGGCCGTTCGCCACGCCGATCCTGGGCCTTGTCGCTCGAGTTCGTCATCGCCGCGGCCGCGGCCCTGCTCTTCAGCCCGAAGAGGATCGCCGTCCTGCCGCTGGCCCGGAGCACGGTCAAGAGGCTCCTGCCGCTTGCTCGCGACCACGGTCGTCGTCGGCATGCTCCAGCAGATCATGACCGTGACCGGCGTCCGGGGCCTGGTCTCCTTCGCCGTCATCTCCACGCCGCTCCTGCTCCTGTTCTTCCTGCTGCCGGTCATCATCCCCTTCTCCGAGGGGGTCCTGACCTACGGCGCCGCGGCCATCATCGGCATCCCGCTGATCTGGTACCTGGATTCGATCGGCTTCCACGCGACGGTCGTCATCGCCGGGCTGAGCCTGCTCTGGCCCCTCGGCGACGGGCTGCCGCCGACGGCCCTGATCGGCCGTCTCAGCAACATGGTCTCCGGCTACAAGGGAACCTACCGGGATTTCCTCAAGGCCACCTGGCTGCCCTGGCTGGTCATCACCGCCGTGGCCATGGGCATGATCGTCTTCAGCTCGAAGCTGGCCTTCCTGGTCAAATGGAGCATGTAGGCATGCGAGGCACCCTCCGATGATCATGTTCGCCTATTACGTCATCACGGCCCTCCTCCTCTTCCTGGCCGGCTGGAACCTCGTCCGCGAGAAGGAACGCCGCCAGGACGTCGTCCTCTACCTGCTCGTGATGATCCCCCTCGTCCTCAGACTCCTGCGGTGGAAGTGAGAGGGCGCGCCATGAAAAAAGACACTCTTTTCAAGGCGGTCCTGTCGGGAGCCGCCCTCGGCCTGGCCCTCTGGGGCGGGTCTGCCGCTCCTTCATCACCGGCACCACGGGGTCCCCGTCGTCAAGGGCCCGGGCGTGACGGCGGTCCTCCGCCTCAGCGAGTTCTCGCCGAAGCTCGCGGGCACGGCCGGTGACACCTCCGTCTTCGTCCTCGAAGGGAAGGAGCCCGGGGGCAAGGCCCTGATCATGGGCAACACCCACTGCCAACGAGCCCGAAGGCATGCTCTCCGCCCTGATCATCATCGAGAACGCCGTCGTCGAGAAAGGGACCCTCTTCGTCATCCCCTTCTTCAACAACAGCGGCAGCCGCAACACCCGCGCCGGCGACGGCTACCCGCTCTACTTCGACGTCCAGACGGATTGGGGCGCCCAACGTTTCCGCTACGGCAACCGCGACGCCTCGCCCCTCGACCAGTGGCCCGACCCGGACGTCTACATCCACTACCCGGAGCGCCAGCTCCTCTCCTACATCGACGTCCGCAACACCAACCGGACCTGGCCCGGACGCGCCGGCGGGCCGCTCATGGAGCGGGTGACGTTCGGGGCCATGGAGCTCATGCGGCGGGAGAAGATCGACGTCGCCGTCGACGTCCACGGCGCCGAGACGATGTTCCCCGTGACCAACTGCATCGTCGCCCCGGAGAAATCGGTCAAGATCGCCACGTTGGCCTCGCTGACCGTCAAGGCCATGGAGGGGTTCGAGAACCACGTCGAGGCGTCGCCCGCGGGCTTCCGCGGCCTGTCCCACCGGGAGATCGGCGACCACGGCCCGGCCATGCCCTTCCTCCTCGAGGCGCCCATCCCCTTCCTCGACCAGCCGACGGGGCCCAAGACGGTCGAGTTCCTCCTCGACGGCAAGGACCCGTTCCTGCTCAGCCTGTCGAAGAAGAAAAAGCTCTTCGTCCCCTACGACGAATCCGGCTGGCCGCTCGCCAAGAGGGTCGGCCAGAACCTGTCCGTCACTTTGGAGATCCTTCGCCAGTTCTCCAAGAAGACCGCCGGACCGGCCCATCGCCGTCCGCGGCGTCCCCCGCTACGCCGACGTGGTCAAGAACGGGGTCGGCCGCTACCTCGCCGACCCGGCCAAGGCCGCGCCCGGCGGCGTCGTCATGAATTGATCGGGGCCGCCCCAGCCCGCCCCGGGAGGTGTCCATGTCGTTCGACAGAAAAGCGTTCTTGGCCGCTCTGGCCGTCGCCGCCGTGCTCGTCTGCGCGGGAGGCCTGAGTCTCGACCGTCCCGCCGCCGCGGCCGACGGCTCCGATCCCGACCCGGCTTCCGAAGCCTGCACCGTCATCATGGTCGGCCGCGAGGCCTCGACCGACGGCTCGGTCATGAGCACGCACGCCGCGGATTGCGGCGTCTGCGATTTCACCTGGCGCCACGTCCCGGCCGCCGACCACAAGCCGGCCGAGAAGCGCACGCTCTACCACATCGACCAGATCCGGACCTGGCCGCCCGCCGAGGGCGGCAAATGGGCCATGGTCCTCAAGGACCCCACCGGGATCGAGATCCCCCAGGTCGCGCACACCTACGGCTATCACCACGCCGTCTTCGGCTACATGAACGACCAGCAGCTGGCCATCGCCGAGTCGACGATCGGCAACGTCCGCAAGCTCGGCAATCCCACGCCGACGCCGGCGACGAACATCACCATGCTCACGCTGCTGGCCATGGAGCGCTGCCGGACGGCCCGCGAGGCCATCCGGCTGATGGGCTCCCTCGCCGAGGAGTACGGCTACGGCTACCACGACGGCGGCGAGATGCTGGCCGTCTCCGATCCCACGGAGATCTGGATCTTCGAGATCATGCCGGTCGGACCGCTGTGGACCCCCAAGTCGGGCAAGCCCGGCGCGGTCTGGGCGGCCCAGCGCGTGCCCGACGACCACGTCGCGGTCTGCCCGAACGAATCGCGCATCGGCGAGATCGACCTCGGCAACCCCGACTATTTCCTGGCCTCGGCCCACGTCGAGTCCTTCGCCGTCGAAGCCGGCCTCTACGATCCCAAGAGCGGCAAGCCGTTCAACTGGAAGAGGGCCTACTCCCCCGCCGAGGGCTCGGCCGCGAGCTCCGAGGGCCGTCGCTCCCGGATGTGGCGCTTCTTCGACCTCGTCGCCCCGTCGAAGAAATTCAAGGCCGAGACGCCCAACATGGACTTCCCCTTCTCCGTCAAGCCCGACGCGAAGCTCTCGCCCCAGGACGTCATGGCGCCTGACCCGGGACAAGTCCGAGGGCACGGTCTACGACCCGGTCCGGGGTCTGCGCGGCGGCCCGTTCAGGAATCCCAATTACTACAAGGGGACCCGCCTGATCAGCGTGCCCAACGTCGAATACACGACCCTGACCCAGTGCCGTTCGTGGCTGCCGGACCCGATCGGGGGCATCGTCTGGGTCGCCCTGGGCGCCCAGGACACCTCCTGCTACATCCCGTTCTACGGCGGCGCGACCGACATCCCCAAGTCGTTCTCGATCGGCGACCACTTCGTCCTCGACCGGGGCTCGGCCCGCTGGGCCTTCGATTACGTCGATTTCCACGTCCAGGTCGCCTACAACGCGGCCATCGAGGACGTCAAGGCGGCCCGGAAGGAGTGGGAGGACGGGGCCCTCGGGCGCATCGCCGAGATCGACCGGCTGGCCGGCGACCTCTACAAGCGCAGCCCCAAGGAGGCGGTCAAGTACGTCACCGGCTTCTCGCTCAACAACGCCCAGAACGTCGTCGCCGCCTGGTGGAAGCTCGGCGACGACATCTGGGTCAAATACAACCACCTCGGCCTCTACGATACCGACAAGCGGCGGAGCGGCCGCATCCCGACGGCGAATCCGGACTGGTGGAACAAGGCCGTTCGGGCCTTCGATGTCCTGAACGAGCCCGGAAAATAAGGAGCTGTCCATGAAGAACGCGTTCCGATTCAGCGCCGTGCTCGGCGCGATCGTCCTGGCCCTCGTCCTGGCCGGCCACGGCCCCGCCTCCGCGGGCCAGGCCCCGCAGGCGGCCGCCGACGTCGTCGCCGGCGAAGCCTGCACGTCCATCCTCGTCGGCCGGGACGCCTCGACCGACGGCTCGATCATGACCACGCACACCTGCGATTGCGGCACCTGCGACTGGACCTGGCGGCACGTCCCGGCGGCCGACCACAAGCCGGGCTCGACCCGGAAGATCTACCACATTTCCCAGTACAAGACCTGGCCGCCGGCCGAGGGCCTCAAGTGGGACATCTACAAGAAGGATTTCGCCGGGCTCGAGATCCCCGAGGTCGCCCACACCTACGCCTATCATCACGGCATGTTCGGCTACATGAACGAGAAGCAGGTCGCGATCGGCGAGTCGACCATCGGCTGCCAGCGCAAGCTGCAGAACCCGACCCCGTCGGCCAAGCTCGACCTGACCATGCTGACCCTCCTCGGGCATGGAGCGGGCCGCGACGGCCCGCGAGGCCATCCAGGTCATGGGCTCGCTGGCCGAGAAGTACGGCTACGGCTTCCACGACGACGGCGAGATGCTGGCCGTCGCCGATCCGAAAGAGGTCTGGATGTTCGAGATCATGCCCGTCGGACCCCTCTGGACCCCCGAGAGCGGCAAGCCCGGGGCCGTCTGGTGCGCCCAGCGCGTCCCCGACGACGAGGTCAGCGTCTGCCCCAACGAATCCCGCATCGGCGAGATCGACCTCGAGAAGAAGGATTTCTTCATGGCCTCGCCGAACGTCGTCTCGCTGGCCGTCGAGATGGGCTTCTACGACCCCAAGAGCGGCAAGCCGTTCAACTGGAAAAGGGCCTACTCGCCCGTCGAGGGCAGCGCCGTCGAGCACGCAACGGGCCGGCGTCCAGCGGCTGTGGCGCTTCTTCGACCTCGTCGCCCCGTCGAAGAAGTTCAAGCCCGAGACGCCCAACATGGACCTGCCCTTCTCCGTCAAGCCGGACCGCAAGGTCTCCGTCCAGGACGTCATGGCCATGACCCGGGACAAGCAGCCACGGAACGATCTTCGACCCGGTCCAGGGCATCCGCGGCGGCCCGTTCCAGAACCCCACTACTACAGGGGACCCGGCTCATCGACGCGTGCCCAACGTCGAGTACACGACCCTGACCCAGTGCCGGTCGTGGCTGCCGGACCCCATCGGCGGCATCGTCTGGATCGCCTTCGGCGTCCCAGGACACCTCCTGCTACATGCCGTTCTACGCCGGCATGACCGAGATGCCCAAGTCATTCACGGTCGGCGACCACTTCGATCTTCAGCCGCGATTCGGCCCGCTGGGCCTTCGACTATGTCGACTTCCACGTCCAGGTCGCCTACAACGCGGCCATCGAGGACGTCAAGGCGGCCCAGAAGGAGTGGGAGGACGGAGCCATCACCCGCATCGCCGAGATCGATCGGCTGGCCGGCGACCTCTACAAGCGCAAGCCGGCCAAGGAAGCCGTCAGAGTACCTGACCGGCTTCTCGCCTCAACAACGCCCAGAACGTCGTCGCCGCCTGGTGGAAGCTCGGCGACGACCTCCTCGTCAAGTACAACCACCTCAGTCTCTACAACGCCGAGAAGCGGCAGCGGACCCGCATCCAGTCGGCCACCCGGATTGGTGGAACAAGGCCGTCAAGGCCTTCGACATCCTCATGGAACCCGACAAGAAGTAAAAGGAGAGATCACATGAACAAGAGGATCCTTCCGGTCCTGGCCGCCGTCGCGGTCCTGGGCCTGTCCCTTCTCTTCGCCGGCCAGGCCGTTCCCAAGGCCGGCCTCCCGGTGCTGACGACCTCGGCCGGGCAGAGCACCGACGTCACGACCCTCAACATCGTCCTCGACGAGGCCGCCATCACCTACGACTACTGCGACGTCCCGACACCCGAGATGGTGGCCGACGGCGTCGGCCTCGGCGGCCGCGAGTCCGGGCCCGGCTTCCACGTCGAGGTCACGACCGACCTCGACAAGTACCCCGCCGGGACGCCCTACAAGGCCGTCATCTTCGCCATCGGAGCGAGCCTGAAGGGCATGGGCGCCTCGGGCCTGACCCTCGACGCCGAGGAGGCCCGCCTGAAGAAGCTCATCGCGCTCTGCAAGCAGAAGAAGATCTTCGTCATGGCCGTCCACATCGGCGGCGAGTCGAAGCGCGGCCCGGCCGGCAGCGACAACGAGCGGATGATCGACGCCGTCGCCCCCCTGGCCGACTACATCGTCGTCACCAAGGACAGCAACAAGGACGGCCGGTTCACGAAGCTGGCCGCCGCCGGCAAGATCCCGATGACCGAGATCGAGTACGCCCTGGGGCTCGTCGACATCGTCAAGCAGGTCCTGCAGTAAGACGGACCGGAGAGGTCCGTGGCGCCGGGTCAGCGGACCCGGGAGACGGTCGTCAACGCCCAATCAGGGTCGGAGTGGATCCCGACGGCCAGACGGGTGCCGGTCTCGGCGAAGGCGACGTAGAGTCCTTTCGCGTCCCGGAAAACGACGGCATCCGCCAGATAATTATCGGGCCGCTCGAACCGTTCCGACCTGTCCAGCTCCGCGCAGAGCTCGAGCCAGGCCGCGTGCCGGGCTTCGGCCGAGCCGTAATCCAGGACGATCAGGCTCTCTCCGCTGTCGTAGACGACCCCGCACGGCGTCCGTGAAGGCGAGGCCCCGGGCCGTGTAGAAGGGGTAGACATTATTGAGCCCGAGGAGACCCTTGAGATACTTGACGCTCCCGGGCCGGAGGCCCTCCGCCGGCAGGGCGGAGACGAGAGCGGGTGCCTCTCCCCCTTCCGGGAGCTTGGAATCCACGATCCGGCCGATCGCCTGGAGGCCTTCGATCGTCTCCGCCGCTTCGTCGAAACCGGTCAGGGTCACGAGGAACCGGCCCTTCCAGAAGTTCATGTAGTAGGCTTCGAGCTCGGCTCCGGCCCCCAGGGCCAGGGGCTTGCCGCCGCCCGACCTCTTGAAGGTGAACATCCCGAAGGCGGCGGCCGGCGTCTCCATCTCGAAGATCTCGAGCGACACGGACTTGCCCCGGGGGTCCTCGTAGTCCTGGACGACCACCCGGCGGAACCCGTATTCCTGGTAGATCTCGGCCCCGCCGTCGATGTAGGTGTAGAGGTCCTCGCCCTCGAATTCCTGGGGAGCGCCGTCCTTCGTCCAGCCGGCCGCGGCGTTGTCGGCCGGAAGATAGATCCTGAGCGGGCCCTCCGGCGAACGGACCGCCGGCGCGCCGGCACCCGGCGCGAAGAGCCCCGCGACGACGAGGGCCGCGAGCGCCCACCGGGCCCCGGCCGTCATTCCCCTGGCTTGCATCCGATCTCCCGGGCGCGCTAGACGGCCGCTTCCCTGACGACGACCTTCCGCAGGTCCATCACGCCGAGGCCCTGCTCCGAAGCCCTCTTGATCTGGACGATGTCCTCCGCCTTGAGGCCCCAGAGCGAGGCGCAATAGGCGTCGACCGCGACGCGGTCCGTGCCGGCGACGACCTTCCGGGGCTTGATGATCTCACCGGGCCCGAAGGGACCGTTGGTGACGATGAACTCGGTGGCGTCGACGATGTTGAGGACCGGCTTGACGGCCTTGTTGAGGTCGACGATCGACTGTTCGAGGTGGGCGACGTCGTCGGGGTCCGTCTTCCAGTTCGGCCTGTGGAAGGTCCGGTTGCTCACCGGCGAGTTCAGGCCCATCAGGTTCTTCATGGTCCCGGTGAACTTGTTGCCGGCGTGGTCCTTGGTGATGGGCATATTGATGAGGACGTCGTGGTCGTAGAGCGCGGCCAGGATCCGGGCCTCGAGGAGGGCCTGTCCCCCGGGGACGGGAACGGCCTTGAAGAGCGATTCGTCCTTCTCGAAGATCTTCAGCCCGGCGCCCGTCTCCTCGATGACGGCCTTGAGCCCGGTGTCCTCCCACTGCTTGACCGTTTGCCAGCTCAGGCAGTCGATCTCCTTGGCCCCGGCCTTCCGGCAGAGGCGGATGACCTCCCGCAGGATCTCGGGCTTGGTGAAGGAGCCCGGGTGACGGCTCTGGACGTTGGGCAGGAGCGCGACCCTGGCTCCCTTGGGCACGAACTTCGTCATGCCGCCCAGGATTTCCACGGCTTTGGCCGCCGCCTTGCCGTAGTCTTCGCCCACGCCGACGGCCACGTCGACCGCCTTCACCGGGCGCCCCGACGACGCGGCGAGCTTCCGGCCCAGGGCCAGGGTCAATCCGGCCTGCGCGCCGGTCCTGAAGAATTCCCGTCTGCCTATCTTGCGAGCCATGTGTCCTCCTTGCGAATGATCGGAGTTCATTTTCTCACAGCGCCGAGCGGGGACGCAAGAGGGAACGGACCGGCGCGGCCGGCGGAGTTGGCGTCGGCCGGCCAACTGTGATAGAAAAATCAGGAGATCCGAGAGGAGGACGCTCATGAGACAACGACTTCAGCGTTTCACCCGGCCGCTGGCCATCGGGGCCGCGGCGGCCCTCCTATTACCGCTCCTGGCGGCGTCCCTCCCGGCCGCCCCCCGGGCCCGGTACCTGGCCTACGCCCGGTCGTCCGCCGACTGGACCTACGCCCACAGGGACGAGCTCATCGCCCAATGGAAGAAGACGTTCGATCCCCTCAACGTCTTCGGCTACCGGGCCCCGGGCGGACTCCTCGAGATGGCCGTCATCTACGCCTATCTCTACGAAAAGGAGAAAAAGCCGGAATACGCCGCCCGGGCCAAGGAGGTCCTCCTGACCTACGGCGACTACCGGTCCGCCTACCCCGAATCGTCGATCGCGCTCAGGTCCGACTACGCGGGGGGCGGCGTCCCGGCCCTGCCGGACTTCTTCACGACCATGCGCTACATCCGGACCTACGACACCCTCCGCCGCCTCGGCCGTCTCTCCCCCGCCGAAAAGGACAAGGCCTCGGACCTCATCGCCGGGAGCATGCGCTACCTTCTGCGGACCGCGGAATGGGGCCCCATGAACCGTTCGGCGCTCCGGGCCGAGTCGCTGGCCTGGGCCGTGCGGGCCCTGCCCGAGCACCCCGACGCCGGCCGCTGGGAGATGCAGAGACGGGCCCTCGGCGACGACAACTGGGGCAACTGGCAGATCGAGGACGCCACCATCTACAACGGGGTCTGGCTCTATTCCCTGCTCGGCTACGCCGACGCCCTCGACCGGATCGCCGCGATGTTCGCGACGCCGGAGATGTATTACTACTCCCGATATTACGTGAACCTGATGTGTCCCGCCGGGATGGTCCCCGACCTCGGCGACGCCCACTGGACCTCCAACTGGAACCACTTCCTCGTCTTCTTCGAGGCCGCCGCGGCGGCCCTCGGCGATCCCGGCTGCAAGTGGGCGGCCGAGACGATCGCGGCCAAGTTCGTCGACTTCGCCAAGCCGACGAGCGCCGGGCTCGGGGCCATGCTCCTCGACGCCTACCGCTGGGGCTCGGATGCGGTCGAGGCCGCTCCGCCCGCCGGCCTGTCCATGGAGGTCATGGAGGACGTCCAGGGCAAGAAGATCGTCTTCCGCAACGGCTGGTCGCCGCTTTCGAGCTACCTCCTGCTCAACTACCGGGACGAGGGCGACGGCGGGCTCAACTTCCGCGATTACCTCCGCGACACCATCCCCGTCGAGGAGGAGAAGATGACCCACGGCCACGCCGACGAGAACAGCCTCGTCCTGCTGATGTCGGGCGGGTCGGTCCTCCTCCACGACGGCGGCTACCGCGACTACATGCCGTCGGGGCCCTACGGGGCCTACCGCCAGGACTACTTCCACAACCGCCTCTGCGTCCGGCCGGAGAAGATCTTCTGGGGGCAGGGGCCGGGAGAGTTCCGCTACAGCGTCCGGGACGCGGTCCCGGGCCAGCCCCTGCTCGAGTTCATGCGCAACGCCGGGAGCTACCGCGAGGTCCGGACGCGGAAGGTCGACTTCCTGACCTTCGACGATTTCGACTACAGCCGGACGCGCGTCGTCGACGACGGCTGGGGCTATCAGGCCGACCGGGTCGTCGTCCATGTCAAGGACCCGGAGTGCTACGTCGTCTTCGACGTTTTCAAAGCGCTGCGCGAGGACTACTTCACGCTCGGCTCCTTCTGGCATACCCGGCAGGTCCACGCCCGGGGCGAGCACTGGTACGACACGGGCTACGACCGCATCCAGAACGCCGTCCTGCCCCAGGACAAGCGCCTGCTCATCCTCTTCCCGTCGACGGAGCCCCGGATGGAAGGCGTCGAGCCGGAAAAGCGTCACTATCAGGACGAGTGGCTCGTCCACCAGTCCTGGGCCCAGCACTTCGAGCTCGGCGAGACCTGCGCCTTCGTCACGGTCCTCGTTCCGCACGCGGCCGGCGAGCCCGCCTCGGACTGGATCGGCCGCGTCACCGCCCTCCCCGCCGAGCCGTCGCGGGGCGCGATCGGCGTCGCGATCAAGGCCGGCGACCGGGAGATCGTCGTCGGCGTCAAGAACGACCTGCGGCAGGACATGAGCCGCGACCACAGACGGCCCCGCTACACCTACGAAGCGGGCCGGATCAAGCTCGGCGCCTTCGAGACGGACGGAGACTTCGTCTTCGGGGCCGCGCGCGGCGGGACGCTCGACTATACCATCGTCAACCTGACCAAGGCGCTCTACGGGGGCAAGACGCTCGTCGCGGCCGAGGAAGAGCAGCACGGGCTCGGCTACGACGCGCTGCCGGACCGCGGCGGCTTCGGCAAGATGAGATACTGGCGGGAAAAAGGGGTCGCGAGGTAGGCGCGGTCAGAGCGGCAGGCCCTGCTGCTTGCGCTGGGCCGTTTTCTGGAGCTCCTGGCCCTCGGCGACCAGGCCGGCCAGCCGGTCGAGGGCCATGCGGATCTTGATGTTGGCCAGCTTGCGCTTGCCCGATCTCTGGGTCTCGTAGCGTTCCCGGACGTAGGCGTCGATCTCCTCCGGCGACATGAGGGTCTTGAGGAAATCGTCGGCGAGGAGTTCCTCGCGCAGTTCTTCGGCCGTCTGGCCCCTGACGATGATCCGGTTCTCGACGAGCGCGTTGGTCCGTTGCTTCTCGAAGTCCGGAGGGGCGTAGATCGGGATGGGGCCGAGGAGCTTCTTGGCGTCCAGGATGGTCCGGTCGTAAAAGGCCTTCCCCTCCTTGAGCAGGTTGCGGGCCTTGTAATACTCGGGGGCGTTGGCGGCGACGTGGCTCTCGAGATAGCCCTTGAAGGTCTGGATGGCTTCGGAGAGGACGGCGTAAGAACGGGATGCCCGGATGAATATTTCGCGCTCGATCTGGACCTGCATGATCCGTGAACCTTGGCGGGACGATAGCACAGGCCCCGGGCCGTGTCAAAGCCTTTATCGGGCCCGGATCGCGGCGGCGACGACGTTGGCGACCTTGCTGCGCATGGCGATGATGTCGCCCTTGTCGTCGGGGTGGACCCGGTTGGTCAGGAAGACGACCGAGGTCGAGGTCTCGGGGTCGATCCAGACGGAAGTCCCGGTGTAGCCCGTGTGACCGTACGACCGCGGCCCGAAGAGGTCCCCGCCGTTGGTCGAGTAATCCGTCTCGAGGTCCCAGCCGAGGCCGCGGCCGAACTCCCCGTACAGGGGGAAGATCTCGGTCATGCGCTCGACCGTGAGCGGCGCGAGGACGCGCACGCCGTTCCCCTGCCCCTTGTCGAGGAGCATCTGGGCGAAGACGGCCAGGTCGTCGGCCGTGGAGAACAGCCCCGCGTTGCCGGAGATACCGCCCTGGAGACGGGCCAGGGGGTCGTGGACGACGCCGCGGAGGGGCCGGCCGTCGACGACCTCGGTCGGGACGCAGGCGTCGATCAGGGCGGCCGGCGGCCGGTAGAACGTCCGGGTCATGCCCGAGCGGCTTGAAGATATTCGCCTCGGCGAATTCGGCCACGGTCATCCCCGAGACCTTGTGGACGATATGGGCCAGGGTGATGTAGTTGAGACAGCTGTAGACGAATTCCGTTCCGACCGGGCGCTCCTTGGGGATCGCGGCGATCAGCCCGACGAGGTCGGCGGTCGTGCAGGGATCGCCCAGCTTCTTCGCCGCCTCCTTGGCGTCCGTGTAGGGCGGGAGCCCGGAGGTGTGGGTCAGCAGGTGGAAGAGCCGCGCTTCCTCGCCGGGCCGGCCCTTCTCGCCGTACCAGGTCGCGAAGCCGGGGACGTAGGCGCTGACCCGGTCCCACAGGCGTATCCGGCCGCGTTCGACGAGCAGCATGACCGACGTCGCCGTCGCCACCGGCTTGGTGACCGAAGCCTGGTCGAAGATCATGTCCGGGGTGAGAGGCCGGGGCTCCGGAACGGTCTGGGACAGTCCGAAGGCCTTCCGGTAGACGATCTTGCCCTTGCGGGCGACGACGACGACGGCCCCGGGGAAATCCTTCCGGGCGATCGCGGCCTCCTCGATCAAGCCGTCGAGGAGGGCCAGATGACTCGAGGACATGCCGACGCTCTCCGGCTTGGCCGGGGGCAGGCCCGCCCCCGATGAAGGAACTGCGGCGGAGAGGGCCAGAAGGGCCAGGACCGCCGCGATGACGAATTTGCGCATGATCATCCCCCTCACTTGGCCGCGGGACCGGGAGGGGCCTCCTTCCAGACGAGTCCGTCCTGCCGGATGTGCCAGCTCTCCCCCGTCTTGGCCCTGTAGACCGCCTCGAAGAGGCTCGGTGTCGTGCGGATCTCGGGCGGGAACGACCAGCCCTTGATCTTCAGGTCCGCGTCCTTCCCGAGGCCGAGGGCCTCGAGGCTGTCGACGAAGCCCGGCATCTCGAAGTCGCGGGCCCGCTCGGCGTAGTATATCTTGCGCAGGGCGGACTTCACTTTCTCCTCGGGCCGGCGCACGAACTTCTCCTTGCCCTTGCCGGGGAGCTTCGACGAGAACTGGACGTAGCTCCACATCTCCGGGTAGTGGATGTTGACGACGCCCTGCGGCGCCCAGGTCCAGTTGTCCTCCGGCAGGGGCTGGCCGGTCCCGGCGTCCTTCGTCTTGGCGTAGGTCCCGCCCCGGGTCTCCAGCCAATACTCGACCCGGGAGAAATTGACGCGCCACTGCTCGCCCGGGGCCGGGCGTTCGGGCTTGCCCGGGATGCACTCCTTGAGGACGGCGAAGGGCAGCGCGATCTCGACCGTCCAGGCCTTGTCCGTGTCGGACGGGTCGTTCAGCGTGCCCATGAGGTGGACGCCCGTCTTGAGCCCCTGGATGTCCCAGGCGTGGACGGCCGGCCCGCCGTCGCGGTAGGGCTTGACGAGGAGGAGGTCCCAGACCGTGTTCAGGGCGTTCATCTCCAGCTCGTAATAATTGTGGGTGTCTCCGTCGGGATCGATGAAGACCTCGAAGTCGTTGTCCTGGAAGATGATGGAATCCCTCTCGGTCAGGGTGGCCCAGAGATGGGGCTCCTCGAGGTAGGCCCCGATGTAGAAATAGGTGTCGTCCCAGAGCATCTGGACGCGGGTCCTGTGGCGCGGGGCCGGTTTCGAAGGCCCCTCGATGTCGCCGAAGACTTCGGTCCATTCGGCGTCGGCCCAAGCGGATTCGTCGAGGCGGCCGTCGACCGTCGATCGGGCCGGGCGCACGCCGGCAGACGTACTCCGACGGGGCGAACGCGGTCTTGGGCTGGGGGATGGCGACCCGGGGCACGACGGCGGCGGCCGCCGCGGCCGATATCAGCAGGATGCCGGCGGGAACGAGCTTGGAACGCATGCGCAAAGCCTCCTCTTTGACCTAGAGTTCCAGCCAGCGGACGTCGTTGCCGCGCGCGGCCAGGAACTTCTCGAAATCGGCGAAGGCGATCTCCAGGGTCGCCGTGTTGACGTTCGGATGGAAGCCCAGGGCGGCGCTCGACCGGAGGGCCTCGTCGCAGACGACCCGGACGTGATGCGTCCCGTCGTTGATCAGGCCGAACGGCGAGACCGAGCCGGGCTCGACGCCGAGCCAGCGCCGCAGCCGTTCCGGCGAGGCGAAGCTGAGCCTGTCCTCGCCGAGCGCCGCGTTGAGCCGCTTCAGATCGATGCCCCGGGTGACGGGCGGCGATGACGAGGTAGTGTCGATTCCCCTTGTAGTTGCGCAGGAACAGATTCTTGCAGTGCGTGCCCTTGAGATCCGCCCAGTGCTTTTCGGCCTCCTCGACCGTCGCCACGGGAGGGTGCTCGTGGCGGACATAGGGGATGCCGAGTCCGTCCAGCTCTTCGAGGACCTTGCGTTCGATCTCGGCCACGGCCACGGTCGGACTCCTCTCTTCGGCGATCCCGTCAGCAGACACTTTAGAACAAAGGACCGGCGGCGCGCAAGCCTGATGCCGGCAGGCTGAGGTCCGTTCGGCCGCCCGGGGTATTCTCCCGCCGTCGGATACGCTAGAATACGGCCCATGAGCATCCTCTTCACGCCCATCGCGGTCGGCTCCCTCACCGTCCCCAACCGTTTCGTTCGCTCGGCCACCCACGACTACATGTCCGACGACGAAGGACATGTCCGGGACGCCGGGGTCGAGCTCTTCGCCCGCCTGGCCGAAGGCGAGGTCGGGCTCATCGTCACCGGGCACGCCAACGTCCAGCCCTCGGGCAAGGCCAGCCCGCGCCAGATGGGCGTCTACGACGACCGCTTCGTCGCGGGCCTCGCCCGGATCACCGAGGCGGTCCACCGCTTCCCGTCGAAGGTGTTTCTCCAGATCGCCCATGCCGGCCGCCAGACGAAAGAGCGCGACTGCGGCACGGTCCCCGTCTCCCCTTCCGCCGTCTACGACCCCGTCTCCAAGGTCATGCCGAGGGAGCTTGCGGCCGGAGAGGTCCGGACGCTCATCGACGATTTCGTCTCCGCCGCGGACCGGGCCAGGAGGGCCGGATTCGACGGCGTCCAGCTCCACGCCGCCCACGGCTATCTCCTCTCGAGCTTCCTTTCGCCGCACACGAACCGGCGGACGGACGAGTGGGGCGGCCCGGTCGAGAACCGGGCCCGTCCGCTGCTCGAGATCCTCCGCGGCGTCAAGACCGCCTGCGGCCGGGATTTCCCGGTCATGGTCAAGCTGAACTCGACGGACTTCCTGCCCGGCGGCCTCGCGATCGACGACGCCGTCCGCGTCGCCGTCATGCTCGAGGCCGACGGCATCGACGCGATCGAGGTGAGCGGCGGCATGGCCGAGGCCGGACGGGGCTCGGTCTGGCCGGGACTCAGAAGCGAGGCGGAGGAGGGCTATTTCATCGAGAACGCGGCCAGGATCAAGCGGGCCGTTCGCGTTCCCGTCTCCGGGCTGGGAGGCATCCGGACGCTGGCCGTGGCCGAGCGGGCCGTCCGTGACGGCCTGGTCGACCTCATCTCGCTCAGCCGGCCCCTCATCCGCGATCCCTTCCTGGTGAAGCACTTCCGGGAGGGCCTGGCGGCGAAGTCCGAGTGCAGCTCCTGCAACAAGTGTTTCAATCCGCGCGGCATCCGCTGCGCCGAGCTCAGAGAAACGCTGAGGCCGAGGTCCCTCGCCGCCGCCTCCATCAGGATGAAGAAAGCCTGGCCTTCGGTCGCCGTTCCCGGCTTCTCGAAGGTCGGCGAACCGCAGACGTCCCGGACGTAGCCGAGCCGGTCGACCTTGCGGCGCGCGGCCTCGCGCATGATCCGGGCCTCCTCGAGGTACGGTTTCGCCAGCCAGCCGCCCTTGACGCCGCGGAAGATCGTGTACGACAGCATCTGGCCGAGGTTGGTCTCGACGAACGTCTTCGGGTCGTCGACGACGTCGTGGAAGAGGCCGTCGGAACGGCGGTGCTTCAGGCAGCCGTCGAGGACTTCGCGGACGTACCCGGCGAGCCGCTTCCGCTCGGTCCGCATGCCGTCGGGCAGAGCGCGAATGACCCGGGCCAGGCCGGCCGCGGCCCAGCCGTTCCCGACGCCCCAGAAGGCTTTTCTTTCGAAGGCTTTCTTGCCGTCGTCCCAGATGTGGGAGTAAAGCTTGGCCGGCTTGTTCCAGAGGATCCGTCGGAATCCCTCGATCTGCTTCACGGCCTCGGCCTGCGCGCCCGCGACGGCGAGGAAAGGAGGGGCCATGTACATCGAATCGACCCAGACCTGGGGTTTGTGGTCGATGTGATGGAAGGTCCCGTCGGCCGTCCGGGGCGCGGTCTTCAGGAGGTAGGAGAGCATGCGGTCGGCGGCCTCCCGGAATTTGGGATCCCCGGTGGCCTCGGCCGCGAACAGAACGCCCTCACCGTTGGCGCCCGGGTCGGTGACGCCATGGTTGTCGGAGACCATACCCAGGCGGCCGTCCTGATAGATGCGCAGGACCGCTCCGTGGGCCATCCGGACGACCGCGTCGCGGTCGCCCCATTCGAGCAGGGCCTGCATGGCCACCCCCTGCTCCCAGGCCTCCCGCTGCATGGCCAGCATGGCGGATATGACCTTCCCGACCAGTCCCGTCCCGTCCCGGTCCGGACTGGACCGCCGACAGAGCGGTCTCCGCGCCGATCGCCGCGAGCGCCGCCGATACCGCTCCCGCGGTCGCGATGTCCTTCAAGGCTTGCCGTCTGTTCATGGGTTTCCCTCCTCGCCGGTCCGGTCTGCGCGACCGGACGCCGCGGCAGGGATTCTAAACCAGGTGCGGCGGATCCGCAACCCCCGGGTGTGCGTCCCTCATTGCCAAGGCTACCGGCGTCGTGCTATCGTCCCGCCGAGGGAGGACAGACCCATGCCGAAAAGAACCCTTCCGGCCGTCGCTCTCGCCGGCCTGCTCGCTTTCGCCTGCGGCTGCGACAAGCCGGCCGCGTCCGACGAGCCGACGCCGGTCCGCCTGGTCTTCAACGTCAAGGACTACGGCGCGACGGGGATCAAGGAAGATCTGGCCCAGGAGGCCATCCAGAAGGCCGTCGACGCCTGCGCCGCCGGGGGCGGAGGCACGGTCCTCTTCCCGCCCGGCGATTACACGTCGGGCACCATCCACCTGCGCAGCCGCGTCCGGCTCTACCTCGAAGGCGGGGCCACGGTCCACTCCCTGCACGACAAATCCCGCTTCGACAAGGACGCCCTCCTCTACGGCGAGGACCTCGCCGGGGTCACCGATCGAGGGGCGCGGCACCTTCGACGGCGGCGGCGCCTACGACCGGCGGCTCAAGGGCGATCACGAGGACGACTTCATCCGGCCGAACCAGGTCGAGATGGAGAAACTCGGGCTGCCGCTGATGCGGTCCTTCCCCAAGCCCGACCGGACGGGCAAGATGGTCCTCCTCGTCCGCTGCACGGACGTCCGGATCGCCGGCGTCTCCTTCGTCGATTCGCCCTCCTGGACGATCCACCCCGTCCAATGCGAGCGGCTGGTCATCGACGGGGTCGCCATCCGCACCAGCCTCCGGGACGGCGTCTGGGCCGACGGCATCGATCCCGACGGGTGCCGGGACGTCCGGATCGCCAACTGCACCATCGAGACCGGCGACGACGCCCTGGTCTTCTATTCCATGGACTGGTTCGGCCCGGCCCGGCCGTGCGAGAACATCACGGTGACGAACTGCCGGCTGAGCTCGGCCTCGAGCGCGATCAAGTTCTGCGACGGCAACATCGCCGGGATCCGCAACGTCACCGTCGACAACTGCGTCATCACCGCCTCGAACCGGGGCATCGCCTTCATGACCTTCGACGGCGGGGCCGTCGAGAACGTCGTCCTGTCCAACCTGACCATCGACACGGTCCGGTACGAGTGGTTCTGGTGGGGCGACGGCGAGCCTTTCCACTTCAACATCAAAAAGAGGAGCGAGGTCCACGCCGGCTGGCCCGCGGAAAAGGACCGGCCGGCCGGGGCCATCCGGAACGTCAAGATCCAGAACGTCATCGCCCGCGGCCACGGTTCGAGCGTCTGCAACGGCCATCCGGATTCGTGGCTCGAGGGCGTGTCCTTCGAGAACGTCAAGCTCGTCGTCGCCCACGATCCGCAGGCGCCCTACGACAAGGCCGTCCACGGGATCCTCTTCAGGCAGGCCCGCGACCTGAGGCTGCGCGACGTCGAGGTCGTCTGGGAGGAGCCGGGCTCGGAGAAATGGGAGAGCGCCTCGCCTTCGACGAGGTCGCCGATCTCGTCCTCGACGGCGTCTCCACCGTGCAGGCTCCGGGCAACGAGTCGGCCCCTGCGGTGCTCCTGAACCAGGTCGACTATGCCGTCGTCCGGGACTGCCGGGCGAAGACCGGGGACCGGGACCTTCCTCCTGTTCACGGGCGAAGGCACGAAGGACATCCTGCTCGAGAGGAACGATTTCCGGCGGGCCCGTCTTCCCTACTCTTTCGGGAACGGCGCTTCGCCGCAGGCTTTGAAGCTGGGCTATTGAGCGGAGCTCAGCGCCGGCCCAGGAAGAACATCAGGGCCGCCACGACGAGGACCAGCAGCATCAGGTAAAAGGTCCGCCGCCGCCGGGCCTCCACGAATTCCTCGGCCGCGGACGCGTCCAGGTAGAACGTCTCCGGAGCCCGGCCCGGCCGGAAGACGTCCTTGCCCTGCATCTTCCTGAAGATCAGGTCGGGCTTGACGCCCAGATCGGCCAGCGTCCGGGCGGTCTTGGCGTCGACGGCCCCGGCGTTCCGGAACTTCCTCATGTATTCGTTCTGCTTGATGATGACGCGGGCTTCGTTCCCCATAGGCTCTCCCCTTCCTGATCGTTATTCTCGATCCCCCCCATTATAGCTCAACTCCGCGGGTTCGCTATGCTAAAATGCGGCCATGAAAAACCTTACCCCGGACCTTCCGCCGGCTGATCCCGTTCGCCCTGGCCGCAGGGCTTGCCGCCCTCGCCGCGTTGCCGCTCGATGCGTCGGTGGGCATCGCCCGCCGCGGCCGGGCCCTGGCCCGGGTGGTCGTGGCGCCGGACGCCGCGGAGACGGAGCGGTTCGCCGCCGGGGAATTGTCCCTTTTCCTCCACATCGTCACCGGGGCCGATTTCCCCGTTCGGGAGGACGCCGCACCGGAGGGATCGAACCTTCTCGTCGGCCCGGGCGCGACCCGCCGGGCCGGTCACGACACGGGCTCTCCGGGTCTCCTCCCCGAGGAGATCGTCGTCAGGACCTCCGGCCGCGATCTCGTCCTCGCGGGAGGCAGCCCGCGCGCGACCCTCTACGCCGTCTACACGTTCCTCGAGGACATCGTCGGCTGCCGCTGGTGGACGTCGACGGCCAGCCGTATGCCCCGGAGGCCGTCCCTCTCCGTCGGCAGCCTGGCGATCCGCTTCAAGCCGCCGTTCGAGTACCGGGAGCCCTATTGGTACGTCGCTTTCGACGAAGCCTGGGCGGCGCGGAACAAGGCCAACGGGACAAGGGCCGGCGGCGACGCGCTCCGGGGCGGCCGCCAGGTCTACGAGGGCTTCGTCCACACTTTTTACACCCTCATCCCGCCGGGAAAGTACTTCGACGCGCATCCCGAGTGGTTCAGCGAGATCGACGGGCGCAGGACAACGACGAACGCCCAGCTCTGTTTGACCAACGAGGACATGCGCCGGGAGCTGGTCAAGAACCTGGGCGAAAGGCTCCGCGCCAATCCCGAGGCCACCATCGCCTCCGTCTCCCAGAACGACTGTTTCGGGAACTGCACCTGCCCGAATTGCAGGGCCGTCGACGAGGAAGAGGGCGGACCGGCCGGTTCGCTCCTGCGCTTCGTCAACGCCGTGGCCGCCGACCTCGAGGCGGAATTCCCGCAGGTGGCCTTCGACACGCTCGCCTACCAGTACACGCGGAAGCCGCCCCGCCTCGTCCGGCCGCGGCCGAGCGTCATCGTCCGGCTCTGCAGCATCGAGTGCTCCTTCGCCCGGCCGCTCGACGACCCGAAGAACAAGGCTTTCTTCGACGACCTCGACGGCTGGTCGAAGATCGCGAGCCGGCTCTACATCTGGGACTACACGACCGATTTCTCGCACTACGTCCAGCCCCACCCCAATTACGGCGTTCTGGCGTCCAACATCCGCCTGTTCGCGGGCCGGAACGTCCGCGGCGTGTTCGAGCAGGGCGCCTATCAGTCCTGGGGATCGGAGATGGCCGAGCTCAGGGCCTGGGTCCTGGCCAAGCTGCTCTGGGACCCGCGTCTCGACGGGGACGCGTTGCGCGAAGAATTCCTCCGGGGCTATTACGGGCCCGCTGCGGGATCCATGGACGACTTCCTGGAAACGCTCGAGGCGGCCGTCGCGCGCTCGGGCGACGCCCTCGGCTGCTATTCGCCGCCGGACGCCGGGTTCCTGTCCCTCGAGACGCTGCTGCGGTCGCAGCGGATCCTGGACGCGGCCCGGAGGAAGGCCCGCCGCTCCGCCGAATACGGCCGTCGCGTCGCCCGGGCCGCCCTGCCGGTCGATTACGTCGTCCTCGTCCGCTGGGACGCGTTGAGGGAAGAAGCCCGCCGGACGGGGAAGCGCTGGCCCTGGCCGGAAACGAGGGCCGAGCTCCTCGACCGCTTTCTCGCCGCCGCCCGCGCGGAGGGCGTCACGATGATCGCCGAGTGGCAGACCCTGGACGACTGGGCGGCCAAGGGCGGCCGCGCGAAATAGCGGCCGGCTCCGGATATCAGCGGCCGAACGACCAGGCCGGCACCGGGCCCTTCTTGATGCCGGGCCCGGCCCACAGGAGGTCCAGGCCGAGGTCGCCCGTGCTCTGGAAATAGACGATCTCGATCTCGTGCCAGCCCGCCCCGAGAGCGATCTCCCCGCCCTCTTCCGTCATGCCGTGGACGCCGTCGATCGCCACGACCTCCCGGCCGGCGACCGCGAGCTTCGAGCCGTCGTCGGAGTGGAGGTAGAAGACGTAGACCCCGGGCCGGGGCGCCCGGATGAAGCCCCGGAACCTCAGGGCGAACCTCTCCTTGCCGCCGCCGGCCGCGGCGTCGGGCCTCGACACGGTCCCGCCGCGGACCGCGGTCAGGGCGCCGAAGTCCGGCAATTGGGCGAACGTCCCCTCGAAATATTCGTAGGCCAGGCCCTTGCCGGCGGGGCTCGGCCGCCGCCGCGGCGATCGGTTCCGCCCGCTCGAACGTCCGGCTCTCGATCAGGCTGGCCGTTCCGTCGGGCCAGAAGGCCCGGGCTTTGACCGTGGTGGGACCCGTGATCTCGATGGGCTTGTCGTAAAGCGCCGACTCCGGAACGGGCTCGGCCCCGTCGACCGTGTAGCGGATGGTCGCCCCGGGCCGGGCCGCCAGCTCGACGATGAAGTAGTCCCCGGCGAAGAGCGTCTGGTCGGTCAGGAAGCGCGGCGGCGTGAAGCCCCGGTTGAGTCCGGCGAACCGCCCCGGATCGAGCTTGAGCACGGCCCGGTCGTAGGTCAGGAGACCGTTGACCTCGATCTCGCAGTCGGACGTCTGGGTGTAGACCGCCGCGGCCAGGCCCCTGTCCACGAGCGGATAGAGGTTCTTGATGAGATCGGCGTAACGCGCCTCGTAGGCGCCGATGTCGTCGAAGTTGCGGTAGCCCCAGTTCCCCTCGGGCTGCCAGAGGTGCCCGGTGAGGGGCAGGCCGAGCCCGCCGAACTCGCCCAGTACGGCCGCCCGCTTCTCTTCGAGGGGCGGCATGTCGGGGCCGGGGTAGCTGTGGATGTCGACCGTGTCCCCGACGCCCTTGTCCGTCCAGCCGCTCGCGTTATTGACCAATCGGCGTGGGATCGTACTGCTTCGTCCAAGCCGCGATGCGCTCCGTGTCGTACTGGCCCCAGCCTTCGTTGAACGGCACCCACATGACGATCGACGGGTGGTTGCGGAGCGCGTCCATGACGGCCTTCCACTCGCTCTCGAACTGGGCATCCCTCCCGGCCAGAGACTCGGGAGTCTGAGGCGTCCCTCTTGAACAGGGCGCTCGGCATGTCCTGCCAGACCAGGAGCCCCAGCTTGTCGCACCAGTAGTAGAGCCGGTCGGGCTCGACCTTGACGTGCTTGCGGAGCATGTTCAGGCCCAGGGCTTTGATGGTCTCGAGATCGTACCGGAGGGCGGCGTCGGTCGGCGCGGTGTACAGGCCGTCCGGCCACCAGCCCTGGTCGAGCGGTCCGATCTGGAAGAGCGGTTCGCCGTTGAGGAAGAGACGGTTGAATCCCTGCCGGTCCTTGCCCAGGGCGATCTTGCGCATCCCGGCATAGCTCGTTACGGCGTCCACCGGTCGGCCCTTCTTCTGCAGCGCGATCTCGAGGTCGTAGAGCACGGGGTGGTCCGGGGACCAGAGCTCGGGCCGGTCGATCGCGAGGGCAACCGCTTTTGAAGCGGGGCCCTGGGCCGAGGCGACCGTCGTGCCCTCGAGCTTGACGGTCACCGCCAGTCGTCGCTCCCCCGGGGTCGCCGGCGACCGACGGGAGGACCGTGAGCGTCCCGCGATCGATGTCGGGCGTGATCGTCAGCCCCGAGATATGGGTTTCGGGGACGGGTTCGAGCCAGACCGTCTGCCAGATGCCCGTGACGGCCGTATAGAAGATGCCGTGCGGCTTCATGACCTGTTTCCCGCGGGCGATGCCGCTGTTCTGCTTCGTCCGTCGGGTCGTAGACGCGGAGGACGACCTCCTGCTTCGCGCCCCGCTTGAGGGCCCCGGTGATATCGTATGTGAACGGGTCGTAGCCGCCGCGATGGGTCCCGGCCTCGCGGCCGTTGATCCAGACGGTGCTCTCCCAGTCCACGGCCCCGAAATGCAGGAGGACGCGGCCGTCGCGCCAGGTCTTGGGGACGTCGAAGGTCCTCCTGTACCAGAGGGCCTTGTCCCCGCCGACGGGCTTGCCGACGCCGGACAGGGCCGACTCGGCGGCGAAGGGCACGAGGATCTCGCCCGTCCCAGGTTTCAGGCCGCCCGGCCTCTTTGGCCACGATGGCATAGTCCCAGAGGCCGTTGAGGTTGGCCCACTCGCTCCGGGCCATCTGCGGCCGGGGATACTCGGCGAGCGGGGCGGCGGGATCGACCTCCGCCGCCCAACGGGTCATGATCCTGTCCCCGGCCGGCTTCCAGTCCGGGGCCGCTTCCGTGCGGCACGCGGCGAAGACCAGGCTCCCGAAGACGACGGCGAGACCGAACGGGGCGAAGGTTCTCTTCATGGCGTGCACTCCTCACGCGCATTAGTAATTCATCGGGACACGCCGTGTCAACAGCCTGCGGGGCCGCTCCGAAAATCGTTGAAAAGCGCCGGCTCCTCGTTTAAAGTGGTCACCTCGAGAAAGGCCGACACCATGAGCCATCAAGAATCCGTTCTCCCGCTCGATGCCCTGAATCCCACGGATCCGGTCCCGGTTCCCGATGATCGACCGGGATTCCCTGGGCCAGCCCCGGACCTATCTCAACACCGGGGCCGGCAGTCTGACCGTCGACACGGCCGCCGAAGCCGCCCGCGAGGCCCAGGGCCGGTTGAATCCGATGCCGGGAACCGTCGTCGCCGGCGAGGCCGAGACCGCCGCCCTGCACGCCCGCGTCCGGGACCTCGTCGCCGATTTCCTCAACGCGCGGAGACGGCACCGAGATCAGCTTCCACCAGTCGGCCACGGCCGCCCTGTTCGGCCTGGCTTTCGGCCTGCGCGGGGTGCTCGGGCCGTCATCCAATCTGATCGTCACCGACCTCGACCACATGGCCAACGTCTCGCCCTGGGAAACGGTCTGGGGCGAGGGCCGCGGCTGCGAGATCCGGCGGGCGCGCCTCACGCCCGAAGGAACGCTCGACGTCGCCCATCTGCTCTCGCTCGTCGACGCCCGGACCGGCCTTCTGGCCGTGACCTCCGCTTCGAACGGAACGGGCTCGGTCGTCCGGTTGGCCGAGCTCGTCGCCGAGGTCCGCCGGAAGGCCCCCGACTGCCTCGTCGCCGTCGACGCCGTCCATCACGCCCCCCACGGCTCCCTCGACGTCGCTGCGGCCGGCATCGATTTCCTGGTCTTCTCCGGCTACAAGGTCTTCGGGCCGATGCTGGGGGTGCTGTGGGGCCGGCGGGAACACCTCGAGCGGCTTCTCCCCTATCGCGTCGAAACGAACAAGCCCGTCCTGCCGGGAAAGCTCGAGATGGGCATGCTCAACAACGCCTCGCTCGCCGCGCTCGAGGCGGCGCTCGAATACCTCCTCTGGCTGGCCGGCCTTTGCGCCGGCCCGGCGCCCCTCCCGCCCGACAGGAGCGCGAAATTCCGCTTCGTCATGGAGGCCATCGCCGGATACGAGGCGGGGCTCTCGCGACGGGTCCTCGAAGGGTTCCTCCGCTTCCCGCCGGGCCACCTGCGGTGCTTCGGCATCGCCGATCCGGAGCGCTCGACCGAACGGGTGCCGACCTTCGCCTTCGACGCCGCCGGCCTCACCGCGACGGAGACGAAGAAGCGCCTCTGGCAGGAGGCCGCGATCCAGATCGCCGACGGCAACCACTATTCGGCGGCGGTCTACCGGCACCTCGGCCGGCCCGAAGGCATCTGCCGGGCCAGCTTCGCCCACTACGACAATGCGGAGACCGTCGACCGCTTCCTCGAGGCCGTCGGCCGCCTCCGGGGCTAGAGAGGCGTTCCTTTCGGGAAACAGGTTGAACAAAGGGTCCGAAATCCCTAGAATAGGTCTTCCTTGGCCAAAATGAGATTGTCGAAGAAAATCCCGATCCCCGCCTGCTTCCTGGCCCTGGCCCTGACGGCCGGCGCGGCGCAAAACCCGCGCGTCGTCATCGAGACCGGGAAGGGCGCCATCGTCGTCGAGGTCGATCTCGTCCGGGCCCCGGTCACGGCGGCCAATTTCCTCCGTTACGTCGACGCCGGGCTCTACGACGGCTCGACCTTCCACCGCACCGTGACCATGTCCAACCAGCCCCGCGACGCCGTCCGCATCGAGGTCATCCAGGGCGGCCAGCTGGCCGAGGAACGGGAATTCCCTCCGATCGCCCACGAAACGACGGCGACGACCGGTCTGCGGCATCTCGACGGGAGCGATCTCCATGGCCAGGGACAAGCCGGGGACGGCCACATCGAGCTTCTTCTTCTGCATCGACGACCAGCCCGAACTCGACTTCGGCGGCCGGCGCAATCCGGACGGCCAGGGCTTCGCCGCTTTCGGCCGCGTCGTCGCCGGGCATGGACGTCGTCCGGACGATCCAGAGTCTCCCGGCCGAGGGCCAGCGGCTCGAGCCCGCCGTCGGGATCCTCTCGGTCCGCCGCCTCGAAACCGCGAAAAAATGAAATTTCCCGGATAGGACAGTCAAAGGAGAAACAGGATGAGAAAACGCCCGATATACGTCGTCGTCACCGGTCTTCTGCTCGCCTTCCTCGCGGCCGGGCAGTCGATCGCCCAACAGGCCGCCCCCTCGCAGGCTCCGGCCCAGGAAAAGCTGGTCGGCAAAGCGCTCTACGAGAAGCTCCAGCGCGACGGCCGCCGGATGATGGGCCCTCCCGGCGGAGCCGGCGGATTCGCCTGGACGCTCGACGGCAAGGGCTCCTATGCGTTCGAGGACGGCACTTTCAAGCGGACCGACCTCGCGACCGGCGAGAAGACGCCGCTCTTCGACGACGCCAGGATCATCGCGGCGATGAACGCCATGACCGGGCGCCAGGAGGTCAAGCTGCCCTTCAACCGGTTCCAGTACCTCGACGGCGGCAAGGCGATCCAGTTCCAGGCCTTCAACAAGACCTTCCTCTACGACCTGGCCGCCGCGAAGCTCGTCTCCTACGAGCCCGAGCGCTCCATCACCGGCGTCCGGGGCCGCGGCTACGGCGACGTCCTCTCCCCGGACCTCAAGCTCCGGGCCTTCACCCGGGACTACAACCTCTTCGTCAAGGACCTGGACGGCAAGGAGACGGCCCTGACCGTGGACGGGACCGAGGACCTGCGCAACGGCTTCCCCGACTGGGTCTACCCCGAGGAGCTGGCCCAGTACGAGGCCTTCTGGTGGTCCCCCGACTCGAAATACATCGCCTTCATGCAGTTCGACGAGAAGCCGGTGACGAAATACCCGATCGTCCACGACGTCCAGCCCATCCCGCGCTACGAGCTGCTCGGCTATCCCAAGCCCGGCGGCAACAATCCCATCGTCCGGCTGTTCGTCGTCGACGTCGCCTCGAAGAAGATCGTCCGGCTCGAGACGGGCGACGACCTCGACGTCTACCTCTACCGGGGCAAGTGGACGAACGGCGGGCGGGAGTTCACCTACCACCGCCTCAACCGGCTCCAGAACAAGGTCGAGCTCTTCGCCGCCGACCCCGTCACGGGGAAGACGCGGCTCCTGCTCGCCGACACCGATCCCTGCTACATCGACGAGTCGACCGACCTGTGGTTCCTCGGGGACGGCCAGCGCTTCCTCTGGACCTCGGAGCGGAGCGGCTGGCGCGAGATCTATCTCTACGACATGGCGGGCAAGCTCCTCAAGCCGCTCACCAACGCCAAGCTGCCCGTGAGCGCCATCCTGGACGTCGACGAAGCCCGGGGCTGGGTCTACTTCGGCGGCTCGGAGGCCAACGGCACGGAAAGCCACGCCTACAGGGTCAAGCTCGACGGCACGGGTTTCTCGAGACTGACCAAGGAGCCCGGCACGCACCGGGTCTCCCTCTCCCCCACCTTCGACTACTGGACCGATTCGTTCCAGAGCTTCGACCAGCCCGCCAAGACGACGCTCTACGCGTCGGACGGCAAAGCGGTCAAGGTCCTGAACGAGACGGTCCTGTCGAAGGAATTCCTCGATTACAAGCTCATCAAGCCCGAGCACTTCCTGTTCAAGTCGGCCGACGGCAAGTACGACCTCGACGGGATCCTCTACTTCCCGGCCCACTTCGACCCGAACGAGAAATACCCCCTGATCCTCTCGATCTACGGCGGGCCCGGCTCCAAGGGCGTCATGAACCGGTTCCTGACGGCCGACGGCAGCCAGGCCCTGGCCCAGCTGGGCTTCCTGGTCGCCGTCTGCGACTATCGCGGCGTCTCCGGGCGGGGCAAGGCCTTCCAGAACCTCCACTACATGAAGCTCGGCCAGGTCGAGCTCGAAGACCACGTCGCCTTCGTCAAGGCGCTCGGCCGGCGCCCCTACGTCGACACGGCCCGCGTCGGCATCACCGGCCACTCCTACGGCGGCTACTTCACCTGCCTGGCCCTGCTCAAGGAGCCCGACGTCTTCCACGTCGGCGTCGCCGGGGCCCCCGTCACCGACTGGCGGAACTACGATTCGATCTACACCGAGCGGTACATGCGCCGGCCCCAGGACAATCCCGAGGGCTACGACAAGGGCTCCTGCCTGACCTACGCCAAGAACCTCAAGGGCAAGCTCTTCATCCACCACGGCGCCGTCGACGACAACGTCCACCCGGGCAACACCATCCAGCTCGTCCAGGCCCTGCTCAAGGAGAACAAGAAGTTCGACCTGATGATCTACCCGGAGATGCAGCACGGCATCGGCTACGCCCGCTATCCCGAATCCCGCGTCGAGTACTTCGTCGAGCACCTCAAGCCCGTGGTCAAGTAGGCCGGGCGAGATCCGAGAAAGGAGCGATCACATGGCCAAGTTCGAAGGCGTGAAATGGGCCCCCCGGCAGATGCGCTATCTGCTCCCCGGCAAGCAGTTCGCCGTCCTCGAATCCGATGCGAAGGTCTTCGCCGTCTCGCGCTCGGTCTTCTACGCGTCCTGCCTCTGCTTCGAGGGCATCCGCTTCTTCTGCAAGAAGACGCCCTCCGGACAGCTGGAGATCCATTTCCTCAACTGGCACAGGAACCTGGAGCGGCTCCGCAGGGGCATCACGTTCAACCTGAGCCGGGCCCAGGCCGACCTCGTCCCGTCCGTCGAGGAGATGGAGAGCATCATCGTCCACCAGTATTTCAAGGACCCGGCCATCCGGGCCTTCCTCGAGGAGATGGCCGAGAAGGGACTCCAGGGCTACCTCCGGCCGTTCACGGTCGACGAGGAGCAGTCCATGGGCGTGACCTTCCCGGGGCAGCCGGCCGTCCGGGCCATCTTCTGCAGCTACGACAACTACCTCGGCGAGCCGTTCACCGGGGTCGTCATCCCCCACATGGTCCGGGCCGTCGGCCTGAACAAGACCGGCTGGCTCAAGCTCGGCATCAACTACATGATCAGCCTCAAGGCCCTCGAAGCGGCCAAGGACGTCGATCCCCAGGCCGCGGCGGCCCTGTTCCTCGACGACCGGACCCATCTCCCCCTGGCCGACCGGTGCGTCACCGAGTGGGATTCCTCCTGCTGCCTCTTCGGCCTGCGGGACGGGACCGTCGTCAAGATCCCGGAGAGCGAGCTCATCCTGCCCTCGGTCACGATCCAGGGCATGGTGGCCATCCTGAGGGACATGGGCGTCAAGGTCGAGGAGCGTCCCGTCACCTACGGCGAGCTCGTCGGGAGGGTCCGGGCGAACGAGCTCGTGGTCGCCGCGAGCATCGGCACGGCCGGCATCATGAACCGGTGCCAGAAGCTCCTCTGCGTCGACGAGAAGAACGCCGTCACGGCGACGCACCTCGTCGACACCGGCCATCCCCTCTACGCCAAGCTGGCGGAAGCCAAGACCTATTACTGGGACATCTACAAGGAGAAGGTCAAGCTGCCTGCCGGGATGAACCTCTACAAGTACGCGCTGTAAAAAACGAAGGGCCGTTCCGTCCGGGGGGCCGCCCCCGGAAAGAACGGCCCTTTCTCTTTCTTTTCGCGGGGCCTCAGAGGCTCATGGCGATGAGCATCCAGAACTTGTCGCCGAGCTCCAGGTATCTCTGGACGGCGGACCGGGCCATGTCGTTGGTGTACTTGGTCAGGTAGGCCTCGACCGTGAAAGCCTCCTTGTCCGGCGTCTTGCTGGCCAGGATCTCCTGGACCTTCTTTTCGAGGAGCGGCAGGTCGGCGAAGGCCTTGTCCTCGAACTCGGCGACGGTCGCCTCGACCGTCTTCCGCGTCTGGCCCCACTTGAGCGTGGCCAGGCGGTTGGCCCGGCGGAAGGCCCAGGCCGCGGAGTCGAGCCGGAATCGGTGCTGGCCGCAGATCTCGAAGCCCGGGGGCAGCTCGGTCGTCCCGGCGAAGATGGGGATGCGGGCGCTCATGGCCGGATTGTCGAAGGCGAACCAGCAGATGGCCCCGACCGAAGGCGGCAGCCAGCCCCGGACCTGGAGCACCGTCGCGTAGGCGCACCCGGAGATCGGGATCGTCCGGGCGGGCACGACCCGGGGCGTGTCCGTGGCCGGCGACAGCCCGTTGACGAGGTTGATCAGGTCGCGGGACATCCAGGCGCTCGCGGCCGGGCTCTTGATCATCTGCGGTTCGGCCGGCGCCGCGGCGGGCGTCTCGCCCGGCTTGGGCCGGGGCTGGGGCCGCCGGACCAGGAGGTTCTTGGTCATGTCGAGGTCGGTCCCCTCGTAGGGATCGCGGTAGATGGCCAGGACGTCGCGGACGGAGAGCTTCTTCTCGGGCTTGACCGAGAACGGGAGCTCCGGCATGTCCATGCTCAGCTTGAGCGAGGGGGCCAGCTTGTCGAGGACGAAGAACTCGCGCGTCGAGAAGGGCTTGCCCCTCCCGCCGCCGTAGGCCTCCCAGAACTTGAACGGCTTGCCGCTCTTGGGGTCCCACCAGCCCATGTCCTGGGCCACCTGGAAGATGTTCTCGGAGGCCATGTACCGGTCGGGGTTCTTGAGGTCGATCTCGGGGATGCGGGGGATGTTGGCCGAGATGCCGACGTGGTCGTCGGGGATGCGGACGGCGGCCCAGACCGCGCCCTTCTCGAGCGGTCCGGCCCCCATGATCTCGAAGTGCCAGACCTCCTTGCCGTCGGCGATCGTGATGCACTCGCCGAAGTCGCCGTAGCCGTACTGCTTGACCAGCCCGCCGATGAGCTGTGATGGCCTCGCGGGCCGTCTTGCAGCGCTCGAGGGCGATCCGCTCGAGCTCCTCGATCATGAACATGCCCTCGTTGTTGACGAGCTCGCGGCGGCCGCCGATCGTCGTCTCGCCGATGGCCAGGCCGTGCTCGTTGAGCGCCGGGTAGGCCGTGTTGAGGAAGCGGTAGGTCTCGGGGACCTGCGGGATCTCGCCGGTCTGGACGATGCCCCTCAGATCGGCCGTGAATTCCGTGTGCATCCGGCCGGAATAGACCTTGTTCATCGATTTGTCCGGCCACTTCTGGTGCGGGACGATGTTGACCCACTGCCGGTAGGGGCCGTCGCAGGTGTGGCAGGTGATGACGGAGCCGTCCACGGTGGCCAGGCGCCCGACCTGGATGGACGTGCAGCTGTCGAAGTCGTCGGACCACTCCTTGCCGCCCGGCCCGGGCGACGCTCCGGGCGTCTGGGCGCCGACGAGGCCCATGACGGCGATCAGGGCGAGGGCCGCGGCGGCGCCGCGTCCCAAGGACTTCAGGAAACGTTCTGGATTCACGAGGATCTCCTTTCGGAACGATGACGATACGGACTATGACTTTATGAAATCGGATGCGCGGCTGTCAACTGGTCCCCTTCGCTTCCCGGCCCAGGGACGCGACGAGGGTCACCACCAGGCCGACGATCAGGGCCGGGAAGACGATCTGGATCATGAGCCCGTTGAACGCCCGCAAAAGCGGGCTTTCCGTCGCCTTCATCACGGTCCAGACGATATAGAGGACATAGGAGCCGAACAGGACCGCGCCGTTGGCGCGGCTGATCGAGTAGCCCGTCCGGAAGAGCGGCAGGCAGGCGAACGCCACGGCGACCATCAGGGGGATATCGAAGGCCAGGACATCCGGGGCGACGGCCAGCCGGCCGCGCGACGCGAGCCCGCTGAAGCCGAGGACCGAGAGGATGTTGAAGATATTGCTGCCGACGATGTTGCCGACGGCGATGTCCCTGGCGCCCTTCAGCGCGGCCACCACGGAGGTGGCCAGTTCGGGCAGCGATGTCCCCGCCGCGACGATCGTCAGACCGATGACGACCTCGCCGACGCCGAAGGCGCGGGCCAGGCCGACGGCACCCTGGACGAGAAACCGGGAGCCGAGAACGAGCCCCACGACCCCGGCCGCGATGAGCGCCAGATTCGGGACGAGGGCCATCCGTCTGGCGGAGGCGGGGCCCGCGACCTCCGATTCGGCGACCTCGACGGAAACCCGGACCCGGCCGCGGCGGGCTTCGGCGATCAGATAGGCGGTGTAGGCGACGACGAGTCCGGCCAGCAGAAGGCTGTCCAGGAAGCCGATGGCGCCGTCGGCGGCGAGCACATAGAGGAGGACCGAGGCCCCGATCATCACCGGCACGTCGAGCCGCACCAGTTGACGGTTGACCGCGAGCGGCGCCACCAGGGCCGAAAGCCCGAGGATGCAGAGGATGTTGAAATGGTTGCTGCCGACGACGTTGGCCACGCTCAAGGCCGAGGATCCGGAATAGGCCGCGGCGACGCTGACAGCGAGCTCCGGGGCGCTTGTCCCGAAAGCGACGATCGTGAGCCCGATGACGAGAGGCGTGATGCCGGCGGCGAGGGCCAGGCGCGAGGCCCCCTTGACGAGTCCGTTCGCGCCCAGGACCAGGATGACCAATCCCCCCGCGAGTGCGGCCCAATACCCGATCATTGAGAAACCTCCCCGGCCAGGATGCCGTACATCTCGGCGGCCGGCATCGCGGCGGTCACTCCGATCTTCGACACGGGGACGCCGAGCGCCCCGTAATGATCGAGAAGCGGCCGCGTTCGCTCCCGGTAATCCGCCAGACGCTTCCGGACCGCCTCGAGCGAATCGTCGGCCCTCCCGGACCGGTCGCCTCCCGGATCGGACCGGATGCGTTCCAGGATGACCGGAGCCTCCGCTTCGAGCAGGACGATCCGCTCGACCGAGACTGTCTTGGCCAAACCTCTGGCTTGGCCCACGTGGCGCGGCAACCCGTTCAGGACGAGGCGCGTTCCGGGCCGGAGCTCCCGCGCTTCGACGAACGAACGGAGGATCCCGATGATCATGGGCATGTCCCGGTCCTCGAACAGGGCCCCGGTCGCCAGGGATCCCCGTATCAGGGCCAGGTCTGCGGCGCTCAGAAGGCCTGTGCGATCCGACCCGGCGGCGAGCTTACGGAGGTTCGCTCCGAAATCGAAGTGGACGCACGGCCGGCCTCCCAGCCCCCGCCGTTCCAGCTCCTCGCCGAGAGGCGTTTTCCCCGATCCGGTGGGGCCGAGGAGAAGAAGGGACGGCCAGAGCCCCGAGGCCCTTCGTTCAGCCCTCATCCGGCGATCCCCGACGTTTCCCACTCGCCCGTCGCGAGGTAATGGAAGGCCCGGTCGATGTCCCGGTGACTGGCGACGAGGACCAGCGTGTCCTGTTCCCGGATCTCGAAATCGGCTCCCGGTCCGGTGAAGGACTCTTCGCCGCGAACGACGGCGATGACGGTCGCGCCGGTCCGGCCGCGGAGATCCAGGGCGCCGAGCGTCTTGCCGACGGGCCATCCGCCTTGGCCGACGAAGTAGGTCTCCGCCGTCCCGGACGCCAGCAGGTCGGCGATCCTCTCCGCCACGGGCCGGACGGCGCTGCAGGCCCCCCGGAGCATCCCGTAGCATTCGCCGCGCAGGACCTTGACCTGGGCGTCGACGACGTTGCGCGGGACATGGTACTTTTCCAGGACGCGGGTGAAGATCTCGATCGAGGTCTCGAACTCCTCGGGGATGACGTCGTCGGCGCCGAGGGCGAGCAGGTCGTCGGTCTCCGCGGCATAACGCGTCCGGACGATGACGAAGATCCCCGGATTGAGCGCCTTGACCGCCTTGATCCCCCGGCGGGTCATGGCCGGGTCCGAGATGGCGAAAACGATGCCCCTGGCCTTCCCGACGCAGGCTTCGGCGAGGATGGTCGGGCTCGAGACATCGCCGAAGATGATCGGCTCGCCCTCCGCCGCGGCGGCCCGGACGGTGACGGGATTGAGCTCGAGGATGACGTAGCCGATGCCGGATTCCTTCAGGACGTGGGCCAGGTTCCTGCCGTTCAGCCCGAAGCCCGCGATGATGACGTGGCCCGCAAGATCCCGGCCCGGTTTCGTTCCGGCCTCCCCTCCCCGCTTCTTCCAGCGGAGCCTTCTCGCGCCCCGTTCGGCCAGGCCCGGAGAGGCGTGGATGAGCAGGGGCGTCGCCAGGATGGTCAGGATGGAGCTGGCGATGAAGGCCTGGAAGATATCGCCCTGGAGGAATCCGTTGGCCCGGCCGACCCCGGCCAGGACGAACGAGAACTCGCCGACCTGGGCCAGGGCCAGCCCGGTCAGGACGCCGATCCGCGATCCGTAGCCGAGCAGCCCGACCGTCAGGACGACGACGCACGCCTTGAGCGCGATGATCGCGGCGACGAGGCCGAGGACCGTCGGGAGGAAGGCGGCGACCGCCCCGACGTCGAGGAGCATGCCGACCGAGATGAAGAAGAGGCTGTTGAACACGTCCCGGAAGGGCAGGATGTCGGAAACGACCTGATGGCTGTATTCGGACTCGGCCAGGAGCACTCCGGCCAGGAACGCGCCGAGGGCCAGCGACAGGCCCAGGGAAGACGTCAGCAGGGCCATTCCCAGGCAGAGGAACAGCGTGGCGATGAGGAAGACCTCCCGGATGCGCGTCTTGACGACGAGATGGAGGACCGCGGGCATGAGCTTGCGGGCCAGGAAGAAGGCCGCGGCGACGGCCGCGGCGCTCAGCCCGAACCGCAGGGCGATCGCCCCGACCGACACCCCGCCCGCATCGGCCAGGACCGGGACGAGCGCGATCATCGGGACGATCGCGACGTCCTGGAAGATCAGGATGCCGAGCGAGATCCGGCCCTGGGGCGAGTCGGTCTCGCCGCGATCGGCCAGGATCTTGAGGACGACGGCCGTGCTGCTCAGGGAGACGAGGAATCCGTAGAAGAAGGCCTGCCGTAAGGGCAGCCGGAGAAGGACCAGGACGACGACGGTCGCCGAGACTGTCAGCGACACCTGGAGACCGCCGCCGGCCCAGAAGTCCCTCTGGATGCGCCTCAAACGGGCCGGTTCGAACTCGAGGCCGATGGTGAAGAGCAGCATGACGACGCCGATCTCGGCCATGACACCGACCGTGCCCGTGTTCTTGACCAGGGACAGGCCGCCGGGGCCGATCAGGACGCCCGTGAGGAGGAACCCGACGACGGCGGGCAGCCTCAGCTTGTGGGAGAGGAAGATGATGAGGACCGAGGCGGCCAGGACGATGACGAATTCGGCCAGCACGTGGAGTTCCATGGCATTGCGCTCCGGAATATGTTCCGAACCGGCTTATAACACGGGGCTTCCCGGCCGGTCAACAGGTTCGTCCCCTTTGGGGGTTACCCCCGCCGCGGTTATCTCACCCCGGAATACACCGAAAGGGAGGATGGACGCGGGGCGGGAATGGGACTAGAATGGAGGCGAAATTCAGAAAGGAGACATTCATGAAAAAGCTGACCGTCGTTCTGCTGGCTGCGCTGTGCGTGATCGCTCTCGCCCCCCGGGACCTCGCCGCCGGGGTCGGGATAAAGGGCGGCTATTCGCTGGCCAAGTTCTCCCTGACCCCCGCCGATTACCGAAGTGGAGTGGAAGTATCTGCCGTCCTGGGTGGCCGGCGTCTACTTCGAGTATCAAGCTGGGCTTCGTGTCCGTGCAACCCGAGATCCTCTATACCCGCATGGGCGCCAAGATCGCGGACGAAGTCGAGGATTTCAGGCTCGAGTACAGGTATCGATTACGTCCAGGTGCCCGTGCTCCTGAAGTTCAACATCGTCCCGGCCGGCCCGATCCGCCCGTTCCTCTACGGCGGCGGTTACGGCGCCTATCTGGTCAAGGCCGAGGGTTTCATGCAAATGGGCGAGGAATCCGAATACGGCGGACATCATCGAAGACTTCAGCAGATACGACTACGGCGTCGTCGGCGGCGGCGGTCTGGCGTTCAAGCTGCCCGGCGTCTCCCTCTCCGTCGAGGGCCGCTACAACTACGGCCTGGCGAACATCCTCAAGGACCCGATCGAGGGCGAGGCGATGAAGAACCGGTCGATCATGGTCCTGGTCGGCGTCGGCTTCTGACGCCCGGGCTCCGAATAAGCCTTACCTCCTGTTTCGCCCCACCCCGCCCGGGGTGGGGCGTTTTTTTTGCTCATCTCCCGATCCCAGGAAATCCCTCTCTGCGACTTCGCACGGGAATCGCCTCCAGCTCCCCCGGCCGCCGGGCAGGGTGTTTTCAGAGCTTGAACCGGGTGATGAGGGTTTCGAGGTAGCGCGATCTCATCTGCCTGGAGGCCATGGCCTGCTTGAGCGGGGGCAGCTTGAGGATGACGCCGAGGATCGCGGCCATGGCCCGGTGGCTCAGAAGCGCCTGATCGTCGAAGATGAGGTTTTGCAGCTTGCCGCGCTCGATCGCCATCAGGACGGCCTTGTGGGTCGAGTTGAGAGGCGTGATGACCCGTTCGGGCCTGGAGACCAGGCCGAGGCTCCCGGCCTTGCAGACCCTGACGCAGACCGCGCAACCGAGGCAGAGCTCCTCGTCGACCTTGGCCCGCTTCTTTTTGGGACGGACCGGATCGTTGGCCGAGACCAGGGTCATCGCTTCGACGGGGCAGACGGCGGCGCACTCGCCGCAGCCCGTGCAGGATCCCGCGTCGACGGCGGGCAGGAAGTTCGTGGTGTGGACGGGATGGAGGAGGCCGAACCGGCGCTGGGCGATCATCGCTTCGCAGCAGCAGCCGCAGCAGTTGCAGATGAAATTGACCCGGTTCCTGACGTTCTCGCCGAATTGGACGAGGTTGCGGCCGCGGGCCTCGTCGAGGAGGGCCAGCCCTTCGGCGGCGTCGACGGCCCGGGCGTAGCCGTGGCGGATGAGGGACGCGGCCGTGGTGTTGAAGGTCATGCAGATGTCCATCGGGGCGTCGCAGGCCCGGCCCGCGTGCTCCATCTTGTGCCGGCAATAACACAGTCCGATGCCGCGGTGCGAAGCCGTCCTGATGACCTCGCTGGCGCGCTCGTAGTCGAGGACGTGGAGCGCGTTCTCGCCCGACAGGACGGATTCATCGACGAACACCCGGCCCAGCTGGGTCTCCCCCCGGGTGAAGAGGGCCTTGATGAAATCCTCCTCGACGGTGACGTATTGGTAAAAGAGCTTGGCCAGGACCTTCTGGTCGAGGTCGCCGCGCAGCCGCATCATGGAGAACTCGAAGAAGCCGGCCATAGGCGGAGGCAGGACATAATACGTGTCCTTGCGGCCTGCGACGTCGACGAGGAGGGCCCGCGAAGCCAGGGCTTCGAGCGACTTCCGGGCTTCGGGCAGGCTCGTTCTCCAGGCCCGGGCGGCCGTCTTGGCGGTGAAGGGCTTCAGGGGCACGAGGGCCACGAGCGAAGCCTCTTTCTCGCTCATGAGCATTTTGAGGATGGCGTAGAGAAGATCGGAGGGCGGGGCGCCCTGCGGGGATTTGTTCAACCGCTCGACGAGAGCCGGATAGCCTGTCCTCGCGGCCAGATGGGCCATGGCTCCCTTTTACCCGATTTCCCGCTCCTTGGCAACCGGGGCTCCTCTTTACCCCGGCCCGAAGATTGGATTATGCTGTCCCCCGAACGGAGGGACAGAGCATGAAGACGATCAAGGTCGGGCTCATCGGAACAGGCTATATCGGGGTCGTCCACCTGGAGATGCTGCGCCGGCTCGGCGGCGTCGAGGTCGTGGCGGTCGCCGATCCCAACGAGGATCTCGCGCGGCGGACGGCGGAGCGGTTCGGCGTCCCGAAGGTCTATGCCGACGCGGCGTCTCTCATCGCCGACCGGGAGGTCGAGGTCGTTCACGACTGCGCCCCGAACAACGCGCACTTCGAGATCAACGCCGGTGCCATCCGGGCGGGGAAAGAGGTGCTTTCGGAGAAGCCGCTGGCCCTCGATTCCAAGGAATCGGGCGAGCTCGTTGCGCTCGCCGAAAGTCACGGCACCCTGACCGCCATCGATTTCTGCTACCGCTACTATCCGGTCGTCCAGGAGGCCGCGGCGAGGGCGAGGCGGGGCGACCTGGGCGTCGTCCGGGCCTTCGCCGGGCATTTTCTCCAGGACTGGCTTCTCTTCGAGACGGATTATTCCTGGCGGCTCGATCCGACGGTCGCCGGCCGGGCCAACGTCGTGGCCGACCTGGGCAGCCACTGGTGCGACCTCGTCCAGTTCGTCACGGGTCAGAAGATCGTCGAGGTCATGGCCGAGCTCCACACCTGCGTGCCGAAGCGTCTGAAGCCGAGGGGCGGCGTGCTGTCCTTCGGCGCGGGGCGGGCGGGCGAGACCGAGGAGGTCGCGATCACGCTCGACGATTACGCCGCCCTTTTCCTCAAGCTCGAGAACGGGGCCCGGGGGAACTTCACGACCTGCCAGGCCGCGGCGGGTCGCAAGGTCGACCTCGAGATCCAGGTCTTCGGCTCGAAGGAGTCCTATGCCTGGAGCCACGTCCATCCCAACGCGCTCTGGATCGGACACCGCGAGAAGGCCAACGAGGTCTTCTACGAATCGTCCCTCCTGCAGGAGGAAGGGACCCGCAGGTACGCGACGCTGCCCACGGGCCACCCCATGGGCTATCACGACGCGGTCTTCAACCTCTTCCGTGATTTTTACGAGGCGGTCGCGGCGAAACGCGAGGGCAAGCCCCATCGGGCGACCTGCCCCGATTTCCGGACCGGCCACGAGATGATGCGCATCGTCGATGCGGCCGTCGAGTCGGACAGGCTGGGGAGGTGGGTCAAGGTGGGGGGCTGAACCGCTTTGGACGGCGAGGGGACGGCCTAAAAAGAACGGGCGGAGAAGCCGTCATCCCTTCGAACGGAATGACCGCCTCCCCGCCCGCGGCGATCCGGAATTATGTTCCTATCGAACGTACTTCCACAGGTCGTTGATATAGTTCCTGGCGCCGTCCGCATCGTATCCGTCCCCGCCGAAGAGCCACAATTCGCCGCTCGCATTGATCCAGGTGGCGAAGTGGTCCCGGCCGCCGGGATTGTTGGACAGATACCGCTTGCCCAGGGCCCCGTAGGTGCCCCGGCGGTTGGACGTCTTGCTGCCCGCGGTCCACGTCCATTGCACCGTCGCGGGATCGAACTTCCACAGGTCGTTGAGCATGCCCAGCGTGCCGACGGCGTCGTAGCCCGTCCCGCCGAAGAGCCAGAGCTTGCCGGTGGGATCGACCCAGCCGGTCGCGCCGTGGTTGCCGCCGGGATTATTGGATGCGGCCGCCGTGCCCAGGGTGCCGAAGACGCCCGCATGATCGACCGTGTTGTCGCCGGAGATCCACGTCCACTGGTTCGTCGCCGGATCGTACATCCAGAGATCGTTCAATTGTCCGACGACGGCCGCCGCGCCGTATCCTTCCCCGCCGAAGAGCCAGAACTTGCCGGTCGCGTCCTGCCAGGCCGCCGCAGCGTCCCTGGCCCCGGGAACGTTGGCCGGAGCGGCCGCGCCCTTGGTCCCGTAGGTCCCGGTCTGGTCCCGGACTTCGCTCCCGGAGACCCAGGTCCACTCGAGGGTCGCCGGATCGAATTTCCACAGGTCGTTGAGCCCGCCGACGTGGCCGGTCGCATCTCTTCCGAAGCCGCCGAAGAGCCAGAGCTCGCCGCCGGAACCCAACCAGGTCACGGGCCGGTACCGCGCTCCGGGGACGTTGGCCGGATCCGCCGTGCCCTTCGTCCCGTAGATCCCCGTCTGGTCGGCATTCATGCTGCCCGACATCCAGGCCCACTGGTTGGTCGCCGGATTGAACATCCACAGGTCGTTGAGGGTGCTGTCGTCGGTGCCCGTCGATTCGTAACCGAATCCGCCGAAGATCCAGAGCCGTCCGCTCGAGTCGCGCCAGGAACCGCAGGAATCCCTGGCCCCGGGAACATTGGCCGGTGCGGCCGTGCCCTTCGTCCCGTAGGTCCCCAGTCCGCTCGCCAGGTTGCTGCCCGAAACCCAGGTCCATTCGTGGCTCGCGGTGTTGTATTTCCACAGGTCGTTGAGCTCGTCGGTGGCACCCGTCGAGTCGAATCCGTGGCCTCCGAAAAGCCAGAGCGTTCCGCTCGGATCGTAGAAGAGGTGGTGGTAGCCGCGGGCGCCGGGCCTGTTGGCTGCGGAGGCCGCTCCCTTCGTCCCGTAGATACCGGATTGGCCGACGGTATCGCTGCCCGCCTCCCAACTCCAGCCATAGGTCGACTCGGGCTCGTCGGTGTCCTTGTCTTCGATGATGCAAGCCGACATCAAGGATAGACCAGCGAAATGGCCGTCAGGACGGACAGCCAAGCGCCCCATTTCCGGAGGTTTTTCGTCGAACGTGTCTTTGCCATTGCTGACTTTCCTTTCACTCCAGAAAAATGAAAAGTTCAGAGAAGTCGCCGCAATATCGACGAAGAAGTGAAACCGAATAAACGATTCTTCTACGCTCGCTTTTCCATTGACTCCCTTGGCGCTTCCTGCATATTAATTAACCCATTCTTCGGAAAAGTCAAGGGCTATTGTTTGCAGCGAGTTGGCTCCTCATTTCGGGGCGGCCGGGACCGACCGGGCGAGGCTCAGAGGCAGGAACGCTCCCGTGCTAGTTGAATTTCCGGAAAACGGGCTTGACGGGCGCCCCGACGAGATATTTCCCGATCCCCTCGTCGAGGGCCTTCCTGTAGACGACGAGGGCCTCGGAGATCCTCTCGACCGTCCGGTCGATGTCCGCGTCGGAATGGGCGTAGGAGACGATGCTCGAGGGCATCAGGAGACCCCGCTTCATGGTTTCCTGCAGGAACAGCGTCCGGAAGGGCTGCGAGGGCTGCCCGGCCTCGTCCCGGGTCGTGTAAACGGAGCAGCAATCCGGACCGATGACGGAGACGTGGTCCGCGAGGCCCAGTTCCGCCGAGGCCTTGTTGACGCCGTCGGCCAGCCGCCGGCCCTGCGCATACAGCGTTTCGACGACGGGATTTTCCCTGTAGAACCTCATCACGGCCATGGCCGCGGCGAGGGCGTGGTTCTCGGCTCCGTGGGTCGCCGAGAGGAGGAAGACGCGCTCTTTCGCATGGTCCAGGCCGCCCAGTTCCATGATGTCCCTCTTCCCGGCCAGGGCCGAGACGGCGAACCCGTTCCCGAGGGCTTTGCCGAACGCCGACAGGTCGGGAACGATGTCGTATTTCTTTTGGGCTCCTCCGAGGTGCCAGCGGAATCCGGTGATCATCTCGTCGAGGATGAAGACCGCCCCGTTGGCGTGGGCGAGCTCCTTGAGCTCGTGCAGGAAATCCGCGGCCGGAGGCTCGTACTTCTCGGCCTCGAGGATGACGCAGGCGATACGGCCCGGGTACGCGCCGAAGAGCTCTTTCACGCTCCCGATGTCGTTGTAGCGGAACCCCACCGTGAGGTCTTTCGTGCAGGCCGGAATGCCCGCCGACATCGGCGTGCTGCCGATGAACCAATCGTCGACGGCGAAGAACGGCTGGTCCGCGCAGACGGCCACCATGTCCCGGCCCGTGTAGGCCCGGGCCAGCCTGACCGCGCCGCTCGTCGCATCGGACCCGTCCTTGCAGAACTTGACCATGTCGGCGCCGTCGACGATCGAGAGGAAGGCCTCGGCGCACTCGAGCTCGATCCGGGCCGGCCGGACGTAGTTGTTGCCCAACTGCATCTGGCGGTACGCGGCCTCGACGACAGGCTCGAACGCGTGACCCAGCGTCACCGTCCTCAGGCCCAGGCCGTATTCGATGTACTCGTTGCCGTCGAGATCCCAGACATGGGACCCCTTGCCCCGCGCGATGTAGACGGGCATGGACTGGGGATACTGGTCGTCCCCTTTCGCGTAGGTGTGGCACCCGCCGGGGACGATCTCCCGGAACCGTTTCTGGATCTTCAGGGAATTCTCGAACTTCATGGGGCGACTCTTATGGACCATATGTCCGTGTCATCCGCTCATGGGCTGCATGCACCCTTCGTCCGGAAGAACCTGATGCCGTAACGCCGGAGGAAGAGGGCCACCTCTTCCGCCAGGTCGTTGGTCGCGAAAGCCCGTTCCTTGACTTCGACGTCGAACCAGACCGTTCCGCTGCTCGTCGAGTCTCCGTCTTTCGTCCGGTGCGATCCGGCCGAAGCTCACCAGGACGTCGACATCCCCGGCCGGCGGGTCCGCCGGCGCGCCCGCGACGGACGCCGGGGCCACGCGAAGGCGCCATTTCCGGGAGCGCCCCAAGCCGTGCTTGACCGCCCTGGAAACGAAGTAATCCGGGACCCGTCCCCTCGCAGGCCAGTCCCGAATTCCGGAAAAAGGCGATCATCTCCCCGATCATGTCATCGAAAAGCCCCGCCTTCTCCCCGATCGAAAGGTCCCTCGGGAAATCGGGGAATTTGCTCACCACCCTGGCCGGAAAGCCGACGGCCAGGCATTTCGGCGGAATGGCGTGACTGACGAGGGAGTTGGCCCCGATGACGGCCCCGTCCCCGATCTTGGCGCCCGGCAGAACGAAGACCCTCCAGGACAACGACACGCTGTTGCCGATCTCGATGGGCTGGAAATCCACGTTGTAGCCCTCGAGCTGGCTCAGCCAGGACGTGTGGCCGAAGAGCAGGCAGTCCCCCCCGATGCCGCTGTCGTCCCCGATCGTGATGGACCGGGCCGGATTGATGAAGGACATCTGCATGATCTGGCAGTTCCGGCCGATGACGAGCCGGGAATCCGGGAACTGGAGGCCGCCGACGAAGACCTGTTCGTTGATCTTGCTGCCGTCGCCGATCTCGAAATGGGGGGTGTCGATGAACGCGGTCGCCCCGATCTGGACATGGCTGCCGATCCGGATCCGCCGGCCGCGGACGAAAGACAGGAAGCCGATCGAAGCGTGATCCCCGATGGAGACTTCTTCGCCGATGACGACGGATCCGAAGCCGATGGAGACTCTTCTTGCCGATCCGGTAGCCCTTGAGCCGGTAAACGGCCTTTTTCAGGAAACCCGGCAGCCAGCCCATGAGGAGCATCTGCCTGACGGGAAAGCGCGGCTTCGGGATGAGCATCCTACTCCCCAATGAGGCTCATGCCGCCGTCGACGACGAGCGTATGCCCGACGATGCCCCGGGCGGCCTCCGAACACAGGAATTGCGCGGCCAGGGCCGCCTCTTCCGGCGAAGTCAGTCTTCTCGAGCGGAGACCTTTTCGCGGCGCCCGCCAGCCTGGCTTCCCCATCGGGCATCGCGGACCAGGCCCCGGTCCGGACGGCGCCGGGCGAGAGGATGTTGACCCGGATGCCGCGGGGCGCCAGCTCCACGGCCATGTGCCGGGCCAGCGATTCCAGCGCTGCCTTGGAGGCGCCGACCAGAGAATACGAAGGCACGACCTGCCGTGCCCCCTGGGAAGACAGGACCACGATGGAGGCGGACTCTGCGGAATCTCGGGAGCAGAAGCAACGCCAGGTCGAAGAAGCCCCTGACATTCAACGAAAAAGTCCAGTCGAAGTGACGGTCGGTCATGCTTTCGAAGGAACGGTGGACGCCCGTGGCCGCGCAGAAGACCAGGCCGGAGAGATCCGTCAGCACGGTTTCGACTTCTTTGTCGAGCTTGGCCAGGCCCTTGGCGCTGGTCAGATCGGCCCGGCACACGGTCAACCCCAGGCTCTCCCGCCCGGCTTCCGCCAGGAGGGTTTGGGCCGCTTGCTCGTCCCGGACATAGTTGGCGACGACTCGCGCGCCCGACCGGGCGAACTGCAAAGAAATGGCCCGTCCGATGCCCCTCGTCCCGCCGGCGATCAGGAAAGTCTTGCCTTCGAGGCCGAACGTCTTATCCATGGGACCCGTCTTTCACCCGGCCTGAGGAAGCCAGAAAGGATTCCAGGACCTCGTCACGGTCGTCCGGAGCGGTCCGTTCCTTCGGCAGAAAAGTGAACAGCAGATCGGCGGTCGAGACTTTGTTCCCCCGGACCTCGGCCGAACACACGGCCGTCGCCAATTCCGGGCGGTTCGTCCGGATCTCCGCCTTGATCGAGATCTTTTCATCAGGCCTGACCCAGTCCCGGAAGGACGCCGAACGGATCTGGGCCAGGACGGCCCGTCCCCGCCCCTTTTCCGGAGTCTCGGCGTTCAGGCACATGGCCGCCGCCTGGCCCATCATCTCCGTCAGCAGGACTCCGGGAACGACGGGGAAGCCGGGAAAATGGTCGCGGAAAAAATCGAGATCGCCGGGAAAGACGCGTTCCGCCTCGATGGACCTTCCCGGTTCGAGCCTGAGGATGCGGTCGACGAACAGGAAGCGCATGGTCTTAAGGGCCGGGGTTCGCGTCGCGCTGGTTGAGAAAGTCGACGATGTCCCCGACGGACCTCAGCCGCTGTATCTCCTCATCCGTCAGGAGGATGTGGAAGTCCTCGTCCATCCGGGCGATCAGGGTCAGGATCCCGAGAGAATCCCACGCCTCGATCTCCTCCCTTTTCGTTTCGGGCCGGATCTTCTCCAAGGGGGTCTCGAAGATCTCGGCGACCCAAGCCAGGATCTCGTCGGGTGCCTTGGTCACGTTCTCACTGTCTCCTCAGCGCCAATATATCCCGCTCTTCCGGCCGAATCAAATCCGGTTCTCGAGCTCCACGTGGCCGAGCGCGGCATCCGGGGCCAGCCCGACCAAGGCGGAACCCCACGACAGCCCGACGCCGTAGCCGACGAGCAGCAGGGCGAGCGGACGGTCGGGCGGCCTGACGAGGCCGGCCCGGGTAACGGTCAGCGGCACCGAGGGCCCGCCCGTGTTGCCGAAATCCCCCAAGGTCAGCGGCATTTTCTCCTCGGGGATGCCCAGCTTCTTGGCGAGATGCTTCATGATGAACTGATTGGATTGATGGAGGATGATAATAGTCCACATCCTCTTTAGTCGTTCCGGCGAGGGCCAAGGTGTCCTGGATCACGGCCGGGACCCGCTTGATCGAAAAACTGAAGATGTTGGGCCCGTTCATCGAGACGCAATACCTTCGGCGGTCTTCGGGGAAACGCTCCCGGAAGCCCCCGCCCGGGATGATGAGGTCTTCATACCCGGTGCCGTCCGTGTGGAGAACGAAGGCCCAGGGCGAGGAATTCCCGGACGGACCGGCCTCGAGCGCCGTCGCCGAACCGGCATCGCCGAACAGCAGCGAAACGGACCGGTCGCTCTCGTCGGCGAACCGGGCCGGGGTCTCTCCGTGCAGGACCAGGGCCCTGCGGATGCCCCCGTGGGAGATCATGAGGGCCCCGAGATAAAGCCCGTAGGGGTAGCCCGAGCAGCCCAGGCCGACGTCGAACGCGGCGCAGGTGATCGGGCAAGCGCAGCTTGGCCTGCAGAAGGCAGGCCGTCGAGGGCAGAAGATAGTCGGGCGACTGGGTGACCATGATCAGGGCATCGACGGAATCCCGTTCCCAGCCGACCTTCTCCAGGAGCGATTCGGCCGCGGCCTGGCAGAGATCGCTGCTGCAGACGGATTCGCCGGCCAGCCTGCGGTTCCTGACGCCGGCCATGCCGACGACCTTGCGGACCTCTTCCGCGGTGAAGCCGGACGTATCTTCGAAATTATCGAATCGCCGCGACGGGACCGCCGAGACGATGCCCCTGATGGCGACGCCCGGGATCATGCACTTGGCCATGGTTCTCCAGGAAAAATCTTATTTCACAGTCCGCCGGAATGTCAAGGGAACGCGGCCCCGGACTCTCAGAGCGATTCGAGGATCAGAACCCAGTCCCCCGCTCCGTCGGCGTGGAGGCCGGGAGTCGTGAAGGCCCGGGAGCCGTTGTTCGGGAAGGGAGAGCCGGAGATCGCTTGGGCGGCCCCGGTCGTCGGATCGTACCAGCGCGCCGAGACGCTGCCGGACCAGTCGGGCCATGTCGACCGTGATCGTCCGCGACGTGGGGATGTAGACGATGGCGAGCTTTCCATCGGGCGTGGAGGCTGCCGCGACGTAGTCGTTCTCGCTGATGCCGGAACTCGGCGTCCCCGCCCGACCAGAACGTCCCGTATCCGGCCGTCACCAGAACGTGGGTCTGGTCCGGAACGAGGGAGTGCCAGGGCCGCGCCGCGAACAGGTCGCGGCAATAGCCGAACTGAACGACGCCCGGCGTATCGAGATTGTCTTCCCAACCCGTCGTGATCGGCCAGACGAAGGCGTTTCCGAAGACGTGACCGCACGCCCCGGAAAGCAGCGACCAGTATTCCTGGCGTCTGAGCCGTTCCGCGTCGGCGCCGTTCTCGCCCTCGTAGTCGGATTCGATCAGGAAGACCGGGACGGCCGGGACCCGGTTGTAGCCCTCGAGGACCTCCGCGTAGGCCGGATAGTACGTGTAGGCGGCGTTGAGCGTGACCAGGCCCGACCAGGCGCTGTTGTCGAGCGAGCTGCTGACGAAGTAGTCGAGCTGGAGCGTGTGGATGTGCCGGGAGTCCGTTTCCCGGATGCCGTCGGCGACGGCCTTGACCAGGGCGTTGTCGGAGGCCGTGCGCCAGCTCTGGAAGTCGCTCCCCGACATCCAGACGATGTTGTCGAAGTCCTTGTAGCGATCTCCGAGATAGCGGCCGTACGCCCGGCACTTATCGAGCCCGTTCTGCCGCAGGACCGGCATGAATCCGCCCGTATCGACGGGATCGAGGATGACGTTGATCCCGCGGTGCGCGGCCGCGCGGATGATCTGGTCGCATCGTGCAAAATAGGCTTCGTTCGGGGTGGAGAGATCGTTGACGGCGGTGAACGGCGTGAGACCGTCGAAGGTGCTGGCGTCGGCCCGGCCTCCCGAATAGGCGTTGCAGATGAGCATGATCCAGACGGTATTGAAGCCGTGGGAGGCCCGGTTGGCCAGCAGGAGATTCCGCTTCGCCGACCGAGGCGTTGACCATGAGCGCCTGAGGGGCGTCGCCGATGATCAAGAAGGGATTTCCCTGCTGATCGGCCAGGTAGCGACCGCCGGGGGCGACTTTCAGCGGGTAGACCGAATCCTCGGCTCCTCCGCCGCCGACGCCGCAGGCGGCGGCGAGCACGGACAAACAGACGATGGCCCAGAACAGTTCGAGGACCGTGTCCCTGATCTTTTCATATCCCGTCTATCATACCATCCACGGCAACTCGCGAAGTCGTCAATGTTCAATATTGCTACACCGATAATCACGGATTCCTTGAAATTCCAGTCCCATTGGACTAACTTAGTCGCGAAAGCATTGTTCGAGCTGCTGTTCACACGACTAAACGGTTTGATCATAGGTTCGGATTTTGCCCTTATGAAAGCCATAGATCTCTACTACCAGGTCAAGCCGGTCATCCCCCGGAGCCCTCCAGATCTCCATCCGGCGGGCGATCGCCTCCCAAAAGCGCAGGCTGGTCAAGGACCGTTGGCCCATCGATCCGGATTCTGCGAAGCCGCCCCAGGGCTGGAACGGCTGGCCCGACGGAAAGGACTTCGCCCTGGTCCTCTACCACGACGTCGACAGCCTGAAGGGCTTGAAACGATGCCTCCAACTGATGGACGTCGACCGGAGGATGGGCTTCCGGTCCTCATTCAATTTCGTGCCCGAGGATTATCCGACGCCGTCGCGTATCGTCCGGACCTTGTCCGAGGCCGGATTCGAGGTCGGCGTGCACGGCCTCAAACACGACGGCAAGCTCTTCCGGCGCCCGGCGGAATTCCGGGCCAAGGTACCCCGGATCGAGCGCTACCTCCGCCGGTGGGGCGCGGTGGGCTTCAGCTCGCCGTCCATGCTCAGCAAGCTGAATTGGATCGCCGAGCTCGATATCGAGTATTCCTGCTCGACGTTCGATACGGACCCGTTCGAGCCCCAGTCGGACGGCGTCGGCTCCATCTTCCCCTTCCTGAGCGGCAACGACGCCGGCACCAGGACCTACGTCGAATTGCCGTACACCCTGCCTCAGGACCACGGATTGTTCATCATCCTCAGGGAGAAGGACATCGGGATCTGGAAGCAGAAGCTCGACTGGATCGTGGCGAAGGGCGGCATGGTCGCGCTCAACACCCATCCCGACTACATGATCTTCGACGAGGGCACCGGCGGACGCGAAGAGTATCCCGTCGAGCGGTACGTCGAGCTCCTCGATTACATCCGGACCCGATACGCGGGCCGGTACTGGCAGGCCCTGCCCCGGGAAGTGGCCCGTTTCTGGAGGACGGCGGCGGCGCCCGGGTCCGCACCGTCGCCGCTCACGAAGACAAACCGCTCGTCCCCGGCCGAACGCACTCCCCGCATGCCGTGCGCCCGCGGCGCCCGGCCGTGAAGATCTGGATCGACCTCGACAACACGCCCTCACGTCCCCTTCTTCGTCCCCATCATCCGCGAGCTCGAGCGGCGCGGCCACGAAGTGGTCCTGTCCGCCCGGGACGCCTTCCAGGTCTGCGATCTCGCCGAGAAGAAGGGGCTGAACGTCAGGAAGATCGGGCGGCATTACGGCAAGAACCTGCTCCTGAAGGTCAGCGGGCTCTTCATCCGGGCCCTGCAGCTGCTGCCCTTCTATCTCAGGCGAAGACCGGGCTTGTCGGTCTCCCACGGCTCCCGCTCCCAGAACATCCTCAGCAACCTTCTCGGCGTCCCGACCGTGATGATCCTCGACTATGAATTCGCCCGGGTGCCTTTTCCGTCCAATCCGCGCTGGACGCTCGTGCCCGAAGCGTTGACACCGGACAGCCTGCCGTCGAAGCCCGGCCGGACCCGCTGCTACAGGGGGATCAAGGAGGACGTCTACGTCCCCGATTTCACGCCGTCCGGCCGCCTCGCGGAGGAGTTGGGCCTGAGACCGGACGAGATCATCGTCACCGTGCGGCCGCCCGCCGACGAGGCCCATTACTACAATCCCGAGAGCGACGTCCTGTTCCACGAGCTCATGGCCCGGGTTTGCCGGACGCCGGGCGTCCGGGTCGTCCTCCTGCCCCGCAACGCCCATCAGGAACTCGACGTCAGGACGAAATTCCCGGAATGGTTCGAGAACGGCCGCACGGTCGTTCCGCGCGGGGCCGTCGACGGCTTGGACCTGCTCTGGATCTCGGACCTCGTGGTGAGCGGCGGCGGGACGATGAACCGCGAAGCCGCGGCCCTGGGCGTGCCCGTCTACAGCATCTTCCGGGGCAAGACCGGGGCCGTGGACATCATGCTCGAGGAGGAGGGCCGGTTGGGCATGATCCGATCCAAGGAAGAGGTCTGGTCGAAGATCCATATCGTCCGCCGGGACAAGGACCGGTCGCCGGACAAAGCGGCCCGCGGGGCCCTCGAGGACATCTGCGATCACATCGAGGATATCATCCAGATCGAACGCGTCCGGCCCCGCCGACAGGCGGGAACGCCCGGCCATTGACTCTGAGGGGCCGACATCGGAGGATCCGCCCATGAGCCGTCTGAAGCTGATCATCGTCGCGGGGGCGCGCCCGAACTTCATGAAGGTCGCGCCTCTCATGAAGCGGATCGCCCGGGAGAACGCGTCCGGGGACCGGGGCGCGGCGCGCATCGAGGCCCTGCTCGTCCACACCGGCCAGCACTACGACGAGAACATGTCCGAGGTCTTCTTCAGGGAGCTCGGCATCCCGCGCCCGGACATCAATCTCGGCGTCGGGTCCGGTTCCCACGCCGCCCAGACGGCGGGCATCCTCACCGGTTTCGAGGCCGTCTGTGAGCGGGAAAAGCCGGACTGGGTCGTCGTCGTCGGAGACGTCAATTCGACGATGGCCTGTACCCTGGTCTGTTCCAAGCTGGGCATCCGGGTCGCCCACGTCGAGGCGGGCCTGCGCAGCTTCGACCGGACCATGCCGGAGGAGATCAACCGCCTGGTGACCGATGCCCTGGCCGATCTGCTCCTGACGCCTTCGGAAGACGCCGACCGGAACCTGCTCCGGGAAGGCGTCGCCCGGGAGAAGATCAAGCTCGTCGGCAACATCATGATCGATTCGCTGGTCGACAATCTCCCCCAAGCCCGCGCCGGCGGCGTTCTCGAAGATCTCGGGCTCGAACCTTCCCGCTTCATCTATGTCACGCTCCACCGGCCGGCCAACGTGGACGATCGTCGCAATCTGAAGGCTCTCATGACCGGGCTGGAGAAGATATCGGAGCACCTTCCCGTGGTCTTTCCCGTCCATCCCCGCACCCGCAAGATGCTCTCGGAGTTCGGGCTCCTCTCCCCGGCGGACCGCCGCCTGGTCCTGCTCGAACCCCTGGGCTACCACGCCTCCCTCCGTCTCTGCGAGAGCGCGCGGGTCGTGCTGACGGATTCGGGAGGCCTGCAGGAAGAGTCGACCTTCTTCCGGACACCCTGCCTGACCCTCAGGCCCAACACCGAGCGACCGATCACGGTGACCATCGGCAGCAACAAGCTGACGAAGCTCGAGAGCTTTCTCGACGACCTCGAGGTCCTGCTCGCGGGCCCCGAGCGCATCGGGCAGGTGCCGCCACTTTGGGACGGACAGACGGCCGGACGCGTGATCGAAGCGCTCGTCGCCGCCGCGCCGTCAGGGGAGACGCGGACGACGTGAGCGAGCATCGGAACCCTCTCGACGAGGCGCGGCAGGCGGCTCTCGATCTGCTGGCCTATTGCCGCGCGAACGATTGGGCGGGATACGACCCGTACGACGCCCTCAACAGCCGGGTCTTCCGGGCCCTCCCCTGCCTCGATTTCCGGCTGGCCCGCCTGGCCCTGACCCAAGCGGTCAAGCGCAGCCCGGTCAACCTGAGACCGCTCCTCCTCGTGCCCCGCACCCCCAACCCGAAAGGGATCGCCCTTTTCCTGACCTCGGCCGTCAAGCTGGCCAAGGGCGCCTGCGCCCGAGGTTTCGGAGCTCATCCGGCCGCTGGCCGAAAAGCTCCTGTCCCTCCGGTCCCGCGAACGGACGCAGGCCTGCTGGGGCTACAACTTCGACTGGCAGCAGAGGTTCGCGCTCGTCCCCGAGGGCTCGCCGAACATCATCTGCACGACCTTCGCCGGCAACGCCCTGCTCGACGCGGGCGAATGGGCGCACGAGTCCTCCTGGACGGAGCGGGCTTCGAGCGCCGCCGATTTCATCCTCGAGAACCTCTTCTCGCGGGAAAGCGGCGGGAGATCGCGCTTCCGCTACACGCTTGTCGGCAACGACGAGGTCCACAACGCCAACCTCCTGGGCGCGGCCTATTTGTGTCGCATCGCCCGCGTTACCGGAGACCGCAAGTATCTCGAACCGGCCCTCGAGGCCGCGCGTTTCTCGGTCGGCCGACAGCATGACGACGGCTCATGGCCCTATGGCGAAGCTCCGACCCAGCGATGGATCGACAATTTCCACACCGGGTTCAATCTGGTCGCCCTGCGGCGCATCCGGGACTTCTCCGGGACGGCGGAATTCGACGCCGCCATCCGGAAAGGCCTGGATTTCTTCAAGGCCCATTTCTTCCGCGACGACGGGGCGCCGAAGTATTTCCACGACGCCGTCTATCCCATCGACATCCACAGCGCCGCCCAGAGCATCATCACCCTGGCCGAGTTCTCGGACTTCGGGGAGGACAACGTCGCCCTCGCCCGCAAGGTCCTCGGCTGGACCCTCGGGAACATGCGCAGCCCGAAGGGCTATTTTTACTTCCAGAAACGTCCCCGGTCCACGGTGAGGACGCCGTTCATGAGATGGTCCCAGGCCTGGATGCTCCTGGCCCTGGCCACCCTCCTCGAGAGCGCGGAGCCGGCGCCATGATCGAGTGCGTGTTCACCGTCGACTACGAGATCTACGGCAACGGCCGCGGCTCCCTCCGGGACCTGGTCTACGAGCCGGCGGAAAGGCTGCGGACTGTATTTCGGGAGCATAACGCCCGTTTTGTCGTCTTTCCGGATGTCGCCGAATTGGAGATGATCGACGGCTGGGCAGCCGATCCCTTCATCGGACCGGTTAAAGAGCAGCTCAGGGACTTCAATGAGCAGGGATTCGAGCTCGGGTTGCACATTCATCCCTGGTGGTACAATGCCAAGCGTGAAAACGGGGCTTGGGTCCTCGACCAAGGTGAATACAACCTGTGCACCCAACCCGTCGATCGCATCGGCGAGGTGATCCACCGGGCCGTGGGCTACATGAGGGACCTCCTAGGGGCCCCGGGATTTACCCCGCTCTCTTTCCGTGCCGGGCATCTGCTCTTCCAACCCACGCAGCCGCTGGCCGGCATTCTGGCGGCTAATGGCATCCGGTTGGATTCATCGGTCTACAGGGGTGGTCTCTGGCGGCTGCACAAGCTGGATTACCGCCGGGCTCCCAAAAAGGATCTGTATTGGAGATTCGGAAGCGAAGTGACCGAACCCGATCCCCGAGGAATCCTACTCGAGATCCCTATCTATACCCGGCTGGTGCCCGTATGGCAGCTCCTGACAGGCAAGCGCGTGAGCTTGCAGCAGACCGGGGCGTCGAAAGCACAGGCAGGCCGGAAAGCGCTCGGCCGGCTGACGGATTTTCTCCGCTTCCGATACCCCCTCAAGCTCGATCTGGGCCAGATGACAAAAGAAGAGCTCAACGTGATGATGGACAGGTTGCTGAAAGAGGACGAGAGGGACCCTTCCCGCTTCCGTCCGGTCGTCGCGATCATGCACACCAAGGACCCCATCGATCACGGCGCGGTTAACGACCTCCTGGCCCGGCTAGGACGAAGCGGCGTACCCATATCAACATTCCTCGACATCGAGCCAAGGGTCCGGTCTCTTACAGAAGGTAACTTTTCAATCCCCACTCAAAGGATCGTGCCATGAAGCAAGTCATCCAGGATTTCAAGTCAGGCGATCTCTTCGTCGACGACGTCCCGGTGCCGTCGGCGGCGCCTGGCTATGTGCTCGTCCGCAACCACTATTCCCTGATCAGCGCAGGAACTGAGCGTTCGACCGTCACCACAGCCAAGGCCTCTCTTTTGGGCAAGGCGCGTCAGAGGCCGGATCTGGTCAAGCAGGTCCTCGATACCTACAAGAAGGAAGGATTTGCGGAAACCCTGAAGCGCGTACGAACCAAGCTCGAAACGCTGAAGGAGCTTGGCTACAGCACCGCGGGAACGGTGCTGTTGTCGATGGACACCGACGGCGCGTTCAAGCCGGGCGACCGGGTGGCCTGCGGCGGAAGCACCGCCTCGCACGCGGGGATCATCTCTGTCCCCCAGAATCTCGTCGTCAGGGTGCCCGATGCGGTCCCGCTGGACCATGCGGCCTTCACGACGCTGGGCTCGATCGCCATGCAGGGAGTTCGGCAGGCCGATCCCCGGATCGGCGAATTCGTTTGCGTCATCGGCCTCGGCCTCCTCGGCCAGATCACATCGCCAGATCTTGCGGTCCAACGGCTGTCGGGTCTTCGGCATCGACACTTCGGCAGGCAATGGTCAGCCTGGCCCGGAAGATCAGCTGTCATGCCGCCGCGACGCGAAGCGACGCCAACCTGGTATCGGAGATGGACGTTTTTACGGGCGGGAGAGGTTTCGATGCCGTCATCATCACAGCCGCGGCCAACACGAGCGATCCCGTGGAACTGGCGACGGCCATTCTCCGCCAGAAAGGCGTCATCGTCGTCGTCGGCGCCGTGCCCATGAACATCCCTCGGGAGCCTCATTTCTACAAGAAGGAACTCGAGCTGAAGATCTCCTGCTCCTACGGTCCGGGTCGCTACGACCCCGCTTACGAGGACGAAGGACACGACTACCCCTACGGTCACGTCCGTTGGACCGAGAATAGGAATATGGCGGCGTTCGTCGACCTCCTCGGGTCCGGCTCCGTCGACGTCAGGCCGCTCATCACCCACGTCTTCGACATCGAGCAAGCCGAAAAAGCCTACGACATCGTGACAGGCAAGATCCAGGAGCCGTCGATCGGCATCCTGCTGAAGTACCCCGAATCGGAGGAGAAACCCAGAGAGAAGCCGGCCTCGGCAAAATCCGCGCCCGCAGCCGAGCCATCCATCGGGATCGGCGTCATCGGGGCGGGGAGCTTCGCCCAGAAGTTCCTCATCCCCAACGCCCAAGGCTCAAGGTCAGCTGCTCAGAGTCGCAGATGCCAGAGGCATGACGGCCAAGAGCGCCGCTGAGAAGTTCAAGTTCGGATCGTTCAGCGCCGATGCACAGGACATCCTCGGGGATGCAGCGATCAACACTGTCTTTATCGCCACCCGTCACAATTCCCACGGAGAGCTAGTCTTGAAGGCCCTCGAAGCGGATAAAAACGTCTATGTTGAGAAGCCTTTGACCATCGAGGAATCAGACTTGGGCCGTATCGTGGAAGCCAGCCGGCGCCATCCGACACGCCGTCTCCAGGTCGGGTTCAACCGGCGTTTCGCGCCCTTGGCTGTACGAGCTCGCGAGCTTTTTCGGGGGGTCCCCGAGCCGCTCGTCTTGAACTATCGTGTCAGTGCCGGCTTCATCCCCAGGGATCATTGGACACAGACCGCAGAGGGCGGCGGGCGGATACTCGGCGAGGTCTGCCACTTCATCGATTTCCTCCAGTTCATGACTGGGGCTGAACCCGTCAGAGTTTTCGCGGAATGCGTCGCCAACCCGAACACTAAAGCGAAAAACCAGGACAACGTCGCTATCACCATCGCCTTCCGCAATGGATCGGTCGGCCTCATCACCTACTTGGCCTGCGGCGACCGGCTCCTGGCCAAGGAGCGCATCGAGATCTTCGGAGGCGAAAAAAGCTTCATCATCAACGACTTCCGGACAGCCGACGTCTATTTCGGCGGCAAGCTTAAGAAGGTCAAGGATCCCGGCAAAGGCCATAAAGAGGAAATCGAGAAGTTTATCGCTTCAATCCGGGAAGGCCGACCCTCCCCCATCCCACTGGAGTCGCTCCTCTTCACCACAGTGACTGCGTTCCGGGTGCTGGACGCTCTGCGCACCGGGCTTCCTCAGGCCGTTGAGATCCCCGATTAGGGAACCGGTTCGCAAAGAGGAATCCATGAGAGTCGAACAGGTTGCGATCGATTGGCATCCCCGCCAGCCCATTTTCGCCAAGGAATCCTTTCTTCAGGCGGTAGGTGACGAATACGGCTGGCTGGGCGGATTTTCCGAATCCGGCGAGCTCCGCTGTGTTCTGCCCTATACTGTCGTCACAAAAGCCCTTTTCCGCATGATCCGCTTCCGGGTTGAGACCATGCCGCTAACAGCCGATTTCGGGATCGCCGAGGAAAAGGAGTTCCTGATCGATCGATCGATTACTTTCGTTCGATCGGCGCGGATATGGTCATTCCTGCATCATCCAATGCCATATTCCGAACCTATCCGGAAGGCGCGGAAGCTGCACCCTATGGAACCTTATCATCGATCTTGAGGCCCTCCGAGGAGAGCTCTTTGGAAGAACATTGCAAAATCACCCGTCAAAATATCAAGCACGGCCAGGAAGACCGGCGTTCATCAGAACCGTCCGCGGATGAGATCACGGGACGCTTTCCTATGAACTCGTCCGACAAACATTCAAGCGGTCCACGACTTCCCTTCATGAGCCGTGAGGTCCTTCCGGCGTTATCATTCACGGGACTCGGCGAATACGGCCAGGGTCCTGGCTGCGATCTACGGACGGCCAGCGTTCAGAGCTTCGACCGTCTTCGCCTTCAGCGATTATCTGCGCCTATGCGATCTATGCGGGCAACCGGGATGACCACGCAGCAGGGGACCAATGAAGCTCCTCTATTGGGAAGCCATCCGCCTCTTCAAGTCCCTGGGGGTTCGACGGTTCGATTTTTTCGGCGCTAGGATCAATCCGGAAAAGGGATCCAAGCAGGAGGCCCTTAACTCATTCAAACGTCGTTTCGGAGCGACGCTTGAACGGGGTTACCTATGGAAATACCCAATCAAGCTCTGTGAAATACCGTCTCTACGGCTTGGCGGCCCGGTGCGGCAGCGGCGGGGACATCGTGGATGCTGAGAGGCATAAGCTGAATTCCCCCGTGCGCAGAGACGATTGAGGAACCCATGCCAGGCCTGATCCCGGCAGAATATCATCACTACTCCCTGAGCGATGTGGTGCTCGCCTTGGCGCGCATGTCGAAAATCTGACGCACTGGCCCTCCGGTCACCTTGACTGGCCAGGGCGTCGGCGAGCGGAATCGCGACTCCGGTCCGCACGAGCTGCTGTCATCATCGCCCTCAAAGCCCTGGATCTGCCCGAGGGCTCGAATGTCGGCGTTCCGCTGTATTGTTGCCCGGTCGTTTTTAAGGCGATCAAGGCCGCCGGTTGCACTCCGATATTCATCGACGTCGATCCCGGAGAGTCACTGTCTCTCTGTCCCGGATCTTCGGAAAGAAGCGTTCTAGGCTGGATGCTGTCATCGCCGTTCACATGTTCGGGAATCTGTGCGACATGTCTGAGATCCTCAGATCATGACGGCAAGCCTGTCATCGAGGACTGCGCCCAGTCCTCGGGAGCACGGCTCAACGACCAGACCTGCGGATCGTTCGGGGACCTGTCCTTCTTCAGCTTCCGATCCGGAAAATACCTGGCTATCGGCGAGGGTGCAGCCATCTATGCGCGGGATCCGGCTCTTAAAGTGCGGGTCTAGCTAGTCTGATGGAAGCCCTACCGACTCCCGTCGCGGGCTGAGGAGCTCAGGCACGTCATGACCACCTTTATCCGATCAACGCTTCGCAGTCGTCGCGGTGGGGCCTTATCGGCTCCAAAATATGGGCTGTGTACAATAGGAAGACTGATTTCGTCGGATAAGTCGCCCATCGTCTTAGGCCGAATGTTCACTTCGGATCTCGCCATTCTCCACCGGCGACTGCCGCTCTGGATTCCATGATCGCCGTGCAGAGAGTCCATGCGGAATATCTGAAACGGCACTTGCGGCTGGGCCCAACGCGATTCCCGGTCGAGACCATCTCGTGCGGAGACCAATCGTTTCATGTATCCTGTCGTCTTCGATCACGTCGAAGACAGGAAAAGGCCATGGCGGCCTTTCTCAAGCGACAGGGGATCGGTACGGCAACACCATATGAGGACAACGCCGAAGGCGCGGCCAAGAAACTATGGATACGAAGGCGATTGCCCTTCGGCCGAGAGGCTGTTGACGACGGACCCTGATCATCCCCTCTTATTACGCCCTTCGGCTCAGGGACCTCGCACACATCGTCCGTTCCGCGAACGAGGGCTGGGCCCTGATCAAAAGCTCTTAGCCCAGAACCAGCTTCCGGCCGTAGAACGCCTCGGCGTGGCCGGAGGGAGCGTTGGACTCGATGCCGCGCAACCGCGTCAGGGCCAGGAACGTGTCCCCCGTGAACCAGGAATTCCCGGCCTGCGTCGGAAAGGACGCGAGAATATTCTTGACCTTCGCCCGGACGACCTTATCGCTCAAAGCGACGAAGACGTTGGGGGCCCCGAGGTCGCCGTCGTACTTCGGGATCTCGTATTCCAGGATGAGGTGGTCCCGGAAGGTGTTCCAGGTCAGCTCGGAGACCAGGCGGTGGTCCTGATGGAGGTCGCGGCGATGAGGAGTGAAGATCAGGTCGGGCTTCACGGACTTCTTCAACTCCTCGAAGAAGTCCTTGAGGCCCTCCCCGATGTAAGGGAAATATCCGTCCCGGAAGCTTTTGACCATGACGCTCGCGCGGGCCGCCCCGGCGAGGAACGCGGCCGCCCCGGCCTCGGCCTCCTTCCTCCGCTTTCCGGCCGCGCTCAGCACGACCCAATCGAACTCGATCCCGGGATGAGAGGCGATCAGCGTGAGGACGGTGCCGCCGCAGCCGATCTCGATATCGTCGCTGTGGGCGCCGAGGCAGAGGACCTTGAGCGATCGCCCCCGCGGCGTGATGGCCAGGCTCCTCATCTCTTCGTCCTCCAGACCTCCCACGGAACGCTGTCCGCGGAGACCATATCGTCCAGGAATTGCTTGTCCTTGAACGTGTCCATGGCCATCCAGAAGCCCTCGTGCTTGTGGGCCATGATCCGCTTTTTGTCGATGAGCCTCCGGAAGGGCTCTTTCACGAGGTCCTCCCCCTCTTTGATGTACTTGAAGATCTCCTTCCGGAAGGCGAAAAAGCCGGCGTTGATCCAGGTGCCGGATTCGCCGAGCGGGCTGATCCCCGTCACATGGTCGTGGTTCTTGATGGTCACGACGTGGAAGCTCTGGGTCGGCTTGACCGCCAGGAAGGAGGCGGCCACGTCCCGGGCCAGGAAACGGTCCAGGTAGGCCGTGAAATCGAGGTCCGTCAGGCCGTCGGCGTAGTTCGCCAGGAAGACCTCGTCGTTGCCCAGGTGCTTCCTGACGGCGCACAGCCGTTGCCCGACGTTGGCGTTCAAGCCCGTATCGACGAAGGTGATCTTCCATTCGCCGATGTCGCTGGTGAGGAGCTTGAGGTCCCGGCCCCCTTTCGTCATGACGAAGTCGTTGGAGACGCATTCGTCGTAATTGACGAAATATTTCTTGATGAGATCGCCCCGGTAGCCCAGGCACAGGATGAACTCCTTGTGGCCGAAATGGGCGTAGTATCTCATGACGTGCCAGAGGATCGGCCGGTTTCCCAGCGGGACCATCGGCTTCGGGATGACCTCGGAATATTCGCGGAGACGCATCCCCTGTCCGCCGCAAAAGAGCACGACTTTCATACCGTTCACTCCTCTCGATTCATGTCCTGACGCCGTCCGGCCCCGCGCTTTCGACGAGCAGGCCGGCCTGCTTCAGGCTCTCCGCGGCCGCGCGGACGGTCTCGAACGGCAGGCCCGACCGTTCGGCGATGTCGAGGAGACTGTTCCCGCCGTCGGAGAGGTTCAGGACCCAGAGCGTGGCCAGATTCCTGTCGGCTTCTGTCGCGTAAAGACCGCGTCTCCCGAGTTGGGGCTCGCATTTCGGATTCACATTCCGGAAGATCCGGTTCCCCTCGAGCACGTCGAAGATGCCCAAGATCATGCTGAAGCTTTCGGCCAGCGAGCCGGCCGAAACGAAGCTCATGTCGTCCCCGGACGTGTGGTATTCCGGATACTCGCCGAAAGGGGTTCGGGAGAACCGTCCGACCGGAAGATCGAATCCGGGAGAGCCGTACTGGCGTTCGTCGTACCCCCAGGGACAAAAATCCAGGAGGCGGCCCGGCCGGGCGGCGCGCCCGAGGACGTGCGCCGCCGCTCTGTCGATCTCGGCGTTGCCGCGGCGGCTTCTCTGATAGGTGACGTCCCCCGAGTCCCCGGCGCCCGCGACGACCAGCCCCGCCTTGATCTTCCCGACATTGCCTTCGTTCAAGCAGAGCCAGGTGATGGCCCCGATCGTGCCGGGGATGAACAGGAACCGGTACGAGTACCTGTGTTCGGCCGAATCCCAGGTGTCTGGCCAGCATCGTCGCCAGCCCGATGCCCGAGAGGTTGTCGTTGGCGAGCGAAGGGTGGCAGGCGTGGACGGAGACGAGGATCTCGTCTTCCGACGCTCCCTGGAGATAGGATTCCCCGTAGGTCAGGGATCCGTCCTCCAGCGTGGAGTCGATGACGACCTCGTAATCGCCCTCCTCGAGGCCGAGGAATTGTCTGTGGGTCAGACAGAAACCCCAATCTTCGGAATAATAGGCGGTCTTGTAGGGGACGAGGTCCGGTTGGCCCGGCAGGGTGTGGAGGTGCTTCTTGAGCTCGGCCAGGGGCAGGACCGCGCGAACGGGAAGGCTGTAGCTGACGACGTGGAGGTTCGATCTCCGGAAATCGACGACCCTCTCGCCTTGGCTGTTCTTGATGAAGGCGTCCCGGATGTTCCATTCCTTCGGCACGGTCCAATCGAAAACACGCGTGCCGGACGGGACCTCTCGGACCGCCAGCGGGATGTGCCGCCCGAGGATCTCCAGGGTCTTCCGGACGCCGTCACCCGTGATGCTCCGGCAGATCGGAAAAAGCTCCGTCATCAGGCTGTGGATCTCGACGCCGATCCCCGCCCCGGCCGCGGATACGGATCGTTCGCTCTGGCTCATCGTGAGGGTCCCATCAGTCTCCGAAATCGGGATAGTTCCTGTCCCGCTCCGAGACGACCTCGACCTCGGCCGGCCAGACGATGCCGAAGGCCGGATCGTTCCAGCGGAAACCTCTCGCCCGCTCCGGCGCGTGATACTCGGACATCTGGTAGAAAACCTCCGTCGCGTCTTCGAGCGTCAGGAAACCGTGGGCGAAGCCCTCGGGGACGAAGAGCATGCGCCGGTTCTCCGCGGTCAGGACCTCGCTCACGGACTGCTTGAACGTGGCTGAGCCCGGCCGCAGATCGACGATCACGTCGCAGAGAGCGCCCCGGGTGCAGCGGACGAGCTTGGCCTCCTCGAAGGGCGCGATCTGGTAGTGCATCCCCCGGAGAGTGCCCTTCCGGACATTGAAAGAGACGTTGCACTGGACGATCCCGGCATTCAGGCCGCGGGCCTCGAATTCCCGGCGGCACCAGGACCGGGCGAAAAAGCCGCGGTCGTCCTCCTTCTTCTCGATGTCGACGAGGAAAGCGCCCCTGAGCTTCGTCTCGGTGAAGATCATGCGATGATCCTGACCTCGGGAATGGGCACGATGAACCGCCCCCCCCATTCCCGGACGAAGGACATCTGCCCGACGATCTCGTCCTGGAAGTTCCAGGGCAGGATGAAGACGTAGTCCGGACGCGTCTCCGCGATACGGTCCGGGGCCAGGATCGGGATGTGGGTCCCCGGAGTGAACTTGCCCTGTTTGTAGGGATTGCGGTCGACGGTGTAATCGAGGAAATCCGTCCGGATGCCGCAGTAATTCAGGAGGGTGTTGCCCTTGCCCGGCGCGCCGTAGCCGCAGATCTTCTGGCCCTGGCGCTTGATGCCGATCAGGCATTCGAGGAGCTTGCGTTTCGTCTCCTGGACCTGGCCGGAAAATCGCGCGTAGGTCTCCGGCCGGCTGATGCCCTCGCGCTCTTCTTGCGCCAGAAGCTCGCCGACCCTCGCCCCGACCGGTTTCGTCCCGTCCTCCTCGTGCCGGAGGTAGATCCGCAGCGACCCGCCGTGGGTGGGCAGCTCCTCGACGTCGAAGAGGATCAATCCGTGGGCCGCGAAGATCTTATCGGCCGCGGTCAGCGAGAAATAGGAGAAATGCTCGTGGTAGATCGTGTCGAACTGGTTTCCCGCCATGAGACGGACGAGGTGCGGGAACTCCAGGGTGATGACGCCCTGCGGCTTGAGCAGGACCTTCATGCCCCGGACGAAATCGTTGAGCCCCGGCACTTGGGCCAGCACGTTGTTGCCGATGATCAGGTCGGCCCTTTTCCCCTCCGCCGCGAGCTCGCCGGCCAGCTTCTCGCCGAAGAACTCGATCCGGGTCGGGATCCCTTTGTCCACGGCCACCTTGGCGATATTCTGCGCCGGCTCGACGCCCAGGACAGGGATGCCCCTGGCGACGAAGTACTGAAGCAGGTAGCCGTCGTTGCTGGCCAGCTCGACGACGAAGCTCGACGGGCCCAGGCCGAGCCGCCGGACGATCGCCTCCGTGTAGGTCTCGGCGTGTTTCAGCCAGGAATCCGAATACGAGGAAAAATAGGCGTAATCGGTGAAGATCTCTTCGGGACCGACGAATTCCTCGAGCTGGGCCAGCCAGCAGCGGTCGCAGACATAGACCCGCAAAGGATAGAAAGGCTCCATCCGGTTCAGCTGGGAAGCGCTCAGATAGCTTTCGCAGAGCGGCGACATGCCCAGATCGACGAGGGTATGGCTCAGCGGCGAGGCGCAGAACCTGCAGAATGGACCTGTGCTCATGGTCTTGTCCACTCTAGTTTGTCGTTCAGGAGGCCCTTCTTACGGAGTTCCAGGAGGATATTGAGCCGCATGAACTTCGACTCGCGGAACTTCGCGTCCCGGAAGCCCATCGACTCCAGACCCGATTTCAGCTCCCGGATGGACTGGTCCAGCCCGACGGCCGGCTGGTGATCCGGCGCGAGCTTCCTGTACAGGGCGAAATCGACCCGGTAGGAGCGCTTGTCCGGCATGGCGTCTTTGTTGATCGAAACACGGGTCCCCGGGACCGCCGCGGCCACCGCCGCGGCCAGGTCCCTGACCTGGTAGTTGGCCTGCTCGAGGCCGACGTTCACGGCCAGGAAGTCCGGGGTCCCCTCCCCCTGCCTGGAGATCGCCCAGTCGATGGCCCGGGCCATGTCCTTGACGTCGATCAGAGGGCGCCAGGGAGTGCCGTCGCTGAGGATCGATATCTCGCCCGAGGCCACCGCGCCGGCGACGAAATCGTTGAGGACGAGGTCCAGCCGGAGACGCTCGCTCCAGCCGCAGGCCGTCGAGAACCGGAGCGAAGTGATCCGGAAATCCCGGGAGCCCGAGCGGCTTCAGATCGCGCTCGGTGAGGACCTTGGAGCGGGCGTACGCGGTCAGGGGATTCAGCGGGGCGTCCTCCGTCCTCGGGCCGTCCTCGGCCGCCCCGTACATGCTGCAGCTCGAGGCGAAGATGAAGGACTTGACCCCGGACGCACGGGCGGCCCGGGCCAGGGCGACGCTCGCCCTGTGGTTGATGTCGAGCGTCACGTCCTCGAACCGGTTGCCGATGGGATCGTTGGAGATCGCCGCAAGATGGACGACGGCGTCCACCCCGTCGAGGACGGACTCGGGAAAGCGGCGCATGTCCCCCCGGACTTGGACGTGGGGCAGGCCTTCGGGCGAAGCGACGGGGCCCGTCGTGCAGCCGGAGTAATAGCCGATGTCGAAGCCCACCAGGACCGCGTCGGGCCTCGAGGCCCGGAGCCGCTCGACCACAGCCGGTCCGACGTAACCCAGATTGCCTGTGATGAGGATCTTCATGTGATAGTGTTCGCCCCCTTTAAGTTATGCGATGCCCGGGCGGAGGTCAATCCCTATTTGTCGTTGAAACTTCGGTCTCGGGGATGATATATTGGCCTGCGTTAGGACCTAGAGGAGAGATCGTTGCCTCCGTTACTCGCACTTGCGCTATGCCTCGCAGCCGTCGTGTTCATGCTCCGCATCGAGCGCAAGCAATGCCCCCAAGCGACCCGCGCTCTATGGGTCCCGACCGTCTGGTTGCTCATCGTCGCCAGCCGGCCCATCGGGCTCTGGTTCAACGCCCGCAACCGGGATCCGGACGCGAGCGGTCCTTTGGACCTGGGCATCCTCATCGTCCTCTTCCTATTCGCCCTCATCATCCTCGCCCGCCGGAGGACGGAATGGGCGGGCGCGTTGACCCGGAGCCCCTGGCTCCTGACCCTCGTCGTCTTCATGCTCGTCAGCATCGTCTGGTCCGGGATCCCGGATGTCTCCTTCAAGCGATGGGTCAAGGAGCTTCTGGCCGTCTTGATGGCCCTCGTCGTTTTCTCCGAACCCCGGCCGCGCCAGGCGATAGAGAGCCTGTTCCGCAGAACGACCTACATTCTGGTTCCCTTCTCCCTCATCCTCGTCAAGTATTTCCCGGTCTACGGCGTCGACTACGGCCCCTGGTCGGGAGAGCAGGAGTGGATCGGCGTCGCCCAACAGAAGAACAGCCTGGCCTCGCTCTGCATCATCTCCGCCATCTTCCTCATCTGGTCTCTCATCAAGAGATGGCGCGACAAAGCACCGTCGGTGTGGAAGTACCAGACTCCGGCGGAGGCGATCCTCCTGCTTCTGACCTTTTACCTGTTGGGCGGACCCGACCACAGCGTCTTTTATTCCGCGACTTCGACATATGCCTTCCTGGGCGGCACGCTCGTCTGCGCCTGGGTGCTCCTCCTCGAGAAGCTCGGGAAAAGGATCAAGGCCGGCACTCTCACGGCCGTGATGGTCTTCCTGATCCTGCTCGGGGTGGCCACCGTTTTCATCAGCGGATCGGGTATCCGGTTCTTCGCATCCAGTGCAGGGCGGGACGCGACGCTGACCGGCCGGACCCAGGTCTGGACGTCGCTCCTCCCGGTCGTCATGACGAGCCCCGTCGTCGGGAAGGGCTTCGGGGGCTTCTGGACGTCGAGGACGAGGGACGCGTTCCATATCAGCGGGGCCCATTCCGGTTATCTGGACGTGGTCCTGGGGATCGGCCTCGTCGGATTGTTCCTGGTCGCCATGTTCCTTGTTTCATCGGTCCGTAAGGCCCGCGACGAGCTCTCGCGCGACGTCGGCTGGGGAGTCCTGTGGATCGGCTATCTCATCGTCGCCGCCATCCACAATATCGGGGAATCGTCGATCGATACGTTCACGGCCCAGCTGAGCGCCATCCTCCTCCTCTTCGCGGTCTGCTCCTCGGAGAAGGCTCGCGGTATTCCCGAATCCGGCGGGGCCGCGGACGAAGCAGAGCCGGAGCGCCGATGAGCGGCGCGTCCCCCGGAATCCCGTCGAAGCGGTCCTACCTCCGGAAGCTGATCGTCAAGGTCAAGACCTCGATCTTCTTCAAGAACATCCTCGTCGTCATGGCCGGCACGGGGATCGCCCAGGTCATCAGCATCGGGTTGGCGCCCGTCATCAGCCGCCTCTTCACCCCGTCCGATTTCGGGATCGCGGGTTCGTTCGGAGCGATCGCCGGCATCATCGCCGCGGGAGTGACCCTGGAATACAGCCAGGCGATCATGCTGCCCAAGGAGAGAGAGGACGCCCTGGGCCTGCTGGCCATCTCCTTCGTCTGCACCTTCGCCGTCAGTCTGGCGACGCTCGCCGCCTGCCTCGCCGCCCCCGCCGCCATGAACGGCCTCATGAAGACCGCGGGTTTTTGGCCCCTGGCCCTGCTGGTGCTCTCGACGCTCATCAGCGGTCTGAACTATGCCTGCCAGGCCTGGGCCGTCCGGGTCAAGGCCTTCAAGGTGACGTCCTCGTCGCAGGTGATCCGGAGCCTCGCCAACAGGGGAACGAGTATCGGGTTCGGCGTCCTCGAGCTCGGCGCTCCGGGATTGATCGTCTCCAATATCCTGGGCAACGCGGCGGCGAGCGTCAACCTCGTCAGGGTCCTGCTCCCCGATCTCCCGTCCCTTCTGACGAAAGCCCGCCGGGCCGGACTGGCGAAGCTGGCCAGGGAATACAGGGACTTCCCCATGTACTCGGCCTCCCAAAACGTCATCAACGCCGTGTCTTCGGGGCTTCCGGTCCTGTTATTGACCCGCTTTTTCGGGCTCCCCATCGCCGGCGCCTACGCTTTCGCCATGACCGTGCTGACCTTCCCGATGGGTTTCATCCTGAGTTCCCTCCGCCAGGTCCTGTTCCAGAAGGCCAGCGAAAGCCAGCATCAGGGCCGCAGCCTGGCCGCGCTCTACGTCAAGGTCACCGCCACCCTTCTGGCCATGGTCCTCGGCCCGACGGCCGTCATGCTCATCTGGGCGCCGCAATTGTTCGCTTGGGTCTTCGGTCCGCAGTGGTACACGGCCGGCGAGCTCTCCCGCAGCCTGATGATCTGGATGGCCGTCGTGTTCTGCAACCTGCCGGCGGTCCTCTTCGGCCGGATCATCAGGATCCAGCGTTTCGTTTTCTTCTACGACCTCGGGCTCCTCGCCGCCAGGACGGCGGCCCTGGTCCTGGGGGGGCTCTTCCTCACTGCGTACCAGACCGTCATGGCCTACGCTCTCGTGGGGGCGGTCATGAACGTGTTCCTGATCGTCTCGGTCGGCCGGGCCATCATGAAGAAGGAAGGCCCGTTGAACATGGACAGCTTGAAGGGTTTCCTGATCGAGGATTAGTCCGGATGGGCGTCCGCCGTCACAACGCCGGCGTTTTCGGCTCGGATCCCGATGTCCCGCGTGCTGCGCAATTTTTCTCCGGGCAGGCGCGGCAGCGCGGCCAGGAGACGGAAGGGATCGAACGGATAGCCGACTTCCCGGAGCGTCCGGACATGGAAGCGCCAGAATCCCCAATTCCGTCTGAGGTTGACCAGGTCCCGGGCCAGCATCAGGTAGTAGCTCCGGAGGTGTTTTTCGACGAGCGCCCCCATCTCCGCTTCTGTCAGAAAAGCCCGCCCGTGGTTCCTCATGATCCACAGGTAAGACGGATAGGTCATCCTGAGATAATGGCTTTTCGGAGTTTGGGCGTCGTCCGGCCTTCTGGTGAACGTCAAAACCTCGTGAATGAAACCGAGATCACCGTCCCTCAGGGTCCTGATGCAGGCTTCCACATCGGCGTACATGTTCGATGGATTGAAAAAGGGGGGATCGGACCGGACCGATCGCGCCCGCAGAAAATAGGAGGTCGGGGAGCCGAATATGTCCCGGCGCTCGTCGAAAAAGAAGCTCCTCGCGATCTCCCGGCCAGAGAAGACCGATTGTGACTCGGGGAGGCCTTTGAGACCGACACGGTCGCCGTCCAGACGATAGGCCGTCGCGAGCGCGACCGTCGGATTCGTTTCGCAGAGACGGACGAATTTCTCGACGCATTCGGGATAGATCCAGTCGTCGGCCTGGACGACCTTGCAATATTCGGCTTTCGGACTCATCTGGGCGAAAGCGATGTTGTGGTTCTCGATGATCCCGACGAAGGACGCGTTGGTGACGATCCGGATCCTCGCGTCCCGCCGGGCGTATTCGCGGATGATCTCCGGGGTCGCGTCACGGCTGCAGTTGTCGACGATCACGTACTCCCAATCCCGGTGGGTTTGCCCGAGGACGCTTTCGATGCAGGGGCGCAGGAAGGCAGCCCCGTTGAAGACCGGCGTCAGAATGCTTACGAGCGGCATAGCCTTTCCCAATCGGAGAGTCCGTCATTATAACCGCCCCTTTCGGCGAAAGCAACGCGTCCAGGGACCGGAACGGACTCCTTGACTTTTATTCCCGCCTGGTCAAGAATATTTTTGGCTGATCGAATCGCAACCGTATTCATCCGGGACAATCTTGAAATTTATCGTTTATACGAAGAAGGTTTTCAAATCCGTTTATTATCCCCTTGTCCGCACCTATGCCCGCCTTTTCCTGAGGGATAGACCGGCAGACCCGCTGCTCCGTGGGATGTGCGCGATCGCCTTTCTGGCCGTCTACCACTACTGGCCTGATTTCGTCCGTCCCCGGCGTTTCGGAGAAAAGCTCTGGAGCCGGATGCTGATGTCCCGCCATCCGTTGCTGACCACGATATCCGATAAACGCCTCGTCCGCGAATACGTCGCAAAAAAGGTGGGGACGGACAATCTCATTCCCCTCCTGTGGAGCGGGGACACGCCCGAGGCGATCCCCTACGACCGGCTCCCGGACAAGTTCGTGATCAAGACGAACCACGGCTGTCAATACAACGTCCTGGTCACCGACAAGGGGCGGGCCGATCGCCGAGCGATCGCCGCGAAGTTGAGAAAATGGCTTGCGGAGAACTATGCCGAAGACACCTATCTGGGGATCGCCTGGGGTTACAAGAACATCAAGCCGGTGATCCTCATCGAGGAGTTCATCGACGATCACGGCCAACCGCCGACCGACTATAAATTCTATTGTTTTTCGGGACGGACGGAGCTCATCACGGTCCACTTCGACAGGCACGAGCATCCGCGGTCCGTCTCCGTCGACAGGGATTTCGTCCGGCTCCATTTCAGACCGGGCTTCAAGCAGCACGACATCGATCCTCCCAAGCCGCAAAACTTCGCGGCCATGCTGCGTCTGGCGGAGTCCCTGGCCGAAGGTTTCAATTTCGTGAGAGTCGACCTTTACAGCCTTAGGGACAAGCTCTACTTCGGAGAGCTGACGCCCTATCCCGTCGGCGTGGAGCTTTTCCGCTCCTTCGATATCGTCAGTTTGGACGAGACCCTCGGTCAGAAGTGGGGCTCGAACCCGGAGTGGGTCTGACCATGACCGCGCACCGCCTCAAGGCAAAAACCGGCGAACTGCTGGTCCGAGCCATGCTCCGGGTTTCGCCTCTGCTGTTGACCCAATACCGCTATCACCGGGCGACCGGCAAGTGGCTCGATATGAAGGACCCGAAGACGTTCGACGAGAAGCTCCTCTGGCTCAATCTCTATTGGCGCCACCCGCTCAAGGTCCGGTGCGCCGACAAGTTCGCCGTCCGCTCCTATCTGGAGGAGAACGGCATGGGACATCTGCTGAAAGAGCTGTACGGGGTCTACACGCACGTCGACGAGATCGATTTCGGCCGGCTGCCGGACCAGTTCGTCCTGAAGGCCACGCACGGGTGCGGCTTCAACATCTTCTGCAAGGACAGGGCCAGCCTCGACATCGAAGCCACGAAGAAAAAGCTGCGCACGTGGATGAAAACCGATATAAGCCAGATCGTGGGAGAGCTCCACTACGCGTCGATAATCCCCCGGATCATCTGCGAGGCCTTTCTCCAGGACCCCTCCGGCAGGCCCGTCAGCGACTATAAAGTCTACTGCTTCGACGGCCGGGCTCACTGCACCATGGCCTGCACCGACAGGAGCGAGAAGCGGGCGAATTACGATTTCTACGACCTGGGCTGGACGAACAAGCTCGCCTACAGCAAGACGAGCCTCCTGGCGAACCGTAACATTCCCAAGCCGGACGCCTACGAAGAGATCATCGCGGCGGCTGAAAAACTCTCGAAGCCGTTCCCCTTCGTCCGCATGGACTTCTTCAGCGTCGGCGGCCGGGCCTATTTCGGTGAAATGACCTTTTCGCCGAACGGGGGGATCGATACCTACCTGACCGACCTGGCCCAGAACACCATGGGCGAACTGCTCCGTCTGCCGGCCAAGCTCCTCTGAGGCGGAGGCCGGGCCCCTCCCCTACCATTTAAAGAGGACGGCGTCGGACAGTCTCACGACCTCCTCGTCCGCCAGTCGGCGGCCGATGAAGCGGAATCGGGACATCTCGAGGTTGGCCGGATAGCTGGCCAGGGATTCGATGCAATTCAAACCCCTGAGCACGCCGTGGAACATCTGCAGGAACACCCCGTGGGAGACCACGAGGACGTTGGAACCGGAGTATTTCTCGAAGACGAACCGGCGGAACTTCTTGGCCCTCTCCCAGACCTCCTCGAACGGCTCGCCGCCCCGGGGATTGACGGTGTGCAGGTCCGCCCCGACCCGGATCATGAGGATGGGGGGATCGAGGGTCTGGATGTCGTCCCAGGTCAGTCCCTCCATCACCCCGAACCGGCGCTCGTTGCAGAGCTTGTTCCGGACGATGCGGATCCTGTCCCCCACCAGGAGCTCGGCGGTTTGATAAGCCCTTTTCTGGGCCGACGTCAGCACCACGTCGAAGTCAGCCCCGGCCAGCTTCGCCGCCGCCTTCCGGGCGTCCCGCACGCCGAGCGGGCTCAGGGGGATGTCGATGGTCCCGGCGTACCTCTTCTCGGCGTTGTAGCGGGTGTGGGCGTGCCGCATGGTGCTGATGGTGGTCTGGACCGGCATGAGGATCTACTCCGTGAGCCTGATGATCGCGTTCAAACGCAGGACCGACGAGTAATCCGTCGCCAGCGGGCCGATCTTGATGTACCCGACGCCGTACAGGCAGGTGAGCGTGGAGATGAAGGTCTCTTCGGTGCTGATGGACCTGTGGGACGTGATGGCGATCTGGCCGGTCTTCCGGCAGGCTTCGACGGCCCGCCGGACGGCCGTGACGGTCCCGGCCTGGTTGGGCTTGATGACGGCCCCGTGGGTGCGCCGGTGGGCCGCACCTTCCTCGATCCGCTCGGCGCTCGACGAATAGAAATTATCCCCGATGGTCCAGCAGGCCTCTTGCGCGGTCGTCAGCTTGGTCCAACTCTCCGGATCCTGCTCGCGGAACGGATCCTCGAGGATGCGAAGGCCGTATTGGCGGATGATGTCCATCCAATAGTCGTGGAACTGCTCGGGGGTCCGGACCGAGCCGTCGGTGATGGGCAGCCGGTATCCCCCGTCGGACCAGAGATCCCCGGCCGAGGCATCGATCATCAGATCGTACTTGTCCGCAAGGCCCAGGCTGTCCCGGACTTTGAGCAGGAAATCGATGCATTCCCTGTTGTCGGCCGTGGCGAAGCGGTTGACCGGATGGCCCGAGACGACCGTCTTGGTTTGGCCGAGGAGCTTCTCCCGCACCGTTCTCTGGATCTCGTTATGGTCTGCGATCACCGCTTCGAGGTCCGTGCTCCTGGCGACGAGGATGTACTCGTGAAAATCGCTCAAGACGGGATTGGTGTAGGCGTGCCAGCCCCCGTTGAGGATGTTCAGGCACAGCCGGGGCGGGGTGAGCTTGGCCGGCGGCAGCTCGAAGAGCTCGAGCAGCGTCCTGGTCTCTCGCGCCGCATTGAAGAAGGCCAGCGACAGGCTGAAGGCATTGTTCCTCCCGATATGGGGGATCTCACTTTCCAGGATGGCATCGAATCCCGCCTGATCGATCTCCCGGCCGAAGACGCCGGCCGCTTCCAGCCTCCGGATGACCGTCTCGGGGCCGATCCCCGTCCTCTTGTCCTCGTAGATGCTGATGGTCTCGCCCTGCGGCGAGCCCCCGACGCCGACGGCCCCGTCGGCGAGCTCGACGATGAACTCGTTGGTGAACTCGACGTGGGAGTTGAGGATCCTCCGGCAGGCCATCTTCCTGATCGCGGGCATCGTGTCCACCTCTCTCCGTCCGGCGCGCTTCCCGGCCGGCCGGGGGCATTCCGTAAAATCAATATATCGCCCGGGATACATGAAGTCAACTGCCGCTCCGGGCGGCAGGCCGGACGGAAGATTTCGCTTTGTCCTGCCTCGCCTTGTTCGCTATACTGGGCCCGGAGGAACGCCATGGCCGACCACATCGCGGTCTGTATCTGCACCTACCGCCGGAATATCTTGCTGGCCAGGCTCTTGCGGCATCTCGCCCTCCAGCGGACGGACGGACTGTTCACCTTCTCCGCGGTCGTCGTCGACAACGATCCCGACGGGCCGGCGCGCGCTGAGGTCGAGCGTCTTCGTTCCGAGTTGCCGGCCCTGGAGATCCTCTACGGCATCGAACCCGAAAAGTCCATTCCCGCAGCCAGGAACCATGCCCTGCGGCTGGCCCGCGGCTCCTTCATCGCGATCATCGACGACGACGAGTTCCCACCGACGGATTGGCTGGTCACGCTTTACGAGGGCATCCGGACCTTCGGCGTGGACGGCGCGTTGGGGCCGGTCCTGCCCGTTTTCGACAGCCCGCCCCCAGCCTGGCTTCTCAAGAGCGGATTGCTCGATCCGCCCCGCTGGCGGACAGGGACACGGCTGCAGTGGAATCAGACCTGTTCGGGCAACGTCCTGCTCAAGAAACAGGTCTTCGACCGGAACGGCCTCCGCTTCGACGTCGCGTACCGGACCGGCGGATCGGATCAGGCGTTCTTCAGGCAGGCGATGGGATCGGGCTTCCGGTTCATCGCGGTCGAGGAAGCGCGGGTCTACGAGACCGTGCCGCCGGAGCGATGGAGCAAGAACTATTTCGTACGGCGGGCGCTCGTCAACGGCTACAATGCCCGGAAATATCTCGCCGCCGGGCACAGCCTGACCAGATCGGCGACCGCCGCGGTCAAGTCGGCACTGGTGTCTGGGGCGTACGCCATCGGGTTTCCGTTCTGTTACTTCCTGGGCCCGCACGTTTGGATGAAGTGCCTCGAAGGCGGCGCCTACCACCTGAGCCGGCTGGCGGCTTTTTTGGGGATCGAGCTCCATAAGAGACGGGATTTCTGAGGATGTCCTTCAGGACGGCGCTGTCGGAAGCCGGCCGGTCCGGCCGCTTGGTCTTGGCCGGCCTGGCGATCTCGTTCGTGAGCGCGGGAATCCCGGCCGTCTTACCGCAGAACCGGGTTCCTTCCTATTGGGTAAGCCCCACGGGAGAGGCGGCCTGGTCCGAGGCCCGGAGCGGGACGCCCCTCTCCGGAACGGCCTGCGCGCCTTTGGCCGCCGCCAACGCCAACGCGATGCCCGGGGACACGGTCTATCTCCGCGGCGGAACCTACGACTCCTCCCTGGCTCCGGCTCATTCGGGGACACGGGAGAGCCCGATCACCTTCGCGCGCCATCAGGACGAAACGCCGCTGTTCGTCGTCGACACGGAGGCCAAAGGACGCTGGGCCATCAGGCTCGACGGAAGGAGCCACATACGGATCATCGGCTTGGTCAGCCGCGGCTCTCTGGCTTTCTTCTGGATCGGCTACGGGTCCTGTTTCAACGAGATCGCCCACTGCACGTTCGACCGCAGCTCGCACATCTACTCGTTGGGCCTCATCTCGAATCTCGGCACGGGGCTGCGCGGCGAAGGTCCCGGTTCGGACCACAACTGGCTCCACCACAACGTCTTCTCGAGGTACGGCAGCGTCTCCGGGGGCAACGACAGCGGGACCGTCAGGATCTCCGGCGGCAAGGCCGATCCGACCGCCCACAACACCTTCGAGGACAATGTGTTCTTCTACGGCGGCCACGACAACCTGGATATCGGCGGAAGATTCAATGTCGTCCGGAACAACGTCTTCCATAACGAGGAAGCCTGGTTCGAGGACAAAACCAAGGATGCGGAGAATGCGCCGCTCAGCGGCTATTTCGGGAACCGGTGCATCCACGTCTCGAACGCAGGCGACGGCCCCGGCACCGCCCACCACACTCTGATCGAAGGGAACCGTATCGGCCACGCGGGGACGCCGCCGGACGACGACGGCTCGTGCGGTATCGAGAACGCCGGGGCCCACACGATCGCCCGCCATAACGACATCTACGGCAATGGCGGCATGGGTTTCTACAGCAAGATGCAGGCCGTCTATGACAGTCCCCTCCGCAGCGGCAGCTGGGCCCGGGTGTACAACAATACGATCTATCGCAACGGCTTCGGCGATCCCAGCATCGACGCGCAATTCAAGCACGGGATCTGCGTCTGGTCCTACCGGGCCCACGACGACTGGCCTGAAGACATCGTCATCAAGAACAACATCGTTTACGACAATTACAACGAGTGGCGCGTCGGCTCGGACAACATCCGTCCCCAGATCGCCTATACCCGACAATTTCCATGACGATCCGAGCTTCGTCGATCCGGACATCACGGACAAGTCCAGCTTGGTCCTGCCCGACCTGCGGCTCCGAAAGGGATCCCGGTGCATCGACGGCGGGATGTCCCTCACTGAGGCCAGAGGGACCGGCGTCGGTTCCACGAGACTCGACGTCGCCGATCCCCTCTACTTTCAGGACGGGACCTGGGGCTCGGCCCTCTCGGAGGTCCAGGCGGACTGGATCGCCATCGGCTCCGTCGACAACGTCGTCCAGATCGCGTCGATCGACTACGGGCAGAATGTCATCCATCTGACCAAGCCCTTGAGCTGGAAGGCCCGGGCGCCCGTCTGGCTGATCCGCGATTCCAGAGGCAAGCAGGTCCTCCATGGACCGGCTCCCGACATCGGCGCCCACGAATATGCCGGCCTCGGGCCTGAACGCTGAAGTCCCTAGCTTCAGGAGAATGCGAGCCCATGCGATTTGCTTTATTTTCTTCATGTTAAGTAAAATGACCATCGGGCGAACGGCCTCCTTCAACCTATGCGTTCTCCTTGCGTTCGACCTTCGAGGCCGATTTCCTAAGCTTGTACGGCTAGTCGTTCGGACCGATAATGCTCTCGGCAATCCCCTAAAAGGGTGACCCCTCCCCCCGGCGATTATTGGAGAATCGTCCCGTTGGATCTGAAATGCGCCAAGGAATTACGAAACCAGCGACGGGCCCCCGGCCCGGCGCGGGAAGGAAGCCATGACCCCACGCCCCAAGCCCACCCACAGGTCGCGTTCGAACTTCGGCCGGATCCTGCGGGCCCTTCTGCTTTGCGCCGCGGCCGCGTCCTGGCTGTCCGTTCCGGCGGCGGCCCAGAAGAGCATAAACCGTATCGCCCAGCTCTCGGTCAGCGATTTCAGGGTCGCGCTCTCCTTCTCCCCGGCCGTCCCTGTCCAGGGGCAGCCCGTCTCCTTCCAGGGGACCTCGACGGGTGACGTCAGGTTCTGGCTGTGGGATTTCGGCGACGGATGGACGAGCACCCGCAAGGACGAGGTTCACACCTACCGCAAGTCGGGGTTCTACAAGGTCAGCCTGACCGCCACGGGCCCGACCGGCACCCGGAAGACGCTCCGAACATTCGCGGTCATGCCCGGGACGCTCGCGGCCTCGTTCGTCTTCAGCCCGACGTCGCCGGGAGTCGGGCAGACCGTCTCCTTCGCGGATACGACACCGGGAGATCCCTCGGCTTGGGTTTGGGATTTCGGCGACGGGACGACGAGCACCGCCAAGAATCCCACCCATGCCTTCGCGAAGTCCGGATCCTACGCTGTGACCTTGTCGGCGACCACGAGCTCCGGTTTGAAAAGGGCCAGCCGCTCGCTGACGGTCGCCACGATGTCGATCCTGAACGCTTCGTTCTCCTACGCCCCGGCCGCCCCGAACGCAGGACAGTCCGTCCAGTTCACGGACACTTCGACGGGCAGTCCGACGGCCTGGCTCTGGGTCTTCGGAGACGGCCTGACGAGCACCGCCCATAATCCCATCCATGTCTTCTCGACGCCCGGGTCCTACAACGTCACCCTGACGACGACCAATGCTTCCGGCAGCAAGACCTCGAGCCGGACCGTCGTCGTGGCCGCCGGACTCACGGCGTCCTTCTCCTTCACGCCGGACTCCCCGGCCGTGGGGCAATCCGTTCAATTCACCGATGCTTCCACGGGCGGTCCGACGGCCTGGCGGTGGAACTTCGGGGACGGTACGTCGAGCACCTCCCGCAATCCCGCCCACGCTTACTCGAGCGCTGGATCCTTCAACGTCAGCCTGACGGCCAGCGGCGGTTCCGGATCGAAGACCTCCACCCGGACCGTCGTCGTGGGATCCGCTCCGGCCGCGTCTTTCAGCTTCAGCCCGAGTTTGCCGGACGTCGGCCAGACGGTGCAGTTCACGGACCTTTCGACGGGCGATCCGTCGTCCTGGCAATGGGATTTCAACGACGGGACGACGAGCGGCGAGCGCCATCCGACCCATGCCTTCGCGGCCGCCGGGTCCTATTCCGTCGTCCTCAACGTGAGCGGCCCCTCCGGGTCCCACAGCACCAGCCGGAACGTCCTGGTCGGGTCCGGGGACGGTTCTACAGCCACCTACTGGGTCAGCCCGAACGGGACCGCGACCTGGGCCGGATCGCGAAGCGATACGCCCCTGTCCGGCTCGGCCTGCGCCTCCATCGCCACGGCCAACGCCAACGCCGAGGCCGGGGACACCGTCTATTTCCGCGGCGGCAAATATTCCTACGCCCTGCAGCCCGCGCATTCCGGCTTGAAGGGAAGTCCCATCGTCTTCTCGGCCTACGGCACCGAGGACGTCGTGTTCACCGTCCTGGACGACGATCACGGCCGATGGGGCTTCGTCCTGTCCCGCAAGAGCTGGATCAAGATAGCCGGGATGAGGTTCCTGAACTGCGCCTGTTTCTTCCATATCGGCCCGGACTCCCACTACAACGAGATCGCCTCCTGCACGTTCGATACGGGTTCGTTCGACTACTCGGTCGGCTATACCGGCGGGACCAAGGCCCCGACACAGGCCGACGGCTCGACCCACAACTGGTTCCACCACTGCGTGTTCACCAAGTACGGCAAGCTCGATCTGGCCAAGTCCGGGACCAGTACCTACGTCAACGACAACGGCACGATCCGTTTCAGTGCGGGCTACGACGACAACACGGCGCACAACACGATCGAGAATTGCGTGTTCTCCTACGGCGGACACGATTGCCTGGACCTCGGCGGGCGGTGGAACGTCGTCAGGAACAACGTCTTCCACAACGAAGAAGCCTATTACCGGAACGTCTACGGCTCGCTGCTGTCGCGCAACGACACCGTCAGCGGCTATTTCGGGAACCGCTGCATCCACGTCTCGAACGCCGGCGACGCCGTGGGAACGGCCTTCCACAATCTGATCGAGGGCAACCGGATCGGCTTCGCCGGGACGCCGCCGGACGACGACGGCTCCTGCGGGATCGAGAACGCCGGCGCGCACACCGTCGTGCGCTTCAACGACATCTACGCCAACGGCGGGATGGGCTACTACAGCAAAATGCAGGGGGTCCACGAGAGCTCGGTCCGGAGCGGAAGCTGGGGCCGGGTCTACAACAACAACTTCTTCGCCAACGGCTTCGGGGACGCCAGCATCGATACGCAGTTCAAGCACGGGATCTGCGTCTGGTCGTATACGACCTTTGCCGACTGGCCCGAAAACGTCGTCATCAAGAACAACATCGTCTACAACAACTACAACGAGTGGCGTGTCGGCTCGACGAACATCCTGCCCCAGGTCGACCTACGAGAACAACTTCAACCGTGAACCCGGGCTTTCTGAACACGGATCTGTCCGACAAAACGAGCCTGGTCCTGCCCGATCTGCGCCTGAGGGCCGGATCCCCCTGCATCGATGCGGGCATCCCCCTGACGCAGGCCAGCGGCGCCGGGAGCGACAGCACCGTCCTCGTCGTCGCCGACGCCTTGATGTTCCAGGACGGGAGCTGGGGATCGGCGCTGACGCACGGCGTGACCCATTTCCCGGATTGGATCGCCGTCGGGACGGTGGAGAATATCGTCCGGATCGCCGCCATCGATTACGCGACGAAGACGATCACCTTGGCCTCACCTATGAGTTGGACCGATGGCGCGAAGATCTGGCTCTACAGCGATTCCGGCGGCCGCCGGGTTCTCAAGGGTTCGGCTCCCGATATCGGGGCCCATGAGATCGATCAGTGAGCGAGCGCTAGCGTCCGGAACCAGTCTCCCCTCTGCCGTCCAGGTAGCGAAAGGCCTCCAGGATCCCCGCCGCGGCCCGGTCGAAATCGAATTCCAGGACTTTGCTGCGGGCGCTCGCCGAAAACCGCTCCCATTTTTCGGTATTTTGGAGGAGTTCGACGATCGCCCGGACCCAGGCCTCGACATCGAGCGGCAGGACATAGACCGTTCTCCCCGTCCAGGACGAGCTCGCCCGCGGCCGCTGTCATGTCCGTCGTGACCACGGGGCTCCCGGCCAACATCGCCTCGTTGATGACGACGCCCCAGCAATCGCCGGAAGTGGGCAGCAGAGCAGCTTCGCCTGGGCATAGTATTCGGGCAGATTGTCGTGGGGGATGAATCCTGCGAAGTCGTAGTCCACGCCGTTGGCGTCGAAGACGGCCCGCATGGCCGCCTTGAGGGCCTCGTCACCCTCCCCGATGATCAAAACGCGGCACCGGCCCAGCCGGGACCTGATGCCGGCGCAGACCCGGGCGAAGAATTCGGGGTTCTTCACCGGGACGATGCGTCCCGAGAACATCACGTCGTAGCGCCGCTCGGATCTCCGTTCCCCGAGCCTTTCCCGGAAAAAATCGTTGTCCGCGACAAGGTGGCTCAGAGATTCCTGTTCCGGCCTGATGCCCGGATTATAGGCCCGGTACAGAGCTTGGGCTTGCCGGCTCGTGCCCACGAATGCGTCTCCGAAACGTCTGTAGACGACGCGCCTGGCCGTCTTCTGCACGACATTGATGCCCAGATCGCGACCGGACCACGTGTCTTCGAGCAGGGCGATCCTGGTCCCGAGGGTCCTCAGAACGACCGCCGCCAGCCAGAAGGTCGGGTCCTTGATGCAGGTGGCCAGCAGAGCGATGCGGGGTCGATCCCGGAGCAGGAGCGGCACGATGCCGGGATTGAAGAACCGCTCCGTGCCGCCGATCGTGATCGTCAGGCTTCGCAGAACGGTCTTGGGATGGCTCCCCTGCCGGAATGTCCAGAGCCGCCGCTTCTCGTTGCCCTTGAAATAGACCACCCGGACGTCCCCGGCCAGGGCCCGATGGACCCTTTCGTAGACGGGCTCCCGCCAGGGGGTCGGAATGTCGTTCAGGATGAGGTATTTCACGGCTTCAAGGGATCGCCGGCTCGTCCGGGACGCGGGAGCCCGGCATCTGCCTGAAGATCGTCTCCATGATCCTGGCGGTCCTCAGGATCTGATCGGCCGGGATGGGATCGGGCCCGTCCTCCCGCACGGCGGCGTAGAACAGCGCCATCAGCTTCTTCATCCCGTAGTCCATGTGGAAATCGTTCCTGGCGAAGAGCTTGATGTTGCGGGACGAGTTCCTCAGGTGCTCCCGGGCGTCCGTCCAAGGAGCGAAAAAGTACCGCATGTAGCTCTTGTAGTTCGAAGGCAGGACGCGGAGGACTGTCCGGTTCGTATTGTCCAGCACCAGGTTCGCCGACTTTCCGTACAGGCGCAGCTCGTTGTTGCCGACGCCGAACAGCGTGGTGAAGAGGAAGAACGCCGTCGTCCCCCGCTCGTCCTGGATCGTCGCGCGGACCTCGTCCACGACGTCGTCGAGCCCCAGGCCTCTCAAATAGGGGCTGCTGAAGCACAGGGAGATGATCCGGGGATCGTCTCCGGTCAGGAACTCCGCGAGCTTGCTGATGCCGTGACTGATCAGATTCTGGGACAGCGAGCCGGGCAGGCGGCGGACCCAGTGGTTCGGGTCCGCCAGGACGATCCGGCCGTACGTGGGATCGTCGTGGGAATAGCATTGGACGACTTCCATGTGGATGGGCGGCCCGCCGAGGAATCCGGACCGGACGAGCTCCCGCATGCGGACGGCCTCGGGATTGAACTGCAGATTGTGTCCGACGGTGATCCGCAGCTTTTTCTCCCGGGCCAGACCGAGCAAGGCCCCGGTTTCGGCCGCGGTTTCCGTGAACGGCTTTTCCATGTAGACGTGGCAGCCCGCTTCGAGGCACATCCGGCCGAGGGGGAAATGCGACTGGGCCGGGGTGGTGATGTGGACCGCGTCCGGCTCGGCCTCCCGGAGCATCCGGGCCGCATCCGTGAAGATTTGGGGAACATGGAAACGATCGGCGAGCTGGCCGGCCATCAGCTCGTCCGTGTCGCACGCGGCGACGATCTCGCAGCCCGGCAGGAGCTTGAGCTGGGTAGGCATGCTGGTCCGCGATATTCCCGCATCCGACGATCGCGACCCGCGTCTTGTTCTGATCACTCATCTTTCTGATACCTGAAATAGAGGTCCAGGGCCTCCTTCATGGGCACCCGGCATTCCCAGCCGAGGAGGTCCTTGAGCTTACGATTGGAATAGCGGTGCCCCTTCCAGGAGAAGGCGCAATTGCGGCGGTTGAACACCGGCGGCAGCTGTCCCTTGGACCAGTCCGCGTACAGCTCCCAGAGCCAGCAGAGGCCGTAGGCGACCGGATAAGGGATCCACACGGACCGGAATCGGCCCACCCGCTTTTTGTACTGTCGCAGGAAGCTCCGGCTCTTGGGGAGGTCGTCGTCCATGACGTTGAAAAGCTCTCCCTCGACGCCCGGCACGAGACCCGCCAGGACGATCGCGTCGGCGCAATTGTCGACGTAGGTCAGCGGCATCCGGCCGGCCCCGCCGATCCGCATGAAGATGCCGAACGTGTCCAGCCCCAGGGAACCCGGCAGGGCTTTCCGGCCCGGGCCGAAGACGATGCCCGGGCAGACGATGGTATATGGCACGCCGTGCTTTTCGTGATACGCCCGGACGATCTCGTCCTGCTTGAACTTGCCGTAGAGATAGGCGTCGAAGCGCTTCTCGAGGTCGTCCTCGAGCGGGCACGATTCGTCCCAGACCGCGTTCTGGGCCAACCGCCGGTTGGAATAGATGATGAACGAGCTGACGTTCACGAACCGCTTGAGGCCTTTCCCCGCGACGACGGCGTCCAGCAGGTTGCGCGTGGTGACGACCGATCCCTGGAAGCAGCCGGGGAAAGATTTCCCGCGTCCGGCCACGAGGTGATAGACGACGGAAACGCCGGCGGCCGCCTTCGCACAGTCGTCGCGCGAGAGCAGGTTCCCGGCAAAGATCTCGCACCGGTGTTCCGGGTGGTCCTTCAGCACGGCCATCAGGAGCGGATTGCCGCTCCCGGGACGCACGAAGCAGCGGATGTTCCGGAATCCCCGGCGGAGCAGCGAGTCGACGACGCGGGCCCCGATGAAACCGCCCGATCCGGTCACCAGGATGGTTTCGTCCGGCCCCGCGAGCGGAAATCCCGCCCCGGTCCTGTCACCGGCGCCCGCAAACTTCTCTTCCATGTTCTCCGCTTCCTGTATCGGCTCCGGACGGACGCTCTAACCGCAAGGTCCGCCTACAGATAAAGTCCGTTTAGCTTCGCGCGGCATGATACCCCAAGACCTCGACCCGAGTCAAACCGGCCGGAGGCCTTGACACCCCTGAGGGCCGCGGGATACGCTAGCCGCGTGAAGGAGATGGAAGCAGTTCTGGCCGCATACCGGAAGCTGAAAAAGCACCTCTTCTCCGGCGTGCGCTCCGCTACGAACGCTTCAAGCAGTTTCTCCTGCTGCCGTCCTGCTATGCGCATCTCATGTCCCGAAAGGACCTGCGGGCCCCGGGCTGGCGGTCGGCCCGCGATTTCCTCGTCTTGTTTTTCTCGTACAAGACGTTCCCGGACCACTACGAACGCTACCGCTTGTGGGAGGTCGACAGGGCCGACTGGAAATATTATTACGGGTCGAACTACCATCCCCATCAACAAGCGCGATTGAGAAAGGCCGTCCAGCCTCCGGCTTACCGCGTTCTTTTCAACGACAAGTACCTGTGCGGACTGCTCTGCAAGGCCCTGGGGATCCGAATGCCCCTGATCTACGGCGTCATCGAGCCCGCCGGCGATTACCGGGCCCTGATCGAAACCTGGCTCCGGTCCTCCGCGGCCGGCGCGGTGATCATCAAGCCCCTGTTCGGAGAGACGGGACGGGGCATCGTCCTGGCGGAGAAAGTGGATCGGCGCGTCCGCATCAGGTCCAATACGGCCCTTCGGGATCTCGAGGATTTCGTCCTCGATGAGAAGGCGGTCGTCGAGGAGGTCGTGCGTCAGGACGGCCGGATGGCCGATTTCTC
>CAWHBV010000010.1:0-227113 GCA_963827635.1 uncultured bacterium
ACCGGATCCATCTTAAGACTTCTTTCTATGAGCGGACCGGCTGCGAGGCCTTTCCAACTAACAAGTAAAACCAGCCCAGCCAACCCACCGTGTCGGCATCTCCCGGATCAGAAGATATCGCCTTTTTCAGGTGGGATATCGCACCGCGCATATCCCCTTCGAGCATGCCAACATACCCCCGGACGGCATGGCCCTGCGGAGAGCCGGGATCCAGGGCAAAGGTCTTTTGGGCATATCCCCGGGCCTTTTCCAAATATTCTTCCTGCTTGATCCCTAGATTGACGAGCTGAAAATAGGCTAAACCAAGGCCTGCATAAAGGTTCGCATTTTCTCCGAGAATATCCAAGGCGTTCTGAAGGTATTGGACGGCTCGCTCGGTTCCCTCTTTAGTGAATGACCAAATATCATGTTTCGCCTTGAGATAGCAGTCGTAGGCAGCCACATTGCCAATGGGCCTTTCGGCCATTCTCCCGGCCTCCTCGGAAGTGAGAATGAGCTCGAGGGCCTTGACGACGGAGCGGGACACCCTCTCTTGGATATCGAAGATATCATCAAGAGTTCCGGAATATTTCTCTGCCCAGATGTGGGTATCCGTCACCGCGTCGATGAGCTGGGCTGTGATTCGGAGGTCGTTTCCCGCCTTGCGGACGCTGCCCTCAAGGACGTAACCGACATTGAGGTCCCTGGCGATATCGCGGACTGTTTTTATGCTCCCCCTGAACGTCATCGCCGACGAACGGGAGATGACTAGGAGCTCGTTGACGTGGGACAGGTCCGTGATGATCTCCTCGGTCATGCCGTCGCAGAAGTACTCCTGGTCTTTTTGCGGGCTGAGGTCGGTGAAGGGAAGCACCACGATGGATTTTTCGGGGACGACGGGGGCGGGAATCGAAGGCTCGGCAGTCTTCCGGAGGAATGTCGGCGAAGAGGACGGCATGGCCGACGCCCATTGCGAAAGCTTGAGGATGATCCAGCCGATCCCGAGACAGAGTGCGATAATTCCTGTTAACAACGTTGTGCCCGTTATCCCTGCGATCTTGAGAACAAGGGCTAGGTCGACGGCCACGGTGGCAAGGACAATAAGGGGGACGAGGAGGATCTCGACCTTGACGTTCCCCGGCCTTTTGCCCGCACTGCGGAACCAGCGCCAGGCCAAAGTGGCGAGGAGGGCCCCGATGACCGAAACGACCGTCATGTCGATCAACTCCCCGGGCAGGCCGTAATGGCTCACCAGGAGCCGCTCGACGACCTCGACAAGCAACCAGCCGCCGCCGATGAAGGCGGCCAGCGTTTCGATGATCCGGCGCTTTCGGAGCTTTTGCAGAAAGCCCAGAAAGGGAGCTTTTTTCATATCCTCGGAAGGATCCGTCCCCTTTTCTGAAGAGCTCATTGTCTCCCCTGTCCTTGGGCCCCCTGCCTGGCTGGGCTAAGGTTAACAATAATGGGGGAGACGGTCAATGGGAGGCCTCATATGTCCTACGAAATCTCACGCGCACGCATGCGGGCAGTCAACCCGGCATTGATGGCTGGGGGACGACGGTCACGGCAGGGGCACCTCCCCTACCTTTACTTTGCTCAAATGTGTGCTCAACGGATGCCTAAAACAGTATAGACCTGTACAAAATTGTGACAACTTTGAGTGCCGAGGATGATGCCAAACCGGCGCTTTTCTCAGGGAAACAGGGAGCGCGCCTGGAGGGACTCGAACCCTCGACCCGCTGCTTAGAAGGCAGCCGGGCCGCTTTCGTAATTGAAGGCAGATGAACTGATTACGATTACTCTACTGGATGTTGTGCTCAGAATTGTGCTCATCGGCCAGCGTCAGCATAGCGTTCAACTGCTTTCGTATCGCGGTTCGGACAACGGGGGCCAGATGCCGCCGAGTTTCCTTCCGACTTCTCGCCGGAGTTCTTGGCCGGGCCCCTATTTGACTGGCTATTGACTTTTTCTTGACAAGATATTGACAACTCATCATGTCGGCGGAATGATAATGCGAACGACGGAGGTGCTTACGATGAAGGACTCAGCTTCCCACGTTTCATGGAGAAGCCCGTAGGCCCTGCTCCTCGACCTCATCAGGGGGTAAACGATGAAGATAAGGCTTCTCGTAATTACTGGGCTATTGGCCGCTCTTGGAGGCTTGCAAGCATCCATCGCCAGGCAGAGGGGTTTTAAGGATTTTCAGACTCCCGCCGTCGTATCCTCTCAGGGGCCGCGCATCCACACCGATCTTGGGAAGATCCCGTTGCAGTTCCTTCCCAACGAGGGGCAGGTGGACGGCCCGGCCGTCTTCTATGTGCCGGGAAAGGACAAGACGGTCTATTTCGCCGCCGAGGGATTGACATTCGTTCTGTACGGACAGCGGGAGTCGACGCCGGAACGCTGGGTGGTGAAGCTCGATTTCGTAGGATCCAATCCTGAGGCCGTCCCGACGAGCGTCGAAGAGTCCGGTGCGGTCATCTCCTATTTCAGGGGAAAGCCCGATGCTTGGAAGACGGGGCTTCCGGCCAGCTCGAGGATCATCTACCGCGAACTCTGGCCGGGCATCGATCTCGTCTATCACGGCACGTTCGACCGCCTCAAGCATGAGTTCGTCGTCCGTCCCGGCGCCGACCCGGCGCGGATCAGGCTGGCCGTCGGGGGCGCGGAAACATTCGGGCTTACGGCCGACGGCCGGCTCAGGATCCAGACGCCCGCTGGAGGCTTCGAGGATGACGCCCCGGTCGCGTACCAGGAGATCGGCGGCGTCCGCCGCGAGGTCCCCGTGTCCTACGACCTCGGCCTGAAGCGCTACGGCTTCTCGGTCGGCGGCTACGACCGCGGCCAGCCCCTGGTCATCGATCCCTCCACGCTCGTTTACTGCGGCTTTATCGGCGGCGGCAGCGACGATCAGGGAAAGGCGATCGCCCTGGACAGCGAGGGCTGCGCCTACGTGACGGGCTGGACCGAAAGTCGGTCCTCTTTCCCGGTCGCTGTCGGGCCGGACCTGACTCCGAACGGCGACTTCTCCGATCTGGACGCCTTTGTGGCGAAGATCGACGCGTCCGGCGCGGCGCTGGTCTATTGCGGCTTCATCGGCGGCACGAAATCCGATCTCGGGAATGGCATCGCCGTGGACAGCTTGGGCAACGCCTATGTCGCCGGCGCCACGCTCTCTCCTCAGGCCAGCTTCCCGGTCCTGATCGGCCCGGACCTGACCTACAACGGCGGAAACTTTCACGGCGACGCCTTCGTGGCCAAGGTCGATGCCTCGGGCACATCTTTGGATTATTGCGGCTTTATCGGCGGCGTCTCGGATGACATGGGGAGCGCGATCGCCGTGGACGCGGCGGGCAGCGCCTATATCACCGGCACGACGCTCTCCACCGAGGCCATTTTCCCCGTGGCCGTGGGCCCCGATCTGAGCTTCAACATCGGCTCGGACGCTTTTGTCGCCAAGGTGGACCCATCGGGCGCGACCCTGGCTTACTGCGGCTACATCGGCGCCAACGGAGGCGAGAGCGGCTACGGCATCGCCGTCGACGCGGCGGGGTGCGCCTATGTCACGGGCAGCGTCTATCCCCTCCTGGATAACCAGGGTCAGCCTCTTTCCCCGGTCTTCCCGACCGTGGTCGGCCCGGACCTGACCTGGAACGGCGCGAGCGACGCCTTCGTGGGCAAGGTCGCGGCGGACGGGTCCTCGCTCCTTTACTGCGGATATATCGGGGGCTCGACCTATGACCGGACGCACGGGATCGCCGTCGACGGCGCGGGATGCGCCTATGTGACAGGCGAGACCTTATCGACGGAGGCCACCTTCCCGGTGAAGGTCGGCCCCGGCCTGACCTATCACCCGAGGATCACGTCCTTGGGTTCTGGCTACGACGCCTTCCTGGCCAAGGTCGACGCCTCGGGCTCCACTCTTGTCTATTGCGGCTATATAGGCGGCTACGAAGACGATTTCGGGTACGGCATCGCCGTCGATGCCTCGGGGAACGCCTATGTCACGGGAGAGACCGACGCCGCCCAGTCGCCCTGGACCATCGCCCCGCCTGGCCAGTCGACCTTTCCCGTTCTGAACTGGCCCGACCGGAAAGCCGACTATACCCGGTCCATGGAAGCCTTCGTGACCAAGGTCCTGCCGTCCGGCGCCGGACTCGCTTATTCTGGCTTCATCGGCGGCGGCGGGACCGACGGCGGCCGCGGCATCGTCGTCGACGCCGCCGGCTGCGCTTACATCACAGGGTATACGGGCTCCCACGACCTGCCGGCGGTCGTCGGGCCCGACCTGACAACCAATGGCGATGCCGACGTCCTGGTGGCCAAGGTCCCGGCCATTCCGGTCATCTATGGTCCCGAGATCACGTCCCTGAGCCCTTCGTCTATCGCGGTCTTCGATCCGGACTTCACGTTGAACGTTTTCGGCACCGGCTTCGTCGAGGGGTCCCTCATAAACTTCAACTATGAGACCATCGCCGAGACCGTGTATATCAGTTCTACGCAGCTGCAGGCCCTCGTCCCGGGGGACTTTCATAGCGGGGGAGGCGTCCCGGTCGTGGTCTACAATCCGGGCGTCGAAGTCTCCCACGAGGCGTTCCTTAACGTCATCAATCCCGTGCCCGTCCTTGACTCCATCGAACCCACCCTCGTCACGGGGGGATACGGGGGCACACTCAACATATCGGGCACTAATTTTGTCGACACGGCCATTGGCCGCTTGAACGGGCAGGAAGTCAACAGCGGAATCCACTGGATCGGTTCGGGGTATATCAGCGTGCCGGCCGATCGGGTGTCGCATTCCGGCAACGTTTCGGTGACGGTCTTCAATCCCCCGCCGGGAGGAGGGACATCCAACGCTTTGACCCTCACCGTCACGGGCTTTACGCTCAGCGCCGCGCCCAACCCCGCCACGGTCACGGCCGGCCAGACAGCCATCTACACCATTCAGGTAACGCCCGAGTTCGGTCCGTTCAACAATTCGATCACGTTCACGCGCGGCGACCTGCCGCGCGGCTGCGGGGCCTCCTTCAATCCGGGGGTGCTCACGCCGGGCCCGTCCCCGGGTACGATCACGCTGACCGTGACCACGAAGGCCGACACAGGAAGCGCCGCCGGCGCTCTGGCTGGGCCAGCTCACTTCGGCCCGCCGGCCGCCGGCCTGTTGTTACTTATGCTGGCGCTGTGGCTTTTTGCTTTCACCCGCGGCTCATCGGGCCTGCGTCCCAAGCGGCGCTGGGTTCTGGCCGTTGCTGTCCTCTTCCTGTTCCTTATCGTCTCGGGATGCGGCACAGACGGAGGAGGCGGGAACAACAACCCTACCGGGACGCCCAAGGGAACCTATGCCGTCGCCATCAACGCCACATCGGGAGCGATGATCATTCCGCTCACCGTCACCCTCGTCGTGAATTGACCGGCGGGAATCTGCGGCGAACGAGCGGACCCCTTGTGAAGGTAGCGCGCCTGGAGGGATTCGAACCCCCGACCCGCTGATAATGGGGGAAGGACCTAGTCGGCAGTAAAAAACGGGTCGTATCCGAGCATCGCCGGGTCCTTTCCGCGAGTTCGGGAGAGCTTCAGCGACGAGAACCAAATGGATATCCTGCCGACGGGCCAAAACAGCATCCGGTGGACCCAGGTGCCGTTCTCTTCCAGATCGACCTCGTGGTAGAGGATGGTCGTGCGCCTATCGCGGGCACGCTCGGCAAGTAGGCCGATCTCGTCGTCCGATAACTGAACACCCTTGTAGAGGAGCGTGGCTCCAAGACTCCCGGAAGGGTTATGATCATCTATGAGGACCAGCTCTAGCTTCAGGTTGCGCCTTCGCCGGTCCCACGAGATGCGGTCGATTGCCGCCATCGTGAAGCCCGGTCGCTGTGGCCAGCTTCTTTACGGAAGCGGGCATGGACGGGCGAAGCGACTTGACTCGCTCCAGTACGCTGCCCGCATCTGGTCTGTGGTTTCGTCATCGAACTCTCCTTTGGACCAGCCTCGGGTGAAGTACTTCATCGCCTGCTCCTGCCGCGCCAAGTAGCCTGTTGGCGCAAAGATAATCCCGTCAAGATGAATTGTCAACGGTTGGAGCCCCCCTCTCGGGGTAATACGGCAAAGCCAGCGAGAGGGATCGAACCTCCGACCTTTGGATCCGGAGTCCAACGCTCAATCCTTGGATTGCAGCAGACTTCAGCCATGAACTATCAAGAAACTCATTTGACGCTCTTTTGACATTTGATAGTCAAAAGAACTGACTACGGTATAGGCTCTGTTAAACCGAAATACTCTGGAAAACCAAGAAAAACCAGGGGAAAAGGCTGGCGCGCCTGGAGGGACTCGAACCCCCGACCCGCTGCTTAGAAGGCAGCTGGGCTGTCTCCTTAATTGACTGGAAGATGAATGGGTTGCGAGTTCCCCAAAGGAAGGTGTGCTCAGAATTGTGCTCAGTTGCCTTCGGCGCCTTCGATTCCTGCAATGTGCTCTACCCATTCTCTGAGCGCCGCGTGCCATTTGCCATCTCGACGGCGCGACAGCCAGAGCTCCGCTCGGTCCTTTACTCCAGCGAGTGTTGCCCAAACCTCTTCGAGAGATTTCACGGTCGAGAAGCCGGTCCCGATATCCGCGACGAATGCCACGTGCAATCGGCGGTCTGCCTTGCTGAACGTGTACAACTCCCCGACGAAGTAACCGTCGTTGGGTTCGCGAACCGGGTCGCGCCAACCTCGGGACTCGAGAGCGGAGAAGATGTCGATGCGGTGCCAGTCCTTCAATACTGTTAGTTCCCGCAAACAGTGGCAAAAGAACCACGGACCGGACATATCAGGACGCGGATCCTCCGCATATTCATGCGATCCCCTTTCCAATTGTCCGATGGCCCGCGTTACCCATGGGCCGCCATCTCGAAATCGAACCCTGCTTCGACCAACTTGTTACTGAGCAACTCCGGGTCTCCAAGGTGGACGACGATGACGGTCATCGGAAGCCCTTCGACCACGGCCTTGGCCTCGGCGAGTCCCATTCCCGTAAGCTTCCTGAGGGCATAAATGCCTTGGATCTTCCTATCCCGCGCAAGGGATTCGATCCGAATTCGCCACGTCATTCCCTTCAATAGGGATGGGACAGGTTCCTGTCCCATCGAGCCGCCCTGCACCTCATAGCGCACCGGGCTTCGCAGCTGCTCGTAGAAGGCGTCGGAGAGGGCGTGCACCTCAACGATGGAGTACTCGCCGTTTTCCGTCCAATCGAGCGAAGCATAGAAACTGAGAAAATCTGCTGCGTCACAACTTGAATCGAACAGCCCGTGACTGTTCAACCGGGCGTGATGATCGGCAAATAGGATCCCCTCGTCATCGGTGCCATGCCAGCGCGGAAAGCACATGCAATCGCACAAGGCCGAGAAATGGCCTTCCGGGAACCATGTCGGCTCGAAGCCGAGGCTGACCGCCTGAGGTGGGGGCTGAATCCCGGCGCAATCCAGTCGCGCCCAAATGATCTCCCAGTCCTCAGGTTCACCGAGCGTTAAATATACACTGCATGCTTCGTCGAGACATGTCAGCAAGAAATCTTGGGTCGCGGACGCGCCGGTCAGGCTGGCCATGGCCAAGGCCGGTGCTCGTAGGGAAACCGGAATCACCGCACGATCGGCGCGAAGCCACCGCGCCATCGAATCCAAAGGCAGCCCGACAACGGGTTCGCGATCCAGGCCGCGATACTGTTTCGGAACGGAGTCGGGTTCAACGCCCTCCTGGGGAATCGAATAAAGCCGGATTCCAGGGGGCGTTCGCCGTTCATATGATCGATAAAGCGCGCGGAATCGCTTTACGATGAGAAACGCTGCTTGGGTCATCTGTCCTTTTGTCGCCTAAAGTTCGGTATCACGGCTTCCACAATCACCCTGCGCGCGGTTGGCCAAAGGATATCGCCGAAGGGGAGGGATGTCAACGAAAGACGCCGGCTGAAGGCCGTTACGGCATAGGACTGTCGACCTTGGCCGCTTTTGACAAGCCATTGATAACTGCCGGCCGGATACGGAAGATAAGAGAGCGCGCCTGGAGGGACTCGAACCCCCGACCCGCTGCTTAGAAGGCAGCTGCTCTATCCACCTGAGCTACAGGCGCGTCGAGGCCGCGGGAAGAGAATCGGGGAGAGCGGATTTGAACCGCCGACCTCCTGCTCCCAAGGCAGGCGCGCTAGCCGGGCTGCGCCACTCCCCGTTCCGTTCAGCCACGGAATCTTAACACCCGCCCCCTGGACTGTCAATTTGAGGGGGTGGGTATGGGGAGAAGGCAAGAAGGGACCAGTCGCAAGATGGGACCAGGTCTTCTGCAGGCGCCAGATTTAGACCCGAAGAGTCGCGAAAACCAGGTCTCACCCAGGGAGGCGTTTGAAGACCAGGTCCCTTCTTTTAATGGCGGCCGATGGTCTTGTCGATGAGCGAACGCTCGACCCGGACGACGATGGGCCGGCCGTGGGGGCAGAGCGCCGGCTGGGAGGTCTTGAACAGCTCCGCGACGAGGTAGCCCATCTTCTCCCGCGTCAGGGGCTCCCCGGCCTTGATGGCCGACTTGCAGGCCATGGTCGCCAGCATCCGCTCGCGCCGGTCCTCGGCCGCGGTCCCGGCCGCCTCCTCGAGCAGACCCAGGAAGATGTCGCCGGCCTCCTCCGTTTTAAAGAGGTCGGGGAATTCCCGGAGGGCGAAGGAACGCCCGCCCATGGCCTCGACCCGGAAGCCGAAATCCTCGAACAGGTCCGCGTTGGCCTCCAGGGCGACCGCCGCCGACGGGGCCAGCTCGAGCAGGGGCGGGATGAGGAGCGTTTTCCGCGGCCAGGCCTTCATCCGGTCGATCTCCCGGTACTTGTCGAAGAGGACCCGCTCGTGGGCGTTGTGCTGGTCGACGACGAGCAGCCCGTCCTCCGCGGCCACGATGATGTACATGTTCGCGTATTGCCCGAGGACGACCGGGCCGGCCTGTCCCTGAGCGGCACCTGCGGCCGGAGCACCGTCAGCCCGGATCGGGGACACGAACCCCCGGTACAGCCCTCCTGGGACGTCCCGAGCTTCGAGGGGCCTGTCCCCTATCGGCCCGGTCCCGAGGGTGTCCGCCCCAACCGGCTCGAATCCGAGCCCGGGCGCCAAATATTCGCCGCGCCCTTCGGCGATCCCCACCGACGGGATCCGCCGGCCGTCCACGGGCACGACTTCCTTGATCGTGTGCCCGCGGGCCGCCCCCTCGCCGACGGCCCGGAGGACGAGCCGGAAGACGATCTGGGTTTCCCTGAACCGGACCTCGGACTTGGCCGGATGGACGTTGACGTCGACTTCGGAGAAAGGCAGGGTCAGGAAGAGAAAGGCCTCCGGCGACCGCCCTTTTTCCAGGATCCCGGTATAGGCCTGGCTCAGGGCGGCCATGAGGATCCTGTCCTTGACCGGCCGTCCGTTGACGAAGAAGTACTGGACGGTCTTGTCGGGCCGCCCGGCCAGCGGCAGCGAGGCCAGCCCCTCCAATCGGGCCTCGCCGTCCGCCGCGGCGACGTCCATCAACCCGTCGACCATCTTCCGGCCGAAGATCTGGAACACCCGTTCCCGGAGGGTCGCGACCGGCGGGCAGGCGACGATCTCGCGCGTCCCGTGCACGAGCGTGAAGCGGACGCCGGGCGAGGCGAGCGCGGCCTGGGTGATGTACTTGGTCACGGGCCCGAGCTCGGACTGGCCCGAGCGGAGGAACTTCCGCCGCGCCGGCAGATTGAAGAACAGGTCCCGGACCTCGACGCTCGTGCCGCGCGGAAAGGCGATGTCGGTGACCGAGACGAGGCGTTCGCCCTCCCGCTCGATCATCGTGCCGCGGTCGGCTGAGCCGTCCGAGGTCCGGAGCGTCAGCCGCGACACGGCCGCTATGCTGGCCAGGGCCTCGCCCCGGAAGCCGAGCGTCGCGATGTGCTCCAGGTCCTCTTCCCGGGCGATCTTGCTCGTCGAATGCCGGCGGAAACAGAGCGCGGCGTCCTCCCGGTCCATGCCGGCGCCGTCGTCCCGGACCTTGATCAGGGCCTTGCCGCCGTCGACGAGGTCGACGCGGATCTCCGAGGCCCCGGCGTCGAGGGAGTTCTCGACGAGCTCCTTGACGACCGAAACGGGCCTCTCGACGACCTCGCCCGCGGCGATCTTCTGGGCGACGTCCTCGGGCAACAAGTGGATCTTTTTCATGTGACGACCTCGCCCTCCGTTCTGTGCGGCAAAACCCTTCGGATCGCGACGCGGACGCGCTCGCCTTCGCCCGCGGGACAGGCCGGGACGGCCACCTGTACGGCGTTGCCTGTCATGATCCCGGCTTCCCCCTGCTCCGGCCTGGCGATGACCACGCCGTCGAGCGTCCGGCCCGTGAAGCGCCGCCGGAAACGGAGGTCCTTTCCGGCCGAAAGCCGGCGCAGCGCTTTCGCCCGTTCCGTGACGATCCCGGCCGGAAGCGCGGGACGGAGCGCGGCCGGCGTCCCCCGGCGCGGCGAATAGGGGAAGACGTGGAAATAGGACAGCGGGGAAGCGTCGAGAAGATCTCTCAGCTCCGCGAAATCGGCCTCCGTCTCGCCCGGGAAGCCGACGATGACGTCCGCGCCGATGGCCGCATCCGGCGCGAGACGCCGCAGCTCGGCCAGGACAGCGGCGGACTCCCCTGCTCCGGCGGCCCGGCCCATCAGCCGCAGGATCCGGGCCGACGCGTGCTGGAGCGACAGGTGGAAGTGCGGACAGATCGTCGGGCTCGCGGCGATGTGGGCGATGAGCTCCGCGCCGGTCTTTCTGGGATCGAGGGAGCTCAGCCTGAACCGGGCGTCCGGCGCCGCGGTCCCCAATTCCCGGAGCAGGTCGAGAAGGGTCGTGCGGGGCTCGAGGTCCTCTCCGTACGAGGACAGGTGGATCCCGGCCAGCACGATCTCCCGGAAGCCGCGGCCGGAGAGGTCTCTCGCTTCCGCGACGACGCGGTCCGGCGCGACGCTCCGGCTCTTCCCCCGGACGGAGGGGATGACGCAGAACGTACAGCGATCGTCGCAGCCGTCCTGGACCTTCAGGAAGGCCCGGCGGCGGAACGCGGCGTCCGTTCCGGGTCCGGCGAGCGTGTCCGCGCCTGCGCTCGCGCCCGGGGCACTCTCCCCTCCCGCGATCTCGATGAGCCTCGCGGCGATCCCCTCCTTGGCGCTCTGCGGCAGGACGGCGACGACGTTGGGCATCGCCGCGATCTCGCCGGGGGCCCTTTCGGCCAGGCAGCCCGTGACGACGATCCGGACCGCGGGATTGACGCGGGCCGCGGTCCGGATGAACTTGCGGACGTCGCGGTCGGCCCGGCCGGTCAGGGTGCAGGAATTGACCAGGACGACGTCGCTCCGGTCCCACGCGCCGTCGAGACGCAGGCCGCGGGCCCGGAAAGCGTCGGCCCAGGCGAAGGCCTCGGCCTGGTTGACGCGGCAGCCGAAGTTCCGGACGGCGAAGGAGGGCATCGCTCCGGTCTAGAGCTTCTCTTTGAGCTTGACGGAGGCGGCCTCGACCTTGGCCGCCATTCCGGCCCGGTGGGCGGCGAGCTTGGCCCGCAGCCCCTCGTCCTTGAGGGCCAGGATCTCGACGGCCAGGATGGCGGCGTTGGTGCCGCCGTGCTTGCCCAGGGCCATCGTGGCCACCGGGATGCCCTTGGGCATCTGGACGGTCGAGAAGAGGGCGTCCATGCCGGCCAGCGCATCGCTCTCGACGGGGACGCCGATGACGGGCTTGAGCGTGTGCGCGGCGACGACGCCGGCCAGGTGGGCGGCCTTCCCGGCGACGGCGATGAAGACCTCGGTCCCCGCGGCCTCGGACGATTTCACCAGGCGGAGCGTCCGCTCCGGCGACCGGTGGGCCGAGGTCACCTCGAGCCCGAACGGGACGCCGAACTCCCTGAGGACGTTCAGGGCCTCTTCGATCGTGCCGAAGTCCGACTCGCTGCCGAGAAAGATGGCGACCTTCATGTCCTGTCCTCCTTGACCGCGCCGATGTCCCGGCGGAAATGCATGGCCTCGAAGTAGATCCGGCCGCAGGCGTCGTAGATCCTGCCCATGGCCCCGGCCAGCGTCTCGTCGGTCGCGCAGACGTCGAGGACGCGGCCGCCGGTCGTGTGCGTGACGCCGTTCTCGAACTTGGTCCCGGCATGGAAGACGGTGACGCCGGGAAGGGCCTCCGCCTCGGCCAGGCCGGAGACGATCTTGCCTTTCTCGTAGTGGACGGGGTAGCCCCCCGAGGCCAGGACGACGCAGCCCGAGGGCTTGGCCGACCAGCGGACCTCGGTCCCCAGGACGTTCTCGTCGACCGCCGCGTCCAGCAGGTCGACCAGGTCGCTCTCGAGCCGGAGCATCTGGGGCTGGGTCTCCGGGTCGCCGAAGCGGCCGTTGAACTCGAGGACCTTCGGCCCGTCCACCGTGATCATCAGGCCCGCGTAGAGGACGCCCTTGAACTTCCGGCCCTCCTCGAGCAGCCGCGTGACGGCCGGGGTGATCACGGAGGACATGACCTCGTCGAAGAGCTTCCCGGTCATCAGCGGCGACGGGGAGATGGCCCCCATGCCGCCCGTGTTCGGGCCCTTGTCCCCGTCGTAGGCCGCCTTGTGGTCCATGGCCGTGACCAGGGGTTGGACCCGCAGGCCGTCGGAGACGACGATGAACGAGACCTCGCGGCCGCGCAGGAACTCCTCGATGACGACGCGGCGGCCGGCCGCCCCGAACTTCTTCTGGACGAGCATCTCGCCGGCCGTGTCCTCGGCCTTCTTCTGCGTGGCGCAGACGACGACCCCCTTGCCCGCCGCCAGGCCGTCGGCCTTGACGACGACGGGGAACGCGAACTCGCCCGAGGCCAGGATCTTCTTGGCCTGGTCGTAAGCTGTCGGCGATCTTGAACCGGCCGGTGGGGATGCGGTGCCGGGCCATGAACTCCTTGGCGAAGACCTTGCTGCCCTCGATCTCGGCCGCCTTCTTGGACGGCCCGAAGACGCGCAGGCCCCGCTTCTCGAACTCGTCGACGATGCCCATGGTCAGCGGGACCTCGGGGCCGACGACCGTCAGGCCGATCTTCTCGCGACCGGCGAAGTCGAGGAGCCCGGCGATGTCCGTGTCGGCCAGCGGGACGTTCTCCGCGACGAGCCGCGTCCCGCCGTTGCCCGGGGCGCAGTAGACCTTCTCGACGCGGGGGCTGCGGGCGATCTTCCAGGCCAGCGCGTGTTCCCTTCCGCCCGAGCCGACGACGAGGACCTTCACGCTCAGGCCCCCGCGGCCTTGCGGAGGTTGTCGACGAAGAGGGCCGCGTAACCGGGATCGGGGATGACGCTCGCGAGGACCCGGGCCGCCAGCGGCAGGGCCTCGGCCGGAGGCAGGGTGTAGCCCATCGTCAGGAAGTTCTTGCGGTAGCGGGCCACGTCGGCCCCGGCCGGCTTGTTGCGGACGATGATGTCGCTCATCAGGCCGGCCAGCTCGTCGAAGTCCTTCTCCTTCATGCCGAACCGGGTCATCTCCTGGACGCCGAGGCGGACGCCGCTCGACTCGAGGAAGGTGGCGTCGTCGGGCAGGGCCTGGTAGTTGGTCAGGACGTTGTTCGTCTCGAGGCGCCGGGCGATCTCCATGCCGGGGCCGAAGGACTTGACCCGGATGATGACCTGGTGGGTCTCGGTGTAGCCGTCGGACGGATCGCCCTCGACGGGGATGCCGTGGGCGGCCAGGGCCTTGGCCAGGGCCCGGGCGTTGGCGCGGACCTGGTCCTGGAACTCCTTCTTGAACGCGTTCATCTCGTAGGCGGCCATGAGCAGGCCGAGGAGGCTCCCGAGATGGTGGTTGCTGGTCGAACCGGGGAAGGCCCGGCTCTTGATCTCGGGCCAGAGCGGCCGCAGCGGCGAGCCCTTGGCGATGTTGCCGGCGACGACGCCGCGCTGGGTCCCGAAGAAGGTCTTGTGGGTGCTCCCGGTGACGATGTCGGCGCCCTCGGCGAAGGGGGCCTGGAAGGCGCCGTAGAGCCCGAGGACGTGGGCCATGTCGAACATCAGGACCGGGCGGTCCTTCCAGTCCTTGACGATGTCGGCCACGAAGGCGACCGGCTCGCGGTAGAGGAACATGCTCTTGCCGAAGACGATGAGCTCGGGCCGGTGCGATTCGAGGAGCTGCCCCAGCCGCTCGGCGTCGGGCTTGTAGGGATTGTCCTTGCGGACGGGCAGGTTGACGACCCGTTCCTTTCCGGTCGCCGGGTCTTCCTCGATGTAGTTGAAGAGCGCGCCCATGGGCTGGGCGCTGAGGTGCCCGCCGTAGATGAGCTCGTTGTTGAAGACGAGCCGGATCCGGCGCGAGAGCTGCCCTGCGGCCCGGCCGCGGTTGAGGAACTTGACCAGGCCCTTGAAGACGACCTCGTTGGCCATCTGGCCGCTGACCGGCCTGAGCTCGATGTCGGAGCAGCCGAAGTAGGCCGCCATCTCCCGCTGGGCCTCGACCTCGACGTCGCGGATGAAATCCGTGCCCTGGTAGAAGTAGACCTCCTCCCCTTTCATCGTCCGGTGCTCGGCGTAGCGGCCGGCCGGATCGGCGATCTCGCACATCTTGACGAGGAGCGACGGCGTCGACTCCGAGGGAATGAGGTTGAAGCAGTCCCGCTGGCGCCAGGCGCTGTTCCGCTCGACGCGGGCGGCCAGGTCGCGGGCTTTTTCATCGAATGAAGGCATGTCACCGTTCCTTATTTGAAGTTCTCGTCCTCGAGGTCGCGGACCATCCCGACCCGCCGGCCGTGGCGGCCGTCCTCGAAGTCGGTCTCGAGCCAGACCCGGACGATGGCCAGCGCCTGTTCGAGCGTGTGCGTCCGGCCGCCCATGGTCAGGCAGTTCGCGTCGTTGTGCTTGCGGCTCATCTCGGCCGTGTATTCGTTCCAGCAGGGCGTCGCCCGGATGCCCTTGAATTTATTGGCCACGATGGCCATGCCCAGGCCGGTGCCGCAGATGAGGATGGCCCGGTCGCAGGCGCCGGAGAGGACCGCGCGGGCGCCCCGGGCCCCGTAGTCGACGTAGTCGACCGACTCGCCCGAGTCGCAGCCGAGGTCTTCGAAGGGCAGGCCGCGGCCGCGGAGGTAGTCGGCGACCCCGGTCTTGAGCGCGTAGCCGGCGTGGTCGGAGGCGAGCGCGATCTTCATTTCTCGAGAAGCTTGGCCGCTTCGGGCATGACCTCGATCGCCTTCCTGACGATGGGGTCGGTCATGCGCGCCACCCGGACGCCCTCGTCGACGCCCCAGACGGCGCCGGCGATCTCCCGCTCGAGCTCCCGGCGGATCTCCGTTTCGGCGTCGATGAAAGCCTTCTCGTCGTACTCGGTCTTGCGCGACGAGAGGAACTTGCGGAAATCGGCCACGACCTCGTCGTCGACGACGAAGGTCGTCCCGATCTGGATCTTGCCGGCCGCGGCGGCCCCGGGGTCCTTCGGGTCCTGGGGGAAGACGAACTTCCGCCCGAGGTCGGTCTGGTGCTGGACCAGGCGACGGGCGTAGGCGAAGAAAGCCCCGCTCAGGCGGAGGCGCCCGGTGAACGGCTTGAGCAGGGAATCGACGGCGTAGTCGGGCGTGATGCCGCCCTGGCCGAGGACCTTGCGGCCGTGCTCGGTGTAGCGGACCTCGCGGCTGTCCTCGGGGGCGCGCTTGCTCATCATGTAGTCGTCGAGGTGGCTGTAGTCCCGCTGGATGGACCGCCCGCTCGGCGTCAGGTACTTGGCCACGGTCAGGGCCACGGCCATGTCCGGGGCGAGCGGGAAGACCGTCTGGACCAGTCCCTTGCCCCAGGAATCCTCGCCGACGATGAGGCCCCGGTCGTGGTCCATGACCGCCCCGCTGACGATCTCGGAGGCGCTGGCCGTGCCCTGGTCGATGAGGATGACGAGGGGCAGCTTCTCGTACTGGTCGTTCAGGTAGGCCGGGAACTCCCGGTCGTAGCTCGAGTTGCGGCCGTCCATGGTGACGATGAGCGACCCTCGCGGCAGGAAGAGGTCCGAGATCTCGACGGACGGGGCCAGGGCCCCGCCGGTGTTCAGGCGCAGGTCGAGGATGAGGCTCTTCATCCCTTCGCCGGTCAGCTTGGCCAGCGCGTCCTCGAGCTCGCGCGGCGTCTCGTCGCCGAAGTTCCGGATATAGATGTAGCCGATGCCGCCGTCGAGGAGGAAGGAGTAGGGGACGCTCAGGAGCGGGATCTCCTCGCGGGCGATGGTCAGGTCGAACGGCTTCTCCCCCTCGCGGACGAAGGTGACGGTGACCTTCGAGCCCTTCTCCGTCCCGCGGAGCTTCTGCATGGCGTCGTAGCTCGAGATCGGCACGGTCGACTCGCCGTCGATGTGGGAGATGATGTCGCCGGGGAGGATGCCCAGGCGATGGGCCGGCCCGCCCTCGATCGGGGCGATGACGACGATGGCCTCGCCCTGCTTCTGGATCTGCATGCCCGTGCCGTAGTATTTGCCCGTGTAGTCCTCGCGCATCCGGGAGAAGCTCGAGGGGTCGAGGAAATAGGAGTGGGGGTCGAGCGTGTCCAGGGTGCCCTTGATCGCGGCGACGGCCAGCTCTTCCTCCTCGAGGGGCTTGAAGTAGCTCGTCTCGAGGACGCCGGCGATCGTCCGGGCCTTGGTCAGGGAGGCCGACCAGAGGTCCTCGTCGTAGGACGGGACCTGCAGGAGCAGAACGGCCGCGCATATGAGGAAAAGGGTGGTTTTTTTCATAGACCTCACGTCCGCTCAATTTTATCACCGCCCGCCCCCTAAGTAAAGGAGCCCGGAAGCGTCCGGACTCCGCGGGGCATGTCCCCTTTTGGCGGGGGCCGTGCTATAATGGCCGCCGCGAGACTCATATGTTCGGGAGCATCGGGCCGGCGGAACTCGTCCTCATCTTCGTCATCGCTCTGCTCGTCTTCGGCCCCAAGAAGCTCCCCGAGATCGGGCGCTCCGTCGGCAAGGCCCTCCGGGAGTTCAAGAAGACCTCCGACGAGATCAAGGGCCGCATCGAGGAGGAGATCGAGGCCTCGGAGCTCAAGGACATCCGCAAGGACATCCAGACCGGGGTCGACGACATCAAGTCGAGCGTGAAGGACCTCACGTCCGGGGTCACGGACATCAAGAAGGAAATCCAAAAGGACATCGAAGGACATGAGATTGGGGAAGGGCCGAAAGTCACCTGACGAGATGACCTTCCTCGAGCATCTGGAGGATCTCCGGAAGAGGCTCTTCTATTCGGCCGTCGCCCTGTTCGCCGGCTTCATCCCCGGCTGGATCTTCTCCAAGCAGCTCTACGCGATCCTGGCCCGCCCGGTGACCCAGTACCTGCCCGAGGGGACCAAGCTCGCCTTCACCACGCTGACCTCGCCCTTCATGCTCTACATGAAGGTGGCGTTCCTGGCTTCGCTGTTCTTCATGTCGCCCTTCGTCTTCCTGCAGCTCTGGTACTTCATCGCGCCCGGGCTCTACCGGAAGGAGAAGAAATACGCCGTCCCCTTCGTCCTGATGACGACCTTCTTCTTCTCGCTCGGGGCCCTGTTCGGCTACTTCATCGTCTTCCCCTGGGCCTGCCGCTTCTTCCTGGCCCTCGGCAAGGATTTCCAGGCGGTCATCACCGTCGACCAGTACTTCAGCTTCGCGCTGAAGGTCCTGCTCGGCATCGCCCTGGTCTTCGAGATGCCGACCCTCATCTTCTTCCTGGCCAAGATGGGCCTCGTCACGGCCAAATGGATGATCCGCAACTTCAAGTACGCCGTCCTCGCCGTCTTCGTCCTGGCCGCCGTGATCACGCCCACCCCGGACATCGTCACGCAGAGCATCGTGGCGATGCCGATGCTCATCCTCTACGGCTTGAGCATCCTCATCGCGCTGGTCGTCGGCCGGGGCAAGGAGAAGGCCCGGAGGGCGGAAGAAGCCGAACGGGCGGGATAAAGGGAAAGGAAGAGTGCCGGGCATGGACGGCCGTCTCATCATCTCCAACGAACGCGTCGAGACGCCCGAGAAGCTCGTCTCCGAGAACCCGGCCACCCTCGAGCCCGCTCGGCGAGGTCAGCCTGGCCTCCCGGGAGCTCTGCGAACGGGCCATCGCGGCGGCCAAGGCGGCCTACCCGGCCTGGCGCTCGCTCGATCCCCGGGCGAAGCGCGACATCTTCAGGCGGGCCGAGAACATCCTGGCCCGGCGGGCGGCCGAAGCCGGGCGGCTCATCGCCCTGGAGAAAGGCTCCCCCTATCCCGAATCCCTGGCCGTCGAGGTCTTCGGGGCCCTCCAGTCCATCAATTATTACGGGCACAACCAGGGGCGGCTGCTCCGGCCGAAGCGGGCCGGCCACCACACCCCGTTGTTCCTCAACAAGTCGGGCGAATTCCACTTCCACCCGCTCGGCCCGACCCTCATCATCTCGCCCTGGAACTTCCCCTTCCTCATCCCCTTCTCCGATACCCTCAGCGCCCTGACGGCGGGGAACACGGTCGTCCTGAGGCCGTCGACGTCGACGCCGTTCACGGCCCTGCTCATCGGCGAGGTCTTCCTCGAGGCCGGGCTGCCGCCGGGCGTCCTCAACGTCGTCGTCTGCAAGACGCCCCTGGCCGAGGCCATGATCGTCGACCGCGACATCCAGACGGTCATGTTCACCGGCAGCGTCGGCATCGGCAAGCACATCATGGAGCTCTGCAGCCGGAACCTGACCAACCTGACCCTCGAGCTCGGCGGCAAGGACCCGATGATCGTCCTCGAGGACGCCGACATCGAGCGGGCGGCGCGCGGGGCCGTGTGGGCGGCCTTCATGAACTGCGGCCAGAGCTGCGGGTCGGTCGAGCGGGTCTACGTCGAGCGGAGGATCGCCGAGGCGTTCACGGCCCGGGTCCTCGAGCTGGCCGGGGAGGTCCGGGTCGGCGATCCGCTGGACGAGGGCGTCGGCATGGGCCCGATGGCCACGGCCGGGCAGCTCAAGGTCGTCGAGGAGCACATCGCCGACGCCAGGGCCAAGGGCGCCGGAGTGCCGCTCGGAGGCGGACGGGTCCCGGGGCAGGCCGGGGCATTTCATCCAACCGACGGTCCTCACCGGGGTCGATCACACCATGCTGTGCATGACCGAGGAGACCTTCGGACCGACGCTCCCGATCATGGCCTTCGACGGCGACGAGCAGGCCGTGGCCCTGGCCAACGACAGCATCTACGGCCTGACGGCGTCGGTCTGGACGCAGGACCGGAAGCGGGCGGCCTGGTTCGCCGAGCGGCTGGAGGCCGGGTCGGTCACCATCAACGACCACATGTACTCGTTCGTCGAACCGCGCGCGATCTGGGGCGGCATCAAGCAGACCGGCATGGGCCGGTCCCACGGTCCCTACGGACTGCTCGAGCTCGTCGACATCAAGTACGTCGGCATGGACTTCTTCCGCAAGAAGTCGCCAGACGTGGTGGTATCCCTACGACAGGAACCTTCAGGGCGTGATGGAGAAGGCGATCGCGCTCTTCCACGGCGCCGGCCCGGGCGCCCGCTTCAAGGCCGCCCTGGGACTGCGGAAGCAGTGGCGCCGGATCGCGGCCACGGCGCCGCTCTGGAACTACGTCCGGGCCCTGCCGAGGATCCTGAAGAAATGAAGACGCCGCCGCGGCTGATCGGCCTGACGGGAACGAACGGGGCCGGCAAGGGCGAGGCCGCGGCGTTCTTCGTCGCCAGGGGCTACGCCTATTTCTCGCTCTCCGACGTCATCCGCGACGAGCTCCGGGAGCGGGGCGAGCCCGAGAACCGGGACGGCCTCATCCGGACGGGGAACGCGCTGCGGGAGGACTTCGGCCCCGACGTCCTGGCCCGGCGGACGATGGCCAAGGTGGGGCCGGGCGAACGGGCCGTCATCGACAGCATCCGCAACACGGCCGAGATCGACTACCTGAGGCGGCAGGACGGGTTCGTGCTGCTGGCCATCGACGCCCCGGTCGAGGTGCGCTTCGCCCGGGTCGCGGCCCGGGGCCGGGACGAATCGGCCGCGGACCTCGAGGCCTTCCGGAAGAAGGAGGACGAGGAGCGGGCGGGAGGGGCGAAGGAACAGCAGCTCGAGGCGTGCATGGCCGCGGCCGACCGGCTCGTCACGAACGACGGCACCATCCCGGAATTCCACCGCAAGCTCGAGGAGGTCGCGACATGACGCCGCCGAGGAAATCCAAGGACCTGTACTACCTGGACATCGCCAAGGAGGTCTCGCGGCGGAGCACGTGTTTCCGGCGCGAGATCGGGGCCATCATCGTGCGGGACGACCAGATCATCTCGACGGGCTACGTGGGCGCGCCGCGCAAGACCCGGGACAGCCTGGAGCACGGCTTCTGCCTGCGGGACAGGCTGGGCATCCCCCACGGGCAGCGCTACGAGCTCTGCCGGAGCGTCCACGCCGAACAGAACGCCATCATCAACGCCGCGAGGGCCGGGGTCAGCCTGCTCGGCGGGGACATGTACATCTACGGCAGCGCGCCGGGCGGCGACACGCCGATCAGCGCCTTCCCCTGCTACATCTGCAAGAAGATGCTGATCAACTGCGGGCTCGACCGCGTCGTCTGTTCGACGGCCGACGGCGGCATCATGACCTTCCGCATCGAGGAATGGAGCCGCGACTGGAAGGAACACGACATCCTCGACGACGAACACCAGTACGGGAAGGATAAATGAGGCGCGGGGCGATAGCGGTCGTCACGGTTTTGATGCTCGTGGCGCTGGCCGCGGGCGGCGCGCAGGAGCCGGCGGCGGCGCAAGCGAGGCAGGAGGCCGAAGCCGGGGGCGGACTGCTCAAGCTCATGGGCATCGAACCGTCGGCCGAATCGGTCGACTACGTCCGGACGAAGACACAGTTCCAGCTCCACACCCTGCTCACGGAGCAGCGCCACCCGAAGACCTGGCCCCTCGGGGAGAGGATCCGGGAGGACACGCTGGCCGGCCTGAAGATGCTGTCGTCGGTCGACGAGGACATCCGGGTGAAGATGGAGGAGCTCGCGGCGGCGCCGGAGGCGCTCGAACAGGCGGCGCGGGCGGTCGAGAGCGCCATCCGGGGCGGGCGGAAGATCTACGTCTACGGGTGCGGGGCGACCGGACGGCTGGCCAAGCAGATGGAGAGCACGTTCTGGCGGCCGTTCTGGCGCAAGGTCAAGGCGGACCGGAGGATCTGGGCGAAGGTGGAGGGGCGGGTCGGCGCGGGGATCGAGGACGCGCTCGTCGGCGAGATGACCGGGGCCGACCGGGCCCTGATCAGCTCGCTCGAGGGCTTCGAGGACCTGCAGCTCATCGGCCGGCTGCAGCTCGAGGACCGCGGGATCGAGAAGGGCGACGTCGTCATCTGCGTCACCGAGGGCGGCGAGACGTCGTCGGTCATCGGCACGGTGCTGGCGGCGCTGGACCAGTGGAAGAGTGGGGGTGAGAGCGGGGGCGTCTACGATCCGGGGACGAGCCGCGAGCACCTCTACTTCGTCTACAACAATCCGGACGAGCGGCTGCTGCCGTTCGAGCGGAGCCGGCGGGTCATCACCGAGCCGGGCATCACCAAGATCAACCTGACGACGGGCCCGCAGTCGATCACCGGGATCGACGCGGATGCAGGCGACGACGATCGAGACGTACGTCGTGGCCGCGATCGTGGAGACGGCCGTGGAGAGGGTGTTGGGGAAGACGCTCGGCCGGAAGGACATGGCCCGGCTGGGGTTCGCGGGAGGTGCGGGAGGAGGAACGGCGGAGGGGACGGGAGTCGCGGCGAAGCTGAGGCGGTTCGGAGAGGCGCTCGACGGCGTCAGGGCGGCCCTGCCGGAGCTCGCGGCGCTCACGGACATCGAGGCGGCGGCCTACGCGGGGGGGCGGTTCTCCACGTATTACGCCGAGAAAGGGCTGATCACCGTCTTCATCGACAGCACCGAGCGGAGCCCGACCTTCCGGCTGTTCCCGCTCGACACGGTCAACGAGCCGGCGCGGAAGTGCTGGATCCAGGTCTGGACGAAGGCCGGCGCGCCGGGCGAGGCGTGGCAGGCGTTCCTGGGGCGGCCCTTCCGGGGCCTGGCGGCGGAGATGTACCGGCGGCCGTTCGAGACGGAGGTCGAGGACCCCTACCTGAGGCGGGCGGCGCTCGAGAGCCTGAAGAAGGCCGGCGACGAGCAGGCCGCGCTCTACGACTTCTCGCTGTCGAAGGCCAACACGGAGGGGCGGGGGCCGAAGAAGGGCGACGTCGCCGTGCTCGTCGCGCTGACGCCCGAGGAGAGGGAGTTCGAGCGGGCGGATTCGTCGTTCGGGAGCGTCCTGAGGCGGGCCGGCGAGGGAGGGGCGGACGCGGCCGTCGTGATCGTCACGGACCGCGGGCGGAAGGACTTCCCCGGGTTGGACGAGCGCGTCCGGCGCGGCTGGAAGGGCATGCCCGGGCGGCTCGTCGTGGTCCCGGTGTACGTCCGGGCGGCGGGCGACGCGTTCGGCATCCGGCAGCAGATGGCCGCCAAGATGCTGCTCAACGCCCATTCGACGGCGGTCATGGCCAAGCTCGGCAAGGTCGTCGGGAACACGATGACCAACGTCAGCCCCAGCAATCTCAAGCTCATCGGGCGGGCCACGTTCCTCATCCAGTCCCACGTGAACGACGTCCTCGGCACGGCCGAGTGGGTCAAGGCGAACGGCCGGAGAGAGCCGGTTTCCTACGGCGAGGCCAACGCGGTCCTCTACGACGCCATCGCCTACCTCAGGGACAAGCCGGCGGCGGCGGGGCAGACGGCGGAGGTCGCGTTCTCGATCATCCGCATCCTCGAGTCGCTGCGGCTGGGGCACGGCCTCGACCGCGATGAAGCGCTGGCGCTGGTGAGATCCCCCGGCCTCAGCACTTACCTCGCCAGGGGTCAAACTAAGAAAAGAAGGGGTCTTCAAACCTAGTTTTCTCCTGGTGGTGCGAAGACCTGGTCCCTCTTTTTCGCTCGCCTGAGAAGGAACCGGATCCTGGAACGTCCTTAGGAAGAAAGGGATCATGAGATCCTCTCCCATGGCCAGATGCCCGTCATTCGCATCGAATTATCCCGGCGCGTTCTACCACGTAACTTCGCGCGGCAACAGAAACAGCCGATATTCCTCTCCGACGAGGACCGCTATTTATTTCCTGAAGCTGTCTGCGAGATGCCCATGAAAGATTCAAAGTCATCATCCATGTGTATTGCCTCATGGACAACCATTACCATCTCTTCCTGGAAACGCCGCAGGTCGATCTTTCCAGGATCATGCATTTTATCAATCTACGCACTCCTCGATCTATCTCAATCTCAAGCACGGACAGTGCGGGCATCCTTTCCAAGGCCGCTTCCAGGCCATCGTCGTCGCAGGCCAAGGCGTATGCGCTGGAAGCTGCTCCCTATATCCACCTGAATCCTGTCCGCGCCGGCCTCGTCCGACTCCCCAGAAGAATACGAATGGTCCAATTACTGTGATTACGTCGGGCTTCGTCCTCCATATCCATGGACGGAGACCAGGCTTATCCTCCGCTCTATTCGGGCCCGACCTGGCGAGCTGTCACAGGGCGCGCTTATGCGGCGCACGTGCGGGACCGGCTATTGAGGGGAATGCAAATCCATTCAAGTCCAGCCGATGCGAGCGGCATCTCGGGAATCCCGGATTTCGTCGAACTCGATACGTAAGGCGTTTGACGGGAAGATCGGGAACGCAGACCCAGATCCAGGCCATGCCCTTGAGCGGAGCCCCTGAATCAGACCGGATCTGCGCCGGATACGCTCAAGGAAACGGAGGCGGCACTGGGGGCGCAGAAGCCGGCATGCGCGCAAACGTCGCCATTTATATCAGCCACTACTCTGACCGATCATACGCTCGAGCGCGATCAGCGCCTTCTTCGGTATCAGCGGGTCCGGCGTATCCAGCGACATATGCCGGCGCATCGAAAAAGAAGTTGACCTATAACGAGACGCTGCCCCGAACGGTCGATGGAGATCAGAGAGCTTCAGAGCCGCTGCGAACGAAGAGAACCAGGTCTTCGCAAACCAGGGGAAAAGTAGCGTTTGACCGGTCCTTCTTAAGGCATGGGGGGGGCGCCGTCGAAGCTGTAGCAGGGGGCGACGGCCGGGCGCGGCTTGCGCTTCGGCTTGGTCTTGACCTGCGGGTAGACGAACAGCTCCCCGGCGTAGTTGCGGAGCACGACCTGCTCGTCGGTGATCGACTGCAGGTACTTCGGCAGGACCGGGATCTTGCCGCCGCCTCCGGGCGCGTCGATGCAGTAGTACGGCACGGCCAGGCCGGACGTCCAGCCGCGCAGGTTCTCCATGATCTCGAGGCCCTTCTCGACGGTCGTCCTCAGGTGATCCGTCCCCGAGACGTAGTCCGCCTGGTAGATGTAGTAGGGCCGGACCCGGGCCGCCAGCAGCTTCTGCATGAGCCGCCGCATGACCTGCGGGTCGTCGTTGACGCCCTTGAGGAGCACCGTCTGGTTGCCGAGCGGAATGCCGGCGTCGGCCAGAAGGCCGAGCGCCCGCGTCGACTCCGGCGTGATCTCGTCGGGGTGGTTGAAGTGGACGTTGACGTAGAGCGGGTGGTACTTCTTGAGCATGGCCACGAGCTTCTCGGTGACCCGCTGCGGCAGGACGCACGGCACGCGCGTGCCGATGCGGATGATCTCGACGTGCGGGATGGCCCGGACGCCCTTGACGATGGCCTCGAGCCGGCGGTCGCTGAGCATCAGCGGGTCGCCGCCCGAGATGACGACGTCCCGGATCTCCTCGTGGCTCCGGATGTAGGCCAGGCCGTCCTCGATGTAGCGGGGGTGGATCTTCGACGGGTCGCCGACCTTCCTCTTCCGCGTGCAGAAGCGGCAGTACGAGGCGCAGCTGTGCGAGACGAGGAACAGGCAGCGGTCCGGATAGCGGTGGACGATGCTCGGCACCGGGGAGTCGTGGTCCTCCTCGAGCGGGTCGGCGACGCCCGTGTCCGCCCGCAGCTCGGCCGGATCGGGCACCATCTGGCGCCACATGGCATCCCCGCGCTCCTTGATCAGGCCGGCATAGTACGGCGTGATCTGGATCTTGAACACCTTGGCGATCCGGCGGACCTCCTCGACGTCAAGACCGAATTTTTGGGCGATCTCCTCGGGTTTCCTGAGGGCGCCCTTGAGCAAGCGTTGCCAGTCGTCCATCTCCCTGACTCCTAACCAAAATACTTCGCGTAGATGACGCGATCGTCGCCGGCCCGGTAGAAATCCGGGATCCTCGCGACTTCCTTATATTCCAAGTCGATGTAGAACCGTCTCGTGCCGTGGTACTTCGGCTGGGACGAGGTCTCGATGACGATCATGCGCCCGTCGCGCTTCCTGACCTCGTCCTCGAGCCAGCGGACGAGCTCCTTGCCCCGGCCCTTCCCCTGCTCGGACGGCGCGACGGCCATCCAGTAGAGGTCGTAGGCGCCTTCGGCCAGGGGCGTCGGGCCCCAGGTCATGTAGCCGGCGATCCCGCCCGCCTCGTTCTCGACGACGACGACGTCGTAGTCCTTCTGGCCGGGCTGGCCCAGGTAGACGTCCATGAGCTCCTCGGCGACGCCGACCTCGGGCTCCGTGAAGAAACCCGTGGCCCGGACGAGGCCGAGCACGGCGGCCTTATCTCGCGCTGCCATCGGTCGGATCATTGGCGATCCTTCTCTTCAGAGCGTTGTCGATCATGACGCCCCAGAACGCGGCGTAGCCGATCCCGGCCGCGGCGAGCGCCCGGGCGAATCCGGCGTTGTTGCTGATGTCGGGGTTCGGATTGACCTCGAGGATGAACGGCCGGCCCTTCGCGTCCATCCGGAAGTCCACCCGGGCGTAGTCCCGGCAGCCCATGGTCCGGAAGGCCGCCGCGGCCAGGCCCTGGAGCCGCTCGCGCGTCTCGTCGTCGATCGGGGCCGGGCAGACCGGCGGGGTCTTCTGGTAGAACGGATGGTCCTCGAACCACTTGGCGTCGTAGCCGAGGATGCGGGGCGTGTCCTTGGGCATGGCCGAGAAGTCGATCTCGGACACGGGCAGGGGCGTCACCGCTCCGTTCTCCATGACCGAGACGTTGAACTCCCGGCCGTCGATGAACGCCTCGACGAGGACCGGCTGCTTGTAATTGTCGAGGCAGCGCCGGACCTGCCGCCGCAGGGACTCCTCGTCCCGGACGACGGACTCGGGGTAGACGCCCAGGCTGGCGTCCTCGGCGTTGGGCTTGACGATGAGCGGGAACTTCAGCTCGAGGGGCTCCTCCCCCGTCAGCATGAGCTGGGCCGGCGCCGTCGGCAGCCCGGCCGCCCGGAGCACGGCCTTGGCCTTGAACTTGTCCTGGCAGAAAGCCAGGGTCTTGGCCGCGCTGCCCGTGAACGAGATGCCGAGGAGCTCGAAGATGCCGGCGACGTTGGATTCCCACTGCGGCCGGCCGTAGTAGCCCTCGCACAGGTTGACCAGGCCGTCGGGGTTGAGCTCCCGGACCCGCCCCAGGAAATTGAGCAGGCTCCTCTGGAGCGGGACGAGCGTCGTCGCGATGCCGAGGCTCTGGACCGCCTCCTGGGCCTGCCTGGCCATCTCGGCCACGGACTCCTCGGACAGACGTTCGCCCGTCGCCGTCGGTCTCGGTTCGTAGGCGTTGTAGACGATGGCGATGTGGGGGGAAGGGGTCATGCACGATCCGCGAGGACCGCCGGCCGCTCGCTCGCCGCGGGCCGGATGCGCGTCGGACGGAGGCCGTAACGCTTGGAGGCCTCTTCGACCACCCTGTGGATCAGGTCCGAATAGGAATAGCCGGCGGTCCGGGCCGCCTTGGGCAGGCAGGAGTTGTCCTCGGGGTTGGGCAGGATGCCCGGCAGAGGATTGACCTCGAGGATGTTGGGTTCGCCCTTGTCGTCGAGCCGGACGTCGATCCGGGCCCAGTCCCGGATGCGCAGCACGTGGCACGTCCGGACGACGATGTTCTCGATCTTGGCCGCGAGCACCGCGGGGATGGGCGCCGGGCACTTGAAGATGTCGAGGGGCTTCTCCCGGGTGTCCCAGAGCCACTTCGCTTCGTAGGAGTAGATCGGGGCCGCCCCGGCCGGAAGCTGGCCGTGGTCGATCTCGACGATGGGCAGCACTTCGTAGCCCGGCGCGTTGCCCAGGACGCCGACGGTGAACTCGCGGCCGCCGAGGAACCGCTCGACGATGACCGGCTGCTTGTAGGTCCCGACGACCTCGTCGACGCGCTCGTAGAGCTCGCCCAGGCTGTGGACGAGGGAATTGTTCTTGATGCCCTTGCTCGAGCCCTCGGTCAGCGGCTTGACGATGGCCGGCAGGCGGACGCCGGCCGGGATGGCCGCGGCCGACTCGACGATCCAGAAGGCCGGGTTCGGGATCCTGTGGTAGGACAGGATCTCCTTGGCCCGGGACTTGTCGAGGCAGATGCCGAGCGTCAGCGGATCGGACCCCGTGTAGGGGATGTCCAGCATCTCGCAGACCGTCGGGATGTGGGATTCGCGGTTGGGGCCGATGACGCGCTCGGCGATGTTGAAGACGAGCTGGGGGCGCTGCCGCTTCAGGCGTCCGTACGCCTTGTCGTCGGACTCGACGAAGACGACCTGGTGTTTTTCCTGGAGGGCATGCCCGACCGCGGCGATCGTCTCGTCCGAGTCGCACTCGGCGAGCATGTCGTTCGGAAGTGGAGGTTCTTCCTCCTCGCTCTTCTGCTCGTCGGGGCGGACGCCGAGCGTCGCTTCCATTCCCGCTTTCGAGCTATAGACCAAAGCGATCTTCATCTCTCGTTCCTTCTTTCAACTCTTTCTTACGCGTTCAGCGCGCATCGCGTTCATCTTTTTTCATTTTCATTTATAGACCATTCTAACCGATTGTCAAGTATTTTATGGGTTTCGACCGCTTTTTTTTGTAGAGCCGCGTTCAGCGGGCACCATTAGTAGCGTCGTTTCGCGGCCCCCTGCTTGGACCCGCGCACGCCCGCGGCGCGTCGCGGGGCCGGCGACGGCGCACATGTCCGGAGGGGAGACGAACGGTGAGTTCATGGCGGGGTCCCGGTCGGTCTTTACCTGAAAAAGAGGAGCGTGACGACGAGATAGAGCGGGACGAGCACCACGATCGAGTAGCCCATGTAGCCGAAGAACGAGGGCATCTTGAGCTTGTGTTCCTCGGCGATGACCTTGACCATGAAGTTCGGGCCGTTGCCGATGTAGGAGTTCGCGCCCATGAAGACGGCGCCCGCGCTGATGGCCATGAGCAGGATGGTCGGGATGCCCAGCACCTCGCCGTTGAGGCCGAGGCCCTGGGCCATCGAGAAGAAGGCCAGGTAGGTCGGCGTGTTGTCGAGGAAGGAGGACAGGGACCCGGTCATCCAGAAGAACTGCCACGGCCTGGAGATCCCGAGCTGCGCGGCCCGGGCGCTCAGGATGAGCAGGGCCGGGACCATGGTGACGAAGATCCCGGCGAAGAGGACCGCCACCTCGATGATCGGGTTGTACGTGAACCTGTTGTCGGTACGGCACTCCCGTTTAGTCGTGAGAAGGGACAGGATTGCCATGAGGACGAGCGCGCCCTCGCGGCGGGGGAAGGGCAGGAAGATGCCCGCGACGACCCCGGCGAGCCAGAGGAAGTTGATCGACCCGGTCATGTGCAGGGGAACGACCCGCTGCCGGTCGCGGATGAGGTCCCGGCACTCCTCCTTGCGGTACCGGATGCCGTCGAGGACGTAGAAGACGGCGATGACGCCGCCGACCATGAGCGCCCACAGAGGCAGGAGGCGCAGGGTCCAGAAGAAGGGCACGCCCTTGATGAAGCCCATGAACAGCGGCGGGTCGCCGAGCGGCGTCAGCAGCCCCCCGATGTTGGAGACGACGAAGATGAAGAAGATGGGGATGTGGAGCGTGTGCTTGCGCTCGGAGTTCGTCTTCAGGAGCGGCCGGATGAGGAGCATGCTGGCGCCCGTCGTGCCGATGAAGTTGGCCAGGACGGCGCCGACGAGCAGGAAGAGCGAGTTGACCTCGGGCGTCGCCTTGAGGTCGCCCTTGAGGACGATGCCCCCGGAGATGATGAACAGGGCCGTGAGCAGGATGAGGAACGAGGCGTAGTCCTTCATCGACAGGACGAGCTCGTGCGGGGCGTTGAACAGGAAGTAGACCGCGATCGGCAGCGACCACAGGAAGGCGACGAGGCCCTTGTTCTTGTGGCTCTCCCAGAAATGCGGGGCCTTGAGCGGCAGGAAGGCGATGGACAGCAGCAGTCCCAGGAACGGGACGACCGTCCACAGCGACAGGGTCTGGCCGAGGTTATGCGCTTCCATAAGAGGCGTATTGTAGCGGAACGAAGTTATTTTTCAACCCGGCCGGGATCAGATTCAGGGCAGGAAGGCCGTGGACAGGTAGAAGGCGCGGGCCGGGATCTTGCGCCGCCGGGCCTTGGCCTCGATCGGAACGCAGGAGAGAGCGGTCGTCGCTCGGCGGCGTCAGGAAGATGAGCGCGGCGCCGGCGTCCCAGAGATCCGCGAGGACCTCGAGCTCGAGACCGCGTTCGACGTGGACCACGGCCCTCGAGCCGGCCGACGAGGCCGCCCGGGCGATCGCGACGGCCCGCCCGGCCCAGCCCTCTTCCGCCGCATCCCGGTCCGAAAAGTGGATCCAGGCCCGGTGGGCGGCCGGTCCGGCGAGCTCGGCGACGAGCGGGCCGGAATGGTAGACGACGAAATAGCCTCTCCCCTTCTTCGCCGCGGCGGCGAGACGGGCGAGGTCGCCCGCATCGCGGGCGTGGGTCCGGTCGGAGACGTGGAGATCCAGCCCCTCGCCGAGGAGGTCTTCGAGAGCCTGGGCGGAGAGCCCCGCCCCGGCTTCGGGCCCGGGAAGCGGGCCGTTCCAGAATGCGGCCAGCCGGGTCCCGCCCGTCCGGCAGGCCTCGACCAGGATCTCCCACTCCTCGGCCCGGGGCCGGGCCTCGTCCGAGGTCAGGATGCGGCAGCCCTTTTTGGCCAGCGCCTCGATCTCCGTCAGGGCGAACCGGCCCGTGTCGAGGAGGCTCAGGGGGATGCGCCGCCTCCCGGCGTAGCCGGCGGTGTCGAGCAGGGCGGCGTAGTCGAACTGGTCGTCGCGGATGACGAGGTCCTGCCGCGTCCGGACGCGGTCCATGAGTTCGTAAGTGCGGACGACGTCGCCGATGCCTTCCACGATGGACTTTTCGCTCATTTTCGGAAGTCCAAGATAACCCAGCGGGCCCCGAGGTGTCAAACGCTGAACCGGTAGACCGCCGGCTGCGGAGGGGCCTCTGGGGACGATCTCCCCTCGGCCCCTATTTCCGCAGCCTTCAGGGGATCACCTTGATATTCCCGGTGGCGTCATCTATTATCCATCTCGGAAGAGAATCATTGTGACATCCTGCGTCGTCCTGTTCTCAGGCGGGCTCGATTCGACGACGGCGCTCGCCTGGGCCCTGCGGCGCTACGACCGGGTCCACGCGCTGACCTTCGATTACGGGCAACGGCACCGGGTCGAGATCGCGCTCGCCCGCAAGGCCGCCCGGCGCCTGGGCGTCCCGCACGCCGTCCTGAAGGTCGACCTGCGGCCGGTCGGAGGATCCGCCCTGACCGACGCCGCGATCGTCCTGCCCCGCGCCCCGCTCCGCCGCCGGGCGTCGACGCCGGCCGGACCGCCGGCGACCTACGTCCCGTTCCGCAACGGGATCTTCCTGGCCGTCGCCGCCGCCTGGGCCGAGGCCCGCGGCGTTCGCGACCTCGTCTGCGGCTTCCACGTCGCCGACTCCCCCGATTACCCCGATACGACGCGGGCCTTCGTCAAGGCCATGGAGAAGGCCGTCCGCGCCGGCACGAAAGCGGCCTTCGGCGGCCCGGCGCCCCGGATCGTCGCGCCGCTCATCGGCCTGGACAAGGCCGGCATCATCCGCCTGGGCTTGTCCCTCGGCGCCGACTACGCCCATGCGGTCTCCTGTTACGCGGGCGCCGAGCGCCCCTGCGGCGCGTGCACGTCGTGCCGCTTCCGGGCCGAGGCCTGGAAGGCCGTCGGCCGCGAGGACCCGCTCCTCGCCCGTCTGCGAAAGAGAGGTCGAAGATGAGTTGGACGCTCAAGGTCCGGGACAAGTTCTCGGCCGCCCACTATCTCAAGGAATACAAGGGGAAGTGCGAGAAGGTCCACGGCCACACCTTCCAGGTCGAGGTCGCCGTCCGGGCCCGCGAGCTCGACGCCGCGGGCATCGGCTTCGACTTCACCGAGATCAAGAAGATCCTGGCCGCGCTCCTGCCCGACCACACCCTGCTCAACGAGGCCTTCCCGTTCAATCCCTCCGCGGAGAACATCGCCCGCCACCTCCACGGCGAGCTCAAGAAGAAGTACCCGGTCGAATCGGTGACGGTCTGGGAATCCGACGATGCCTCGGCCACCTACGCTGAAGACGACTGAGATCTTCGCCTCGGTCCAGGGCGAAGGCCTGCGCCAGGGCGAGCCGACCGTCTTCGTCCGCCTCGCCGGCTGCAACCTCCGCTGCGGCTTCTGCGACACCAGGAAGGCGTGGCGGGGCGGGCGCGAGCTGCCCGTCGCGAGGATCGTCGACGAGGTCGCGAGGCTCCAGCGCGGCCTGCCGGCGGCCTGGGTCTGCCTGACCGGGGGCGAGCCCCTGGCCCAGAACGTCCGGCCGCTCGTCGACGCCCTCCACGAGGAGGGCTTCCTGGTCCAGATCGAGACCAACGGGACCTTCCCGCCCGAGCCGCGGGCCGACTGGATCACGGTCTCGCCCAAGCCGCCGGATTACGACGTCCACCCCGGGTTCGTCAAGCGGGCCCGGGAGGTCAAACTGGTCGTCTGCCGCACGCTCACGCTCGACGCCGTCCGGGCGGTCCGGACGGCGTTCCCCGCAACCACACCGATCCTGCTCCAGCCCCAGTCGAACTCCGATTGGAGCCGGAAGAAAGCGATGAGGATCCTCGAAGGGGCCTGCCGGTCGGGGCTCGGCGGGATCCGGCTCTCCGTCCAGCTCCACAAGGTCTACGGGTTGCGCTGAGCCTTCTTCTCGAAGAACCGGTAGCCGGATCGCGTCAGGTAGACGCCCGAGAGAGTGATCGCGGCGCCGACGGCCTGCAGCACGGTCAACCGGTCGCCGAGCACCGCCGCGGCGATGAGGACGGCCAGGACCGGGGTCAGGTTGCTGTAGACTCCCGTCTTGGCGCTCCCGACCGCGCGCACGGACTTGTACCAGATGGCGAAGCCGACGAAGATGGACAGAAGTCCGGAGTAGAGGATGGCCGCCCAGTCCCCGGCGCCGATCGCCGCCCAATCGATCGCGACCACGTCCCGCGCCGCGAACGGCAGATAGGCCAGGGTGCCGAGGATGGTGCTCACGGCCGACAGCCGGAAGGCCGAATTCCGCTCGAGGACCGGCTTCGAAAAAACCGTGTAGCCGGCCCAGCAGATGTTGGCCAGGACGATCAGAACGGCCCCGCCCATGGCCTCCCAGCTGAGGACGATGCCTCCGTTCTCTCCGGAGACGACGAGAAGGATGCCGGCCGCGGAGATGGCGATGCCGGCCCAGCCGGCCGGCGAGATCCGCTCCTTCCCGACCGCGGTGGCCAGGAGGGCGATGAAGAGGGGGCTCGTTCCCATGACGACCGAGACCGCCGATGCGTCCATCCGGGCGATGGCCTGGATGAAGAAAAGCTGATAGGCGGTCATGCCCAGCAAGCCCCAGGCCGCCCGCTTTCAGGACGTCTCCCTTGCGCCCCAGCCTGAACTTCTCCCGGCTCAAGGCCAGGGCGATGAGGTAGGCCAGCGCGCCCAGGCTGAGCCGGACGGCGTTGAAGCCGTGGGGGGACATGGTCCGAATGCCGATCTTGACCACCGAGACGTTCCCGGCCCAGATGAGGACGGTCATCAGCATCAGCAGGTCGGTCCCGCCCATGCGCGGGCCGGCCGCCGATGGACGCGTCAGGGATTCGGCCAAGCGGATCTCTCGCCGGAAAGGATGAACGGCCTCAAGCCCGCTGCCGCCGGCGCGGCCGCGGGTGGCGCGCCTCGACGACCGAGCTGAGCCCGCCGCGCGGATTGAACTCGCCCCGGACGACGGCGCTCGCCGGACGGCAGGCGGCGACGACGTCCGCCAGGATGCGGTTCACGACGTTCTCGTAGAAGATGCCCAGGTTGCGGTAGGCCAGATAATATTCCTTCAGCGATTTGAGCTCGAGGACGCGCCCGACGGGGACGTAGCTCAGCGTGATCCGCCCGAAGTCGGGCAGCCCCGTCTTGGGGCAGACCGAGGTGAATTCGGGGAAATCCACGACGATCTCGTAGTCGGGGAACTGGTTGGGGAAGGTCTCGAGCGGCGGCAGCTTCGCCTCGAGGCCGGCCTTGGCCTCGCGGTCCGTGTATCGGGGCATGGGCTTCATCACTAACTCCTTGATGGGGGCCATGATACACGAAACGCCCTTCCCAGGGAAGCGCGCCATCCTCTATAATAGCCTCATGAGCGAATGCAAGAGCGCCAAGAACGAAGCCCGCTGCAACTGCAGCTACGAGCCGTGCAGCCGCAAGGGCGTCTGCTGCGACTGCCTGGCCTATCACTGGCGGAACCGGGAGCTTCCCGCCTGCCTCTTCCCGGACTCCGTGGAGAGGACCTACGACCGGTCGCTGCGCCGGTTCATCCAGATCTACAAGGACGAAGCCTGATGGCCGGCCACAAGTTCGTCTACGGCCCGGTGGCTTCGAGACGCCTCGGCTTCTCGCTGGGGGTCGACATCATCCCCTTCAAGACCTGCACCCTCGACTGCACCTATTGCCAGCTCGGCTCGGCCGGAAAGACGTCCGTGCGGCGGGGTTCCTGGTTCCCGCCGGAGGACATCCTGGCCCAGGTCCGGGCGGCCCTCGCGAGCGGGCAGCGGATCGACGTCGTCACCTTCTCCGGTTCCGGCGAGCCGACCCTCAGCCGCGACATCGGCTTCCTGATACGCGAGATCAAGAAGATGACCTCCGTGCCGGTCGCCGTCCTGACCAACGGGACGCTCCTCACGCGCAAGGACGTCCGGCGCGACCTCCTCGCGGCCGACGTCGTCGTGCCCTCCCTCGACGCCGTGCCGGCCGCCCTCTTCCGCCGCGTCAACCGGCCCCACGCCTCGCTCGACAACCGCCGCATCGTCGAGGGCCTCGTCCGCTTCCGCGACGAGTTCCGCGGCGAGATCCGCTTGGAGATCATGCTGATCGAGGGGGTCAACGACTCCCCCGCGGCCATCGCGGCCGTCAAGCGGGCCGTGGCCCGCATCCGCCCCGACCGCATCGAGCTCAACACCGTCGTCCGGCCCCCGGCCGATCCCCGGGCCGGCGCGCTCGGCCCCGCCGCGCTCCGCAGGATCCGCTCGCTCCTCGGTCCCCGGGCGGAGATCGTCGCCTCGTTCGCCAAAAGGAAGCAGCCGGCCGCGGCCGGGGCCCTCGACCGGGCCGTCCTGGCCACGGTCGGGCGGCGGCCCCAGACGGTCGCCGACATCTCCGTCGCGCTCGGGCGCCACCACGACGAAGTGCTCAAGGCCCTCGCTTCCCTGGAGGCCCGGGGCCGGGTCCGCCGGGTCGTCCACGACGGCAAGGCCTACTTCGCCGGACGCCGCGCCTAACGGCCCCGGTCGCCTTTACTTGCCCCGGCCGCTGTGATAGCATTTCCTCTAACGAAGGCCGAAGCCGAAAATCCGTTCGTTAGACGAGGTAGCGCCTTCTACAAACGCGGCCCGATCGTCTCCCGACCCGGCGGTCGCCTTTATCCCGATAATTCCTGCGGCCCCATCCGTCCATTCCTGTGAAGGAGTCAGCCATGTTCCTCAACACCCACTTCCCGAAAGCCGAGAAATACTGGTACCAGGGCCAGTTCTGCGACTGGTCCGCCGCGGACTTCCATCCCATGATGCACGCCCTCCACTACGGCACCAGCGTCTTCGAGGGCATCCGGGCCTACAACACGGCCAAGGGGCCGGCCGTCTTCCGCCTGCCCGAGCACATCGACCGCTTCCTCCTGTCGGCGGGCGTGATCAAGATGAAATCCCCCTACACCAAGGAGGAGATCGCCGACGCCGTCAAGCTGGTCGTCCGCGAGAACAAGCTCGACAGCTGCTACATCCGTCCCCTGCTCTTCTATTCCTACGGCAACCTCGGCCTCGTGCCCAAGGCCTGCCCGGTGGAGCTGGCCATCAGCGCCTGGGAGTGGGCGGCCTATCTCGGCGAGAACGCGGCCCGCGGCGTCCAGGCCTTCATCGTCCCCTGGCGCCGGGTCCACCACACCCAGTTCAACATGTCGGCCAAGCTCGGCGGCGTCTACGTCCAGTCGACGATCTGCGGCCTCGAGGCCCGCGAGGAGGGCTTCGACGAGGCCATCTTCCTGAACATGGAAGGCCGCGTCGCCGAAGGGCCCGGACAGAACATCTTCATCGTCAAGGACGGCACGCTCATAACGAACGGCCGCACGGAATCCGCGCTCGAAGGGATCACCCGGACGAGCCTCCTCGAGCTCGGCGGCGACCTCGGCTACAAGACGACCGTCGGCCCGATCACCAAGGCCGACCTCTTCGGCGCCGACGAGGCCTTCTACTGCGGCACGGCGGTCGAGGTCATCCCCATCGTCGAGGTCACGGACGGGTCCGACCTGGCCGGCCCGCGGACGAAGCACGTCATCGGCACGGGCAAGCCCGGGCCGATCGCCCTGAAGATGATCCAGGCGTTCGCGGACGCCGTGTCCGGACGGAACCCCCGCTACGACAAGTGGCTGACCTACGTCGCGAAATGAAGCGCGGGCTCCGGCTCGAACCCATCGGCGTCGTCCGCTCGCGCTTCAAGGAGCCGGCCGACCTGCCGCCCCCGGCCTTCGCCCCGCGCGGCTTTTTCGAACGCTCGCTCGGCACGGTCGAGGTCCGGCCCGAATTCGCCCCGGGGCTCGACCGCATCGAGGACTATTCCCACATCGTCGTCCTGTTCCATTTCCACAAGGCCGGGTACGCCAAGCTCACGGTCACGCCGCCGGGGCAGAAGAAGGAACGGGGGGTCTTCGCGAGCCGCTCCCCGCACCGGCCCAATCCCCTGGGGATGAGCGTCCTCAAGCTCCTCCGCCGGGACGGCCGGGTCCTCCACGTCTCCGGGCTCGACCTCGTCGACGGAACGCCCGTCCTCGACATCAAGCCCTATACCCGGCGGGACCGGAAGTCCCGGATCCGGACCGCCGACAGTAAAAAAGCGGCGCGCCCGCGCGCTAGCCCGGCGCGGGGCCGCTCCGACGTCCAGGAGGTCCCGATGATGAAAACCGCCCCACGCTCCCAGGAAGATCCGCACGGCTGCCGCGGTTCGCGCCGGCCGTCGTCCTGCTGCTCGCGGCCGCCGCCGCGCTCCCCGGGCAGGACCTGCTCGAAGGCCTCGGGCGGAAGCAGGACTACCGGAGCCGCCGCGTCTCGTCCTACGACCGCAGCGGCGGGAACCGCGACTCGATCGTCATCGGGCCGGGGAAGACCGCCGTCCTGGCCGAGATCGACGGCCCCGCCGCCATCCACCACATCTGGACGACGATCGCCGCCGAGCCGTTCTACGGCCGGAAGATCGTCCTCCGGATCTACTGGGACGGCGAGAAGTCCCCGTCGGTCGAGGCGCCCATCGGCGACTTCTTCGGCGTCGGGCACGGCCTGAACCGGAACTTCGTCTCGCTGCCGATCACGTGCTCGTCGGAGGGGCGGGCCCGGAACTGCTACTGGTTCCTGCCCTTCCGCAAGTCGTGCCGGATCACGGTCGAGAACGAGGGGACGCGGGCCGTCGACGCGTTCTACTATTATGTCGATTACCGCGAGCTGGCCGGTCTCCCCGCCGACACGCCGTATTTCCACGCCCAGTACAGGCAGGACTTCCCGCCGGACAAGGACCGGAACTATCTCCTCCTCGCCGCCGAAGGGACCGGGCATTTCGTCGGCACGAACCTCAGCGTGCTCCAGCGCTCCCTGGGCTGGTGGGGCGAGGGCGACGACATGATCCGGGTCGACGGCGAGAACCGGCCGTCGCTCCACGGCACGGGTTCGGAGGACTATTACTCCGACGCCTGGGGCATGCGCGAGAGCCAGAGCCCCTTCTACGGCTGTCCTCTCCAGGAAGAGGACTTCCAGGCGGGTTCCAAGGCCACGGTCTACCGCTTCCACATCCCCGACCCGGTCCCGTTCACGAAGTCCATCCAGGTGTCGATCGAACACGGCCACGCGAACGACCGCCGGGATTATCTCTCCTCGGTCGCGTACTGGTATCAGACCGAACCGCATCGGGCCTTTCCCGGTCTTCCGCCCGTCGCGAAGAGGCTCCCGTTCGCCTTCGAGCCGCCGGAGAGCTTCGTCCTGCCGCAATGGTCCGCGGAGGAGCCGGGGCGGTCCGCGGCCTTCGTCGACGCCGCAGCGGGGCTGAGGATGGGCGCTCCCCGTCTCGCGATCTCGCTCTCCTCTTATTACAACGCGGCCGGAGCGCGCTATCCCGTCCTGCGGACCGACGGGGCGGGGGCCGGGACGAAGGCCGAGTTCCGCTTCCCGGTCGAGGTCCGCGACCTCTACGACGTCGAGATCCATTTCCTCAAGGGGCCGGCCGCGGGCAATTTCCGCGTCGCCGGCGGCCGCATCGAAGGCTATGCCGGGGAGACGGGCCTCGGTTCGATCGTGCTCGAAAAACAACTCCTCGAGCCGGGCCCGAACACGCTCGTCTTCGAAGCCGAGGCCAAGGACGCCCGGAGCGCCGGGAGCGATCTCTTCTTCGTCGGCTACGCGCTCAAGCCCGCGGCGCGCCGCTTCATGGCCGAATGGAGCCTCGCCGGTCCCTTCGACGCGGCCGACATGGACGACCTGCCGACGGTCTATCCGCCCGAAACGGAGGCCGTCCCCGCGAGATCGTACAAGGGCAAGGGCGGCGCCTCGGTCGGATGGCGGACCGTCCGGGCCGACGCGGCGGGCTACGTCCGGCTCGACGACTCGGTCAAGCCCAACGAACAGGCGATCGTCTATGCCGCCGCCTACGTTCTCTCTCCGGACGAACGGGCCGCGACGCTGCTCCTCGGCAGCGACGACGGCGTGAGGGTCTGGATCAACGGCGAGCTGGTGCACACCAACCCGTCCTACCGGGCCGCGGAGCCCGACCTCGACCGCGTGAGCGTCCGCTTGAACAAGGGCTGGAACAAGGTCCTGCTCAAGGTCCTGCAGGGCGCGGGAGGCTGGGGATACTACGTCCGCTTCGCCGATCCGGAGGGCGAGCTGCGCTACGCGCTCAGGCCGGAATAGGCCGGGAGCCCGGGGCTCACTCCTTCAGAAGACCGTCGGCGGCGGCGCAGACGATGTCCCAGGCGCCGCGGACGTGCCGCTCCTCGGTCGTCCGCTGTCCCACGACCAGGCGGATCGTGAACTTGCCGCGAAGGGTCGTGTGGGTCAGGAGGACCGGGCCCGCGGCGTTGACGCGTTCGAGGAGGGCGCGGTTGAGCGCGTCGAGGGCGGTCTCGTCGCGGCCGTCGTTGAGACGGAAACAGACGAGGCCGAGGTCGACCGGGGCCAGCAGCTCGAAGCGGCTGTCGGCCTCGACCCATTCCCTGACGAGCCCCGCCAGCCGGATGTGCTCGCGGACCATGGCCTGGAGCCCCTCGACGCCGTAGCTGCGGATGACGAACCAGAGCTTGAGGGCCCGGAAGCGCCGGCCGAGCTGGATGCCCCAATCGCGGTAATTTTTGACCTTGGCGTCGACGCCGGTCTTCAGGTATTCGGGATGGATCTCGAAGGTCCGGACGAGCGCGCCCGGGTCCCTGACGAAGTAGGCCGTGCAGTCGAAGTTGGTCAGCATCCACTTGTGGGGATTGAAGACGAGCGAGTCGGCCAGCTCGGCCCCGTCCATGATCCAGCGTTTCTCCGGCAGGAGCGCGGCCGTCCCGGCCCAGGCGGCGTCGACGTGGAACCAGACGCCGTGTTTCCGGCAGATCTCGCCGATCGCCCTCAGGGGATCGATGGCCCCCGACGAGGTCGTGCCGACCGTGGCCATGACGCAGGCCGGAACGAGGCCGGCCTCTTTGTCCCGGACCAGGGCCTCCTCGAGCTTTTCGGGGACGAGGGCGAAGCGCTCGTCGGTCGCGATGCGGCGGAAGTTCTTCTTCCCGAAGCCGGCGATCCGCACGCCCTTGTCGGCGCTCGAGTGGACCTCTTCGGAGGCGTAGACCGTCAGGGGGGCCCGGAAGCCGGTCTCGTTCGTCTCGAAGCCGGTCGCCCGTTCCCGGGCCGAGAGGAAAGCGCACAGGGTGGCCGTGGAGGCCGTATCCTGGATGACGCCGGAAAAGCCGTCCGGCAGCCCGATCATCTGCCTCAGCCAATCGACGACGACCTCTTCCAGCTCGGCCGCGGCCGGCGAGGTCTGCCAGACCATGCACTGGGCCCCGAGACCGGCGGTCAGGAGCTCGCCCAGGACCGAGGCCGGGCTGTTGTTGGCCGGGAAGTAGCCGAACCAGCCCGGGTGCTGCCAGTGGGTGATGCCGGGCATGACGATCCGCTCGAAATCCGCGAAGATCCCCTCCATGGCCTCCCCCCGGGAGGGCGGGACGGCGGGGATGAGCTTCTTGATGTCCCCGGGCTCGACCCGCGACCGAACGGGGTATTTCTCGATATTCTCGAAATAATCGGCGATCCAGTCCACGAATTGGTGTCCGGAGCGCCTGAAATCGTCGTTTTTCATCGGATTCTCCTCGAACAGGGCGCATTTTTCCACCCGGGAAAGCACTCCTAATATACCCCATATCCGGGGGAAATCTCCAGGGGCGGCGAGGTCCGGAGACTGTTCCGCGAAAACCGTCGAAAAGGGCCGTTTAAGCCCGCGAAAACCGCTGCCGACATCCATTTAGGATCGTTTTTTAAACACTGTAAAAAACCTGTTGCATTCGTCCCCCGGGTTGTGGTATAATTCGTAATGGTCATCGAGGGGGCCACAAAAAAATTCAAAAAATTGGTTTTTGCACTCGTCTGCCTATCCCCCGCTATTTTTCAGTACTTCTCCCATTTCCAGGCATCCCTCTGCGAAGCGGCAAGGGATATCGCCGCCCGAAATGCAACGGATCCTGCCGGACTCCTGTTTTATCCGGTGAGTGACCCAGATGGACAGCCAAGACCTCCTTTCCGATTTCTCCGATAAAACCCACTCCCTCTCCGAGACCGCCCCGGTCTGATGCCCGGCCGGGGCGGTCTCCCTCATGCCTTCTCAGAATCCAAGAGGGGTCAAACCTACTTATCGTCAACTTTTAACGAGCTTGGTCAGGCCCCCGATCCAGCCGAACGATGCCAGCCGAATGCCCCCTACAATTTTTGTTGAAAGTGATTTGTTAAGTAGGTTTGACCCCTTCTTTTTGCTATAATCCTCCCGGCTTATACAGAAGGGAAGTCCGTTCGATGCGGACACAGCCCCCGCTACTGTAACCGGGGACGAATCCCAAGAGACGCCACGGCCGCAAGGTTGGAAGGCTTGGGAGGAGAGCGATCCGGGAGTCAGGATACCTTCCTTAAGCCTCGCTCGACCGGTCTTCGGGAGGAAGACGGAGAACGAATTCCAGCGGGGGCGGAGACGGAGCCCCTGCCATGGACGGACGAACGCGCGGCCCGGCGGCCTTTCTCGCCGGATCTCTCTTCCTCCTCCCCTTCTCCCTTCTCGCGGAAGACCCCCAGGCCGGCGCCCCGCCGGTCCTGAAGCACGACGTCGTCGTCACGGCCACGCGCCTCGAGACGCCGGAAAAGAAGGTCGGCAGCTCCCTCACCGTGATCACCGGCGAGGAGCTCGCCCGGACCGGCAAGGCCTTCGTCCTCGACGCCCTCGAGACGGCCCTGGGCCTCTCGACCGTCCGCAACGGCGGCCCGGGCGCGACGGCTTCGGCCTCCATCCGCGGCGCCAACGGCGAACACACGCTCGTCCTTCTCGACGGCCTCGAGCTCAACGATCCGATCAACCCTTCGCGCTCCTGCGACCTCGCCCACCTCGCGCTCGTCGAGGTCGACCGGATCGAGATCCTCCGCGGTCCCCAGGGGCTCCTCTACGGCTCGGACGCGCTCGGCGGCGTCGTCAACGTCATCACCCGCACGGGCCGCGGCCGTCCCCGGCTGCGGCTGGGCGCATCGGCCGACACGCTCCGCTCTCTCGGCGCGGACGTCTCTCTCGCGGGCGCGGGCACGCCAGACGGATTACGCGCTCTCCCTCTTCCACGAGCGCACGGAAGGCCTCTCCGCCGCCTCGTCGGCCTACGCGGGAAACGTCGAGAAGGACGGCTACCGGAACCTCAGCCTGGCCGCCCGGTTCGGCTGGACCCCCCGGCCCTCGACCGCCCTGACCCTGACCGTCCGGGCCGTCGCGGACCGGACGGAGCTCGACAACTTCGGCGGTCCCGGCGGCGACGATCCGAACAGCGTCCAGAACTACGGCACGCTTCTCCTCCGCGGCCAGTTCCGCGGCCTCTCCGGCGGCGGCCGCTGGGAGCGGAACGTGTCCGTCTCCTGGCTCGGCGCCAAACGCGACAGCCTGAATCCCGTCGACGAGCTCCATCCCCAGGACCGGGAAGAGGGCACGTTCCGCAGCGACGTCCTCAAGCTCGACTGGCAGAACAATTTCTTCCTCCACCCGTCGCACACGCTGACCGCCGGGCTCGAGGTCGAGGAGGAGCGGGGACGGTCCGACTACTTTTCGGAAAGCGCCTGGGGAACGAGCGAATCGAGCTTCCCCTCGGCCCGGGCCCGTTCGGCCGGCGTGTACCTCCTCGACCACTGGGAGGTCCGGGACCGTTTCTTCGTGACCGCCGGCGTCCGGGCCGAGGACCACAGCCGGTCCGGGCCGGCGGTGACCTTCCGCGTCGCCCCGGCCTATCTCGTCGCCGCGTCGGGGACCCGGCTCAAGGCGTCGTTCGGGACGGGCTTCAAATCGCCCTCCCTCTACCAGCTCTTCGCCCCCGCGACGTCCTGGGGCCCGATCGGGAACCCCGCTCTCCGTCCCGAGCGCGCCGCCGGCTGGGACGCGGGGATCGAGCAGCGCTTCGCGTCCGGCGCCGTCGTCCTCGGCCTGACCTGGTTCGGGAACTCGTTCCGCGACCTCGTCGACTTCGACTATCAGGCCGGCTACGTCAACGTCGGCCGGGCCCGGACCCGGGGCCTCGAAGCCTCGGCCGAGGCGCGGCCCGCGGCCGGCGTCCGCTTCGCCGCCTCCTACACCCGGCTCTCGGCCCGCGACCTCGACGCCGGGACCGAGCTCATGCGGCGCCCCCGCGACCGGTTCGCGGCCGACCTCTCGTTCCGCTTCCTCCGCAAATACGACCTGGCCGTCTCCGGGCTCTGGACGGGGCGCCGCCTCGACCGCGACTACAGCGCTTCTCCCTATCCGACCGTCGCGCTCCCCGGCTACTTCCTGCTCGACGCCGTCCTCTCGACTTCTCTCGGCTCCCGGCTCGAGCTCTTCGTCCGCGTCGCGAACGCCCTCGGCGCCCGCTACGAGTCGGTCTGGGGCTACGGCGCGCCCGGCCGCACGGTCCGCACGGGCCTGCGCCTGGCCCTCTGAGCCGCGGCCCGACTATTGAAAAGCGGAGGCCCCTGGGCGACAATAGAGGGCTCGCACGAACACCCGGAGGCCCCGATGGACATCGCCACGCTCGACAAGATCTTCAAGCCCCAGCGCATCGCCCTGATCGGCGTGAGCCCGAACCCGAAGAGCGTCAGCGGCAAGATCCTCTCCAACCTCGTCGGCGGCGGCTTCCGCGGCGTCGTCTATCCCGTGAGCCCGTCGACCGAGGCCGTGATGGGCATCCCCTGCTTCCGGGACATCGCGTCGCTCCCCAAGGTGCCCGACCTCGGCATCGTCTGCGCCGCCGCGTCGCAGGTCCCCGGACTCGTCCGCGAGTGCGGCCAGGCCGGCGTCGGCGGCCTGATCGTCGTCTCCGCCGGCTTCCGGGAGACCGGCCCCGCCGGGCTGGCCCTCGAGGAATCCGTCCGCGCCGAAGCCCGCCGCTTCGAGGGCTTGAGGATCCTCGGGCCGAACTGCCTGGGCTTCATCTCGCCCGGCCGCTCTCTCAACGCCAGCTTCGCCGGGGCCATGCCCCGCCCGGGCCACGTCGCCTTCGTCTCCCAGTCCGGCGCCCTGTGCACGTCGGTCCTCGACTGGGCGGTCGAGGAGAAGATCGGCTTCTCCCACTTCGTCTCGACCGGCAACATGCTCGACGTCGACTTCGGCGACCTCATCGACTACCTGGGCGAGGACGAAGAGACGAAGTCCATCGTCCTCTACATCGAGTCCGTCAAGGACGCCCGGAAGTTCATGACCGCCGGCCGCGCCTTCGCCCGGATGAAGCCCATCGTCGCCTACAAGGCCGGCCGCTTCCCGGAATCCGCCGCCGCGGCCGCCTCGCACACCGGCGCCCTGGCCGGGGAGGACGCCGTCTACGACGCCGCCTTCCGGCGCATGGGCCTGGCCCGGGTCTTCGACTTCGGCGAGATCTTCGACTGCGTCGACCTCCTCGGCCGCTCCAAGGTCCCCAAGGGACCGAGCCTGGCCGTGCTGACCAACGCCGGCGGACCGGCCGTCATGGCCACGGACGCCCTGGTCGCCTCCGGCGGCACGCTCGCCCGCCTGTCCGAGGCGACCGTGAAGGAGCTCGGCGCGAACCTGCCGCCGCAGGGATCGCACCGCAATCCCGTGGACGTCCTGGGCGACGCCAAGTCCAAGCTCGTCGCCAAGGCGGCCCATATCCTGCTCCAGGACCCCGGCGTCGACGCCCTCCTCGTCATCGTCACGCCCCAGGCCATGACCAACCCGACGGCCATCGCCCGGGAGGTCTGCGCGCTCGCCGCCGGGACGCCCAAGCCCGTCCTGGCCGCCTGGCTCGGCGGCGCGGCCATGCGCGAGGGCACGAACCTCCTCAACGAGGCCGGCATCCCCACCTACGCGACGCCCGAACAGGCGGTCAACGCCTTCATGACCCTCGTCTCCTACGCCCGCAACCTCGAGGTCCTCTACGAGACGCCCAAGGACATCCCGGTCGATTTTCCGGTCGACCGGAAGGAGATCCGGGCCCGGTACGCCGGCCCGCTGACGGAGACCGCGGGCGCCCTGTCCGAAACCCTGTCGAAGGAGATCCTCTCGGCTTACGGCATCCCGGTCACCCGCCCGGTCCCCGCGGCCACCGCGGAGGAAGCCGTCCGCGCGGCCGAGGCCGCCGGCTACCCGGTCGTCCTCAAGGTCCTGTCCCCGGACATCACCCACAAGACCGACGTCGGCGGCGTCGCCCTCGACCTCGAGGACGGCGAGGCGGTCCGGGCCGCATTCCGGACCATGATGGACGCCGTGGCCCGCAAGGCCCCCGGCGCCCGCATCGACGGGGTCACCGTGCAGAAGATGGTCCGGCTCCAGGACGGCGTCGAGATGATCCTGGGCGTCAAGAAGGACCCGACCTTCGGCACCGTCGTCATGGCCGGCATGGGCGGCACCGCCGCGGAGATCTACCGGGACAGGTCCATCGGCTTCCCCCCTCTCAACGAGCGGCTGGCCCGCCGCATGCTCGACGAGCTCAGGATGAAGCCCCTCCTCGAGGGCTACCGGGGACGGCCCCGGGCCGCCGTCGACAGGCTCGTCGAGACGCTGGTGCGCCTGTCCTACCTGGCCGCGGACCTCCCGGAGGTCGCCGAGCTCGACATCAATCCCCTGCTCGTGACGCCCGAAGGCGTCCTGGCCCTCGACGCCCGGATCGTCGGGGACAGGAACGCCGTCGAGGACCCGCAGCGGCCCTACGCGCACCTGTCCCTGCGGCCCTATCCCGAGGAGTTCGTCCGGCCGGTCACGCTGCGGGACGGCACGGAGCTCACGCTCCGCCCGATCAAGCCCGAGGACGAGCCGCTGTGGCTGGCCCTGCTCGCCAGCTGTTCCCGGGAATCGATCTATTCCCGGTTCCGCTATTTCTTCTTCTGGCAGTCGCACGACGTGGCCAGCCGCCACTGCTACATCGACTACGACCGGGAGCTGGCCATCGTCGCCGAGACCGGCACGGGGGCCGACCGGAAGCTCGTCGGGGTCGGCCGGCTCATCGCCGAGCCCGGGCGGCCGCAGGCCGAATACGCGGTCCTCGTCCAGGACGCCTGGCAGGACAAGGGCCTGGGCGGCCTTCTCACGGATTATTGCATCGGCATCGCCCGGCAGTGGGGGATCCGGACGCTCACCGCCATCACGACGACGGACAATCCGCGGATGATCGCCGTGTTCGAGAAGCGGGGCTTCCGCATCGTCAACGACCTCGAGAGCTCGCTCGTCGAGGTCTCGAAGGAGCTACTCTAGGTCCGTGCGGCCGGCGACCGGCGCCGGCACGAGGACGTGGAGATCGAAGACGACGATCTCGTTCTCCCCGGTCTTCAGGAACGGCGCGGGGCAGTAGAGCCGCTTCTGCGGGCCGATCTCCCAGTACCGGCCGAGGTTGTGCCCGTTGACCCAGACGACGCCCTTCTTCCAGCCGCTCATGTCGAGATAGGTGTCGCCCGTGGCCAGGAGGTCGAAGCGGCCGCGGAAGAAGTTCCCCGGCCTTTCGGCCGGGCGGCGCGCGTACCTGAGGAACCTCAGGTAGTCCTCGTCCATCGGCAGCGGATGGACGTCCCAACCCATGAGCGTCATGCTGTTCAGCGTCACGCGTTCGGTGATGCCCTTGCGGTCGAGGAGCCGCGGCCCGTAGTTGATGCGCCCCATGGCCTCGACCAGGATGTCGAGGGTTTCGTTGGCCGGCTCCGCCTTGGGGATGTCGAGGGCCGTCGTCTCGCCCTTGGTCCGGTCCATCGTTCCGACGTACCGGCCGTCGGCGTAGACGATGGCGTAGTCGCGGAGGTCGGTCGCCGCGAGCTTGCCGCCGCGGTGGCCGAGGAGCTTCGTCCGGTAGAGGATGAAGCCGTGGTTCTGGCCGTAGGACTCCATGGGCCCGGGCTGGGGGCTGCGGACGGCCGGCGGCAGGTTGTCGAAGACCGAGGCGCTCTCGTCGAACGCGATCGGCGGGACGGAGATCATGCGGACGGGCTCGGGCAGGTCCGGGAACCTGCGGCCCGGCGGCTGATAGCGCGCGAGGAGCTCCTGGATGGCCCGGAACTTCGGCGTCGGCCGGCCGGCCTCGTCGAGGGGCGCGTCGTAGTCGTAGCTCGTCACGTCGGGCTGGTATTTATCGCTGAAATTCGCGCCGGCCCAGAAGCCGAAGTTCGTCCCGCCGTGGAACATGTACAGGCTGAAGGACTTGCCGTTCGCCAGCAGCCAGCGGAGGTCGGGCAGGAACTCCTCTGTTTTCACCCGGGCCCACTCTTCGCCCCAGTGGGTCAGCCAGCCGGGGTAGAGCTCGCTGCAGAAGACGGGGACGCCCCGCTCGAGCCGGGCGGCCTCGGCGAAGTGCTTTTCGTTCGTGCCCGGGTCGAGCCCGATGGCCGCCCCGGGGAGGCTCCCCGCCTCGAGCATGGACGGTGTCGCGCCGTCGGCCGTGTAGAGCGGCACCTCGATCCCGGCCTTGTCCCAGAAGCCTTTGAGGGCGAGCATGTACTCCCGGTCGTTGCCGAAGCTGCCGTACTCGTTCTCGACCTGGACCATGAGGACCGGCCCGCCGCGGTGGACCTGGAGGTCGCGGACGACCTCGGCGATCTTCAGGACGTAGGATTCGCAGGCGTCCATGTAGCGGGGATCGGAGCAGCGGACCTTGATGTCGGGCGTCCGGAGCAGCCAGGCCGGCAGGCCGCCGAAATCCCACTCGGCGCAGGCGTAGGGCCCGGGCCGCACGATGACCCACAGCCCCAGGCGCTGGGCCGTCCGGATGAAGGCCCCGAGGTCGTTCCCGCCGGAGAGGTCCCATTGGCCGGGCTCGGGCTCGAGGGCGTTCCAGAAGACGTAGGTGCCGACGGTGTTGAGCCCGGCCGCCTTGACCTTCGTCAGCCGGTCGGCCCAGTACTCCCGCGGGATGCGCTGGTAGTGGATCTCGCCGGCCATGATCCGGAAGGGCTTGCCGTCGAGCAGGAACTCGTCCGTCCCCAGCCGGAACGTGTGCGTCTGGGCGACGAGCCCCGGGACCAGGGCCAGCAGCGTCAGGGCGGCCAACACCTTCGCGACAGGTCTCATGCGGTCCTCCCGGATCGCCGTTTTCGGCGTCCCGCGGCGATTTTATCACACATTTGACTTTCGCTCCCCGGCCGCTATAATTCCCCGCATGCCGGCGGGGCCCGCCGGCCGGGAGGATGACATGAAGCTCGACAAAACCGCTCTCGCCGTGGCCGTGACCGTCGCCGCGCTCGCCTTCGCCGCCGCCGTGCCGCCGCTCGCGGCCCAGACGGAGGAGAAGAAGCCCGCTTTCGGCATCACGCTCTCGGGCTTCGTCAAGACGGATATCTTCTACGACACGCGGCAGACGGTCGGCGTCCGCGAAGGGCACTATCCTGCTCTTCCCCAAGGCCCCGCAGATCGGCCCCGACGGCGACGACGTGAACGACCGGGCCGGCTTCCACATGCTCTCCATCCAGACCCGGATCGCCGGGAAGATCACGGGACCCGACGCCCTGGGGGCCAAGACCTCGGCCTACATCGAAACCGAGTTCTTCGGCACGTCCGACGCGGACATCAACGGCTTCCGCCTCCGCCACGGCTGGCTCAAGCTCAATTGGGCCCGCTCCGAGCTCATGATCGGCCAATACTGGCATCCGATGTTCGTCACCGAGAGCTTTCCCGACGTCGTCTCGTTCAACACCGGAGCGCCGTTCCAGCCGTTCAACCGCAGCCCCCAGGTCCGCTATACGCGGTCGTTCGGCCGGCTGAGCCTCGCGGCGACGGCCCTGGCCCAGCGCGACTTCCCGAGCAACGGCCCGGACGGCGCGAGCTCCGCCTACCTCCGCAACGCCGCCCTGCCGGAGTTCAATCTCAAGCTCCAGTACGCGGCGAAGAACGACGCCCGCAAGACCGAGACCGTGGCCGGGATCGGGGGCGACGTCATGAAGATCGCGCCGCGGATCGTCACCGCCGCCGGCTACGAGACCGAGGAGTCGGTCACCGGCGTCGCCGCGATGGCCTTCTTCAAGCAGAAGTGGGCGAAGTGGACCTGGAAGGCCGAGGCGATCTGGGGCCAGAACCTCCACCACCTGACCATGCTCGGCGGATACGGCGTCCGGAACATCGTCGACGAGGTCCGCCAGGATTGGGCTTACACGCCCATCGCCGCGCTCTCCCTCTGGACGGAGATCATGACCAACGGGGCCCCGTGGCAGACCGGGCTCTTCGCGGGATACTCCAAGAACCTGGGCTCGCCCCACGAGATCACGGGGGCGAATTACGCCCGCGGCTTCAACATCGACGAGCTCTACCGGCTCTCGCCGCGCCTCGTCTACAACATCGGCAAGATGCGCTTCGCCGGCGAGGCCGAGCTGACGGCGGCGTCCTACGGCACGCCGGACGTCTTCGGCAAGGTCCGGGACGCCCGCTTCGTCCGCAACGTCCGGCTCCTCTTCGCGGCCTATTATTTCTTCTAGATATGTAACATTTTCTTACGCCCGGTCGTATAACTCTCTGATGGCAGACGACCGTCCCCCCTCGGGCGGACGGTTTTTTTATGGCACGAGAATTGCTGCATCCCAGGTAAGACCGTACCGAACCGCCGAGAGCCCGGCCGCCGGCCCGGCGAAGGAGTGAGTCCATGCGCAAGTCATCCCCGGCCGTTCGCCTTCTCGTCCTCGCCCTGGCCCTGGCCCCGCTCCTGACCCTCGCCGCCCGGCCCGCCCGGGCCCAGGAGGGGCAGGCCGGCGTCGACGAGATGAAGAAGACCGCCCTCAAGGTCTTCCTCGACTGCGACGACTGCGATCTCGAGTACATCAAGACCGAGATCACCTTCGTCAACTACGTCCGCGACCGCCTCGAGGCCCAGGTCCACGTCCTCATCAGCACGCAGGGCACGGGCGGCGGCGGCGTCGAATACACGCTGACCTTCATCGGCCAGAACGACTTCAAGGACGCCAAGGACCTCCAGAAGTACTACTCGAACAAGACCGACACCGACGACGACGTCCGCCGCGGCCTGGTCAAGTCCCTCCAGCTCGGGCTGATGAGCTTCGTCGGCCGGACCCCCATCGCCCGGCGCATCGCCGTGGAGTACACCCCGCCGCAGGGGCCCGCCGAGGCCCGGGACCGTTGGAACTCCTGGGTCTTCAGCCTGTCCGGGGACGCCTACCTCTCGGGCGAGGAGAGCTACTCCAGCCACATGGCCTACGGCTCTTTCTCGGCCAACCGGGTCACGCCGGGATCGAAGGTCCGGCTCGGCCTGTCCGTCGACCGCTCGAAGCAGAAATACATCGTCGACGAGGAGACGATCACCGGGACCTCGAAGAGCTGGCAGGCGAGCGGCCTCTACGTCAAGAGCCTGGGCGAGCACTGGTCGGTCGGCGTCGCCTTCGACGCCGAATCCTCCCTCTTCAGCAACGTCGACCTCGGGCTGGAGGTCGCTCCGGCCGTGGAATACAATTTCTTCCCCTACGCCCAATGCACCCGGCGCCAGCTCCGGGCCCTCTACTCCCTGGCCCTGAATCCCGTCCGGTACCGGGAGGAAACGATCTTCGGCAAGCTCCGGGAGACGCTCCTCAAGCAGGAGCTCTCCCTGACCCTCGACCTCCGCGAGAAGTTCGGCACGATCAGCCTGAGCGCCGAAGGATCGAACTATCTCCACGACCTCGGGAAATACCGCATCGACACCTTCAGCATCGTCAACCTGCGCCTCTACAAGGGCCTCAGCGTCTACGTGCTCGGCGGCTACTCCTGGTACCACGACTCCCAGCTTTCCCTCCTGGGACGCGAACCGACCTACGAGGAGCAGCTCCTCCGGCTCCGGGAGCTCCCGATGACCAGCAATCATTTCTTCGCCGTCGGCTTCCAGTTCCAGTTCGGCTCCATCTTCACCAACGTCATCAATCCCCGCTTCGGGTCGACCGGAGGAAGCGGCATGAATATCAGCATCCATTGAGGGGACACAGCATGACCACCCTGAAAGCGCGCAGATCCGTCGCCGCCTTCCTCCTCGTCTTCGCCGGCCTGGCAGCCGGCGCCGCGTTCGCCCAGGTCCCGCCTCCCGGCCCGGCCGGCCCGCCGCCCCCGCCCAAGCCGAAGGTCTTCCTCGACTGGCCCGGCGGGGACCCGGACTTCCTCCGGGCGGAGATCCCGTTCGTCGAATTCGTCCCCGACCTCGCGGCCGCCCAGGTCCGCGTCCTCGTCACGCCCTCCGGCCCTCCCGGCGGCGCGGTCTCGCTCGCGTTCGCCGGCCTCGGGCCGTTCCAGGGCGACGACAACACCCTCTCCTACGCGCCGGAGCCGGGGGCGAGCCCCGAGGACGCCAAGAAAGGCCTGGTCGGGACGATCAAGCTCGGCCTGCTCCGTTACGCCGCCAAAACCCCGGTCGCCAAGGACCTCACGGTCAAGTTCCTCGACCAGGCCAAGCCGACATCGGTCGTCGACAAGTGGCGCCAATGGGTCTTCAGCCTCAGCGCCAACGCCTTCCTCATGGGGGAAACCCAGTACCGGAACGGCTCCTATTACGCCTCGCTCTCGGCCAACCGGATCACGCCGGAGATCAAGATCCGGACGCAGGTCTACGGCAACTGGAGCGATTACTGGTTCGACCTCGGCGACGGCACCGCCTACGAGAGCGCGACCCACGGCTACGGGACCTCGGCCCTCGCGGTCAAGAGCCTGGGCGAGCACTGGTCGGTCGGCGGCTACGTCGAGGCCGAGTCCTCGAGCTACTCCAATCTCGATCTGGCCCTGACCGCCGCCCCGGCCGTCGAGTACGACGTCTTCCCCTACTCCGAATCGACCAAGCGGCAGCTCCGCATCCTCTACCGGATCGGCTTCACCCGGGCCCGCTACAGCGAGGAGACGATCTACTTCAAGACCGCCGAAAGCCTCCTGCAGGAATCTCTGAGCTTCGCCTACGAGGTCGTCCGGCCCTGGGGCAAGGCCTCGGTCCAGGTCGAGGGCTCGCATTTCTTCCACGACGTCAAGTTCAACCGGCTCGAGCTCGAAGGCGAGCTGGAGTTCCGCATCTGGCGCGGGCTGAGCTTCGAGATCGACGGCAGCTACACCCGGATCCGCGACCAGCTGGCCCTGCCGGCCGGCGGGGCCTCCTACGAGGAGATCCTTCTCCGCCAGCGGCAGCTGGCCACGGGCTACAACTACTCGTTCTCGGCCGGCTTCAACTTCTCCTTCGGCTCGACCCGGAGCAACGTCGTCAACCCCCGGTTCGGCAACGGCGGGCGGAGCATCTCGATCAGCATGTAACTTGTTTTCTGTCCCGATTCCTTTTACCATAGGGCCACTCTGAAGGAAGGGAGGCCCGCACCATGTCCGTCAAGATCGAAAACCCCGTCCCGAGCGACATCGACATCGCCCAGGCGACCGAGCTCCTGCCCATCGTCAAGGTCGCCGCGGCGCTCGGCCTCGGCGAGGACGACCTCGACCTCTACGGCAAGCACAAGGCCAAGATCCACCTCGACGTCCTCGACCGGCTCGCGGACCGGCCCCTCGGCCATTACGTCGACGTGACGGCCATCACGCCGACGCCGCTCGGCGAGGGCAAGACGACGACCACGGTCGGCGTCAGCCAGGCCCTGGGCGCCCACCTCGGCAAGAAGGTCGTCACGGTCGTCCGCCAGCCCAGCATGGGGCCGACCTTCGGCATCAAGGGCGGGGCCGCCGGCGGCGGCTATTCCCAGATCGTGCCCATGGAGGACTTCAACCTCCACCTGACCGGCGACATCCACGCGATCACCGCGGCCCACGACCTCCTGGCCGCGGCCATCGACGTCCGCATCCTCCACGAATCGAGCCAGGACGACGAGAAGCTCTTCAACGCCTTCTGCCCGGCCAACAAGAAGGGCGAGCGCCGCTTCGCGCCGATCATGCTCCGCCGGCTCAAAAAGCTCGGCATCGCCAAGACCGACCCCGCCGAGCCTGACGCCCGAGGAGAAGCGCCGGATGTTCCGCCTCGACATCGATCCGGCCTCGATCACCTGGAACCGGGTCATCGACATCAGCGACCGCTTCCTGCGCGTCGTCAAGATCGGCCTGGGCCCGGAGGAGAAGGGCATGGTCCGGGAGACGGGCTTCGACATCACCGTGGCCAGCGAGATCATGGCCATCCTGGCCCTGACCACGGGCCTGGCCGACATGCGCGAGCGACTGGGCCGGATCGTCATCGGCACGAGCAAGGCCGGCGAGGCCGTCACGGCCGACGACCTCGGCGTCGCCGGCGCCCTGACCGTCCTGATGAAGGACGCCATCATGCCCAACCTGATGCAGACGGTCGAGAACACCCCGGCCATCGTCCACGCCGGCCCGTTCGCCAACATCGCCCACGGCAACTCCTCGGTCATCGCCGACCAGATCGCCCTCCGCCTCGTCGGGAAGGACGGCTACGTCGTCACGGAGTCGGGCTTCGGGGCCGATTGCGGCATGGAAAAGTTCATGAACATCAAGTGCCGGGCCAGCGGCCTCGCGCCGAACTGCGTCGTCCTGGTCGCCACCGTCCGGGCCCTGAAGATGCACGGCGGCGGGCCCAAGGTCGTGGCCGGCAAGCCCCTGGCCCCCGAGTACACCGACGAGAACCTCGATCTCCTGGCCAAGGGGCTGGCCAACCTGACCGCCCACATCCGCAACGCCAAGCGCTTCGGGGTGCCCGTCGTCGTGGCCATCAACCGCTTCACCCCGGACACCGACGCCGAGATCGACCTCATCCGCCGGGCGGCCCTGGCCGTCGGGGCCGAGGACGCCGTCGCCTCGACCCATTGGAGCGACGGCGGGGCCGGGGCCATCGCCCTGGCCGAGGCCGTCATGGCCGCCTGCGCCAAGCCGTCGCAGTTCGAATTCCTCTATCCTCTCGAGTGGGACATCAAGAAGAAGATCGAGACGATCGCCACCGAGATCTACGGGGCCGACGGGGTTTCGTACACGCCCGAGGCCGAGGCCAAGATCGCCCTCTACACCCGCCTGGGCTTCGACAAGCTGCCCATCTGCATGGCCAAGACCCACCTCAGCCTGAGCCACGATCCGAACCTGAAGGGCGTGCCGCGCAATTTCACGCTTCCGGTGCGGGACGTCCGGGCCAGCGCGGGAGCGGGATTCCTCTATCCGCTCTGCGGCGACATGAGGACCATGCCCGGACTGCCGACGCGTCCGGTGTACTTCGACGTCGACATCGATCCCGCGACGGGGAAGGTCACGGGGCTGTTCTGAGGCCAGAGGGGGGCAGGACGCTTAGCCCAGAACGGGTGGCCGGGGGATAGTCCCCGTTCGCCTGGAGGCGGAAGGGGCCCCAGGCCTTTGAACGGGGCTATTAGCCCCATCCAAAAGGCCTGGGGGGATGGGTGGAGCCGCAAGCCGAACGGGGACGCCACCGGACAGGACCCGTTCATGGCTAAGCGCCCTGCCCGACCGACTGATTTCTACTTCAGCGTGACCGTCGCGCTCGCAGCTCCGCCCTTGACGCTGTCGTAGGTCACTTTCACCGCGCCGGAGCCCTTGACGATCAGGACCGCGGTCCGGGTCGTCTTGCCCGGATGCCCGTTGCGGACGATGATCCGCCTGAGGTCCTTCTGGTCGACGAGCGGCGTCACGGACGGGTTCGCCTTGTAGACGGCCTTGTTGTCGATGAAGCTGGCCGCGATCACTTCGATCCCCTTCCCGTCGACGAGCAGGAGGTCCGGCCGGACGGTGAAGTTCTGGGCCGCCCGGGCCATGACGGTCGGGGTGACCTTGGGGTTGGCGATGTCGACGAAGACGCGGAAGACGTTCCCGCCGATCCTCTCGACCTCGGTCTCGCCCATGCGGACGAGCGGCATTTCGTCGGCCTGGTAGAGGGAGAAGGCCATGTTCCGGTGGCAGAGCTCCTCGTTCATGAACCGCGGCGGGACCCGGCCCTGGAACTTCTTCCAGACGCCGCCCATCTCGACCGGACCGAACTGGGGATGCTCGAAGGCCTTCCACTCGACGAACTGGTCCCCGAACTCGAGGTGCCGGTCGAAGAAGTAGCGGGACTGGGCCGGGGCGATGGGGCTCGAGGGATCGGCCTGCTGCTCCCGGAGCGCCGGGCTGGTGAAGTACTGGTCGTTGCTCCAGAGCTCGTTGGAGAACGAGGGGATGCCCAGCCCGTCGTTCGTGTAGTCGATGAAGCCGCCGTGCACGGTGTAGAGGCCGCTCCAGAGGACGATGTAGCGGTAGAACGGCAGGATGCGCTCGCCGTTGCGGCCGAGCTCGTCGTAGAAGCGGACGTCCGTCATCGGGTACTCGCCGACCGCTTCGGCGCCCGGCCCGCGCAGGATCATGCCGCCGCTGTTGTGATAGGACTGGACGCCGGCGATGTTGGGGTGGGACTTCAGGAAGTCGCCGACCGCCTTGGCCTCGGGGATCTGGAAGGGATAGTCCATGGCCCCGCTCTGGACGTAGCCCGGCTGCCAGTCGCTCGGCCAGTTGCGGTTGCCGTCGTAGCTGCCCGGCCCGTCCTCGTTGACCAGGCCGTCGCCGTCGTTGTCGACGCCCTCCTGCCCGAGCATGATGTAATCGCCCGTCTCGCCGTACGGCACGGCCTCGAGGGTGTCCGGGTTGGCCCGGCTGATCCGGTAGTTGCCCTGCCCGGGGACGCGCTTGCGGATCTGCTCGACGATGCCGTTGCCGTTGACGTCCTCGGGCGGGTCCTCGTCGAAGACGCCGTCGTTGTCGTCGTCGACCGGGACGTGGCCCGACCGGGCGTTGCCGCCGGGGCCCTCCATGAAGTACTGCCGCCCGTCGGGATTGACCGTGGGGATGATGTAGAAGACGCGCTCGTCGACGAGGCGGGTGACGTCGTCGATGCGGCCGTAGTTCTCCATGAGATACCAGATCGTATAGAGGCAGACCTCGCCGCCCTGGATCTCGTTGCCGTGGATGTTGGCCTCGATGTACATGCCGGCTTTGCCCGACTCGGGTCCCGTCGCCGGGTTGTTGACCGTCATGAGCATGAGGTCGCGGCCGTCGTGGCTCTTGCCGATCGACTCGAGCTTCAGGAATTTGGGGAAGGCGTCCCGGAGACGCTTCATGTCGGCGTAGAGCTCGTCGGTGTCGTGCCAGCGGTTGAAATCGAGCTTGACCTTGAAGGCCGGGTCGGAGGCTTTCTGGGCCGGGGACGGCGGCGCCAGCGCCAGGACCGCCGCGCAGGCCAGGATGAAGAACAGGATCTTGCGGGTTCTCATCTTCTCGCTCCTCTCACTTCAGGGTGACCCGGGCCGTCGCCGACCCGCCCTTCTCCGACTGCACCAGGAGCTCCACGACCTCGCCGGCCTGGCCCTTGATGAGCCATTCGTACTTGGCCCGGCCGCCCGAGCCGGCCAGGACCGGAAGGAAATTCGTCTTGGCGCTGCCCGAGAGCACGTCGCCGGGCTCGACGCCGAGCCGGACCATGGTCGGCTTGACCGACCGGGCCGTCTGGCCCTGGGCCAGGGAGGTCGGCCAGAAGCCGGCGTTCTCGACCTCGGCCTTGAGGCGGAAGAGTCCTCCGCCGTGGGCGACGGCCTCGAACGAGGCCACCTTCACCCGCGGGAAGAGCGACAGGAGGTGCAGGGCGAACTTGGCGTGGGAGGCGCCGAGCTCGGCCAGCTTGGCCGCCGGGGGATTGGTAGTAAGCGTAGGGCTTGAAGCCGCCGATCTCGACCTCCCCGAATTCGGGGTGTTTCGCCTTCGTCCACTTGACGAAGCCGTCGATCTTCTCGGCGTCCAGCCACTTGAGGACCTGTTTGTCGATGCCGGGCGTCGCGGCGGCCGCCGCGGCCCCGGCCGGGGACTGCCCGAAGGCGCCCATGCCCCCGCCCGGTCCCATCTGCATCATCATCATCCCCTCGGGCCCGCCCGAGGCGACGACCGTCGTGACCGCGCCCCCTCCCCCGGCGCCGGACGGCGGCCGTCCGGTCGAGGCGGCCTGGCCGGCCTGGGCCGGCGGCCCCGATTCGCCCGCTCCGGGCGGGGCCATGCCCATGCGGCGCGGACCGGACGGTTCGGCCGTCGTCAGCCCGAAGCCGGGCGTCGAGAACGAGGGGACGCCGAATTGGAAGTACCCGTACTGGAAGAAGGCGCCCTGGGGTTCGCGGACGTAGAGAGGCTGGCGGATCCCGGTCAGCTCGATATATTTGTCGCTCACGGCTTTGAAGTAGTCGTAGTCGGCCGCCGCGACCGTGGTCGCCGGCTTGCGGTCGGGCATCATGAACCGGGACGACTCGGCGCCCTGCGATTGACGGCCCGCCTGTTGCCGGCCGGCCCCTCCGCCCATGAGCATCTCCATGGAGAACTCGCCCATCATCATCCGCCCGCCCCGGCCGAAGCCCATGGCCCCGCCGGTCTGGATGAACCCGGCCGACCTGGCCCCCGCGGCCGCGGCCTCGGCGAAGCGGACCAGGTCGAGCTCGCGGGCCGGACCGAGCCGCCCGGCGCTCGTCGGCGGGACGATGAGGTTGTCGCTCTCCCCGAAGGTCAGGATGGCCGCGACGTTGCGGTGGGCGACGATCCAGGCCATCAGGGCCCGGCTTTCGGCCTCGCTGACCATGTGCGGGCCGGCGCCGGGCTTATAGTAAGGGTATTCGTGGGCGAAGTTCCGGCCGATGTCGACGCCGCCCGGCGGATCTTCGTTGACGAAGCCGTCGCCGTCGTTGTCGATCCCTTCCGTAAAGAGCCGGAAGGCACCCGTCTCTCCCTTCTTGGGATCGGCTCTCTTCATCAGGCGCGGCTCGTCGGGATCGGCCATGTACTCGCCCCCGGCCGCCGGGACCCTCATCGCCGTGATGAAGCCGTCGCCGTTGAGGTCCTCGGGGCCGTCCTCGTCGACCCGGCCGTCGTTGTCGTCGTCGAACGGGTTGGCGTTGGTCCGTCTGCCCGGTCTTGAGGGGCGCGAAGAAGCCCTCGGCCCCGTCCGGGTTGATCCGGGGAAGGACGTAGACGGTCGAGGCTCTCGAGCCGCTCTTTGACCGCGGGATCGCCGGCCGCGTTCTTGGCCAGGTGCTCCGCGACGGCCAGCGCGAGCTCCGTGCCGGTCAGATCGTCGCCCTCGAAGCCCGCGGCGACGAGCAGGGCCGGACGCTTCCCGGGCGGAACGGCGCCGGGACCGGCGATCTCGATCGCCCAGAGGTCGCGCCCGCCCCGGGACTTGCCGATGGACTCGACCCGGACGAGGGTCTTGTTCGCCCCGGCCAGCGCCTGGACAGACTTGGTCAAGGCGGCGTGATCGCGATAGGCGGATCTTTCCTGGGCGGCCACCGGGCCGGCGGCAAAGGCGATGAGAAAGCCCAGCAGGATCGGCAGGACGACCGCCGGCCGGGCGATAGCGTGGGAAGAGGGACGCATGAGGACCTCCTTGTCGGTCGGGGATGCCGGACTGCGGAGAAACCCCCGGGCGGGGGCGGAGTGTCTGGAAACGGGACGAAGTCCGGCCATTCACGATATTAGACTGCGCTCCCGGCGGAATCTTCCGGAGAAACGCTCCATTCTTTGTTATAATGACCGCGAATGCCGCCTCGAGAGGATCGTCCCATGTCCCACGTCCGAAGCATTTCCCGCCGCCACTTCATCAGGACCGGAGCCGCCGCCGCGGTTTCGCTGACCATCGTCCCCCGCCGCGTGCTCGGGGGGCCCGGATATCTCGCTCCGAGCGACACTCTGACCAAGGCCGTCGTCGGCGTCGGCGGGATGGGCCGGGGCCACCTCGGCTACGAGGGCTCGGTCCTGCGGGCCGTCTGCGACGTCGACCGCGGCCACCTCGCCTCCGCCCTGGAGATCGCCGGCCCCGGCGTCGCCGGGTACACGGACTTCCGCGAGGTCCTGGCCAGGCCCGACATCGACATCGTCCACATCGCGACGCCGCCCCACTGGCACGCCCTCATCGCCATCGCCGCCGCCGAGGCCGGCAAGGACGTCTGGTGCGAGAAGCCGATGACCCGGACGATCGGCGAGGGCCGGGCCGTCGTCGACGCCGTCCGCCGCACGGGCCGCGTCTTCCGCATCAATACCTGGTTCCGCTTCACTGACCGCTTCTACGGCTTCGGGACCGACGTCCGGCCGATCAAGAAGGTCGTCGCGAACCGGCTCCTGGGCTGGCCGCTCCGGGCGACGGTCAGCGCGACGACCGGCTTCGACTGGAAATTCTATTGGAGCGGCCTGACCTACGCCCGGCCCGAGCCCGTGCCGCCGGAGCTCGACTACGATCTCTGGCTCGGCCCGGCGCCCTGGAAGCCCTATCACCCCCACCGCGTCCACGGCACGTTCCGCGGCTACTGGGATTACGACGGCGGCGGTCTCGGCGACATGGGCATGCACTACCTCGATCCGGTCCAGTACCTGCTCGAGAAGGACGACACCGGCCCGGTCGAGATCTCGGCCGACTGCCCCCAGCAGCACCCCGACGCCTGCGGCGCCTGGCGCCGCGTCGAGATGAAGTACGCCGACGGCTCTGTCATCGTCCTCGACGGCGAGAACCGGGACAAGTCCGCGCCCTTCCTGGAAGGCCCCAAGGGAAAGCTCTATCGGGGCTTCGAATCCGACATCCCGAACCTCCGCGAGAAGCTCGCGGCCCTGCCCGATCCCGAGCCGCAGCTCACGGACTTCTCCGAAGCGGTCCGGACGAGGCGTCCCTTCGCCCTCAACGAGCGGAACGGCCACCGCTCGTGCACGCTCGTCAACCTGGCCAAGATCGCCGTCCAGCTCGGCCGGCCCCTGAAGTTCGATCCGGCGACCGAGACTTTTCCCGGCGACGAAGCGGCCAATCGGCTGGCGAACCAGCCCATGCGGGCGCCCTGGCACCTGTGAACAGGATCCGAGGAGAAAACCGATGAAAAGAAAAGCATCCGTCGCGACAGCTTTCGCGGCCCTCGCGATCCTGGCCCTTTTGCTCCCGGCCGCCGCCCGCGCCCAGGCCGTGCCGGCCGCTGCGGGCGCCGGCCTCGGAGCCCGGGTCTCGGCGATCATCGAGCGTTTCCCGGCGGAGAACGCCGCCGCACGCGACGCCCTCTGTGCCGGGATCATCGAACTGGGACCGGCGGCGATCGTCGAGGCCTGCGCCCGCGTTCTCCCTCCCGGCGCCGGGAACGACGCCAAGGCGAGGTTCGCCGTCAACGGCCTCGCGGTCTACGCGACAAGGCCGGGGGCCGAGGCGGAGCGGGCCCTGTTCGTCCGGGCCCTCTGGACGGCTCTCGCTAAAAATCCCGACAAGCAGGCGGCCGCGTTCCTCATCGCCCAGGTCCAGCTCGCCGGCCGGGCGGAATCGGTGAAGCCGTTGGCCCGATATCTCGCCGACGCGACGCTGGCCGGCCCGGCCTCCGCCGCCCTGCAGACGATCGGCGGCCCCGAGGCGGCCCGGGCCCTTCTCAAGGCCTTGGAGACCGCCCCAAAGACGGTTCTCGTCACGCTCGTCGACGCGCTCGGAGCGATGCGCAGCCGTGAGGCCGTCAAAAAGCTCCTCGCCCTGACCGAAAGCGGCGACGAAGCCCTCCGGCGGGCCGCCCGATCGGCCCTGGCCGAGATCGGCGATCCGGCGGCCGGTCCCGTCCTCTCGACGGTCCGCGTGATCTCGTCGCAGGCCGAAAGGGCCGAGGCCCCGGCCCTCTACCTCCGTTTCGCCCGCCGCCTCCGGGAAACGGGCCGGACGACCGAGGCCCTGAGCGCGGCCCGATCGATGCTCGCCGCATACGGCGGGCCGGCGGAGAGCCAGGTCGCCGCGGACGCCCTGTCCCTCATCGTCTCGATCCTCGGCGACAAGGCCCTGCCCGATCTCGTCGCCGCCGTCGACAGTCCCGCGCCCGCGCTCCGGGGCGCGGCCCTGGAGGCCGCCGTGACGCTCGGTCAGGAAGAGGCGACGGCCCGCTGGGTGGAAAAGGGCGCGGCTTCCGGACCGGAAATCCGGGCCGCGATCGTCGCGATGCTCGGACGGCGCGGCGATGCGACCGCCCTGCCCTTCGTCCGGGAGTGCCTGCGCAACCGCGACGAGATCGTCCGCCTGGCCGCCATACCGGCGGCGGTCCGCCTCGGCGGCCAAGCGGTCGTTCCGGACCTCGCCGGGCTCATCGGCGCGGCCGGTGAAGACGAGGCGGCGGCCCTGAAGACGGCGTTGCTCCGGTTCGAAGCCGGCGATGTCGTTCCCGAAGCCGTCCGTCTCGTCGACAGGACGCCCCATCCGGGGAAGGCCGTCCTCATCGACCTTCTCGGCGAAAAGGGCGCCCGCAACGAGATCGAGCGCATCTTCGCGCTGGCCGCCGACGCCGATCCCGCGACCCGGACCTCCGCCATGGGCGCCCTGGCCAGATTGGCCGGCGAAGGGGACCTCCCCCGCCTCGTGGCCATGCTCGAGAATGCCGTGGACGGCGAAGACATCGTGAGCCTTCAGAAAGCGGTGGCCGCCGCCGCGGTCCGCGACGCCGCCCCGGCGCGGCGAGGGGCCGCGCTCGTCGCCCTGATGGAGGCCGCCGCCCCCGGCCGCAAAGCCGTCATCCTGCGCGTCCTGCCGGAGGTCGGCGGGGAGGCCGCCCTGCGCGCCGCCGTCGCGGAGACGGGGAACACGGACTCACGGGTCCAGACCGCCGCGATCTACGCGCTGTCGCAGTGGCCCGATCACGCAGCCGCGGGGGAGCTTCTCCGCATCGCGACGACGACCGCCAGCAAGCGCCACCGGCTTCTCGCCGTCGACGGCTACGTCCGTCTCGTCGGCCGGGCCAACATGGCGGGGCCGCGCAAGATCGCGCTTTTCGAGAGCCTTCTCGCCCAGCCGTTCGACGACGCCGACAAGAAGCTCGTCGTCGCCGGGGCCGCGGCCGTCCGCGAGCCGGAGGCGCTGCGCCTCGTCGGCCGGTATCTCGGCCATCCCGTTCTCGGGGAGACGGCGGCGGCCGGCCTGCTCGAACTGGCCTCCGAGCAAGCCCCGCAGGAGCGCTGGCTCTCGGGCCACGAGGCCTATTCCCTCCTGCGCCGCGTGGAAGCCGGGACCGTCGATCCGGCCGAGAGGGCCCGCATCGACGAGCATCATCCGGGACCGGCTGCGCCAGGGCGGCTTCATGCCGCTCTTCGACGGCCGCACGTTCGAGGGCTGGAAAGGCCTCGTCGCCGATCCGCCGGCCCGGGCCAAGATGACGCCCGATGAGCTGGCCAAAGCCCAGGCGGAAGCCGACGGCCGGATGCGGGCCCATTGGAGCGTCGTCGACGGCGTCCTCGTCTTCGACGGCAAGGGCGAGAGCCTCTGCACCGCGTCCGACTACGGCGATTTCGAGCTCCTGGTCGACTGGAAGATCGAGAAGGGCGGCGACAGCGGCCTCTACCTCCGCGGCTCGCCCCAGGTCCAGATCTGGGACCCGGCGGCCAATCCCGTGGGCTCCGGCGGCCTCTACAACAACCAGAAGGGCAAGAGCGTCCCGTCGGAGAAGGCCGACCGCCCCGTCGGCGAGTGGAACTCGTTCCGGGTCGTCATGATCGGGGAGCGCGTCAGCGTCTATCTCAACGACAGGCTCGTCGTCGACAACGTCGTCCTCGAGAATTACTGGGAGCGGGACAAGCCGATCTACCCGACGGGGCAGATCGAGCTCCAGGCCCACGGCAACATCCTCCATTTCCGGAACATCTTCCTCCGCGAGATCCCCCGCGACACGGCCGCGCCGCCCCTGGCCCCGGCCGAGGCGGACGAAGGGTTCGCTCCCCTCTTCAACGGCCGCGACCTCGACGGCTGGACCGGCGACACCGAGGGCTACGCCGCGGAAGACGGGAAGATCGTCGTCCGCCCCGAGCTCGGGAGCGGCAACCTCTATACGGTGAAAGAGTACGCCGACTTCGTCCTCCGCTTCGAGTTCAAGCTCACGCCGGCCGCGAACAACGGCCTGGGCATCCGGGCCCCGCTCGAGGGCGACGCCGCCTACGCCGGGATGGAGCTCCAGATCCTCGAGGACGGCTCGCCCGTCTACTGGGGCCTCCGGCCCTACCAGTACCACGGCTCGATCTACGGCGTCGTCCCGGCCCGCCGCGGCTTCCTCAGGCCGCCGGGAGAATGGAATACGGAGGAGGTCACGGTCCAGGGGCCGGCGGGTCACCGTCGCCGTCAACGGGGCGACGGTCGTCGACGCCGACCTCGACGCCGCGAGCGCCGGCGGCACGATCGACGGGAACGAACATCCCGGGCTGAAGCGGACCTCGGGCCACATCGGCTTCCTCGGCCACGGTTCGCCGGTCGAGTTCCGGAACATCCGGCTGAAAGAGCTCAAGTAGGAAGGCCGGCAGCCCCGGTCTTGCAGTCGAAAACCCGCTGGCACGACCGGGGAAAATGGGAAACGGGTATCATGTCCCCGATTTTGAGGGCAGGCCCAGCGCCCGGCGCAGGGCCACGTTGATCTGGGTATTGTCGAGGACGAGGCCGGGGTACCACGTGCCCCGGAGCTTCATGAGCTCGCGCGACGCCGCCCCGACGGCGGCCAGGTTGACGAGCTCGTTGACGTGCCCCGCCGTTCCGTAGGAGACCTCGCCGTCCGGATAGACGAAGGGCGAGGCGTATTCCGGAGCCCTGATCCCCGCGGCTTTCGTACCGTTCACGGCGGGCCCGCGGTCGCTCCCCGATTTGGCGGGCGGCTCGGCCGATTCGACCCGGGGCGCCTGGTCCGGCAGGTCGCCGGCCGCGAGCGGCCGGCCGGGATCGAGAAGAAGCCCCCCGGTCGCGTGGTCGGCGGTCACGATGAGGACGGTGTTCGCCCAATCGATCCCGTCGCCCGGCCGGTCGACGAAGGCCAGCGCCGCCCGGACCGCGCCGTCGAGGTCGGCGACGCTGCCGATCATGGCCTCGAAATCGTTGTCGTGATTGGCCCAGTCGATGTCGCCCTGTTCGACGACCAGGAAGAACCCGTCGGGGTCCCGGCCGAGGTAGTCCAGCGCGGCCAGGGTCGCCTCGGCCAGCGAGGGATTCTCGTCCGTCGCCGGGACGACGGCCGGGCGCCCGGGCGAGTCATCGACCCGCGGGACGTCGAAATTGCCGCCCTTGCCGCCGAAGAGCCCGAACAGCTTCCGCCCGGCGCGGGCCGCGGCCGCCGCGGCCTCGGCGACGGCCCGGCCGCCGTCGACGCCGGGCTTCCGCTCCACGAACAGGTATTCGGTCGACGCCTGGAGGGTGCGGTAGAGCGATCCCGAGATGTAGCCTTTCTTCGGATCGAAACCGGGATTGTCGAGAAGCGGATGCCCGCCCGCGATGACGACATCGGGCTTGGTCCGCAGGACGATCTCGTCGGCGATGCCCAGGCCCTTGTAGTCCTTGAGCCCGGTGTAGTAGGCGCTCCGGCTCGGGTTGTGGCTGACGAAGGCGGCCGGGGTCGCGTGGTCGAACGGCACGGTGCTGACGACACCGATCGCCGCCCCCGACGCGTCCCGGATATCCTCGGCGATCGTCTTCAGCCCGCCGTCGGGAGGGTCGCCCGGGAGCCAGGAGATGTTGCCGGAATCCGTCTTGTATCCCGTGGCCATGGCGGTCGCCGCCGAGGCCGAATCCGTGGCCGGACCGGTCGGAAAACGCTCGACGGCGCCGGGGCCGACCCGGGGCCTGTCCCCGTACTTTTTGACGTCGTAGCCGAGAAGCGGCGTGAACGAGGACCGGGAGTAGGGCGGACGGCCGGCCTGTCTCGCGGCGGCGTTGTAGACGTTGACGTCCCAGGTGGCGACGAAAGCCTTGGCCGGGAGCTTGTGCCAGGCCAGCCCGTCGTCCCGGCCGGTCAGGTAGCGGCTGGCCGCGACCTCCGTCTGGGCCGACATCCCGTCGCCGATGAAGAGGATGACGTGCTTGAGGGCCGGTTCGCGCCGGCCGCAGGCAGGAACTGAGGAGCAGGGCTGCGGCCAGGCCGCAGACGGAGAGGAGCGCGAGGGCCGTCTTCCCGGTTTCGAGCCTTCGTCCCGTCATGACAAACTATTATATCCCCTGCCCGAAATGCGTTTCACCACTCCACGAGGCCGGCCAGCTTCAGGATCTCGAGGTAGTTGAGGACGGCCTGAAGCGTCGACCGCCGGTCGTACTGGGCGTCGAGCATCTTCTTGATGTCGAGGGCGCTGTGCTTTCCGTCGACCAGGAGCTGCAGCTCGGCCGGATTGGCCAGGACCAGGTCCTTGCCCGCGACGGGGAATTTCTGCCTCTCGGCGGCCGGGACGGCCGTCAGGAGCTTCTGGTATTCGCGGTAGCCGCCCTGGCGGACCTTCGCGGTCGGCCGGGGCACGATCCGGGCCGCTTTCTTCTCGAGCTCCGTGGCGGCGGGCGGCAGCGGCTTGACGCCGAGCTTCGCGGCGACGGCCGTCCGGTGGGCGTCGAGGGCGGCCAGGCCGGACGCGCCGACGCCGTCCACGGCCTTGACCAGCCGGGCGATGTGGGCCGCCAGGGCCGTGTCGCCGGGGGCCAGCTCGCGCACGGACTCGAGCGTCTCCTTCTCGTTCATGACCGCGGCTTCGAGAACGCCCCGGGCCCACGGGTGGTCCGCGGCGATCGTCTCGGCCGTGGCGCCGTTGAGCGTCTCCAGGACGACCGCGAGCTGGTGCCCGAGGCGCCGGGTCGCGTTCGAGGCGGTCTCCGCGGCGATCTCCGCGGCCGCCGCGCCGTCGGCCGAAGCGACCGTGTAGGCGCCCGCGGCCCCGATGACGGCGGCCCGCTTGAGCTGGGTCGGGTCGGCCTTGTCGGCGGTGTCGCCCGACGTGTGGTACCACTGGTCGGGCCAGGCGATCATCATGATCCCGGGCACCCCGACGCCCCAGTCGTTGAAGACCTCGTGGTCCGAGGCGCCGTAGTGGGTCTCGATCGAATAGGCGAAGGGCTCGTCGGCGCCCGACGGGGCGACGATGCGCACCGGGACGCCGGCCGCGTTGGCCCGGTTCTGGATGCGCTCGCGGCTGCCCTCGCCGACGTACCGGTAGTAGTTCTCCATGACGTCGTTGATGTAGTGGGGATTGCCGAAGGTCGTCCGCATGAGGCAGAAGTAGGACTTGTTCTTGGACAGCCACTCCCCGACCATGTCCATGTTGATGTTGCAGAGGGTCCTGTCCATGATCGCGGGATTGGCCTTGACCCATTCCCCGATGCCCGAGAACTCCGGGCCCCAGATGAAGCGGATGGTCCGCTTGGGACGGGGCAGCCGGCCCTCGGCGATGAGCCCGTTGAGGACGCGCGCGACCTCGAGGATGCAGGCGCTGCCGGAGATGTTGTCGTTGGCCCCCTGCTTCTGCATGCCTTCGAAGAGGTGGGCGGAGAGGATGATCTCGCCGGCCGCCGGGTCCGTGCCCGGGATGCGGCAGACGACGTTCTCGAGGTCGGCCGTCTCCGTCTTCGACTCGACCTGGGCCCGGACCGTGATCTTCTCGTTGGCGAGCAGCCGGCGCTTGAGGATGTCGCCCTCGCGGACGGGCAGCTGGAAGGCGAAGCCGGGCGCCGCCGGTTTGGCCTCGGGCGCCGCGGGCGGGGCGGGAGGGGCCGGCTGTTCCGGTTGGCCGGCCTGCCCCTGCCGTCCGGGCCCGGCACCGCCGGGGCGCCGGCGCTGCATGATGCCCGTCCAGGGCATCTGGAGCGGATCGAAGTAGGGCCGCGAGTTGCTGATGGCCACGACCCCGAGGGCGCCCTTCTGGGCGGTCGTGCCGTAGACCATCATCATCTGGCCCTCGGTCACGACGATCTTGCCCTCGACCTCGACGGCGGCGATCTCCTTGGCCGAGCCGCGCCCGACCCAGACGAGCTCCGCGGTGACGTCGACGGTGGCGCTGCCGGAGGCCAGCATGGGCAGCAGGTCGCGGATGGAGGCGATCTTCTGGCGCTCGGGCTTCGTCTCCCAGAGCTCGCCCTTGACGGCGACCCAGGCGGGACCGCCCGGGTAGGCGACGATGTCGACGCCCTCCAGGCCGTAGCTCTTGAGCTTGCGGACGACGACCTGGGTCTCCAGGAAATTCCCGGCGAACTCCTCGCCGAACCGCTCCCGGTTGAAGGCGTTGATCTCGGCGATGGTGTTCCAGGCGGACTCGCCGGAGGCCTCGCCGACGATCTCGTCCATCTGGGCCTTGGGCAGGAACGTCCAGTAGATCCAGGGGGTGTACTGGGCCGAAGCGGCCGCCGCCAGGGCCAGGCCGCAGACGGCGACGAGCGCGAGCTTCTTGGTCATGGGGAACTCCTCTCGGGAAGGCGCGGCCCGGCGAAGGTTCGTTCTGCGATCCGGGCCATGAGCAGAGTTTATATATCAAAGACCGCGGACCGGTCAACCGAGACGGGGGGCTGGACAAGCAGGGCCGTTCCGAATACCATCGGCGGCAAGGCTGGACCGAGAGCGGATAACGGAGGAACTCCATGAGCGGTCTTCTCGACAAGGAACGGATCGTCGCCGGGCCGGGCTTCAACCGCTGGCTCGTCCCCCCCGCCGCGTTGGCCATCCATCTCTCGATCGGCATGGCCTACGGCTTCAGCGTCTTCTGGCTGCCCTTGAGCCGGGCCATCGGCATCACCCAGTCCGCGCCGGGCGACTGGAAGATCAGCACGCTCGGCTGGATGTACACGCTCTTCTTCGTCTTCCTCGGCTCTTCGGCGGCCGTCTTCGGCCGCTGGCTCGAGCGCAACGGGCCGCGCAAGGCCGGCGTCGTCGCCGCGTTCTGCTGGGGCGGCGGCTTCTTCATCTCCGCCCTGGGCGTCCACCTCCACCAGATCGCCCTGCTCTGGATCGGCTCGGGCGTCATCGGCGGCTGCGGCCTCGGTCTCGGCTACATCTCGCCGGTGTCCACCCTGATCAAGTGGTTCCCCGACAAACGGGGCATGGCCACGGGCATGGCCATCATGGGCTTCGGCGGCGGGGCCATGATCGGCGCCCCCCTGGCGGACAAGCTCATCAAGCTCTACGCCACGCCGGCGTCGGTCGGGGTCAAGGAGACCTTCCTCACGATGGGGGCGATCTACTTCGTGGCCATGCTGGTCGGCGCCTTCCTCTACCGCATCCCGCCGGCGGACTGGAAGCCGGCCGGATGGACCCCGCCGGCCAAGAAGGCCGGGGGGATGATCACCCACGGCCACATCCACATCGACGCCGTCCACAAGATCCCGCAGTTCTGGCTCCTCTGGGCCGTCCTGTGCCTGAACGTCAGCGCCGGGATCGGCATCATCGGCATGGCCTCGCCCATGCTCCAGGAAGTCTTCGGCGGCCGGCTCATCGGCCTCGACGGACCGCTGGCTTCCCTCTCGACGGCGGACAAGCTCCGGACGGCCAGCATCGGCGCCGGCTTCGCCGGCCTGTTGAGCCTCTTCAACATCGCCGGCCGTTTCTTCTGGGCCTCCATGTCGGACTACATCGGCCGCAAGCGGACCTACGTGATCTTCTTCGCCCTCGGCGCGGCGCTCTACGCCGCAGCCCCGTTCGCGGGCGGGATCAACAACATCGCCCTGTTCGTCGGGATCTTCTGCGTCATCCTGACGATGTACGGCGGCGGCTTCGCCACCATCCCGGCTTATCTGGCCGACCTGTTCGGGACGCAATTCGTCGGGGCCATCCACGGCCGCCTGTTGACGGCCTGGTCGACGGCCGGCGTCCTGGGCCCCGTCCTGGTCAATTACATCCGGGAATTCCAGCTCAAGCGCGGCGTGCCCAACGAGGCCGCGTACAACACGACCATGTACATCCTGGCAGGACTGCTGCTCCTGGGCTTCCTGGCCAATTTGCTCGTCAAGCCGGTCGCGGCCAAGCACTTCATGACCGACACGGAGCTGGAGAAGGAGCGGCGGACGGGCCGCGACACGGCGGTCACTCCGCCCGCGGCCGGGCCGGCGGAAGCGCCCCCGGCCGCCTCGCCCCAGGCCTGGCATCCGGACCGGTCGTCCTGGGTCACGGTGGCCGTGGCCTGGACGCTCATCGGCATCCCGCTCGCCTGGGGCATCTTGAGGACGGCCGAGAAGGCGGCCGCCCTCTTCCGCTAGGAGCCCGGCTCAGGCCGAGCCGAGGAAATCGAAGCTGACCTTCTTCTGGATCTCGGCGATCTGGGCGAAGGCCTGCTTGAGGAGCGTCACTTCGATGTGGGTCAGCTCGCGGGGATCGATGTCGTTACCCGGGCTTTCTTCCCGGTCGATGGCCTTGACCTGGGAAGCCAGGCGCAGCTGCATCAGGTAATCGTAGACCTTGACCGCCTCGTCGTGGAGGCTCTCCCGCAACGCGCCGACGTCGAGCAGCGCGTGGAGCCGGTCGAGGGTGTTGACCTCGGCGACGCCGTGGCGGAAGGCGTAGAGCCGGGCGAAGTTGTTGACCGGCATCAGCGCGTCCTTGATGTTGAACGTCTTCGCGCCCTCCTTGCCCTCCTCGAGAACGATGTGGCCGAAGAAGCTGAGGGGCGCCTTGTACTGGAGCGTGTACTGGGCGTAGTGGAGCAGGAAGGGCGGCTCCTGGCCCAGGACCCCGTCGATGTGCCGGCGGAGCTCGGCGGCGAAGTCCGCCTCGCCGTGGACGGTCCGGAAATCGAAGAAGATCTTGAGGTCGAGGATGTCCTTGGGCTCGGCCGTCCGAAGCCACTCGGCGAAATAGGCCTTCCACGTCCGCAACGGCCGGCACCAGCGCGGGTTCGAAGCCATGATGCCGCCCAGGCAGAGGGGGTAGCCCGCCAGGGCCAGGCCTTTGGACACATAGCCGCCCAGCTTTAGAAAATAGTCCTGGACCGCTCCTTCCGCGTCCTCGGGGACGTCCTCGAAGATGATGGCGTGGTCCTGGTCGCTGGCCAGCGTCTGCTCCTCGCGGCCTTCGCTTCCCAGGGCGAGGAAGGCGAACCGGGCGGGGGCCGGCCCGATCTCGGCGGCGGCCAGCTCGAGGAGCCGGGTCACGGCGGCGTCGGTCACCGCCGTCACGGCCCGGGTGATGTTCCGGGCCTTGGCCCCGCCCTCGACCAGCACCTTGACCAGCCGGGGCAGACCGCGCCGGGCGGCGGCGATGGCCTCGGGTGACGGGGCATGGCGGATCTCCTGGGTCAGGACGGCCAGCGAGTAACGGTGGAAGAGCAGGAGGTCCCGGTTGCGGACGATCCCGGTGACGACGCCCTTTTCGTCCCGGACGAGCAGGTGGTCGACATCCTTTTCGCGCATGGCCAGGATGGCCTCGTAGACGAGGGCCTGGCCTCCGATCGAGACGAGGGGCGCGCTCATGATGGCGCGCAGGGGGCTGTCGGCCGCCTTCCCTTCGGCGACGAGGCGGGCCCGGATGTCGGAATCGGTCACGAGGCCGACCGGCTCGCCCTGGGCCGTGACCACCACGGCGCTGACCCCCCGGCCGGTCATCAGCGCCGCTCCCCGGGCCACGGTGTCGCCGATGTCGCAGAAAACCGGCGGGCCCGCGAGCGGCCCGACGGGTTCGTGGAGGAACATCAGGGAGGCCTGGAGGTCGCCGATCAGACTTTCCCTGTCCCGGTCGCGCCGCCCGGCCGACGCCCGGTCCCGCTCGCCCGCCCGCAGCGGCCGGGCGACGAGAACGAGGCCTTCCCGCCCGGCGAAGGAGATGCGGCTCGAGGACAGGGCGACGTCGACGGAGCTCCCGTCGCGCCGCCTGAGGACGGTCTCCTCGGCGCTCAGGCCGGCCGGCTCCTGGACCCGCACGGCCGCGTCCGCGGCCAGGATCTCGTCGAGGTCGAGCAGACCGAGCCCGTTCTCGGGGACGTCGAGCAGGGCGAGCATGGTCGGGTTGGCGAAGGCCGGGCGGCCTTCGAGGACCATCAGGGTCCCCTCGGTCGCCGACTCGACGAGGGCCCGGTACTTCTCGTGGGACTCCCGGAGCTCGTCCTCGGCCTTGGCCCGGCGGCGCTCGAGGCGCATGCTCTGGGCCGCCACGAAAAGGAGCAGAAGGGCGCAGAGGACGGTGATGCCGACGGAGACGCGGACGAGGCGCGCGGCCATGGCCCGGATCTCGGCCTGGACGTCCTCGATGTAGAGCCCGGTGCCGAGGATCCAGCCCCAGGGCGCGTACTTCTTGATGTAGGACTGTTTGGGCTCGAGGCGGTCCGGGTCGTCCTTCCACTGCCAGACGTATTCGACGTAGGCGTCGTCGCGGTCGCGCAGGGCGTTGGCGAACTCGACGAAGATGCGGACGCCGCGCGGGTCCTGGAAGTCGGAGACGTCGCGGCCGTTCAGGTCGGTCCGGTAGGGGTGCATGATCATCCGGACGTCGAGGTCGGTGATCCAGAAGTAGTCCTTCCCTTCGTTGCCGTAGCGGAGATCGCGGACACGCTCGGCCGCGGTCCTCTGCGCCTCTTCGAGCGTCATCCGGCCGGAGCGGGCGTCGGCGTCGTACTCGGCCAGGATGCTCGAGGCGACGTTGGTCAGCTCCCGGATGGTGTCCCTCTTGCGTTCGAGGAGCCTTTGCTCGAAGGCGGGGATGAGGACCCGGAAGAGAAAGACGACGAAGAGCGCGATGGCCAGCGCCGTCGGCAGGAGGATCCGCATCAGGAAGGACCTTCGGCCCGGGCGGGGCACCGCCCTGTGGCCGCCGGTCCCACCGGGAAGCGACCGGCCGGACGCGCCCGAGCCCCGTTTGAGGAGGACGTCCCGGAACGCCCGCCAGAGCGCGAGGGGCATATCCACGGCGGTTTCCGTCGAACCCGGCAGGCCCGGGCCGTGATAGTCGGTGCCCGCGCTGACCACGAGCCCGTGCCGCGCGGCCATGGCCACCAGGTCGCGGCTCAGGCTGTCCGGATATCCGGCATAGAAGGCTTCGATCCCGTCCAGGCCCCAGGCCTTGTACCTCTCGACGAGCTTCTCGAGCGCCGCGAGGTCGGGCCGCTCCCCGGGGACGACCGGGTGGGCGAGGACGGCCAGGCCGCCCGCATCATGGAGGACCCGGATGGCGTCGGCCGGCGAGACGGACCGCGGTGCGGACCGGGCCAGGAGCGCCTTCAGGGACTTGTCATCCGGGTCGAAGCCGTACCCGAGGATGTGCTTCTCCCCCGCTTCGTGGTCGATGACGGTCAGCTCGACGCCCGTGACGAAGCCGACGCCCCTCCGCCGGGCGGCCTCGCGGAAGGCCGGAAGACCCTCGATGGTGTCGTGGTCGGTCAGCGCGGCGGCCCGGGCTCCTCCCGCCGCGAGCCGTTCGGCCAGCTGGGCCGGAGCGACCTCTCCATCGCTGAGCTGGGAATGGACGTGCAGGTTGACGCGGAGGAATTCTGACACGGAGCTTTCGATCCCCTCCCCGGGGCCGCCCAACCATAGCACCTCCCGCGAATTACTGTCAATAGCCCCTGAAACGCCTTGATTTTTACGGGGGACTGTGAGATAAAGGCGGGCATTAACGCAGGGAAGGAGGCCATATAACCATGTTGCATGAACCCGCTCAGAAGACGGGACCGGATCCCGCTTTCCTGTACAAGAGACGCCTGGGCGCCTGGATGTTCCTGCTCTACGCCCTGGTTTACGCCGGCTTCGTCGTCATCAACCTGGTCCGCCCGGGCGCGATGGAGATCGTCCTGTTCGGGGGGCTGAATCTGGCCGTCGTCTACGGCTTCGGCCTGATCGTCTTCGCCCTCCTCCTGGCCCTCATCTACAGCCGGGCCTGCGGCCGCAGGGAGAAGCGCCTCCGCGGGGCCGAACCCCAGGGAGGCCGGGCATGAACGTCCTGTCGATCGTCCTGTTCGTTCTCTTCGTCGCCTTCGTCCTGGGCATCTCCTTCTACTTCGCCGGGCGGGCCAAGTCGGCCAGCGGCTACTACGCCGCCGGCGGCCGGATCCACTGGGGCATCAACGGCATCGCCTTCGCCGGCGATTACCTGTCGGCGGCATCCTTCCTGGGCATCTGCGGGATGATCGCCACGGCCGGATACGACGGTTTCCTCTACTCCATCGGCTACCTGGCCGGTTGGATCGTCGCCCTGTTCATCGTCGCCGAGCCGCTCAAGCGGCTGGGCAAGTACACCTTCACCGACGCCCTCGACGCCAACTATAACCACCGCGGCATCAAGCTCATGGCCGCCATCAGCACCCTGCTCGTCTCCATCTGCTACCTCATCCCGCAGATGGTCGGCGCCGGGGTCCTGGTCACGCCGCTGCTCGGCCTGCCCCACGCCGTCGGCGTCGTCCTCGTCGGGCTCATCGTCATCACCATCGTGGCCACGGCCGGCATGACCTCGACGACCTACGTCCAGTTCATCAAGGGCGCTCTCCTCCTCGTCTTCTCGCTCGTCCTCGTCACCGTCGTCCTGTTCCGGGGCCTCACGACCAAGCCCGACCAGGGCGGCCGCGTCCCCGCCCGGGACTACCGGACGCTGGCCGCGACGGAAGCGGAGGGCGCGCTGGCCCTCGAAGACCCGGCCTGGAGGATCGCGGCCGTGCGCGAAGTCAAGGGCCTCCGTTTCGTCAAGCTGCTGCGCGACGGAAAGGAAAGCTGGTGGAAGGCCGAGCCCGACGCCGCGGCGGGCGGGTTGAAGCTCCTGGAATCCCAGTTCACGGCCCGCCTGGCCGACGGGAGCCAGACGGTCAACGGCAGCCCCGCGTCCAAGGAGAACGTGCTGGCCCAGGTCGGCAACATGGAATCGATCGCCGGCAAGACCGGGCCCGAGGCCGCGACGGGGAGCCTCAATCCTTTCAAGTTCCTGTCCCTCATCGGCGACTCCCGGAGCCGGATCCGGCTGTGGAAGAACGCCTCCTTCGACGACAACGGCGGCCGGGTGACGGTCTACTACCCGGTCTTCGCGGCCGGCAACAAGGTCCTGCGGCCGGGCCAGCGTTTCAAGGTCGAAGGGACGGCGACCGACCGGATCGACTTCCTCTCGCTCATGCTGGCCCTGTTCCTGGGCACGGCGGCCCTGCCCCACATCCTCATCCGCTACTACACCGTCCCCAGCCCGGCCGCGGCGCGGAAATCGACCATCGTGGCCATCGCCGCCATCGGCTTCTTCTACATCCTGACCCTGTTCATGGGCCTGGGCGCGATGACCAACGGGACCGTCAACCTGCTCGACGACAACATGTCGGCCCCGCTCCTGGCCCGCTCGTTCGGGACGTTCCTCTTCTCGATGATCTCGGCCATCGCCTTCGCCACCGTTCTGGGCACGGTCAGCGGGCTGATCATCGCCGCCTCCGGCGCGGTCGCGCACGACCTCCTCGACCGCTTCGGCAAGGTCATCAAGAACGACCGGCAGAAGGTCAACGCCGGCAAGATCGTCGCCTTCGCCGTGGGCGCGCTGGCCATCGTCCTGGGGATCATCTTCAAGGGGGTCAACGTCACCTTCCTGGTCGGCCTGGCCTTCGCCGTGGCGGCCTCGGCCAACCTGCCCTCGATCGTCATGATGCTCTTCTGGAAGCGGACGACCGCCCGGGGCATCACGGCCTCGATCTTCGTCGGCGTCACGTCGTCGATCGGCCTGATCCTGTTCTCGCCGACGATGTACGAGCTCTACGGGAAGGACCCCCTCACGGCGCCTTTCCCCCTGAAGAATCCCGGCATCGTCTCCATCCCGCTGAGCTTCCTGACGCTCGTCATCGTCTCGCTGCTCACCAAGGCCAAGGCCAAGAGCGACGCGGCGCCGGCCGTCTGAAGGAACAAAAAAAAGGGCCGTCCCGGACCGAAGCCGCTTCGGCCCGGGACGGCCCTTTCTATTCTGTGTCCGTCCTTACATCCCGTACTTGGCGATGATGTCCTGTTTCGTCTTGCCCAGGATGTCGAACTGCTTCCCGACCTTGGTGAAGGCGGCCAGGGCCTTGTCGAGGTGGTGCGTCTCGTGGCCGGCCGAGATCTGGGTCCGGATGCGGGCCTGGCTCTGGGCCACGACCGGGAAGAAGAAGCCGATGGCGTAGATGCCCTCGTCGTAGAGGGCCCGGGAGAAGTCCTGGGCCAGCTTGGCGTTGAAGAGCATGACCGGGACGATGGGCGTGTCCCCTTCCTTGAGGACGAAGCCGGCCTCGGTCAGGCCCTTGCGCCAGTAGGCGGCGTTGCGCTCGAGCTTGTCCCGCCGCTCGGTCGAGCGGGAGATGATGTCCATGACCTTGAGGACGCCGGCCACGACGACCGGGGCGATGGTGTTGGAGAAGAGGTACGGCCGGGCCCGCTGGCGGCAGAGCTCGACGAGCTCGCGGCGGCCGCTGACGCAGCCCCCGGACGCCCCGCCGAGGGCCTTGCCGAAGGTCGTCGTGATGATGTCCATCTTGCCGACGACGCCGCACTTCTCGTGCGTGCCGCGGCCCGTCTTGCCGATGAAGCCGGAGGCGTGCGATTCGTCGACGAGGACCATGGCGTCGTACTTCTCGCACACGGCGGCCATCTCGTCGAGCTTGGCCGTGTCGCCGTCCATGGAGAAGACGCCGTCCGTGACCACGAGCTTGAGGCGCTTGTCGGCGTGGAGCTGGAGCTTCTCCTCGAGGTGGCCCATGTCGGAGTGCTTGATCGTGTCGTGCATGGCGCTGCAGAGGCGGATGCCGTCGACGAGCGAGGCGTGGACGAGGCGGTCCGAGATGATGACGTCGTCCTTGGTCAGGATGGCCTCGAAGACGCCGGCGTTGGCGTCCATGCAGGAGGGGAAGAGGAGCGTGTCCTCGGTCCCCAGGAACTCGGTCAGGCGGTGCTCGAGCTCGCGGTGGATGTCCTGGGTGCCGCAGATGAAGCGGACCGACGACATGCCGTAGCCGCGCGACTCCAGCCCCTCGTGCGCGGCCTGGACGACCTCGGGGTGGCTCGACAGCCCGAGGTAGTTGTTGGCGCACATGTTGATGACCTTCTTGAGGGGCGAGCCGGCCGGGAATTCGACCTCGATGTCGGCCGCCTGGGGCGAGTGGATGAACCGCTCCTGCTTGAAGAGCCCCGCATCCTGGATGCCCTTGAGCTGGGCCTGGTAGGTGCCGCGGATCTTGTCGCTGTAGGCCACGGTCTTAGCCCTTCTTGGCGAGGAAGCGCTCGACGAGCGTGACGATCTTGTTGACCGAGTCGAAGGCCTCGGGCGTGGCCTCGTCGTCCGGGATGGCGATGGCGTACTTGTTCTCGAGGAAGCGCTTGAGCGAGACCATCGAGAACGAGTCGACGATGCCGCCCGAGATGAGCGGCGTGTCGTAGGTCAGCGGCTCGCTGTCGTCTTCCAGGTATTCCTTGGTGACGTAGGTCCGGACGATGTCTTTGAGTTCTTCGGCCATCGGTTGTCTCCTTTTTTCAATCGTTTTCTAACGTGGACGTGTCGCCGATCTCCTCGCCCCATTCCTTGGCGTGGAGGAGCCGGCGCATGATCTTGCCGCTCCGGGTCTTGGGCAGCGTCGGGATGAACTCGATCTCCTGGGGCATGGCCAGGGGCGAGAGCTTCTTGCGGATGAAGTTCATGATCTCGAGATCGAGGTCCTTGCTGGCGGTGAAGCCGGGCTTGAGCGTGACGAAGGCCTTGACCACCTCGAGGTTGATCGGGTCGGGCTTCGACACGACGGCCGATTCGGCCACGGCCGGGTGCTCGAGCAGGGCCGACTCGACCTCGAACGGGCTGACCAGGTGGCCGGCCGTGTTGATGATGTCGTCGTCCCGGCCGGCGAACCAGAAGTAGCCGTCGGCGTCGAGCTTGGACCGGTCGCCGGTGATGTACCAGCCGTTGCGGAACTTCTTGTTGAAGGCCTCTTCGTTGTTCCAGTAGGTCCGCATGCGCGAGGGCCAGTCGAACTTGAGCCCGACCAGGCCGATCTTGCCGTGGGTCGCGTAGGGCTCGTTCTTGACCGGGTCGAGGACGGTCCCGGTGATGCCGGGGAAGGGCTTGCCCATGGAGCCCGGCCGGACCTCCATGTCCGGGTAGTTGCTGATGACGATGGAGCCCGTCTCCGTCTGCCAGTAGGTGTCGTAGAAGGGCTTGCCGAAGACCTTCTGGGACCAGACGACCGCCTCGGAGTTCAGCGGTTCGCCGACGCTGGCCAGGTGGCGGAGGGACGACAGGTCGTACTTCTTGACGATCTCGTCGCCGGCCTTCATGAGCGAGCGGATGGCCGTCGGGGCCGAGTACCACATCGTCACCTTGCGCTTCTCGATCCACTTGTACCAGGCTTCGGCCGAGAAGCCCGCGTCGAGGACGCACTGGGTGACGCCCAGGGCGAAGGGGGCGATGATGCCGTACGAGGTGCCCGTGACCCAGCCGGGATCGGCCGTGCACCAGTAGATGTCGTCGTCGCGGATGTCGAGGACCCACTTGGCCGTGAGGTACTGCGAGATGAGCGAGTAGTGGACGTGCTTGACGCCCTTGGGCATCCCGGTCGTGCCCGAGGTGTAGTGGAGGACCGAGGGCGACTCGGCCTTCGTCGGGTGGACGTCGTAGTGCTCGACGGGCGCGGACTTCTCGAGCGAGAAGGCGACCTCGCGGTCCCTGAGCGGGGCGACGCCGTCGTGGTCGACGACGATGATGTGCCGGAGGTGGGGCAGCTTGTCCAGGATCTTGCGGACCTTGGGGGCGTGCTTCTTCTGGGTGATGACGGCCGAGGTCTCGGCGTTGGACAGGCGGACGAGGAGCGACTCGTCGCCGAAGGCGGAGAAGAGCGGCTGGGCGATGGCCCCGGTCTTGAGGATGCCCAGGAAACCCAGGTAGAGCTCGGGGACGCGGTCCATGAACAGGCAGACGCGCTCCTCGGGCCGGATGCCGAGGCCGCTGAGGAAGGCGGCGATGGTGTTCGAGGCCAGGCGGATGTCGTTGTAGGTGTAGGTCTTCTCAGCGCCGGTGAAGCCCTCCCAGTAGAGGGCGACCTTGTCGCCTTTGCCCTGTTGGCAGATGCGGTCGGTGCAGTACCAGCCGATGTTGATGACGTCGCCGGGCTTGTAATCCAGTTCCTTCTCGGCGATCGACCAGCTGAAGTTCTTGACGCGTTCGTCGTAGGAGCCGATGTTCGACATGAGCGATCCCTCTCTGTTCAGCGTTCGGACGTTTTCTTCTCGAGGACGACGACGGCCGAGGCCACGTCCTTGATGTGGGTGAGCGAGACCTCCATCGCGGCGATGCCGTGGGTCTCGCAGAATTCCTTGACCTTGCCGTGGACGACGAGCTCGGGCTTGCCCAGGGCGTTGTTGACGACCTCGATCTCGGAGAACTTGTGGCCGCCCGACCAGCCCGTGCCCATGGCCTTGAGGAAGGCCTCCTTGGCGGCGAAGCGGGCGGCGAAGTGCTGGGCCGGCCGGTGCTTGGACTCGCAGTAGGCGATCTCGGTCGGGGTGAAGAGCTTGGTCTTGAGGCTTTCCGTGCGGACGAGCTTGTCCTCGACCCGCTGAACCTCGATGATGTCCGTTCCGGCGCCGAAAATCAAAGACTTATGGGCCTTTCGTCCGTGGCGGTCTGGATCCAAAAAACGGACCTTTATTATAGATAAGCCCGCCCAAAAGTCAAAGAGCCTCGACGGCCCTCTTGAGCTTCTCCCGGACCTCGAGGCCGACTTCGCCCAGGCCGGGATTGGCGACGGCCGCCATGGAGGCCAGGGGGTCGATGGCCGCGACCTCGACCCGGCCCGGGGCGATCTCCTGGACGATGACGCTGCAGGGCAGCATCGTCCCGATCTTGTCCTCGGCCTGAAGCGCTTTATAGGCGAAGGGCGCGTTGCAGGCGCCGAGGATGAGGTAGGGCCGGAAGTCGACGCCGATCTTGTCCTTGAGCGTCTTCCGGACGTCGATCTCGGTCAGGACCCCGAAGCCCTCTTTTTTGAGCTCCGCCTTGATCCGGTCGACGGCCTCCTCGAACGGCAGCGCGACGGTCTTGCTGAAATAGTAGCTCACTTCGGCACTTCGCTGAGCTTGATGCCCAGGGCGTCGGCCACGCCCTTGCCGTAGGCCTTGTCGGCCTTCAGGCAGTTGCCGATGTGCCGGAGCTTGACGACTTCGGGGGCGTTGCGGATGTCGGCGGCCGTGTTGGCGAAGAGCGCCTTCTTCTGGGCCGGCGTCATCAGCCGGAAGAGCTTGCCCGGCTGGGTGTAGTAATCGTCGTCGTCCTTGCGGAAGTCCCAGCGGTCGGCGGCGCCCTCGAGGGCGAGCGGCGGCTCGGCGAAGTCCGGCTGCTCGCGCCATTCGCCGTAGCTGTTGGGCTCGTAGCCGAGCGTGCTCCCCTGGTTGCCGTCGACCCGCATCTGGCCGTCCCGGTGGAAGCTGTGGACCGGGCAGCGGGGCGCGTTCACCGGGATGAGGTGGTGGTTGACCCCCAGGCGGTAGCGCTGGGCGTCGCCGTAGGAGAACAGGCGGCCCTGCAGCATCTTGTCCGGCGAGAAGCCGATCCCGGGAACGATGTTGGCCGGATTGAAGGCGGCCTGCTCGACGTCGGCGAAATAGTTGTCCGGGTTGCGGTTGAGCTCGACGACGCCCACTTCGATGAGCGGGTAGTCCTTGTGATACCAGACCTTGGTCAGGTCGAAGGGATTGTAGGGCATCTTGGCGGCGTCCTTCTCCGGCATGATCTGGAAATACATCGTCCAGCGGGGGAAGTCGCCCTTCTCGATGCTCTCGTAGAGGTCGCGCTGGTGGCTTTCGCGGTCCCTGCCGACGAGGGCCTCGGCCTCCGCGTTGGTCAGGTTCTTGATGCCCTGCTGGGTCCTGAGGTGGAACTTGACCCAGAAGCGCTCGTTCCTGGCGTTGATGAGGCTGTAGGTGTGGCTGCCGAAGCCGTGCATGTGCCGGTAGGTGGCCGGGATGCCGCGGTCGCTCATGACGATGGTCACCTGGTGCAGGGCCTCGGGGAGCGAGCTCCAGAAATCCCAGTTGTTCCGGGCGCTCCGCAGGTTCGTGCGCGGGTCCCTCTTGACGGCGTGGTTCAGGTCGGGGAACTTGAGCGGGTCGCGCATGAAGAAGACGGGCGTGTTGTTGCCGACCAGGTCCCAATTGCCTTCTTCCGTGTAGAACTTGACGGCGAAGCCGCGGATGTCCCGCTCGGCGTCGGCCGCGCCGCGCTCGCCGGCGACCGTCGAGAAGCGGATGAACAGGTCGGTCTTCTTGCCCACGGCCGAGAAGATCTTGGCCTTGGTGTAGCGCGTCACGTCCTTGGTGACCTTGAACGTGCCGAAGGCGCCCGAGCCCTTGGCGTGCATGCGGCGTTCGGGGATGACCTCCCGGTCGAAGTGCCCCAGCTTCTCCAGGAACCAGACGTCCTGGAGCAGGGCGGGGCCGCGGGGCCCGGCCGTCATGGTGTTCTGGTTGTCGACGACGGGCGCGCCGGCGACGGTCGTCAGCTTCTTCTTCGTCTCTTTCTTTTTCACCATCTTCCCCTCCCTTATCGATATCGCGTTTCGCGGGCTCAGAAGTTCTCGGCCAGGATCTCGTAGTAGGCCCGGGGGTGCTTGCAGGCCGGGCACAGGGCGGGCGCTTCCGGGCCCTCGTGGACGTAGCCGCAGTTCATGCAGTGCCACTTGACGGGCGCCGGACGCTTGAAGACCTGGCCGGTCTCGATGTTGGCGGCCAGCTTGCGGTAGCGCTTCTCGTGGAACTCCTCCACGTCGGCGATCTCCTTGAAGGACGTCGCGATCTCGGGGAAGCCCTCGGCCCGGGCGGTCTTCTCGAAGGAGGCGTAGATGTCGCTCCACTCCATCCTCTCGCCGGCCGCCGCGGCCTCGAGGTTGGCCTTGGTGTCCCCGATGACGCCGGCCGGGTAGGCGGCGGTGATCTCGAGGTCGCCGCCCTCCAGGTGCTTGAAGAAGACCTTGGCGTGCTCCTTCTCGTTCTCGGCGGTCTCCGTGAAGACGGCGGCGATCTGCTCGTAGCCCGCCTTGCGGGCCGCGCCGGCGAAATACGTGTAGCGGTTGCGCGCCTGCGACTCGCCCGCGAAGGCCTTCAGCAGGTTCTTCTCGGTCTCGGTCCCCTTGATGGATTTGCTCATGGTCATGCCTCCTCTTGTGTATTTTGCGATGGCCGGCGGCAGCTCGCGCACCGGCCCCGGAATTCCGTTTGATGGCCCGAGACGACGAAGCCCGTGCGCTCGGCGATCAGGCCGTCGAGCCCCGGGTCGACGGGCAGGTCCAGGTCGACGACCCGCCCGCAGGCCTCGCAGCGAAAGTGATAATGGGCGTCCTGGCGGATCTCGTACCGCGACAGCGTGCCGCGGATGTCCAGGACCGAGACTCTCCCGCTTTCGATCAGGACCTGCAGATTGCGATAGACCGTGCCCTTGCTGATGCTCGGGATGACTTGGCGGACATGGTCGTAAATTTGGTCGGCCGTCGGATGCGATCTCGTCTTCCTCAGGAAGTCGAGGATGGCTTTCCTCTGCCTGGTCTCTCTTTGGGCCTTATTGATAATCATTCCTATTATTGATAATAAGACGAAAGATAATGCTCTTGTCAAGCCCCCCCCGCACCTCGTGGGGACACGACCGTCGATAAGTCCCCCGGTCCGGCTACTTCTTCGGGTAGGCCGGCTTGGGCGCGAACTTCAACGGATTGGCCTTGATCTTCTCCAGCATGACCGCGATGGCCTTCTCGAGCTGGAGATCGCGGCCGGCCATGACCGAGCCGGGATCGTTGTCGACCAGGATGTCAGGGTCGGCGCCGTGGTTCTCGACCAGCCACTTCCCTTCTTTGCCGTAAAAGGCGTTGTTCGACTGATTGACCGAGCCGTTGTCGATCGTCAGCTGCGCGTTGAGGATGCCGACCAGGCCGCCCCAGGACGGGACGCCGACGACCGGCCCCAGCTTGCGGGCCTTGAAGTGCTCGACGAAGGCCTCGCCGTCCGAGCCGTTGTTCTCGTTGGAGATGACCACGTAGTTGCCGTTGCCGGCCGAGCCCGGGTAGCGGAACGGGACCATGTCCCGGAGGTTGTTGTAGGCCGTGAGCTCGCGCTCGAGCTTGTCGATGAGGAAGTACTCCGTCCAGCCGCCGGAGTTGCGCCGGACGTCGATGATGACGCCCTCCTTGTAGCGGAAGGCCCGCCAGTACTTGTCGAACTCGCCGATGCCGCCGCCGCCCATGGCGTTGATGTGCATGTAGCCGACGCGGCCGCCCGTGGCCTTGTCGATGGCCTTGATGTTGTCGTCGATCCAGCGGAAGTAGCGCATCTGCGCGTCGCTGCGGACGGGCTCGATCTCGTAGGTCTTGGCCCCCGTCATCGACGGCATCGCGTTGACCGTGACCTCGATCTTCTTCCCGGCCGTCGTCTGGAGGAGCTTGAAGTAGTCGTCGCCGGCCTTGAGCGGCGTGCCGCCGATGGCCAGGAGGAAGTCCCCTTCCTTCACGGCGATGTCCGGCCGGGCGAGCGGCCCGGCCAGGTTGAGGTTGACGTCGGTCGGGCCGTAGATCTTGGCCAGCTTGTAGAGGCCCGAGGCCTTGTCGGCGACGAGGTCGGCGCCGAGGAGCCCGGTGAAAACGGGCGAGGCGGGCGTCGCGCCCGGGCCGAAGTCGCCGCCGCCGACGTAGGTGTGCGAGACGCACAGCTCGCCGACCATCTGGGACAGGACCCAGTTGAGCTCGGCCCGCGAGGACAGCTCGGGGATGTAGGCCCGGTACTTGTCGCCCATGGCCTTCCAGTCGCGGCCGTGGAAGCCGGCGTCGTAGAAGAAGTCGCGGTACCAGCGCCAGGCGTCGTTGAAGATCTGGTGCCACTCCTTCTGGAGGTCGACCTTGTAGACGAGGCCGGAGAGGTCGAGCTTGTCCCCGGCCGATTTGGAGGCGAAGGCCTTGTCGACCGCGGTCGTGTAGAAGTCGGCGTCGCGGCGGACGAGGAGCGTCCCGCCGTCGGGCGACAGGGAGAAGTCGCGGACCTTGCCGTCGAGGACCGTGTCCTTGCGGCCGGCCATGTCGAAGACGTGGAGCGACCACTTGGTCGCGCCCGTGGGCTTGGAGATGTCCTCGTATTCGTCCTCGGTGAATTCGTCGACGGCGAGCCAGAGGACCTTGCCCTTCCCGGCCTTGAGGTGGAAATAGTTGCCGGCGGGGACGGGCAGCGGGAAGGTCCGCTTGACCAGGCCCTCCGCGTCGATCCGGAAGGGCACGGGGGCGGCCTTCTTGTCGTCCTTCTCCCCGGGCTCGCCGGCGAAGGGCGGGGCCTCGCCGGCCCGGAGCTGGACGGCCATGACCTGCTGGGGCGTCGCGATGACGTGGTTGTCCTCGTAGAAATCCATGCGCAGGGCGAAGTTGCGGCTCGAGACGTAGTAGAGGTAATCGCCGTTCGCGTCGAAGGCCGGGTAGAGGTTGTCGTAGAAGTCGGTCGTCGCCGCGATCTTCTTCCCGGTCTCGATGTCGTAGAGGAAGATCCGGCTGTTGCGGTTGGCCTGGACGAAGCTGTAGGCGATCCACCGGGAGTCGGGCGACCAGACGTAGTCGGCGATCTCCCAGGTGAACTCGTCGTTCTTCATCTGGTTGGAGGAATCGGCCTTGACCAGCTTCTTCGTCGCGAGGTCGACCCAGAAGATCGCGTAGTCCTTGTTGCCGAAGAGGATCTTCCGGCCGTCGGGCGACCAGAGGAGCTTGTAGACGGTCCGGTCGAGCCCGGTCGTGATCTGCGTCCAGTCGCCGCCGGCCGCGGGCTGGGTGTAGAGCTGGTAGTCGCCGCTCCTGTCGCTGAAGAACGCGACGGTCTTCCCGTCCGGCGAGAGGGCCGGGTACATCTCGCGCGTGCCCGGGGTCACGGACAGGTTCTCGGCCGGGCCGCGGCCCGTGGGGACGCGGAAGACGTCGCCGCGCGCCGCCAGGACGACGGCCTGGCCGCCGTCGCCGACGCCGGCCGTCTGGATGTAGTCCCTGGGATTGATGACCCGGTCGCGCAGGGCCCAGCGGTCCGACGGGACCTTGACGGAGATCCGGGTGTCCGCGCCGGACGCGACGTCGAGGACATGGAGGCGGCCGTCCTGGACGTAGACGATGGACCGGCCGTCCGTGTGCGGCATCATGACGTCGAAGTCGTCGTACTTGGTGACCGGGGCGGCGTCCTTCGTGCCGAGCTTCTGGGTGTAGAGGTTGGAGATGCCGTTGCCGCGGTCGGAGACGAAGTACATCAGGCCGCCGGCCCACATCGGGTAGCTGTTCTTGCCGACGTAGTCCGTGACCGGGGTGTAGGTCTTGGCGGCGGCGTCGTAGAGCCAGATGTCCTGGTACTGGCCGCCCTTGTAGCGCTTCCAGTAGTACTCCTCGTTGCCGCGCCGGCAGAAGAGGAACTGGTGCTTCTCGGGGATGAAGCTGACGAGGACGCCCCGGTCGAGGGGCAGGCGCACGGGGGCGCCGCCCTTGACGCCGACCGAGAAGAGGTTCGGGTCGCGGCCGACGACGTTCTCGAAGCTCGACCGGAAGACGATCTCGGAGCCGTCGGGCGTCCAGGCGACGACCTGGGCGCCGCCGGGATTGTAGGTCAGGCGGACGGGGGCGCCGCCTTCGGACGGCATGAGGTAGACGGCCGGGGCGCCGTCGTAGGTCGCCGTGAAGGCCAGCCACTTGCCGTCGGGCGAGAGCTTGGCGAAGCTCTCGGTCCCGGGGAAGGTGGTCAGGCGCGCGGCGACGCCGCCCTTGGCGTCGACGGACCAGAGGTCCGATTCGTACGTGAAGACGATCGTGTCGCCGTGGATGGTCGGATAGGTGAAGAAGCGGCCCTCGTCGGCGGCGACGGCCGCGGCGGCGATGACGAGGATCGCCAGGAACACGCTCAGGGATCTTTTCATCTTTGTCCTCCTCGGGGCCCGGCCGGGCGCTCGCGCGGGGCCGGGGACGCGACGGCGAGATCGGAGGCGGGGGGCCGCCTCACCCGACGATGATAGCCGCGACCGGCGCCGGAATCAAGCGGACGCCGGGATGGCGCCGAGCTTCCGGCCGACCTTGCGGAACTTGTCCAGGGCGAAGGCGATCTGTTCGGTCGAGTGGGCCGCGCTGATCTGGACCCGGATCCTGGCCTTGCCCACCGGGACGATGGGATAGCTGAAGCCGATGACGTAGATCCCCTCATCGAGGAGGGCGTTGGCGAAGTCCTGGCTGAGCCGGGCGTCGTCGGGGAGATGGCCGAAGAGGACCGGCACGATCGGGTGGATGCCGGGGACGATCCGGAACCCGGCCTGCTCCATGCCGGCGCGGAAGAGGCGCGTGTTGGCCATGAGCTTCTCCCGCAGCTCGGCCGACTCCTCGAGGATCTTGAGGACCTCGACCGTGGCCCCGGTGATGGCCGGGGAGAGCGAGTTGGAGAAGAGGTAGGGGCGCGAGCGCTGGCGCAGGAACTCGACGATCTCGCGGCGGCCGGCGACGCAGCCGCCGGAGGCCCCGCCCAGGGCTTTGCCGAAGGTCGTGACGACGAGGTCGACCCGGTCCATGCAGCCGCAGTGCTCGTGCGTGCCCCGGCCGGTCGGCCCGATGAAGCCCGTGGCGTGCGAGTCGTCGACGAGGACGAGGGCGTCGTAGCGGTCGGCCAGGTCGCAGATCTTGTCGACCTGGGCGATGATGCCGTCCATGGAGAAGACGCCGTCCGTGACGATGAGCTTGAACTTCGCCTCGCGGGCTTCGCCGAGCTGGTCCTCGAGGTCGTCCATGTCGTTGTTGCGGTAGACGAACCGCTTCGCCTTGGCCAGGCGGACGCCGTCGATGATCGAGGCGTGGTTGAGCTCGTCGGAGATGATGGCGCATTTCTCGTCGAGGAGGGGCTCGAAGACGCCGCCGTTGGCGTCGAAGGCCGAGGAGTAGAGGATGGCGTCGTCCATGCCCAGGAAGTCGGCCAGGCGCCGCTCGAGCTCCCGGTGGACCTGCTGCGTGCCGCAGATGAAGCGGACCGAGGCCAGGCCGAAGCCCCAGCGGAAGAAGGCGTAGTTGGCCGCGGCCATGACCCGGGGGTCGTTGCAGAAGCCTAGATAGTTGTTGGCGCAGAAGTTGAGGACTTTGGCGCCCGCCTCGGTGCGGATCTCGACGCCTTGGGGCGTTTCGAGGACGCGTTCCTTCTTGTAGAGGCCGCGCTCCCGGATGTGGTCGAGCTCCGCGACGAGGTGGTCTTTGAATCGTCCGTACATGTTCTCTCTCCGTTCGAAGCCGCGGATATTATAGGGAGTAGGGCCCGAAAAGCAAAGGAGCGTGCCCCCGAATTCCTGCTTTCGGCGGGGCGAATTCGGAAAATAGTATTGTGTCCCCTATTTTCTGTGGACGACCGAGGGAGAGGCCTGGGCGGTCGGCCAGATGACGACGTCGCTGACGTTGACGTGGGCCGGCCGGGTGGCGCACCAGACGACCGCGTCGGCGATGTCGTCCGGCCCGAGCGGGGTCAGGCCCTGGTAGACCTTGCCGGCCCTTTCGGCGTCGCCGTGGAAGCGGACCAGGCTGAATTCGGTCTCGACCATGCCGGGCGCGACCTCGCTCACGCGGATGGGCGTCCCGTTGAGGTCGAGGCGCAGGCCCTTGGACAGGGTCCGGACGGCGAACTTGGTGGCGCAATAGACCGCCCCGGCCGGATAGACCTCGTGCCCGGCGATGGAGCCGATGTTGATGATGTGGCCCCGTCCCCGCTCGATCATCCCGGGGACGACGGCCCGGCTGACGTAGAGGAGCCCCTTGACGTTCGTGTCGATCATCTCCTCCCAATCGTCGACGAGCCCGCCGGGCAGCTTGTCCAGGCCGCGGCTCAGGCCGGCGTTGTTGACCAGGATGTCGATGGCCCGCCATTCCTCCGGCAGTCCGGCGATGGCCTTGTCGACCGCGGCCCGGTCGCGGACGTCGAGGCGGAAGTGATGGACGGGGACCTTGTGCTCGGACGCGATCGTCCGGGCCAGGGTCTCGAGCCGGTCCTCCCGGCGCGCGCAGATCAGGACCCGGGCCCCCAGCGCCGGCGAACGCCCGGGCCGTCGACTCCCCTATCCCGGAGCTCGCCCCGGTGACGAAAACGATCCTGTCCTTCAATGATTGCATCGTCACTCTCCTTATGATCGGCCTCGTGAACGATAGGGCCAAAGCATACGATAAAAATGGGGGACATGATACCCATTTCCTATTTTTTCCCCCATATCACCCACACTCCCGTTATCGTCCTTCAGAACTGCATAGAAATATGGAAACGGGTATCATGTCCCCCATTTTCGTGCTATAAAACGGGCATGCCCGAGCACCCGCCGCCCCATCGACCTTCAGGAAATGGCTGATCGCCGCCCGGCCCTGGTCGTTCCCGGCCTCGAGCATGCCGGTCGTCTTCGGCACGGCCCTCGCCGTCGTCGTCGGCGGCGCCCGTTTCTCCCCGCTCCGCTTCCTCTGGGCCCTGGCCACCATGATGGTCCTCCACGGCGCGGCCAACATGCTCAGCGACGTCTTCGACTTCCGCCACGGGCTCGACCGCGACGTGACGCCGGTCAGCGGGGCCATCGTCCGCGGCTGGCTGACGGACGCCCGGGTCCTGCGCGGGGCGATCGCCCTTTTCGCCCTGGGTGCGGCATCGGGACTCCTCATCGCCGCCGTGACCGGGCCCGCCCTCTTCGCCGTCGGCGGGATCGGAGTGGCCGTCGGCGTCTGCTACACTCTCCTCAAGGCCCGCGCCCTCGGCGACCTGGCCGTCTTCCTCGATTTCGGGCTCCTCGGCGGGGCCGGCGCCTGGATCGTGCAGACGGGCCGGTTCTCCTGGCTTCCCGTCCTTTGGACCGTGCCCATGGCCCTGCTCGTCATCGCCATCCTCCACGCCAACAACTGGCGCGACATCCGCTCCGACGGCGAGCGGCACGTGAATACGGTGGCCGGGCTCCTCGGCGACCGCGGCTCTCTCGCCTATTACGGCGGCCTCGTCTTCGCCCCGTTCGTCATCGACCTCGCGCTCGTCGCCGTCCCGCGGCTGGCCGGAGGCCGGGTCCGACCCATGCCGCTGACCTTCCTCGTCGTCCTTCTGGCCCTGCCGAGCGCCGTCCGCCTCTGGGGCCGGGCCGTCAGGCGGGCGTCCCCCCGCCGCCCGATGGACTTCGTCATCCTGGACGGCGCGACCGCCAACCACAACCTCGTCTTCGGCCTGCTCAGCACGGCCGCGGTCGTCCTCGAGGGATTCCTGAGGCGGGGATGAACGCCGCACGGCCGGGACGCGACGCGAGGCTCGTCGGCGCGGCCGGCGCCGTCGCGGCCGTCCTCTTCATCGCCCTGTTCCGGCTCAAGCGGTTGGGCCCTCTCGATTTTTGGGCCTGGCTCTCCCTGAACATCGTCGTCGTCGTGGGAATGAGCTTCGTCCTCGATCGAGGCTACGCCCGGAGACTGCGCGAGGACCTCCGCTCGGGCTTGGCCCGAAAAGCCGCCCTCGGCATCGCCTCGGCCGCGGTCCTTTACGGCGTCTTCGCCGTCGGCCGCATCGTCGCGCTCCGCATCTTCCCCTTCGCCGCGGCCGGGATCGGCAGCGTCTACGCCCTGAAGGCCGGCACCCCAGTCCTGCGCGTCATCCTCCTCATCGGCCTGGTCATCGGGCCCGGCGAAGAGCTTTTCTGGCGGGGTTTCTTCCAGGAGCGGACGGGCGCGACGACCAGCCCTGTTTTGGGTTTCGCCCTGACCGCCCTGCTCTACACCGCCGTCCATCTGGCCAGCGGCAACCTCATGCTCGTCCTCGCCGCGGCCGTCTGCGGCGTCTTCTGGGGCTGGCTCTACCGGCGCTTCCGCTCCCCCGTCCTCAACGTCGTCAGCCACACGCTCTGGGACCTGGCGGTGTTCGTCGTCTTCCCGTTCTGAGGAAAGGAGGGACCAGGTCTTCGCGTTTCTCGGGGAAAATTGGCGTCTGCGAAGACCTGGTCCCCTCAGGCGGTGAGGTGCTCGACCAGGATCTTCACGCCGATCCCGATCAGGATGAGCCCGCCGATGAGCTCGGCGCGCTTGCCGACGACGCGGCCGACGACCGGACCGAGCTTGGCCCCGACGATCGTCATGAGGAAGCTCGTCACGCCGATGACGGCCGCCGGGAAGAGGATCCCGGTGCGGACGACCCCGAGGCTGAGCCCCACGGCCAGGGCGTCGATGCTCGTGGCCAGCGCGAGGACGAGGAGCCGTTTGCCCCGGGTCTGGTCCGGCCGGCAGGCTTTTTCCTCCTCGCTCATCTCGAAGGATTCCCAGATCATCCGGCCGCCGATCAGGGCCAGAAGGCCGAACGCGACCCAGTGGTCGAAGTGTTCGATGATGCCGAGAAGCCTGTCCCCGGCGATCCAGCCGATGACGGGCATCGACGAACTGGAAGCCGCCGAAATAGCAGCGCCCATCCGGACGGCCTGCTTCATCGTCAGCCCCCGCGTCGCCGCAAGCCAGCCCCAGGGTGACGGCGAAGCAATCCATCGCCAGCGCCACCGCGATCCCCAGTACAAAAACGAACGACATGGGCTCTCTCCGAGCCGCCCATTATACCAAAAGGCATGTTATAATGGCTGATTCGGAAGAGCCTATGGCGACGACAGAGAACATCATCCTGCGCGGCGTCCGCGTCAACAACCTGAAGAGGATCGACCTCGACCTGCCGCTCTTCAATCTCATCGTCGTCACCGGCGTCAGCGGCTCGGGCAAGTCCTCCCTCGCTTTCGACACGCTCTACGCCGAAGGCCAGCGCCGCTACATCGAGTCGCTCTCCTCCTACGCCCGCCAGTTCCTCGAACGGATGGACAAGCCCGACGCCGAGTCGATCGAGGGCATCCCGCCGGCGATCGCCATCCAGCAGAAGGGCGCGGCCAAGAACCCGCGTTCGACGGTGGCCACGGTCACCGAGATCTTCGACTTCCTCCGGGTCCTGTTCGCCCGGATCGGCACCGTCCACTGCCTCCAGTGCGGCCTCCCCCTCCGCCGCGACACGGTCGACGGCATGATCGCGGACCTCTCCGGAGAGCCCGCGGGGACGCACGCCTTCGTCACCTTCTCCTGGCCGGCGGGCAAGAGCCCGGCCCCGCTCAAGAAGGACGGCTTCACCCGGGCCGTCGCCGGCGGGGCGGTCGTCGACCTGGACGCCGCCGCGAGATCCGGCGGACCGATCGACGTCCTCATCGACCGCATCACCCTCGGCGTCGACGAGCGGGAGCGCCTGGCCGACTCGCTCGAGATGGGCCTCAAGCGAGGGGAAGGCCGGGTCCTGGTCCGGACCGAAGCGGGCCGCGAGTACCGGTTCTCCGAGAAGCTCGAGTGCAAGGCCTGCCGGCTCCCGGCCGAGGACCCCTATCCCAATCTCTTCTCCTTCAACCTGCCCCACGGCGCCTGCCCCGAGTGCCACGGCTTCGGGGACCTGGCCGTCGTCGACGAGGACAAGGTCATCCCCGACAGGGGCAAAAGCCTGGAACAGGGAGCGGTCGAGCCCTGGACGAAGCCGCTGTCCAAGGGCATGCAGAAGGAACTGCTGGCCGAGGCCCGCCGGCGGAAGATCCCGACGAACGTGCCCTTCCGCGACCTCCGGCCGGAACATCAGCGCTTCGTGTTCGAAGGCGGCGACGGGTACTACGGCGTCAAGGGCTTCTTCGACTGGCTGCAGGCCAAGAAGTACAAGGTCCAGGTCCGGGTCCTCCTCAGCCGCTACCGGAAATACATCGCCTGCCCGGCCTGCGGCAAAACCCGGCTCAATCCCCGGGCCCTGAGCGTCCGGGTCAAGGGCCTCAACATCGGCGAGATCGTCCGCATGACCGTCGGCGAGGCCTCCGCCTTCTTCGCCTCGCTCGATCTCGGGCCCTACGATCGCCAGGTGGCCGACAAGCTCGTCCAGGAGATCCGCGGCCGTCTGCGCTTCCTCATGGAGGTCGGCCTCGACTACATCGCCCTCGACCGCATGACCTTCACCCTGAGCGGCGGCGAGGCCCAGCGCATCAGCCTGGCCGCGGCGCTCAGCGCCTCGCTCGTCGGCACGCTCTTCGTGCTCGACGAGCCGTCGATCGGCCTCCACCCGCGCGACAACCACCGCCTCATCCGCATCCTGCGCTCGCTGCGCGACATCGGCAACACGGTCGTCGTCGTCGAGCACGACCCCGACATCGTCCGGGCCGCCGAGTACCTCGTCGACATGGGCCCGCGGGCCGGCGAGGCCGGCGGCGAGGTCGTCTTCGCGGGCCCCTGGGCGGCCTTCCTCCGGAGCCGCGATTCGCTGACGTCCCAGTACATCCGGGGCGAGAAGGAGATCGCGCCGCCGGCCGCCCGCCGCCCCGCGCGCTCTTTCCTCGAGATCCGGGACGCCCACGAACACAATCTCAAGCACATCGACGTCCGCATCCCCCTCGGCGTCTTCACCTGCGTCACGGGCGTGTCCGGCTCGGGCAAGAGCACGCTCGTCTACGACGTCCTCTACAAGGGTTTGGAAGGGACCTCGGACGACGGCTTCGGCGAGATCCGCGGCAAGGACAAGATCGCCAAGGTCATCATGGTCGACCAGTCGCAGCTGAGCGCGTCGCCGCGCTCCATCCCCGCCACCTACACCAAGGCCATGGACGGCATCCGCGAGCTCTTCAGCGCCACCCGCGAGGCCAAGCTCATGGGCTTCCGGCCCGGCTATTTCTCGTTCAACACGGCGGGCGGACGGTGCGAGGAATGCAAGGGCGCCGGCGTCCAGGTCGTCGAGATGCAGTTCCTCTCCGACGTCAGCCTCGTCTGCGACGCGTGCAAGGGCAAGCGGTTCAAGAAGGAGATCCTCGACGTCCGCTGGAACGGCCGGACGATCGACGACGTCCTCGCCCTGAGCGTCACGGAGGCGTGCCTCTTCTTCGCCGGGCGGCCCGAGATCACGAAGAAGCTCTATCCCCTCGTCGAGGTCGGCCTGGGCTACCTCAAGCTCGGCCAGCCGACGACGACCCTGTCCGGCGGCGAGCTCCAGCGGATCAAGCTCGCCTATCACCTCGTCCACGAAAAAGGACGGAAGATCCTCTACCTCTTCGACGAGCCGACGATCGGGCTGCACCCGAACGACGTCGCCGTCCTGCTGCGGTCCTTCCAGAAGCTCGTCGCCGAGGGCCACACCGTCGTCGTCATCGAGCACAACCTGGACGTCGTCAAGAGCGCCGACCACATCATCGACCTCGGGCCCGAAGGCGGGGAGGCCGGAGGCCGGATCGTCGCCCAGGGGACGCCCGAAAAGGTGGCCCGGAGCCGCGATTCCATCACGGCCAAGTACCTGAAGGAAGCGCTCGGGCGGTCCAAGGACGGCGAGGCCCAGCCCCGAAGAAGAAGAAAACGGCCAACTAATCGTTCTTTTATTCGGTCATCTCCTCTCTTTGCAAACGAATAATATGACCAATATATAGGACATACATTATAAATATATTAGTATCTTATATGTATATAAATCACATTAAATGCTTATATTCTAAATATAGTGTTCATATATTATACTATTACTGAATCGCATCGATAACCGACTGAATTCAAGTATTCTATTTAATATATAGCAACTTATAAATAATTCCGCCGGTTGGCACCCTTCTTGCCATTAATTTGGCCGTTAACGAAGGAACAGGAGCGGTGCCAATGAAAGCCAAGATCTTCCTCGCCATCCTGGCGGTGTGCGTCTTCGCCGCAGGGACCCTGCCGGCTTCCGAGGCCGTTTGGGAAGTCATCGTCCCGACCGGGCTCGCGACCCTCGACGGCCGTCCTGCCCGATCCGCTGACCGAACCGGGCGTCGTCGAATACGTCCTCGAGGCGGCCGCTCCCGCCCCGGCGCTGAACGTGCCCTTGCGCCTTCCGGTCTACAGGCCGGCCGTCCGGTCCGGCAAGGCCATCTTCGACGCCAACCTGGTCCTCATGGTCGGGCTCAACGTCGCCGATTACATCTCGACCCGGGAAGCCCTGAAGTACCCCGGCCTCTACGAAACGAACCCCCTGATGAAGCCGTTCGTCAAGAGCCCGGCCGCCTTCGCCGCCATCAAGCTCGGGACGACGGCCCTGTCCTACTGGAGCATGAAGTCGCTCTTCAAGAGGAACAGGACCATGGCCTGGATCATGACCACGGCCAGCAACGCCCTGCTCTCCTACGTCGTGGCCAACAACTACCGGCTCATCCAGGGCGCGCGCGCCCGGTAAGCCCCGACCCGTCATGAACATCTACCTCCAGCGCTATCTGGGACTCGACGAATCCCGCGTGTTCGCCAGGCCCGCCGGATTCCCGACCCTGAAGGCCCTGGAGAAGGATTACATCAATTTCCTGCTCGAGGTCACCGGCCATAACCGGGCCGAGGTCTCGCGCATCCTGGCCATCTCCCGCTCGACCCTGTACCACAAGATCCGCCGCTACCGGCTCGGCGCCGAGGAGCCGGACGCTTCCTTCTCCTGATCCGCACGGCCCGCACAGACCCTCAGAGCCACTTCTTCCGCCGGAAGAAGTGCAGCATGCCGCCCACCGAGGCCAGGATCACCGCCCAGACGATGGGGTACGACCAGCGCCACCCGATCTCGGGCATGTGCTTGAAATTCATCCCGTAGAGGCCGACGAGGAAGGTGATGGGGATGAAGATGGTCGAGATGATGGTCAGGACCTTCATGATCTCGTTCATCCGGTTGGAGACGCTCGAGAGGTAGGTCTCGAGCATGCTCGTCAGGATCTCCCGGTCGGACTCGACCGTGTCGATGACCTGGACGACGTGGTCGTAGAGGTCCCTCAGGAAGACGTCGGTCGTGCTCCTGACGAGGGGCGTGTCGAGACGCTCGAGCCCGCCGACGACCTCCCGGAGCGGCCAGACCGACTTGCGCAGGCCGATCATCTCCCGCTTGAGGGCGTGGATCTCGTTCAGCATCTCGCGTCCGGGGCCCGCGACGAGGCCCTCCTCGAGCCCGTCGATCTTCTCGCCGAGCTTCTCCAGGACGAAGAAGTAGTTGTCGACGACCGCGTCGATCAGGGAGTAGGCCAGGTAGTCGGGGCCGAGCTTGCGGATGCGCCCCTTGCCGCCGCGGATCCGCTCGCGCACGGGGCCGAGACAGTCGCCGGGCGTCTCCTGGAAGGACAGGACGAAGTTGGGGCCGAGGATGAGGCTGAGCTGGTCGGCCGTCAGGCCCGTCCCGTCCCTGTCGCACTCGATCATCCGCAGGACGACGAAGATGGCGCCCGCCCAGGTCCTCGACCTTGGGCCGCTGGCTCGTCGTCATGATGTCTTCGAGGACGAGCGGGTGGATGTCGAACTTCGCCCCGAGCCTCTCGATGACGGCGGCGTCCTGGACGCCGTCGATGTTGATCCAGGTCACGGTCGCGGTGTCTTTGAAAGGGAAGCACTCCTCGACCGAGGCGACCTCCTTCTCGAGGTAGCCGGACTCGTCGTAGTCGATGACCGTGATGCGCGACCGCCCGGGCTTTTTCTCGCCGACGTGGACCAGGGTCCCCGGCTCGAGCCCCGCCTTGTCCGATCGCTTGGTGTAATCGCCGTCCATGTCGGCCTCCTCGCGCTTTCTCCTCAGGATAATCCAATCCGGCCCGGTTTTCCAGGCGACCCGGTCCGGGGGTCAGGCGCCGGCGAGCGCTTCGATCTTGCGGACGTAGGCGTCGATGTCGAACTTCCGCTTCAGCCCGGCGGCGTTCATGTACCGGACGGTCCCGAACACGGGGCGCCGGCCCCACGGCCGGTCGTGCTTGCCGAACGTCCAGGCGATCCCGGCGAAGGCGTTGGGGTCCCGGCCGTCGAGCTCGTAGGCGTTGTTCAGGGCCAGCGCCGTCCGGAAAGCCCCGCGGGGCGAATCCGACCACTCGAGGATCTTCTTGCCCCAGTACATGCGCATGTAGCCGTGCATCTTGCCCGTCAGGACCATCTCCTTCTGGGCCGCGTTCCAATAGGGGTCGTGGGTTTCCGCGGCGGCGAGCTCGCGGCGCGAATAGAGATAGGGACGGGGGTCCCGGGCGTGCTCGAGGAGCGTCGACCGGCACCACGCCGGCAGGCCTTCGAAGCGGTCGTAGGCGCGGTTGTAGCGGACGTAATTGAAGCTGAGCTCGCGCCGGACGATGAGCTCCTCGAGGAAAGGGGCCTGTCCGTAGGCCGGCCCCTTCTTGACGGCCAGGGCCACGGCGAGGGGCGAGATCTGGCCGAAGTGGAGGTAGGGGCTCAATCCGGAGACGCCGTCGAGGGACGGATCGTTCCGGTCCTCGGCATAAGCGGCGAGCTTTTTGGCGACGAAAACGCGCAGCCGCTTCGCCGCCTCGGAGGGGCCGCCGCGGTAGTAAAGCGACCGCCCGACCGACCGGTCGACGCCCAGTCGCGCCAGGACCGCTTCGGTATCTTCGAGATCCAGGCTCTCGACGTCCGGAACGACCGGCGCGACGCGCAGGGGCGTCTCTTTGAGGGGCACGAGGAACTCCGCCAGATGGCGGTAGATCTTGGGCCGCAGCGTGGCCGCGGCGTACTCTTCCTTGGGCGAGGTAGTTTCGACCGGGACGACGACGTTGGTCGCCACTTCGACGAGAGGGCAGTCGAGAGCGGCCGCGGCCGCGCGCCGCCAGGCCCGCTCGATCCGGACGTAGCCGTCGTCGACGACGACCAGGGCCGCGTCGCGCCCGAGGGCAGCGGCCTCCCCGGCCGGGATCGCCCTGCCGGACGACCATGGGGATGCCCCGCCGGCGGAGCGCTTCGCGCGTCTCCTTCAGGCCTTCGAGCATGAACGCGTAGTGGCGCTCGTTCGCCTCCGGATAGGCGTCGGTCAGGGTGAACAGGACGACGAGGGGCTTCCGCAGCTCGTTGGCGGCGCGGACGGCGTATTCCAGGGCGTGGTTCGACTCCGCCCGCTGGGCCGCCTGCATCCAGTAGACGACGAAGGGGCGCGCCGCCGCCTTCCGGGAGTTGAGCGGGCGGACCCTCTCGGTCCGGATCGCCTCGCTGGCCATGGTCTCGTCCGGCCGCCGCGGCCGGGGGGTCGGAACGCGCCCCTACTTGAGCCGCGCGCCGACGGCGGCCCAGTCGACGTTCTTGAAGAAGGCCTCGATGTAGTCGGCCCGCTTGAGACCGTAGTCGATCATGAAGGCGTGCTCGAAGACGTCCAGGACCAGCAGCGGCGTGCAGCCGGCCGGGTGGCTGACGTCGTGTTCGTTGATCCAGAAGTTCATCAGCCGGCCGTTGGTCGTGTCCTCGTACAGGACGACCCAGCCGATGCCGCGCATGGCGCCCGTCGCCCGGAAGTCCTTCTCCCACGACTCGACGTCGCCGTACTGCTCGGCGAGCCGGCGGCCGAGCGGGCCGGCCGGATCGAGGGCCGCCTTGCCGCCGAGGTTCTCGAAATAGAGCTCGTGCAGGCGCATGCCGTTGAACTCCCAGCCGAGCCGGCGCTTGAGCTCCGCGTACTCGGGGGTCGCGGTCTTGCCGTCCTTGGCCATGAGGCCGAGGATGTCGAGGACCTTGTTGGTGTTGGTGACGTAGCCCTGGTAGAGCGTGAAGTGGTTCTTCAGCAGGGTCTCGCCGAACCCGGGCATGCCGATGAGCTTGGAGTAGTCTTTCGCCGTATAATTCATGGTCCATCCCTCCTTTTGAACTCCGGAAGACCGCGCCGCCGCCGGAAGACCGCGGGCGGCCGCCCAGGCGGCGCCGCCGAAACCCGCGACCTTGATGAAATCCCTGCGACGAAGCACGGTCGGTCCCTTTTTCCTTTAAATCCTATCAAATAAATAGGATTTGTTCAAGCCTTCTCGCCGCCGTCCTTGGCGCCGTCCTTGCCGCCGACGAGGCCGATCTTCGTCCGGATCTGTTCGTCGAGCTGGGCCGCGAGCGCCTTGTTCTCCTTGAACAGCTTCTTGACGTTCTCCCGGCCCTGGCCGAGCCGTTCGCCGTTGTAGGAGTACCAGGTCCCGGTCTTCTCGAGGAAGCCGAGGTCGAAGCCGACGTCGACGAGGTCCCCCTCCCGGGAGATGCCCTCGCCGAAGATGATGTCGAACTGGGCCTCGCGGAAGGGCGGAGCCATCTTGTTCTTGACGATCTTGACCTTGGCCCGGTTGCCGACGACGCTCTCGCCGTCCTTGATCACCGACAGCCGCCTCACGTCGATCCGCAGGGAGGCGTAGAACTTCAGGGCCCGGCCGCCCGTCGTCGTCTCGGGGTTGCCGATGAAGATGCCGATCTTCTCCCGGATCTGGTTGATGAAGATGAAGCAGGTCTTCGACCGGGCGACGATGGCCGTCAGCTTGCGCAGGGCCTGGGACATCAGCCGGGCCTGGAGGCCCATGTGCGCGTCGCCCATCTCGCCTTCGAGCTCGGCCTTGGGGACGAGGGCGGCCACGGAGTCGACGACGATGACGTCGACCGCGCCGCTGCGGACGAGGACCTCGGCGATCTCGAGGGCCTGTTCCCCGAAGTCGGGCTGGGAGATGAGCAGGTTGTCGATGTCGATGCCGATCTTGGCGGCGTAAGACGGCGAGAGGGCGTGCTCGGCGTCGATGAAGGCCGCCTGCCCGCCGCGCTTCTGGGCCTCGGCGATGACGTGGAGGGCCAGGGTCGTCTTGCCCGTGGCCTCCGGCCCGTATATCTCGACGACGCGGCCGCGCGGGAAGCCGCCGATGCCCAGGGCCAGGTCGAAGGCGATCGAGCCGGTGGGGATGGCCTCGATGGGCACCACGGCCCCCTTCTGGCCGAGCTTCATGATCGTCCCCTTGCCGAACTGCTTCTCGATCTGGGAGAGCGCGGCGTCGATGGCCTTGTGGCGGGACGACGATCTCTCTTCGCTCTCGGCGGCCTTGGCCGCTTCCGCTTCGCGGGCGGTGTCTTTCTTGACCATGTCTGTTCGCTCCTTGTCGACGTTCGTTCTTCCCATCCAGCCCTCCCTTATCCCATGAGTTTACCCGGATTCGTCCGGGCTTTCAACCTGGCTCTTCCGGTTCTGTGGAGAAACCCGGCGTTTTCATGAATGGTCATCGGGGGAACCCGTTGAACATCAGGTCGTAGTCGTCGATGAGGCCCTGGTCGGCGAAGCTGAAATAGCGGTTGTTGCCGACCACGATGTGGTCGAGGACCTTGATCTGGACGACCCGGGCGGCGAAAACGAGGTCCCGGGTGACCTCCCGGTCGCAGAGGGACGGCTCGGGGTCGCCCGAGGGGTGGTTGTGGGCGAAGATCAGGGCCGAGGCCTCGTACCGCAGGGCGTCCCGGATGACTTCCCGCGGGTAGACCGCGCTCGAGTCGACCGTCCCCTCGAACAGGGTCTTCTCCTCGATGACCTGGTTCTTCGGATCGAGGAAGATGACCTTGAACCGCTCCTTCTTCAGGTCGCGGAGGGCGTGGCAGAGGTAGTCGTAGACCTCCTGGGAGGAGTGGCAGACCGGCCGGCTCATCATCCGGTCCTTGAGGAAGCGGCGGGAGACCTCGTGGACGAGCTTCAGGCCGAAGACGTTCCGGGAGCCGATGCCCGGGATGCGCTGGAGGTCCTCCGGCCTGGCCTCGAGGACACCGCCGAAGGTCTTGAACTCCTTCAGGGCCTCCCGGGCCGGGGCCTTGCAGTCCCGCCGGGGCGTGCCCAGGGTCAGGAGCAGCTCGACGATCTCGTAGTCCAGGAAGGCCGCCAGGCCCCCGTTGAGGAATTTCTGGCGCAGGCGGTCCCTGTGCCCCTCCCCCTCGGGATGTCCCCTGTCCGGTCCGCTGTCGCGCTCGCTCATGGCGTCCGCTATAAGAGACGCGCCAACACCCATTTTTTTCGCATTCTATAGAATGAATAATGGCTTCTCTGGGTAAGGCGAGAGCGCCTGCATGAGACGGCGATGGGTGTCGCCTCGAAGAGAAGCCGATCCTCAGTCTTTATAGAGGAGGTCGATGAGCGGTTTGAACACCTTTTCGACGATGTGGCGCTTGACCTTGAGCGACGGGGTCAGCTCCGTGTCGGCGTCGAACTCGCGGTCGAGCAGGACGACCTTTTTGATCCGCTCGTAGGAGGCCAGGTGGGGGGTCGACCGGTCGATCTCGGCCAGCATGAAGCTCACGATCTCCTCCTTCTCGACGAGCTCCTTGCGGCTGCCGAAGGCGATGCCGTTCTTGCGGGCGTAGGCCTCGAGCCTGTCGAAGTCCGGCAGGACGAGGGCCGAGATGAACTTCCGGCCGCTGCCGACGACGACGGCCGTCTGGATGTAGGGGTTGGTCTTGAGCAGGTTCTCGATCGGCTGGGGCGCGACGTTCTTGCCTCCGGCCGTGACCAGGATGTCCTTCTTCCGGTCGGTGACGACGAGGAAGCCCTCCCCGTCGATGTGGCCGATGTCGCCCGTCTTGAACCAGCCGTCCTCGAACGCTTCGCGCGTCTCCTGGTCCTTCTTGTAGTAGCCCTTCATGACGTTCGGGCCCTTGGCCAGGATCTCCCCGTCCGGGGCGATCTTGATCTCGACGCCGGGGACGGGGGGGCCGACCGCGCCGAACTTCATCTTCTCGAAGGTGTTGCAGGCCAGGACCGGCGACGTCTCGGTCAGGCCGTAGCCCTCGAGGATGGTGATGCCGATGGCGTAGAAGAACTCGGCCACGTCGGCCGAGAGCGGCGCTCCCCCGGAGACGAAGAAGTGGACCCGGCCGCCCGTCTTCTCGATGATCTTGCCGTAGACGAGCTTGGCCGCGATCTTCCGCTGCAGGCTCAGCCCCCAGGGGATGGGCTGGTGGCGGATCTTCTTCGCCCCGTATTTCTTGCCGACGCCGATGGCCCAGAAGAAGATCTTCCGCTTGACCGGCGACGCGGCCAGGATGTTGTCCATGACCTTGGCGTAGATCTTGTCGAAGAGCCGGGGCACGCTGATCATGATCGTCGGCCGGACCTCGAGCAGGTTCTCGGCCACGGTCTCGATGCTCTCGGCGTGGTAGATCGAGGCGCCCTTGTAGATCCAGGAGAAGGTCGTCATCCGCTCCAGGACGTGGGACAGCGGCAGGAAGGAGAGGATCGTGTCCTTGACCGAGAATTCGGTGACCGCGTCGAGGGCCTTGGAATTGGCGACGAAGTTCGCGTGGGTCAGCATGACGCCCTTGGGAACGCCGGTCGTGCCCGAGGTGTAGATGATGGAGGCCAGGTCGCCGGGCTTGACGGCCAGGGCCCGCTTCTCGAACAGCCCGGGGTCGGCGGCGGCGATGACCTTGCCCCGGCCCATGACCTCGGACAGGCTGACCACGCCCTGCGGGCCGGCCTCTTCGATGAGGACGAAGTGGTGGACGTTCGGAAGCTCGTGACGGACCGCCTCGACCTTGAGCCAGAGGGTGCGGTTCGAGCAGACGACGATCTTGGCGTCCGAGTCGTTGACGATGTACTTGACCTGCTCGGGCATGAGCGACGTGTAGATGGGCACCGTGACCGCCCCGGCGCAGAGGACGGCGAAATCCGTGATCGTCCACTCGGGCCGGTTCTCGGAGAAGATGACCAGCTTGTCCCCGACGCCGAGGCCGAGGTCGGCCAGACCGAGCGACAGGTGCTTGACCCGGCGGGCGAACTCCTCCGTGGAGATGGGCACGTAGCGCCCGTCGACCTTGGAGGCCAGGAGGTCGTCCTTGACGTAGGTCTTGACGTGTTGAGGAAGACCTGGCTGAGAGTTTCGATCATGCGGAGACTCCTTCCCGTCCGGATGGGGCCTATTTAGCCCTTAAAGCGCCCGGGATGTCAAATCTTGAGCAGGTCGTGACCTTCGTGGCGGAGGAGCCAGTCCTTCCGCCACAGGCCGCCGCCGTAGCCGGTCAGCCGGCCGTCGCTGCCGACGACGCGGTGGCAGGGGACGACGATCGAGACGGGGTTGCGGTGGTTGGCCCCGCCGACGGCCCGCGTCGCGGCGGGCTTCCCGGCGGCCCGGGCCAGGGCCTTGTAGGTCGTCGTTTTGCCGAAGCCGACCGCCCGGAGCTTGGTCCAGACCTTCATCTGGAAGGCCGTCCCGCGGAGATCGAGCTTGACCGTGAAGTCCTTGCGGGTGCCCCGGAAATAGCCGTCGAGCTGGGCCAGGCAGTCCTTGACCGGCTTCGGCAGGGGGCCCTTTCCCGGCCTGCCGGGACCGGGCCTCGACGAAGTCGATCCCGGAGACGCCGGCCGCGCTGCCCTCGATCTGCAGGATCCCGATGGGCGATTCGTAATAAGCGATGTGGGTTTCGGACATGGCGCCCTCCTCGCGGTCAAGATAATACATCCAGCCGGCGCCTTCAACCTGAAAAGAAGGGACCAGGTCTTCGCGGACGCCAATTTCCCCCAAGAGATGCGAAGACCTGGTCCCTGCCGGGCCGGCGCGCGTTGACGGCCCGCCCGCCCTGTGCTAAAAGCGGGAAGGACGACGGAGGAGAGATATGAGCGGAAACATCCCGACCCTGGCCGTGTCCGGAAAGACCCTGCCCGAGGCCTGGGAGAAAGCCGTCCTGGCCTGCTGGCATCAGGGGGTGCCCATCCGGACCGAGTACGATCGGCCGGGCGACCCGCCGAGCCGCGACTGCACCATGCTCTGGACGGTCGAGGACCCCTTCGCCGAGCCGCGCATCCACAGGGCCTTCCCGGGCGGCCTCGAGGACCTCGAGGTCTACCGCCAGGAGGTCGTCGATGGCGTCCACGACCACTGGATCTGCCCGGAAGAGGGCAAGTGGACCTACACCTACCACAAGCGGCTCTTCGCCTACGACATCGAGGGCGAGACGGTCGACCAGGTCGCGGCGGCCGTCGACAGGCTGGCCCGGACCGGCCACACCCGCCGGGCCCAGGCGATCACCTGGAACCCCAAGCTCGACGCCCCGACCGACGATCCGCCCTGCCTCCAGCGGCTCTGGTTCCGGATCCTCGAGGACGACGACGGCGTGCCGGTCCTCAACATGAACTCCCACTGGCGGTCCCGCGACGCCTACAAGGCCGCCTACATGAACGTCTTCGCCCTGACCGACCTCCAACGGATCGTCGCCGGCCGGGTGGCCGAAAAGACGGGCCGGGCCGTCCGTGTCGGGCGCTACGCCGACCTCGTCGACAGCTTCCACATCTACGGCTCCTACTTCGCGGGCTTCGAAGGTTTCCTGAAGATGGTCGAGAAGCGGTCGTTCGAGGAGCGCACCTGGCCGAGCGCCTACGCCGAACCGATGTTCGAAGAGGCCCGCGAACGCCTGCGCCGGGAAAAAGCGGAAGGGAGATAAGCCATGACCATGCCGGCTTCGACGATCGCCCTCGTCGTCTGCGCTCTCGTCTCGGCGGCCCTGGCCACCTGGTCCCAGGTCAAGGAGCGCCGGGGCCTCCACCTCGTCACCAAGCCCCTGGCGACGGCCCTGATCATCGCCGCGGCCGCGCTCGCCGCAAGCCCCGTGCCCGCGGCCTACAAGACGCTCGTGCTGGCCGGGCTCGTCTTCTCGCTCCTGGGCGATATCGCCCTGATGTACCCCGACAAATGGTTCACGGCCGGGCTGGCCGCTTTCCTCGCGGCCCAGATCCTCTACATCCTGGCCTTCAGGCCGCGGCCGGGGCATCCGGTCTCCTCGGGACGCTCCTCCCCTACATCCTCTTACGGCCTGCTGATGTTCTTTCTGCTGGCCCCCAAGCTGGGCCCGATGAAGCTTCCGGTCTTCGTCTACATCGCCGCCATCACGACGATGGCCGGGTTCGCGGCGGCGCGGTACGTCGACATGGGCGGGACGAAGACGCTGCTGGCCTTCCTCGGCGGGGTGTTGTTCCTGGTCTCCGACTCCGTGCTGGCCTACGACCGCTTCGCCCGGAAGGTGCCGAACGCCCGGATCCTCGTCCTCGGGACCTATTTCCCGGCCCAGATCCTGATCGCCCTGTCGATCTGAACCGCGCGGAGCGGGGTCAGGCGGCGGGAACGATGCGGCCGTCGATCCCGACGACGACCTTCTTCACTTCGATCGCGACGCCCGAAGCCTCCACGGCCATGCGGACGATGCGCTCGAGACCGGAACAGCACGGGACCGTCATGATGGCCACGGTCAGCGACGCGAGCCCGTTCTGCCTGATGAGCTCGGCCAGCTTCTCGACGTAGCCCTGGGTGTCGTCGAGCTTGGGGCAGGCGATGACGAGCTTCTTCCCCTTGAGCAGCCCGTCGTGGAAACCGCCGAGGGCGAAGGCCGTGCAGTCGGCCGCGACGAGGAGGTCGCACCCCCGGAAATACGGGGCGAGCGGCGAGACGAGATGGAGCTGGACCGGCCACTGGGTCAGGCGCGACGGGACCGGGACGTCGGGTCCTCCGCCGGCCTCCGGGTCGCAGGGGATGTCCCGGGCCAGGCTGCCGGGGCAGCCGGAATGGCGTGGTGAGCGTGGGCCCCGCCGGCGACCCGGTCAACTCGGTCGGCCCAGCCGACCTGGTTGTCGCAGACGTCGCGGACCCCGTGGATCTTGGAGGCGGCCGCAGCGCCGCGGGTCTTCAGGACGTGGTCGAAGGCGGCCTTGGGGTCGTACCCGTCGCTCTCCCGCTCGACGACCTTGAGGGCGTCGACGGGGCAGACGTCCAGGCAGGCGCCCAGTCCGTCGCAATAGATCTCGCGAACGAGGACGGCCTTGTTCTCGGCGTCGAGGGCCAGCGCGCCCTCGGCGCAGGCCGTCGTGCAGAGTCCGCAACCGTTGCATTTGTCGCGGTCGATCTCGACGATCTTCCTTTTGGCCATGGACGTGCTCCTGTCGTTTAATTCCTACTGGATTGCTAGGATATCAGAAAGGAAAGGGGAGGTCTAGACGCTCGCCGGCGGAACGCGAGGGACCGTGCGGGCGACGCTCGCTCCCCCGAACCAGTCGCGGGCGTCCCGTCCCAGGAGCCCCAGCAGGGCGATGGATCCGAGCACCGTGCCCACGGGAACGGCGACGAGCGAGACGACGGCCAGGGCGATGCCGGCGAACCGGGCCCACGGCCTTCCCTTGGCGATCCCCGAGGCGACGAAGAGCTCGGCGACGCCGAATCCGGCGAGGCCGGCGGCGATGAAGAGGCCGGTCGCCCCGAGCAGGGCGCTGCCGAGCAGGCCGGCGCTCTCGCTCCCCAAGCCGACGATGACGGCGCCGGTGACGAAGATGAAGGCGAAGAGCGCGGCCGTCGCGAAGGCCAGGCCCGCGGCCACAATGAGCGCGATCCGGGTCGTCTTGATGCTGTCCGGCATGTTCCGTCTCCCTGTCTCTTATCGGGGGCCATTTTACCCGATGCGCGCGGCAGAGACAAATTGATATAATGCCCCCATGGACCGCATCATCCGCATCAATCCCCTCCTCGAAGCCCTCCGGTCCGCGCCCGAGCGGGTCAACAAGGTCTTCGTCCAGGAGGAGCGGGGCCACGCCCGCATCGGCGAGGTCATCCGCGAGGCCAAGGCCAATCATATCCCCGTCGTCTTCGTGCCGTCGCGCCGCCTGGACCAGACCGCACCCGGCCACCAGGGCGTCATGGCCGAGGTCTCCCCCAAAAAGTACTCGACCCTCGAGGAGATCCTGTCCCGCTCGCCGAAGCCGTTCGTGGTCATCCTCGACGAGGTCGAGGACCCCCAGAACCTCGGGGCCATCGTCCGGAGCGCCGAAGGCGCCGGGGCCGACGGCATCATCCTCCCCGAGCGCCGCTCGGCCGGTCTGACCGAGACCGTCGACAAGGTCTCGGCGGGGGCCCTCGACCACCTTCCCGTCGCCCGCGTCCCCAACCTCGTCCGGGCCATGGAGGAGCTCAAGGAGAAGGGCCTCTGGCTCGTCGGCGCCGAGGGCTCCGGGGACGAGCCCTGGCACGCGTTCGACTACACCGGGCCCGTCGGCATCGTCCTCGGCTCCGAGGGCAAAGGCCTCCGGCCCCTCGTCCGCAAGACCTGCGACAAGGTCCTGGCCATCCCGCTGGCCGGGAAGGTGGGCTCCCTCAACGTCGGCGCCGCGGCGGCCGTCTTCCTCTTCGAGGTCGTCCGCCAGCGCCGGGGGAAATAGCGCCCCCTCCGCCGGAGGTCCGCGAGGCCCTGCTTGACTTGGCCCGGGTTGGCCCCTAGAATAAGCCCGTATCGTAACCCCTTGAAAGAGCAGAGCATGGAAAAATCGGCGGAGTTTTATAGCCTCGAGAAGGGCATCCTGTCCCTGAAGGAACAGATCGACTCCCTGACCGAGACCGACGTCATCGACAAGAAGGACCGGATCGCGGTCCTGCGGGCGGAGATCGACAAGGAATGGGCCAGGATCGTGCCCCAGCTCACGACCATCAACATCGTCCAGATCGCCCGCCACCCCAAGCGCCCCTACACCCTGGACTACATCGCCTTCCTCTTCCAGGACTTCATGGAGATGCACGGCGACCGCCGCTTCGCCGACGACCCGGCCATCGTGGCCGGATTGGCCTTCTACAAGGGCCGGACCGTGGCCGTCATCGGCCACCAGAAGGGCCGGACGACCCGGGCCCGCATCGACCGGAATTTCGGCCAGGCCAATCCCGAGGGCTACCGCAAGGCCCTCCGGATCATGCAGGAGGCCGAGAAGTTCGGCTTCCCGGTCGTCACCTTCATCGACACGCCCGGCGCCTACCCCGGCATCGGGGCCGAGGAGAGGGGCCAGGCCGAGGCCATCGCCTACAATCTCAAGACCATCGCCATGCTCAAGACGCCCATCGTCAACGTCGTCATCGGCGAGGGCGGCAGCGGCGGCGGCCTGGGCATCGGCTACGGCGACCAGCTGATGATGCTCGAGCACTCCTTCTACTCGGTCATCTCGCCCGAGGGCTGCGCCTCCATCGTCTGGAAGGACCAGGCCTTCATCGAGGAGGCCGCGGAGAACCTCGGCATCCGGGCGGCCAAGCTCCTGGAGCTCGGCATCATCGACAAGATCATCCCCGAGCCCCCCGGCGGGGCCCACGTCGATCCCGAGCAGACCTTCAAGAACGTCGACAAATACCTCTACCAGGCCCTGAAGAAGCTCGAAGACAAGCCCGTGACCGAGCTCCTCGACGAGCGCTACAAGAGAATCCGCAAGATCGGGGTCTTCGAGGAACGTTGAGCGAAGACGCCTCGCCCCGCAAAGAGCTCGCGGCCGTCAAGGGGACCAGGGACATCCTGCCCGGCGAGGTCGAGAAGTGGCAGGCCCTCGAGCGCCTGGCCCGGGAGACCTTCGAAAGCTACGGCTACCGGGAGCTCCGGGCCCCGATCTTCGAAGCCACGGAGCTTTTCGAGAAAGGGACCGGCTCGACCTCCGACATCGTCACGAAGGAGATGTACACCTTCACCGACAAGGGCGGCCGGTCGCTGACCCTGCGGCCCGAGTACACGCCCTCCGTCGTCCGGGCCATCGTCGAGCACCGGCTCGACCTGCTGCCGGAGCCCATGCGCTATTACTACATGGGCCCCATGTTCCGCTACGACAAGCCCCAGAAGGGGCGTTACCGCCAGTTCCACCAGGTCGACATCGAGGTCTTCGGCGAGAAGGACGCGGCCCTCGACGCCGAGATCATCGAGATGGCCGACGCCCTGCTCCGCAAGCTCGGGGTGAACGGGACGGAGACCCTGGTCAACTCGGTCGGCTGCCGCGCCTGCCGGCCGGCCTACAGCGCGGCCCTGCGCGAAGCGGCCGGGAAGCGCCGGTCCGAGCTCTGCGCGGACTGCCAGAGGAAGGCCGAGACGAACCCGCTCCGCATCTTCGACTGCAAGGTCGAGGCCTGCCGGGCCGTCGCCGCGGCGTTCCCCCTGATCCAGGACTTCCTCTGCGCGGAGTGCAAGGACCATTTCGCCAAGCTGCTCGGCCTGCTCGACCTCTACAGGCTCCCCTACCGCGTCGACCCGCGCCTCGTGCGCGGCCTCGACTACTACACGAAGACCACCTTCGAGATCGTGTCCTCCCACCTCGGGGCCCAGAACGCCATCCTCGGGGGCGGCCGCTACGACGACATGATGAAGGACTTCGGCGGGCCCGACATCTGCGGCATCGGCTTCGCCATGGGCATCGAACGGGCCCTGGCCGCCGCCGAGATCGCCCTGCCGGCCCGGCGCGCCCTCTACCTCGCCGCCCTCGGCGAGGAGGCCGGGAAGGCCGGCCTGGAGCTGGCCCGGTTCTTCCGGGCAAGCGGCGTCGAATGCCTGGTCGAGTTCAAGGACCGGGGCATGAAGGCCCACTTCGGCCGCGCCAACAAGCTCAAGGCGGCCTGGGTCCTCATCGTCGGCGAGGACGAGTTGAAGAAAGGCCGCTTCGGCCTCAAGGACATGGCCACCGGCGGCCAGGTCGACGGCACCCGCGAGGAGCTCCTCGAGTTCCTCCGGAAAAACTGATCGTTCGGGGATATCCATGAGCGCTCCCACTCGACGGCGGCACATCCTTCAAGCGGACCCATTACTGCGGCGACCTGCGGGCCGCCCACGAAGGCCTCGAGGTCGTCCTCTGCGGCTGGGTCCACAAGACCCGCGACATGGGCCACCTCGTCTTCGTCGACCTCCGCGACCGCGAGGGCCTGGCCCAGGTCGTCTTCCAGTCCGACCGGCCCGGGCTCGCCGAGGAGGCCAAGAAGCTCCGCGGCGAATTCGTGGTCGGCGTTCGCGGCCTCGTCCGCCGCCGCTCGTCCGTCAACAAGGACATCCCCACCGGCGAGGTCGAGGTCGAGGCGCTCGCCCTCCACGTCTTCGCCGCCTCCAAGGTCCCGCCGTTCGTCGTCGCCGACCCGCCCCAGGCCTCCGAGGAGCTGCGCCTGAAGTACCGCTACCTCGACCTGCGCCGGCCCCGGATGCAGCGGCACATCCGCCTCCGGCACGAGGCGGCGCTGGCCGCCCGGAACTACATGAGCCGGAACGGCTACCTCGAGATCGAGACGCCCATCCTGGCCAACCCCACCCCCGAGGGCGCCCGCGATTTCCTGGTCCCCAGCCGCGTCTTCAAGGGCCGTTTCTACGCCCTGCCCCAGTCGCCCCAGCAGTTCAAGCAGACCCTGATGGTCTCCGGCTTCGACCGCTATTTCCAGATCGTCCGCTGTTTCCGGGACGAGGCCCTGCGGGCCGACCGCCAGCTCGAGTTCACCCAGATCGACGTCGAGACGAGCTTCATCGACCTGGACGAATTCTTCGACCTCAACGAAGGCCTGATGGAGACGCTCTTCGCCCTCGTCGGCCGGAAGGTGGAGCGCCCGTTCCGGCGCCTGCCCTACGCCGAGGCCATGGAGAAGTACGGCTCGGACAAGCCCGACCTGAGGGTGCCGCTCGAGATGCGCGACCTCACCGCCGTCGCCGCGGGATCGGGGTCCGAGATCCTCAAGGCCGTCGTCTCCGGCGGCGGCGAGGTCAAGGGCCTGCTCGTCCCGGGCGCCGGCGCGCTGTCGCGCAGCCAGCTCGACAAGCTCGGCGACAAGGCCAAGTCGCTCGGGGCCAAGGGGCTCATCTGGATCAAGAAGCAGGACGGCTGGAAGTCGTCCCTCAAGACGGCCGAGGCCGACTACGAAAAGATCTGGGAGGTCCTGGGCGGCGGCGACGCCGACCTGGCCCTCGTCGTCGCGGACAAGAAAGAGACGGCCCTCAAGGCCCTCGGCGAGATCCGCCGGACCTGGCCGGTCGAGGACGCCGCCCGCCGCGACAGCCTCGCCTTCTGCTGGGTCACCGACTTCCCGCTCTTCGAGTGGAGCGAGGAGGAGAAGCGCTTCGTCTCCATGCACCACCCCTTCACCTCGCCCCGCGAGGAGGACCTGCCCCTCCTCGAGACGCATCCGGACAGGGTCCGGGCCAAGGCCTACGACCTCGTCCTCAACGGCACGGAGGTCGGCGGCGGCTCGATCCGGATCCACGAGATGGACGTCCAGCGCCGCATCTTCAAGGCGCTGGGGCTCTCGGACGAGGAGACCGAGGCGAAGTTCGGCTACTTCCTCGAAGCCCTGGCCTGCGGCGCTCCGCCCCACGGCGGCATCGCCCACGGCTTCGACCGGCTGGTGATGTTCCTGGCCGGCGAGGAATCCATCCGCGAGGTCATCCCCTTCCCCAAGACGACCGGCGCCATGGACCTCATGACCGGCTCGCCCTCGTCGGTCGACGCCCGCCAGCTCGACGAGCTCGGCCTGAAGCTGAAGTCCTAGGATCGAGATGCGCCTTAGTCGGTCATAGTGCGTCATTCCTGCCCTCACGCTTGACTTCCGTCCCTCCCGGACCCATCTTCAAATCGGACAGAAGGGGGTGGGAAAGATGGTCGGCAGGACAGAAACACGGGTCCAGGGAAGGCCTTGGCATTGGGCCTGTGCGCCGCCCCGCTCCTGGCCGGCGGCCTGCCCGGGGCACAAAACAGAGGACACCCGAAGGAGCTCTAAGGCCGGCGGGTCTCGGCCAGGAAAGCGCCGGGGATCGCGAGCAGGGTGAAGACAAAGGTCTTCCAGAGGATGCCGAGCGCCAGCGCCCCGCCGCTCACGACGGGCGCGGCCGTCGCGGCCAGCCCCGGGAAAAGCGGCGTCAGATAGGCGTTGATCAAGCCGTAGCCGAGCCCGACGAGGGCGCCCGCCGTGAGGCCCGCGGCGATCCGCTTGCCCATCTTCTTCCGCCGCGACCACAGGGACGCCAGATAACCGGCGCCGATCGGCGCCAGGAACACCGCCCACCAAACATCCTTCAGGGCCGGCACGCGGCCGGCCGAGCGGACGAAGAGGAAGTCGACGAGCGTTACGAACGCCGCGCCGATGAGCGCGGCCAGCGGGATCGCTCCCCAGCGGGGCTTCTTCGCGGCCGCGAGCTCGTCCCTCTTCCTGATCCGGATGCCCAGGCTCAGCGGATAGTTGTAGAAGGCGTCGAAGACGGCATGCTCGAGCCAGGCGCCCCGTTCGCCGAAGACCGGGACGATGTGGACGGCCTCCGTGGCCCAGTGGCCGGCCATGAACCGGGCCAGCTCGGGGAAGCGGTAGGCCATCTGCAGGGGGAAGGCCAGGTAGCCGATGATCTTGAAGAAGCTCACCGGCAGGGCCAGCCGGTAGTCCTTGATGTTCTTCTCCTTGACGACCAGGCCCAGGACGTAGAAACCGCGGATGAGCGAGCCCGGAGAGACCGGGAGCAGGTTGAAGGCGCCGACGATCAGGGCGGCCCGGGCCGTGGCCTCGGCCCAGCCGAACTCGGGGTGGCTCAGGATGTAGACCGCGGCGATCGTCAGGAAGACGGTCTCCGAGATGAAGAGCGTGGCCAGGTGGACCGCCAGGCTCTTCAGGTACTTTTGGATATAGGGCTCGTCGATCTGGGCCAGGATGCGGGCGGCGTCGGCGTCGCTGAGCATGCGGTTCTTGCGGCCCTCTTCGACCATGTCGCGCAGCCATTTCTCCCGGACGGCGGGCTTGAAATAGAGCTGGAACGGCTTGACGAACATGATGCGGAGGCGCTCTTTGAAGTAGGCCTTGTCCGTCAGGAACCGGTGCACCGCCGGGGGCAGGAAGGCGAGCGGCCGGTTCAAAATGTATAAACCCGGTTTTTCGGCGATGGCCAGCGCCCGGTGTTCGCTCACCCGGCCCGTCCGGTGCCAGCCGATGAGGGACTCGGCGACGTGGCCGCGGAAAGCGCGGCCGAGATATCCGGATCTGGTCAGGAGCGCCGCGTAATGCCGGCGCAGGTCGCCCCGTCCCCAGAGCTTGCGGACGAAAGGCCCCAGGAGCGGCGCGAGCCAGAGCAGCCACAGGCCGGCCGACCGCCCCGGGAACTTCGTCAGGAACAGGACCGGCGTGAGGACCGGCAGGAGGCCGAGGAGGACGAAGAGGAGCGCCGCGAAACGGTTCCCGGCCAACGGCCCGGCCGCGGCCTCGTCGGCCATGCCGCGGATGCGCCAGCTTTTGACCCACGCGGCGTGGATGGCCGTCCAGAGCCGCGGCTTCGTGATCAACCGGACGTGGTGATGCGTGATATCGGGCTGGGAATCGCGGTAGGCCCGGTCGGCCCGCTTGAGCTCTTCGAGCGCGCCGGCCATTTCTCCGAAGGCCGCCGGCCGGGCGGCCGCATATCTTGCGAGCGCTTCCGTATCGCCCCGGTCGAACTGGACGAGACGGCCCCGCCCGATGCCCTGGACGATCAGCTTGAAGTCCGCGGGGCACTGCGGCAGGAAGGGCAGGAGGGTCATGCCGGCCCGGAAATCGACGGCGACGAGGCCGCGCCTCGGGTCGGCGTCCGCCTCCGTGCGCTTGAGCGCGTTCGGCTGGCTCTTCATCGTCCACCACTCGTACTGCCGGGCCAGCTCGGGAGCGCCCATGTCGTGCATGAGCCCGACGAGGTCGTGCATGAACGCCCGCTTGGCCCGGTACTCCGGAGAGCCCAGGCCCGTCGACGGCTGCCGGGCTTCCCAGTCCCGGTCCCGGAAGGACCGGGGCCGGGCTTCCACTTGAGCCGGGCGAAGAGGTCGTCGTCGACCTCGTAGCGCCAGAGCCGGCCGTCCACCCACTCGCTGATCTCGCCGCAGCTGCCGAGCACCGGGTCGACGAGGGTGGCCAGGACCTCGACGACCGCCCGCGCCGAGCCCATGCGCTCCAGCGCGCCCCGGCGGATGAACTTCTGCCAGAGGGCCCCGGCCCGGGACGCGTCCGGATTGACCTGGGGCGCGAACGGCGCCTGGAAGCCCAGGCCGTACAGGGAATTGCGGATGAACCGCCCGAATCCCGAGACCGGGACCAGGACCTTCAGCGCGTACTCCCCTCCCCGCTCGAGGCCGTCGACGGGCCCCTCGGGCGCTTCGATCTCGAGGACGCGGACCTTGTAGACCTGGCCCGCGAACCCGCCGCCGACGTGCTTTTCGACGGACAGCTTGACGCGCGCCGGCCGGGCCGGCCAGACGCCCCGGACGTCGTACTCGAGGACCTCCAGCGGTTCGTGGCGGCGGACGCGGAGAGGCCGGAGGAGGGCGGCGGCCCGGAACCGCCGCTCGAGCTCGCGCACGACGCCGCCGGAGTATTCGGATTCTGTCATCGTCTCGCTTTCACCCGCCCGGGCGCTCTTCGGAGGCTCAGGGGGTCTTGACCGTCTCTCCCGTCATCGGGTCGATCAGATCGATCCTGTGGACCTTGCCGAGCTTGTCGAGCGGGCCGGGCCACTTGTCGCCGCCCTTGTTGCAGGGCTCCCAGTCGCCGACGATCATGACGGCGATCTTGTCCGGCTGGATGTACTTCGCCGCCACCTCCCTGATCCGGTCCTTGGTGACGGCCCGGATCTTCGCGAGGTAGGTCTTGTAATAATCCATCGGCTTGCCGGTCATCTCCAGGTTGGCGAAGTTCGTCATCGTGGTCTGCGGCGACTGGAAGTTGTCGGCGAAGCTCTCGAGATAGTAATTGACGGCGGTCTCCAGCTCGGCGTCCGTCACCGGCTCCTTGCGGATGCGGTCGAACTCGGCCTTGATGAGGGAGACGGCGTAGCCGACCGTCGACGACTTCGTCTGGACGTAGCCGGAGAACGTGCCCGGCAGGCCCCAACGGTAGGAGAACCGGCTGCCCTGGTTGTAGGACAGGCCCTCGTCCGAGCGGACCTTGGTCGTGATCCGCGAGGTGAAGCTGCCGCCGCCGAGGATGAAGTTCATGACCTGGACGGCGTAGTAATCCGGGTTCGTATCCTCGAGGCCGAGGTGCCCCAGGCTGATGTAGCCCTGGTTGATGGCCTTCTGGATGAAGTAGACGCCCGGCTCCGGCGCAGGCAAGGCTTGCGGCAGCGCCGGGAAGGCGACCGTCCCGGCCCGCCAGCCCGCGGCGAGCTTGTCGATCTTGCCCTTGAGCGCGGCCTTGGAGAAATCGCCCGAGACGGCCAGGATCGTGTTCTTCGGCGAGAAGTACTTGGCGTGGAAGCCCTTGAGGTCGGCCGCGGTGATGCCCTCGTAGGAGGCCTTGGTCGGCTGCCAGGTCAGGGCGTTGTCGCCGTAGAGGAGCTTCTCGTATTCCCGGTTGAGGACGGTGGACGGCTGGTCGTTGGCCTGGCGGAGCTGTTCGACGAAGCGGGCCTTGGCCAGCTTCAGCGGCTCCTCGCGGAACGCGGGGTTCCTGAGGACGTCGAAGAACAGGGCCAGCCCTTCGTCGAGGTCCTTGGCCAGGACGGACAGGCTGAGCATCGAGGTCCGCTCGCCGACCATGAAGTTCAGCGAACCGCCGAGATAATCGATGCGTTCCTCGATGACCGATCCCTCGCGGCTCGCCGTGCCGCCCTTGATCAGCTGATCGCCGAGGACGGTGCCGAGCCCGGTCTTGCCCTTCGGGACGTACAGGTCGCCGCAGTTGACGATCGCGACGATGTTGAAGAGGGGAAGATCGCGGTCCTCCTGGACGTAAGCGCGGAGGCCGCCCGCGTAGACGGTCCGGAACGCCTTCGGGTCCGGCGGCTCGTACTTGAGGGCCGGGTAGGTCAGCTCGGAGGGATGCTTGGCCTGGGCCAGGCCCAGTCCGGAGCAGATGAACGCGAGCGCCAGGATGGCGATGATCGTCTTTTTCATGTCGTCCTCCTTACCGCCCCGACTTCCGGGTGTAGACGGCCGTCAGGCTGTTGTCCTTGACGAAGTACTTGGCGGCGACGCGCTTGATGTCGTCGTTCGTGACCTTCTTGAGGTCGTCGAGGTCGGTCAGGATGGACCGCCAGCCCCGCTTGAGCTCGGCCCGGCCGACCCGGCTGGCCAGCCCGGCGGTGCTGCCGAGGCTGCGGACGAACATGGCCTCGCCCTTGTTCTTGGCCTTCTGGATCTCCTCCTCGGTCAGGCCTTCCTTCTTGATCTTCTCGACCTCGGCCCAGATCTCCTTCTCCAGGTCCTCGGGCTTGACGCCCTTGTCGACGCGCGGCGTCGCGCTGAACTGGAAGGCGCCGACGTACCACTGCGGCCGGCTCGAGGCCGAGGCGCTGACGGCCAGCTGCTTGTCGCGGACGAGGTTCTTGTAGAGGCGTCCCGTGCCCCCGCCGCCGCCCATGCCGCCGCGGAAGCCGCCCCCGCCCGAGCCCAGCGTGCCGGCCAGGACGGACAGTGCGGCCGTGTCCGGGTCGCCGTCGGGCGGGATGTGGAACATCATCTGCAGGCTCGTCGGGGCCGGCCCTTCGCCGTAGAACCGCTTCTCGCTGTACTGGGCCGGCACGCCGGTGCGGATGGGCTCGAGGTCCGGGCCCTTGGGGATGCGGCCGAAATATTTCTCGGCCATCGCCGTGACGGCCTGCGGGTCGAAGTCGCCGACGTAGATGGCGACGGCGTTGTTCGGAACGTAGTAGGTGTTGTGGAAGGCGACGAGGTCCTCCTTCGTCATCTTCTTCAGGTCGTCCATCCAGCCGATGACGTCCCAGTGGTAGGGCGAGGCCGTGTAGAAGGCGGCCTGGACCTGCTCGCCGAAGAAGTAGCCCGGCCGGTTCTCGCTCAGCCGGCGCTCCTCCATGATGACGTCCTTCTCGGAATAGAACTCGCGGAAGCGGGCGTTCATCATCCGGTCGGATTCCATGAGCATCTGGAGCTCGATCTTGTTCGACGGCAGGGTGACGTAGTAGCCCGTCGTCTCCTGGCTCGTCGAGGCGTTGAGCCCGGTGCCGCCGTTCTTCATGTATTGCGTCCAGAGGTCGTCCTTGACGATGTAGGCCTTCTGGGCCTGGACCAGGTCGTCGACCTCCTTCTGCCAGGCCGCGATCTGGGCCGCGTCGCCGTCGGTCTTCCAGTATTTTTCCCGGTAGACCTTGGCCATGAGCTCGTCGATCCGGGCGTCGATCGCGGATTCCTTGGCGTAGTCGGTGACGCCCATGACCTCGGTGCCCTTGAACATCAGGTGCTCGTGGACGTGGGCGCTGCCGGTGATGCCCGGCCGCTCGTTGATCGAGCCGACCTTGAAATAGACGTGGCAGACGACGCGCGGCACGCCCGGCTTGGGGATCATGAGGATCTTCATGCCGTTCGAAAGGACGTGCTCCTTGACGTCCAGGGTGACCGGGCCGGCCGTGACGAAGGCCGCCAGGATGACCGCCGCGGCGGCCAGGGCCAAAATGCGCTTGTTCATCTCCGACACCTCCTGAGGATCTTCGAGATTATATGTATTTCCTGTTCTTGGGCGTTCTCTTCAGGGCCGCGACGACGTCCTTGACCCTCTGGTCGAGGGACGCGTCGCAGACGAGCAGGGCGTCGCCCGCTTCGACGACGATGAGGTCGCGGACGCCGACGAGCGCCGTCAGCCGGCCGGGGTTCCAGACGAGGCAGCCCTTGGCGTCGAGCGCGACGCACTCGCCGCGGACGGCGTTGCCGTCGCGGTCCCGCGGCCAGATCTCGAGGAGCGTCGACCAGGCGCCGACGTCCGACCAGCCGAAATCGCCGTCGGCGACGAGGACGTCCCCGGCCTTCTCCATCAGGGCGTAGTCGATGGACAGGGCCGGGGCCAGGGCGAACGCGGCCTTGAGCCTGGCGGCGCCGCCCGAACGCAGGGCCGCGACGAGCGCCTTCCAGGCCGGCCCGAGCTCGGGCGCGAAGGCCTCGAGCTTCTCGGCGAAGACGCCGGCCCGCCACAGGAACATGCCCGAATTCCAGGCGTAATCGCCGGAAGCGAGGTACTCGTCGGCCAGGGCCAGGTTCGGCTTTTCCTTGAAGGCCCGGACGGGATAGAAGACCGTCCCGGCGATCCGCTTCCCGCGCTCCCGGTCGTGGCGGATGTAGCCGTAGCCGGTGGCGGGGTAGGTCGGCGGAATGCCGAAGGTGACGAAAGCCCGCTCGCGCGAGGCCGCTTCGGCGCCGGCCCGGAGGACGCGGAGGAACCGGGCCTCGTCCCGGATGAGGTGGTCGGCGGGGAGCACCGCGACGACGGCCTCGGGATCCTCGAGCCAGACCCGGGCCGTGGCCAGCATGAGCGCCGGGGCGGTGTTCCGCGCCGCGGGCTCGACGAGAAAGCTCTCCTTCGGCAGACGCGGCAGGAGCTTGCGGGCCTGGCGCGTCTGGGCGGCGTCGGCGACGAGCATCAGCCGGCGGGGCGGGACGAGCGGCCGGACGCGCCGGACCGTTTCGAGGAGCATCGGGTCGCGCCCCGCGATCCGCAGGAACTGCTTGGGCCGGGCTTCCCGGCCGAGGGGCCAGAACCGGGTCCCCCGCCCGCCGGCCAGGATGACGGCCCGGACGTCGCGTTCCTTCATGCCGCCCCGAGCCGGTTGATGACCTGCTGGAGGAGGCCGCGGACCTCCTTCTGGATCTCGGCCAGGGCGGCCTCGGTGTCGGCTTCGAAGCGGAGGACGATGACGGCCTGGGTGTTCGAGGCCCGGACGAGCCCCCAGCCCGCGGGGTAGATCGCCCGGACGCCGTCGATGTCGATGACCGGCACGCGGGCGGCGAGCTCGCGGCGGACCTCGTCGACGATCTTGAACTTGACCTCGTCGGAGGCGTAGATGCGGATCTCGGGCGTCGAGTAGGTCTTGGGCAGGTCGGCCATCATCGCCGAGAGCTTCTTCCCGGAGCGCGACAGGATCTCGAGGAGCCGGGCCGAAGCGTAGATCGCGTCGTCGAAGCCGAACCAGCGGTCGTTGAAGAAGATGTGGCCGCTCATCTCGCCGGCCAGCGGCGCGTTCTCCTCTTTGATCTTCTGCTTGATCAGCGAGTGCCCGGTTCGCCACATGATCGGCCGGCCGCCGAGCCGTTCGACCTCGTCGTAGAGGACCTTCGAGGCCTTGACCTCGGAGATGACCGCCGCGCCGGGCCTCCCCGGGAGGATGTCCCGGGCGAAGACGATGAGCAGCTGGTCGCCCCAGATGATCCGGCCTTCGTCGTCGACGACGCCGATCCGGTCGGCGTCGCCGTCGTAGCCGATGCCGAGCTCGGCCCCGGTCTCGCGGACCTTGGCGACGAGCTTCTCCATCGCCTCCGGCAGGGTCGGGTCGGGGTGGTGGTTGGGGAAGCGGCCGTCCGGCTCGCAGAAAAGCTCCACGACCTCGGCGCCCATCCGCCGCAGGAGCGGTACGGCCACGGTCCCGCCGGTGCCGTTCCCGGCGTCGACGACGACCTTGACCGGCCGCGCCAGGCGGACGTTCGCGGCGACGTAGTCCTGATACTCGGGAACGACGTCGAGGATCTCGAGGCGGCCCTCGCCGCGCGGGAAGACGCCCTTGCGGACGATCTCGTAGAGGGCCTGGATCGTCTTGCCGTAGAGCGTCTCCGTGCCCGACATCATCTTGAAGCCGTTGTGCTCGGGCGGATTGTGGGAGCCCGTGATCATGACCCCGGCCGGGAGCTTCTTGTGGAAGACCGTGAAGTAGAGGAGCGGCGTGGGCACGACCCCGATGTCGGCGACGTCGCAGCCGGTGGACAGGATGCCGCGGACGAGGGCCCGGCCGAAGTCCGGCGAGCTCAGCCGGACGTCGCGCCCGACGGCGACCCGGCTCTGGCCGCGGCCGAGGAAGAAGGTGGCCATCGCCCGGCCCAGGATCTCCACGGCGGCGTCGTCGAGGTCCTCGCCGACGATGCCGCGGATGTCGTATTCCCTGAAGATCTTCGGGTTGATGTCCAAATCGCCCTCCTTGCGCGGGACTCAGGATTTCTTGGCCGGAGCCCGGCCCGCTTCGCGCCGCCGGGCGTAGCTGGCCCCGATGAAGGCCTTGAAGAGAGGATGCGGGGCCAGCGGCTTGGACTTGAACTCGGGGTGGAACTGGCAGCCGAGGAACCAGGGATGGTCGGGGGCCTCCACGATCTCGACGAGACCGTAGTCGGGATTGATCCCGGAGAAGACCATGCCGGCGTCCGCCAGGGCGTCCTGGTAGGCCGGATTGAACTCGAAGCGGTGGCGGTGGCGCTCCGAGATCCGCAGGGCCCGGTAGGCCCGGTGGGCGGCCGAGCCCTTCTTGAGGTCGCAGCGGAACTGCCCCAGCCGCATGGTGCCGCCGATGTCGGCGTCCATGGCCAGCTCGCGCCAGCGGACGATGACCTTGTGGGGCGCGTCCGGCACGAACTCGGTGCTGTTGGCCTTTTTCAGCCCGGCGAGCGAGCGGGCGTATTCGATCGAGGCGCACTGCATGCCCAGGCAGATGCCGAAGAACGGGACCTTGTTCTCGCGGGCGTAGGTGACGGCCCGGATCTTGCCCTCGATGCCGCGCTTGCCGAAGCCGCCGGGAACGAGAATGCCGTCCTTGGACGCCAGGAACTGCGCCGGGTCGTCCTTCTCCAGAGCCTCCGCCTCGATCCAATCGATCTTGACGCAGAGCCGGTTGGCCAGCCCGCCGTGGATGAGGGCCTGGTTCAGGCTCATGTAGGAGTCGTGGAGGCCGGCGTACTTGCCGACCAGGCCGATCTCGACGACGTCCTTGGGATGCTTGACCTTGTCGACCATGGCTTCCCACGCCGACAGGTTCTTCTTCCGCCGCGGCAGGCGGAGCATCTTGAGGATGGTCGCGTCGAGGCCCTGCTCGGCGTAGTTCAGCGGGATCTCGTAGATCGACTCGACGTCCCGCGCCGTGATGACCGCGTCGACCGGAACGTTGGTGAAGAGCGCGATCTTGGATTTGATGTCGGCGGAGAGATCGCGCCCCGTGCGGCAGAGCAGGATGTCCGGCTGGATGCCGATCGCCCGGAGCTCCTTGACGCTGTGCTGCGTGGGCTTGGTCTTGAGCTCTCCCGAGACCCCGACGTACGGAACGAGGGTCAGGTGGATGAAGAGGGTCTTGTCGACGCCGTGGACGAGCCGCATCTGACGTGTCGCTTCGAGGAAGGGCAGGCTCTCGATGTCGCCGACGGTCCCGCCTATCTCACAGATAACAATATCGTTACCGGCAGATACGGACTCGATGGCGGAGCGGATCATGTCGGTGACGTGCGGGATGACCTGGACGGTCTTGCCCAGGTATTCGCCCTTGCGTTCCTTGCGGATGATGGACTCGTAGATCTTGCCGGCCGTCCAGTTGTGGGCCCGCGTCGTCTTCGTCGACGTGAAACGCTCGTAGTGGCCGAGGTCGAGGTCGGTCTCCGCGCCGTCGTCCGTGACGTAGACCTCGCCGTGCTGGAACGGGCTCATCGTGCCCGGGTCGACGTTGAGGTAGGGATCGAACTTCTGGATGGTGATGCGGTAGCCGTGGCTTTCGAGCAGCCGGCCGATCGAGGCCGCGGCGATGCCCTTGCCCAGACCCGAGATGACCCCGCCGGTGACGAAGATGTACTTGCTCATGGGACTCACATGCCGGAAATTTTTCCCCCCGATTATAACCTCGGGGCCCCCCGCACTCAAGCGGAGAAAAACGGCGCGCGCGGCTCCGTCGCCGCGGCCGACGGTCAGATGCTCGGAGGCTTCCTTCGGCGCGGCCGCCGGAGTCGCAGAGCCCTTGGTCTGGCAGGTCGCTTCGAGGTACGCGCCCTCTTCGACGATCAGCACGGGCGCGAGGATGGTGCCGAAGACGCGGCCCCTGTTGTGGACCTCGATCCGCTCCGAGGCTTCGAGCTTGCCCCGGATCTCGCCGTTGATGACGAGTTGGCCCACCTTGACGTCGGCTTCGACCTTGCCCCGCTCTCCGACGACGAGGAGCGAGTCCGAGGTGATCGTGCCCTTGAAATTGCCTTCGATCCGGAACGATCCCTTGAAGGACAGTTCGCCCTTGAAGTCCGATTCCATGTCGATCAGGCCGGCGAGCTTGGTCTCGTTCAGTTCCCGGGGCTTGTCTTTCATGCGCTTGCTCCTTTGATCCTGTCGAAGATGCGGTTCAGATCGTCGAGAGAGAAATAATAGATCTTCAGCACGCCCTTGTTCCGGTTCCCGGCGACGATGACCTTGGTCCCCAGCGACTTGAGCATCTCCTCCTGCAGGGCGTGGAGGTCCGGATCGGCCAGGCTGCGCTGGGTGCGCGGCGCCTTCTTCTTCAGCCGGTTCACCAAAGTCTCCGTGTTGCGGACGGACAGGCTCCTGTCGAGGACCTGGCGGCAGGCGAGGAGCTGGACCGCCGGGTCCTCCAGGGCCAGCAGGGCCCGGGCGTGCCCCATGGTGAGCTCGCCGTCGTTGAGACGCTCCTGGATCTCCCGGGGCAGCTTGAGCAGGCGGAGGTAGTTCGTCACCGAGCTCCTGTCCTTGCCGACCTTGTCGGCCAGCTCGTGCTGGGCGTATCCGTGCTCGTCGATGAGCCTCTGGTAGGCCTGGGCGATCTCGAGGGCGTTGAGTTCCTCGCGGTGGATGTTCTCGATGAGCGAGACCTCGAGCTGCTTTTCCTTGGGGATGTTGCGGATGAGAACGGGGATCTTGCGCAGGCCGGCCTTCTGGGCAGCCCTCCACCGCCTTTCCCCGACGATGATCTTGTAGTGATCGTCTTCCGGAGCGACGATGACCGGTTGCACGATTCCCGACTCCCTGATCGATTGGGCCAATTCCTCGATCGTTTGGTCGTCGAACTTCATCCGCGGTTGAAACGGGTTGGGCTTGACGTCCTCGATGTCGAGCTCGGCGAACCGCTCGTCCTTGAGAATGCTGAACTCTTCCGGGATGAACGCTCCCAGACCTTTTCCCAGGGCTTTCTTGCTCATCGGCGAATGATCTCCTCGGCGAGGTTGAGATAGGCCTCGGCCCCCTTGGACTTGATATCGTAGAGGACGATGGGCTGCCGAAGCTCGGCGCTTCGGCCAGGCGGATGCTGCGGGGGACGACGGTATCGAAAAGTATGTGTTTCAACGACTTACGGATCTCTTCGGCGACCTGCTTGGACAGGTTGGTCCTCTCGTCGAACATGGTCAGGAGGATCCCCTCGATGGCCAGCTTGGGATTGAAATAGGTCCGGACCGTCTCCAGGGTCTGGAAGAGATCGGGAATGCCTTCCATGCAGAAGAATTCCGTTTGAACCGGGATGATGAGCGAGTCGGCCGCGGAAAGGGCGTTGAGCGTCAGGAAGCTGAGCGACGGAGGGCAGTCGATGATGATGTAATTGAAGAACCGCCTCGCCTTTTCCACCGCCTCGATCAGCCGCTTCTCCCTGCGTTCGACTCCATAGAGCTCGGCTTCGACGCCGGCAAGCTCGGGAGAACAGGGGCAGAGATAGAAATTCTCCAGCTCGGTTCCCAGGATGCAATCCATCAGGTCCCGGCCGTTCATCATGGCCTGATAGATCCCCTTGCCGGCCTCTTTCGGTTTGGCCAGGCCGAGGGTCGACATGCCCTGGGGATCGAGGTCGATGAGAAGCGTCCGCCTGCTCTTGAGCGCCAGGCTGGCGGACAAATTGATGGCCGTCGTCGTTTTGCCGACGCCGCCCTTCTGATTGGCGACGGCGATGATCTTATTCATCGTCCTGTCCTGTTTCACGTGGAACAGGGGCCTTCTGAAGGCGCTTCTTCCTCAGGATCTCGAGATGGAGAGCGAGGCTCTGAACGGCCGCGGGAGTCACGCCGGGGAGCTTTCCCGCCTCTCCCAGGGTCGCCGGTCTCTTCTTTTCCAGCTTCTCCACGGCCTCCCGGGTCAGGCCGGGGATCACCCGGAAGTCCAGCCTCTCGGGGATGCGTCATCGAATTCGACTTCATGGCCTTGGCGATCTCTCTTTCCTGTTTCCTGATGTAGCCTTCGTACTTCGTCTCCGATTCGACCGTTCGCGATTCTTCGTCGCTCAGCTCGAACGGCGACTTCGCGTATTCTAACACATTTTTCAGGCCGATTTCAGGTTTTTTCAGGTACTCGAATCCGCTCACGCTGTCCCCTGAACTTGTCTTGACCTTGGTCTTCTTCAGAAAGGCCATGACTTGGCCGATCCGATCCTGCCTCTCCAGGAATTCCTGCCAGACGCCGTCGGGGACGAGCCCCAGCTCCCGGCCGTATCTCATCAGCCTGCGGTCGGCATTGTCGATCCTCAGGAGGAGCCGGGATTCGGCCCGGGAGGTGAAAAGCCGGTAGGGTTCTTCCACCCCGCTCGAGACGAGGTCGTCGATGAGAACGCCGATATAGGCCTCGTCCCGCCTGAGAATGAACGGAGCCTTCTTTTTTATGGCCAAGGCGGCGTTGATCCCGGCCATCAGCCCCTGGGCGGCCGCCTCTTCGTAGCCCGAAGTCCCGTTTATCTGGCCGGCCAGATAGAGCCGGGAGATCTTCCGGGTCTCGAGGGTCGGCAGGAGCTCGATGGGGGAGACGGCGTCGTATTCGATGCCGTAGGCCGGACGAAGGATCTTGGCCTCATCCAGCCCGGGGATCGTCCCCAGGATCTCGCGCTGGACTTCGTACGGCAGGCTGGTGGACATGCCGTTGATGTAGGTTTCCGTCGTGTCGATGCCCTCCGGCTCCAGGAAGAACTGATGGCGGGTCCTCTGGGAGAACTTGACCACCTTGTCCTCGATCGAGGGGCAATAGCGCGGCCCGATGCCCTTGATCTTTCCCCCGTAGAGGGGCGACTTGTCGAGGTTCCTGCGGATGACCGCGTGTGTTTCCGGGTTCGTATAGCCGAAATGGCAGAGGACTTTGTTCTCGAGGCGGGACCGCGTCCGGTAGGAAAAGGGGACCGGATCGTCGTCTCCCGGCTGGGGAGTGAAGGAAGACCAATCGATCGTGTCCCTGTCGAGGCGCATGGGCGTTCCCGTCTTCAGGCGCAGAACGCCCAGTCCGAGCGTCTTCAGCTGCTCGGCCAGGTCGACCGAGGGCGGCTCGTTGGCCCGGCCGGCCGGATAGCTCCGGAGACCGATGTGGATCATCCCGTTGAGGAATGTCCCGGGCGTCAGAACGACCGCTTTGCCCCTGAGAACGGCTCCGTCGACCGTCCGGACCCCCCGGGCCGTCCCTCCGGAGACGATCACCTCGGCGACGATCCCCTGGAAAAGGGTCAAATTCGGCATCCCCTCGAGCCGTTTTCTTCATGGCCAGCCGGTAGGCGGCCTTGTCGCACTGGGCCCGGGGCGCCTGGACGGCCCCGCCCCGGCTCCGGTTGAGGAGCCTGAACTGAATGCCCGTCTCGTCGGCGAGAAGGCCCATCAGGCCTCCGAGGGCGTCGATCTCCCTGACGAGATGGCCCTTGGCCAGGCCGCCGATGGCCGGATTGCAGGACATCTGGGCGATGGTCTCGAGGTGGATGGTCACGAGCGAGGTCCGGAGGCCCAGGGCGCTCGCCGCTGCGGCCGCTTCACAGCCCGCGTGCCCGGCTCCGACCACGATGACGTCGAAATCCGTTCCCCGGGGCATCGGTTTCCCCTATTTCCCGACACAGAAACGGCTGAAGATGTCGTCGAGGACCTCCTCGACGCGCACTTCCCCGGTCATCTCGCCCACAAGCCGGAGAGCGGCGCGGATCTCCTCGGCATAGACCTCCCCGGAATGCCGCCCGGCCAGAAGCCCCTGGGCCCGGCGGAGGCATTCCAGGATCCCCCGGAGGCTGTCCCTCTGCCGGGCATGGAGCACGATCTCGCATCTCCCGGTCCGTCTCCGGGGCGAAGAACGAACGGATCTCCGCGCGCAGCCGGTCGACGTTCGTGCCCTTGAGGGCCGAAACCTCCAGCACCGGATTCGGGCCGGCGGCTTTCCGCACGGCCGGCAGATCGATCTTCCGGGCCAGGTCCGTCTTGTTCAAGACGATGATCGCCCTCTTGGCACGTATATTTCTTCAGCAGTTCCCGATCCCCGCGATCGGTCTTTCGGGAGGCGTCGAGGACGATGAGGAGGCCGTCGGCTTCCCGGGCGATCTTTTGGCCCTTGGCGATCCCCGTCTTCTCGACCGGGTGGGCGGGCCGGCCCAAGCCGGCCATATCGACCAGGTGGAAGACGATCCCGTCGAGGATCAGCCGTTCCCTGAGGAAATCCCGGGTCGTCCCCGGGAAGGGCGTGACGATGGCCCGGTCTTCCTGGAGAAGCGCGTTGAACAGGGTCGATTTCCCGACGTTCGTCCGGCCGGTGATGGCCAGCGTGACCCCCTCGCTGATCAGATCGCCCGGCCGCCTCGAAGCTCTCGACCAGCCGCCCGACCTCGCCGGCCAGGGCGGCAAGGGAGCGTCCGTCGGCCGCGGGGCTCGTCCGGAGCTTTTCCTCGGGGAATTCCAGGCCGGCCTCGATCCGGGCGAGGATCGCGACGAGCTTGCCGCGGAGCCGGTCGATCCGGCGCGACAGGCTTCCCCCGAGCTGGCGGGAGGAGATCCTGGCCTGGGTCAGGGAGACCGACCGGATGAGGTCGTCGACCGCCTCGGCCTGGATGATATCCAGGCGCCCGTTGAGGTGGGCCCTCAGGGTGAATTCTCCCGGCCGGGCCAGCCTGGCCCCGGTACGCGTCCCGAGATCGAGGATGGCCTCGAGGACGGCCGGGCTGCCGTGGACGCTCAGCTCGACGACGTCCTCCCTGGTATAGGACCGGGGCGCCTTGAAATAGGTCAGGAAAGCCTCGTCGAGGCTCGCCCGGCCCCTCGGATCCCTGATCGTCCCGAACACGGGCCGCCTCACCGGGAAGGGTTTCGCCGAGCCGGTTCTTCGGCTCGAAGATCCGCCCGGCGACCGCGAGCGCCCTCCGGCCGCTTATCCGGACGATGCCCAGCCCGCCGAAGCCCGGCGGCGTCGCGATGGCTATGATGGTATCTTCGAGCATGCGTCCGTCCGGCTCCCCATTCTAGATGAGCACCCGCCTAATGACAAGCGCCTCCTCTGGGAACGCCCCTGCGCGCGGGGAATGGCATGTCGGACATCGATCAGCCCGGGACACCGGCATCATCGAACTGGTATCGGGAACAAGGGCGGGGAGGCCACTGATGAAGGAGCCGAGGGAATCATCGAGTGAGCATAAGCGCTGATTTAGTCGGTCCGGAGACGGACGAGGAGAGTTTCCCTGGAAACCGCCAAAACTTGTTCGAGCGAAGCTTAGCGCAAGCTGAGCGAGTTGTTTTGGCGCCGAATCGCGTCGAACGGAACGGCGTTAAAAATCAGCGCAGCGAACGAGGATGATCCCGAGGCTCCCGCAAGCGGCCGGCGGCCGCAGAAGTGCCGTCAGCGCTGGGCGCGGAAGACCTTGACCTTCTTCAGGAACCCTTCGCCGATGCTCTCGCTCGTGACGCCCGGCGTCTCGTTGGCGACGATGTGGACGATCCGGCGCTCGTACGGGTTCATCTGTTCGAGGATCTCTTCGCGGCCCGAATCCGAGACCTGGCGGGCGATCCTCTGGGCGTATTCCCTGAGCTTCTTTTCCTTGCGCTTCCGGTAGAACTCGCAGTCCACCTGCACCTTGACCTTCGAGATCTTGTTCAGGACGTGCTGGATGGCGAGGAGGAGGGAGCCGTCGTTGCGCAGGAGGATCGCCTTGTCGGGCCCGTCGAAGATGACGAAGACGATGTCGGGGCGCTTTTTGACCTGGAAGGTCAGCTCCAGCGGGAACACTTCCATGAACCGCTCCAGGAACTTCTCGGCCGCGGCGTCGCCGCCTTCGTCCTTGGGCCAGGCCCGGATGACGATCTCCTTGCTGCCGAACAGCCGGGTCTTCTCGGTGACGATCTCGTAGTTGAATTTCTCCCGGGGCAGCTTGAGCCGGTGCTCGGCCAGGCTGATGGCCTCTTCGAGGTTCGGGCCTTTGTACTCGGGTCTCTCGTCGACGGGTTGTCCGTTGTCGGGCTTATTTTCGTTTTCCATGGGCATCTTTCTTTTGGCGGGCCATCATGTGGTTGATCAGGGCCTGCTGGCCGATCTGGAGGACGTTGGTCGTCAGCCAGTAGAGGACGAGCCCGCTCTGGACAGTGGCGAAGAAGATGGTCATGATGAATGGCATGATCATCATCATCTTGGCCTGCGCGGGGTCGGCCGAGGTCGGCGTCATCTTCTGGGTGATGAACTGCGTGATGCCCATCAGGACGGGCGGACGAAGGTCTTGGTCACGACAGATAAGTCGGTGATCCAGAGCGGGATGAAAGGGCGTTGCGGAATCTCGATGGCCGCGACGAGCATCCTGATAGACGGCCACGAACACGGGCAGCTGGATGAGCAGGGGCAGGCAGCCGCCGGCCGGATTGATGCCCTGCTCCTTGTAGAGCTTCATCATCTCTTCGTTCATCTGCCGGCGCTGTTCGATGTCGGTCTTGGACTTCTTGTACTTGGCCCGCAGGGCTTTGACCTTCGGCTGGATCTCGGCCATCTTGGCCATGGACTTCGTCGAGCTGTAGGTCAGCGGGAAGAACAGGATCTTGATGACGATGGTCAGGAGGATGATGGCCAGGCCCCAGTTCGGGACGATCCGATGGCAGATCTTCACGCCGGACGAGCATGATCTCGGCGATCGGCTTGAGATCGAGGCCAGGAACATGCCGAAGTGGATGACGTTCTTGGTCCCGTGCCCGAAGGCGACGAGGGCTTCGGTCTCCTTCGGTCCGATGTAACCCAGGAGGCTCCCGCTCGGGGACGCCGGAGAGGACGCTTCTACCGGAAAGGTAATAGCCCGCCTGTCCTGCCGGGGCCTCGCTTGATGAAGGCGGCCTGGCCCAGGCGGCCGGGGAAGACGAACAGGGCCGCGAAATATTGGTCCTCGTAGGCGGCCCAGTCGAGGAAGCTCGGGCTGGCGTAATCGGGCTTATACCCCTTCTCCGGCAGGCGCCGGGGCCGGCCGTTCGCGTAGAGGACGGCGCCGGAGACGGACGTCCCGCCCATCGTCGAATTCCTGATCTTTTGCTCTTTCTCCGCGAGACGGCCCAGACCGGGGCCCCAGAGGAACGAGGCCGGAACCGGCAGGCCGTCCTTCCAGACCCGGATCTCGATCTCGATCGGATAGGTGTCGCCCTTGAAACGAAAGATCTTCTCGGCCCGCAAGCCGGCCTCGGCGTACGTGAACCGGAGCTCGGCGCTCCCGCCGGAAAGGGCCTTGACGGTCCCGTCGACGGCCGGGGGTCGCATTCCAGGCGGTACATATTGCCGTTCAGCAGGTCGTCGAGGGCTTTGTCCCCGACACGGAGGGTGAACGGGTAGGGGAAGCCGGGGCTGCCGGCCCTGGCCGCGACAAGCTCGAGATTTTCCTTTTCATAGCTTTGGTGTTTCTTGAGAGCCCAGCTCTTAAGGACGCCGCCCTGGTTGGACCAGACCGCCCGATAGAGGTCGTATCGACGACGAGGTCTCCAGGTCTTTCGAAACGATCGGCGTCGTTTCGGCCGGCGGAGCGGGCGCGACGGGCGCGGGCTTGGCTTCGGCCGTCCTGGGCTGTTCCGGGGCCGCGGTCACCGCCCCGGGTACCTGGGCAGCCGTTTCGACGGCGCCCGGCGCCGGCTGGGGCACCGCCGGCTTTTGGGGCTTGACGAAAAGGGCCTGGTAGCCGAAAAGGACCAGGAACGACAGCACGATGGCCAGGATGAGTCGCTTTTCCATTCGGTCTCACTCTCAGGGTACGGGATCGACCCCGCCCGCGTGGAAGGGATGGCAGCGCAGGAGCCTGCGCAAGCCCAGCCAGGTCCCCTTGAAGAAGCCGTACTTGGTGATGGCCTCCCCGGTATAGGCCGAACAGGTCGGGTGGTAGCGGCAACGGGTGCCCAGGAGGGGGGAGAGCGTGAGCTGATAAAGCTTGATCAGGGCGAGGGCGACGGCTTTCAAGATCATATCCGCTTTCGAAATATCGCAGTCAAGGCTGATACGTAGGCGTCCCGGAGGTCGTTCCAGGCGGCCTCCCCCGATCCGGGCCGGGTTATGACGATAAGGTCGAGCGGTTCTCCCAGGAGCTCCTTGTTCCGCCTGAACATCTCCCGGAACCTGCGCTTGACCCTGTTCCTGACGACCGCCGGGCCGACCTTCCGGCTGGCGACGACCGCCAGACGGGAGTATCCCAACCCGCTCTTGAGGAAGACCAGGGTGAAAAACCGCCCGCGAAAGCGTCCGCCCTCCCTGTAGAGGCTCGAAAAATCGCTTTTTTTGCGGATTCTCTCGAGAGGCGTCAGGCGCTCGTTCATCCGACAGAAATGCGCTTGCGTCCCTTGCGCCTTCTGCTCTTGATGACTTCCTGGCCGCCCTTGGTCTTCATGCGGACCCGGAAACCGTGGGCTTTCTTGCGTCTTCGGTTGTTCGGTTGAAACGTTCTCTTCATGATCGTGCAACACCTATTGAGGGGGTATGTTACCCGAACCCCCTCCGCCTGTCAAGGCCGCCCTTCCCGGGGAAGCGCGTTGACTCCGACCCCCCGGGAGAGGTATAATGGGGGGACATGAAATCACTCAAGATCGGGGATAAGGTCATCTATCCCAATCAAGGACTCGGCGTCGTCGAGGCCATCCACGAGGAAGCCCACTACGGGGAGAGGCTGACGGTCTTCCACCTGAGGATCATCTCCAACAACACCCTGGTGACGGTCCCCAGCGCGTCCGCCATGGAGATCGGCATCCGCCGCCCGGTGCCGGAGGGGTCCATCCGGAAGATCTACGAGTTCATGGGCAGCGGCGACATCGACGTGACCACGGATTGGAAGGGGCGTTACAAGGAGCACCTCAACCTGATGAAGTCGGGGACGCTCCTGGACATGGCCACCGTCCTGAAGAGCCTCTACTTCCTGAGCCTCCACAAGCCGCTGTCCTTCCGCGAGAAGAAGATGATGGAGAAGGCCAAGGAGCTGATGGTCTCCGAGATCTCCGTGTCGGCCGCCGCCCCGTCGTCCAAGGTCGAGGAGAAGATCCTCGGCTCGCTCTCCCGCTGCTTCAAGACGGCCAAGTCCCGAATCGCCGCCTGAACGGACGCCCATGCTCCTGCCGGGTATCCTGCTGTTCGTCCTGTGCCTCTTTCTGAGCGCCTTCTTCTCCTCGTCCGAGACGGCCTACATCGCGTCCAATCCCTACTCGCTCGAGTACCAGGAAAAGAAGGGCTCCAAGCGGGCCGCCCTGGCCCGGAAGATCCAGGCCCGGACGAACGACCTCCTGGCCGCCATCCTGATCGGGAACACCCTCGTCAACGCCGCCGCCGCCTCCATCGCGACTTCCGTGTTCGTGAGCGTTCTGCCCGAAGGGCAGAGGAACCGGGCCGTGATCTACGCGACCGTGGCCACCACCCTGCTTCTCCTCGTCTTCGGGGAGATCAATCCGAAGACCTTCGCCGCCCACAATCCGGTCCGTCTGGCCACGCTGTTCGCCTATCCGCTGCGCGCCATCATGGTCCTGCTCTCGCCGCTCGTCAAGCTCTTCAGTCTCTTGACCGGCCTGATCATGCCCTCGTCGCGCACGTCCAAGGATGCGTCCGGACGTTCGCTCAACGAGGAGGAGACCCGCATCGCCCTCCGCGCCGGCGCCCGGGGCCTGTCCTCGCTCCGGCGCCGGATCGTCTCGGGCGCCCTCGACATCGGCTTCCGGCCGGTGAAGGAGGTCATGGTCCCCCGGCCCGAGATCAAGGCCATCGAGATCGACGCGCGGCTCGAGGACGTCCTGGCCGCCCTCCGCTCGAGCGGATATTCGCGCTACCCCGTCTACCGCGGCCGCCTCGACAACATCGAAGGCATCGTCCACAGCAAGGACATAGCCAGCTATCTTATTGATAATAAAAATATTATCATCAAAGACGTGATGCGCAAGCCGATGTTCGTCCCGGAGCTGGCCTCGCTCGAGAAGGTCCTCCTGCAGATGCAGGAGAAGGCCGTCCACATGGCCCTCGTCGTCGACGAGTTCGGCAACGTCGACGGGCTGGTGACGCTCGAGGACATCATCGAGGAGATCGTCGGCGAGATCCAGGACGAGCACGACGGCCAGATCGAGGACTGGTACACCCGCCTCGACGGCGGACGGTTCCTCGTCGCGGGCGCCGTGCCGGTCAAGCAGATCAACGGCCTCGTCGGCCTGGCCATTCCGGAGAAGAAGGATTACACGACCCTGGCCGGATTCTTCCTCTACGCCTTCGGCCGCCTGCCCCGCGAGAAGGACTCTCTCGAGTTCAACGGCTTCCGCCTGACCGTCGAGAAGATGATCAAGCGCCGCATCGCCCAGATCGAGATCGCGCCGGCCGCCGCGGCCGCACCGCCCGCATCATGAAGAACGTCGCCGTCAACAAGACCGTCACCCACGACTACATCATCCTCGAAACGCTCGAGGCGGGGCTGGCCCTCGTCGGAAGCGAAGTGAAGTCGGTCCGGGCCGGGCGCGTCAGCCTGAAGGAAAGCTACGCCGAGGTCCGGGGCGGAGAGGTCTTCCTCGTCAAGTGCCACATCAGCCCCTACGAAGCGGCCAACATCTTCAACCACGATCCCCTGCGCGAGCGCAAGCTCCTGCTCCACCGCCGCGAGATCAAGCGCCTGACCGGGAAGACCCAGGAGCGGGGCCTGACGATCGTGCCGATGCGGATCTTCCTCGGCGACCGGGGCAAGATCAAGCTGGAGATCGCTCTGGCCCGCGGCAAGCGCGAGCACGAGAAGCGCGAGGCCATCAAGAAGCGGGACACGGACCGGGAGATCCGGGCCGCGCTCAAGAACCGGTCGCGCTGAAAACCGCGGCCAGACGGACCGCCTCCTCCATGCTCCGGGCGTCGGCGACGCCCTTCCCGGCGATGTCGAAGGCCGTGCCGTGGTCGGGCGAGGTCCGGGCGAAGGGCAGGCCCAGCGTCGCGTTGACGCCCGTGGCGAAGGCCTCGAGCTTGAAGGGGATGAGCCCCTGGTCGTGATAGAGGGCGACGACGACCGCATCCTTCCGGCCGAGAGCGTCGCGGAAGACCGTGTCCGGCGGGAAGGGGCCCGTGACCGGGATGCCCTCCGCGGCCGCGGCGGCGACGGCCGGCCGGATCTCGTCCTCCTCCTCCCGCCCCAGATGACCGGCCTCGCCGGCGTGCGGGTTCAGGCCGGCCGCGAGCAGCCGGTAGGGCCGGCCGGGCAGCTTTTCGAGGGAGGCGTGGAGCGACCGGAAAAGGGCCAGGAGCGCGTCCCTGCGGACGGCCGCGACCGCTTCGCGGAGAGGCCTGTGGTGGCTGAGCAGGGCGACCTTGAGCCGGTCCGACCAGAAGGTCATGACGATCCCGGGGTAGAACGCGGCCAGGTAATCGGTGTGCCCCATGAAGGCGTGACCGGCCAGGGCCCAGGCCGCTTTGGAGACCGGCGCGGTGACCAGGGCGTCGATGCGGCCGGCGCGGGCCTCGGCCACGGCGGCTTCGAAGGACCGGAAGGAGATCTCGCCGTTCTCCGCGGCGACGCGGCCGGCGGCGGGCGTTCCGAAAGACCCGGCGACGGGCGCGAGATAGATCCCGGGCCCGACCGGACCGTCGGGCGGCCAGGCGCGCGCCCCCAACCGCACCCCGAGGCTGTATTTCTTCGGCTTCGATGACGCGGGCAGGGGAGAAGAGGATGTAGGCCGCCGGCGGCAGCGCGGACGCCCGGGACAGCGTCCTGACGGCGATCTCGGGGCCGATGCCGCCCGGGTCTCCGGGGGTCACCCCGATCCGGGGGACGGTCATTTCCCGCCGGAAGGCTCCCCCTCACCTTCGGGGGATTCGGCCGCCTTGTAGATGCAGCGGATGCTCGACTTGTAGATGAGCAGGTTCGGCGCGTTGTCGCGGTTGAGCTTGATGCAGTTGCGGTCGTACCACTCGACGTAGCCCTCGACGATCTCGCCGCTCGTATAGACGACGGCCATCGGGGTCTTCTTGTTCATCTGCTTGAGATAGTAGTAGCTCTCGGCGAACGTGTCGGTCGGCGGGTGCATCCTTTTATGGGATGCGTCCTTGTCCCTGTCCTTGTCTTTGTCCTGGCTCATGCGTTCCTTGATCTCGGTGAGATTGGGCCGTATCAGCTTTCTGTTCATGGAAGCCTCCCCCATCGTTGGGTCGAATGGGTCGGGAGACCCTTTGATCCAAGGATATCACGGCGCCGCCGCGATTGCAAGTTAACCCCTTTGGAGTCAACAAGAAAAAGAGAGATCCCCGCCCGAAGGGCGGCCGGCGCGGCCGTCTCGCGGGCGGGGACTCCGTTCGACAGGAGGTCCGGCCTCTCAGTCCAGCCCGGGGGCGTAGTCGGAGAGGTTGATGTTCTTCGTCTTCAGGTTCGTCCCCATCGACCTTCTCCAGCAGGGCCAGGGAGACGTTGTAGGAGATGATGGCGTTGAGCTCGGAGATGCGGGCGTTGGCCAGGTCGCGCTGGTAGGACAGGACCATGTAGTTGGTGCTCATGCCGACCCGGCGCTTTTCCTCTTCGGCCGCGAGCTTCTGCTCGGCCAGCTCCCGGGCCGTCGTGTAGGCCAGGATCCGCTTGTAGTTCGCCTCGACCGAACGGACGGCGTTCTTGACCTCGAGGTAGACGTCCGCTTTCTTGCTCTCGAGCTCGAGCATGGCCTGTCTCAGGTTGAGCCGGGACTGGGCCAGGCGGCGCGGGAGAAGAAGTTGGACAGGGGCAGGCTCATGGTCAGGCCCAGGTTCCAGTTCGGATACTTGAACTTGGCCGTCTGCGACAACGCTCCGCCGATGTCGCCGGGGACGGTGTAGTCGATGACCCCGTCGAGGGGGCTGCCGATGTAGAAGATCCGCGTCCCGTCGATCCCCGGCGCGTAGAGGGAGGCCGAGAGGTTGAGGTCCGGCAGGACCTGGTTCTTGGCGTAGGTGAGGTTGAGCTTGTCGGACTCGAGCCCGATCCGGGAGATCTCGAGGTCGGGCCGGTTGGCGATGGCCGCGGCCAGGGCCTCCTCCAGCGCGACGTCTTTCGCGACGTAGGTCGGCTTGTCCTTGGGCACGAGGGCCGCATAGGCCTGGTCCTCGGCCTCGGTGATGTTGAGCAGGAGCTTGAGCTGGTCCTCGCTGCTCTGGATCTGCGTCTCGGCCTGGATGAGGTCGGCCTCGCGGGTGGCCACTTCGGCCCTGGCGCTCAGCACTTCCATCGGGGCCAGGGTGCCGACCTCGACGGAGCGCTGGTTCTTTTCGAGCAGGTCCTTGGCCAGCTGGAGGGACTGGCGGCGGACGTCGAGGTTCTCGATGCTGTAGACCAGGTTCCAGTAGGCGCTCTCGACGTTGTAGACGGTCGTCATCAGGGTGTTCCTGAGGTTCTCCTCGGACACGCCCAGGTTGTTCTTGGCGATCAGGATCTCCCGCCGGGCGATCTTGGGCCCGAAGTTCTTGAGCAGCGGCTGGCTGAGGTTGAACCTCAGCGTCGTGCCGTAGCGCGGGTTGATCGTGTTGCCGATCCGGGTGGTCGTCGTCTTGTAGCCCGTGAAGTCGAGGGTGAACGTGCCGCCGGTCGGCAGGGCCTGGCTGGCGTTGATGAAGGTGAAATTCTGCGTCTTGTCGACCGTGCTTTCGGACGTGGAATCGATGTAGGAGTAGGACGCGTTCTCGGTGTTCGAGCTCCGGGCGCTCAGGCTCAGCGTGGGGATGAATTTGTCCTGGGCCACGTTGACGCCCTCGGCCGAGATCTGCGGGCCGAGGACCTGGATGGCGACGCCCAGGTTGTCCTTCAGGGCCTTGACGATGCACTCTTCGAGGGACATCGACAGCGTGCCCTTGGCCTCCTGGGCGGTCCCGGGGACGGCCAGGGCGAGGGCGAGCGCGATGATCGGGATGATCGCTTTTATTCTCATGTTCGGTCTCCTCTATTCGTATCTCAGGGCTTCGATCGGATCGAGCCGGGATGCCTTGCGGGCCGGGTAGAAGCCGAAGAAGATGCCGATGGCCGCGGCGAAGCAGAAGGCCAGAATGACCGACTCCGGCGAGACGACGGTATTCATGGACGCGAACATCTTGATGTTCTTGAGCAGCTTGGACGAGCCGACGCCGACCAGGATGCCGATGATCCCGCCCATCAGGCTGAGGACGATGGCCTCGGTCAGGAACTGCAGCAGGATGTCCCGCTCGCGGGCGCCGACGGCCATGCGCAGGCCGATCTCGCGGATCCTCTCGGTCACGGAGACCAGCATGATGTTCATGATGCCGATGCCGCCGACGAGGAGCGATATCCCGGCGATGCTGCCGAGCAGGACCGTCATCATCTGGGTGGCCTGGGCGGCCGTCTCGGCGATCTCGGACATGTTGCGGACGGTGAAGTCGTCCTCCGCGCCGGGGGCGATGCGGTGCCGGTTCCGCAGGAGCTCCTGGATCTGGATGACGGCCTGGGGCATCGCTTCCGTCGAAACGGCCCGGACGTCGGCCGACTGGATGTAGTCGATCCCCTGGAGCCGCCGCATGGCGGTCGTGTAGGGGATGGTGAGCATGTCGTCGCGGCTGCCGAAGCCGCCGGACTCGCCGCGCTTCTTCAGCACGCCGAGGACCTTGAACGGGATCTTCTTGATCCGGATGACCTTGCCGATGGCATCCTCGTCCTCGAACAGGTTGGTCTTGACGTCGGCCCCGAGGACGCAGACCTTGGCCGCGGACTTGACCATGGCCTCGTCGAAGTAGGTGCCGAACTCGACGTCCCAGTTCCGGACCTCGGGGTAGCGGTCGCCCGTGCCCGAGATCGAGGTGTTCCAGTTCTTGTTGCCGTAGACGGTTTGGGCCCGGGCGCTGACCGAGGGCGAGACGTACATGACGGCCGGGCACTCCCGGGCGATGGCCAGGGCGTCGTCCTCCTTGAGGGTGGTCATGCTGCCCCAGCCGCCGTGGACGCCGCGCTGGTTCTGGCTGCCCGGCGAGACGAAGAGCAGGTTCGTGCCCATGGAGGCGAAGCGGTCCTCGATGCCGCGCTTGGCCCCCTCGCCGATGCTGATCATGGCGATGACGGCGCCGACGCCGATGATGATCCCCAGGGCCGTGAGGAAGGACCTCATCTTGTTCCGGCCCAGGGCCCGGAAGGCGATCTTGAACGTCTTCCCGACGTGTTTGAACGTTCGCTTCAACATTGTGGTGTCTCCTTCGCGGGCGGATCCCCCCGCCTCACGAGGTTTCCTCGCGGACGATCAGGCCGTCCTTGAGGTAGATGCGCTTGCCGGCCCAGGCGGCGATGTCGGGCTCATGGGTGACCATGACCATCGTGATGCCCTTGTCCTCGTTGAGGGATTTGAAGATGTTCATGACCTCGGAGGACGTCCGGCTGTCGAGGTTTCCCGTCGGCTCGTCGGCCAGGATCAGGGTCGGGTTGTTGAGCAGGGCCCGGGCGATGGCCACCCGCTGCTGCTCGCCGCCCGAGAGCTGGTTGGTCTTGTGATGGGCCCGGTCGCTGAGGCCGACGGCGGCCAGGGCGGCCAGGGCCCGCTCGGTCATGTCCCGGCTGTCGGTCGTCGAGTAGAAGAGGGGCAGCTCGACGTTCTCCAGGGCCGTCGTCCGGGAGAGGAGGTTGAAGCTCTGGAAGACGAACCCGATCTTCTGGTTCCGGATGCGGGCCAGCCTGTCTTTATCGAGCTTGGAGACGTCCTCCCCTTCGAAGATGTATTCGCCGGAGGTCGGCCGGTCGAGGCAGCCGAGGATGTTCATCAGGCTCGACTTGCCCGAGCCCGAGGGTCCCATGATGGCCAGGAAGTCCCCCTGCCCGATATTGTAGGACACGCCCCGCAGGGCGCGGACCTCCGTCTCCCCGACGTGGTAGGTCTTGACCAGATCCTTGAGTTCGATGACGTTCCCGGGCATGATCGCTCTCCTGCGGCCGGCCGCGCTTATCTCCGCCCGCCGCCGGGGGGCCCGCCCATGAACATCATCCCGCCCATGCCGGGGTTGGACGCGGTCGTGGACGTCGCCGACATCAGGCCGGCGACGACGACATCGCCTTCCTTGAGGTCGCTGCGGAGGATCTCCGAGTACGATGTATCCTGGACGCCCGTCCGGAGGAACATCATGCTCCACTTGCCGTCCTGGTCCTGCATCCAGACGCGGGGGGCCTGCGGGCGGGCCGCGCCGCCCGCCTGTCCGCCGCCCTGGCGGTTGAACGTGCGCTGGCCGCCCTGGGCCGCGGGAGCGGAACCGGCCGCGGGCGCAGCCCCGCCGGCGGGTGCGCCCGGCTGGCCGCCTTCGGCCTGGCGCTTGGCCATCATCCGGTCTGCGGACTCCTTCATGATCGCCTGGAGCTCCTCGGCCGGGAGGGTGGGCGTGAAGCGCAGGGCCGCGTTGGAGACCCTCAGGACGTTCTTGGCCTCGCCGACGATGATGGACACCGTCGCCGTCATGCCGGGCAGGAGCTTCTTCTCGGGATTGTCGACGTTGACGATGGTCGTGTAGGTGACGACGTTCGAGACGGTTTCGGGGGAGAAGCGGACCTGCTGGACGACGCCGTCGAAGTTCTGGTTCGGATAGGCCTCGACCGTGAACCGGACCTTCTGCCCCTCCTTCACCTTGCCGATGTCGGACTCGTCGACGCTGCACTCGACCTTCATCTTGGTCAGGTCGGTGGCGACCTGGAAGAGGACCGGGGCCGCGTAGTTCGACTGGAGGGTCTGCCCGACGTTGACCTTGCGGGTGATGACGACGCCGTCGACGGGGGCCTTGATGACGGAGTAGCCCAGGTCGACCTTGCTCAGGTCGAGCGTGCTCTTGGCCTGGGCCAGGGTCGCTTCGGAGGAGACGAGGTCGCTCTTGGCGTTGAGGAAATTCGCCTCGGCGGCATCCATCTCCTCGATCGAGATCAGCTCCTTGGCGAAGAGCGACTTGGCCCGCTCGTAGGCCTTCTCGGCCGTCTGCAGGCTGACCTTGGACCGCTCGAGCGAGGCGACACGGCTCTTGTAGTTCGCTTCGTTCTGCTGGATCTTCATCAGCAGCGGCTCCTGGTCGAGCTCGGCCACGACCTGGCCCTTGGTGACGATCGAATTGAAATCGGCGTACAGCTTTTCGATCTTGCCCGAGACCTGGGCCCCGACATCGACGGTCTCGATGGGGTTGAGCGTTCCCGACGTGACGACCAGGGCCTCGATGTCGCCGCGGCCGAGGGTCTCGGTCCTGTATTCGACCTTGCCGTTCTTGCCTTTGCCGAAAACGGTCAGGCCGAGGACGACCCCGGCCACGACGACCAGGGCGATGACGATCCAGACGATCTTCTTCTTCATGACGTGTCTCCTTTATCTCTCGCGGTCGGGCGGGGGGGATCGTCGTCCCGCCGGTCGCGCGTGTCGTTCCGGTTCGAGCCGTTCCGGGCGGCTTCCTGTTTCCGCCGTTCGGCGAAGCGGCGGATCATCTCGTCGTTCTTCTGCCTCTGCTCGGGCGTGAGGACGGCGTCGATCTCGTCCTTGAGCATCTTGCGGAGCTCGTCCAGCTTGGCGTGGGATTCCGTCCGGTAGGCCTTCATCCGCTCTTCGTTCTTTTTGAAGATGTCCTTGATCCGGTCCTGCTGGTCCTGGGTCAATCCGAGATCTTTGGCCCAGGAGTCGGGGGAGGGCGGATGGGGCCGCCCCGCGGCGGCCCGGGGGTTCTTCTTATGGACGACGTACCTCTCGCCCAGGATACCGGCGGCGACGCCCAGGCCGAAGACGACGAGCATCAGCAGGGCGGCGATGAGCTTGTATTTCGTCTTCATGGCGTCGGCCTCCTCAGGGGCGTTTTCTCGTCGAGCGAGGCGAACATGAGCATCATGGTCCTCGTGTCGGCCTTGTCCGCTTCGAAGAGGGACTGCGTCTCCGAGAGCGGATCGCGGTTCTCGAGGAGCAGGGTCGCCGACTGGCTCATCTCGCGGGCCTGGGGGGTGAACATCAGGAACCCGCCGGCGAGGACGACCAGGGCCAGGAACAGGGGGATGGCCCGCAGGCTCAGCCTTTCCCAGAAGAGCAGGGGGACGATCTCCCGCTCCTCGCGCAGCCGGGGCTCGAGGCGCTCCCAGAAGCCGGGGAGAGGCGCGTCGGCGCGGCCGTCCCTCAGGAGGGAGAACATGACCCGGTAGTCCTTCTCGGCCTTCCGGCAGCCCGGGCAGGCCTCGAGATGCTTCCCCAGGAATTCCGTCGCGCGCCGGTCGAGGCGGCCGTCGACGGACTTGAGGATCTCTTTTTCGGCCTTACGACAGTTCATGCGCCCCTCCTTCCCCGGTCATGTAGGGAGCCATCTTGCCGCGGAGCATCCGCCGCGCCCTGTGGAGGCGTGAATCCACGGTCCCCGGCGACAGCCGGAGGATGCGGGAGATGTCCTCGTAAGCCAGCCCCTGGATGTCCCGGAGCGTCAGGATGACCCGGTATTTTTCAGGCAGCCCCTGGACGAACTTCTGGACGAGGGTCCGGCGGGCCTCCGTTTCCCTCTCCATTTCGGCCTTGTCCGTCTGCTCCTTGTCGGAGAACGAGATCTCGCGGACGTCGTCCAGGCTGACCTCTTTGGCCCGGCCTTTCTTCCGCAGGAAGTCCTTGATGTGGTTGACCGAGATGCGGTAGAGCCACGTCCCGAACTCCGATCTCCCGTGGAACCGGGGCAGGGCGAGGTAGGCCTTCAGGAAGACCTCCTGGGCCAGGTCGTCGGCCGCCTCCCGGTTCCGGGTGAAACTCAAAGCCATGCTGAACACCTTCGACTGGTATTTCGTGACCAGCTCCTCGAAAGCCGCCGGGCTTCCTTCCTGAGCCAGTCGAACCAGCTGTTTTTCTTCCATGCGGATATGCTCACTTGTCCTCCGCACCCTATTAGACGGGGGGAGGGGACAAATCTTCCAGGGCCGGTCTGCCTAAGCCAACGCCGGGCGACCCGATCCGGTTCCAAAGGCCGCCCGGTTTCCTTGTATTATACAGGATTTCCGGAGGGCCCGGAGGGTCCGGCCGAAAATGTCGGCAGGGCCGACAAAATTGTCGGACTATCGGCGGAGCGAAATTCATAAAGCACAGATATTAAATACTTTGCCGATTGGCACGCCAGACGCATATACAGGGAGCGAAATGACTCAAGGAGGTCATGAGATGAAAAAGATAACAGCTCTCGCGGTCGGGATCCTGATCCTCGGCTTCGCCTTCGCGGCAGCCCAGGACAAGACCCAAACCCAAACCCAGGACCAGGAAAAGGCCCAGATCAAGGCCCAGACCAAGGTCCAGACCAAGGCCGCCGTCAAGACCCAGACGAAGTCGGAATTCCGCCATCGCAACCGCATCGCCTTCATCGACGAGAACGGCGACGGCATCAACGACCTCGCCCGCGACGCCGACGGCGACGGCATCCCCAACGGCCAGGACCCCGATTGGGTCAAGCCCCAGGACGGCACCGGCCTCAAGGCCCAGCACAAGAACGGCCAGCCGGACGAGGCCGAGATGACCAAGGGCCAGAAAGCCGGAAAGATCACCAAGTCGAGCTTCGGCAAGGGCTCCTTCCGGTCGGGCACGAAGGCCGCCGGGCAGATGACCGGCGCCGGGGTCTGTGACGGCACCGGCCCCAAGGGCACGGCCAAGGGCAAGGGCCGCCACTGAGTCTCGATCGAGACCTCCCCTCCGCCCGGACGGAGGGGAGGTCTTTTTTCTTGATTGATCGGGAGTTTTCCATCATGATGACAAAGACGATGAAGCGTCTCGTTCCCCTCCTGCTCGCGGCCGCCGTCTCGGCCCAGGGCGGCACGGTCACCCTGTCGTTCGACCAGCACTCCACGCAGAATCTGTTCCAGACGCGGGAGGCCGTATCCGAACAGATCTCGGCCTTCTCGCTCGCCCTCGAGCACGATATCTCGGCCCTGTCGCTTCTCGCCAACGTCGAGTATTCGGCCTTCCGCCAGACGGACGGGCTGAGCTTTCTCGCGGCCGACCTCGGCCTCGACTACATGGTGCCGTCCGGCGCCAGGAGCGCCTTCTATTTCGCCGCGGGCGGCGCGGGGGCCTTCTACAGCCGGGACTACGCGGCCTTCAGCTCGCTCGGCGCCAGCTTCCTCGGCGCCTTCAAGACCTATCTCGCCCCCTCCTCGATCCTGAAGCTCCAGTGGCAGGGGGCCTATGCGTCCTACCGGGACGTCTTGTTCGATTTCCATGAGTCACACCGCGTCCCTGTCGATCGATAAATATTTCCCGACGCGGACGACCTTGAAAGCCGACGCCGAGTACGGATACAAGTATTTCCTCCACCCCTTCCTGCCGGAGCCTGTCGAGGCGGCGGCGGAATTCTCCGGGACGGCCGTCATGGGGGCCGGGCCGGGAGGAGGCATGGGCAGCGGCTCCGGGTCCGGCTCGGGGTCGGGCTGGGGCGGCCAGCGCTATGAGGGCGGCAGCGGCTTCATCCCCCGGTACAGCGCCACGGGCGGCGGCGCCGGGATCGGCCACGCCACCGTATCCTTCCTCGCGGCCCAGGGCCTCGGCGACGTCGTCGGGTTGAGCGCGTCCGCCGTGAAGCAGTGGATCGTCTCCGGGGAGAACCCCTTCATGTCGATCGAAGAGTTCTACTTCGTCCGGAATCCGAGCGCCGACTCCTTCTCCTGGGAAGGGCACCAGCTCACCGGCCGGGTCACCCTGAACCTCCCCTGGAGCGTCGAGATCAAGGCCGGTTACACCTACTCCGACAAGAGCTACCCGGGGGTCGAGAGCAGGAGCCTCGACGGCCTGCCGCTCGGCGTCGTCCGGAACGACCTGCGGCATCTTTTCGAAGCCCGCCTGGAAAAGAATTTCCGCCGGCTGACGCTTTTCGTGTCCTATGCCCACATCGACAACGACTCGACCGATCCGCTGTTCGCCTGGAAGAGCGGCTATGTCATGGGCGGGTTCCAGTGGAACCTGCCGGCCGGACGGAAGGGAGGCCTCTCATGAGACGCGGGATCCTCTTCATCGCCCTGCTCGCGGCGTTCGTCGCGGGCCCGGCGGCAGCCCAGACCGCCGGGCATTTCTACAACGTCGACAAGGAGGTCCGGTTCGAGGGGACGGTCCGCGAGATCGTCCTCGAGCCCCGGTACAAGGGCACGGCCCCCTTCCTCGTCCTCCGCATCGAGGAGACCGGGCAGGCGCGGACGGTCAGCGTCGAGATCAGCCCGTCCTGGTTCTTCGGCGAGGACGTCCACGGCGGAGAGAAGGTGAAGGGCATCGGCTCCCTCTTCGAGGCCCCGGACGGGACGCGGACGATCATCGCCCGGGAGCTCCAGATCCGCGGCGAGGTCCACACGCTCAGGGACAAGCGGGGATTCCCCGGCTGGCAGGGCGGTTCCCGGGGCCGGCGCGGTCCGCGGAGGTTCGGCATTTCTTGAAGCGACGCAGCGTTCTCCTCTTCTTCGTCCTGCCGTTCCTGGGCGTCTTCGTCTTCTTCACCCTGTCGTCCGTCCTCTCCCAGGCCGACCTGAAGAGACGGACGGAGACGCTCGTCCGCGATCAGCTGGCGGCCACGGCCGGCATCCTGCGCACGACGGTCGCCCGCTACCTGGACGAAGGCGCGGCGCCCGGAGCCGTCCTCGACACGCTTTTCGCGGAGGAGGAACTCTACTTCGTCGCCCTCCTCGACGGGTCACGGAACGTCCTGGCCTGGAACTCCCGCTTCGAGGGCTATCTCCCGATCTCGCTCACGGAGGTCCGGGACGAGGTGACCGGCATCATCGATTCGCCGGCGGGCAAGATCTTCAGCGAGCTCAAGCTCCTCACGACCGGAGACGGCCGGCGCTTCTATCTCTACCTGGGCTACGCCCTGACCGGGATGGAGGAGATGATCGCTTCGTCGCGGCGGACGGCGGTCCTGCTCGCCGCGCTCATCCTGCTCGCCGGAGCGCTCTTCTTCCGCGGCCTCTACACGCTCCAATCCCGCTACGTGGTCAAGGCCCGCGAGGCCGAGGCCGAGCGGCAGGAGAAGGAGAGGTTCCGCGAGATCTCGGCCTTCACTTCGGGCGTCGCCCACGAGATCAAGAATCCCCTGAACAGCCTGTCCCTCCTCTTCGAGCTCCTGGACCGGCGGGCGTCGCCGGACATGAAGGGCGACCTGAACCTGGGCAAGGCCCAGGTCAGGACGATCGCCCGCATCGTCGACCGGTTCTCGAGCGTGGTCAAGGCCGTCCAGCCCGCCGTCGAGGACCTCGCCCTCGACGGCATTCTGAGCTCGGCCGCCGGAAACCTCGCCGCCGAGTTCCCGGGCGCGGCCTCCCGCATCCGCCTGGAGCCGGCCCCCGGCGTCCGGCTCGCCGGCGACCGCGATCTTCTGGGACTGGCCCTGCTCAACATCCTGAAGAACGCCGTCGAGGCCTCGCCGCGAAGCCCCGGTCGCGGCGGAAGGCCGCCGGATCGGGAACAAGGTCGAGATCCTGGTGCGCGACGGCGGGCCGGGCCTCTCCGCCGAGGCCGCCGGCCGCGTCTTCGAGCCCTTCTACACGACGAAGGAAAAGGGCATGGGCATCGGCCTTTACCTGACGAAGAGGATCATCGAAGCCCACGGCGGAACGATCGCGGTCCACAGCCGGGAGGGGGAAGGCACCGAATTCCGGATCGAGCTTCCAGGAGCGTGACATGAACGAGCCTCTCATCCTGGTCGTCGAGGACGACCCGGTCCAGCGCCAGCTCGTCCGGGAGAACCTGGAGGCGCGCGGCTACCCGGTCGTCGAGGCCTCGACCCGGCAGGAAGCCCTGGAGGCCGTGCTCCGCCATCCCGTCGACGTGGCGGTCGTCGACTACAAGCTCGGGGAGGAGACCGGCACGGCGGCCATCCGCGACATGCTGGCCGCGAATCCGCTGGTGACGCCGATCATGGTCACGGCCTACGGCAACATCGAGCGGGCGGTCGAGGCCCTCCGCAGCGGGGCCTACGACTACATCGTCAAACCCCTCGATTTCGAGAAGTTCCTTCTCGTCCTCGAACGCGCCACGGAGCGGCAGAAGCTGCGCCGGGAGATCTCCCTCCTCCAGGAGCGGTTGGAGGAGAAGTTCAGCGCCCGGAATTTCGTCTTCGCCTCCCCGCTGATGGAGGACGTCGCCCGGCTGGTGATGAAGGCGGCGCGGAGCGAGGCCACGGTCCTGATCACCGGGGAGACGGGAACGGGGAAAGACCTCGTGGCCCGGACGATCCACCAGTCCTCGCCGCGCAAGAACGGCCCCTACGTCGCCCTGAACATCCCCTCCCTGCCCGAGACCCTCATCGAGGCCGAGCTCTTCGGCGCCGAGAAGGGCTCCTTCACGGGGGCGCACGAGCGGAAGATCGGCAAGTTCGAAGCCGCCTCGGGCGGCACGGTCTTCCTCGACGAGATCGGGGACCTCGCTCCCGAAGCCCAGGTCAAGCTCCTCCGCTTCCTCCAGGACAGGGAGTTCTACCGGCTCGGCTCGAACCGGTCGATCCGGGCCGACGTCCGCGTCATCGCGGCGACCAACCAGGACCTCGACGCGCTGAGAAAAACGGGCAAGTTCCGGGACGACCTCTTCTACCGGCTCGACGTCATCCCCATCACCGTCCCCCCGCTCCGCAAGCGGAAGGAGGACATCCCGCTCCTCGCCGACTTCTTTCTGAAAAAGTACGCCGCGCGGGAGGGCAAAAAGATCCACGGGATCACCCGGGAAGCCCTGGGCGCTCTGGTCGGCCACGCCTTCCCCGGGAACGTCCGCGAGCTCGAGAACGTCGTCGAGCGGGCCGTCGTGTTCGCCGAGAGGGACGTCCTCGGGATCGGCGACCTGCCGCTGTTCCTGACCGAGACGGCCGCCGGCGAGCCCGAAGGGGACGCCGACTCCCTGCCCGTCAAGGTCCGCCGCCTCGAAATGCACGAGATCCGCCTGGCCCTGCGGGAGGCGGACGGGGTCAAGAGCCGGGCGGCCCGGTCGCTCGGCATCACCGAGCGGATGCTCGCCTACAAGATGAAAGCCTACGGCCTCGCCGCCGAACCCGGCCCGAACCGCGGCCCCGGACGGCCCTAGCCGATCTTCACCGTCTTGCGGGCGACGCCGCCGCGCGTCGACAGGATGGACACTTCGGCCTCGCCGGACGTCCCCGGCTTGGCCTTGAACTTCCAGCGCACTTCCTTCTTCTCGTTCTGCCTGATGAACCCGATGTCCCGGCGGGCCCGGACGCCCGCGAGCTCGGCCCCGGCCGGCAGCCGCACGGAGGCCGCGTCGGGCCGGACGATCTTGACCCGCTCGGCCATCTCGAGCGCCGTCGGCAGGAAGCCCTCGTTGGTGAAGACGGCGACGATCTCGAAGGTGTCGGCCTCTTTCTTGACCGGCCGGACGTCGGCGGAGACGATCTTCACCTGCGGCAGGGACTTGGCCAGGAGGAGGTTGAACAGGGCCTCTTTTTTGATCCACTCCTCGAGGATCTCGACGGGCGGGTTCTGGCGCCAGAACTTGGGATTGAAGCCGCCGACCTCGACCTCGCCGAGCGCCGGGTGGACGATCTTCGTCCAGGGCTTGAAGTAGCGCCCGCCGAGCTCCTCGTCGATATAGCGGAGGCTCTCGAGGTCGGTGACGCGGCCGTCCCCGTCGTAGTCCTTGACCCGGCCGCCGTTCCAGAGCTCGTCGCCGTACCAGACCGACCCGTAGTAGAGATAGCCGAAGTCGGGCGAGTGCCCGAAGAGCGGCCGGCCCTCCGGCTCGCTCGGGATCTCGAAGCCCATCTCGGCGGCCATGGCCCGCATGTCGCGGTCGCCGCGGCCCTGGTTGGCGTAATCCCAGAAGGTGTCGCCGGCGCTGGGGTACCCGGTGATCTTCTTCCCCTCGGCGTCGAAGTACTGGTAGATCTTCATGTCGGCGGGGAACATGGATTCGCTCATCCGGCTCGTCGACGGGCCGTGCAGCAGCATGGGCACGGTCGTGTCCATGGTCTGGACGACGCTGACGTTGGGGTGCTCGAGGAGGAAGGAGAAGACGGCCCGGGTCTCGGTCTCGGAGAGAGGGTACTCGCCCGCCCCGCCCTGGGTGTAGCCGCGGCCGGTCCGGTCGGCGCCGGGCATCGGCCGCCAGTTCTCGGGATAGTTGCGGTGCAGGTCCAGCCCGCCGATGCCGTCCTCGTTCGTCCGCCCGTCGCCGTCGTTGTCGATCCCCTCGGAAGAGACGGTGTAGTCGCCCTTGCCGGGCTCGGCGCGCTTCATCAGCCGGCCCGACGGATCGGCCGGGTCCAGGATCATCGTGCCCTTGCCGGGCTCGACCTTCTTGCGGACCTGGAGGATGAAGCCGTCGCCGTCGAGGTCCTCCGGCGGGTCTTCGTCGAGGAGGTTGTCCCGGTCGTCGTCGTACGGCCGGACCGTGCTCCGGTTCGACTGGGCCGTCGTCAGATAGAGCTCGGAGCCGTCGGGATTGTTCTTGACCCGGACGTAGATCGCTTTCGTATCGACGAGCTTCGTCAGCTCGGGATCGTTCCCGTAGCCGCGGAGGATGTGATCGGCGAACCAGAGGGCGCACTCGGCCGCCGTGACCTCGCCCGAGTGGCGGTTGCCCTCGATGAACATGGCCGGCTTGTCGGTGTCCTTGCCGGTCGCCTTGTTGGTGATGGTGATCTGCCAGATGTCCCGGCCCTCGAAGGACTTGCCGACCGAATAGAGGTCGACGAGATTCGGGAAATCGGCGGCCCACTTGCGCAGGAAGGCGTTGACCTCGTCGTAGGTGTGGTAGTGCAGGAAATCCAGCTCCCCGGCCGCCTTCGGTTTGACGAAGGCGTAGTCGGCCTTCGGGAAGTAGCTGATCCCATGGCGGATACCGCCGACGACATAGGCCTTGGTCGGCCTGGGTTCCGTCATTCCGCGCTCCCCGGGCCCCCGTTCCTGGGCTACGGCGAACACGATGACGGCGGCGATGGCGACAACGACGAAGGCGAGATATTTTGCGTGCGCGTGCGTTCATCGGACCTCCTCGAATTCGTGGAAGACCGAGAATATGCGGAACCGCCGGCCAAGTCAACCGCGTGCGCCTCTAGTAGGAATCCTGATCCCCCGGAAAAGCCTCGCGTCAACACGGCGTTGCGGAGCGGAATCCAGCCTCCGTCCGCAGGGGTGTTCCTGGAGGCGGCCGTGGGAGCGCCGGAGCGGGCACGGATGTCCTAAAGGGACTCCCCCTGTAAGCCGGAGCTGTCCGCTGGTCGCGGCAGAGCGGAGCCCGGAGACGAAGCGAGCCGGCTCCGCCGGGCCGGCGAGCGGCCGACGGACGGAGATGCCCCGAGCGTAGCAGGGCGGATCATCCGACGACGAGGCTTCGGAGGGGAACCGAATCAGTCGGAAGAGCTCGATGAGGGCGACGGCGTGGCAGGCGATGGCCCGCTTCTCGCCGACCGGCCCGAGGCCTTCGTTCGTCTTGGCCTTGATGCCCAGCGCCTTCTCCGGGATGCCGAGGATGGGGCAGAGCGCGGCCTTCATGGCCCGGACGTGGGGCCCCATCTTGGGCTCCTCGGCCACGATGACCGTGTCGACGTTGACGATCGCCGCCCCGCGCGCCCGCACGAGCCCGACGACGGTCTCGAGCAGGCCGGTGCTGCGGGCGTCCTTGTAGCGGGCGTCGGTGTCGGGGAAGTGCGTGCCGATGTCGCCCTCGCCGAGGGCCCCGAGCAGGGCGTCGGCGACGGCGTGGACGAGGGCGTCCCCGTCGGAGTGGCCGAGGAGCCCGGCGGCCGAGGGGATGTCCACGCCGCCGAGGACGAGCCGCCGGCCCGCTTCGAGCCTGTGGATGTCGTAGCCGATCCCTATCTTATGCATCGAGGAGCGCCTCCGCCATTTTCAGATCGACCGGCGTCGTGATCTTGATGTTCCGCGGCTCGCCGTCGACCGCGCCCACGAGGATGCCCGCCCGCTCGGCCAGGGACGCCTCGTCGGTGCCCACGAAGCGGTCCTTGCGGGCCGACTCCAGGGCCTGCTTGAGGAGCGGATAGAGGAAGCCCTGGGGCGTCTGGACCCGGGTGAGCCAGGTCCGGTCGAGCGTCCGGACGACGTTCCCGTCCCTGACCTCCTTGACCGTCTCCTCGACCGGAAGGACGGGGACGACCGCCCCCAGGACCCGGGTCGCGGCGATGATCCGGCCGATGAGGTCCGCGCTCACGAGAGGCCGGGCCCCGTCGTGGACGAGGACGACGCCGGTCTCGGCTTCCTTGAGCAGGCGGAATCCCTGCCAGACCGAGTCCTGGCGCTTCTCGCCGCCGCGGACGATGTCGACGATCTTGGGGTAGCGCAGCCGGTAGTGCTTCATGTCCTGCTCGTCGGGCAGGACGAGGACGATGTCGTCGACCGCGTCGTGCGCCTGGAAGCGCTCGAGCGTCCACTCGAGCACGGGCTTGCCCTGGAGGTAGGCGAACTGCTTCGGCCCGCCGAAGCGCTTGCCCGCCCCGGCCGCGACGACGAGGACGGACGTGCGGTTCACTTCGGCTCCCCGTTGTACCGGCCGAAGATCATCTTCCCGACGGTCGTCTGGAGGACCGAGGTGACGGTGATGTCGATCGTCTGGCCGATCATCGTCTTCGAGTTGTCGACGACGACCATGGTCCCGTCCTCGAGGTAGGCGACGCCCTGGTCCTTCTCCTTGCCCTCCTTCAGGATGAAGACGCTCATGCCCTCGCCGGGCAGGGCGACCGGGCGGAGCGAGCCGACGAGCTCGTTGATGTTGAGGACCCGGATGCCCCGGATGCGCGCGACCTTGTTGAGGTTGTAGTCGTTGGTCAGGATCTTGGCGCCCATGGTCTTGGCGCACTCGATGAGCTTGGAATCGACGTCCTTGATGTCGGGGAAGTCCATGTCGGAGATGACCACCCTCACCATCGAGGACTTCTGGAGACGGTCGAGCACGTCGAGGCCGCGCCGGCCCCGCTGCCGCTTCAGGGCGTCCGGCGAGTCGGCCACGGCCTGGAGCTCCTTGAGGACGAACTGCGGGATGACGAGCGTGTCGTCGACGAAACCGGTGTCGCAGATGTCGGCGAGGCGCCCGTCGATGATGACGCTCGTGTCGAGGAGCTTTTCAGCCCGTTCCGTCCGCTTCTCCTTGAACAGGCCGGCGAGGTGGGCCGGGTCGAGCCATTCGGGCTTCTTCGTCCCGACGAGGAGCCCGATGTAGGGCCAGACGAGCAGGAAGAAGATGCGGATGAACGTCGACATCTCCGGCGTCCGGACGACCGATTGGTAGACCGCGCCGAACAGCCAGCCGAGGAAGAGCCCGGCGACGAGGCCCAGCCCGGCGCTCCAGAGGATCCGGAAGGCGACCCGCCGGATGCGCGTCTCGAGGACCATCACCAGGGCCCCCAGGAGGAAGGCCGCGACGGCCCCGTTGGCGGGGGAGAGCTTGAAGGGGGGATAGAAGTAGCCGCCCGCCGTGATCAGCCCGATGACGAAGACGCGGAAGATCCAGATGCCCATCGGTGCGTTCCTTTATTATATGGGGATCGGCACGGACATGCCTCAGAACACCCGGTCCAGGGCCTCGCGGACGGTCCTCGCCCCCAGGCACTCGATCTCCGGCAGGTCCTTCCTGTCCAGGGCGGCCAGGTTCCCGGCCGGGAACAGGATCGACCCGAAGCCCAGCGCCTGGGCCTCCTTGATCCGGGTGAGGGGCTGGCCGACGGAGCGGATCTCGCCGCTGAGCCCGACCTCGCCGAAGAAGGCCATGTCCTGGGGCAGCGGCACGTTCTTGAGCGAGGAGACGACGGCCATGACGACGCCCAGGTCGACCGCCGGTTCCTCGATCGACATGCCCCCGGCCACGTTGAGGTAGATGTCCTCCCCGGCGAAGCTGTAGCCGGCCTTCTTCTCGACCAGGGCGAGCAGCATGGCGGTCCGGTAGTGGTCGAGGCCGATGGTCATGCGCCGCGGGTTGCCGGCGAAGAGCGTCGACGAGACGAGAGCCTGGATCTCGGCGAGGAGCGGCCGGGTGCCCTTGACCGTGCAGACGACCGCGCTGCCGGGCTCCTCGCGCGGCCGTTCCCGGAGGAAGAACGCCGAGGGGTTGAGGATGGGCTGGAGCCCCGTTGCGGTCATCTCGAAGACGGCCAGCTCCGAGACGGGCCCGAAGCGGTTCTTCATGGCCCGCAGGACGCGGTGGCTGTGGTCCCGCTCCCCCTCGAACAGGAGGACGACGTCGACGATGTGCTCGAGGGACTTCGGGCCGGCCAGCGTCCCGTCCTTGGTGATGTGGCCGACGAGGAAGGTCGGGATCTGCCGGGTCTTGGCGAAGCGGAAGATCTGGTTGGCCGCCTCGCGGACCTGGCTGATCGTCCCCGGGCCGGAGGTCATCTTGGCCGAGAAGACGGTCTGGATCGAATCGACGACGAGGATCTTCGGCGCGAGGCGCTCGGCCTGGGCCAGGATGCGCTCGAGGTTGGTCTCGGCCAGGAGGAAGAGCCGGCCGTCCCGGACGCCCAGCCGGTCGCCGCGGAGCTTGATCTGCTCCAGGGATTCCTCTCCCGAGACGTAGAGCACGGAGGCGCCGCCCGCCGCCATGTCCCGGGCCACCTGGAGGAGGAGGGTCGATTTCCCGATGCCCGGTTCGCCCCCGACGAGGACGAGCGATCCGGAGACGAGGCCGCCGCCGAGGACCTTGTTGAAGTCTTCGATGCCGACGGCGATCCTCTGGCGGGGGATGTCCTGGACGTCCTTGTAGAGGACGGGATCGGTCGGGGCGTAGCTGAGGCCGCCCGAGGGGGCTTCCTCCTCGATCTCCTCGACGATCGTGTTCCACTCGCCGCAGGCGGAGCACCGGCCCAGCCACTTCGGGGACCGGGCGCCGCAGCCCTGGCAGATGAAGACGGTCTTGTCCTTCACCGCGGCCCCGTTTAATAATCCGGCGCGGACTGTTCCATGTCCGCGAAACGGGCGTACTCGCGGATGAAGGCCAGCTGGAGGTCGCCGATCGGGCCGTTCCTCTGCTTGGCCACGCTGACCTCGGCGATGCCCCGGACGGACTCGTCGTCCCGGTGGTAGAACTCGGGCCGGTAGATGAAGATGACGACGTCGGCGTCCTGCTCGATGGCGCCCGACTCGCGGAGGTCGGACAGCATGGGCTTGGGCTCGCGCCGGCCCTTCTCCGGGGCCCGGCTGAGCTGGGAGATGCCGACGACCGGCATGTGGAGCTCCTTGGCCAGCTCCTTGAGCGACCGGGAGATGAAGGACATCTCCTGGTTCCGGTTCTCGAACCGCCCGCCCGTCCGCATGAGCTGGATGTAGTCGACGAAGACGATGTCCAGGCTCTGCTCCATCTTCAGCCGACGGCACTTGGCCTTCATCTCCATGATGGTCAGGGCCGCCGACTCGTCGATGAAGATGCGGGCCCGCGACAGGGCCTCGCCGGCCAGCTTGAGCTTCTCGAAATCGCGGTCGCTGAGGTATCCGGTCCGGGTCTTCTGGATGTCGATCTGGGCCTCGGCGCAGAGCAGCCGGTTGACGATCTGGGACTCGGACATCTCCATCGAGAAGAAGCCGACGGTCTTGTCGGTCTTGAGCCCGACGTGGTGGGCGATGTTCAGGCCGAGGGCCGTCTTGCCCATCGAGGGCCGGGCCGCCAGGATGACGAGCTCCGAGGGCTGGAAGCCCGCGGTCATGGCGTCGAGGTAGCGGAAGCCGGAGGGCACGCCGGTGACGGCCTCCTTGCGGGCCGCCGTCTGCCGGATCGTCTCCAGCTGCGGCCCGGTCAGGAGTGCACGGGTCTGAGGCCGGGCTTGATGCGCTGCTCGGCGATCTCGACGATGGCCGTCTGGGCCGCGTTGAGCAGCTCGTCGGCGTCCTCCTTCTGGTCGTAGCTGTCCTGGATGATGCGGGAGGAGGACAGGATCAGGCGCCGGAGCAGGGCCTTCTCCTTGATGATCTGGGCGTAGTACTCGACGTTGAGGTTGCGGGGGACGCCGTCGAGGAGGGAGGCCAGGTAGGACGCGCCGCCGACCTCCTCCAGGATCCCGGCCCGCTGGGCGTCCTCGGTCAGGGTCAGCAGGTCGACGGCGAGGCCCCGGTCGACGAGGCTGACGATCCGCTCCAGGATCTTGCGGTGGGCGTCCTTGTAGAGGTCCTCCGGCGAGATCGTCGACAGGACGACGTTGAGGTTCGAGGTCTGGACGAGGATGCCCCCGAGGACGGTCCGCTCGGCCTCGAGGCTGGACGGCGGCGTCCTCTTCAGGAACATCGTGTCGAGTTCCATGGTCCCCTCTATCCGGCCGGGACCGGTCCGCCGCCGATCAGGGCTTTCCGGTTTCCGGACCTTCCGTCTTCCCGTCCGCGACGCCCGCTTCGGCCCCTTCGGCCTCCTCGCGGGCCACGACGACCTTGATCTCGGCCCGGTCGTCCATGCTGATCTTGACCGGGACCGCGAAGTTCCCGAGCCGCTTGATCGGCTCGTCGAGCTGGATCTTCTTCTTGTCCACTTCGAGCCCGAGGCCGTCCAGGGCGTCCTTGACGTCGCCGGCCGACACGGAGCCGAAGATGACGTCCTTCTCGCCGGCCCGCCGGGTGAAGGTCAGGGTGACCTGGTTGAGCTTCTCGACGAGCGTCTGGAACGACTTCTTCTCGATCTCCACCTTCTTCTTCAGGGCCGCCCGCTCGATCTCGATCATCTTGAGGTTGGTCGGGGTGACGGCGATGGCCATCTTCCGGGGGATGAGGTAGTTCCGCCCGAAGCCCGGGGCGACGTTGACCACGTCGCCGCGCCGGCCCAGCTTCTCCACGTCCAGTTTCAGGATGACTTTCATGTCAATCCTCGACGTAGGGGATCAGGGCCATGAGCCGGGCCCGCTTGATGGCCAGGGCCAGCTTGCGCTGGTGGAAGGCGCACGTCCCGGTGATCCGGCGCGGGGTGATCTTGCCCCTGTCCGGGATGTATTTCTTCAGGATCTCGGCGGCCTTGTAGTCGATGCCCCGGATATCCCGCTGGCAGAACCGGCAGAATTTCCTCTTGGGCGCGAAAAACTTGCGGTAGCCGCCCCGTTCGCTGCGCTCGCCCCGTTCGGGCCTGTCGTCTCGCGGCATATCACTTCTCCTCTTTCACTTCGGCGGCGGGCAACCCGGTTGTCGCGGAAGCCGGCGATCCGGTCGTCGCGGGAGCGGCCTGGGCCGCCATGGCGGCGTCTTCGGCGCGCCGCTTCTTCTTCCGCCGGACGAGGTCCCTCGGGTCCTTGAGGACCGTCATGAACCGGATGACGGCGTCGGACTGCTTGAACCGGCGCTCCAGCTCCAGCGAGACGTCGCCCGGACCGTCGTAGGTGAAGAACACGTAGAAGCCTTCCTGGAACCGCTTCACGGGGAAGGCCAGCCTGCGCTTGCCCCAGACATCCTGCTTGACCATGCGCCCATTCTTCTGGACCACGATCTCGGCCATCTTCTGGAGGAACTGCGTCGTCTCTTCTTCGGAAAGGGTGGGGGAGAGAACGAACCCCGTTTCATACTGTCTCAATGAGACCTCCCTATGGATGTTACAGCTCCTTCCTCTTCGGGAAGGAACAAGGAGTCGACCGGCCTATTCTAGCCGAATCCCCGGAAAATTCAACTCTCCGGTTCCCGGAATCCCCGGCTTGGCCGGGAAGTCCCGATCAGGGAGCCCAGCCGTCGCCTTGCGACGGTTGAACCTCGTCATGGCCGGCTCGATCCGGCCGTCGAGGACGAGGGCCACGGCCTCCTCGGCCTGGGCCAGGCCCTCCTCGAGGAGCTCGCGCTCGCCCTTGCGGAAGGGCTCGAGGACGAAGTCGGCCGCGTCCCGGCCCGCCGGGAGCGGCCCGATGCCGATCCGGACGCGGGCGAACTCGTCGGTCCGGATCTCTCCGGCGACCGAGATCATGCCCTTGTGCGTGCCGGGCCGGCCTTTTTTCCGGACCCGGATCTCGCCGAGCGGGATGTCGAGATCGTCGTACACGACGACCAGGCGCTCCGGCGGGACTTCCTTGCCGGCCATGGCCTCGCGCACGGCGAGACCGCTCCGGTTCATGAAGGTCTTGGGCTGGGCCAGGAGGACGTCCTCCCCGCCGCGGCGGGCCAGGGCCGTCCGGGCCTTGAACAGCCGGCCCCGGAGCTCGACGCCCCAGGCCCGGGCCAGGCGGTCGACCAGCATGAACCCGGCGTTGTGGCGCGTGGGGCCGTACTCGTCACCCGGGTTGCCCAGCCCCACGACCAGCCACAAGGATTATTTCTCCGCCACTTCCTTCTCGGCCCGTTCCTTCTTGATGACCTCGGGCTCCTTGGTCTCCTCGGCCGCCACCTCGCCCTCCGGCTTCTCGCCGGGGAACGGCTCTTCTTCCTTGTGCGGCATGGAGACGAGGACGAGCACCGTCGCGGGATCGGTGATGACCCGGACGCCGTCCGGGACGGCCATGGCCTGGACCTTGAAGGTCTGGTTGACGTGGAGCTCGGAGATGTCGATGGCGAGGCTCTCCGGGATGTCCCGGGGCAGGCACTCGACCTCCACCTCGCGGGTGACGAAGTCGACGAAGCCGCCCTCGGTCTTGACGCCGACCGGCTCGCCGCTGTGGACGACGGGCACCGCGACGCGGATGGGCTTGTCCATGGCGATGCGGATGAGGTCGACGTGGAGGAGCTCGTCGGAGGCCGGATCGACCTGGAGGTCCTTGATCATGACGTCGTACTCGTCGGCGTCGACGGCGACCTTGAAGATCGTGTTCTCGCCCGATTCGAGCTTCAGGATCCGGACGACGTCCTTCTTGGTCAGGACGAGGGGCGCGCTCTCCATCGATTCCCCGTACAGCACGGCCGGGACGAATCCCTGGGTCCGGAGGCGGCGCGCGGCGTTCGTCCCCAGGCCCTGGCGTTTTTCGCTCTTGACGACGATGTTCATCATGTTCTCCTTACTCGAACAGGGAGCTGACGGAGCTCCCCTCGTTGATCCTCCGGATCGCCTCTCCGAAGAGCTCGGCGACCGATTGGACGGAGAAGCGCCCGGTGCGGGCGGCCTCTTCCGTCAGCGGTATCGTATTGGTCACGAACAGGCGTTCCAGCTTCGAGCCGGCGATGTTGGCCAGGGCCGGTCCCGACAGGACCGGGTGGGTGCAGGCGAAGAAGATCCGCTTGGCCTGCTTCTCGGCCAGGGCCTCGACGCTCGCCGTCAGCGTCCCGGCCGTGTCGACCATGTCGTCGAAGATGACGATGTTCCGGTCGGCCACCTCGCCGATGACGTGCAGGACCTTGGCCAGGTTCGGCGCCGGGCGCCGCTTGTCGATGATGGCCAGCCGGGCGTTGAGGCGCTCGGCGAAGACGCGGGCCCGGCCCACGCCGCCGGCGTCCGGCGAGACGATGGTCAGGTCCTCGAGCTTCAGCGACTTGACGTGGTTGGCCAGCACGGGCGCGGCCATGAGGTTGTCCACCGGGATCGAGAAGAAGCCCTGGATCTGCGGCGAGTGGAGGTCCATCGTCAGGACGCGGTTGGCCCCGGCCTTCTCGATCAGGTCCGAGACGAGCCGGGCCGAGATGGGGACCCGGGGCTTGTCCTTCCAGTCCTGGCGGGCGTAGGGATAATAGGGGATGACGGCCGTGATGCGGCCGGCCGAGGACCTCTTGAAGGCGTCGATCATCAGGAACAGCTCCATGAGGTGGCTGTTCGCGTCGCACGACCCGGACTGGATGATGAAGATGTCCTCGCCGCGGACGTTCTCGTCGATGTAGAAGCGGATCTCCCCGTCGCTGAAGCGCTTGAGGACGCAGCGTCCGAGGTCGATCTTCAGGTAGTCGACGATCTCCGCGGCCAGCGCCGGGTTCGATGATCCCGTGAAAACCTTCATCGTTCTTTCCTCGCCTTATATCGTCCGAACTGGGGCGGGAGGATTCGAACCTCCGAATAACGGAGCCAAAGTCCGTTGCCTTACCGCTTGGCTACGCCCCAGCACCGAGCTGGGCCCAATAGCCCTCCCGCGGCAAGGTCGCCGCGAGACGGGCTGCCGTCGTGCCGGGGAGCCTCCGCCGCGCCGCCGCGGCGCTTTCCGTGTCGGGGAATATCCCGTACACGGCCGAGCCCGAACCGCTGACCTGGGACACCAAGGCCCCCTGCTCCCGGAAAAAGCTTTTCCACCGCTCGGTCTCGGGATAGGCCCGGAAAATGACGCGTTCCAGGTCGTTTTCCAAAAGTCCGAAGTCTCCGGACTCCAGAAAGCGCACAATTTTACTGTCTTTCCCGGGGGAAGTCAAGGCGGGATCGACCCCCGCGTAGATCGAAGGCGTGGGAATGGAGAAGGGGGGAAAGACGAGCAGGCACGGAAGGGGGGCCAGGTCGGCGAGAGGGGTGAGCCTGTCGCCGATGCCTTCGCCCAGGCAGAGGCCCCCTTTCAGAAAAAAGGGGACATCGGCTCCCAGGCCCCGGGCCAGGCCGGCCAGCCCGCTTTCGCCCAGGCCGGAACCCCACATCCTGTCCAGGGCGATGAGCGTCACCGCGGCGTTGGAGCTGCCCCCGCCGAGGCCTCCTCCGGGCGGAATGGACTTCCTCACGGCGATCCGGGCCCCGGCCTCCGGGCCCGCTTTCTCCAGGACCTTCCGGGCGGCCCGGTCGACGAGGTTGGTCCGGTCCCAGGCGATGCGCGGATCGTCCCCGGCGAGCTCGATGACGCCGGGCGGGGCGGGACTCGAGAGTCGATCTCGTCGCACAGCGAGATCGTCTGGAAGAGCGTCCGGATGTCGTGATAGCCGTCCGGGCGCTTCCCGACGATCTCGAGGCCGAGGTTGATCTTGGCGAAGGACTTGACCGTCATCGGTCGAGGATCTCCAGGATGCCGTCCCAGGTCTTCGGGGCGTAGGCGCGCAGGAACGACACGTCGAACGCCGCGTCGGCGGGCGCCGGGTTGAAAGCGAGCTCGAGGACCTTCAGCCGGCCGGTCGTCTCCGCTCCCGCGAATTCGATCCGCCGCGGCACGCCGCCGCCGGGGAAGAATTCCCGGACCGTGAAGAAGAAGTCCTCGCGGGCGCAGCGCACGGCCCGGCCCCGCTCGTCGCGTTCCACGGTCCAGCCGCTTTCCGGCTCGACGCCGGTCCAGAGCCCGGAGAGGAGCGGCAGGATCTCGTCGGGGAGGAGATCGATCCCCAGGAACCGGCCCATCATGACCGGCGCCGCGTCCTCCGCATAGACCTTCTTCCCGGGCAGGACGAACCAGGCCCGGTCGCCGCGGAAGAGGACGAGGAAGGCCGTTCGCCCGATCGGATCGACGGCTTCGACCCGGCCGAAGCCCGGCCGGCGGAAGACGAAGGCGAACCGGCCCTTGGCCGCCGCGTCGGCGCCGGAGATCGAGGCGGAGGCGTAGCCTTCGACGGCCTCGAGACCGCAGGACGGAGGGACGAGAGTGGGAATGCGGCGGGCGCACGCGCCGAGCAGCAGGGCGATCAGAAGGGACAGGGCGGCGAGTGAAGCCCGGCCGGGACCGGCCGGTCTATTTGAACCCATAATCTTCGGTCTTCGGCGGCTCTTTCTTTTCGCCGGCCCGGTCTTTCAGGCGCTTCTTCCTGAGAAGGGGATAGAACGGCGACTTGACGCGCCGGCCGAAGCAGGACATGTTCGGATTGAGGATGAGCAGAAGGACGAAGGCCGCGAAGATGATCAGGATCGCGGTCATGCTTCCCTTCATGGTTGGACTCCCTGCGCCCGTCCCGCGGACCGGCCCGGAGGTTCCGGGCGGACCCGGACGAGCGGCCCGCGGCTCACTCGCGGCTTTCGGGCTCTTCCTGGAAGATCGGGATCTTGGATTTCTCTTTTTCTTTCCCGAGATAATTGCCGAGGCAGAACGCCGCGCCCAACGTCAGCATCGCGAGCAGGAATTTGAAGAAGCCTTTCATCTGAACCTTCCCTTTCTCATTGTAATTAAATACGGAAAAAAGTCAACCGGTTTTGCCCCGGTTGTTTGCTTTTTCTGTCCCTCCCTGCCTATATTGAAAGCGATGAAGAACGTCCTGCCCGCGGGGATCCTCCTGGTCCTGCTCTTCCCGGCCGTCGCCTTCGGCCAATCGGTCCGCCCGGCGGCCTTCGCCGGGGGCTTCTACCCGGAGGACCCGGCCGCGCTGGCCGCCGAGGTCGACGGCTTCCTGGCCGCGGCGGCGCCTGCGGCGGCGCCCGCCGGACGGACGATCGGCCTCATCGTCCCCCACGCGGGCTACGTCTATTCCGGACGGACGGCCGCGGCCGCGTACGCCTTCGTCCGGGGCCGGAAGATCGACACGGTCGTCATCATCGGGCCTTCCCACCGGGTCGCGTTCGAAGGCTCGGCGATCTGGCCGGAAGGCGGGTTCCGGACGCCGCTCGGCGTCGCCCGCGTCGACGCGGACCTGGCCCGGGCCATCGCCAAGGCTTCGGGGGCCCGTTCTCTGCCGGAAGCGTTCGCCGAGGAACACTCCGTCGAGGTCCAGGTGCCGTTCGTCCAGAGGGCCCTGCCCGAGGCCGCCATCGTCCCCATCGTCATGGGCCGTCAGACCCGGGCCACCATCCGGCGGCTTGCCTCGGCCCTGGCCGCGACGTGCCTCGACAAGAACGTGCTCGTCGTCGCTTCGACCGACCTGTCCCACTTCCTGCCCAAAGCCCGGGCCCAGGCGACGGACGCGGAAACGGCCGCCCTCATCCAGGGCCTGAAGACGGAAGTTCTCATCCGCAAGGCCGAGGCCGGGGAGAACAATATGTGCGGCGGCGGTCCGGTCGCGGCGCTGCTGCTCCTCGCGGAAAAGGCCGGGCAGCCCAAGGTCGAGGTCCTCGGCCGGACCGACTCGTCCTCCTTCGGCGGTCCCGTCGTCGGCTATCTCGCCGCGGCCGTCTTGTCGGAAGCGGATCCGGCGCCGGAGGATTTTTCGCTGACCGCGGAGGAGAAGACCGCGCTCCTCGGCCTGGCCCGTTCGGCGGTCACGGAATTCCTCGGGCGGGGTGTCGGCGATCGAGGACCGGACGGGGATCGAAAAGTTCCGCGCGCCCCGCGGCGCGTTCGTGACCCTCACCCGGAACGGCGAGCTGCGCGGCTGCATCGGCTTCATCGAGCCGGTCCTCCCGCTGGGGCAGGCCGTCATCCGGACGGCCGTCTACGCCGCCACCGAGGACCCCCGTTTCCCCCGCGTCGCCGCGGCCGAGCTCGAGGACATCCGTTTCGAGATCTCGGTCCTGACGCCGGCCCGGCCGATCGACGACCCCAAAAAGATCAAGGTCGGCACCCACGGCCTGATCATCGAGAAGGACGGACGGCACGGCGTGCTCCTGCCGCAGGTCCCGGTCGAGAACGGCTGGGACCGTCTGACATTCCTCGACCAGATCTGCCTCAAGGCCGGCCTTCCCGCCGGGGCCTGGAGGCGCGGGGCCAAGCTGTCCGTCTTCGAAGCCATAGTTTTCCATGAGTAGGCCTCGGTGATCACCTCCGTTCGCTGCCGTGATTTTTAACGCCGTTCCGTTCGACGAATTCGGCGCCAAAACAACTCGTTCGGCGTTCGCTACGCCTCTCTCGAACAAGTTTTGGCGGTTTCCAGGGAAACTACCCTCTTTCGTCTCCGGAACGGCTAAATCACGGCTAATGCTCACTCCGGCGACCCACCTCGGCCTCATCTTTCTCGGCTTGCGCTAAGCCTCGCTCGGACAAGTTTTGGCGGTTTCCCCTGAAACTGCCCTCGTCCGGTTTCGGACCGACTAAATCACCGCTGATGCTCGCTCTGATGATCCCCTCGGCCCCGACCTCTGCGGCTTCTCGTTAATTATTCGTCGAATTTTTCGCATCTGTTTTCCCTATTGCGACCGGCATCATGGACGGCGTTTTCTGCTATAATAGAAAATTAATGAATCGGAGTTAGACGCGATGCCGATATACGAATACCAGTGCACGAAGTGCCGCGAGGTCTGCGAGGTCCTGCAGAAGGCCAAGGACAAGCCGCTCGACAAGTGCCCCCAATGCGGCGGGCCCATGGTGAAGCGCATCTCCTCGCCGGCCATCCAGTTCAAGGGCAGCGGCTTCTACATCAACGACTACGCCAAGAAGAGCTCCACGTCCTCCGGGACCAAGGCCGGAGCCAAGTCCGGGCCGAAGGACGAAGCGAAAGCCGCGCCGAAAACCGAAGCGAAGGCCGAAACGAAAGCGGAGCCCAAAGCCGCGTCCGGCGAGGCCGCCGCGGCCAAGCCCGACCGGCCGTCCAAATAACCGGCACACCGGAGGTCTTCGCCACGGGCGAACGCTCGCCATGACAACACGCAGGGCCGTTTTCCTCGACCGCGACGGGACCCTCAACGAAGACACCGGTTACCCGTCCGATTTCCGCCAGATCCACATCTATCCGGACGCGTTCGAGGCCGTCCGGCGGCTGCGGCAGGCCGGTTTCGTCCCGGTCGTCGTCACCCACCAGTCCGGCGTCGGCCGCGGCTACTTCGACGCGCAGGACCTCGCGGCGCTCCACGCCCGGTTCCTGGAGGAGTTCGCCGGGCACGGCGCCCCGCTCGAAGGGATCTACGCCTGCCTCCACGCGCCCGAGACCGCCTGTTCCTGCGCCAAGCCGCAGCCGGGCCTCGGGCACCGGGCCGCGCGCGAGCTCGGGCTCGACCCCGGCGCGTCCTTCATGGTCGGAGACAAGCCGGACGACGTCCTGTTCGGCCTGAACGTCGGCGCGACGCCCGTCCTCGTCCTCACCGGGTACGGTCGCGCCGCCGCGGCCGCGCTCGCGGCCCGCGGCGTCCGGCCGGCCCACACCGCCCCCGGCATCCTCGAAGCCGCGGATTGGATCGTCCGGCAGGGAGGGCCGTCCGGCCATGGTCCGGTTTGACGACATCGTCGAAAAAGCCGAGACCTACATCGGCGAGAAGGACGTCGCCGTCCTCCGCAAGGCCTACGTCTTCGCCGGCCAGGCCCACAAGGGCCAGGTCCGCCGTTCGGGCGAGCCCTACCTCAGCCACCCGCTCGAGGTGACCGCCTACCTCGCCGACATGAAGCTCGACCGGACGACGCTCGTCGCCGCTCTCCTCCACGATGTCCTCGAGGACACCGAGACGACGGCCGCCGGGCTCCGCGAAGCCTTCGGCAAGGAGGTCGTCGACCTGGTCGAGGGCGTGACCAAGATCAGCCGCGTGCAGGAGTCGTCGCCGGAGGTCCGCCGGGCCGAGACCATCCGCAAGATCATCCTGGCCATGACCGACGACATCCGCGTCATCTTCATCAAGCTGGCCGACCGGATCCACAACCTCAAGACCCTCCGCTTCCTCGACGAGGAGAGGCGGCGCCAGATCGCCCGCGAGACCCTGGACATCTACGCGCCCATCGCCAACCGCCTCGGCATGGGCCGCATCCGGGCCGAGCTCGAGGACCTGTCGTTCCGCTACGTCGCGCCCGAGGAATACGCCAAGATCGCCGCGGAGATGGACCCCCAGAGGAAGGCGGCCGAGGCCGATCTCGGGGCCATGAAGCGGACCCTGGCCGAGCTCCTCGCGGGGAACGGCCTGCCGGCCGAGATCTTCTCCCGGGTGAAGCGGCCGTACAGCGTCTGGAGCAAGATGAGGCGGCGCGACATCGATTTCGACCAGGTGTTCGACCTGCTCGCCCTGCGCGTCATCACCGGCACGGTCAAGGACTGCTACGCCATCCTGGGCATCATCCACCAGCGCTGGCCGCACCTGCCCCAGCGCTTCCGCGATTTCATCGCCATGCCCAAGCCCAATCTCTACCAGGCCCTGCACACCACGGTCATCACCGAGGGCCGGAAGACCTTCGAGGTCCAGATCCGGACCCGGGAGATGCACGACCTCGCCGAGAACGGCATCGCCGCCCACTGGCGCTACAAGGACGACGCGCCGCCCGCGCCGTCGCAGGAGGACAGGCGCCTCCATTGGCTCCGGGAGATGGCCGCCCTCTTCGAAGAGCAGAAGAACCCCCAGGAGTACCTGAGGAGCCTGAAATCCAATCTCATCCCCGAAGAGGTCTACGTGTTCACGCCCAAGGGCAAGGTCGTCGACCTCCCGCCCGGGGCCACGGCCCTCGACTTCGCCTTCAAGATCCACACGGAGGTCGGGCTCCACGCCTCCGGGGCCCGCGTCAACGGCACGGCCGCCGCGCTCAAGACCGTGCTCAAGACGGGGGACATCGTCGAGATCCTGACCGACGCCGGAAGATCGCCGACGCGGGCCATGCTGGCGGCGGCGACGACCGCCGGGGCCCGGCAGGACCTCCGGCGCTGGCTCAACGCGCGGAGCCGGACGACGAGCGAAGCGCTCGGCCGGAAGCTCTGGGAGAAGGAAACGGGCGAAGTACGTCCTGCCGGCCGGACTGCGCCGCGAGGAAGCGCTGGCCGCGCGGCTCGGGGACCTGCTCGGTCCGCGCGTGCCGTCGCTCGACGAGTTCTACCGGCAGGTGGGGCTCGGCCGGATCGTCGTCGATCGCGCGTTCGTCGAGACCGTCTTCGGACCCGTCGCGCCGCGCCGCGCCGGCTTCCTCGGCAAGGCGGCGGCCCGGATCGCGCCGGGACCGGGCGCCGGGGTCCGGATCAAGGACATCGACGGACAGATGATCAAGCTGGCGAAATGCTGCTCGCCGGTCAAGGGCGAGCCGGTCGTCGGCTACATCACCGCCGGCCGCGGCTTGACCGTCCACTCCCTGCGCTGCCCGCTCGTCTCCAAGGAGATCCTCGACGGCCAGCGCCTGGTCGAAGTGACCTGGGACCCGTCGTTCGCCGCGACGTTCAAGGCCCGGCTGCTGGTCAAGACGCACGATACCCCCGGGGTGCTGGCCAAGGTGGCCACCGCCGTGGCCGGCCTCGAAGGGGACATCTCCAAAGCGGAGGCGTCGATGGCGTCGGAGGGGAAGGCGCGGATCACGCTGGACATCCGCATCCGGGACATCCGGCACCTCGAGGACATCTCGAAGCGGATCGCGGGCTTGAAAGAAGTCGTTTCGGTGGAACGGGTCTGAAGCCGCTTACGCGGCTTTGGCCACTTTGCCCGAACGCAGGCACCGGGTGCAGACCCAGATCTGGCGGACGCCCTTGGGCGTCTGGGCTTTGACCCGTTGGAGGTTGGGGCTTCCACTTCTTCGGGGAGGCCTTGTGGGAATGGCTGACGCTATGCCCGAAAATGGGGCCTTTCTCGCAGATCTCGCAGACTTTCGGCATGGTCCTGTCTCTTTCGTCTCGATTTGAGCCGAATTTATACCACAAAAACCGCTCCGAGGCAAATTGCGACCGTCCCGCCCGCTTGACCGGGGCCGCGGATGGTCGTAATCTGGGGACGAGGCCGGCATGAGGTTCAAAGCCATCGCATCGCTCGCCGTCGTCGCGCTCCTCGCCGCGGGGGGCTGCGCGCGGTCCCCGGCTTCGGGCTTCCTGGCCGCGGGCCTCGCTTCGGCCCGTCAGGACGCCTGGGAGGACGCCGCCCGCCACTGGGCCCAGGCCGTCGCGAAGGACCCCGGGTCGGCGGCGGCCCACAACAACCTCGCCGTCGCCTACGAACGGCAGGGCGCGTGGGCGGAGGCCGAGCGGGAGTACAGGGAAGCCCTCCGTCTCGCCCCGGACGAACCGACGATCAAAACGAACTACGCGGCCTTCAAGGCCCGTCTGGAGCGGCTCCGCGGGAGGAGACCGTGAAGGGCTTCGTCCCGTCGGCCCTCGCGGCCGCCCTTCTCGCCGGCGCGGCCTGCGGTTCCGGCGTGCCGGTCGGCGTCAGCCTGAGCATGCCGGGCATCGCGGTCCTGCCTCCCGGCTCTTTCAGCGAGATCGTCGTGACCGATTTCGCCGAGACCGCTCCGCCGCCGGATCTCGCGCCCGGTCTCGAGCTCCCGAACTATCTGGCGGCGGAGATCGGGCGCGTCTTCGCGGGCCCGGTGTCGCGCGCGACGGTGCCCGCCGAAGCGGCGGCCGGTCCCGCCCCGCCCTCGTTCTGGAAAGAAAAGGGCGCCGGGCACGAAGGCGCCGTCTTCCTCACCGGTTCCGTCAGCCTCACGGGGGAGGTCCGCAAAGCCGTCGATCGCGTCGTGCCCGTCGAACGCCTTTTCGACGCCTCCCGCAGCGGCCTGGTCGAGCAGCTCCGTTGGACCATGACCGTCGACGTCTTCCTCGTCTCCGCCGCGACGGGCGAGGTCCTCCACCGGACGAGTCTTCGGGAATACCGCGATTACGGCGAGCTCGACAAGCCGGCGGAGTTCGCCTTCTCCGATCTCTCCGACCGCATCCGCGCGCGCCTCTTCCCGGCCCTGCTCGGCACGTCGACGATCGAGCGCCGGGCCCTGCTCCGCCGCTGACCGCCGGCTATCCTCTAAGCCCGACAAAAGGCAAGGTTTCCACAGGCTCTCCGCGCCAGGCCGGCTGCGTTTTCGGCCCCTTTTTCGGCCGTTTTTCGGGCCTTTTCGAGGCCCGGGCGAGGCCCTTCGGAAGGCCCTTCTCCGGGCCCCCGCCGGGAGTCGCCGGAAGGCCGTTTTCCCCATAAAATAATGCTTGTATTGGCCTCATCGGAGTGCTATCATTCCCGGGCCTTTCCCGGACGGATGCCTTCCCGGGAGAGGATTTTCCACAGATGTGGAAAAATCTGTGGAAAAAGCAGCGGCTTTCATGGAACTGAAAGATAATCAAAACCCTTGGAGCGAGATCCTCCGGGCCGTCGAGACCAAGATCGATCCGAACTCCTTCGAGACGTGGTTCGAACCGACGACGTTCATCGGCCGGGACGAGGACCGTCTCTACATCAAGGTCCCGAATTCCTATTTCCGGGACTGGCTGTCCTTCCATTATTCGAACGTCATCGCCGATTGCTGCCGCGAGATCTTCGCCAAGGTCTTCGATATCCGCTACATCCACGAGGACACGCCCGCGGCCTTCATGCGCCGTTCGCCCGACGACCGGAAGACGAAGCAGGGGCAGCCCGTCAATCCCAACCTCAATCCCAACTACACCTTCGAGCACTTCGTCGTCGGGAGCTGCAACCAGTTCGCCCACGCGGCCGCCACGGCCGTGGCCAAGAGCCCGGCCAAATCCTACAATCCCCTCTACATCTACGGCGGGGCCGGTCTCGGCAAGACCCACCTCATGAACGCCATCGGGCACTTCTGCCTCCAGCAGAGCGGGCGGAACAAGGTCCTCTACGTCACGACCGAGAAGTTCATGAACGATCTCGTCACGCACCTCCAGTACGGCAAGGTCCTGGAGTTCCGCGAGAAATACCGGAGCGTCGACATCCTGCTCATGGACGACATCCACTACCTTGCGGGCCGGGAGCGGACGAAGGAGGAGTTTTTCCACACCTTCAACCACCTTTACGACAGCCAGAAGCAGATCGTCATCTCGAGCGACTGCCCGCCCAAGGAGATCCCCCACCTCGAGGAGCGCTTCCGCTCCCGTTTCGAGTGGGGCCTGATCGCCGACCTGAAGCCGCCGGACATCGAGACGCGCATCGCCATCCTCAAGAAGAAGGCCGAGGCCGAGGCGGTCTCCCTGCCCGACAGCGTCGCCCTCTACGTGGCCGACAAGGTCCAGTCCAACATCCGCGAGCTCGAGGGCTACCTGCGCCGGGTCATCGCCTACGCCTCGCTCAAGGGCGAACGGATCGACCTCGACCTGACCAAGGAGGCCCTCAAGGGCCTGCTCGACACGTCGGCCTCGATCATCACTGTGGAAAAGATCCAGAAGCTCGTCTGCCACGAGTTCAAGATCAAGGCCGCCCAGCTCAAATCGAAGAACAATTCCCCCAAGATCGCCTTCCCCCGTCAGATCGCCATGTATCTGGCCAAGGAATTGACGAACGCGTCGCTGCCCGAGATCGGCAAGAAGTTCGGTGGAAAACACCACACGACCGTCATCCACAGCGTCCGCAAGATCGACAAGATGCGCAGCGACGATCCCGAATTCAACAAACAAATCAACACGTTCATCGCCCTGATCCAATGAGGAAGACACAGCGGCTTGGCGGAGATTCCCACATTTGCACCGGACTTTATTGTTTCTCTTCTTGATTTAGACTTTTATTATGAATTAAATAATAAGAATAAAAGGAACCCGGAAAGAACGGAAAGAAAGGTGAAGACATGAAATTCTCCATCCCCAAGGAAGCGTTCCTGGCCGAACTCCAGATACTCCAGGGCATCGTCGAAAAACGGAACACCATGCCCATCCTGGCCAATATCCTGATGAACGTCTCGCCGTCGGACATCGAGCTGACGGGAACGGACCTCGAGGTCGGGATGAGGACGCATCTGGGAGCGGAGATCGAGAGGCCCGGGGCGATCACGGTCAACGGCAAGAAGATCTTCGAGATCGTCAAATCGCTGCCGGAAGGGCAGACCGTCCGCGTCGAGCTGAAGGACGAGACGATCGACATCCAGGCCGGGGAGAGCGAGTTCAAGATCCTCTGCCTGGCCAAAGAGGATTATCCCCAGGTCCCGGACGCCAAGTTCGAAAAGGGGATCGACTTGCCCCTGCCAGGACCTCAAGGACATGATCGACCGGGTCTTCTACGCCATCACCCAGGAGCAGCGCTACTATCTGAACGGGGCGCTGCTGTCGTTGAAGAACCGCCAGATGGAGCTCATCAGCACGGACGGGCACCGGCTCTCCTACACGAAGAAGGCCCAGGACGGGCTGAAGATCGAGAAGGACATCAGCGTCATCGTCGCCAAGAAGACCCTGAGCGAGATCCGGAAGCTCGAGGACGAGACGGTCGCCTTCGACCTCGACGAGAACAACCTCTTCTTCAGGGTCGGGCCGCGGACCCTCATCTCCCGGATCATCGAGAGCAAGTTCCCCAATTACCAGGCCGTCATCCCCAAGGACAACCCCGGCCGCCTGGTCGTCCCCCGCGAGGAGCTGGCCGGCGCCATCCGCCGGGTCTCCCTGCTGTCCGCCGAACGGTCCAAGGGGATCAAGTTCACCATCGAGAAGAACCGCATGCGGCTGTTCTCCTCCAATCCCGAGATCGGCGAGGCCCGCGACAAGCTGGCCGTCGATTACAAGGGCCAGGACCTGGAGATCGGGTTCAACGCCCAGTACCTGCTCGATTTCCTCACGGCCGTCGGCACGGAGAAGGTCGTCTTCGAGGTCAAGGACGAGAACAGCGCCGTCCTCATCAAGCCGGACGGCGAGGACGCCATCACGAACCTCTACGTCCTCATGCCGATGAAGATCTGAGGGGATCCGCTCTCATCCGGCTTTGCTCAGGGATATCCGTCCTAGCTCCCACGGCCCCTCGGGGACCGGGGAGCGGACCGGGCAGAAGAACGATATAGCGACTCGGAGCAGGAGCCTCGGCGCAGCATAGCTCGGAGCGGGCGCTTCTGCGAGATATCTGAAAAAAGCGCTTTCTTCAGATATTTCGCCAGACAGCCGCTCCTCCGAGTCCGCTCGCGGCGGCGGCGTTCTGACCCTGGTCGCTCCGCAGACGTCCGCTCCCTGCTGGTCCCCCCGGGGGCCGGGGAGCTGAGAGGATAATTCCCGCATCGAAAGCGATCAGGAAGAGAAGAGGCCCTCATCGGATATCCGGATGAGGGCTTTGGGGATCTCCGGAGATCAGGCCTTTGGTTCTGCGGGCGCCGCAGCCGGGGCCGCAGGGGCCGCGGGAGCGGCCGCCTTGGGCTTGAGCACGGCCCGCACGTAGACCCAGTCCCTTTTCAGCTTGTGGCGGTCGTCCGTGGCGATCTCGAACAGGTCGTCCATCTGCATGGCCTTGGGGTTGGTCGGGCAGGAATCGACGCACTGGGCGCAGTGGATGCAGCGGTCGTTGTGGATGACCATGCGGAAGCGCTTGGCGGCCGGATCGACGTCGGTGATCTCGATGGCCTCGGCCGGGCAGTCGCGCTCGCAGGCCTTGCAGACGATGCACATGTCGGGGTTGAGGAAGGGCGTGCCGCGGAAATCCTTGGGAACGGCGGTCTTCTGACGAAGGGATAGTCGACCGTGGCCGGCTTCTTGAAGAAGTTGCGCAGGAGCTCGGGCAGAAAGACGGCGATCTTCATGGCAGGAATCCCTTCAGCAGGATCGTGATCAGAAGCTGCAGGACGGCCAGCGGGGCCAGGACCTTCCAGGCGAAGGAGACGACCTGGTCGACGCGGATCCGCGAGGTCAGGGCCCGGAGGAGCGACAGCAGGAAGATGATGAAGAGGGTCTTGACCACGAAGTGGAGGAACCCGACGATCGCCCCGCCCGGGAAGCCGCCCAGGAAGACGGCCGCGAGGAGGCCGCTGGCGACGACGAGCTCGATGTCGAAGGTCAGCCGGAACAGGGCCAGCTTCTTGCCCGAGTACTCGGTGAACGTGCCGCCGACGATCTCGGTCTCGGCGTGGGGGATATCGAAGGGCGTCCGCTCGAGCTTGGCCTGGACGGAGATGAGGGCGACGAGGAAGCCGGGCAGGTTGGCGAGCAGGAGCAGCGGCCGGGCCTGGTAGAAGGCCGCGATCTCGGCCAGCCGCCAGGAGTCGGCCAGGATGGCCGGGCTGAGGACGGCCAGGAAGAGCGGCACCTCGTAGCCGAAGAGCATGGTCAGGACGCGCGAGGCGCCGATCGTCGAGAAGAGATTGGTCGACGACCAGCCGGCCAGGAAGAGGACGAGCGTGGGCAGGCTGAGGAGGTAGAGGATGACGATGATGTCGCCGGGGAAGGACGTCCAGCCCGGGACGAGCAGGTCGAAGTTCCAGACGGGCAGGAGCAGTCCCGCCGTCGCGACGACGGCCAGGCCGATGACGGGCAGGACCGAGAAGACCTTCTTGTCCGCGGCCTCGGGGACGACGTCCTCCTTGGCCATCAGCTTGAAGAAGTCGGCGATGGGCTGGAGCAGGCCGAAGCGGCCCGTGTGGGTCGGCCCCATCCGGTTCTGCAGCCTGGCGTAGACCTTGCGGTCGAACCATTCGCAGAAGGTCGAATAGGCGAACAGGAACAGCAGCCCGGGATAGACCAGCAGATAGAGGACGGTTCTCACAACGGCCATACCGCATTCCTTTTCACGCCGGCGTTGACGGGGCGGGCCAGCGCCTGCCGGCGCAGGTCGCTCATCCGGACGACGGATTCCTCGCCGGTCCGGGCGCCGATCAGGGTCACGGTCCGCTCGGCGCAGCAGATGCAGGGATCGATGGCGGCGAAGATGAGGGGGATGTCGGCGATGAAGCCGTTCCGGAGCATCTCCACCGTGGCCGGGTAGTTGCCGAGCGTCGGGGCCCGGACCTTGAGGCGCTCGGGCTTGTCCGTCCCGTTGGCCTTGATGTAGTGGATGTTCTCGCCGCGGGGGGCCTCGTAGCGGCTGACGACCTCGCCGGGCTTGGCCTTGCGGGGGGCCTTGCAGGCGATGTCGCCGTCCGGCAGGCCCTTGATCATCTGTTCGATCATGTTGTAGGACTCGAGCAGCTCGTTGACGCGGACGACGACCCGGCCGAGGACGTCGCAGGTGTCGGCCGTGCAGACCTTGAAGTCGAGCTCGTCGTAGACCGCGTACGGGTCCTCCTTGCGGACGTCCCGGGCGACGCCGGAGGCCTTGGCCACGGGGCCGGTGGCGCAGAGGGACAGGGCCTGCTCCTTGCTGAGCATGCCGACCCCGGCGATCCGGGCCACGAAGCTCGGCTCGGTGGCGCCGAGGCGGAAGTAGTACTCGCTGCGCTTGCGCAGGGTGACCACGCCTTCGAGGACCTTGGCCTTCTGGCCCTCGTCGAGGTCGCGGCGGACGCCGCCGATCGTGTTGATGGCGTAGTGGACGCGGTTGCCGGTGATCATCTCGAGCAGGTCCATGACGATCTCGCGGTCCCGCCAGGTGTACATGAAGAACGAGTCGAAGCCGGCCTCGTGCCCGGCCACGCCGAGCCAGAGGAGGTGGCTGTGGACGCGCTCGAGCTCGGAGACGAGGTAGCGGATGTAGAGGCCCCGCCTGGGCGGCGCGAGCTCCATCAGCCTCTCGGCGCCCTGGACGAAGCAGGTGGCGTGGGAGTGGGAGCAGATGCCGCAGATGCGCTCGGCGAGGTAGATGTTCTGGGTCCAGTTCTTGTCCTCGGCCACCTTCTCGACGCCGCGGTGGTTGTAGCCGAGCCGGATGTCGACGCCGGTGATGACCTCGCCTTCGACGGTCATGCGCAGGCTGATCGGCTCCTTGAGGGCCGGGTGCTGGGGTCCGATGGGGATCTCGAAGCTCATGACTCGCCTCCGGGGATGACTTCCTGGGGCCGGACGTGCTTCCAGTCCTTCCGCATCGGATACTGCCCGTCGGGCCAGTCGTCCGGCAGGTTGAGCCGCCGGCCGTCGGGGATGCCCTCGACGACGACCCCGAACATCTCCTGGAGCTCCCGCTCGTAGAGGACGGCCCCGGGGATGACGCCGCAGATGCTGGGGAGGCGGGGGTCGGACCGCGGGATCTCGGTCCGGACGTGGATCGTCGTGACCGGAGAGGCGAAGTGGTACAGGAACTCGAAGGCCGTCCCCCGTGTCCAGGCCGGTGATCGTGGACAGGAAGGCGCAATCGTACTTGTCCCGGAGCAGGGTCACGGCCGGGACGAGGTCCGCGGTCGCGACCTTGAGGAAGATGCGCCGGACGGCGGGATTCGTGAGCTCGAGGGCCTTCGCCCCGAGGTCCCGCTTCAGGCTTTCGACGATGTCGGTGTCGGACATGGCGTTTCCTTGTTCCCTAGAGTTTGCCGAGCAGCTTGACCACGCCGTCGACGATGGCGTCGGGGCGGGCCGGGCAGCCCGGGACGTACATGTTGACCGGGATGACCTGGTCGATGCCGCCGAGGATATTGTACGCCCCGCGGTAGACGCAGCCGGACATGGCGCAGGCGCCCACGGCGATGACGAACTTCGGATTGGGGGTCTGTTCGTAGATGCGGATGATCCGCTCCCGCATCTGGCGGGTGACGGGGCCGCTGGCCACGATGACGTCGGCGTGGCGCGGGGTGGCCTTGAGCAGGACGCCGAACCGCTCGACGTCGAAGCGCGGGGTCAGGGCGGCGACGATCTCGATGTCGCAGGCGTTGCAGGCGCCCGAGTTGAGATGGAGGATCCAGGGCGACTTGATCCTGGACCACCGGGTGAGCTTGTTGAGCATGTTAACTCCTCGTGACCAGGGACAGCACGGACAGGAAGATCATGACCAGGTAGAAGATGGCGAAGAAGGCGATGGTCCCGTCGGGCACGGTGGCGATGACGAGGACGGCGACGTGCATGATGGTGAAGAAGAGGGCGATGAAGAAGAAGAGGCGGTAGCCGAACTGGACCTTGACGCCGGGCATGTTCTCGCCGCAGGCGTAGGTCGAGATCTTGCCCGCGGTCCGGTCGGGCTTGGGCGCCATGCCCCGGCCCAGGGCGTAGAGGCCGAAGGCCGCGCCGAGGAAGAAGAGGAAGGCGACGGGCGGGAGAGAGGAGGACGCCGATTCCTGTCATGGCTTACCCTTTCAGCTTGGCCAGCCCGCGGATGTCCAGGCTCCTGGTCGTGCGGTAGACGTTGATGATCAGGGCCAGGGCCGTGGCCACGAGGCTGACCTCGATGACGATGTAGGTGATGACCAGCGCCTGGGCCGTCAGGATGCTGCCCTTGGCGAAGCCGGTCGAGAGGAGGAGCAGGCTGATGCCCTTGCCGACGACCTCGATGCAGATGAAGAGCTTGATGAGGTTGCGCTTGAGCAGGAGCCCGAGGACCCCGGCCAGGACCAGGGCCGCCGCGAAGAACGCGTAATAGAACCAGGTGTTACTCATGTTTGTCGCCTTTGCGGAACAGGGCCAGGACGGCGAAGACGCCGGCCAGGATGACCGCGATCTGGCCGACGAGGTCGAGCGTCCGGCCCTTCCAGAGGACCTCGCCGAAGGTGCCGGTCTCCGCGGCCGAGGCCAGGGCCGGGATCTTCCCGAGCAGGCTCTTCATGACCAGGGCGTCGATGACGACGAAGACCACGAAGAAGAGCGGGAAGATCCAGTTGGCCAGCCGGGATTCGCGGACCTCGTCGCCCTTGTGGACCAGGGTGATGGTCAGGATGAAGAGGACCGTGATCAACCCGGCGACGACGGAGATCTCGAAGACCCCGGCGTAGGGCGCGTTCATCCGGAAGAAGATGATGCCCAGCAGCAGGCTGGCCACGGCCAGGGAGACGGCCGACTTGAGCAGATCGCTGAGCAGGATGGCCAGGACCGAGCAGAGCACCACACCGATGAGAAGGGCTGTTTGCAGGATCATCGTCTAAAATCCCCACGATCCGGTCACGGCGTGGATCCCGTCCGCGAGCACGTCGGCGGCGGGCTGGATCCAGGTCGTGACGGTCGACGAGAAGAGAATGCCGATCCCCACGCAGAGGAGGGCCAGGAGGACGGTGGCGGCCGTCATCCAGAACGGCGCCTCCTTGACGGCCGCCCACTTCTCGTTGAGCTTGCCGAAGAAGGTCTTCCTCTGCAGGAGCAGGTAGTACCAGAGGGTCAGGACCGAGGCCAGGACGGCGATCACCGCGAAGACCGGATGGCCGGCCTGGACGAGGGCCACGATGATGAGCAGCTTCGACCAGAAGCCGTTGAGCGGCGGGACGCCGGCGATCGACAGCGAGCCGATGAGGTTCGTCACCGCCGTGACCGGCATGCGCTTGGCCAGGCCGCCCATGTCGTCCATGTCCCGGGTGCCCGTGGCCTGCTGGACGGAGCCGCTCGTCAGGAACAGGAGGCCCTTGGCCAGGGCGTGGTTGAAGAGGTGGAAGAGCCCGCCGGCGATGCCGAGCGGGGTCCCGATGCCGAGGCCCAGGACGACGTAGCCGACCTGGCTGATCGAGGAGTAGGCCAGCATCCTCTTCATGTCCTTCTGGCCGAGGGCCAGGAAGGCGGCCACGACCATCGACACCGTGCCGAGGATCATCAGGGTCCCGGACAGGGCCGGGGTCAGGCCGAACACGCCGAAGAAGATCCGGGTCAGGGCGTAGACGCCGGAGACCTTGATCAGCAGGCCCGACAGGACGGCCGAGATGGGCGCCGGGGCCGAGGGGTGGGCGTCGGGGAGCCAGGCGTGGAAGGGGACGAGGGCCGCCTTCAGCCCGAAGCCCAGGATGAAGAAGGCGGCGGCGACGCCGACGACGGCGCCGGCGTTGAGCTCCTTCAGGGCGGCGGCCACGGCGGCGAAGTCGAGGCTGCCGGTCATCCCGAAGATGACGGCGATCGCGGCCACGACGAAGGCCGAGGCGACGACCGAGAGCATCAGGTACTTGAAGGCCGCCTCGAGCTCGTCCCGGCCGAGGCCGTAGGCGACGAGGGCGTAGGAGGCGACGGCGGCCACCTCGAGGAAGATGTAGACGCTGAAAAGGTCGGTGGACAGGACGAGGCCGTTCATGCCGGCGATCATGACCAGGTACAGCGCGTAGTAGTTGCCCTTGGCCCCGTAGTGCTCCATGTAGTCGATGGAGAACAGGGACGCGGCGAACCCGACGAGGGAGATGGCCAGCAGCATGAACAGGCTGAACCCGTCCAGGGCCAGCCGGATGTTGACGGCTTCGCCGAGCCAGGGGGACTGCTGGAGGACGGGGCCGCCGGCGATGAGGGCCCGTCCGGCGACCGCTCCGTAGACGAGGAGGAAGAGCATGGTCGCGTTGGCCAGCAGGTCGGGGAGGACGCGCCGGGAGAGCTTGCCGACGAGCGGGAGGATCCCCGCCACGACGAGCGGAAGGACGACGAAGAGTATGATCAACGCTCCTCCTCTCTATTTCGCGAGCAGGCCGACGAGGCCTGCGACGATGACCAGGCCGGCCAGGCACCAGGCGAGGTAGTTCGCGTAGTGCCCGTTGTGGGCCTTCTTCAGGATGCCGGTGAATTTCTCGCCGGTGACGGTGACGACCTTCTCGAAGACGAAGTCGATGGGCCGGTCGACGGCCTTGAACAGGAACGTCGACAGCCCCTGGAGGACCTTGACGCCCTGCTCGTAGGGATCGAACACCCGGGCTTCGGCCCAGTCGTAGAGCTGATGGACGACGGGGAGCCTGTGGACGGGCTCGGAGGCCAGGTAGGCCTTGCGCCCGCCCTTCAGGAAGCCGTAGCGGTGGAGCAGGAAGGCCAGGACGAGGCAGGCGATGGAGATGAGGGCGACCGGGGTGAAGACGGACAGGGCGTGGCTGGTGAAATCGAGATGCGCGCCGGCCTCGGCGTGGGGAGCGACGATCGGCGTGATGAACAGGGTCAGGGGCAGCTTGTTGTAGACGCCGAACAGGATGCACAGGCCGGCCAGGACGAGGAGCGGCAGGTAGATGGCCGGCTGGCTTTCCTTGACCGCCGGGACCTCGCGGGTCCGCTCGCCGAAGAACACGGAGTGGCCGGCCTTGAGGAACGAGGCGAAGGTGAAGATGGCCCCGACCCAGGCGGCGATGGCGAAGACCGTGTACCCCGATTCGAGGGCGCCGTGGAAGATCATCTCCTTGGAGACGAAGCCGTTGAGCGGCCAGACGCCCGAAATGGCCAGGGCGCAGACGGTGAAGCCGAAGGCCGTGAGCGGCATCTCCTTGCGCAGGCCGCCGAGCTTCCGGAGCTCGGTCGTCCCGGCCCGGTGCTCGACCGAGCCGGCGCTCAGGAAGAGGCCGCTCTTGTACATGGCGTGGTTGATCATGTGGAAGAGGCCGCCGGCGATGCCGACGGGGATGGCCGTCCCGATCCCGAGGATCATGTAGCCGACCTGGCTGATGGCGTGGTAGGACAGGAGCCGCTTGAGGTCCTTCTGGATGAGGGCCATGAGCACGGCCAGGACGATGGTCACCGCGCCGACGATCATCATCATGACGGACAGGCCGCCGCCCGGCCGGATCTTGAAGAAGTCGAGGGAGATGCGGGCCAGGAGGTAGATCCCGAGGAGCTTCTCGAAGGCGGCCGGCAGGAAGGCCATGAAGGTCACCGGCGCGTCGGTTCCGGCGTCGGGGATCCAGGTGTGGAACGGCATGGCCCCGGCCTTGCCCGCGGCCCCGACGAACATCAGGACGAAGGCGGCGGCCGCGAGGCCGACGGGTTCGACGGCGATCTCGGACATGGTCGCCGTGCCGCTCGCGGCCCAGAGCAGGCCGATGCCGAGGATCATCGAGAAGTCGCAGAAGCCGCTGATGAGCAGGGCCTTGACCGCCGTCCGGCCCGAGGTCGGGCGGCCGCCGATCGTGATGAGCCCGTACAGGGTGACGAGCAGGCCCTCCCAGAAGAAGACCAGGGGGACGAAATTGTTGGCCAGGACCGCGCCGTTGGCGAACGCGGCGGTCAGGAAGACGTAGGCCATGAACTCCCGGGACCGCGGCGCGTCCTTCATCTTGGCCGTCGCGTAGACGGTGATCAGGACGAGGAAACCGGCCAGGGCCAGCAGGATGAAGCTCGAGAAATGGTAGAGCCGCAGGTCGAAGTCGATGCCCAGGCCGAGCCAGGGGACGGCGTAGCGGAGGTCCTTCAGCGAGAAGAAGACGAAGCCGTAATAGAGCAGGACCGCCGCTCCGGCGACCGCCAGGACGTCGCGGAGGAGCCGCAGCGTCCGGGGCAGCAGGAGCAGGACGACGGCCAGCAGGGCCGGGAGGAGGATGGGCAGGAGGAGCATTTTGGGCGTCATCGGAGCCACCAACTCATCTGAGTCGTCGCGATGTTGGTCAGCTTCATCGGCCAGGCGACGAGGAGCCCGGCCGCCAGGCTGAGCACGGCCAGGGCGGCGACGACAAAGACCATGGATTTCGTCTTCTCGGGGGCCGGGTGTTTGGCCTCACCCAGGAAGACCATCGAGAAGACCTTGAAGAGGTAGTACATCGTCAGGACGGCGGTGAACAGGGCGGCCGCGGCGAGCCAGACCTGGCCCGCCTGCACGGTGCCCACGATGACCAGGAACTTGGAGAAGAACCCGCCGAACGGCGGGATGCCGATGACGGAGAAGGCGCAGGCGAGGAAGGCCACGGCCGTCACGGGCATGGTTTTGATCGAGGCCGCCCATCTCCCGGATGTCCTTGGTGTGGACGGCGTGGATGACGATCCCGGCGCAGAGGAACAGGCCGGCCTTGGCCAGCCCGTGCATCAGGATGAAGAGGAGCGAGCCGGAGACGCCCGCGGCGTTCATCATGCTGAAGCCCAGGAAGATGTAGCCGATCTGGCTGACCGTCGAGTAGGCCAGGATCCTCTTGAGGTCGTTCTCGACCGCCGCGGCGGCCGCCGCGACCAGGCTGGAGAAGACGACCAGGATGGGGATGGCCTGCTGCCAGCCCTCGGGCAGGCGGAAGGTGTAGATGAACAGGCGGGCGAAGGCGTAGACGCCGATCTTGACCAGGACGGCGGCGTGGAGCAGGGCCGTGACCGTCGTCGGCGCGACGCCGGCGTCGGGCAGCCAGGTGTGGAGCGGCACGGTGGCCGACTTCGAGAACAGGCCGAAGAGGATGAGCAGGACGGCCGTCCCGGGGATCATCGTGCCGCGCATGGCCGTGATGTCGAACGTGTTGGTGACGCCGTAGATCTGGATGAAGCCCAGGAGCATGACCACGGCGCCGAAGAAGGTCAGCAGGAAGGCCTTGTCGGCCTTGCGCACGTGGGCCGGCTCCCGGTAGAAGCCGATGAGCCGCCAGCAGGCGATGGCGATGATCTCCCAGAAGAGATAGAGGAAGATGAGGTTCCCCGAGAAGACCAGGCCCATCATCGAGCCGATGAAGAGCACGACCATCAGGTAGTACTCGCTCTGGTTCTCCTCGCGGCGGATGTAGCCGAGCGAGTAGACGACGATGAGGAAGCCGATGAAGGACGACACCGCGGCCATGAAGACCGACAGGGGATCGACGACGAGGATGAAGTCGAGGCCCAGGGCCAGGGGCTGGCGCATGACGAGCTCCCCTCCCCGGAGAGCGAAGGGGAGGAGGGTGAGCGGCAGAACGGCCGTGATGCCGCTCACCAGGACGGCCCAGACCGACCGGACGCGCCGGCCGAGAAGGCCGGCGAGCGGGACGGCGAACGAGCCGATGATGGGGATGAAGATCGTGAGGAGGACGGTTGTTTCGACGTTCATGGGGTCGGTCTGCCTTCCTTAATTTGAAGCAAAAGTATAGTGGCGGGCCGGGGGGATGTCAAGGATTTCCACATCCCGTCCTCAGTTTTTGAACAGGGTTTTCCAGAGAGACAAATCCGTTGCTTTTTGGCCCGGAATGTAGGATAAAAAGGGCATTCCGTCGAGGAGAGGAAACGCCATGCCCATCGAGATCCGCGAGGTCAAGTCGCGCCGGGAGCTCAAGACCTTCATCTACCTGCCCGAGAAGATCCACGCCGGCCACAAGAACTGGGTCCACCCGCTCTTCACGGACGACTGGAAGTATTTCGACAGCAAGAAGAACAAGGCCTTCGGCTACTGCGACACCGTCCTGGCCCTCGCCTGGAAGGACGGCCGCCCCGTCGGCCGGGTCATGGGCATCGTCAACCACCGCTACAACGAGCACCGGAACGAGAGGACGGCCCGCTTCGGCTTCCTCGAGACCCCCGAGGACCGGGAGATCTTCCGGGCCGTCCTGACCTTCGTCGAGGACTGGGCCCGGGCCAAGGGCATGACCAAGATCGTCGGTCCGTACGGCTTCTCCGATCAGGACCCCGAGGGCTTCCTCATCGAAGGCTTCGATCACCGGGCCACGATCGCCACCTACTACAATTTCGAGTGGATGCCCCGGTGGCTCGAGGAGGAGGGCTACGCCAAGGACAACGACTGGTTCGTCTACAAGCTCGAGGTGCCCGACGAGCCGCCCGAGGCCTACAAGAAGATCTACGAGCGGCAGATGAAGCGAGGCACCTACGAGATCCTCGAGTTCAAGACCCGCCGGGAGATCAAGCCCTGGGTGCGGCCCATCCTGGCCCTCATGAACGAGTGCTACATGGCCGAGAACATCTACGGCTACGCCCCGCTCGAGGAGCAGGAGATGGACGATCTGGCCCGGCGCTTCCTGCCCATCCTCGACCCCCGCTTCGTCAAGGCCATCCGGAAGGACGGCGAGGTCATCGCCTTCATCATCGCCATGCCGGACATGACCGAGGGCATCGTCAAGGCCAGGGGCCGGCTCCTGCCCTTCGGCTTCTTCTGGGTCCTCCGGGCCGCCCGGAAGACGAAACAGCTCGATCTCCTGCTCGGGGCGATCAAGGAGAAATACCGGGGCCAGGGCCTGACCGCGCTCATGGGCATCAAGGTCCTTCTCGCGGCCTCGGAGGCCGGCATGAAGGTCATCGACACCCACCACGAGATGGAAACCAACCTCAAGGTCCGGGCCGTGATGGAGGGGATGGGCGGGAAGATCTACAAGAAGTTCCGGGCCTTCTACAAGATGCTCTGACGCCGCCTTATTTCGCGTCGGCCCAGCTGGGCCCGAACCCCAGCCGGACCTTGAGCGGGACGCGGAGCTCGGCGACGCCCTCCATCGCCTCGCGGACGAGCGGCTCGACCGCGGCCTTTTCCTTCACCGGGACCTCGAAGACGAGCTCGTCGTGGACCTGGAGGATCATGCGCGTCCGCAGCTTCTTCTTGTCGATCGCCGCGGCCGCGCGGAGCATGGCCACCTTGATGATGTCGGCCGCCGACCCCTGGATGGGATTGTTGAGGGCGATGCGGCGGCCGGCCTGCTGGATGTTCCGGTCCGGCACGCGCAGCTCCGGGACCTGGCGCTGCCGGCCGAAGAGCGTCTCGGAATAGCCCCGTTCGCGGGCCTCGGCGACGACCCGGTCCAGGTATTCGCGGACCTGCGGCCGCTCGGCGAAGTAGCGGTCGATGAACTTCTGGGCCTCGCCGGAGGAGGTCCCCAGCTCGCGGGCCAGCGAGAACGCCGACGTCCCGTAGATGATGCTGAAGTTGATGATCTTGGCCCGGCGCCGGGCGTCCTCCCCGGCGGCGTCCCCGAAGACGAGCCGGGCGGTCTCCTCGTGGACGTCGCGGTCCTCGAGGAAGGTCCGTATCAGCGTCTCGTCCCCCGAGAGATGGGCCAGGACGCGGAGCTCGATCTGGGAGTAATCGGCCGTGAGGAGCAGGTGCCCCTCGTCCGGGACGAAGGCCCGGCGGAAGCGCGTGCCCCAGGGGCCCCGGGCCGGGATGTTCTGGAGGTTCGGCTCGCTCGACGACAGCCGCCCGGTCGAGGCCACCGTCTGATTATAAGAAGTATGGATGCGGCCCGTGGCCGGGTCGATCAGGGCGGGCAGGGCGTCGGCGTAGGTGGACTTGAGCTTGGCCATCTGCCGGTATTCGAGGACGAAGCCGACCATCGGATGGAGCTCGGCCATGTCCTCGAGGACGTCGACCGACGTGGAATAGCCCTTGGTGATCCGGGTCCGCCGGGCCGGCGCGAGGCCCAGCTTGTGGAAGAGCACGTCGGCGAGCTGGCGGGGCGAGTTGATGTTGAAGGCCCCGCCGGCCAGGGCGTGGATCTCCTTCTCCAACCGCTTGAGCTCCCCTTCGAGCTCTTTGGACATGGCCTTCAGGACCGCCGGGTCGACCCGCACGCCCAGGATCTCCATCCGGGCCAGGAGGCCGACGAGGGGCCGCTCGATCTCTTCGTAGAGCCGGTCGAGCTTCCTTTCCCCGACCTTGTCCCACAGGACCCGGCCGAGCTCGAGGGCGAGCGCGGCGTCCTGGCAGGCGTACGGGGCGGCCCGCTCGACCGCGACCTTGTCCATCGTCAGCCCGTTCTTGCCCTTGCCGGCGACCTCTTCGTAGGGCGTCTTGGTCTCCCGGAGGTAGTGGAGGGCCAGCTTCTCGAGCCCGTGCCGGCCCCAGTTCGGCTCGAGAAGATAGGACAGGACCATCGTGTCGCGGTCCAGGCCGGCCAGGCGGACGCCCTCGCGCTCGAGGACGATCAGGTCGTACTTGACGTTCTGGCCCGTCTTGCGGACCTTCGCGTCCTCGAGAACGGGCTTGAGGATCTCCAGGGCGCGCTTCTTGGGGATCTGGGCCGGGGCGCCGAGATAGTCGTGGCCCACGGGGACGTAGTACGCCTCGCCCGGGACGAGGGAAAAGGACATCCCGACGAGGCGGGCCCGGGTGGGGGCGGGGCTGTCGGTCTCGGTGTCCAGGGCCACTTCGCCGGCCGCGGCGATCCGGGCGGCCAGGGCCCGGAGCTCCCCTTCGTCGAGGACGGTCTCGAATGTCTTCTCCGACGCCCGGGAGCTCTTCAGGAAATCCGGGAGGAGCGAGGAGAACTCCAGCTCGCCGAACAGGCGCACGGTCTCCTGTTCGTCCGGCGCCTGGACGGCGTAGCGGTCGAGGTCGAGGGGGACGTCGAGGTCGCGGCAGACCGTGACCAGCCGGCGGCTGAGCTCGAGGATGTCCCGGTTCTGTTCGATCTTCTCCTTGACCCGGGGGTTCTTGACCCGGTCGAGATTCCCGAGCAGGTTGTCGAGGGTCCCGAATTCCTTGATAAGGGACTTGGCCGTCTTCTCGCCGATGCCGGGGACGCCGGGGACGTTGTCCGAGGCGTCGCCCCAGAGGGCCAGGACGTCGACGACCGCGGCCGCCCCGGCCCCGAAGACCTCCGCGACGTTGCTCTCGTCGACGGTCATCTCCCTGGACGGGTTCCACACGGACGTCGTCCGGTCGATGATCTGGAGCAGGTCCTTGTCCGTCGTGACGACGACGGTCCGGATGTCCCGGGCCGCGGCCCGGACGGCCAGCGTGGCCAGGACGTCGTCGGCCTCGTACCGCTCGAACTCGGCCGTGGCGATCCGCAGGGCGCCCAGGACCTCCTTCAGCTTCGGGACCTGTTCGGCCAGGTCGTCCGGCATGGGCTTGCGCTGGGCCTTGTATTCGCCGTAGGCCTCGTGCCGGACGGTCGGCCCCTTGACGTCGAAGACGACGCCCAGGTAGTCGGGCTTCTCCTGGTCGAGGAGCTTGCGGAGCGAGGCGAGAAACCCGTAGATGGCCCCGGTCGGGAAGCCGCCGGAGTTGGCGAGGCCCCGGACGGCGTAGTAGGAACGATACAGGAGGGAGTTCCCGTCGATGAGGAAAAGCCGGGCCGGGCTCAGTCGTACCTGCCTTCGACGATCTGCCCGAGGATCGCCTTGTGCTGCTCCTCCATCAGGCGATCGATCCGGTCCTTGACGTCGGGGTCGGCGACGAAGGCCGTGTAGAAGGTCCGCTTGGAGCGGAGCAGCCGCCCGGACTTGTAGATCAGCGATTCGACGTACTGGGCGCCGAGACCCTTGTCCTGGGTCTGGACGATGTAGGCGTCCCCCCTGTAGTCGACCCGGGTGTTGTAGCCGCCCATGGCGGTATTATACGCGTCCGCCCCCCCGGTTCAAGCCCGATTTCAGGCGGGGCGGGGCCCATTTGACAACCCGACCCCGCTTGGTATAATAAGATGAAATTTTCCGAGGATAATCCAGTGGACACGACGATGCTGATCGATATCGACCGCCTGCCCCAGGAAGGCCTCCGTCTGTCCCGGGATTTCGAGTTCCTCAGCCTGGACCTGGTCGAGGAGGACGCCGTCTTCCTCGAGCCGGCCCACGCCGATATCACGGTGCGCCTCGCCGGCGAGGAGGTCCTCGTCCAGGGCGAGATCACGGCCCGGATCAGCTTCGTCTGTGCGCGCTGCCTGACCCCGTTCGAATACCCCGTGGCCAGCCGGTTCGACCTCGTCTACCTGCCCGAGGAGATCGACGGCTTCGCCGACGAGCTGGCCGAGGAGAAGATGGACCAGATGTACTACACCGGCCGCCAGATCGACCTGCGCACCGTCGTCCTCGAGCAGCTCAACCTGACCTTCCCGGCCAAGCCCCTGTGCGCGCCGGGCTGCGAGGGCATTTGCGCCGTCTGCGGCGAGATCATCCGGGACGCCCGGTGTTCCTGCCTCGTGAAGGAAACCGAGCCCCGTTGGAACGCGATCAAATTCAACGTGAGAGACAAGAGTTAGATGCCTAATCCAAAGAGACGACACTCCCCGACGAGAAAAGGGAAACGCCGGGCGCACGACGGACTCACCCTTCCGACCTTTTCCGTGTGCCCCAAGTGCGGCAACCCCAAGCTGCCCCACCGGGCCTGCCCCGAGTGCGGGCACTACAAGGGCCGGCAGGTGACGGAAGGGACCAAAGACTGACCCGGGTCCGGTGCATGAGAATCGCCGTCGACGCGATGGGGGGGGATATCGGCCCTAAAGCCACCGTGCCGGGCGCCCTCCGCGCGGCCGGGGACTTCGGCCTCGACGTCCTTCTCGTCGGCCTCGAAGGCGCCATCAACCGCGAGATCGGACGGAGCGGGCTCCCGGCGACCCGGGCGACCGTCATCGACGCGCCCGAGGAGATCGGCATGGGCGAGGGGCTCCTCGCCTTCCGGAAAAAGAAGGCCTCCTCGATCCGCGTCGGCGCCCAGCTCGTCAAGGACGGCCGGGCCGACGCCTTCGTCAGCATGGGCAACACCGGCGCGGTCGTCTACATCTCCCGCGACGTCCTGGGCTCGATCAAGGGCGTCGACCGCCCGGCCCTGGCCATCCTCGTCCCCGGCGGGGAGGGCCAGACCCTGCTCCTCGACGTCGGGGCCAACGCCAACTGCCAGCCCCACAACCTGGTCCAGTTCGCCCTCATGGGCAAGATCTTCATGGAGGCGGTCGTCGGGCTGAAGGATCCCCGGATCGGGCTGATGAGCATCGGCGAGGAGAAGGGCAAGGGCAACGACCTCGTCAAGGAGGCTTTCGAGCGGCTCCAGTCCGTGCCGCTGCGGTTCATCGGCAACGTCGAGAGCAAGGACATGTTCTCCGGCGTGTCCGACGTCATCGTGAGCGACGGGTTCACCGGGAACGTCGCCCTCAAGGCCTCCGAGGGCGTCGTCCAGAACGTCATGTCCATGGCCAAGCACGAGATCACCAAGAACATCTTCGCCAAGCTCGGCTACCTGCTCATGAAGCGGCACCTGAAGAGGATATACAAGAAGATCGACTATTCCGAATACGGCGGCGCCCAGCTCCTCGGCGTCGACGGCGTCTGCGTCATCGGCCACGGCCGGTCCAGCCCGGCCGCCGTCCGCAGCGCCATCGGGCGGGCCCGGGAGATCGTCGAGAACCGCGTTCAGGAAAAGATCCAGGCGGAGATCCTCCGCTACGTCCACGCCTTCCAGGGAGTCGGCGGATGATGAGATTCGAAGGACGGGTATCGGTCGTCACCGGCGCGTCCCAGGGCATCGGCGAGGTCATCGCCCGGGACCTGGCCGCCGAGGGCGCCGCGGTCGTTCTCGTCGACGTCCAGGCGGACAAGCTCGAGGCCGTGGCGGCCTCGATCGCCGGGGCCGGCGGCCGGGCCGAGGCCCGCGCGGTCGACGTCGGGGACGCCGCCGCGGTCGAGGCCGCCGTGGCCGCCGTCGTCGCCGCGCACGGCCGGATCGACCACCTGGTCAACAACGCCGGCATCACCCGGGACGGGCTGCTCATGCGCATGAAGGAGGCGGACTGGGACCTCGTCCTGCGCGTCAACCTCAAGGGCGCGTTCAACTTCTCCAAGTCCGTCCTGCGGACGATGATCGCGGCCCGCTACGGCCGCATCGTCAACATCGCCTCGATCGCGGGGCTCATGGGCAACGCCGGGCAGGCCAATTACGCCGCCTCCAAGGCCGGCCTCATCGCCCTCGCCAAGTCCCTGGCCCGCGAGGTCGGCTCCCGCGGCATCACGGTCAACGCGGTCGCGCCGGGGTTCATCGCCACGGCCATGACCGACGCCCTGCCCGAGGAGGTCCGGAAGTCCTACCTCGAGGCCATCCCCCTGAAAAAATTCGGGCTTCCCAAAGACGTGGCATCTGCGGTAGAATTCCTGCTCTCCGAGGAAGCCGCGTACATCACCGGCCAGGTGGTCGGCGTGAACGGCGGCATGTATATGTAGGCGGTCCGCCATCATCCATATAATTTCTCAAGGAGGACACCATGGAGAGAGAAGAACTTCTCAAGAAAGTCCGGGCCATCGTTTCCGACAAGCTGAGCATCAGCGAGGAGCAGGTCACGGAGGACGCGTCCTTCATCGATGATCTCGGCGCGGACTCCCTGGACACCGTCGAGCTGGTCATGGCCCTCGAGGACGAGTTCGGGCTGGACATCCCCGACGACCAGGCCGAAAAGCTGACCACGGTCGGCAAGGCCATCGACTACATCGAGGGGCACGCGAAATAAGACGCTCCGCGTCCCGGGCCCCCGCACATCGTTGGTTCCATGAAGAGGGATAGTTTTCCCGAACGCCGGGTCGTCGTCACGGGCGTCGGCCTCGTCTCGCCTCTCGGCACGGGCACGGACAAGACCTGGCAGTCGCTCCTGCGCGGCGAGAGCGGCATCGCGACCCTGACCCATTTCGACGTCTCGCGCTACGCGACGCGTTTCGGCGGGGAGGTCCGCGACTTCGACCCCCTCGTCTTCATCGACCGCAAAGAGGTCCGCAAGATGGACCTCTTCATCCGCTTCGGGCTGGCCGCCGCGGAGCTGGCCGTCGCCGATTCCGGCATCGACCGGGACGATCTCCGGAGCGACCGGGCCGGCACCTACGTCGGGTCGGGCATCGGCGGCATGGGCTCGATCGAGGAGAACCACAAGGTCCTCCTCGAAAAGGGGCCGGACCGGGTCTCGCCGTTCTTCCTCATCCAGACGATCATCAACGAGGCCTCGGGCCAGATCTCCATCCGCTACGGCGTCAAGGGGCCCAACTGCGCCAACGCCACGGCCTGCAGCACCGGCACGCACGCCATCGGCGACTCGTTCCGGATCATCGCCCGGGGCGACGCCGACATCATGATCGCCGGAGGCGCCGAAGCGCCGATCACGCCGCTCGGGCTGGCCGGCTTCACGGCCATCAAGGCCATTTCGGAGCGCAACGACGAGCCGGCGAAGGCCTCGCGGCCGTTCGACGCCCGGCGGGACGGCTTCGTCATGGGCGAAGGGGCGGGCGTCCTCATCCTCGAGGAGCTCGGCCGGGCCCTGCGCCGCGACGCCCGGATCTACGCCGAGGTGGTCGGCTACGGGATGTCGAGCGACGCCTACCACGTCGCCGCGCCGGCGCCGGACGGCGACGGGGCCGCCCGGGTCATGGCCCGGGCCGTCGAGGACGCCGGCATCCGCCCGGACGAGATCCAGTACATCAACGCCCACGGCACGTCGACGCCGTTCAACGACAAGACCGAGACCGCGGCCATCAAGCGGGTCTTCGGCGAGGCCGCCCGGCGCCTGGCCGTCAGCTCGACCAAATCCATGACCGGCCACCTGCTCGGCGCGGCCGGCGGGCTCGAGGCCGGCGTCCTGGCCCTGAGCCTCCACCACCAGATCGTGCACCCGACCATCAACTACGAGTTCCCCGATCCGGACTGCGACCTGGACTACGTCCCGAACACCGCCCGGAAGATGGAGATGGTCCACGGGCTCAGCAATTCGTTCGGCTTCGGCGGGACGAACGGCGCGCTCGTCTTCAAGCGGTTCGAGCGGCCGTGAGGCCCCCCGCCGGGGAGGCCGGACGCGACTCGAGGAGGACAGATCCGATGAACATTCTCGCCTTCGTCAAGCGGGTCCCCGACACGGAGTCCCGCATCCGCATCCCCCAGGGGTCCGCGACCATCGCCGAGGACGGGCTGAACTTCGTCGTGAGCCCGTACGACGAGTACGCGGTCGAGGAGGCCCTCCGGATCAGGGAGGCCAAGGGCGGCGTCGTCCGGGTCGTTTCGGTCGGGAAGGACGAGGCCGTCACCATGCTCCGCAAGTGCCTGGCCATGGGCGCCGACGAGGCCCTCCTCGTCAAGGACGATGCGCCGGAGACCTACGACGGCCTGAGGACGGCCCGCATCATCGCCCGGGTCGTGGAAAAACGCTTCGCCGGGACCGACCTCCTGCTCTTCGGAAAGCAGTCGGTCGGCGCGGACAACGGCCAGGTGCCGGCCATGGTCGCCGAGCTTCTCGGCCTGCCGCAGGCGACCGTCGTGACCAAGCTCGAGGTCGAGGCCGGGTCGGCCACGGCCTTCCGGGAGATCGAAGGGGGCACGGAGAAGGTCCTCCTGTCCCTGCCCGCCGTCGTCACCGCCCAGAAGGGCCTGAACGAGCCCCGCTACGAGACGCTCAAGGGCATCATGGCCGCCAAGAAGAAGGAGATCCCCGTCGTCAAGCTCGACGAGCTGGGCTTCGGGACGGACGAGCTCGTCCCGGCGATCGCCGTCACCGGGCTCGACGTGCCGGCCGCGAGGCAGGCGGGCAAGATCCTCCAGGGCGATCCGGCCGAGACGGCCCGCGAGCTCGTCAGGCTCCTGCGGGACGAGGCCAAGGTCATATAAAGGAGAGGGACGATGATCGCCGTATTCCTCGAAACGCGTGACGGGAAGATCAAGAAGAGCTCCTTCGAAGCCCTCTCCGAAGCCCGGCGCAGGGCCGCCGAGCTCGGCGTCGGAACGGCCGCCGTCCTCGTCGGCGGCGCGGTCGCGGAGCTGGCCCCCGGGGCTTTCGCCTACGGGGCGGCCAAAGTCTATGTCATGGAAAATGAGCTACTTGCGGATTACTCCGCGCAGGGCTACGCGCTGGCCCTGACCGCCCTCGCGGCGGAGATACGAGCCCGAAGCGCTCTTCTTTCCGGCCACGGCCATGGGCCGGGACCTCGCTCCCAGGGTCGCGGCCCGGCTCGGGGTCGGGCTCGCTTCGGATTGCGTCAAGGTCGCCGTCAAGGACGGGGACCTCGTCTTCACCCGGCCCATCTACGCCGGCAAGGCGGTCCTCACCTTCACGCTGAAGACCCGGCCCCGGCTGGCGACGCTCCGGCCGAACATCTTCCCGCTCGGCGAGGCGACGACCGCGGCCGCCGGGAGAAATCGTCCGGAAGGATGTGACCATCCCCGACGGCGCGATCAAGGGACGGGTCGCCGAGGTCATCCGGGAGGAGAGCGGGGAGATCGACGTCACCGAAGCCGACGTCGTCGTGTCGGGCGGCCGCGGCCTCAAGGGCCCCGACGCCTTCGCCCTTCTCCGCGACCTCGCCGCCGTCTTCCCGCGCGCCGCCGTCGGGGCCTCGCGCTCGGCCGTCGACTCCGGCTGGATCGGGCACCAGCACCAGGTCGGGCAGACCGGCAAGACCGTGTCGCCGGACCTCTACATCGCCGCGGGGATCTCCGGGGCCATCCAGCACCTGGCCGGGATCTCCTCCTCGAAATTCATCGTGGCCGTCAACAAGGACCCCGAGGCGCCGATCTTCAAGATCGCGGACTACGGCATCGTCGGCGATCTCTTCGAAGTCCTGCCGAAGCTCACGGACGAGCTGAAAAAGGCGCTCGCGGATTAAGCCCTACTTGTAGGGGTCTTCCGCCGATCCGCCCGAGATGTCCAAGCAGCAGGCGGTTGGTCTGCGAACGCGTCTCCCCGACGCTCGTGACGAAGATGGCCGGGTCGTCCATGACCGGGCACTTGTTCTCGCAGATGCCGCAACCCGTGCAGAGCTCGATGTCGACGACCGGGGCCTTCTGGACGGCGACCGAGCCGTCGGGGAGCTTGGTCTCGACGTCGACGAGCTTGATGGCCTTGGGCGAGACGGGGCAGTGCTCCTCGCAGACGATGCAGGGCTTGCCCAGCACGTAGGGGATGCAGCGGCTCTTGTTGACCCAGGCCGTGCCCATCTTGACCTTGTTCTTCTCCTCGATGGAGAGCTTCGTGATGGCCCCGGTCGGGCAGACCTGCGTGCAGAGCGAACAATAGTATTCGCAGTAGCCGATCTTGGGCACGAGCATCGGCGTGTAGATGCCCTCGGGCCCGGCTTCGGTCAGGACGGGCTGCAGCCCGCCCGTCGGGCAGGCCCGCATGCACTGGCCGCACTTGACGCACTTGGCCAGGAACTTGGGCTCGTCGAGGGAGCCCGGCGGCCGGATGAGCTTGAGGGAGGCCCGCTTGTGCGAAGGCGTCAGCCGGAAGAACGGCACGGCCACCATCCCGAGCAGGGTCGTCAGGAGGAGCTTGCGCCGCGAGAGGTCGACGTTCGACACGTTCGTCAGCTTCTCGGGCCGGGCCGAGAGGCGGAAGCCGATGGCCGCGGTCGGGCAGATCGAGGCGCAGTCCATGCAGTAAATGCACTCGCCGCTCTTCCACTTGTCGTTCGGGTAGGGGCGGGCCTGTGTCTCGCAGTGCTGGGTGCAGAGGCCGCACTTGATGCACTTCTCGTCGTCGATCCGGAGCTTGAGCAGGTTCCAGCGGCTGAGGAGGCCGAGGAGAGCGCCGGCCGGGCAGAGGTAGCGGCACCAGAACCGCTCCTTGCGGGCGTTGAGGGCGATCGCGCCGAGGAAGAGGAGGCCGACCGAGAATCCCTGGACGAAGGTCGTGTTGATGGTCCAGTTCGTGCTGGCCTGGGAGATCGAGCGGGCCAGGCCGGTGGCCCCGAGCCCGTAGAGAACGCCGTTGAGGCTCGAGATGGCCTGGGCGAGGGAGGGCAGCACGGCCACGGAGAGGGACCGGGTCAGGAACGAGAAGGGATCGAGATAACCGGCCAGGTCGAGTCCGAAGACCGCCCCGGCCAGGACGGCGATCAGGATGTAGTACTTCGGGGCCAGGCTGGCCTTGTCCTCGCGCGGCGGCTTGAGGAACTTCGTCCTCTTGAAGACGAACGAGGAGAACTGGTGGAGGGCGCCCAGGGGGCAGATCCAGCCGCAGAAGAAGCGGCCGAAGAGGAGCGTCGCGACGACGGTGACGAGGGAGAAGACGAAATAGGCGTAGACGAGCCGCGCCGAGACGATGGTCACCAGGGCCAGCAGCGGGTCGAAGTGGAAGAAGCGCTGGACGGTCGAGCCGATGTAGTCCTCGCCGGTGTAGTGGGCGCCGAGAAGGAGATAGAGGTAGAGGCCGAAGAAGACCGCCTGGCTCAGGATGCGCAGGCGCTCGAGGTTCCGGTACTTCCTAGATCTTTCTTTTTTCAAGGCGCACCTTCCCGAGATCGGTCTCGCCCAGTCCCCGCTCGCGGGCCAGGCCCAGGTAGGGCAGCTCGTTCGGCGCGACCCCGAAGAGCGAGGCGCCGAAGGCGTCCACGGCGACGGGGTCGGTGCCGGCGATCACGGTCTTGCGGAGCTCGGTGTCGGAGACGCGGCCGCCCTGCGGCCCGTTGCGGACGAGGATGCGGTAGGCGTCGAGGACCGTCAGCTGGGGCTTGAAGAAGGCGGCCAGGTCGACCACGGTCTTGTCGAGGCTCTGGTGGAACTGGTTGCGCGCGCCGCCGGTCGCGCCGAGCCAGTTCTTGGCGCCCAGGGTCAGGCGGCAGAGGGAGTGGTGCTTGGCGATGGGGACGTTGATGATCTTGTCGGCTTCGACGACGTCGAGGAGGATCTCCCACTCCTTGAGCCATTCCCCCTTGAGGGCCATCTTCTTGACGCGGTAGTCGTCGACGAAGATCATGTCGCCGCCGGCCTGCTCGACGGCCGCCTGGATGCCCGACCGGACGTAGCAGCGCTTGGCCTGGTTGGTCGTGTTGTCGATGACGACCGCCTTCTTGGCGCCGGCCCCGAGGACGAGCTCGACCAGGGTCTTGACGACCTCGGGATTGGTGCAGGCGGCCATCTCCGGGGTGCGGTCCCAGCCGATGTTGGGCTTGATGACGACCTTGTCGCCCCGGCCGACGAATCGGCCCATGCCGCCGAGGAGCGACAGGGCCTCCCGGGTGATGGCCGCCGGGGATTCGCCCTCGACCGCGGCCAGCGCGGGCAGGGGCCCCACGGAGGCTTTCTGGCCGGCGAAGACCCGGGGCCCGAAGCGCAGGGCCAGGCCGGCGGCGGCCGCGTCTCTGATGAAATCGCGTCTTCTCATGTGCGTTATCCTTTGCCTAAAGAACGGATGTATTCCACGATCCCGTCGTAGATGCCCTGGGCGGCCAGCTCCTGGTACTTCTTCGTCCGGAGCTTGGCCTCCTCGCGGGCGTTGCTGAGATGGGAGATCTCCACGAGGACGGAGGGCATCTCCCCGCCGATGAGGACCCAGAAGGGCCCGCCCTTGACGCCCAGGTTCCTGATCGACGGCAGGTCCTGGGACAGGGCCTTGACCAGGTTCCGCTGGATCATCTCGGCCAGCTCCCGCGACTCCTGGACCTTGCTGTTCTGGACGATCTTCTGGAGGATCGACTTCATCTCGCCGATGTTCTTGGTCGAGGTCGCGTTCTCGGCCGCGGCCAGCTCGACGACGGAAGGGTCGGGGCTGACGTTGAGGAAAAAGGTCTCGACGCCGCCGCGCTTGCGGTCCCGGTGGGCGTTGGAGTGGATGGACACGAACAGGTCGGCCCGCTTCTGGTTGGCGATGACCGTCCGGTCCTCCAGGGTGACGTCGACGTCCGACTCGCGGGTCAGGATGGCGTCGAGCCCGGCCTTTTCCCGCAGCAGCTTGCGGAGGGCGAGCGCGACGCCCAGGTTGACCTCCTTCTCCTGGAGGCCGCTCTTGCCGATCGTCCCCGGCCGCGGTCCGCCGTGCCCGGGGTCGATGACGACGGTCCGGACACCCAGCCCGAGCTGGCGGGCCAGGGACGTCCCGTTGAAGTTCGGGTCGTTCGGGTCGACCTGGCGCTTCACGGCCGGCTGCACTCTGTCTCCGGGCTGGGGGGGCTTTTCGGCGGGAGTCGGTGTCTGCGCCGGCGTCTGCGACGGAGCCGGGGCCTGGCCGCCGTGAGGGTAGACGTCGATGACCAGACGGAAGGGGTCGGGCAGGTGGTAGACGCGGTAGGACTGGACGCGGGCGAAATCGACGTCGACGACCAGGCGGACCGTCGAGGTGGTCTTCTGGGAGATGCGGATCTGGCTGACGTACTCCGCCTTGACCGGGTAGGACTGTCCCTGGAGGATGGGGTTGAGCTTGGCCTGGAGGACGTCGATGTAGATCCGGCCGGGGTCGCGGAGCTCGCCGAAGGTGTACTCGCGGAGCTTGCCGATGTCGAGGACGACCCGGGTGAAATTCGGGTGGGTGTACTTGCGCAGGTTGACGATCTCGGCCCGCGGGTCGTCCTGGGGCGCGCCGGCCAGGGAGACGACCAGGGCGACGGCGAGGAGCAGCGATCCGAGGCTTTTATGCGCAGATTTCAATTCGTATCAATTTTATAGAAGCCGGCGCGAGTTGTCCACCGCTCGGGGCGGGACATCCCAAAAATGGGGGACATGATACCTATTTCCCTATTTCAGGCGCCGTACTTTCTGCAGCTTGAGCGCGTGGGCCAGCATCAGCGGCATGGCCGAGATCGAGCGGAAGCGCCCGAGCATGCCCTTGGCGCAGGCCCGCTCGGTGAAGACCGCGACGTCGTCGGATCCCGCCGTCGGCGAGACGAGCATAAAAGGGTTCGGGTGCCAGGAGTGGCCCTTGAGCGCGGCCGGCGTCGAATGGTCCGAGGTGACGACGAGGACGTCGGGCTTGAGGGCCAGGAGCCGCGGGATGAAGGGATCGAGGGCCTCGATCGCGGCGACCTTGGCCGCGAACTTGCCGTCCTCCCCGGTCGAATCGGTCTTTTTGTAGTGGACATAGAAGAAGTCGTGGTCGGCCCAGCTTCTCTCCAGGGCGTCGAAGAGGTCCGTCGTCTCGGAGCCGACCTCGACGACGTCCATGCCCAGAAGCTTGGCCAGGCCCTTGTACATGGGGTAGTTGGCGATGGCCGCCGGGCGCAGCTTGAACAGGTCCCGGATGGTCGGGATGGAGGGGAACTTGGAGAAGCCGCGGAGCAGGGCCGCGTTGGCCTTGGCTTCGCCCTTGAGGACCTCGGCGACGTCGTCGAGGAACCGGTTGACGATCCCCGAGGCCTTGGCCGCCTCCGGGCGGAGGGGCGTCGTCGGGAGGGGGGCCTTGCCCTCTTTCTGGGGGTCGGCGTCGGACAGGGCGTCGGCCAGGCCCTCGGCCGTGAACCGGGCCACGAAGCGGTGCTCTTTGCCCGGGAAGACCCGGACCTCGACGCCCTCGCGCTGCGGCAGGCGGTCGTTGAGGAGGCCGCAGATGCGGACGTTCTCCTCGGTCGGGATGCGGCCGGCCCGGCGGTCGGCAGACGAGCCCGTCCTTGACCGTGGCGAAGTTGCCGCGGGCCACGAGGTCGTTCCGGCCGACCTCGACCCCGGAGCCCAGGGCCTCGAGGATGCCCCGGCCGAGCTGGTACTTGAGCGGATCGTAGCCGAAGAGGGCCAGGTGGGCCGGCCCGCTGCCGGGCGTGATGCCCATCATGACCGGATCGGCGAGGCCGCAGACGGCGCTTTTCGCCAGCGCGTCGAGGTTCGGCTTGCAGGCCGCCTCGAGCTCGCTCTTGCCGTCGGCGGGCAGGCCGCCGACCCCGTCCATGACCAGGAGGACGATCTTCGAATCGGTCTGTTGGCTCAGCTCGCGGGCCAGGTCTTCCCATTCCATGTCGCTCTCTCCTCCGGAAGATCGGCTGTATTTTAGCACATCCGCCGCCGCTTGCGGCCCCGGTCCCGCTCTGCTAATATCTCTCCATGCAGAAAGTCCTCATCCTCGATTTCGGGTCGCAGTACACCCAGCTCATCGCCCGGAAGGTCCGCGAGCTCGGCGTCTACTCCGAGATCCTGCCGTACGCGACGCCGCTCGCCGCGATCCGCAAGGCGAAGCCGTCGGCCCTCGTCCTCTCCGGGGGGCCGCAGAGCGTCTACGGCAAGGGCGCGCCCCACCCGGACAAGGGCGTCTTCAAGCTCGGGGTGCCCATCCTCGGCATCTGCTACGGCGTCCAGCTCATGGCCTACTTCCTCGGCGGCGAGGTCATCCCGTCGAAGGAGGGCGAGTACGGCTTCGCCGCCCTGCGCGTCCTCGACCGGACGGGCCTGCTGGCCAAGGTCAAGGACAAGGAGCAGGTCTGGATGAGCCACGGCGACCGCCTCGAGCGCGTCCCGCCCGGCTTCCGCCTGACGGGGAGCACGGCCAACACCCGCGCCGCCGTGATCGAGGACCGGGACCGCCGGTTCTTCGGCGTCCAGTTCCATCCCGAGGTCATCCACACGAAGGAGGGCCTGAAGGTCCTGGGCAACTTCCTGTTCCGCGAAGCGGGCCTCAAGGCCGATTGGACGATCTCGTCGTTCGTCGACCGCAAGGTCAAGGAGATCCGCGACACGGTCGGCCCCGGCCGGGTCATCTGCGGCCTCTCGGGCGGCGTCGACTCCCTGGTCACCTCGCTCATCATCCACAAGGCCATCGGCAACAAGCTGACCTGCATGTTCATCGACAACGGGCTCCTCCGGAAGGGGCAGTACGAGACCCTGATGGAGGCCTTCCGCCGCAAGTTCGCCCTGAAGGTCATCGGCATCGACGCCTCGGACCTGTTCCTGGAGAAGCTCCGCGGCATCGTCTCGCCCGAGCGCAAGCGCAAGACGATCGGCCGCCTGTTCATCCACCTCTTCGAGCGCGAGGCCATGCGCCTCGGCGGGGCGGCCTTCCTGGCCCAGGGGACGATCTACCCGGACGTCATCGAGTCGAACCCCGTCAAGGGGCCGTCCTCGGTCATCAAGTCCCACCACAACGTCGGCGGGCTGCCCAAGGGCCTGAAGTTCCGGCTGGTCGAGCCGCTCCGCGAGCTGTTCAAGGACGAGGTCCGGGCCCTGGCCCTCGAGCTCGGCGTCGACGCCGACTTCATCCACCAGCACCCCTTCCCCGGTCCCGGCCTGGCCGTCCGGATGGTCGGCGAGGTCAACCGGGAGAGCCTGGAGATCCTCCGGGCCGCCGACGACATCGTCCTCCAGGAAGTCCAGAAGGCGGGGATCTACAAGAAGCTGTGGCAGGCCTTCGCCGTGCTGCTGCCCGTCCGCTCGGTCGGCGTCATGGGCGATCAGCGGACCTACCACCGCGTCGTCGTCATCCGGCTCGTCCAGAGCACGGACGGCATGACGGCCAACTGGTATCCCGCGTCGGCCAAGCTCATGGCCCGCATGTCGACGCGCATCGTCAACGAGGTCCGGGGCGTCAACCGGGTCGTCTACGACGTGACGACCAAGCCGCCCGGGACGATCGAGTGGGAATAGGATAGACTGTCCGGCCAGCCCGCCGCGGCGGCCCGCCCGGCTTCGAAAGAGATAGCCGTCCATGGAACCGACGTTCGTCCATCTGCACAACCATTCCGAGTACAGCGTCCTCGACGGCTGTTTGCGCGTGGCGAACCTCGTCGGCGCGGCCTACGAGCAGAAGATGCCCGCCGTGGCCATGACCGACCACGGCAACGTCTTCGGCGCCGTCCAGTTCTTCAAGGAGGCCAAGGCCAAGGGCGTCAAGCCCATCCTCGGCTGCGAGGTCTACGTCGCGCCGCAGAGCCGGTTCGACAAGAAGCCCGGCGGTCCCGAGCGACGTCCACCACTACCACCTCGTCCTCCTGGTCAAGGACGAGTCCGGCTACCGCAACCTCTGCAAGCTCATCACCCAGAGCTACCTCGAGGGCTTCTACTACCGGCCGCGGATCGACAAGGAGCTGCTGGCCGCCCACTCCGGCGGCCTCATCGGCATGTCGGCCTGCCTCAAGGGCGAGCTCTCGGTCTGGCTCTCCCGGGGCCTCCCGGAGAAGGCCGAAGAGGCGGCCCGGGAATACGCCGCCCTGTTCGCCCCCGGCGACTATTACGTCGAGCTCATGGACCACGGCCTGCCCGAGCAGAAGGCCGTCAATCCCCAGCTCGTCGCGATCGCCCGCAAGCTCGGCCTGCCCCTCGTCGCCACGAACGACATCCACTTCGCCCGCCGCGAGGACGCCGAGAGCCAGGACGTCCTGGTCTGCATCCAGACGAACCGCAAGATCTCGGACCCCGACCGGCTCAAGTTCTCGACCGACCAGTTCTACTTCAAGTCGGCCGCCGAGATGGCCGCGATCTTCCGCGACACGCCCGACGCCATCGAGAACACCGGCAAGATCGCCTCCCGCTGCGACTTCGAATTCCCGGCCAAGAGCTACCACCTGCCGCAGTTCACCCCGCCCGAGGGCAAGACCCTGAGCGAATACTTCGAGGAGGTCGCCTGGGCCGGATTCCAGACCCGCCTGGCCCAGCGCGAGGCCAAGGGCGCGAACGGCGGGGCCGCCCACACCCAGGCCGAGTACGAGGAGCGGATGGAGCGCGAGATCGAGCTCATCAAGAAGATGGGCTTCGAGGGCTACTTCCTCATCGTCTGGGACCTGCTCAAGACGGCCCGCGAGAAGGGCATCCCCGTCGGGCCGGGCCGCGGCTCGGCGGCCGGCAGCCTCCTCGCCCACTCCCTCGAGATCACCGAGATCGATCCGATCGAGTACGACCTCCTCTTCGAGCGCTTCCTCAATCCCGAGCGCATCAGCCTGCCCGACATCGACATGGACTTCTGCGGCCGGCGGCGGCAGGAGATGATCGAGTACGTGACCCGGAAGTACGGCCAGGAGAACGTCTGCCAGATCATCACCTTCGGGACCATGGCCGCCCGCGGCGCCATCCGCGACGTCGGCCGCGTCCTCGAGGTCCCCCTGCCCGAGGTCGACCGCATCGCCAAGATGATCCCCCTGGCCCTCGACGCGACGATCGCCGACGCCCTCAAGACCGTGCCCGAGCTCCGGGCCCTGCGGGACCGGAACTCCAAGGTCGCCCAGCTCCTGGCCATCGCCCAGAAGATCGAGGGGCAGGTCCGCCACCCCTCCATCCACGCCGCGGGCATCGTCATCACGCCCAAGCCCCTGGTCGAGTTCCTGCCCCTCTATCAGTCGGTCAAGGGCGAGATCACGACCCAGTTCCCCATGGGCGACGTCGAGGCCCTGGGCCTGCTCAAGATGGACCTCCTCGGCCTGCGCAACCTGACCGTCATCGACGACGCGCTCGAGCTCCTCCGCCAGCAGACGGGCGAGACGATCGACATCAACAACCTGCCCCTCGACGACGACGCGACCTTCGAGCTCTTCCGGGCCGGCAACACCGACGGCATCTTCCAGTTCGAGAGCCCGGGCATGAAGGACCTCCTGCGCCGCTTCCGCCCGACCGAGTTCCGCGACCTCATCGCCCTCAACGCCCTCTACCGCCCGGGCCCGCTCAAGAGCGGGATGACCGACGAGTCCATCCACCGCCGCAACCACCCCGAGCGGGTCGCCTACGAGCTCCCCGAGCTCGAGCCCATCCTCCGGGAGACCCGGGGCATCATCATCTACCAGGAACAGGTCATGCGCATCGCCACGGACCTGGCCGGGTTCACCCTGGCCGGGGCCGACCTCCTGCGCAAGGCCATGGGCAAGAAAGACAAAGAGACGATGAAGGCCCAGAAGCAGAAGTTCGTCCAGGGGGCCAAGAAAAAGGGCATCGCCTCGTCCAAGGCCGACAAGATCTTCGAGCAGATCAAGGAATTCGCCGAGTACGGCTTCAACAAGTCCCACAGCGCCGCCTACGCTTTCCTGGCCTACCAGACGGCCTGGCTCAAGGTCCATTACCCCGTCCACTTCCTGGCCGCGCTGCTGACCTCGGAGGCCGAGCGGGGGGCGACGCCCCAGGTCGTCAAGTACATCGGCGAGTGCCACGAGATGGGCATCCAGGTCCTGCCGCCCGACATCAACACGAGCGAGTTCCGCTTCGCCGTCGAGGGCAAGGACATCCGCTTCGGCCTGGCCGCGGTCAAGGGCATCGGGCAGGCGGCGGTCGAGGAGCTCGTCGCGGCCCGGAAGAGGGCCGGCGGCTTCCGGTCGCCCTTCGACCTCTTCCTCGAACACGACACCAAGGTCGCTCAACCGCAAGGCCGTCGAGAGCCTGATCAAGGCCGGCGCGTTCGATTCGCTGGGCTGGAAGCGGTCGCAGTGCTTCCACATGCTCGACCGGATGATCGACTTCGGCCACGACGTCCAGAAGGCCGCGGCCACCCGCCAGAACTCCCTCTTCGGCTCGGGCGCGGTCGAGCCGCCGCCCGTCCCCCAGGAGGTCCAGGAGATGCGGGAGTGGGACGAGTCCCACGTCCTCTCCTACGAGATGGACGCCCTCGGCCTCTACATCACCGGCCACCCCCTGGCCCGGCACAAGGACCGCCTGCGCAAGCTCGTCTCGCACCTCATCAACGAGCTCGACTCGGAGCGGGACTTCGACAAGGACGTCCGCCTGGCCGGCATCATCGGCTCCTTCAAGCCCCTCAAGACGAAGAAGGACGAGCGCATGGCCACGTTCGTCCTCGAGGACCTGACCGGCAAGATCGAGGTGGTCGCGTTCCCCGATTGCTTCGCCCGCCACGGCCAGTACCTGCGCGACGGCCAGCTCGTCTGGATCAAGGGCAAGTACATGGGCGAGGAGGAGAACCGCCGCATCAGCCTGAGCCAGGCCATGCCCCTGGCCGAGGCCTTCGAGAAGCAGGCCAAGCGCGTCGTCGTCCGCATCTTCCTGCCCGGCCTCGAGGAGGCCACGATCGCCGAGCTCAAGACCGTCCTCGACGGCTACGAGGGCCGCTGCCCGGTCCAGTTCGAACTGGAGACGCCCCACTCCTACCGCGTCCTGACCCAGAGCGCCGAGGTCCAGAAGGTGACGCCCTCGGAGGACCTGGTCCAGAAGATCGAGTCGCTGCTCGGGGAAAACTCGGTGACGGTCGAGTATTGAGCCCCTCTCTCCGGCTGTGCTCGGGGATATCCTCTAGCTCCCCGGCCCCGGGAACCAGTGCGCGCGGTTCCCCCCGCTGCGCGGGCCCCCCCTCCACCACGGGGATCTGCGAGGATAATCCCCTCACCGCCTCGAGAGGGGATTATCGGATCCATAGAAAGCACCAAAGCCAGTTGGATTGACACTCCCGCCCCAAACGGGTAAAGTAAACTGACTATTTTGTTTATTTTCCGAGGTTCTCCGTGCCCTATACGATCGTTTTGGCCGACCCCAGCCCTTCGGTCCAGAAGGCGGTCCAGCTCGTCTTCGCCGAGCCCGAGTTCCGGGTGACCGTCTTCGAGGACGGGGCCTCCCTGCTCGAATCGGCCCCGGGCCTCCGCCCCGACGCCCTGCTGGTCAGCCTGACGCTGCCCGGCCGGGACGGCTACGAGGTCGGCCGCGCCCTGAGAAGCCGCAAGGAGCTGGCCTCGGTCCCGCTCGTCGGGCTGCGCGGCAGCTTCGAGTGCGTCGACACCGACGGGACCGTGCCCGCCGACTACGACGAGGTCCTGCCCAAGCCGTTCGAATCCGAGCGCCTGGCCGCCGTCGTCCGCGAGCTCATCGCCCGGAAGACCGGACCGAGCTCGCTGCCCGAGGAGCCCCTCTGGCCCGGGGAAGGGGAGGCGGCCGCGCCGGCCCCCGCCCCGCCGCCCGGCCCGTCCGTCGCGGAGGTCAAGGCGATCGTCCGGGAGGAGATCGGCGAGATGGAGCGGGAGATCGAGAAACGGGTCCGGGCCCGCGTCCTGGCCGACCTCAAAGACTGGAATCCGAGATCATGAACACCAAAGACGAACTGGCCAAAGCCTACGATCCCAAGCCGGTCGAGGAGAAGTGGGGCGCATTCTGGCTCGACGAAGGCCTCTTCACCGCCGACGCCAAGTCCGACAAGCCCAAGTTCTCCATGGTCCTGCCGCCGCCCAACGTCACCGGCATCCTCCACATGGGCCACGCCCTCTGCTTCACCCTGCCCGACATCATCACCCGGTGGAAGCGGATGCAGGGCTACAACTGCCTCTGGCTGCCCGGCACCGACCACGCCTCGATCGCCGTCCACAACGTCATCGAGAAGAGCCTGGCCGAAAAGGGCCTGACCCGGGAGAAGATCGGCCGCGAGGAATTCCTGCGCATCGCCTGGGAGTGGAAGGCGAAGTACGGCGGCGTCATCACGAGCCAGCTCAAGAGGCTCGGGACCTCGCTCGACTGGTCCCGGGAGCGCTTCACCATGGACCCGGGCTTCAGCCGGGCCGTCAAGCAGGTCTTCGTCTCCCTCTACGACGAGGGCCTGATCTACCGCGACTATTTCCTCGTCAACCGCTGCCCGCACTGCCGGACGGTCCTCTCGGACATCGAGATCGAGCACAAGGACCTCAAGGGCAAGCTCTGGCACATCCGCTACGCGGTCGAGGGCTCGGACGAGTCGGTGGTCGTCGCGACGACCCGGCCCGAGACCATGCTCGGCGACACGGCCCTGGCCGTCCACCCGGACGACGAGCGCTACGCGCACCTCCACGGCCGGCGGGTCGTCCTGCCGATCCAGAACAAGTCCCTCCCGGTCATCACCGACGAGCGGGTCGAGCGCGATTTCGGCACGGGCGCGGTCAAAGTGACGCCGGCCCACGATCCCGTCGACTTCGAGCTCGGCAAGAAGCACGGCCTGGAGCAGGTCATCGTCATCGACGGCGAGGGCCGCATGACCGAGGCGGCCGGCCCGGAATTCGCCGGCCTCGACCGCTTCGCCGCCCGGGCCAAGGTCGTCGAGAAGCTCCGCGAGCTCGGGGCCCTGGTCAAGATCGAGGACCACGACCACGCCGTCGGCCACTGCTACCGCTGCAAGAACGTCATCGAACCGCACCTGTCCTGGCAGTGGTTCGTCCGCATCAAGCCGCTGGCCGACGAGGCCATCCGCGTCGTCGAGGACGGCTCCATCAAGTTCATCCCGGAGAACTGGTCCAAGACCTACTTCGAGTGGATGTACAACATCCACGACTGGTGCATCTCGCGCCAGCTCTGGTGGGGCCACCGCATCCCGGCCTGGTACTGCCGGGACTGCGGCCGGATCATGGTGGCCATGGAGGCGCCGGAGAAGTGCGACAAGTGCGGCGGCCCGCTCGACCAGGACGAGGACGTCCTCGACACCTGGTTCTCCTCGGGCCTGTGGCCCTTCGGCACGCTCGGCTGGCCCGACGAGACCGACGATCTGCGCACGTTCTATCCGACCGACCTGATGTCGACCGGGTTCGACATCATCTTCTTCTGGGTCGCCCGCATGATCATGCTGGGCCTCAAGTTCCGGGGCGAGATCCCCTTCCGCCACGTCTTCATCAACGGCCTCGTCCGCGACCTCAAGCGGCGCAAGATGAGCAAGTCGGAAGGCAACATCATCGACCCGCTGGAGATGATCGACAAGTACGGCACGGACGCCCTGCGCTTCACCCTGGCCGCCCTGGCCGTGCCCGGCATGGACCTGGCCCTGTCCGAGGAGCGCACGGCCGGCTACCAGGCCTTCGCCAACAAGATCTGGAACGCCTCCCGCTTCGTGCTCATGAACCTCAAGAGCGAACGGCCGGAGATCCGGGAGGAGGAGCTCACGCTCGCCGACCGCTGGATCCGCAGCCGTTTGAGCGCCGTCACGGCCCAGCTCGACGCGAGCCTCACGGAATATAAATTCTACGAGGCGGCCGACCTCATCTACCATTTCGTCTGGCACGAGTTCTGCGACTGGTACATCGAGTTCGCCAAGGTCGGGCTGCGCGAAGGCAGCGCGACGACCGAGGCCGTCCTGGCCGACGCCCTCGACCGCATCCTGCGGCTCCTCCACCCGTTCATGCCGTTCATCACCGAGGAGATCTGGCAGCACCTGCCGGGGGCCGGGAAGTCCATCGTCGTCGCGCCCTACCCCAAGGCCGAGCCGGCCTGGCGGGACGAGGCGGCCGAAAAGACCGTAGCCCTGGTCCAGGCCGTCATCTCGGAGACGCGGACGATCCGCTCCGGCAACCGCATCCCGCCCAAGGACAAGCTCCGGCTGTTCGTCCGGACCGCCGGTCCGGAGGAGACGGCCGCCCTCGAGTCCCAGTCGGCGCCCGTCCGGACCCTGGCCGGGCTGGCCTCGCTCGAGTTCGTCGCGGTCCTGCCCGCGGTCGAGGGGCTCCTCAAGGGCGTCGCCGGTCCTTTCGAGATCGGCCTCGTCCCGGATCAGCCCGCCGATCCCGGCGCGGAGCGGGACAGGCTCCAGAAGGAGCTGGCCAAGCTCGACGCCGAGGCCGCCAAGATCGAGCGGAAGCTCGAGAACGCGGATTTCGTCGCCAAGGCGCCCGCGGCCGTGGTCGAGGAGAACCGGGCCCGCCTCGGGGATATCCGGGCCCGGCGGGAGAAGCTCGGGCAGAACCTGGCCCGGCTCTCTCCGGCCGCCTGAGCCGCGCCGGAGGGGAACATGCCCGTCGGAAGCCCCGTCCACCGGTTCGCCACCGTCGCCTCCACGAACGACGAAGCCAAGACCCTGGCCTTGAACGGTGCGGTCCACGGCACGGCCGTCCTCGCCGCCGAGCAGACCCGGGGCCGGGGTACGAAGGGGCGGACCTGGCATTCCCCGGCCGGGCTCGGCCTCTACGCGTCGTTCGTTCTCCGCGGGCCGGGCGGCGGGCCCGTGCCTTTCCCCCACATCCTGCCCCTGGCCGTCGGGCTGGCCGCGGCGGACGCCGTCCGCGAGGCCTCCGGGCTCGAAGCCGGCCTCAAATGGCCGAACGACCTCGTCATCGGCGGGAAGAAGCTCGGCGGGATCCTCTGCGAGGCGGTCACGGGCGCCGCGGGGGGCGGCTTCGTCGTCGCCGGGATCGGCATCAACGTCGGCCACGGGCCGGACGATCTGCCCGAAGACCTCCGCCCGCTCGCGACCTCGCTCCGGCTCGCCGGCGGCCCGGCTCTTGCGGTCGAGGCCCTTTTCGAGAGCCTTTGCCGGGCCCTCGACTGCTGGTATAATGCGCTCGTCCGGGGAGAGAAGGGGCCGGTCGTCGAGGCGTTCGAAGCGAGGCTGGCTCCGCCCCCGGGAGCGCGCCTCCGGGTCCTGACCGCCGCGGGAGAGTTCACGGGAACGGGCCGCGGCCTCGACGCGGAAGGCCGGCTCGTCGTCGAGCGCGACGGCGGGGCCGGAACGGTCGCCCTCGACTCCGTCCTGGGCCTCTCGGCCGCCCCATAGGGAGGGAAACGATGCTCCTGGCTTTCGATGTCGGCAACACGACGATCGCCATCGGGGTCTTCCGCGGCCGGAAGCTCGCCAAGAGCTGGAAGATCAGGACGGACAGCGGGAAGACGGTCGACGAATACGGGGCCCTCATGCTCGACCTGATGCGGGCCGCCGGCCTTCCGCCCGGCCGGATCACCGCGGCCATCGTCTCGAGCGTCGTCCCGCCGCTGACCCCCGTCATCGAGGAGACGTGCCGCAAGTATTTCGGCACGGAGGCCAGCGTCGTCGGCCCGGGGCTCAAGACGGGCATGCCCATCCTCTACGAGAACCCGCTCGAGGTCGGCGCCGACCGGATCACGGCCTCGGTCGCCGCCTTCGAGAAGTACGGCGGCCCGACGATCGTCCTCGATTTCGGCACGGCGACGACGTTCGACGTCATCTCGGCCAAGGGCGAGTACCTGGGCGGGGCCATCGCCCCGGGCATCCAGATCGCCGCCGAGGCCCTGACCCTCAAGACGGCCCGCCTGCCCCGGATCGAGATCCGCAAGCCCAAAAAGGCCATCGGCCGCACCACGGTCGCCAGCATGCAGTCCGGCCTCTATTTCGGCTACATCGGCCTGGTGACCAACCTGGTCGAGGAGATCCGCAAGGAGCTCGGCACGAAGGCCCGGGTCATCGCCACGGGCGGCTTCGGCGGCCAGGTCGCCGTGGAGCTGCCGCTGGTCGAGGCCTGCGAGCCGGACCTCGTCCTCGAAGGGCTGCGGATCATCCACGAACGCAACCGCGGCGGCCGCGCCTAGGCGCGCGGTCGCGCCTCATCCCCATGGACGCCGAAGACAGCCGACGGAGCGGGTATTACCAGTCGATCGCCCGGGCCTTCCTGGAGCGGCGGGGCGCGCCCTTCCTCCTTTCGCCGAAGGACCAGGCGGCGATCGCCGGCTGGGAGGAGCGGAAGATCCCGCTCCGCGTCGTCCTCGAGGGCATCGGCCGGACCTTCGACGGTCTCAAGTCCCGGGGCCGCGGCCACGAAGGGCATCTCGCTCGCCTTCTGCGAGCGCCAGGTCGACGCGGCCTTCGCCCAGCACCGCGACCGCGCCGCCGGCAGCCGGAGCGGCGAAGGCGGCGGCCCGGCCCCGCCCCGATAAACGGGACAAGGCCCGGCGCGAGATCGAGAAGGCCCTGCGGGGCCTCGGCCCCGGCGACGGGGACCTGGCCCGGCTCCTCGGGACGGCCCTCGAGGCCCTGGCCGCGCCGAAGCCCGACGAGGCGGCGCTCGAGAGGATCGACGCCGCGGTCGAAGACCTCCTCTGGGCCGGGGTCCCGGCCGAGGCGAGGTCCGCGGCGGAGGCGGAGATCCGGCGCGAGCTCCGCGGCCGCCGGCCCAAGGACATCGAGGCGATGGTCCGCCGCAAGGCCGTCCAGGCGGCGCGGGCCGGCCGCAGGATCCCCCACGCCTCGCTCTACTACTATTGAAAGGACCGCCCTTGACAGCCTACCGGATCCTCGCCCTCCTCAAAAAACATCCCGAAGGGATCGGCTTCGACACGCTCCAGGCCGAGCTCGACGTCAAGCGCAAGGACCGGGCCAAGCTCCTCGACGCGGTCCGCAAGCTCGAAGCCCGGGGCGAAGTGAGCCAGGTCCGCGGCCGCTTCCGGCTCGCCGCGCGGGCGGCCTTCGTCCGCGGCCGGTTCGTCACGGCCCGCCCCGGTTTCGGCTTCGTCGCGCCGGAGGGCGGCGGCGAGGACATCTTCGTCCCCGCCCGCCACGCCCAGGGCGCCATGCCCGGCGACGAGGTCGCCGTCGTCGTCGATGCGAAGGGCCGGTTCGGCAAGCCCGAGGGGCGCGTCGAGCGCATCCTCCGGAAGGGACCGGAAAGTCCTCGTCGGGATCTACCGCGAGCGGAGCGGGGCCCCCTTCCTGCAGCCGTTCGACTCGCTCTCGCAGGACGACCTGCCGCTCAAGTCGCGCGGCAAGCTCCGGCCCGAGCCGGGGATGATCGTCGAGGCCGACCGGGCCACCCTGGCGCTCACGCGCGTCTTCGGCCAGCCCGAGGACCCGGGCGTCGACGCCCAGGTGATCGTCGAGCGCTACGGGCTCAGGTCCGAGTTCCCCGAGGACGCCGTGCGCGAGGCCGAAGCCATCCCGTCCGAGGTCCGGCCCGAGGCCTTCGCCGGGCGGCGGGACTTCCGCGACTGGCCCTCCGTCACCATCGACGGCGAGAAGGCCCAGGACTTCGACGACGCGGTCAGCATCCGGAAGCTCCCGGCCGGCGGCTGGCTCCTCGGCGTCCACATCGCCGACGTCTCGCACTACGTGCGGCCCGGCAGCCCGCTCGACCGGGAGGCCGAGGCGCGGGGGACGAGCGTCTATTTCCCCGACCTGACCCTGCCCATGCTGCCCGAGAAGCTGTCCAACGGGCTCTGCAGCCTGCGGCCCCGCGTGCCGCGCCTGGCCGTGTCCGTCCTGATGGACGTGACCGAGGACGGCCGCGTGACGAAGGCCGAGTTCACGCCTTCGCTCATCCGCACCGCCCACCGCATGACCTACACGTCCGTGTTCGCGATCTTCGAGGGGGACGCCGGGGAGACGCCGGGCCCACGCCGACGTCGTCGCCGACCTCCTGGCGATGCGCGAGGCGGCCGCGGCCCTGAGGGCGAGGCGGGTCGCCGAGGGCAGTCTCGACTTCGACATCGTCGAGGCCGAGCTCGTCTACGAAGAGGGCCGGCTGCTGGCCGTCGCCGCGGCGGAACGGAACGAGGCCCACCGGCTCATCGAGGAGTTCATGGTCGCCGCCAACGTCGCCGTCGCCGCGGCCTTCACCGCGAGGAAGCTCCCCGCGATCTACCGCGTCCACCCCGCGCCCGACGCCGGCGACCTCGGGAAGCTCCGCGACCTCATCCGGCCTTTCGGCCTGACCCTGCCCGACCCGGACAAGGTCCGGTCGAAGGACCTGCAGCGGGTCCTCGAAAAGGCCAAGGGCCTTCCCGGCGAGAAGTTCGTCGGCACCCAGGTCCTGCGGGCGATGAAGATGGCCGTCTATACGGACAAGAACGTCGGCCACTACGGCCTGGCCAAGGCCGATTACACCCATTTCACCTCGCCCATCCGGCGCTACCCCGACCTCGTCGTCCACAGGCTCCTCAAGCGCCTGCTGGCCGGAGAGGGCAAGAGCCCGCTCCCGCTCGGGGAGATCGCGGACGCGGCCTCCGGGCGCGAGCGGAACGCGGCCGACGCGGAACAGGCCCTGGTCGAATGGCGCATCTTCCGCCTTCTCAAGGGCCGCCTGGGCGAGGAGTTCGGCGGCATCGTCGTCGACGTCATCAAGGCCGGGCTCATCGTCGAGCTCGACGACTACTTCGTCTCCGGGCTCCTGCCCTTCGGCTCGCTCCGCGGGGACTACGAGCCGAAACCGGCCGGCCGCCGCCTCCGCCCGAAGCGGCGCCGGAAAACGTTCGACGTGGGAGACGCCGTCCGGGTGGTCCTGGCCTCCTGCGACCCGGCCCTGCGCCGCATGGGCTTCGTCCCGGCGCCGGAGCCGGAGGAGAGTGTGCGATGAAAGCGCCCGCGTTCGACGCCGTCCTCGATTTCCCGCTTCCGCCCGACCGGTCCGAGCTCCGGGCGGAGGCCGTGTTCCTCGGCGGCGGCGTCGCCGCCCGGTTCACGGACCACGCCGTCGCCGGCCGCAAGTCCGCGCCCTTCGTCCGCGTCGTCGCGTCGGGCCCCGTCGACGTCAAGTGGGGGGACCCGTTCGAGGTCCGGACGGAATCCGGCGGGATCCTCGGCCGCGGCCGCTGCCTCTACCCGGGAGCGCCGCCCGCGGACGAGCTCAAGGCTTCGAAGCGCAAGGCCCTCCTCGCCCGTCTCGAGCTGGGGGAGAAGGACATGGTCCTGGCCCTGGCCGAGCTCGGGGGGCTCAAGGGATTGAAGGGGGAGGACCTGGCCGCTTTCTGCCGCCTGCCGAGGTCCCGGGTCGAAGCGCTGGCCCGGACGCTCGAAGAGGAGGACGCGGTCCGCATCCTCCAGTTCGCCCCGCTCTGGCTCATCGCCCAGGGCAGCCTGGATTTCCTCAGGGGACGGATCGTCTCGTTCCTGACCCAGTACCACAAGAAGCACACGGGCCAGCGGGGCGCTCCGCTGGAGAAGATCGAAAGCCGGTTCGACGCCCCGCGGCCGGTCCTCGTCCTGGCCCTGCGGCTGCTGGCCAAGGAGGGCCGGGCCGTCGAGGAGAGCGGCATCGTGCGGCTGCCCGATTTCCGCATCCCCCTCACGGCCTCCGACGAGGAGACCCTGGCCGCCCTCGAGGACATGGTCCTCAAGGGCCAGCTCGGCAGCGTGACCCTGGACGACCTCCGGTCCAGGTTCGGCCTGATGCCGGGGAAGCTTCAGACGCTTCTCGGCGTCCTGGCCGAGCGCAAGAGGATCGTCGAGGGGATCGACGGGTTCATCCTGCATTCGAAGTGGCTCGACGAGATCGTCCGCAAGATCCGCGAGTCGGGCCGGCGCGAGCTGACCGTCGCCGACTTCAAGGCCATGACCGGCCTCTCCCGCAAATACAGCATCCCGCTGTTGGAACTGCTGGACAGCATGGGGATCACGCGAAGGAAAGGTTCTGTGAGAGACATTCTCTGATCCCCGTGCAGTCCTCATCCCGCTGTTGTCGTCAGGATGAGGATAGCATGGGGATCACCCGACGGAAGGGCTCCGTGCGGGATATCCTTTAGTTACTTCGACTCTTCGGGCTCCGGCTTCGTATCCTCGGGCTTCTCTCCGGGCGTGCTCCTCGGGAGCCTCGGGCGTCTCGGCGCCCTCGCCTTCGGGCTTCTTCTTCAGGGCGGTCTTGAGCAGATCGCCGAAGATGCCGAACTTGGGCGCTTCCTTCTTCGGGGCCGGCTTGAATTCCTCTTTCTTCTCCCGGCCCGCCTGCTGTTCGGGCGTTTCTTCCTCTTTTTCCTTGACGGCGGCCAAGGCGGCCCGCTCGGACTCCTCCTCGGCGATCTTCTCCTCGATGACGCGCCGCTCGCTCTTCTTCGGCCGCGGGCCCTTGTCGCCCTCGGTCTTGGGCTTCTTCCGCTTGAAGGTCTTGTCCTTCTTCAATGGCGGGCCCGTTTCCGGTCCGGGCGGGGACCGGCCCGGGCGGCTCGCGCCGCGGCGTCTCGCGAACGGTCTCGGGCGAGGCGCCGAAGAGCTCCTCGGCGACGGCCTCGAGGGCCGCTTCCTCGGGCGTGTAGGCCTCCGGCGCGGGCTCTTCGTAGCCTTCGGGATAGGCGGCTTCCGCGGGCGCCTCTTCCTCGGGGATGTAGGGCTCGTGGTAGGTGAAGACGCCCTTCTTCTTGTCGGACTTGGTGAACTCCGGGGAATTCAGCAGGGTGAACTCCACGTCCTCCTGGGTCGTCTGGCGGACGATGTCGATGAGGTGGTAGGCCCGCAGGAAGTGGAGGGTGTGGGCCGACGTGGCCAGGCCGGGATCGCCGTAGATCGTGACGACGAGGTCGCGGAGGTCGTGGCCCTCGCGCAGCGGGGCGAGGGGCATCAGGCTGGCCAGCGTCTCGCGCTCGATGTAGATGATCTTGTTGGGCTCGGCGAAGGTGTAGACCTCTTCGCCCGTGTCGACGAACTCGTCCTTCTCGGCGTCGTAGCCCAGCCGGATGACGGACATCTTCTTCTTCGATCTCTTGACCCAGAACTTGAAGGCGGCGGGACCGGTGCGCTCGAGCGTCAGGCTGGACCCCTGCGGGATGTTGTGCTGGGAGTAGAAGTCCTGGAGACCGAGGAAGAAATTCTCGTTCGGGAAATAATAGACGGTGTAGGGCTTGTTCTCGTCGGGATCGGTGAAGGTGTACTCGCGGGCGTGGGAGAGCTGCTTGGCCAGGCTGCGGGGGACCTTGATCCCGCCCGACAGGATCTCGCGCCAGGTCAGGTAGATCTTGATCGGGAAGTCCTGGACGATGCTCATCTCGGGCTTCTCGATCTCCTCGAGATCGGTGACCTCCGCCATCGGGGCCGACAGGGCCAGGCCCACGGGCATGGCGTTGAGGATCGACTTGAGGTGCCACTTGCCCCAGCCGGAATCGGCCAGGAGGATGAACTCCTTCCGGTACTTCTTCTCGAGCAGGGCGCTGAGGCTCAGGCAGGTCAGGTCGAAGAGGTCCGACGAGGCCTCGAGGCCGAAGTGCTTCCGGACCAGGTCCTCGGTCGTGGCCGACTTCCCGGTCGCGGCGAACTCGGCCTCGATGTCCCGGACCTTCTCCGGCAGGATGTCGACGCGCTTGGACCGCGAGCTGCCAGAGATCGTTCCAGCTGAAGAACTTCGGGTCCTTGGACAGCCGGAGCCGCAGGTCCTTCTCGAGGGTGCGGAGGTCGCGCTCGGTCATCGGCAGCTCGGTCAGCCGCGGGTCGTCCCCGCGGGACATGATCTCGGCCGGCTTGGCCCGCCCCTCGAAGTTCGACGGGAGCATGACCTGGGTCTTCGTCTTCTTCATGTAGTCGACGTACTTGCGGAAGACGCCCGCCGCCGGGATAGTCGACCTCGAGCATCTCGCAGTTGAAGTGCTTCGAGGTAGGTCTTGGCGACGACCTTGAGGATGACCCGGCCCTCGAAGTGCTCGACGGACTTGCTGCCGACGGTCAGGGGTTCGTTGTAGGTCTTCTCGATCGTGTCGCCCACTTCGTAGCGGACGTCCGGATCGTACTTCTTGACGTCCTGGGTCCTCTCCGTGGCCGTCTTCTCGAAGGCCAGCTTGGCGGTGAGGTCGCGCGTCGACCGGGGGGCCGGCGTCCGGCCGAGCTCGCGCTCGACGAGGCCGAGGTCCTCCCCGGAGACGGTGGTCAGCTGGGTCGGTTCTTCGCTCATGTTCAGCCCTTTTCCCCCATCAGCGAGATCAGGATGGCCTTCTGGGCGTGGAGCCGGTTCTCGGCTTCGTCGTAGACGACGGAGTTCGGCGAATCGATGACCTCGTCGGTCACTTCGTCGCCGCGGTGGGCCGGCAGGCAGTGCATGAACAGGGCGTCCTTCTTGGCCTGGGCCATGAGCCGGCCGTTGACCTGGTAGGGCGCGAAGATCTTGGCCCGCTTCTCCTTCTCCGCCTCCTGGCCCATGGAGGCCCAGACGTCGGTGTAGACGGCGTCGGCGCCGCTCACGGCCTCTTCGGCCGAGTTGGTCAGGGTCAGGGTGAACCCGGTGTCCCGTCCGTCCTCGCGGGCCAGGCGGACCACGTCCGGGTTCGGCTCGTAGCCGGCCGGCGTGGCCACGGCCATCCGGGTGCCGCCGCGGGCGGCCGCGAGCATGAGGCTGTGGCAGACGTTGTTGCCGTCGCCGACGTAGGCCAGCTTGAGGCCGGGCAGGGCGCCCTTGTGCTCGCGCAGGGTCTGGAAGTCGGCCATGGCCTGGCAGGGGTGGGACAGGTCGGTCAGGGCGTTGATGACCGGGATGCGGCAGCTGGCGGCGAGATCGACGGCGATCTGGTGGCCGAAGGTCCGGATCATGATGCCGTCGACCCAGCGCTCGAGGTTCTTGCCGATGTCGTAGGCGCCTTCGCGGCTGCCCATCTGGATGTCGGAGGGGGCGAGGTAGATGGCCTCGCCGCCGAGCCGGAGCATGCCCGCTTCGAAGGTCATCCGCGTGCGCAGGGAGGGCTTCTGGAAGATCATGGCCAGGATCTTGTGCTTGAGCGCCTTGCGGTACTTGTCCGGGTGCTTCTTGACCTCGTCGGCGAGGTCGAGCATCTGGCCGAATTCGTAAACGCTCAGGTCCCTGATCGACAGGAAATCTTTCTGCATCGCGGTTCCTCCTAGGTTGCGGCGACGATCCTCGTTCCCGACCGGTTGAGCAGGGCGGCCTTGAGGTGGGTGTCCTTGGTGATGAGGACCTCCCGGCCGCCGGCCTCGATGTACTCGACGGCGGCCCGGATCTTGGGCCCCATCGATCCCGGAGGGAACTGACCGTCCGCCAGGTGCCTGCGGGCCTCGTCCACGGTCAGGACCGGGACTTCCGCCTGGTCGGGCTTGCCGAAGTTGATGTAGACGCGCTCGATGGCGGTCAGGATGACGAACAGGTCGACCTTGACCTCGCGCGCGAGCAGGCTCGCGGCGTAGTCCTTGTCGATGACGGCCTCGACGCCCTCGAAGAGGCCGTTGCCGTTGATGACGACCGGGATGCCGCCGCCGCCGGCCGCGATGACGATGCGGCCGGCCTCGACGAGCTCCCGGATGATGCCGTTGGGGACGATGTCGATGGGCCGGGGCGAGGCGACGACCTTGCGGTAGCCCCGCCCGGCGTCCTCGACCATCGTCCACTTCTTCTCCCGGGCCAGCTGCTGGCCCCGGAACTTCGAGTAGAACGGGCCGACCGGCTTGGTCGGCTTCTGGAAGGCCGGGTCGTCCTTGTCGACGACGACCTGGGTCACGAGCGAGGCGACCTCCTTGTCGACGGAGCGCCGCCGCAGCTCGTTCGTGATCGCCCTCTCCAGCATGTAGCCCATGCTGCCCTCGGTCATGGCGTCGCAGACGTCGAGCGAATAGGGCGGGATCTTGTTGGCCGCCTCTTCCATCTGGATGAGGAGGTTCCCGACCTGCGGCCCGTTGCCGTGGACGATGATGAGCTCGTAGCCCTTGCGGACGATGTGGACCATGAGCTCGGCCGCCCGCTGGGCGTTCCGCATCTGCTCCGACTGCAGACCTCTCTGGTTGTCGGGCAGCATGGCGTTGCCGCCGAAGGCGACGAGGGCGATCTTCGGTCTCATCGGGCCTCTAGAACTTCTTCAGGACGTCCTTGAGGGTGGGCGTGCCGATCTCCTCGAGCTCGTAGCCGACGCGGAGGATGGGCTTGGAGACCTTGATGACCCGGGTGATGTCGATCGGCGTCGCGCTGACGACGAAGTCGCAGTCGATGGCCTCGATCGTCTTGGCCAGCTCGCGGGTCTGCTTGTCGCCGTAGCCCATGGCCGGCAGGACGTTGTCGAGGTGGTTGTACTTCTCGAAGGTCTTCTTGATCGAGCCGACGGCGAAGGGCCGGGGGTCGATGATCTCGGCCGCGCCGTACTTCCGGGCCGCGACGATGCCGGCGCCGTACTTCATGCCGCCGTGGGTCAGGGTCGGTCCGTCCTCGATGACCAGGACGCGCTTGCCGGTGATGCGGCCGCCGTTCTCGACGATGGTCGGGGAGTTGGCCCGGATGATGGTGGCCTTGGGGTTGACCTTCCTGGCGCTGGCCAGGACGGTCTCGATCCCTTCCGGCGTGGCCGTGTCCATCTTGTTGATGACGATGACCTTGGCCCGGCGGAAGTTGACGGCGCCGGGGTAGAAGGAGAGCTCGTGGCCGGCCCGGTGCGGATCGGCGACGACGATCTCGAGGTCCGACTTGTAGAAGGAGAAGTCGTTGTTGCCGCCGTCCCAGAGGATGACGTCGGCTTCCTTCTCGGCCTGGCGGAGGATGGCCCCGTAATCGACGCCGGCGTAGACGATGATGCCCTTGTCGATGTGGGGTTCGTACTCCTCGCGCTCCTCGATCGTGCATTCGTGCTTGTCGAGGTCGGCGTAGGTGGCGAAGCGCTGGACCGCCTGCTTGGCGAGGTCGCCGTAGGGCATGGGGTGGCGGATGGCGGCCACCCTGCGGCCCTTCTTCTGGAGGATCTCGGCGACCCGGCGGCTGGTCTGGCTCTTGCCCGAGCCGGTGCGGACGGCGCAGACGGAGACGACGGGCTTCCGGCTCTTGATCATCGTGTCGTCGGGGCCGAGGAGGACGAAGTTGGCGCCGGCGGCCATGACCTGGGAGGCCTTGTCCATGACGTAGGCGTGGGGGAGGTCGCTGTAGGCGAGGTGGACGTCGTCGACCTTGTAGTCGGCGATGAGCCGGTCGAGCTCGGACTCGGCCTCGATCGGGATGCCCTTGGGATAGAGCTTGCCGGCCAGGACCGCGGGATACTTGCGGCCCTCGATGTCCGGGATCTGCGTCGCCGTGAAGGCGACGACCCGGTAGTCGGGGTTGTCACGGAAGTAGGTGTTGAAGTTGTGGAAGTCGCGCCCGGCGGCGCCCATGATCAGGACCTTTTTCATGCGGACTCTCCTTTCTCCTTATAGAAAAACTTCTCCGTCGATAAATTCCAAAACTCTTCAATTGTAAGAAAACGAACGAGAAGTATAGCCCAATAAGGGATTTATTTCAATAATATGCCGCTATTTGGGCTTGGAAGAGGGCGAGATCTTGCGGCCGGGGGCGCGCTTCTGGAACCCGCCCTGGCGGGGAGGCGGGGTCGGGGGCCGGCGGGTCTTCTTCCAGGCGGGCTGTTGGCGGCGGTTGATGGGATGGGGCATGGGGAACCTCCTAGAGGGCGATGATCTCGGCGGTCAGGGCGGCCGGGTCGAGCAGGGCGACCGTGCTCTTCCCCCGGAGCCAGCCGCCGGCCTCCCCGGGATTGACGAGCAGGACCCCGTCCCGGCGCTCGATCAGGGGCTTATGGGTATGGCCGAAGACGAGAACGTCGCAGCTCTTTTCCGCCAGGTACCTCCCGACGGAGGCGTCGAGGTGGCAGACGAGGAAGCGGAGGCCGGCATGTTCGAACCTCAGGGGAGGCTTGACGATCTCCCCCAACCCTTGGAAGGCCCGGGCCAAGCCGGCCCTCTCGCCGTCGCAGTTGCCGAAGACCGCCCGGACGGGCACGCGCAGGTTGCGCAGCTCCTCGACCGTGAACGGGGCGACGAAGTCGCCGGCGTGGACGACCAGGTCGCAGCCGGCGTCGTCGAACAGGCGGACCGCCTGGCGGACCCGGGTCAGATTGTCGTGGGTGTCGGAGAGAATGCCGATCATGGGTGCCTTTCCTCCTGATTATACCCGAACCGGTCGATTTTCAGTGATATTGACACTTTGGCCCGATTTGCTTAATATAGAACGGCTTTTAAGAGAGAACGATAGGCGCGTAGCTCAGTGGGAGAGCGCTTCCCTGACACGGAAGAGGCCGTGGGTTCAATCCCCTCCGCGCCTACCACGATGACTCAAGCGGTCAGAATGCAGCGGTCCGTCGTCCCGGCCTGTTCGGTTCTCCCGCCCCGAGGAACTGAAAACGAGAATGAGCGACGATAAACATCTTCCGATCGACGTCCTGAGACACAGCGCGGCCCATCTCCTGGCCCACGCCGTCCTGGACCTCTATCCCGGGACCAAGACCGGCATCGGTCCGGCCGTCGAGACCGGCTTCTATTACGACTTCCTCCGGGACGAGCCCTTCACGCCCGAAGACCTCGAGGCGATCGAGAAGCGGATGAAGGAGATCGCCCGGGAGGACGTCCCGATCGAGCGGCGCGTCCTGGGCAAGGACGAGGCCATCCGCCTGTTCGAGGAGAAGGGCCAGCCGCTCAAGGTCGAGCTCATCCGGGAGAAGGGCGACGCGACGGTCACCGTCTACGGGCAGGGGCCGTTCGCCGACTTCTGCCTCGGGCCGCACGTCGCTTCGACCGGGCTCCTCGCCCACGTCAAGCTGCTCTCCGTCTCCGGGGCCTACTGGAAGGGCGACGAGCGCGGGGCGCAGATGCAGCGGATCTACGGCGCGGTCTTCCCGACCGCCCAGGAGCTCGAGGACCACCTGCGCATGCTCGAGGAGGCCAAGAAGCGCGACCACCGCCGCCTCGGGACCGACCTCGACCTCTTCAGCTCCAACGACGAGCTCGGCGGCGGGCTCATCCTCTGGCACCCCAAGGGCGCCCGGGTCCGGGCCGTCATCGAGCAGCACTGGCGCGAGCGCCACTGGGCCGGCGGCTACGACATCCTCTATACCCCCCACATCGGGCGGGCGACCCTGTGGCAGACCTCGGGCCACCTCGGCTTCTACAAGGACAGCATGTACTCGCCGATGGACATCGACGACCAGCCCTACTACATCAAGCCGATGAACTGCCCCTTCCACATCGAGATCTACAAGTCCCGGATGCGCTCCTACCGCGACCTGCCCCTGCGCTGGGCCGAGCTCGGCACCGTCTACCGCTACGAGCGCAGCGGCACCCTGCACGGCCTGCTCCGCGTCCGCGGCTTCACCCAGGACGACGCCCACATCTTCTGCACGCCCGACCAGATCGAGGACGAGATCCTGCGGGTCCTCGACTTCTCGGTCTCCATCCTGGCCGACTTCGGCTTCACCGACAACGTCATCCAGCTGTCGGTGCGCGATCCGAAGAACCTCGGCAAGTACTGCGGCGCGGACGACCGCTGGTGCCAGGCCGAGGCCTCGCTCGTCAAGGCCCTGGAGACCCGCGGCTACCCCTACGAGCGGATGGAGGGCGAGGCCGTCTTCTACGGGCCCAAGATCGACATCAAGATCAAGGACGCCATCGGCCGGCTCTGGCAGTGCACGACCATCCAGTTCGATTTCAACCTGTCCGAGCGCTTCGACATGACCTACGTCGGCGAGGACGGCAAGGAGCACCGGCCCTACATGGTCCACCGGGCCCTGCTCGGCTCGCTCGAGCGCTTCTTCGGCGTCCTCATCGAGCACTACAACGGCGCCTTCCCGCTCTGGCTGGCCCCGGTCCAGGCCCTGGTCCTGCCGATCGCCGAGCGGCACGAGGCCTACGCCAGGTCGCTCGAAGGCCGGCTCCGCGAGGCCGGACTGCGCGCCGAGGTCGATCTCAGCCGGGAGAAGGTCGGCAAGAAGATCCGCACCGCCGAGCTCCAGAAGGTCCCGCTCATCCTCGTCGTCGGCGACAAGGAGGTCGAGCGCGGCACGGCCGCCCTGCGCGTCCACGGCCAGGGCGACAAGGGCGAGGTCGACGTCGCCCGGTTCCTCGGGCAAGCCCAAGAACTCGTCAAAAATAGAAGTCTACACTGTGAATTTCTAGAGGAGGACCGACCATTTTCAAGAGACACGGTTACTATCCTGCGGTCGCCAAGGCCAAGCCCCACCGGATCAACGAGATGATCTCGGCGCGGGAGGTCCGCGTCATCGACGAGGAGAAGAACGCCCTCGGCGTCCTGCCCACGGTGCAGGCCGTCCAGATGGCCCGCGACCGGGGCCTCGATCTCGTCGAGATCGCGGCCGCGGCCGACCCCCCGGTCTGCAAGATCACCGACTACGGCAAGTTCCTGTACGAGCAGCACAAGAAGGACCACGAGGCCAAGAAGCACCAGAAGCAGATCCAGATCAAGGAGATCAAGTTCCGCCCCAAGATCAGCGTCCACGACTACGACTTCAAGATGAAGCACGTCAAGCGCTTCCTCGGGGAAGGCAACAAGGTCAAGATCACGGTGATGCTGCGCGGCCGCGAGAAGCAGAAACCGGAGCTCGGCTACCAGGTCCTCGACCGGGTCCTCGGCGACGTCAAGGACCTGGCCACCCAGGACGGGTCGGCCCGGAAGCAGGATTGGGCCGTGTCGGCCCTGTTGGTCCCCACGAAAACTGGAGGAAAAGATGCCAAAGTTAAAAACCCACAAGGGAGCGCAAAAGAGGTTCAAGGTCTCGGCCAAGAAAAAGTTCCTGCACGAGAAGGCCAATAAGGGACACATCCTGACCAAGAAGTCCTCCAAGCGCAAGCGCCATCTGGGCCAGATCGGCGTGGCCAGCGCACGCCGACCGCAAGGCCCTCAAGACGATGCTCCCGTACGACATGTGACCCGCGCCCCGCGCACAAGGAGACGACCATGCCACGCGTAAAACGCAGCACCAAGAGACGCGACCGGCGGAGGAAGGTCCTCACGCTGGCCAAGGGATATTTCGGCGCCAAAAGCCGCAATTACCGCACCGCCAAAGAGGCCGTGGAGAAGTCCCTGCTCTACGCCTACCGGGACCGCCGCAACAAGAAGCGGGACTTCCGCAGCCTCTGGATCGTCCGGATCAAGGCCGGGGCCGTCGCCAACGGGACCTCTTACAGCCGCTTCATCAGCGGGCTGAAGAAGCTCGGCGTCACGCTCGACCGCAAGATCCTGGCCGACCTGGCCGTCAGCGCCCCGGAGACCTTCGCCCACCTGGTCCGGATGACGAAAACGCCGGCGGCCTAGCGCTCCCGCCCATGGCCAGCCTGAAGGACCGGATCGAAGGTCTCAGGAGGGCGTTCGACGAAGAGTCCGCCAAGGCCGGCGACGCCAAGGTCCCTCGACGAGCTCCGGACGGCCTACCTGGGCCGCAAGAATGGCCACGTCACCCGTCTGTTCGAAGACCTGAAGTCCGTTCCGGCCGAGGAGAAGCGCGAGGCCGGCCGTCTGGTCAACGAGTTCAAGAACCTCGTCGTCGCCCGGCTCGACGGCGTCGAAGCCGGGCTGCGGACGGACGTCCGCCCGGCCCGGCCGGTCGACCTGACCCTGCCCGGGCGCAAGCGCTACGTGGGGACGCCCCACCCGCTGACGCTCTTCCAGGAGGAGATCGAGGCCATCTTCCTCGGCATGGGCTTCTCCATCGAGGAGGGGCCGGAGATCGAGACCGACTACTACAACTTCGAGGCCCTCAACTTCCCGCCCCACCACCCCGCCCGCGACAGCTGGGACACGCTCTACATCAAGGACGACCTGCTCCTCCGGACCCACACCTCGCCGGTCCAGATCCGGGTCATGGAGCGGTCCAAGCCGCCCATCCGCATCATCTGCCCCGGCCGGGTCTTCCGCCGCGAGACGCCCGACCCGACCCACCTGCCGATGTTCATGCAGATCGAGGGCCTGGTCGTCGACGAGGGCATCACCTTCGCCCATCTCAAGGGCACGCTCGAGTATTTCATCCGGGCCCTGTTCGGCGAGAAGATCAAGGTCCGCTTCCGGCCGAGCTTCTTCCCCTTCACCGAGCCGTCGGCCGAGGTCGACATCGAGTGCATCGTCTGCTCGGGCAAGGACCCCGCCTGCCGCGTCTGCGGCGGGACGGGCTGGAAGGAGATCCTCGGCTCGGGCATGGTCGATCCCCAGGTGCTGAAGAACGTCAACATCGATCCGGAGAAGTACTCCGGCTGGGCCTTCGGCCTCGGCATCGACCGCACGGCCATGTTCGCCTTCGGCATCCCCGAGATGCGCTACTTCTACGAGAACGACCTGAGGTTCCTCAGGCAATTCGGGACGAAATGAAGATCAGCCTGGACTGGATCCGCGAGTACGTCGCCGTCGACCTCCCCCGGCAGGAGCTCGTCGACCGGCTGACCATGGCCGGCTGGGTCCCCGAGACCGTCGAGGAGAAGGACGGCGATCTCATCCTCGATCTCGAGACCTACGCCAACCGTCCGGACGCCCTCGGCCACCTCGGCGTCGCCCGCGAGATCGGGGCCATGCTCGGCCGGCCTCTCCTCGAGCGCGACTGGCCGGTCGCCGAGCTCGACGAGGCCACGGCCGAGATCGCCGACGTCCAGATCACGGCCGAGGCCCTCTGCCCCCGGTACTGCGGCCTCGTCGTCCGCGGCGTGCCGGTCGGGCCTTCGCCCGATTGGATGAGGCGCCGCCTCGAGGCCATGGGCCTCAAGCCCATCAACAACGTCGTCGACGTCTCGAACTACGTCCTCTTCGCCACGGCCCAGCCCATCCACACCTTCGACTTCGGGCGGATCGGCGGCGGCCGCATCGTCGTCCGCAAGGCGAAGAGGGGCGAGACGCTGGTCGACCTCGACGGCCGGACGCTCGAGCTCACGGCCGACATGCTCGTCATCGCCGACGAGTCCCGGCCGGTGGCCCTGGCCGGCGTCATCGGCGGTCAGGCGTCCGGCATCACGGCCTCGACGCGGGACGTGTTCATCGAGAGCGCCCATTTCGACCCGGTCTCGATCCGCAAGACGGCCAAGAAGCTGGGCCTGTCGACCGACGCCTCCTACCGCTTCGAGCGGGGGGCCGACATCGGCTTCGCCCCGCAGGCGGCCCGGATGGCCGCGTCGCTCCTCACGCAGATGGGCGGCCGGGCCAGCCGGGGCCTCATCGACCGCTACCCGCGGCCGCACAAGCCCCGGACGGTCAGGCTCCGCCTGCGCCGGGTCGCCGAGCTCCTCGGCGTGGACGTCCCCGAGGCCTTCGTCGCCGACCTCCTGGCGCGGCTGGGCTTCCGGGCCGACACGTCGCACCGGAGCGCCTGGCGCGTCGAGGTCCCGACCTTCCGCGTCGACGTCTCGCGGGAGGCCGACCTCGTCGAGGAGATCGCCCGGTTCTACGGCTACGACCGCATCCCGTCGGTGGTCACCCCGGTCGACTCGTTCGACGCGACCGTCGACCGGAAGCGGATGCGCCTGGCCCGGCTCCGCCGGACCCTGCTCGGCCAGGGGCTCGACGAGGTCATCAACTGGAGCTTCGCCGACCCGGAGAGGGAAGCGGCGGCGGGGAGCGGGCGGACGCCCATCCCCGTCCAGAACCCCATCTCCAACCGGGCCTCGGTCATGCGCACGACCCTTCTCCCCGGCCTGCTCGAGAACGCCGCCTGGAACCTCAACCGCGGCCTCGAGGGCGTCCACGTCTTCGAGACGGGGCGCGTCTACTACTGGGAGGAGGAGAAGCACCGCGAGGACCTCCACCTCGGCCTGCTCGCGACGGGGCTCCGGCCCGGGGCGGGCTGGGACACGCCCGCCGCGGAGACGGACTTCTTCGTCCTCAAGGGCGCCCTCGAGGCGCTCTTCGAGGCGCTCCGGTTCGAGCCGGTCGCGTTCGAGGAGAAGGACCACGGTTATTTCGAGCCGGGCCGCGCCCTGGCCGTCCTCTACAAGGGCCAGGAGGTCGGGCGGCTGGGCGCCCTGCGCCGCGACTTCGCCGCGATCTCGTCGGTCGAGCGGACGGTCTACGCCGCCGAGATCGACCTCGCGGCGCTGTTCGAGAAGACGCCGCGGCCGTTCCAGTACGCGCCGGTGCCGAAGCTGCCGGGCGTCACGCGCGACCTGTCGTTCCTCGTCGACCGCGGCACCGCCTACGGCGAGGTCGTCCGGGTCCTGGCGCGGCTGAACCAGCCGCTGCTCGAGGGCTTCGAGCTCCGGGACCGTTTCTCCGGCAAGTCCGTCCCGGCCGACAAGGTCAGCCTGACCGTCCGCTTCCGCTACCGCCACCCCCAGCGCACGCTCGTGGCCGACGAAGTGGACCGCGTCGAGCAGGAGATCGTCGGGCAGCTCCGTTCCGCGCTCAACATCCAACTCAGGGAGGGTAAAATTGACATCCGAACTTGAGCGAATTAAGATACTCGAAGGGAAGATCGGGCAGGTCGTCGATCACATCCACAAGCTGACGGCCGAGAACGAGAAGCTGAGGCAGCAGGTCAAGGAGACCCGGACCGAGAAGAAGGAATTCGAGGAAAGCGCCCGCAAGCTCGCCCGCCTGGACGAGGAGATGAAGAAGTCCGAGAGCGAGCGGGAGCTGTTGAAAGGGAAGATCGAAGCCATCATCGGCGAGATCGACAAGCTGGGGTTATGACCGACCGAATCCTCGAGATCGAGATCTTCGGACAGCGGTACAAGATCCGCGTCAAAGGAGAAGAGGATGAGAAGTATATCGGCCACTTGACCTCGCTCGTCGACCAGAAGATGCACGAAGTGGCTGTGAAATCCAAGTCCGCGGACACGACCAAGATCGCCGTTCTGGCGGCCTTGAACATCGCGGACGAGCTGTTTCTGAGCCAGAAGAAGCTGGATCAGCTGAACGAGGCCTTGGGCCACATGGAGACGGAGATCGAAAGTTTGGAGGTTCATCTTTTCGCAGATGAGAATACATACACGGATGTCGATAAATCCCCGTCGTGACGGGCCGCCCCTCCGGGGCGGACTCGTGGGCCGGGCCGATCCCGGCACGGGCATCTGACGCCTCCGCTCTTTCCTTCACGTCTCCTCATTCGAATAGATGAGGAGGTTCGTCATGCAAGGGGTTCTCAGTATTGCCGGCCTGGCGCTCAGCGCCATCCTGGCCGTCGTCGTCGTCGTTCTCCTGCTCAAGCGGCAGGAGGGGTCCCGCAAGGCCGCCGAGGCCGAGGAACAGGCCCGGACGATCCTGGAGCGGGCCCGGGAGGACGGGGAGAAGATCAAGCGGGAAGCGGACATCGCGGCCCGCGAGAAGGACCTGGCCCGCCAGAACGAGTTCGAGGCCCAGAGCCGCGAGAAAGCAGCGCAAGATCAACGAGACCGAGCGCCGGCTCCTCAGTAAGGAAGAGAATCTGGAGCGCCGGTTCCAGTCGATCGAGCGCAAGGAAAGGGACAACTCCCAGAAGGAGCGCAAGCTCTCCCAGCAGGAGAAGGACCTCGAGGCCGAGACGGCCAAGATCGCCGAGGCCGTCCTGAAGGGCATGGAGGAGCTGGAGCGGATCTCCGGCATGAGCCAGGAAGAAGCCAAGGCCATGCTGATCAAGAGGATCGAGGAGGAGGCCAAGCTCGAGGCCATCGCCTCCGTCCGGCGCATCGAGGAGGAGGCCCGCGAGAAGGCCGTCTCGTCGGCCCGGGAGATCATGTCCAGCGCCATCCAGCGCACGGCCGCCGAGCACGTCGTCGAGACGACGGTCTCGGTCGTCGACCTGCCCTCCGACGACATGAAGGGCCGGATCATCGGCCGCGAGGGCCGGAACATCCGGGCCCTGGAGATGGCCACGGGCGTCGACATCATCGTCGACGACACGCCCGAGGCGGTCATCCTGTCCAGCTTCGACCCCATCCGCCGGGAGCTGGCCCGCCTGTCCATCCAGAAGCTCGTCACCGACGGCCGCATCCACCCGGCCCGGATCGAGGACATCGTGGAGTCGGTCAAGGCCGACCTCGAGCAGAAGATCAAGCAGGAGGGCGAATCGGTCGTCCTGGAGCTCAAGGTCCGCGACATCCACCCCGAGCTGATCAAGCTCCTGGGCAAGCTCAAGTACCGGACGAGCTACGGCCAGAACGTCCTCCAGCACACCAAGGAAGTGGCCATGCTGGCGGCCATGATGGCCCGCGAGATCGGCCTCGACACCAACGTCGCCCTGCGGGCCGGCCTGCTCCACGACATCGGCAAGGCCGTCGACCGGGACACCGAAGGCACGCACACCGAGCTCGGCGTCGAGCTGGCCAAGAAGTACGGCGAGTCGGAGAAGGTCTGCCAGGCCATCGCCTCGCACCACCGCGACATCGACTTCCCGTCGATCGAGGCCGTCCTCGTCCAGGCCGCCGACACGCTCTCGGCCGCCCGGCCGGGCGCCCGGCGCGAGCTCCTCGAGACCTACATCCAGCGGCTGGAGAAGCTCGAGGAGATCGCCGCGGGGTTCGAAGGCGTCTCCAAGACCTTCGCCCTCCAGGCCGGCCGCGAGATCCGCATCATCGTCGAGAGCCTGAAGATCTCGGACGACAAGGCCGCCCTCCTGGCCAAGGAGGTCGCGACGAAGATCAAGAACGAGCTCGACTATCCCGGACAGATCAAGGTCACCGTCATCCGGGAGATGAGAGCGGTCGAATATGCCCGCTGAGTTCGGCATCCTGTTCCTCGGCGACATCGTCGGCCGGACGGGCCGGCGGGCCATGGACAAGTTCCTGCCCGGGCTCGTCAAAAAGTACGGGCCGTCCATGGTCGTCGCCAACGGGGAGAACGCGGCCGGGGGCAGCGGCATCACCGAGGAGATCGGCAAGGACCTGTTCATGCACGTCGACGTCCTGACCTCGGGCAACCACATCTGGGACAAGAAGGACGCCCTGCCCTACCTCGAGCGGGAGCCGCGGCTCCTGCGCCCGGCCAACTATCCGCCGGTCAACCCGGGCCGCCACTCCTACGTCTTCCAGGCGGCCGACGGGACCCGGGCGGCCGTTCTCAGCCTCCAGGGGCGCGTGTTCATGGAGCCCCTGGACTGCCCCTTCAAGCGGGCCGACGAGGAGGTCGAGCGCCTGCGCGCCGAAACGCCCATCATCCTCGTCGACATCCACGCCGAGGCGACCTCCGAGAAGCAGGCCCTCGGCTGGTACCTCGACGGCCGCGTCTCGGCCGTCGTCGGCACGCACACCCACGTTCCCACGGCGGACGAGCGCGTCCTGCCGAAGGGCACGGCCTACATCACGGACGCCGGCATGGCCGGCGGGCGGAACGCCGTCATCGGCATCGCCCGCGAGCAGGCCCTGCAGAGGTTCCTGACCTCGCGGCCGCAGCGCTTCGAGCCGTCGCGCGACGGCCTGTTCCTGTCCGGCGTCTTCATCAAGGTCGACGCGAAGACGGGCAAAGCCCTGTCGATCACGCGAGAGGTCCTGGCGGAGGATGGCTCCCACGAAGAATGAAGGCCTGGTGATCCGGGACCGGATCTACACGGTCTCCGAGGTCACCGAGATCGTCAAAACGGCCCTCGAGGTCGCCTTCCCCCAGGTCTGGGTCGAGGGCGAGGTGTCCGGATACAAGAAAGCCGCCTCGGGCCACGTCTTCTTCAACCTCAAGGACGAGAAGAGCGTCGTCAAGGCCGTCATGTGGCAGTCGACGGCCCGCAAGATCGCCTTCGACCTCAAGGACGGGCTCCAGGTCGTCTGCCGGGGCAAGGTCAGCGTCTACGAACCGCGCGGCGACTACCAGCTCTACGTCGACCAGGTCGAGCCCAAGGGCAAGGGCGCCCTCCAGCTCCGCTTCGAACAGCTCAAGGAGAAGCTCCGGGCCGAGGGCCTGTTCGACGAGACGCGCAAGCGGAAGCTGCCGCTCCGGCCGCGGACGATCGGGGTGGTCACCTCGCCGACGGGCGCGGCCATCCGCGACATCCTGCGCGTCCTCGAGCGGCGCTACGCCCGGCTCCACGTCGTCATCTACCCGGCCCGGGTCCAGGGCGAGGGCGCGGCCGCCGAGATCGTCGAGGGCATCGACGCGCTCGGCGCGCGGCCGGGAATGGACGTCCTCATCGTCGGCCGCGGCGGCGGATCGATCGAGGACCTCTGGGCCTTCAACGAGGAGCCCGTGGCCCGGGCCATCGCCCGCTCGCCCGTCCCCGTCATCTCGGCCGTCGGGCACGAGGTCGACTTCACCATCGCCGATTTCGTCGCCGACCTCCGGGCCCCGACCCCGTCGGCGGCCGCGGAGATGGTCATCGCGACGGAGGAGGCCTTCGTCGACAGGATCGACGCCGCGACCCGCCGCCTGGGCGACCTCCTCCGCTACGGCATCCGGGACCTCCGCGGCGAGGTCGACGGGTTGGCCCGGAACCGCATCTTCCAGAACTTTCCAGGTCAAGCTCGCCAACCTGGCCCGGCGCGTGGACGACCTCGAGACGCGGGGCCGCAACGTCCTGCGGTCCGAGCGCCAGGCCATCGCCGAGCAGAAGGGCGCCGCCCTGCTCGCCGCCGAACGGCTCGGGAACGTCCTCGTCCGGACGGTCGGCGAACACCGGGCGGCCTGGGAGCGGCTCACGGCCGCGCTCCACGCCCTGAGCCCGCTCGGCGTCCTCAAGAAGGGCTACACGCTCGTCTGGAAGGAAGGCGGCCTGCGCCTGGCCAACCGGATCGAGGACGTCGTCCCGGGCGAGGCCGTCGACGTCTCGTTCTTCAAGGGCGAGTTCAGGGCCCGGGTGGAGTCCGTCGACCGCAAGAAGCTCCTCGAATCCCGGTTCCTCAAGGAGGGATCATGACCAACCTGACGTTCGAAAAGGCCCTGGCCGAGCTCGAGCAGATCGTGGCCAAGCTCGAAAAGGGCGGGATCTCCCTCAACGAATCGCTGGCCCTGTTCGAGAAGGGCGTCAAGATGTCCCGCTTCCTCCGCGGCGAGCTCGACAAGGCCGAGCGCAAGGTCGAGATCCTGCTCAAGGACGAGAAGGGGAACCTCAAAGCCGAAGACTTCGAGGCCGAAGACGGGGAGACGGAGGAAGGCGGCGGCGGCGCCTGACCCGCCGGAAAGCGACCATGGCCAAGATCCTCGACACCGTCAGCGAGCCCGCCGACGTCCGGAAGCTCACGCCGCACGAGCTCTCGACCCTGGCCATGGAGATCCGCGCCCTCATCCTGGAGACGGTGGCCAAGAACGGCGGCCACCTCGGCTCGAACCTGGGCGTCGTCGAGCTGACCCTGGCCCTCCACATGGCCTTCGACTCGCCCCGGGACAAGATCGTCTGGGACGTCGGCCACCAGTGCTACACGCACAAGATCCTGACGGGCCGGAAAGACCGCTTCGCGGGCCTGCGGCGCTGCGACGGCATCCTCGGCTTCCCCTGCCGCGAGGAGAGCGAGCACGACGCCTACAACACCGGGCACGCCTCGACGGCCCTTTCGGCCGCCCTGGGCATGGCCGTCGCCCGGGACAAGGCCGGCGAGAAGCACCACGTCGTCGCCGTGGTCGGCGACGGCAGCCTGACGGGCGGCGTCGCCCTCGAGGCCCTCAACCAGATCGGGCACCTCCGCGAGCGCCTGATCATCGTCCTGAACTTCAACGAGATGTCCATCTCGATCAACGTCGGCGCCTGGTCGAAGTACTTCTCCTATCTCGTTTCGGGCCAGCGCTATATCCGGATGAAGGACCAGGCCAAGTCCCTCCTCAAGCGCGTGCCGCATCTGGGCTGGCCGGTGATCAAGGCCGGGCGGGCCCTGGAGGAGCTGGTCAAGAAGACCCTCTTCCCCGGGCTCGTCTTCAAGGAGCTGGGCATCCGCTACATCGGGCCCGTGCACGGCCACAACGTCCGGTCGCTCGTCGAGGCCTTCGAGACGGCCAAGACCTACGACGGGCCGGTCCTCATCCAGTGCGTGACCCAGAAGGGCAAGGGCTACGAGCCGGCCCGGCTGCACCCGGAGAAGTTCCACGGCGCCGGACCGTTCCGGGTCTCGACGGGCGAGCCGCTCAGCCGGGAATGGGGGCCCTCCTTCTCGGCCGTCTTCGGCGACGCGATGATCAAGATCGCCGGGAAGGACGAGAAGGTCCTGGCCATCACCGCGGCCATGGGCGAGGGGACGGGCCTGCACGAGTTCTCGGAGAAGCTCCCGGACCGCTTCTTCGACGTCGGCATCGCCGAACAGCACGCCGTGACCTTCGCGTCGGGCCTGGCCATCTCCGGCTTCAAGCCCGTCGTCGCCATCTACTCGACCTTCCTCCAGAGGGCTTACGACCAGGTCTACCACGACGTCTGCCTGATGGACCTGCCCGTCGTCTTCGTCCTCGACCGGGCCGGCATCGTCCCCGACGACGGGCCGACCCATCAGGGCGTCAACGACATCGCCTATCTCCGGACGATGCCGAACATGATCGTCATGGCCCCCCGCGACGAGAACGAGCTCCAGCACATGCTCTGGTCGGCGCTCGCCTACGGCCACCCGGCCTCGGTCCGGTTCCCCAAGGCCAAGGGGCTGGGCGTCCCCATGGATAAGGAGCTCCGGGTCCTGCCCCTGGGAAAGAGCGAGCTCGTCCGGGACGGCCGGGACGTCCTGTTCGCCTTCGGCCACATGGTCCAACCGGCCCTCGAGGCCGCCGAGCGGCTGGAAAAGGACGGTCTGTCGCTCGCCGTGGTCGACGCGCGCTTCGTCAAGCCGCTCGACCGGGACATGATCCTCCGCTTCGCCGGTCCGGGACGGGCCTTCGTCACCCTCGAGGAAGGCGTCGTCGACGGCGGCGCGGGGAGCGCCGTGCGCGAGCTCCTCGACCGGGAAGGCCGGTTCGACCTCCGGTTCAAGTCGATCGGGCTGCCGGCCGGCCTCTATCCCATGGGCAAGTCCGACGAGATCCGGGCCAGGATCGGCCTCGACGTTCCCGGGCTCGTGAAGCAGATCGGGGATTTTCTCAAGACGCCCCGTTCCTGAGGCGGCGATGAAAGAGCGCGCGGACAAGCTGCTGACCGGCCGCGGCCTGGCCCCGAGCCAGGAGAAGGCCCAGGCCCTGATCATGGCCGGCCTGGTCACGAGCGGCGGCCGCCCCGTCCGGAAGGCCGGCGAGCTCGTCGATGCGGAGGCGCCGCTCGAAGTCGCACCTTCCCTCCCGTTCGTCGGCCGCGGCGGGCTCAAGCTCGAGGAGGCCCTCGAGCGCTTCGGCGTCGACGTCCGCGGCCGGATCGCGCTCGACATCGGCGCCTCGACCGGCGGGTTCGTCGATTGCCTGCTGAAGCGCGGGGCGGCGAGGGTCTACGCCGTCGACGTCGACGTCAAGCAGCTGGATTGGGGGCTCAGCAAGGACCCCCGCGTCGTCGCCATCGAGAAGAACGCCCGGTCGCTCGTCCCGGAGGACCTCCCCGAGCCTCCCGATATCGTCACCATGGACGTCTCGTTCATCTCCGTCCTGAAGATCCTCCCCGCGCTCAGGGCGGTCCCGGGCGGGTGGACGCTCGTCTCGCTCGTCAAGCCCCAGTTCGAGGCCGGCCCGAAAGACGTCGGCCGCAAGGGCGTCGTCCGCGACGCGTCCGTCCACGCCGCGGTCCTGGCCCGCGTGATCGGGGGGGCCCGGGAGCTCGGCTTCGGCCCCGCCGGGCTCATGCGCTGCTCGACGCACGGGCAGAAGGGGAACGTCGAATTCTTCGTCCGCTGGGTCCCCGGGGACCCGGACCTCAACGCGGACCTCGTCGAAGCCTGGATCAAGGAGGCGGTCAGCCATGAATAACGTGCGCAGAGCCGGCATCGTCATCAAGTCCCACGCGCCCTCGGTCGAGGGCATCCTGAAGATCGTGGTCGAGTACTTCGAGGGCCGCGGCATCGCCTGCGTCCTCGAGGACGCCGCCGCCCGCAGGCTCGGCCGCCCCGACGGGCTCGGGAGGCAGGACATCGCGGCCGCCTCGGACTTCATCGTCGTCCTCGGCGGCGACGGGACCCTCCTCAGCGTCGCTCCGGCCGCCGCCCGGGCGGGCGTCCCGGTCATGGGCATCAATCTCGGCCGGCTGGGCTTCCTGACCGAGATCCCCGTCAGCGAAGCCGTGGCCACGCTCGACCGGTTCCTGGCCGGCGACGCCGGCCTCGTCAGCCCGCGCTGGCTGCTCGAAGCCCGGACGGCCGGGATCGCTTCGTACTGCCTGAACGACGCGGTCATCACCAAGGGCGCGGTCTCCCGGATGATCGAGCTCGTCCTCGGCATCGACGGCCGGGACGTGGCCACGGTCAAGTCCGACGGCCTGATCGTTTCGACGCCGACCGGTTCGACGGCCTACTCGCTCTCGGCCGGAGGGCCGATCGTCCACCCCCGCGTCCCGGCCATCGTCGTGACGCCCATCTGCCCGCATACGCTGTCCTTCCGGCCGTTGGCCGTGCCGGCGACCTCCTCCGTCTCCGTGCGGCTCCTGACGGGCGGCGAGGAGGTCTTCCTGACCCTCGACGGCCAGCGGGTCGCCCCGATGGGCCGGGACGACACGGTCGAGCTCCGCAAGGCCCCGTTCGAGCTCCAGCTCGTGACCTCGCCGAAACGGAGCTATTACGACCTGGTCAAGGAAAAGCTCGGCTGGGCGGAATAGGCGATTCTTTTCGAACCCGGGACAACCTGCCGACTCTTCCCGGCGTCTAATCGCATGCCGGTCATCGAATGGAATTCGGAAGGAGTCGGTGGATGCGTTTTTCCGGGATTGGAAAATGGTTTCTTGCGATAGGCCTGGTATTGGCGGGGACGGCGACGGGAACGGCGGCGGAAAACCTGCTTCTGCGGTACCCCGACATCCACGGGAACCGCCTCGTCTTCTGTCACGGCGGCGATGTGTACCTCTCCTCGATCGAAGGCGGCCAGGCCCAACGGCTCACCGACTTCACCGGGGAGGAGATCTTGCCGAAATTCTCCCCCAACGGCCGGCAGATCGCCTTCACTGCGGAAGTCGAGGGGAATAAAGATATCTATATCATGCCCGTGTCGGGGGGCCGGCCTCGGCGGCTGACGTTCCATCCCGCCGACGAATGGGTCGTCGACTGGCATCCGGACGGGGAACGGATCGTCTTCCGGTCCAACGCGAGCAGCGCGTCCTACCGGGTCAATCGTCTCCATGTCGTCCCGGCCGGGGGCGGTCTGGTCCGGGCCCTGGAGCTGCCGGAAGCCGATCTGGCCGGCTTCAACGACGCCGGCGACAAGGTCGCTTTCTGCCCGACCCGCGTCGATCTGCCCGTCAAGGGATATCGCGGCGGAGCCGCGCCCGAGATCTGGACTTATGACTTCGCCTCGCGGACATCGGACCGGATCATCGCCGACGGGTCCTCGAACAGCTATCCGATCTGGACTGGGAACCGCGTCTACTTCGTCAGCGACAGAGGGGATGATCGCGCGCCCAATCTGTGGGTGCGCGATCTCGGGGCGGGGACGTCCCGGCCGTTGACCGGTTTCAAGGAATGGCCGGTCCGCTGGCCGAGCCGGGGCGGGGACCGGATCGTCTTCGAGAACGGGGGGCGGCTCCATCTCCTCGACATCCACACAGGGACCATGCGCCGGGTCAGGGTCGAGATCCCCGAGTCCCAGAGCCTCCCGATGACGACAGAGATCAACGTCGAGAGCTTTGTCTCCGGAGCTCCCGCTTTGTCACCCGACGGCCGGAAGGTCATCCTCAGCGCACGGGGGGACTTGTTCCTCCTGGAGCCTGGCCGGGACCTGACCCGGAACCTGACCCGGTCGTCCGGCGCTTATGATCGCTACCCGCAATGGGATCCCCAAGGGGGGCGTTACGCCTTCGTCTCCGATGCCACGGGAGAGGATCAGATCTACATCGGTTGGGACGAGGGGGATCGGGAGGCGGAACAGGTCAGCCGCTGCAAGGCCGGGAGGATCGGCGCCATCAGCTGGTCTCCCGACGGCCGCAAGATCGGCTTCGCCGATCATCGGGCCGCGTATAATATCCTCGACCTCGAGACCGGCGCCGCTAAACAGGTCTTCTTCAACGCCTATCAGGGTTCCGTGCCTTTCGCCACGGCCGCCTGGTCTCCCGACAGCCGCTGGCTGGCGTATACGCTCGGCAACCCCAATTGGCTCGGTTCGGTCTATCTCTATTCCCTCGACCAGGATAGGGCGTTCCGCGTGACCGACGGGTCCGTGAACGCCTCGAACCCGCAATTCGATACCGATGGCCGGTATCTGTATTGGATATCCGACGTCCGCGTCAACGTGGAAGATTCCTTCTGGGACGGAGAGCATCATCTCATCGATCCTTCGACGATCGTGGCGGCCACCCTCGGGCGGGAGGCGATGTCGCCCTTTGCCCCGGGCATGGAGAGCGCCGAACCCGCCGCCGGAACGGCCGGGTCAGCGCCGCTGCGGATCGATGTCGAAGGGCTGGCCGACCGGGCCGTGGCCTTGCCCGTTCCGGATTCCTCGTATGGATCCCTGCGGGCCGTCGCGGGCGGGTTGATCTACAGCTCGTCCCCGGCCCGCGGGGACGCGTGCTTCAAGCTGTTCGATCAGGCCTCGAAGACAGAGACGGTCCTCAGCCGCGACGCCTTCTTCCTGGTCCCGGCCGCCCGTTCGGCGACGGCCGCCTACCGGGGGGATAGCGGGATCGGCGTTCTCGACCTCAAAGCGGGGCGGAACCCCGGCGACGGCCGATTGGACCTTTCCGGACTGCGCTTGAGCCTCGATCGCCGGCAGGAATGGGCCCAGATCTTCCGGGAGGCCTGGCGCATCGTAAGGGACTTCTTCTACGACGAGCGGATGCGCGGCGTCGATTGGCCGGCCGTCAGACAGAAGTACGAAGTCCTGCTCCCGCATGTGGCTTCGCGCCAGGAGCTCAATCATCTCCTGGAAGAGATGTTCGCCGAAATCGGCCACAGCCATCTGGAGATCTCCGGAGGAGACTTCCCGAACCGGATCGATCGCGATCACGGGCTGCTCGGCGTCGACCTGATGATGGATCCGGATTCGCGCCTCTATCGGATCGCGCGAGTCTATCGGGGACGTAGCGGGGACCGCGATGCGACCGGCCCCCTGGCTTTCCCGGGGCTGAATGCCCGGGAAGGGGACTATCTCCTGGCGATCGATGGGAATCCTCTGAAAGAAGGCGTCAATCCCGATGCCTTCCTGATCGACAAAGCGGGCCGGGACGTCGTCCTTACGATAAATTCCCTTCCGACGCCGGAAGGCGCCCGGCGCCTGACCGTGAGGCCGGCGGCCTACTCGGAACGCGAGGGCGATCTTCTCCGCTATGCCGATTGGGTCTCGCGAAACCGGGAGGCGGTGGACAAAGAGAGCGGGGGCCGGATCGGGTACCTCCACCTTCCCGACACCTATACCTCGGGGATCGCGGCGTTCTTCCGTCAAGCCCCCGCCGAGCTCCATAAGGAAGGCCTGATCCTGGACATCCGGTTCAACAGCGGCGGGTATACGCCTGTTTGGATGCTCGAGCGGCTGAACCGCAAGATGATCTTCCGGTCTTCGCTTCCGCACGGGAAGGCCTCGATCTCCGAACCCGATCCGGTATTCTGCGGCATCAAGGCCTGTCTGATCAACGAGAGCGTCGAATCGAGCGGGGAGACGTTCGCGGCCATCTTCCGCCAGTGGGACATCGGGCCTGTCATCGGCCGGCGGACGGCGGGCCGCCTGGCCTCCACGGGAGGCATGCGCCTCATCGACGGCGGCGTCCTCGTTTACCCGGCGGAGGGCAAGGGGACGATCGAGAACGAGGGCATCTTGCCCGACATCGAGGTTCTCAATCGGCCGGAGGAAACGGGCGCCGGGATCGATCGGCAGCTGCAGAGAGCGGTGGCGGAATTACTGAATCGGTTGCCCGACAAGTCGAACCGGTGATCCTGGCTATCGACGGGCCGCGTTTCGGGCCGATGTCATCGAACGAATGACCTCGCCGAAACGGGGCTATGACGACCTGGTCAAGGAAACGCTCGGCTGGGCGGAAT